>NZ_JACNAS010000002.1:0-1517500 GCF_017350115.1 Pseudomonas sp. GW456-L13
CATTTTTTTTGCAGTTCAGATACGAGATCCCCTTGATCCCATGCGCTGTGAACTGGCGAGCAGCACAAGGCTTGAAGAACGCCGCTGCGTGCATATTGGGGTCCGTTTGTGTGTTTACACGCACAAACAGCAGATGGACCTCTGCCTGCACCCTCCCCCTGGGTGCTTCAGGCTTTTCATGTTGAGCCATCGATCTGCAGGCTTTTTCCGCCCCACATTCGCGTACACAGCCCCCAACCTGGGCCTGTTTTAGCCGGGTGCAGGTATGCAGAAAAAACGACACATTCAGACCGCAGGCGTGGCTGGGGGACGACGGCGCGCGCCAGGTCAAAAAACCCTCCTCCACCCCAAGTACGCCAAGGCGCGGCATCTGGTGCAAGAAACGAATGCCTGGCCGGGGAGATCAGAGCCGAGGAAGCGACGCAGTGGGTGGCCGACGTGAACAACGAACGGGCATGGATCATGCTTGAGTATGGGAGACAGTTCAGGGGTTGATCGAGATCCGCTGCAAGCCTTGCCGGTGATCGATGGGCTTTGACTACATTCAAGGAGCGGTGCAACACGCTGAAGCGCGGGCCGCAACAAAAAGGTAGCCCGCGCGTTACGAGTAACGGGGGCTATGTTCAATTGCCCAGTACCGACAAGGCCCTGCTGGTTGAAAACTGCGCCACTGATGGCGACCCAAGCCCCCAACTTCTGGCGCAGCAGCGCATACATTTGCGCCTTAAGAGTGAAGGCGCTAATCAGGATGGGAGTTCGGCATGCTGTTTTTCAAACCCGAGCGACAACTAGCGCTTGAACTAGACCTCGAGGGACTCTCGCTCCGTCTCAAACCCCTCAGTACCACCATCAAGCTGATGACGTCTCACAGGCTGCGGAAGTATCAACGGGCCCTGGAAAACGACATAGGCGGACTACCTGGGTTTATGGCGTTGTCGGTTGAGGGAAAAGTCAACTACATGATTCCCATCATTTCGCAAATGAACGAAGCCAGAGATCAGCAGAATGAAGTCGATTTCATAGCGGCCTACCTGACCGTCATGCTGCTGGAAAGCATCAGCTGCGGCTATCATTCGACGATGAACTTGGTCTTTAGCGGGATGGAAAAGATCGCCGCGTTCCGGTGGGATGAGTCATAAAAAACCATCCAACAAGAAACTCTGGAAGCGCTTATCAACAACCACGTGCTGGGTGAGCGCCACGACTTCGAGGAGTGGCAGGAGACGGTGTCCACGCTCCTCATCAATCTGGCCAAAGCACCTGCCGATCAGTCTGCCCGCTTCGCCAACATGTCGCGACCTGAAATCGTAGTTTCTGAAAAGTGGTCGCGAAAGCTAGTAGGGCTCGCCAAGACCGGTGTCGAAATGTGGCGGTCTAGCTACTGCGCTGGCGCAGTCTCCACTACTTGACTTGATCATATGCATCATTCATCACTTTAATGGCGTTTAACACATGCGGATGTTCAGCCCAGCGGTATGCAGCATTTCCAAGTAAGCCGGCTGTCGCGTTGTCCATCAGGCTTTTTACATCAAGCCCGCTGGCGACGGCCGCTCCAATAATTGCTACAAGCGCTTGTTCCAGTGCAATTTCGCGATCACTAACCACTGCATCTCCTTAAACCGACCCCATGCCGGCCTGAAAGATTAATCGCTCACCCACAACCAAATTGCCACTACCCCCTGTCGCATCCGGTCACGGAGTACGGCGCTTGAGCCACCCTACCCCTTTTCGCGTGCTCTCCACAATCAATCGATGCTTTGTAGTGTCGACACGCTTAGTCGCAGGCACTTGGCCCGACCAAGAATGGATCAACAAGCATTGTTGGGTGCGCTCGGTGTGAAAGATCTGTCTTGCTACCGTCATCTCCTCAATCAACTGCCGATTGACTGAGTAGTAGCCACAGTTCGGACATCATCAAAATTGGTCATCGGAAAAGCTTTCGAGGATGGCACACCAATGTCGGTGGCGATGTTACGAGGAAGATTTGACTTGGCCAAGGAAGCGGCTTGTGTCGCAAAGTCCGAGTTTCAAATGCGCGATTTACGCTCCAAAGCCGGCACGGACAAGGCCGAATCAAGCGGTGACATTTTGCAGGCCAGGGATCAACTTGGGCATACGACCGTTGTAATGACCGAGCAGTACATCCGCAACAGGAAAGGGAAAAAAGTCTCACCAACCAAGTGAATTGCGGACCAATCCAATAATTGCGGACCAGAAACAAACAAGGGCTTGCCCAGCTTTCGCTCGCAAACCCTTGATTTATATGGTGCCCGAAGCCGGAATCGAACCGGCACGCCCTTACGAGCGGGGGATTTTAAGTCCCATGCGTCTACCAGTTTCGCCATTCGGGCGGTAGCGCGGTGAAGCGTCAAGCTTTTGCCAAATAACGCTCTGGCAGTTCTGACGCTTGTGCAGCAGAGGTGGAAATATATACATCCCGCCCCAGTGAAGCAAGTTCGCAAATACCCTTTTCAAGACTAAATCTTGCAGGCTACTGCAAATAAAAAAGCTCCGTAAATCATAGATCTACGGAGCTTGTTTATTAGTGGAGGCCGAGGTCGGAATCGAACCGGCGTAGGCGGATTTGCAATCCGCTGCATAACCATTTTGCTACTCGGCCTCAAAACATTTGTTGTCAGTAGCGCGACATCAAATGCGTACAAACTTGGAGCGGGAAACGAGACTCGAACTCGCGACCCCGACCTTGGCAAGGTCGTGCTCTACCAACTGAGCTATTCCCGCGTCTTGGTGTGGCGCATTCTATAGAATCCAGAAGCCCCGTCAACCCTTTGATTCAAAAAAGTTTTATTTCTTTTCAACGTCGGTCTTCAGATGTGGCCAGGCAGCCCGCAGGTACTGGACCATCGACCACAAAGTCAGGCCAGCCGACACCATCAGCAAGGTGTAGCCCAGCAAGACCCAGAAACTGAAATCCTTGGAATTGGCCAGCAGGATCACCAGCGCCAACATTTGCGCGGCGGTTTTCCATTTGCCCAGGTTCGATACGGCGACGTGGGCACGAGCGCCCAGTTCGGCCATCCACTCGCGCAGTGCCGAGACGACAATCTCGCGACCGATGATCACGGCAGCCGGCAGCGTGAGCCACAGGTTTCCGTGTTCCTGCACCAACAGGACCAATGCAACCGCAACCATCAGCTTGTCGGCAACCGGATCGAGGAAAGCCCCGAACGGTGTGCTTTGTTCCAGCCGGCGGGCCAGATACCCGTCCAGCCAGTCGGTCGCGGCAGCAAATGCGAAGACCGAAGCGGAGGCCATGTAGCTCCACTGGTAAGGCAGGTAGAACAGCAAAATGAAGATCGGTATGAGCAGAACGCGTAGAACGGTAATCAGATTAGGGATATTCATCGGCACAACTGGCTGCGAGGTGAGGGGGCATTCTACTCGCTGTGCAGATTTGCATAAATCAACTCTGCGAGCTTTTTACTGATCCCGGGGGCTTTGGCAATTTCTTCGATGCTTGCACGAGACAGCTCCTGCAATCCACCAAAATGTTTCAACAAATCACGCCGACGTGTGGGTCCGACGCCGGCGACGCCTTCCAGTGTAGACGTCCGACGGGTTTTTCCACGTCGGGCGCGGTGCCCGGTAATGGCAAACCGGTGGGCTTCGTCGCGAATCTGCTGGATCAGGTGCAGCGCGGGCGAATCCCCGCGCAAGGTGAACTCATGTGCAGCGTCGTTCAGGTACAGGGTTTCGAAACCGGCCTTGCGCGTCGCACCTTTTGCCACGCCCAGCAGAATCAGGTCAGGCACGGCCAGTTCATCGAGCACGTCACGGGCCATGGACAACTGACCTTTACCGCCGTCCACCAGCAGGATATCCGGCAGCTTGCCCTCCCCGTCCTTCAGTTTGCTGAAGCGTCGGGTCAGCGCCTGATGCATCGCCGCGTAATCATCGCCGGCCGTAACGCCCTCAATGTTGTACCGGCGGTAATCGGCCTTGATCGGACCTTCGGGACCGAAGACCACGCAGGACGCCACCGTCGCCTCGCCGCTGGAGTGACTGATGTCGTAGCACTCAAGGCGCTGTGGAGGTTCATCCAGCTTCAGCACCTCGGCCAGTGCATCGAAGCGCGCCGTAATGTGCTGACGATTCGCCAGGCGCGCACTCAGTGCCTGCTCGGCATTGGTCACCGCCAATTGCTGCCAGCGCGCCCGCGTGCCCCGCACGCGATGGCTGATGGTCAGTTCACGACCGCGCAACTCGTCGATGGCGGCGATCAGCGTGGGAAAGTCATCGTGGACCACATTGACGATCAGTTCGCTTGGCAAGTCGCGTTCAGGACTGCTGATGAAGTACTGGCCTAGAAATGCGGCCATGACTTCGGAAACGTCTTCTTCAATACCGACTTGAGGGAAAAAGTTCTTGCTTCCCAGTACCCGCCCGCCCCGCACGCTGATCAAGTGAACACAGGCGCCGCCCGGGTTGACGAAGGCGGCAATCACATCGACGTCCCCGGTCCCGCCCTCCATGCTCTGTTGATCCTGGACCCGGCGCAGTAACGCAATCTGGTCCCGCAACTCGGCTGCTCGTTCGAATTCGAGATTGATCGCCGCCTCTTCCATCCCGGCGGACAACTCGTCAGTCAGTGCATTGCTGCGCCCTTCAAGAAACATCACCGAATGGCGGACATCCTCGGCGTATACCTGCGGCTCCACCAGCCCGACACAGGGCGCCTTGCAGCGCTTGATCTGGTATTGCAGGCAAGGGCGCGTGCGGTTCTTGTAATAACTGTCTTCGCATTGCCGAACGAAAAACGTCTTTTGCAGCAGGCTCAGGCTTTCGCGGATCGCGCCGGCACTCGGATAAGGCCCGAAATACTTGCCCTTGGCCTTTTTCGCGCCGCGATGAATGCTCAGGCGCGGAAACTCTCCGTCGGAGAGAAAGACGTAGGGGTAGGATTTATCGTCGCGCAGCAGGATGTTATAGGGCGGGCGCCATTCCTTGATCAACGTCTGCTCAAGCAGCAAGGCTTCGGTTTCGTTGGCGGTGATCGTCGTCTCGACCTGGGCGATACGCGCCACCAGCGCGGCGGTCTTGGGGGCAAGCCCGGTCTTGCGAAAGTAGCTCGACAGGCGATTCTTGAGGTTCTTCGCCTTGCCGACGTAGAGCAACCGCGCTTCGCTGTCGAACATGCGGTACACACCAGGGCGCCCGCTAACGGTCGACAGAAAGGCGCTCGGATCAAAGGTGTCGTTCATTTTCAGAGGCTGGCGTCGACCATGCCATGACGAACCGCCAACAGCGTCAACTCGACATCACTGCTGATCGAAAGCTTTTCGAAGATGCGGTAACGGTAGGTGTTCACGGTTTTCGGGGACAGGCACAGTTTATCGGAAATGATCTGTACTTTCTGGCAGCCGACGATCATCAGCGCGATCTGGATTTCCCGCTCCGACAAGGCATCGAAAGGCGAATCGTTGGTCGGCTGGAAGGACTTGATCGCCAATTGCTGGGCAATTTGCGGACTGATGTAGCGTTGCCCGGCAAATACCAGGCGAATGGCCTGGACCATTTCCGGCAAACCTGCCCCCTTGGTCAGGTAACCTGCCGCACCGGCCTGCAACAGCCGCGTAGGAAACGGGTCCTCTTCACACACGGTCACCGCGACGACCTTGATATCCGGATGACTGCGCAATAATTTTCGAGTGGCTTCAAGACCGCCGATACCCGGCATCTTGACGTCCATCAACACCACATCGGGTTTCAGCTCGCGCGCCTTGATCAGGGATTCCTCACCCGACTCGGCCTGGCCGACTACTTGCAGGCCATCGATGTCAGCCAGCATTCGTGTAATGCCTGTACGAACGAGATCATGGTCATCGACTACTAGCACCCTAATCAAGCAGACACCTCGCGATTTGGTCTTATTGGGTTGTCAGACACCTTAGCAAAAAGCATCTGGCAGACCTAGCGGAAAGCGTCAGATTAAAAGTTTCAATTCATCTTGAAAGGCTTGTCGCAAGCGTGTTGCAGAGATCCAGGCCGGGGATATCCAGCTGCATCCTCAGGAAACATTCGTCCTTGCCCACCACCCTCAATCCCTTGCGCTCGTACAACGCTTGCGCCGGGTTGTTTTCGAAAACCGTCAGGCGCAACGCCCGGCGCCGTTCCCGGCGCGCCAGAACCAGTACCTGATCGATCGCCCAGGATCCAGCGCCCTGCCCACGAAATGCTTCGACGATATGCAATTCACGGATATACAAGGCCCTGGCATCACGGCTCAGGCTGACATAACCCAGCACTTTGTCGCCCCATGCAATCAAGCGGTTGTCCCGCCCGGCCCAGGCCACGTCAAACGCTTCGTCCAGCCACAACAGGTCATGCTCAATGTAGTAACGCAGCATGCCCCTACAGGTCAGTTCGCGGGCAAATTCCAGGTCATCCGGTGTTGCCGGACGCCATTGGCATTCCATCATTCCAGCTCCACGGCGAGGGTCAGGTGCGTCCTTGTGACGATTTGTTTTTTATTGAAGCACAGAGTGTGTCACAACCTTCGGGGCACTCAAGCGATAGAAAGGGACGTCGTTGGCCGATAGCATTTTCTGATTGAATCTGCGTACCGGCCTCTAGTAAGCTCGACCCATCCATCGGAGACAGACCATGTTCAACGCCCTCTTACAGCTTGGTACCGCCAGCGCCCCGCGCTCGGTTGCTGCTGCCCCGGTGAACGACGGTTGTGCTCCGGTCAGCTTTTATTTTGGGTATTGGTTTAGCCACTGGCGCGCCTGATACCCACACGGCGCCCACTTTAAACGGGTCGCCACCAGAGAATTCTCAACCCCCGGTCGGCCTCCCGACCGGGGGTTTTGTTTTTTCGGCCCCAACACTTTTAGCGACACACCAGACATTCAGAGGATTAAGAACATGAACTACGCCACTTATTACCGTTACGACAGTTTTACCGCCTGGCGATTTACCACCCTCCGCTCGGGACAGCCTGCCGCCTCCGATCGGTCACCCACAGGTGGCAAGCACACACACGCAGCCAATCCGGCCAATTGTCGAACACCCCAGTAGGGCCGAGCGCGCGGGCACGAACCCGCCACCAGCCCAGGAAGCCTTGAATATGAACTCGTCCGTCTCTGCACTGCCGCTGTCCACCTTGAGCCCTGCCAATGAAGCGCTGACCTTGCGCCTGCCCAGCTCATTGCAACTCAAACAGCAATTGCCCCTCGGCAACGCCCTGACCCGGCAAGTCACCGCCCACCGCCAGGCAGTTCGCGCGATCCTCAACGGTGAAGATTCCCGCCTGCTGGTCATCGTCGGCCCCTGCTCGATACACGATCCCGAATCAGCCCTCGAATACGCTGGCAACCTTGCCCGCCTCGCCGCCGAAGTCAGCGACGAAATGCTGCTGGTGATGCGTGCCTACGTCGAAAAACCCCGTACCACGGTTGGCTGGAAAGGCCTGGCCTACGACCCGCACCTCGATGGCAGCGATGACATGGCCGCCGGCCTGACGCTGTCCCGGGAGCTGATGCGCGAAATGCTCCGCCTGGGTCTGCCCGTTGCCACTGAACTGCTGCAACCGATGGCGGCCGGCTACTTCGATGATCTGTTGAGCTGGGTCGCAATTGGCGCCCGGACCACGGAGTCGCAGATCCATCGGGAAATGGCCAGCGGGCTGGCTATGCCTGTAGGGTTCAAGAACGGGACAGACGGCGGTGTCGGCGTCGCCAGCGATGCCATGCGCTCCGCCGCCCATCCCCATCGCCATTTCGGTGTCGATAGCCAGGGGCATCCGGCGATCATTCAAACCCCGGGTAATGCGGACACGCACCTGGTACTGCGCGGCGGCCATCGCGGCCCGAACTACGACAGCGCCAGCATCGCCCAGGTGAACAGCGACCTGACCAGGCTCAGGATTCCGGCTCGAATCATGGTCGATTGCAGTCATGCCAACAGCGGCAAAGACCCGTTGCGCCAGCCAGCCGTTTTCAACGATGTACTTGAACAACGCCTGCAAGGTGATCGTTCGCTGATCGGCATGATGATCGAGAGCCATTTGTTCGAAGGCTGCCAGCCATTGAGTTCGTCATTGAAATACGGTGTGTCGGTGACCGATGGTTGCCTCGGTTGGGTCGGGACAGAACAACTGTTGCTTGATGCGGCAGATCGGCTGCGAGCGTCAAACGACGCGTGATAATCGGCATCATCCGTGCGCCCTCCGGCCTTCATGGGAAGACTGGAGGGCAAATGGCAATCAATGTCCCATCAGGGACTGCACTTGAACCAGCGTAACCCCCGATTGCTGTCGGGTACCGTCAAGGCGCTCGACTGAATAGGAAACACGGATCGCCGAATCTCGATGCTCCCTCCAGAACGGGTAGGGAATGATGAACACCAACGGCTCGCCAGCGGTGTCTCTGGTTACTTCGCGGTCGTCATGGTGATTGAGTTTCTCCCCATCGCACTCCAGGTAAATCCGTTCTCCTTTTTCAGCGCTGGCGTTCTCGATGACGACGGTCACGCCATCCTGCGCATCCTGCAGGTCCACCCAACCTTCGTCGGCTTCCAGCACAGTGGGTGCTTGCAGTGGTCGGCGCTCCAGGATGCCAATCATCAGTGCCGTTACTTCAGAATAACGAGGCCCCTGCCCTGCTTGCTTGACGCAATAATCGACGGACACTGAGGAGCCCAGATCCCGCGTAATGCACTCCGGACTGACCCAAAACGACAGTTCGTCCCCCACCGCGAAGGACTCGACCTTGAGTGCATCACTGAAACTTGAGTCGACCGAAACGCCCGCCCAGGTCAGCAACACCCAGTCGCCCGCCGCCATGCGCGCATAGGGTTTGATCGTAACGATCGCCCCTTCTTTCACCCTATCCGGATCAAGCGTTGTACCCACCGCATCGTTCACCGTCGCGGGCAACAGGTTGCATTGCACGTCACCGACACTCAGCTGCAGACGATGGGAATGCACGGGCTCGGAAAATCGAGTGCTCGTGAGTGAGTAACCGATTTCCAGTGAGCCACCCTCAAGCGCCGCGATATGTGCACCACCTACGGCAAAGATGATGTCCTCGCCGACCCTTTCCTCACTGACAAAACGCGCCACCTGATGCCTGCAGGCGAGGCCATCGGCATCCAGCCCCGCCCAACTCAATAGTAATTTGTCGCCGCAGGTCATGCCTGGATACGGCTGGACCCTGATGACGGCTTTTTTGTCAGAAGGGTTCAGAACACCGTTTTGCGCCTGCTCCAGCATGGGAGGTGGTAATGGTTGCTGCGCGAGATTCAAGGTATCGGGTTCATAAACAGTCATTCATTCGCTCCATTCCCTGGAATAGACACCGGACAGGTGGCCGGCTCTGGACGGCTATTTAACCCCATGGCAAACAACCGCGATGTCGGCCTCAAACGCTGACCCGCTCGGAAAGTCGATACACGCAAAGTAGGTCTTTGATCAGCAGCAAGCTGATTGCCGCGAAAAGTCCTCAAAGGATTCCGAACAAGGCTTCAGCCACTCTTGGGTATTCGCACTTGTTCTATTCCGTTTTCCGCAAGTTTCGCCGGACTTTTCATACATCGCGCCAACCTCGAGTGTTTTAGAGTGAAGCGCCATGCAGTCCCAATGAACTTCTGCGTAAAGGTATGAACATGCAAAGGAATGCAAGCACTTGTTACCCAATACTGCTGGTCCACGGCCTTTTCGGCTTCGAAAGAATCGGCAAGTTCGAGCTCTTTCACGACATCAGACAGGCGCTGAGGAACGCCGGAGCCAGGGTGTTCGTTCCCCACTTGTCGGCCATCCATGACAACGAGGTACGCGGAGACCAATTGCTCGCACAGATCGAGCGGGTACTGGAAGGAACCGGTGCACACAAAGTCAACCTCATAGGTCATAGCCAGGGCGCACTGACCGCACGTTATGCCGCGGCGATTGCGCCACACAGCGTGGCATCGGTCACCTCTGTCAGCGGGCCGAACCATGGTTCGGAACTGGCCGACTTCCTGCGCAAGGCATTGACACCGGGCTGCCTGCCGGAACATGTGGCCGAGACAGTGGTGACCCTGTTCGCCGACTTCCTCGCGGCATTAAGCGACAATCAGTATCTACCGCGGAACGCCATTGCCGCCCTCAACGCGCTGACCACCGAAGGCGTAGGCGCATTCAACGACAAATACCCACAAGGACTGCCTGCCACCTGGGGTGGCAAGGGGTGCGAACGGGTCAACGGTGTTCATTACTACTCGTGGAGCGGCGTGCTGCCGCCGAATGCGCTCCAAGAAGGGCTTTATGCGCTCGATCCGTTCAACGTCTTCTGTCGAGCCCTTTCCGGTTATTTCGTCACGGAAAGCGAGCAGAACGACGGTTTGGTCGGTCGTTTCAGCTCCCATCTGGGAACGGTTATCCGGTCCGACTATTCACTGGATCATCTGGACACCATTGGCCAGCCGGCCGGTCAACTGCGTAAAGGTGTCAACCCGATTGAACTGTATGTCCAGCACGCCAGGCGCTTGAGGGACGCCGGCCTTTGAGGTGCGACTGCCGCGGATCCCGCGTGGAACGGAACTTTGAGGAGAAATAGCTCACTGAATCCGGTAGGCTCAGCACTTTATCGAGTATTGAAAGGAGTATTTTCCCATGGCTAAAGCCACTGCCCGTCACATCCTTGTTGCCTCCGAAGCCAAGTGCAACGAACTCAAGGCCCAAATCGAGGCTGGCGCCGATTTCGCCGAAGTTGCCAAGGCAAACTCCACCTGCCCTTCCAGCCGCCAGGGCGGTGACCTGGGTTCGTTCGGTCCGGGCCAGATGGTCAAGGAATTCGACACCGTGGTCTTCAGCGCACCGCTCAACGTGGTCCAGGGCCCAGTCAAGACCCAGTTCGGTTTCCACCTGCTGGAAGTGACCAGCCGTCAGGACTGATCGACGCTTGAGCTATTCACTCAACGGCCCGCCTATTGGTGGGCCGTTGTGTTTTCAACGCGCAATACGGCTGGCGAGGGACGCGCCGCTAGCGTACAAATTGTCGTTAACGACCTCCGGCTCTAAGGCTGACAATGCGACTGGCTTTCCCTACTTTGCTGTTCACGGCCGTGGCCCTGCTGATGGGTGCCGCGGGCGTGCATGCGGCACCGCAACCGGCAATGACCGTGTACGGCGAACCGGCGAAATACCCTCCCGGCTTCAGTCATTTCGCCTACACCAACCCGCAGGCCCCCAAGGGTGGCACGATGCGGCGCTCGGCGATCGAAATCGGTCAGTTCGACCATGTTTTGCCTTACATCGACAAAGGCATCGGCGTTACACAGATTGACGGCTTGATCTACTCGCCACTGGCCCAACGCTCGCTGGACGAACCTTATACCGTTTACGGTCTGGTGGCTGAGAAGATGGAGCGTTCAGAGGACGGCCTGTCCCTGCGCTTTTACCTCAACCCCAAGGCGCGTTTTGCCGATGGCAAACCGATTACCGCCCAAGACGTGCGCTACACCTTCGACCTGCTGATGACCCAGGGCAGCCTGCGCTACCGAACCCAATTCGCCGACGTCAAAAGCGTCGAAGTGGAATCGCCACTGACCATCCGCTTTGATTTCAAGAACAACGAAAATCGCACCCTGCCCCTCGATATCGCAACCTTGCCGGTGTTTCCCGAACACTGGTGGAAGAGCCGCGATTTCGCCGGTGGCGGCGGCTATGAAGCGCCGTTGGGCAGCGGCCCCTACAAAGTAGGCAAGATCGATTCGGGGCGCAGCATCACGTTCGAACGCAATCCCGACTGGTGGGGCAAGGATCTGCC
The DNA here is from genome assembly GCF_017350115.1 of Pseudomonas sp. GW456-L13. Lineage (NCBI taxonomy): Bacteria > Pseudomonadati > Pseudomonadota > Gammaproteobacteria > Pseudomonadales > Pseudomonadaceae > Pseudomonas > Pseudomonas sp. GW456-L13. Next base: position 11,772 of record NZ_JACNAS010000002.1, read on the forward strand.
GGTCAGCCGTGGCCTGTACAACTTCGATCATTTCAGCATCGAGTACTTCGGCGATACCGACGTGGCGCGCCAGGTCCTGCGCGGGGGCGCCTATGACTACAACCGGGAATTTTCCGCCACCGCTTACTCCATCGGCTACGAAAGCCCGGCCCTGAGCGATGGTCGCCTGCAAAAAGCCCACCTTGCCACCGAGGCGCCGCAGCCAGCCCAGGGTTTTGTGTTCAATCTGCAAAAGCCCATATTCCAGGACCGTCGCGTGCGCCAGGCGCTGGTGATGCTGTGGGACTTCGAGTGGAGCAACCGGCAGATGATGCGCGACATGTACATCCGCCAGCAGAGCTTTTTTTCCAATACCGATCTCGCGGCCCGGCAACTGCCGGATGCCGGTGAGCGGGCGATTCTCGAACCGCTGCGCGGGCAGATTCCCGACGAGGTCTTCACCCAGGTGTTCGAGGCGCCGAAGACCGATGGCAGCGGCGTGATTCGTGACAAGCAGTTGCAGGCCCTGGACTTGCTCGAACAGGCCGGCTGGAAACCCGATGGCGACCAACTGGTCAATGCCCACGGCGAACCGCTGAGCTTCACGTTCCTGGTCAGTCAAAACGGCATGGACCGCCTGCTGTTGCCCTATAAACGCACGCTGAAACAGATCGGCATCGACCTGAACATCCGCCGCATCGACTCGTCCCAGTACGTCAATCGTCTGATGAGCCGCGACTACGACATGATCGTCACCGGCTACCCGGTCACCACCTCTCCGGGGGGCGAACTGGTCAATTACTTCGGTTCGGAGGCGGCCACCGACCCTGGCTCCAACAACTACATGGTGTTGCAGAACCCGGCGGTGGACACCCTGATCACCGGGCTGATCCGCGCCAATACCCAGGCTGACATGTTGCATTACGCCCATGCCCTGGACCGGGTGCTGCAATGGAATTACTACTGGATTCCCAACTATTACCCGCCGGGCACCTCAACGGTGTGGTGGAACCGCTTCGGCATCCCGAACGTGCAAGCGAGTAATGACGAAGCCATCGAGAGTTGGTGGGAGATGAGCACCACGCCATTGACCAACCAACAGATGACGGCCGAGCGTATCAGCCGAGGCAAACCCGGAGGGCCGCACTGATGTGGGCTTACATATTGCGGCGTCTGCTGCTGATCATTCCGACGCTGGTGATTATTCTCCTGGTCAACTTTGTCATCGTCCAGGCCGCGCCGGGCGGGCCGGTCGAACAGGCCATCGCGCACCTGCAAGGCATTGGCGGCGCCGCGGTCGGCGGCGGTTCCGGCGAATCCGTGAGCGGCAAGTCCCGGGCCAGTCGCGGGCTCGACCCGCAGCTGATCAAGGACATTGAAAAACAGTACGGCTTCGACAAACCGGCCCACGAACGCCTCTGGCTAATGCTCACCAGCTACGCGCGCCTGGACTTCGGCAAAAGTTTCTTCCGCGGTGCCACCGTCACCGACCTGATCCTCGAAAAAATGCCCGTGACCATTTCCCTCGGACTCTGGGCGACGCTGATCACCTACCTGGTGTCGATTCCCCTGGGTATCCGCAAGGCCGTGCACCATGGCAGCCAATTCGACATCTGGAGCAGTACCGCGATCATCATTGGCTATGCCATGCCGGCGTTCCTGTTTGCGATGTTTCTGATCGTGATCTTTGCCGGTGGCACTTCGCTGAACTGGTTTCCGGTCCGCGGGCTGGTCTCGGACAACTTCGAATCGCTGTCGACCCTTGGCAAGGTGGCCGACTACTTCTGGCATCTGGTGTTGCCCGTGACCGCCCTGGTGATCGGCGGATTCGCCACGCTGACCATCCTGACCAAGAACTCGTTCCTCAATGAAATCACCCGCCAGTACGTAGTCACCGCCAGGGCCAAGGGCTTGAGTGAACGACGGGTGCTCTACGGGCACGTGTTCCGCAACGCCATGTTACTGGTGGTGTCGGGCATTCCCCAGGCGTTCATCAGTGTGTTTTTTGCCGGTTCCCTGCTGATCGAGGTGATCTTCTCCCTCGACGGTCTCGGCCGCATGAGCTACGAAGCGGCAGTATCCCGGGACTATCCGGTGGTGTTCGGCTCGCTGTTCATCTTCACCTTGTTTGGCCTTCTGATAAAACTGGTCGGCGACCTCTGCTACACCCTGGTCGACCCGCGTATCGACTTCGCCGCGAGGAACGCCTGATGCTCAAGCTTTCACCGCTGGCGCGTCGCCGCTTCGAGCGCTTCAAGAAAAACCGTCGGGGCTGGTGGTCGCTCTGGTTGTTTGTCGGCCTGTTCCTGATGACCCTGGGCGGCGAACTGATCGCCAACGACAAACCGTTAGTGGTCAGCTATCAGGGCCAGTGGTATTTCCCGGTCTTCAAGCGCCACACCGAACAGGCCTTCGGCGGGCAACTGCCGTTCCAGGCCGACTACCGCAGCGACTACGTGCAGAAACTGATCAAGAAGGACGGCGGCTGGTTGCTGTTTCCACCGATTCCGTTCAGTGACGACACCCCCAACTACGACCTGAACAAGCCTGCCCCCAGCCCACCCTCCAGCGTCAATTGGCTGGGCACCGACGACCAGGCACGGGATGTCCTGGCCCGGGTGATCTTCGGGGCACGGGTGTCGATCCTGTTTGCCTTGATGCTGACCTTTGTCAGTGCCCTGATCGGCATCGCGGCCGGAGCCCTGCAAGGCTATTACGGCGGCTGGGTGGATTTGCTCGGCCAGCGTCTGCTGGAGGTGTGGTCCGGGTTGCCGGTGCTGTACCTGCTGATCATCCTGTCGGGCTTCGTCGAGCCGAATTTCTGGTGGCTGCTGGGAATCATGGCGCTGTTTTCATGGCTGGCCCTGGTGGACGTGGTGCGCGCCGAGTTCCTGCGCGGGCGCAACCTGGAATACGTCAAGGCCGCGCGCGCGCTGGGCCTGACCGACCGCAAAGTCATCGTGCGGCACATTCTGCCCAACGCCATGAACGCGACCTTGAGCTACTTGCCGTTCATTCTGACCGGGGCGATTTCCACCCTGACGGCGCTGGACTTCCTCGGCTTCGGCATGCCTGCCGGCAGCGCTTCCCTGGGTGAACTGATCGGTCAGGGCAAGCAAAACCTGCAAGCGCCATGGCTGGGCCTGACGGCGTTCTTCACCCTGGCGCTGATTCTTTCTTTACTGGTGTTCATTGGCGAAGCACTGCGCGACGCTTTTGACCCCCGATCTTGATGCGGATGTTGATATGACCAACCTGATCGAAATCCGTGACCTCAGCGTGGCCTTCAGTGGCCAGACCGTGGTGCGCAATCTGTGCCTGGACATCCGCCCCGGCGAATGCCTGGCGCTGGTGGGCGAATCGGGCTCGGGCAAGTCGGTGACGGCCCACTCAATCCTGCAACTGCTGCCGCAAACCGATACCGAGACGACAGGCAGCATCCGCTATCGCGGCCAGGAACTGGTGGGCGCCGATGCCGGCAAGTTGCGCAAACTGCGCGGCAATCGCATCGCGATGATCTTCCAGGAACCGATGACCTCCCTCAACCCGCTGCACAGCATCGAAAAACAGATCGGTGAAACCTTGCTGGTGCACAAAGGCCTGGCGGGCAAGGCGGCGCAAGCGCGGATCCTCGAATTGTTGCATCTGGTAGGCATCCAGAAACCCGAAGAGCGCCTCAAGGCCTATCCCCATCAATTGTCTGGCGGACAGCGCCAGCGGGTGATGATCGCCATGGCCCTGGCGTGTGAACCGGAACTGCTGATTGCCGACGAACCGACCACCGCGCTGGATGTGACGGTGCAGCGCAAAATCCTGCTGCTGCTCAAATCCCTGCAACAGCGGCTGGGCATGTCGCTGCTACTGATCAGCCATGACCTCAATCTGGTGCGCAGCATCGCCCAGCGCGTGTGCGTGATGAAGGCCGGGGAAATCGTCGAGCAGGCGCCGTGCGAAACCCTGTTCACCGAACCCAGGCACCCTTATAGCTGCATACTGCTGCACGCCGAACCCGAGGGCGAAGCCTTGCCCCGGGACGAGCGCGAAAACGTACTGGAGGTGGACAACCTACAGGTGCGGTTTCCTGTCGGTGGTGGCCTGTTTCAGCGCAAGACCTGGCTGCGTGCAGTGGATGGCATCAGCCTGAATATCCAACGCGGCAAGACCCTGGGTATCGTCGGCGAGTCCGGTTCGGGAAAGTCCACCCTTGGCCAGGCGATCCTGCGTTTGCTCGACTCCGAAGGCGGTATTCGCTTTCAAGGCCAGGCGCTGGACGGCCTGACGCAAAAACAGCTACGGCCGTGGCGCAAAAAGATGCAGGTGGTGTTCCAGGACCCTTTCGGCAGCCTCAGCCCGCGGATGTCGGTCGCACAGATCATCAGCGAAGGCCTGGAAGTGCACAGCCAGTTGAGCACTGAAGAGTGCAATGCCGAAGTGATCCGGGCACTGAACGAAGTCGGCCTTGACCCCCAAAGTCGCCATCGCTATCCCCACGAGTTCTCTGGCGGGCAGCGTCAACGTATCGCCATCGCCCGGGCGCTGGTGCTGAAACCGGCACTGATCCTGCTCGACGAACCAACCTCGGCGCTGGACCGCACGGTGCAAAAACAAGTGGTCGCCCTGCTCCGTCAGCTTCAGGAAAAGTACGGATTGACCTATCTGTTCATCAGTCATGATCTGGCAGTGGTGCGCGCCCTGGCCCACGACATGATCGTGATCAAGGACGGAAAAGTGGTGGAACGCGGCGCCAGCCATGAGGTGTTTGACTCACCGCAGCATCCGTACACCAAGGAGCTATTGGCGGCGGCGATGTTGGGGCAGGCATAATCTGACTGTTAGACCGCATCGCGGCCATCGTCGGAACGCCGCCCGGAGCAAGCTCGCTCCCACAGGGGATTTGTGAACGACACAGATCAACTGTGGGAGCGAGCTTGCTCGCGATGAGGCCACCACAGGCAATACACAATCAGGATCAGTGTCCATGAACACCACCGAAAGCCTCAAGGACTACCAGCGCGTTCGCTTGCTGGCGATCCGTTCGCTGTTCGAAATCATCGAACAATCAAGCGAGGGCACGGTGATTGTCGACCGCGATGCCAACATCGTCTGGATGAATGAGCGCTATGCCCGGCGCTTCGGCCTGCAATCGGCCGAAGTCGCGATCGGCAAGCCCTGCGAAAGCGTGATCCCCGGCAGCCTGCTGCGTGAGGTGGTGCGCACCGGCCGGCCGATTCTGCTGGATATGCAAGACACCTCCAAAGAACCGCTGGTGGTCATGCGCCTGCCGATTCACGACGATGCCGGCGTAGTCATCGGCGCCATCGGTTTCGCCCTGTTCGACGAGTTGCGTAGCCTGTCGCCGATGCTCAAGCGCTATATGAGCATGCAGGAAGAACTTGCCTCCACCCGCTCGCTGCTGCGGGCGCGGCAGACCAGATACAACTTCGCCCACTTCATCGGCACCAGCGCCGCCAGCCTGGAAGTCAAACGCCGCGCCCGGCGCAGTGCGAGTACCGAATCGCCGGTATTGCTGCTCGGAGAAACCGGTACCGGCAAAGAGTTGCTGGCCCAGGCCATCCACAACGCCTCGCCCCGCGCGCACAAGGCGTTTGTCAGTATCAACAGCGCGGCGATTCCTGAATCGCTGCTGGAAGCCGAATTCTTCGGCACTGCCCCCGGCGCGTTTACCGGTGCCGACCGCAAGGGCCGCGCCGGCAAATTGCAGATCGCTCAGGGCGGCACGCTGTTCCTCGACGAAATCGGCGACATGCCGCTGCCCCTGCAAAGCAAACTGCTGCGTGTGCTGCAGGAAAAGGAATTCGAGCCGGTGGGCTCCAACGAAGTGATCCAGAGCGATGTGCGGGTGATCGCCGCGACCTCTACGGACCTGGAAGCCGCGATCAAGCGCGGCGAATTCCGCGCCGACTTGTACTACCGGCTCAACGTGCTGCCGATCCAGGTTCCGCCCCTGCGTGACCGCCTCGATGACGTGCCGGCGCTCAGTGAGGCCATTCTCGAAGAACTGCGCAGCCAGCATGAATTGCACCACGAAGCCCTGGAACTGCTGGGGCAACACGCCTGGCCGGGGAACATCCGGGAGCTGCGCAATGTGCTGGAGCGGGCCGCGCTGCTCAGTGATGATTTGCGCCTGACGGTGGCGGACATCCGCGGGGCGATCGGTACATTCATACCGGTGGAACGCGTGGCGCCCTTGACCATCGAACCGCTTGCCCACGAGACGTTCAGTGTGGCGCGGGAGCGATTTGATCGGCAATTGATCGAAACCACCCTCGCGCAATGCGGGGGTAAGGTGGTTGATGCTGCGGCGCGGCTGGGGCTGGGGCGGTCGACGTTGTACAAGAAAATGGTGGCGCTGGGGATTGTCGAGTCTCAATAAAGAGACATTAGTCTCCATTGTTAGACAAACCATCGCGAGCAAGCTCGCTCCTACAGTAGACCGCGTTCTACTGAACTACTCCGTCCCCCTGTGGGAGCGAGCTTGCTCGCGATGAGGCCGGCACCATCGCCAAAAGTCTCGAATTAGAGACAACGCATCCGAACTCAACCCTCGCAAATCAAATATACCCTTATATTTCAACAACTTAACAAGATGGCACAAAACTCGCTATACGCCTCTCCCACCAGGCTTCACCCAACAAAAATAACAACCCAGGAGACACACCATGAGTGTGATCATTGCCTTGGCAGCCCTCGCGCTGCTGATGCTGGCTGCCTACCGTGGCTACAGCGTTATCCTTTTTGCCCCGATTGCCGCCCTCGGCGCTGTCCTGCTGACTGACCCGTCTGCCGTCGCCCCCGCTTTCACCGGGGTGTTCATGGAAAAAATGGTCGGCTTCATCAAGCTGTATTTCCCGGTGTTCCTGCTCGGCGCGGTGTTCGGCAAGCTGATCGAACTGTCCGGTTTCTCGCGCTCTATCGTCGCGGCAGCCATTCGCCTGCTCGGCACTCGCCAGGCGATGCTGGTGATCGTGCTGGTCTGCGCCTTGCTGACCTACGGCGGCGTATCGTTGTTTGTGGTGGTGTTCGCGGTCTATCCGTTTGCCGCTGAAATGTTCCGCCAGAGCAACATCCCCAAGCGACTGATCCCGGCGACCATTGCGCTGGGCGCCTTCTCGTTCACCATGGACGCCCTGCCCGGCACGCCACAAATCCAGAACATCATCCCCAGCACCTTCTTCAACACCACCGCCTGGGCAGCGCCGTGGCTGGGCGTGATCGGCACGATCTTCGTGTTCTGCGCCGGCATGCTGTTTCTCCAGCGCCAGCGCAACAAGGCCCAGCGTACCGGTGAAGGCTATGGTTCGGACCTGCGCAACGAGCCGGAAACCGCCCCCGACCTGAAGCTGCCCAACCCGTGGCTGGCGCTGTCGCCACTGCTGGCGGTGGGCATCATGAACCTGCTGTTCACCCACTGGATTCCACAGGTGTACGGCACGACCCACAGCCTCGCGCTGCCGGGCATGGCCACGCCGGTGACCACGGAAATCGCCAAGCTCACGGCGATCTGGGCGGTACAGGCAGCCTTGCTGGTCGGCATCCTCATGGTGCTGGTGTTCGGCTACAAGGCGATCAGCCGCAAGCTGGCCGAAGGCAGTAAAAGTGCGGTCAGCGGTGCCTTGCTGGCGGCGATGAACACGGCCTCGGAATACGGTTTCGGCGCGGTGATCGCGTCCCTGCCGGGTTTCCTGGTACTGGCCGACTGGCTCAAGAGCATTCCCAACCCACTGGTCAACGAAGCGATTACCGTGACTCTGCTGGCCGGCATCACCGGTTCCGCCTCGGGCGGCATGAGCATCGCTCTGGCGGCAATGTCCGAGCAGTTCATCAGCGCAGCCCACGCGGCGAACATTCCGCTGGAAGTGTTGCACCGGGTCGCCGCGATGGCCAGCGGCGGCATGGACACCCTGCCACACAACGGCGCGGTGATTACCCTGCTGGCGGTCACCGGGCTGACCCACCGCGAGGCTTACAAAGATATTTTCTGTATTACGCTGATCAAGACCCTGGCGGTTTTTGTGGTGATCGGCACTTTCTACGCCACTGGCATTGTGTGAGGTATTCATGACGACTCTTTCGGGCAAGACCGCACTGGTCACCGGCTCCACCAGCGGCATCGGCCTGGGGATCGCCCTCAGTCTGGCCAAGGCCGGGGCCAACCTGATCCTCAACGGCTTTGGCGACGCCTCCCAAGTGATCGCCCAGGTGCAACAGTTCGGGGGCAAGGTCGGCCATCACCCGGCCGATGTCAGCGATCCGGTGCAAATTGCCGACATGATTGCCTACACCGAGCGCGAGTTCGGCGGCGTCGACATCCTGGTCAACAACGCTGGCATTCAACACGTGGCAGCAGTGGATGAGTTTCCGGTGGAGCGCTGGGATTCGATCATCGCCATCAACCTGTCGTCGGTGTTCCACAGCACCCGCTTGAGCCTGCCGGGCATGCGCGCCAAGGGCTGGGGCCGGGTGATCAACATTGCGTCAGTGCATGGTCTGGTCGGTTCGGCGGGCAAGTCAGCCTATGTCGCCGCCAAGCATGGGGTGATCGGCTTGACCAAAGTGGTCGCGCTGGAAACCGCAACCACCCAGGTCACCTGCAACGCGATCTGCCCAGGCTGGGTATTGACGCCGCTGGTGCAAAAGCAGATTGATGATCGTGCCGCCAGTGGAGTTGACCCGCAGCAGGCGCAGCACGATTTGCTCGCTGAAAAGCAGCCATCGCTGGAATTCGTGACACCGCCGCAACTGGGGGAACTGGTTTTGTTCCTGTGCAGCGAAGCCGGCAGCCAGGTGCGGGGCGCGGCGTGGAATGTTGATGGTGGGTGGTTGGCGCAGTGACTGGCTGATAGACCCTTGTGGCGAGGGGGCTTGCCCCCGTTGGGTGGCGAAGCCGCCCCAAAAACTCACAGACGATTCAGGTTGTCTGATTCACGACTGCTTCGCAGCCGAACGGGGGCAAGCCCCCTCGCCACACAAGCTCCCTCGCCACAAAAGCCGGCGCCACATCAGCCTGTGTGAAGGCATAAAAAAGAAGAGGCAAACCATGTCCGACATCCTCTGGCAACCCGACGCCAAACGCATTGGCAAGACCCGCATGGAAGCCTTTCGGCGCTTCATCAATCAGCGACACCACCTCAAGATCGACGACTACCCTGCCCTGCACCAGTGGTCCATCGATCAGCGCCCGGACTTCTGGCAGGCCATCGTCGACTTCTTCGACATCCGCTTCCACGAGCAGCCCGACGCCGTGCTGCTCGAAGGCCCCCGGATGCCCAGCGCCCAATGGTTCCCCGGTGCAACGCTGAACTTTGCCGAACACCTGCTACAGCGTCGCGACGATGCGATCGCCGTGATAGCCGTCGGCGAAAACGGTCAGCGTGAACATTTGACCTGGGCTGAACTCGCCGAACAGGTCGCCGGTTTTCAGAATGGCTTGATCGCCGCCGGCGTCGGTGTGGGTGACCGGGTCGCCGCGTGCATGCCCAACACCTGGCAGACACTGGTGGCCATGCTCGCCACCACCAGCCTTGGCGCTATCTGGTCCTGCTCCTCACCGGACTTCGGCACCCAGGGGGTGGTTGACCGTTTCGGTCAGATCGAACCGAAAGTACTGGTGACCTGCGCCGGCTACCGCTATGCCGGCAAGGAGATCGACCAGACCGCCAAGGTCAACGAGATCCTCCAGCGTCTGCCTTCGCTGCAACAGCTGATCGTCGTGCCTTACGCTCGGCCACAGGCGCACATCGAAGAATTCCACACCCAGGCCAACGTGACGCTGTGGGACGATTTCTACGAACCCGGCGGCGAGCCGGATTTCGTCCCCGTGCCCTTCGCCCATCCGCTGTACATCCTCTACTCCAGCGGCACCACCGGCGTGCCCAAATGCATCATCCACAGCACCGGCGGCGTGTTGCTGCAACACGTCAAGGAACACGGCCTACATGGCGATCTAGGCCCCGGTGAACGGTTGTTCTACTACACCACCTGCGGCTGGATGATGTGGAACTGGTTGGTGTCGGCACTGGCCACAGGCAGCTCCGTGGTGCTGTACGATGGCTCACCGTTCCAGCCCGAGCCACAACGCTTGATCGACCTGATCGACGACGAACGCATCAGCGTCTTCGGCACCAGTCCCAAATACCTCGCAACCTTGGAAAGCAGCGGTATCAAGCCCCGCGAAAGTCATGACCTGAGCAGCCTCAAGACATTGCTTTGCACCGGCTCGGCGCTGTCGCCGCACAGTTACGACTTCGTCTATCGCGACTTCAAGGCTGACGTGTGCCTGGCTTCGATGTCCGGCGGCACCGACATCGTCTCGTGCTTCGTCAACGGCAACCCGATGTCGCCCGTGCGGCGCGGCGAAATCATGGGCAAGAGCCTGGGCATGGCCGTTGAAGTGTGGAACGACGAAGGCCACCCGGTGATCGGTGAAAAAGGCGAACTGGTCTGCACCCGGCATTTCCCGGCGATGCCCATTGGCCTGTGGAACGATCCTGATGGCGAAAAACTGCGCAAATCCTATTTCAGCCTGTTCCCCGGCGTCTGGGCCCAAGGTGATTACGCCGAACAACTGCCCCATGGCGGGATGATGATCCACGGACGCTCCGATGCCGTGCTCAACCCCGGCGGCGTGCGCATCGGCACGGCGGAAATCTACCGTCAGGTGGAGAAAGTTCCCCAGGTGCTCGACTGCGTGGCGATCGGTCAGCAGTGGCAGGATGACGTGCGGGTGGTGCTGTTCGTGCGCTTGCGCGACGGGCTCGAACTGGACGAGGCCCTGCAACAGCAGATCCGCCAGGTGATTCGCGCCAATACCACGCCGCGTCATGTGCCGGCGAAGATTGTGGCAGTGACGGACATTCCCCGGACCATCAGCGGCAAGGTCGTTGAGCTGGCGGTGCGCAATGTGGTGCATGGGCAGAAAGTGAAGAACACTGATGCCTTGGCCAATCCCGAGGCGCTGGAGCAATTTCGTGACCGGCCCGAACTGATGGATTGAAATGGGATTACCTGTGGGAGCGAGCTTGCTCGCGATAGCGGAGTGTCAGTTGACATCAATGCAACGTGACCCGACGCCATCGCGAGCAAGCTCGCTCCCACAGTAACCGCTCAAGCCTTCGAATCAACCTGCACCTATCACCTGTGCAAGAATAGTCCCAGCCAAAGCGACTCATGTGCAGGACTCCCAGATGAACGCAATACCAACCGCCAGCGATGCCCAGGCCTTGATCGCCAGAATCGACTGGGCAAGCAGCCCGCTGGGCGCTGCCAGCACTTGGCCACAAAGCCTGCGAACCGCCGTGGACATCGTCATTCATTCACCGATGCCGATGCTGCTGTTATGGGGCCCGCAACTGACGCAAATCTACAACGACGGCTTCGCCCTGCTCGCCGGGAGCAAGCATCCGCACGCTTTCGGACAACCGACACACCTGATCTGGCCCGAGTTGCAAGACTTCACCGACCCGATCTACAGCGCCGTCCTGCAAGGTCAGGTGCGCACCTACAGTGAGCAGCGCTTTACCCTGCAACGCGGGGACCGGGAGTCTGACTTCTGGCTCGACCTGACCTACAGCCCGATCCGCGACGAAGGTGCCCAGGTGTCCGGGATCCTGGTCACCGCCATCGAAACCAACGAACGCCGGCGCATCGCCCTCGAACTCGAACAGCGCTCGGCGGCCAGCCTCAAGGCCCAGCGTGAAACCGAGGAACGCCTGCAACTGGCCCTCGCCGCCACCGATGCGGTCGGTACCTGGGACTGGGACATCAGCGAGGACCGTTTCATCGCCGATGCGCATTTTGCCCAACTGCATGGCATCGACCCGGCCATGGCCAGTCAATTGCCGATCAGTGAATACCTGCACGGCGTACACCCCGAAGACCGCGCCCTGATCGCCCGCAGCATCAAGCATTGCATCACCCATGGCACCGAATACGCCGAGGAGTATCGCCTGCTGCAAACCGACGGCCAGATGCGCTGGGTATTTGCCCGCGGCCGCTGCTACAAGGATCACCATGGCCGGCCGGTGCGCTTCCTCGGCGCAGCCCTGGACCTGACCGAGCGCAAACACACCGAACAGGCCCTGCGCCAAAGCCAGACCGAGCTGCAACTGATCATCAACGCCATGCCGGTCCTGATCAGCTACGTCGACCGCGAAGAGCGCTTTCGCCTGAACAATGCGGCGTACCTCGACTGGTACGGGCTGACGCCGCAAGAGCTTTACGGGCGAACCATTCTTGAAGTGCTCGGCGAAGAAGCCTATGCGCTGCGCGCTCCGCACATCAAGGAGGCGCTGTCTGGCCGGCCCTGCTGTTTCAGCATCAGCACGCCACACCGCGACGGCAGCATCCGCCAGGCCTTGATGAATTACCTGCCACGCCACGGCGCGGATGGCGCCGTGAACGGTTTCTACATCTTCGTGATCGACGAAACCGAGCGCAAAAAGACCGAAGAAGCCCTGCGTAACCTCAACGAAACCCTTGAAGAACGGGTTGCCGCCCGCACCCGCCAACTGGCCGAAGCCAACGAGCGCCTGCAAAACGAGATGTTCGAGCGCGAACGTGCCGAAGACGCCTTGCGCCATGCGCAGAAAATGGAAGCGGTCGGCCAGCTTACCGGCGGCATCGCCCATGACTTCAACAACATGCTCACCGGCATCATCGGCAGCCTCGACCTGATGCAACGCTACATTGCCGACGGCCGCGCCAGCGAGATCGGTCGATTCACCGAAGCGGCCGTGTCCTCGGCCAACCGCGCCGCCGCCCTCACCCATCGCTTGCTGGCGTTCTCCCGCCGCCAATCACTCAATCGCAAGCCGCTCAACCCCAACGAGCTGATCCACTCTCTGGAAGACTTGTTCAGGCGTACCAAGGGCGACCATATCGAGCTCAACCTGCAACTGGCCTTGAACATCTGGCGGGTCAACACCGATGTCAGCCAACTGGAAAACGCCCTGCTCAACCTGGTGATCAACGCCCGGGACGCCATGCCCGATGGCGGCGAGTTGCAGATCGAAACGGCCAATGTGTTCCTCGACGGCAGTGACATGACGACCCTGGAACCGGTCAAGGCCGGTGACTACGTGATGATTGCCGTCAGCGACAACGGCACCGGCATGACGCCCTCGGTGCTGGCCAAGGCATTCGACCCCTTCTTCACCACCAAGCCCATCGGCCAGGGCACCGGTTTGGGCTTGTCGATGATTTACGGTTTCGCCCAGCAATCGGGGGGGCACGTCAGTCTGTTCAGCCTGCCGGGACGGGGCACCAGCGTGCGTTTGTACCTGCCGCGCCTGCATTCGACCGAGTCGGAAAAAGTTTTGTCGCCCGTCATCGGCGAGGCACCGGCGGCCATTGCCGGCGAAACCGTGATGCTGGTCGAGGACGATGCGGCGGTGCGCATGCTGGTATTGGACCTGCTCAATGAGCTCGGTTACCGAGCCCATGAAGCCGAAGATGCCAAGGGCGCCCTGCCGCTGCTGGAGTCGGACCTGCGGGTGGACCTGCTGGTGACCGACGTCGGGTTGCCGGGCATGAACGGCCGCCAACTGGCGGAAATCGCCCGTCAGCATCGTCCCGAACTGAAAGTGCTGTTCATGACCGGTTACGCCGAGATCGCCGCCGAGCGCCAGGGTTTTCTCGAAGAGGGCATGGACATGGTAGCCAAGCCGTTTTCCATCGATCTGCTGGCCAACAAGATTCGCACGATGATCAGTCAACCGGACTGAGTTGAGGCATAATCGCGCGCCCCCCGCTGCCACCCACATAGCCACCACCGTTGCAAGGTAACCGCCACATGAAAGCTCAAGCCCGCCATATTCTGGTGAAAACCTCGGAAGAAGCCGAGCAGCTCAAACAACGCATCGCCAAGGGCGAAGCGTTCGACGTACTGGCCAAGAAGTATTCGACCTGCCCATCGGGCAAGCGCGGCGGCGATCTCGGTGAAGTGCGGCCGGGACAGATGGTCGGCGTGATTGATGCGGTGATCTTCAAGAAACCGCTGCGGGTGGTGCATGGGCCGATCAAGAGCAAGTTCGGGTATCACCTGGTGCAGGTGTTTTACCGGGATTGATGCTCTGTTGGCTTTCGGGCCCCATCGCGAGCAAGCTCGCTCCCACAGGGATTTGTGAGTTGCAATAGGTTGCAGCCACACCGACTACCACTGTGGGAGCGAGCTTGCTCGCGATCCGATGGCGCAGCCAGCGGCCATTCAACTTTTACTTGGGAATCAGCGCCCCCGGCACCTGAATCACCCGGCTCGCCAACCGATGCCCGGCCTCGGCGGCTTGCGAAGGGCTGCCGCCCTTGAGCCGCGAAGCCAGATACGCCGCGCTGAACGAATCCCCCGCCGCCGTGGTGTCCACCACCCGCTCGACCTTCTGCGCCGGCACTTCGAACGACTCTCCATCACAACAAATCAGGCACGCTTGTGCGCCGCGCTTGAGCACCACTTCCGGCGTACCGATCTGCTCATACGCGGCAAACACCGCGTCACCATCGGCATAACCAAACAACGCCTGTTCGTCATCCACCGTCAGCAACGCCAGGTCGACATACGCCAGCACACTGCGATATGCCGCCCGGGCGTCCTCGACCGATGCCCACAGCCGTGGCCGGTAGTTGTTGTCGAACACGATCCGCGCATCGCGCTGGCGGGCTTCGATCAGGGTTTCCAGCAGTTTTTCCCGACCTTGCGCACCGAGTACCGCCAGGGTGATGCCGCTGAAGTACAGCACATCATAATCCGGCAGCGCGGCGAGAATCGGCGCGGCGGCCGGGGTGGTGAAGCAATCGCGGACGGCCGCTTCGTTGCGCCAGTACAGGAAGCGTCGCTCACCGGCAGCGTCAGTCTGGATGCAATACAAACCCGGCAGGCGTCCGGGCAGACGCTGGACCATGGCGAGCCCGATATTTTCCGCCGCCCAACTCTGGCACATCGCGTCGCTGAAACTGTCATCGCCCAGGGCGGTGACGTAGTCCACGGAGCCGTCCTCTCCCAGTTCCCGGGACAGGTACACGGCCGTGTTCAATGTATCGCCGCCGAAGCTCTGTTGCAGGCTGCCGTCGGCGCGATGCTGCAACTCGATCATGCACTCGCCGATCAGGGCGATGCGTGGAGTGTTGGGGCCCAGGGTGTTGATGGTGTTCATTGTTGTGGGGTCTCTGGTGTTTCGGTGTTGTCTGGTCGGCCGCCATCGCGAGCAAGCTCGCTCCCACAGGGATTTTGTAAACGCCATAGATCCAATGTGGGAGCGAGCTTGCTCGCGATGGCCGCAACCCGATCTCAAACCCTTAGAAACAGGTTTCCATCGTCTCGATGACGTTCAGTTGCTCATCCACCAGGCAACCGACACGCCACTTGTCGAACGTCAGGCACGGGTGCGAAGTGCCAAACGAAATGATGTCGCCCACCCGCAGATCAACCCCCGGTGCCACGGTCATGAACGCATGCTGGTCCATCACCGCAGTCACCTTGCAGACGCTCACATCATCGCCTTCGGCCGGCACGACGCCCGCCTTGTAACGCAGCAATGGCACCGGCAAACCGGCGTCGTAGGCCACGTCGCGCTTGCCCAGGGCAATCACCGCAAACCCCGGCTCCGGCAGCGACTGCACGTGCGCCCACACCTCCAGCGCCGGACGCAGGCCTTCGTGCAGGTCACTGCGACGGTCGAGTACGCAGCACTGCGCTTCCTTGTAGATGCCATGGTCATGGGCCACGTAACTGCCGGGACGCAGCACGCTGAGGAAACGCCCGGCGGCGTTCTGCGCTTCAAACGACTCGGCAATCAGGTCATACCAGGCCGAACCCGACGCGGTGATGATCGGCTTGGGAATGGCGAAGGCACCGCTGTCCTGCAACTGCACCGCCAGGCGCACCAGTGATGCGGCGAAATCGCGGATACCGGTCACTGCGTGATCGCCGTGGATCACCCCTTCGTAGCCTTCGATCCCGGTCAGGGCCAGAGCCGGTTGCGCGGCGATGGCTTTGGCCAGGTCGAGCACTTGCTGCTCGCTGCGGCAACCGCAGCGACCACCGACAACGCCGTATTCGATCATGACGTTCAAACGCACGCCACGGGAGGCGAAATAGGCACCGAGGTCGGCGACGTTGTCCGGGTGATCGACCATGCAATAGAAGTCGAACGTCGGGTCGGCCAGCAGGTCGGCAATCAGCGCCATGTTCGGCGTACCGACCAACTGGTTGGCCATCAGCACCCGGCGCACACCATGAGCGTAGGCCGCACGGGTTTGGGTGGCGCTGGCCAGGGTGATGCCCCAGGCACCGGCGTCCAGTTGGCGCCGGAACAGCGCCGGGGTCATGCTGGTTTTGCCATGGGGCGCGAGTTCCGCTCCGCTGTCGCTGACGAACGCCTGCATCCAGCGAATGTTGTGTTCCAGCGCCTCGCGGTGCAGTACCAGCGCAGGCAGGCTGACGTCACGCACCAGGCTGGCGCCCTTGGGTGCGGTGCCTTTTTCCACGGCGGCGGTATTGGGGGCAGAAGACATGGTCGAACTCCTCGTTCACGCGGCCGCAGGCAGCCGCTGTTATTCGTTGATGCGACGGGCCAGGCTATTGGCGCTTTCGATCAGCACCCGGCGGTAGTCGTTGTAGTTGTTCTTGGCATCGGCCCGGGGGGCGACGATGCACAGGGTCGCGATGGCCACGCCGTTGGGGTCTTTGACCGGTGCGGCGAAGCAATGGGTAAAGGTGTCGGCGACGCTATCGAAGGAAAAGAAACCATCGATTCCGGCCTGACGGATTTCCTTGAGAAACTGCGCAAGTTCCAAGCGTTCGCCGTTGGGCAGGATGAAGTCGTCGTGGTCGATCAGGTCGACGATTGCCTGGTCGCTCAGGTGCGCCAGCAGCAAGCGCCCGGATGCGGTCCAGGGGATGGGCGCGTTTTCACCGATGTCCGAGGAAATGCGGAAATGCCGCTCCCCCTCCTTCATCAGCGCAACGGTGTACTTGCGCCCGTTGAGCAGGCACATCTGCGCCGTTTCACGGGTCTGGCTGACGATTTCCTGCAAGGCGTGATCGGCCTCGCGAGTCAGGTCGAAATGTCGCAGGTGTGCCTGCCCGAGAAAGTACAACTGGCGACCGAGGTAGACATGACCATCCTTGCCCACCGGCTCCAGGATGCGTCGTTCCAGCAGCGAGGCCACCAGTTCGTAGACCGTGGATTTGGGGCTGCCGATGCCGCTGGCGATGTCGTTCGGGCGCAGGGGCTGGCCGATCTCCTTGAGGAAATCGAGGATATCGAACGCCCGGTCCAGCCCGCGTGCCCGGCGCTTGATGGTGTCTTCGGTCATTTCAGTGGTTCCCATTCATGGTCGCCGGGAGTTTACCCAGTGTGCCGCGCTGATCGTTAGGCCGCCTTCGCGGGCAAGCCCGCTCCCACAGGCAATGGTGGTGTGTCTGCAATCTGTGGCAGCACACAAACCTGTGGGAGCGTGGCTTGCCCGCGATGGGCGCGACTCGGTTCAAGCCTTTTTCTTGTACGCAATGCAGTCGATCTCGACCTTGCAGTCGACCATCATGTTCGCCTGCACACAGGCCCGCGCCGGGGCATGTTCTGGCTTGAAGTACTCGGAGAACACCTTGTTGAAGCTCCAGAAATCCCGCGGGTCTTCCAGCCACACGCCGGTACGCACCACGTCTTCAAGGCCATAACCGGCCTCTTCAAGGATAGCGATCAGGTTCTTCATGGTCTGGTGAGTCTGCTCGACGATACCACCGACAATGATCTCGCCATCCAGCGCCGGCACCTGGCCGGACACGTGCAGCCAGCCATCGGCTTCGACAGCGCGGGCGAATGGACGAGGCTGACCACCCCCGGCGGTGCTGCCGGTGCCGTAACGAGTAATGCTCATGGGTGTTTCTCCTGACTGGAAGTTATTGTTCCGCTATAGCGGAATTAATTGTGCAATAACGGAATAAGCGGCAGAAAGTGTGCCACAGGATGTGGAGGGAATGTGAGAGGGATTGAAGTTTGTTTTGAATCAGAGGGACGGGTATCTGGTTCTCAATTGGGTGCACATGACCCCACTCGAAGCAACACCCGCGACTCAGAGCAGCTTCATTGGACAACCGCCCACCCGACTGCTTTATTCTATGTTCAGGAAATTACCGGTTTTAGCAGCCGTGACGTGTTCGGCGTGCGCGGTCCCAGGAGGGTTGATGTCATTTAAAGTCATGATGGTTTTCGGTACGCGTCCGGAGGCCATCAAGATGGCCCCCCTGGCACGGGTCCTGCGCAATTGGCCAGGTATAACCCTGAACATCTGCTCCACAGGCCAGCACCGGGAAATGCTCAAGCAGGTCCTCGACTCGTTCGAGCTGACGGTCGATGAAGACTTGCAGGTGATGACCCAGGGCCAGACCCTCAACGGTCTCTCCGAACAATTGCTGGGGCATCTCGACAAAGCCTACGAGCGGGTGCATCCGGATATCGTGCTGGTACACGGCGACACCACCACCAGCTTCATTGCCGCCCTCGCCGCCTTCAATCGCCAGATACCCATCGGCCACGTCGAGGCAGGTTTGCGTACCGGTAACTTGCGTGCACCCTGGCCTGAGGAAGCCAACCGGCACCTGACCGGTGTCATCGCCGACCTGCATTTCGCGCCGACCACCATCAGCCAGGACAACCTGCTGCGCGAAGGTGTGTCCAAGGCCAACATCGAGGTCACCGGTAACACGGTGATCGATGCGCTGGTATGGATGCGCAAACACCAACAGGAAATCCACTGGCACCCGGCCGCCGACTCGCCGCTGGCGGTGCTCGACGACAACAGGCGCATGGTGCTGATCACCGGGCATCGCCGGGAGAATTTCGGCGGCGGTTTTCGCAACATCTGCCTGGCTCTGGCCACCCTTGCCGAACGTTATCCCGATGCGCAATTCGTCTACCCGGTGCACCTCAATCCGCAGGTGCAAAAGGCGGTCTACAGCGTCCTCTCGGACAAACCCAATATCTATCTGGTGGCACCGCAGGATTACCAGCATTTCGTCTGGCTGATGGACCGCGCCTATTTCATTCTCACCGATTCCGGTGGCATCCAGGAGGAAGCACCAGCCATTGGCAAGCCGCTTCTGGTGCTGCGCGATGTCACGGAGCGGCCATCGGCGCTCGAAGGCGGAACCGTGGTGCTGGTGGGCACCGACACCGACCGCATCGTCAGGGAATCGAGCCTGTTGTTCGATGATGAAGCCACCTTCCAGCGAATGAGCCGGGTCCATAGCCCCTATGGCGACGGACACGCCAGCGAACGCATCGCCAATCGCCTCGGCATCTGGCTCAAACACCGCACGGCGGGTAAAGCCGTATGAGCCTGGTGTTTGTCGACTTCTTTGCCTATGTGTTGTTCGGTCTCAAATACCTCGCGATTACCCTGGCCCTGCTGATGTTCATACTCGGCCTCGATGACCTGTTCATCGACCTGGTGTACTGGACCCGCAAGCTGATCCGGCGCTGGCGGATCTATGAAAAATTCGACCGAGCCGATGAGCAACGGCTGTATTCCATCGGCGAAAAACCCCTGGCGATCATGGTGCCGGCGTGGAACGAAGTCGGCGTGGTTGGTGAAATGGCGCGCCTGGCCGCCTCGACCATCGACTACGAGAACTATCAGATTTTCGTCGGCACCTACCCCAACGACGCCGAGACCCAGGCCGACGTCGATGCGGTGTGCCTGCATTATCCCAACGTGCACAAAGTGGTGTGCGCCCGTCCCGGTCCTACCAGCAAGGCTGACTGCCTGAACAACGTGATCGACGCCATCCTGCGCTTTGAAAACGATGCAAAGATCCAGTTCGCCGGCTTCATCCTGCACGATGCCGAGGACGTGATTTCGCCCATGGAGTTGCGCCTGTTCAACTACCTGCTGCCGGCCAAGGACCTGATCCAGATTCCGGTCTATCCCTACGCGCCGGAATGGCATGGCTTCACTGCCGGGCACTACGTCGACGAGTTCGCCGAGAACCATGGCAAGGACGTCATCGTGCGTGAAGCACTGACCGGGCAAGTGCCCAGTGCCGGGGTCGGCACCTGTTTCAGCCGTAAGGCCATCAGTGCCCTGCTCGAAGACGGTGACGGTATCGCCTTCGACGTGCAGAGCCTCACCGAAGACTACGACATCGGTTTCCGCCTCAAGCAAAAAGGCATGAAGTGCATCTTTGCCCGCTATTCGGTGACCGACCCGAAACTGGCACTGGAACAACCATGGGTGTTCGGCATGGACCGCGCCTTTTCCCAGGTGATCTGTGTGCGCGAGCACTTTCCCCGGGACTTGCAGTACGCGATCCGGCAGAAGTCGCGCTGGATCGTCGGCATCGTGTTCCAGGGCACCAAGAATCTGGGCTGGAGCAGCAAAGGCCTGCTCAATTATTTTCTGTGGCGCGACCGCCGTGGCCTGATTGCGTACCTGTTGAGCTTCCTGGTGAACATACTGCTGGTGGTGTTGCTGGCGATGTGGCTGGTCACCGTGATCTCGCCGAACGTCTGGCGGTTCCCGTCGATCCTCTCTGATAGCACGTTGTTGGCGGGCCTGCTGTGGCTCAATGGCTTCATGCTGCTCAACCGGCTATTCCAGCGCGGTTGGTTTGTCACCCGTTTTTACGGACTCGGCGAAGGACTGCTGTCGGCGCCCCGGATGGTGTGGAGCAATTTCGTGAATTTTTTCGCCAACGTTCGGGCGTTGCGCCAGGTGATGGAAATGGGCGATTCGCGTCGCGTCGCCTGGGACAAGACCACCCATGAGTTTCCGGCCCTGGCTGAAGCCCAGCGCACCCCGCTGGGCCATCGTCTGGTGGAAAAAGGCCTGCTGTCTGAAGATCAACTCGAAGCCGCGATCACCAACCCGGTACGCCGACGCCTGGGTCAGGAACTGCTGCTGCGCGGGCACATCGACACCACGCAACTGGTGCAGGCCCTGGCCGAACAACTGGACCTGGAATGGGCGCCACTCAATCCGTTCAAGCTCGACAAACGCCTGATCGAAGCCGTGCCGCGCAAAATCGCTACACACTACGGCGTGTTGCCGGTCGCCGAGGAGAACGAAACCCTGGTGCTGGCCTCCGAAGGTCCGGTGAGCCAGGTGTCCCTGGGCGCCATCAGCCGTCAACTGAAACGCCCGGTGCGTTGCCGACTTGCACCACAAGGCCGGGTGACGCTGGGGATCCGCTACTGGTACGCCAGCCCTCGTCAAAGCGAGGAAGTGCATCAGATGCTTGAGGTGCTTGAGCAAAATCAGGACGACGAAGACCTGATTGAGCGCGTCAGCCATCACCAAGTGTTGCTGGGCAATCTGTTGCAAGTACGCGGCATGGTGCCGCCAACCCTGTTCAATCAGGCGCTGATCGATTTCGATGCGGAAAAAATGTCTCTCGGTGAACACTTGATTGAACGCGGCATGATCACACAGGAAATCCTCGAGCAGGCCCTGGTCGATCAGACGAGCGAGCAGCACGCAGCGTACTGCATTGCCCGGGAGGCCGCATGAAGCCTGTCCATCGTCAGACCTTGATGGCCGGTAGCCTGTTGCTCTGTCTGAACACCACGGCGTGGGTGCAAGCCGAACCCTTGACCGATTTCGATCAGTTCCGCAGTTACCCCTATATGGACCGCAGTTACCGCGAAGCGAAAAACGGCAACTGGAAGGAAGTCGAACGGCTGATGCGCCACCTGCTGAGCAAAGTGCCGCAAAACGATGAAGCACGGGCGTTACTGGTGCAATCGCTGGTCAAGCAGCAACGCTACGAAGATGCCCTGCAAGCGCTGCCGGATACCCCGTCCAACAGCGATAGCCTGCTCAACCTGCGCCTGGCCTGGATCGAACAGGATCCGCCGGACAGAAAACAGGTGGAGCAATGGATAGCCTCCAGCAATCTGGAGCATCGCGTGCGCCTGTGGCAGGCCTACAGCGCGAGCCTGGCCAAGCGCGGCGGCGCGGCTTCGGCTCATGACTGGCTGGCGCAACTGCCACCCAAGGGTGATGAGCAAGCGCTGCAACAGGCCCGGGCCAACTGGTCCGAGCAACTGCGCGATTGGGATGGCACCATCAAGGAACTGGCGCCACTGGCCGCTAACCAACAACTCGATGCCCAAAGCTGGCAACGCCTGGCCAACGCCTACGTGCAACGCCTCGACGAGCAATCCTTGCAGCAACTGCTACAAACAGCGCCAAGCCCGGAAGCCGCGCGCAAGACCCGGCTGGCCATGGTCGACCGGGCGATTGCCATGGGCCAGGTCCAGCAGGCGCAGCGCTGGATGCAATCGCTGCCGCCTGCCGATCTTGCCGACCCGGCGCAACGCCAGCGTCTGTGGGAACTGGCGCGGCAAACCGGCGACAGCGCCACGGTACAACGCTTGAGTGGTGAGTTGCAGCGGCCATGCCTGGAGACCGCCGACTGGCTGTCGCGTCGTGATCCGCAAGCTGCGCTGAGCCAATTGAAAAGTTGCCAACCCGAAGAAAACCCGCAGGCCTGGCTGGTCCTCGCCCAGCGCCTGCAAGCCACCGACCTGCTGCAAACGACCCGTCTACCGGAGCCTTGGGACACGCGACGCCGCGAACACCTGCTCGACGTCTGGCAGGAGGAAGGCCGCAGCGACAAAGTCATGGCCTACCTCGCCAGCCAGCCGCAGACCGCCGACGTGGTCAAACGCCGCGCTGAACTGCTCCAGGCATCGGATCACGATACCGAAGCGGCGGCATTCTGGGAGCGGCATTACCAGCAGACCGGCAACCTCGATTCGCTCAACCAGGCTACCTACCTGGCGCTGAATGCCGGCCATCGTGAACATGCGCAACAGTTGCTCGAGAGCGCCTTCGACCGCCACGGCGGCAAGCTGCCGACGCCCCTGCTGCAAAGGTTGGCGGGGTTGTATGCCGCGTCGACACCGACCGCGGCACAACAGCAACGCATTGTTTCGCTGCTCAAGCGCGTCGACCCCGCCACTCGCGGGCAACTGCTGGCGCAACTGGCGGAAAACGGCCAGTGCGGCGCGGTTCAACAGGCCATCGGTGATCTCCCGCAAGCTGCGGGCGACTACCGCGCCCTCGGCCGTTGTGCAATGCCCGAGCGCCCCGGCGAAGCAGTAGTGTATTACCAGACCGCCGAAAAAATGGGTGACCAGAACACTCGCCTGCCACTCGCCTACGCCCTGGAGGCGGCCGGAGACTCGGCCGGTGCCCTGGCCATCTGGCGCAGCATTCCAGATACCGAACTCAGCGACAATGCCCGCCTCACCGCCAGCCGCGGCGCCCTGAATATCGGCGACACGCAAACAGCTGAACGCTACTGGCAACTAAGCCGCACCCGTGGTGCCAATGAGTGGACCTTGGGCGCGGCGATTGCCGATGCCCAGGGCGATCACACCCTCGCGCTGCAACGCCAGCGGTCCGCCCTGCAGCTGGTACCGGATGCCGAGCATTACTATGCGGCCTCGGTCACGGCGCAAAAGGCCGGCGACCTGCAACAAAGTACCGAATGGCTTGCCGAAGCGGCGCGCCGCGAACCGGACAATCCCCGTTATCGGGCCGACTACGGCGTGCGCCTGGCCGGTGCCGAGACCAAGGCAGCACGCGCCGGTTCCATCCCGTATCTGCAACGCGCCACCCAGGATTTCCCGGAAGACTATCGCCTCGGCGAAACCCTGGCCTGGCGTTATGACGAGGTCGAAGACAGCGCTTCGGCGCGCAAGGAACTGCGCCGGGTGATCGATCTGGAGCAGAACCCGGTGGCCGCCGATGACGAGGATGGCAGCATGGAAGCGCGCCGCTATCGCCAGCGTCGCGCCCACGAAAGCCTGTCCCGTCGCGACACAGTCACCATCGCCAGCACCTGGTCACCGGCCGGGATATCGACCAACGACATCCTGCGTCCCGACGACAGCATCGGCACACAGCGACGCTCCAGTTCACAGAACGTGCAACTGGCCATGTGGGACCATGCACTGGGCGATGAACCCAGCCGCGCCGGCAGCACGCTGTCGGTCTATGGCCGCGTGTTGCTTGGCGGCGTGGGCAGGTCGAGCTATGCCGAATCCCTGGGTACCGGCGTCGGCCTGCGCTACAAGCCCTGGGGCACCGCCAACATCAACTTCTATGGTGAGATCTACAAGCAAAGCCAGTTCGATGATCAGGACAACCATGGCCTGAGCCTCGGCCAGATGCTGGTCCCCGACAAGGTGTCCGATCAGGCCGAGGATCACCGCAATGATGGCCACACCACCACCGACTACCTGCTGCGGACAACCGCGTCGTTCCTTGATCAGGGTCGATTCCGCAACGATTGGCGGGTCGATGAAAGCAACTGGGAGGAGCGCTTCCTCTACCTCGACGCGGCGTGGTGGACCAAGGCCGGCGACCATCAATGGTTGTCGCGCTTCCAGCAAGGGCACACCTGGAAACTTCCGTTCAACGGCGCACAAACGATCATGCCGTACGGCTTTCTCGAATTCGCGACCCAGGACCCGAGCAACGACTGGCGCCAGGATCTGCGCACCGGTCTGGGCCTGCGTTGGCAATGGTGGTTCGACGACGATGTCTACAACGCCTATCGCGCGCACTTGACGGTGCGCACCGAGTATCAACAAGCGTTGGGTGGCAATCTGTATGAAGGCGGCAACGGCGTGCTGGTGGGCGTGGAGTTGAATTTCTGATGAAGCGACTTCTTTTGGCTTTGTGCCTGTTGCTGGGCGCCGCGGCGACCCATGCCGACGAACGGATTTTCTATCAACCGCTCAATGTCGATGCCAACCTGAGCCAGGCGCAATGGCAGCGGATCTGGCAGGACAGCGCCCGCCAGGGCGTGCACACGGTGATCGTACAGTGGACGGCCTACGGCGATTCGGACTTCGGCGGTGCCGACGGCTGGCTTGCCCGCAGCCTGAAACAGGCCCAGGCCCAAGGCCTGAAACTGGTGCTGGGCCTGTACATGGACCCGGCCTATTACCAGCGTATCAATGAGCTTGACAGTGCCGGGCTGGCAACGTACTGGCAGACGCAACTGGGGCAGTCGCTGGCCCGGCAGCAGAAACTGCGCAAGGACTGGAAACTCCCCGTCAGCGGCTGGTATCTGCCCATGGAACTGGATGACCTGCACTTTCTGGCGCTGGATCGCCGACAAAGATTGCAACGCCAGCTCAAGGATTTTTCCGGCAAGCTCGACGCACCATTGCACATCAGCGTGTTCAACGTCGGCAAACTCGCGCCACAAGTGAATGGCCAATGGCTGGGGGAATTGGCGAACGCCGGAATCCAGGTGTGGTGGCAAGACGGTGCCGGCACCGGACGCTTGCCACCATTGATTCGCACCGGCTACGCCAATGCGCTGCCCTGCTCCATCGGCATCGTCAGGGAAGCCTTCCGGCAAGTCAGCGCTGCCGGACAACCCTTCCGTGCCGAACCGATGCCGCCACAAACCTCTTCACCGGGTTGCCACCCGACATCGGTTTTCTCCCTGCGCTACCGACCCTGGGGCAAGGTGATTCTCGACAACCAGCACAAGGGCAAGGTCGGCGATGTACAAAACCATTGAAGACGAAGTGCTCAAAAAATCGGCGCCGGCTGAGCTCAAGGCCGAGTTCCTCCAACATGAATTCGATCGGCTGCACACATTTTGCGTACTGATCTACATCGCCAGCATTGTGGTCTGGGTTGCTTACGACCTGATCCTGAGTTTCATCGGCGGGCAGCCATTCACCTGGCGTTCGCTGGTGTTCTTCGGTGTCTTCACCATTCTCGTCATCATTCTGCTGTTTATCCGCGACGCCCGGCACTTCCAGAAACTCAACCTGCTGTTTGTGCTCACCATTGCCTTCGGCACGCGGCTGCTCATCGAAGGCCTGGGAAACGACCACCAACCGGCCTGGCTGTTGCTGGCGGCTTCGGCCACCCTGTTCACAGCCTCGGTGTTGCCGCTGAGCCGCTGGTCATTCTTTGCCGCGCAGTTGGTGACCTGGTGGTTTCTCAATCCCTTCTACAACACCGGTATCGAACAGTTTGAACTGGGGGGCGTGATGGCCCTCAGTTACACGACATTTATCTGCGGCCTGACCCTCTACAGCTTCCTGACGCTGCACAAGGCCAAGCTCAACAACTTCATCATGTCCAGGCTGCTGCTGGACCAGGCCTACATCGACACCCTCACCGAAATCCCCAATCGCCGTTCGTTCATGACCCGCGCAAGCCTGCAGTTGAACAGCGTGCCGCGGGAAAACGACCACTACCTGGCGATGATCGACATCGACAACTTCAAGAAGGTCAACGACGTCTACGGCCACGACATTGGCGATGAGGTGCTCAAGCGCATCGCGCAGGACATCAAGTCGGTGACGGCCCACCACGAATATGCGCGATTGGGTGGCGAGGAGTTCGCGATTTACCTGGCCGGGGTTAGCCGCGAAGACGTCGAGACGCTGGCCGGCGACCTGTGTCGAGTGGTACGCGAGCAACCCACTCGACACCCGGTGACCATCAGTATCGGCCTGGCCCGGGTGCTCGACGGTGACACATTGAACCAGGCGCTGATCAAGGCCGATGCGGCCTTGTATGAGTCAAAACATACCGGGAAGGATCGCTACACATTTCATCAATAAAGCTATCTATCCCACCTACTGCAAAGCGCCTCCTCATCGCTAACCGAGCGATGTGTGCCATCGAAAAAAGATCTGTTTAAACCCGACCAATCTGCTTGCTACTGTCAAATATGACAGTAGACGCTTCTGAGTAGGCAAGGAAATACTGGCGCCGCATCTGACTATCGAAACCAAAGGGGATCGAACATGAATACGGCGAGAACTTTATTTGTTTGCGCGACGCTGGGGATGGGTTTAACGGGTTGCAATATTGATCCGGACGCGACTGTTTCCACGGTCAGCGAAGAGTGCAGCAGCTTGGTCAATGGAAAGTACATCGGCCAGAATGGCCCTGAAGTTTGCATCACGACACCGCTTTCAAAAAGTGCCACATCCATCTCGGGCACGATCGTTGGGACCACGGCTACAGGCCCGTTCATGGTAACGGCGAAAACCAGCGATGACGTCATTTTGAAGCAGGTATCCACGCTGTCTAACGGTAACTTCACGATGTCACAATTGAATCTGCAAAACCTGCCAGGCAAGGGCATTTCATTTTCGGTTGTGGTAACGGGTGTAAGTTCACCGCCCACCAAACTGGTAGTCGGCCAGGAGCCACCGTCAAAATGTTCACAAGGAGCTCCGGGCTATCCGTTATGTGGCACTTATCCCGGCGCGATCTTTTTTCCAATCAAAACCTCCGTTACCACCATTTTCTCTGTTTCACCTGGGGAATTTTATACTGGGGCTACCTTGCTCCCGTCTTTCATGGGTTTAAGTACAACCCGCTGGAGGCCAGACCGATACATCAGCTTCTTACGAAACGTTTCTGCTCCCATAAAGCCGGGAGAGGAGCAAACCGTTTTTGCGACTATCGATAACACTGAGTCTTTTGCCTACCCTGTCACTCAAACTGTTTTGCCCGCTCAATAGTAAAAATCCCCTTCGGGCCGGGCCTGGAGGGTGTCGATCCAGCCCGGCAACTGCGCCTTGCCAGGGGCCATCCGCGATGCGGTCAACCCGCTCAACTGCGCCAATTCACCGATCTTCATTGCGGGCCCAATTATCTGCTTGACATTAAAGTTAACTTTAAGGTTAGCCTCTGCTCATCACTACGAGGAGCCAAGCATGTCGCCCTTTCAAGCGTTGAATTTGCCCAACGGCCAGACCATCGGCAATCGCATTGCCAAAGCCGCGATGGAAGAGAACCTCGCCAATACCGATCAAGTACCCGACAAGGCCCTGCTTCGTCTGTATCAGGCCTGGGCCGAGGGCGGGGCCGGCTTGTTGCTGACCGGCAATGTAATGATCGACCGTCGCGCCATGACCGGTCCCGGCGGAGTAGCGCTGGAAGACGAGCGCCACCTGGAGCGCTTCCGCCAGTGGGCCAGCGCTGGTCGGGCCGGCGGTGCGCATTTCTGGGTGCAGCTCAACCATCCTGGCCGCCAGACCATGGCCAACCTTGGCCAGCAAGCTCTGGCGCCGTCGGCGGTTGCGCTGGATCTGGGCTCGTTCTCGAGGATGTTCGCCGAACCCAAACCCATGAACGCGGACGACATCCAGGAGGTGATCCGACGTTTCGCCACCAGCGCCGCACTGGCCGAGAAAGCCGGTTTTACCGGCGTGCAAATCCACGCCGCCCACGGCTACCTGATCAGCCAGTTCCTTTCGCCGCTGACCAATCGGCGCACCGATCAATGGGGCGGATCCCTGGAAAATCGTGCGCGACTGCTGTTGTCCGTCGTCGAGGCGGTTCGCCAAGCGGTGTCGCCGCAATTTTGTGTGTCGGTAAAACTCAACTCAGCAGATTTCCAGCGCGGTGGTTTCGATGCCGATGATGCACGGCAAGTGATCCAGTGGCTCAACGAACAACCGATCGACCTGCTGGAACTCTCCGGTGGCAGTTACGAAGCACCTGCCATGCAAGGCGAGGCGCGCGACGGCCGAACCCTGGCGCGGGAGGCGTACTTTCTGGAAATGGCCGGCGAACTGGCCAGCGTGGCGCGGATGCCGGTGATGGTGACTGGCGGGATCCGGCGTCTGGCAATCGTCGAACAGGTCCTCGACAGCGGCCTTGCCATGGCCGGCATCGGCACCGCGCTCGCTGTGGAGCCACACCTGGTCAAGCACTGGCGCGAAGGCCAGGACAGCCATCCGCAACTGCCGCCGATCCGCTGGAAACGCAAGCCCTTGGCGGCGCTGGCGAGCATGGCGGTGGTCAAATTCCAGCTGCATCGCTTGAGCCGTGGACGCAAAACCCGGCCTGAAGTCTCGGCGTTGTGGGCGTTGATTCTCGACCGGTTGTACATTGGCAAGCGCACCCGGCAGTATCGGCAGGCGATGGGCAAGTAATCCGAAATTGATGTTGACTGACCCTCCGCTTTCGCGAGCAAGCTCGCTCCCACAGGGATCATTCGGTGTTCACAGACTTTGTGTTCACCCGGACCAATGTGGGAGTAATCCGAAATTGATGTTGACTGACCCTCCGCTTTCGCGAGCAAGCTCGCTCCCACAGGGATCATTCGGTGTTCACAGACTTTGTGTTCACCCGGACCAATGTGGGAGCGAGCTTGCTCGCGATGAGGCCCGTGCAGACAAAGTAAACTTCAGCCAGGAAGCAGCTCGTCAATGTGCCGATACTCGGCCTGCAACTGCGTCGCCAACACCCTGCTGCGCCCGAGCCGGATCGGCCCGCGCTCGATGTCGATCAATAACCCCGGGCACTCCAGCACGGGCAACAACGGCCAGTCCTTCAGCCGTCCATCGGTCACCAGCAACAACCGCTGCTGCTCTGCCGGAAAACGCTTTTGCCGTGCACCAAGCCATCGCCCCGCTTCGCCCAACGCGGCCAGTAACGGCGTGCCGCCCCCGGCGCCAAGGCCATCGAGCCAATGGCGCAACCCGGTCGAGGCCTTCAATCCCTGCACCTGCCACTTCGGTGTAGCACCGCTGGCTGTGAGCAGCGCCAGACGCGCACGCTGGCGATAGGCATCGTCGAACAACTGCGCCAGCAAGCCCTTGGCATCGCTCAATGCCTGATGACGGCGGGTCGATGCAGAGGCATCAACGATCACCAGCCACAGTTCGTGGGGCGAGCGAGTGCGCAGCTGAAACAACAGGTCGTCGCGCTGACGCGGTCGGCCATTGAGCAATGTGCCAGGCCAGTTGACCGAGCCGCTACGGGCCGTATGACGCTTACCCTGTTTGCCGTGGTCCAGCCGCCCGGCTCGGGGTCTGGCATTCGCCCCCGCATCGGAGCGTGGGCGAATGCCTAGGGCTTTTTTGGCCAGCTCGGCACTTCACGTCGTGCACCGACCGCCAGCGCTTGGGCAGGCAACTCGCCCCACTGGCCCTGCCCTTCGCCCGGGTTGGCGTGCTGCGGCACCGAGTGTTGCGTCGCCTGGGATGACTGAGGCGTCGGTGCGCAATGTTCGCGACGGCGATGGCGCAAGGCGAACTCGGCGACTGCGTCGATATCTTCCTCGGCGATGGCGTTCGCCCCGCGCCAGGCAGCGTGAGCCCGGGCAGCGCGCAGCCAGACCAGATCGGCGCGCAAACCATCGACGCCAGCGGCGAAACAACGTTCGGTGATGTGTGCCAGCGCCTGGTCGTCGAGGGGAATGCTTGCCAGTGCATTGCGTGCGTTCTGGCAACGGTCACGCAGAGTCGCCTGTGCGGATTCCCATTCGGCGCAGAAACCTTGCGGGTCGGCGTCGAAATCCAAGCGACGACGGATGATCTGACCGCGCTCGACCGGCGCGGTGTGACCACCGAGGGCGACGTTCAAACCGAAACGGTCAAGCAATTGCGGACGCAGTTCTCCCTCTTCCGGGTTCATGGTGCCAATCAGCACGAATTTTGCCGAATGCCTATGGGAAATGCCGTCACGCTCCACCAGATTGGTGCCGCTGGCGGCTACATCGAGCAGCAGGTCAACGAGATGATCGGACAACAGATTGACCTCGTCGACATAGAGCACGCCACCGTCAGCCTTGGCCAGTACGCCGGGGGAAAACTGTGCGCGACCTTCGCCCAGTGCCGCATCGAGATCGAGGGTGCCGACCAGCCGCTCCTCAGTGGCGCCCAGCGGCAAGGTGACGAACTGACCGCTGGCCAGCAGATCCGCCAGACCGCGGGCCAGCGTCGACTTGGCCATGCCCCGCGGGCCTTCGATCAGGACGCCGCCGATTTTCGGGTCGATGGCGGTCAGGCACAGGGCCAGCTTCAAATCGTCGGCGCCGACCACGGCGCAGAGCGGGAAATGCGGGGTGTCGGTCATTGTTCTATCTCGGTCATGGTCGGTGATCGTCACAGCCACCTCAAACCCTGTGGGAGCGAGCTTGCTCGCGATGGCGGCCTGACAGTCGAAATCGATGTCGACTGTGTTGACGCCTTCGCGGGCAAGCCCGCTCCCACAGGATTTGCGGTGATTAGCTGTCTTCCTCTATATCGAGCAACAGATTCTCCAGCGCCTCGCGGTACTCGCCGGGCTCCTTCCACATTCCCCGTTGTTGCGCCTCGAGCATGCGCTCGGTCATGTCGCGCAAGGCATGGGGATTGTGTTCGCGGACAAAATCCCGGGTGCCCGGATCGAGCAAATAGGCATCGGCCAGCAACGCGTACTGGTGATCGTCAATCAACTGCGTGGTGGCGTCGAAGGCGAAAAGGTTGTCGACCGTCGCAGCCATTTCGAACGCACCTTTGTAGCCGTGACGTTTAACGCCTTCGAGCCACTTCGGGTTGGCCGCCCGGGAGCGGATCACCCGGTTCAGCTCTTCCTTCAAGGTGCGAATCCTCGGCAGGTCCGGTTGGCTGTGGTCGCCATGATAGCTGGCCGCCGCCTCGCCTTTCAGGCTCTCCACCGCCGCGAGCATGCCGCCCTGGAACTGGTAGTAATCGTTGGAGTCGAGCAGATCGTGCTCGCGGTTATCCTGGTTTTGCAGCACCGCCTGTACCTGGCTCAGGCGCTGGCTGAACTGTTCGCGGGCGGCGGTGCCTTCGTCGGAACCGCCGTAAGCGTAGCCACCCCAGTTGAGGTAGACCTCGGCCAGGTCCTCGCGGCTCTGCCAAAGGCGACCGTCGATGGCGCCCTGCACACCCGCGCCGTAGGCACCGGGTTTGGCCCCGAATATCCGCCAGCCGGCCTGACGTCGCGCTGCGTCTTCATCGAGCCCCGCCTGCAGCAAGGCTGCACGCTCGGCGCGTACCTTGGCCGCCAACGGGTTCAGGTCGTCCGGCTCATCGAGATCGGCCACCGCTTGCACCGCCGCGTCGAACAAACGAATCAGATTGGCAAAGGCATCACGGAAGAAACCGGACACACGCAAGGTCACGTCCACCCGCGGGCGGTCGAGCAAACTCAACGGCAGAATTTCGAAATCATCGACCCGCTGGCTGCCGGTGGCCCAGACCGGACGCACGCCCATCAGCGCCATCGCCTGGGCGATGTCATCGCCACCGGTGCGCATGGTTGCGGTACCCCACACCGACAAGCCGAGCTGGCGCAAATGATCGCCGTGGTCTTGCAGGTGCCGTTCGAGAATCAGGTTGGCCGACTGGAACCCGATGCGCCACGCCGTGGTGGTCGGCAGGTTGCGTACGTCCACCGAATAGAAGTTGCGCCCGGTGGGCAGCACGTCAAGACGACCACGACTGGGCGCGCCGCTGGGACCGGCCGGGACGAAGCGACCGCTAAGCGCGTCAAGCAAACCGCGCATTTCCGCCGGACCGCAGGCGTCCAGCCTTGGCGCGACCACTTCGCGCAGGCTGTCGAGGATGGCTTGCACCTCAGACCAACCCGACTCCTGTAGGAGCGAGCTTGCTCGCGATGGTGTGTCAGCCACCTTGGTGTCGACTGACACACCATCGCGAGCAAGCTCGCTCCTACAGTTCAATGTCTGTGAGATCAGTTGTGTAGCGAACAGCTCAAGACGTTCACGGGTATCGCCTGTGGTGCGCCAAAGTTCGTCGCCGAGCACTTGCAGTTGTTCAGGTCGTGGTCCAATCCACGGCTCGGCCAAGGCGCAATCAAGCGGATCGAATCCTAGTCCGAAGGCCTTGGCCAGCGCCCGCAGCAGACTCGACTGCGCACCCCGGCCATCGCCCCGTGGAATGCGCAACAGCGCCAGCAAGGTATCGATGCGCAATCGCCCGATGGGCGATTCGCCGAACACATGCAGGCCGTCGCGGATCTGCGACTCCTTCAAGTCGCACAGGTAAGTGTCGAGTCGCGGCAACCAGATCGCCGCATCGGCATCGCTGTCGAGTTGTTCGTCCAGTTGCAGTTCACGGTCGATGTGGGTGTCACGCACCAGTTGCAGGATGTCGCGCTGCAACTCTAGGGCGCGGCGCGGATCGAGCAGCTGCGCTTCGTAATATTCGTCGGCCAACAGTTCGAGGTTGCGCAGCGGGCCGTAGGTTTCGGCGCGGGTCAGCGGTGGCATCAGGTGATCGATGATCACCGCCTGGGTACGCCGCTTGGCCTGGGCGCCCTCGCCCGGGTCGTTGACGATGAACGGATAGATGTTCGGCAGCGGCCCGAGCAGCGCATCCGGCCAGCAATGTTCCGACAGTCCCACGCCCTTGCCCGGCAGCCATTCGAGGTTGCCGTGTTTGCCGACGTGGATCACGCCGTGGGCGCCATAGGTGTTGCGCAGCCAGAAGTAGAAAGCCAGGTAGCCGTGGGGCGGGACCAGGTCCGGGTCGTGATACACCGCGCTCGGGTCGACCTGATAACCCCGGGCCGGCTGAATGCCGACGAAGGTCAGGCCAAAACGCAGGCCGGCGATCATCATCCGCCCGCTGCGACACATCGGGTCGCTTTCCGGCGCCCCCCAACGTTCGAGCACCGCCGCGCGATTGGCTTCAGGCAGGGCGTTGAACATCACTAGATAATCATCCATGCCCAGGCTTTGCTGGCACGGACGCAGGTCAAGGGTATCGAGGTCGTTGCTGACGCCGCCCAGTAACTGCTGGATCAGCGCGGTGCCGCTGTCTGGTAACTCAGCCGGTAATGGATAACCGTCGGCATGCAACGCCCGCAGGATATTCAACGCCGCTGCCGGGGTATCGAGGCCGACGCCATTGCCGATGCGACCGTCGCGGGTCGGGTAGTTGGCGAGAATCAAGGCAATGCGTTTTTCTGCATTGGGCACCCGCGCCAGATCGATCCAGCGCCACGCCAGTTCGGCAACGAAGTCCATGCGCTCCGGTTGTGGCCGGTAGCAGACTACATCCGACTGACTACGCTCACTGCGCCACGCCAGGTCCTTGAAGCTGATCGGGCGACTGATGATGCGCCCGTCCAGCTCAGGCAACGCGATATGCATCGCCAGGTCACGGGGGCCAAGCCCCTGTTCGCTGGCGCGCCAGCCGGGTTCGTTGTCCTGGGCGCAAATCGCCTGGATCACCGGGATATTGCGGCGAAACGGGCGCAGATGAGGTGCTTCCGGACTGGATTGAGCGAAGCCAGTGGTGTTCAGAATCACTGAAGCTTCGACTTCATCCAGCCAGTCCTCGACCACCGAGAGGCAGCCGGGCTCTTTCAGGCTGGCCAGCGCAATCGGCAACGGATTCAACCCCGCTGCCTGCAACCGTTGGCAAAAAACATCAATGAAAGCGGTGTTCGCCGCCTGCAAATGCGAGCGGTAAAACAGCACCGCCGCCACGGGTTGATCGGCGTGCCAGTCGGCCTGCCAGTCGCTCAGTGCGGCAGAATGTTTGTGCGGATGGTAAATCGCCGTGCGTGGCAGGGTTTGCGGTTCGCCCCAGGTGTAATCACGCGCCAGCCAGCGGTTGGCCAGGCAGCGGAAGAAGTCGAGGGCGTTGCCCATGCCCCCCTGACGCAGAAACTGCCAGAGCCGGTCGCGATCCTCGGCACCGACGGTGCTCAAGTCGCTGAGCTCCGGGTCCGGGCGATCATCACCCGGCACCAGAATCAGTTGCACGCCGCGCTGCGACAGCTCGACCAGACGCTCGATGCCGTAACGCCAATAGGCGATGCCGCCGTGCAGCGAAATCAGAATGACCTTGGCGTGGCGCAAGACTTCATCGACGTACAGGTCAACCGAGGCATGGTTCTGCACCTGCATCGGATTGGCCAGGCGCACGCTCGGGTAATCGTCGGGCAACTGCTGCGCCGCTTCGGCGAGCAGCGCCAGGCTGGAATCGCCGCTGCAAAGGACCACCAGCTCGGCGGGGGTTTGTCCAAGGTCGGCAATGTTGTCATCCGACACGAAACCGCCGGGCTGGGTCCTGAGCAGGTGCATGGCTTACACGCTGAGCGCGGCGCGCAATTGCGCTTCGAGAACAGTGGCGTCCAGTTTCTGGCCGATCAGCACCAGGCGAGAGACTCGCGCCTCTTCGGCGCCCCACTGGCGGTCGAAATGCTTGTCAAAACGCGTACCCACGCCCTGGATCAGCAGGCGCATCGGCTTGTTCGGAATCGCCGCAAAGCCCTTGACGCGCAGGATGCCGTGCTGGACCACCAACTGGGTCAGCGCGTCCAGCAGCAGGCTTTCGTCGGCTTGCGGCAGTTCGATGGAGATCGAATCGAAGGCGTCGTGATCGTGGTCATCATGATCGTCGTCGCCATCGTGATGATGGTCGTGGTGGCTGTGGCGGCTGTCGATGTGTTCTTCGGAGCCGACACCGAGGCCTATCAGCACGTCCAGCGGCAGGCGACCACTGCTGGCTTCGATGATTTTCACCGCTGGCGGCAATTCCTCGGCGACTTCCAGGCGCACACGGGCCAGGTCCGTCGGGTTGATCAGGTCGGTTTTGTTGAGGATCACCAGGTCAGCGCTGGCCAATTGGTCGGCGAACAGTTCGTGCAGCGGCGATTCGTGGTCCAGGTTCGGGTCGAGTTTGCGCTGGGCGTCGACCTGATCCGGGAACGCGGCGAAGGTGCCGGCGGCCACGGCCGGGCTGTCGACCACGGTGATGACCGCATCCACCGTGCAGGCACTGCGGATTTCCGGCCACTGGAAGGCCTGCACCAGCGGCTTGGGCAACGCCAGACCGGACGTTTCGATGAGGATGTGGTCGAGATCGCCGCGACGGGCCACCAGTTCGCGCATCACCGGGAAGAATTCTTCCTGGACGGTGCAGCACAGGCAGCCGTTGGCCAGTTCATAGACACGGCCGTTGGCTTCTTCTTCGGTGCAACCGATGGAGCATTGCTTGAGGATTTCGCCGTCGATGCCCAACTCGCCAAATTCGTTGACGATCACCGCGATGCGGCGACCCTGGGCGTTGTCGAGCATGTGGCGCAGCAGCGTGGTTTTACCCGAGCCGAGAAAGCCTGTAACGATGGTGACGGGGAGTTTGGCCAGTGTTTTCATCGGATGCCCTATGGCTAAGCTGGCGGGCATACGGGACGACGACCGGCAACGCGCACGCGCGTGCCTGAAGAGTTCGCCACCGGATCACCCCGCCCGGTTGAAAGTGAGAATCTGTGACGAGGCAGGTCTCCTGGCTGACGGTGTGCCGGGCTTGAGCCTGGCATTCGCTGCGCCTTCCCGCCGGCCTCATGGATTGAGTCAGCAGTGGCGTGGCAACGAACATCACCGTTCACAGTTGCGGGGGCAGCCGCGGCATTGACCGCGTTCCCTTCTTAGCTTCGACAAACGCCGAAGAACCTCGAAAGCGCAAGGCTACGCATGGTCTTGGGGCGGGTCAATGCTTGCGATCCCTGTGGCGAGGGGGCTTGCCCCCGTTCGGCGGCGAAGCCGTCGCAAATCCAGAGTGCACGCTTTGTCTGGATAAAAGTATGGGGGCCGCTTCGCAGCCCAACGGGGGCAAGCCCCCTCGCCACAGAAACTCAAACGAGAACCCCTGCCAATTGACGCCCAACCCCCGCCCATGCTCTCCTACACACCTTGTTACGGGTGCCCTTCACAGGGTGAAACGGGAAACCGGTGAATCATGTGCTTTACTCTTAAGCCATGTCAGTCCGGTGCTGCCCCCGCAACGGTAAGCGAGCGAAGCGTCAGATCCACTGTGCCACTGCGGCATGGGAAGGTGATGCTTTCAGGTCCAGGCGCAAGCCTTTGCCCCTCGTGAGCCCGGAGACCGGCCCGCAACACAAAGTGACCAGTACGATCACTGAACCAACAAACCCGCGGTGGGCGGGCGCTGTTTGAAACCTTGCGCGCCTGGTCGTGCGGGGTTTTGCATGCGCTCTTATTCCCCGCTGACAGACCAGAGGGAAACGCCATGTCGATCATCAGCAGCGCCGAACACACAGCCGCAAGCACCACCTCAACCCTGACCCAACGTTTGGCCGCTGCCGTCTGCGCGTCGATCCTGGGCGCGTGCCTTGTGTATTTCGCCGGTTTCTCGCACATCGAAGCGGTGCACAACGCCGCCCACGATACCCGCCACAGCTCCGCGTTCCCGTGCCATTGAGAGCTGTCGACATGATCAAGCGTATTGCGCAAACCGCAGGTTTCACCGGGCTGCTGGCCGCCCTGTTGCTGACTCTGCTGCAAAGTTTCTGGGTCGCCCCGCTGATTTTGCAGGCCGAGACCTACGAAAAAGCCGAACCGGCCGCTGTTGAAATGCATGAACACGCCGACGGTGCGATGGCTGCTCACACTCATGATGCACAAGCCTGGGAGCCGGAAGATGGCTGGCAGCGCGTGCTGTCGACCACTGGTGGCAACCTGGTGGTGGCGGTCGGTTTCGCCCTGATGCTGGCCGGCCTGTACACCTTGCGTGCGCCGACCAAAACCTCTCAAGGCCTGCTCTGGGGCCTGGCTGGTTACGCGACTTTCGTGCTCGCGCCGACCCTAGGCCTGCCACCTGAATTGCCAGGCACTGCCGCCGCCGACCTGGCACAACGGCAACTGTGGTGGGTCGGTACCGCCGCCTCCACCGCCGTCGGTATTGCGCTGATCGTGTTCAGCCGTCACTGGCTGATGAAAGTCCTCGGCGCGGCGATCCTCGCCGTTCCCCATGTGATTGGCGCGCCGCAACCGGAGGTGCATTCGATGCTTGCTCCAGAGGCGCTGGAAACCCGGTTCAAAATCGCTTCGCAACTGACCAACGTGGCATTCTGGCTGGCCCTGGGCCTGATCAGCGCCTGGTTGTTCCGTCGCAAAAGCGATGGTCAATACAACGCATGACTGACGTCAGCACAGCGCCGACCCTGGTGGTCGGCCTGGGCTGCCAACGGGGCTGCCCCGTCAGCACGTTGCTGGCGCTGCTCGATCAGGCGCTGGAGGCGCACCAGATAGCTCGTCATGAAATCAAGGCGCTGGCCAGCATCGATTCGAAGCGCGACGAACCTGCACTGATCGAACTGGCTCAGCAACTCGGCCTGGAACTGACGTATTTCAGCAGTGAGCAACTGGCCGCTTATGAACCGCAACTCAGCCATCAATCGCAAATAGCGTTTGAGCGCACCGGTTGCTACGGCGTTGCGGAAAGCGCCGCACTGGCCCTGGCCGAACAACTGGCCCAGGCCCCGGCAAAACTGCTGATTCCACGACAAAAATATGCCCAGGCAACCCTGGCATTGGCTGGTGCTGCGTAAAAACCGATAATCCCCGCCTTTGATCATGAACATTCTTCATCTGAAGGCCTGTTCAGCCCCTTTTTCCCACAGGAACCGACGATGACCGTCTACTTCATTGGCGCAGGTCCCGGCGACCCCGAACTGATCACCGTCAAGGGCCAGCGGCTGATTCGCAGTTGCCCGGTGATCATATATGCCGGCTCACTGGTGCCGGCCGCCGTACTGGAAGGTCACTGTGCCGAACAGGTGGTCAACAGCGCCGAACTGCACCTGGAACAGATCATCGACCTGATCAAGACCGCCCACGCCAAAGGCCAGGATGTGGCCCGGGTGCACTCTGGCGATCCAAGCCTGTATGGCGCCATTGGCGAGCAGATTCGCTATCTGCGTGAACTGGGCATTGCGTTCGAAATCGTACCCGGCGTGACTGCCGCAGCCGCTTGCGCAGCGCTCTTGGGCGCGGAACTGACCCTGCCGGACATTTCGCAGAGCGTGATCCTGACGCGCTACGCCGACAAAACCGCCATGCCACCCGGAGAGGAATTCTCCAGCCTGGCGCAGCACGGCGCGACCATGGCAATTCATTTGGGGGTCAGTCACCTGGCGAAGATCGTCGAGGAACTGCTGCCCCATTACGGCGCCGATTGCCCGATTGCGGTGGTCCACCGCGCGAGCTGGCCGGATCAGGATTGGGTGGTGGGCACGCTGGCAGATATTGCCGGGAAGGTTGAATCGAAGGGATTTCGTCGTACGGCGTTGATTCTGGTGGGTCGGGTGCTGGGCAGTGACCACTTCAGCGAGTCATCGCTGTATCGCGCAGGGCATGCGCATCTTTACAGGCCCTGATTCACCACCAACCCTGTGGCGAGGGGGCTTGTCGGATCGCCGCACCGCCCCGTTCGGCGGCGTAGCCGTCGCAAATCCTGTTTACCCGTAAAAAAAACCAGGGCCGCTTCGCAGCCCAACGGGGGCAAGCCCCCTCGCCACAGGTTTCCAATCACCCATAAAAAAACGGCGCTCACGGGGCGCCGTTTTTTGATTTCGCAGCGAACACCTTAGTAGTAGGCGTTTTCTTTCTGCGTGTGGTCGGTCACGTCGCGAACACCTTTGAGCTCCGGGATGCGCTCGAGCAAGGTGCGCTCGATGCCTTCCTTCAGCGTCACGTCGGCCTGGCCGCAGCCCTGGCAACCACCACCGAACTGCAGGACGGCGATGCCGTCTTCGACCACGTCGATCAGGCTGACCTGACCGCCGTGGCTGGCCAGCCCCGGGTTGATCTCGGTTTGCAGGTAGTAGTTGATGCGCTCGTTGATCGGGCTGTCGGCGTTGACCATCGGTACCTTGGCGTTTGGCGCCTTGATGGTCAGCTGGCCGCCCATGCGGTCGGTGGCGTAGTCGACAACGGCATCGTCCAGGAAGGCTTCGCTGAAGTGGTCGATGTACGCAGTGAAGCTTTTCAGCCCCAGCGCGGTGTCTTCGGGTTTTTCTTCGCCCGGCTTGCAGTAGGCAATGCAGGTTTCGGCGTACTGGGTGCCAGGCTGGGTGATGAAGACGCGGATGCCGATGCCCGGGGTGTTCTGCTTGGAGAGCAGATCAGCCAGATAATCGTGGGCGGCGTCAGTGATGGTAATAGCGGTCATGGAAACTCCTCGCAGGCTTGGGCGCAGTTTACGCCAATCAACGCGCCGGACAAAGTCCTAGTATTTTTGTCGGGAAAGATTCCGACAATTCCCCTTATGGGAGTGGGCTTATGTGGCGAGGGGGCTTGCCCCCGTTGGACTGCGCAGCGGTCCCATTTTTTAGGGCCGCTTCGCGACCCAACGGGGGCAAGCCCCCTCGCCACACAAGCTCGCTCCTACAAGGGGATCTGCGGTGGTTCAGAGGTTCTCGTAGCGATTCATGTCCAGCACGCCCTCTTCCACCGGATCGGTTTCGTGGATGTAGCGGCTCAGGTCATGGAAATAAGCCCAGAATTGCGGATGACTGCGGCGTATTCCCCAGCGTTCGACGATTTTCTCGAAGCTGTCGGTGTCCTTGGCGCTTTCCATCGCATCCACAAACGCCGGAACTTGCCCGGCCGGGATGTTGAACATGAAGTTCGGGTAGCTGCTGAGCACACCCGGGAAAATCGTCAGGGTGTCGAGCCCCGGTTGATAGCGCAATGATTCACCGAGCAAAAACGCCACGTTGCTGTGGGCACGGTTACGCAACAGGCTGTAGACCTCACGCTTGCCGCTGCCGGTTTCAATACGCAGCAGCGTAGCCTCCGGCAACTGATCGATGACCTTCAGTCCGGCGGCCGGACGCGAAGTGAGGCGGCTCAATGCCTGCTCGGCACTTTGCAGGTCCGGATCGATGTTTGGCCGCGAACAGTAAGCGCCGTCGCAGCGATTGATCGGGTCGGGCCTTGCATTGAGATCGCCATAACGGGCCAGCAACTGCATGGCAAAGTCGCGCTTGGGGTCCAGCGCGTCAAGCTTCAGCGCGGTCGGCTTGTCGTCGTCGATGGTCTCGTAGTCGAGCCACATCTTGAATTTGCCACTATTCTGATACCAGTCATCAAGGTAGTCATCCCGGGAGTCGGCGGGCATCAGGCGCAGGAAATTCTGTTCGGCACCGTTGCGGATCAAGTCGAAATACAAGCGCGTCTGAGCCTGATGGGACAGGTTCCCGAACACATCGAAGTTCACTGCCA
Source organism: Pseudomonas sp. GW456-L13 (assembly GCF_017350115.1). Classification (NCBI taxonomy): domain Bacteria; kingdom Pseudomonadati; phylum Pseudomonadota; class Gammaproteobacteria; order Pseudomonadales; family Pseudomonadaceae; genus Pseudomonas; species Pseudomonas sp. GW456-L13. The sequence continues at coordinate 52,561 of NZ_JACNAS010000002.1, forward strand.
GTTGATAGTAGGTGCGCTCCAGCAGCGGATAGTCGAACAGCCATATCGTTTGCGGCACCTCACCGATCAGGCCTTTGGTCACCGAAGCACTGTCGAAATGGCGGAAGATACTCAGCAACGCATTGTCGTTGCCGGCCCACAGGGTCGACCAGCTCGGTGCTGGTTCATCGGCGTAGCTGTCCCGGCGCAAGGCTTCATATTCGTTACGCTTGTCGCGGTAGTCGTGCCACAGGCTGAGGACGCTGCCGACATCATCGTTCTGCCCCGGCATCGCCAACAACGGCGTGGCCTGCCCGCGATAGTTCGGATCCGTGACATACAGGTCGTGCTCGGGCGCCTGGAACAGCGCCCAGAAATTATCGCGGATCACGTCCGTGGCGATCTGGCCGCGACACACTGGCCCACGAATGAACGTGCGCACAAAGTATTCGGCGTTATCGAGCATGAACTGATAGCGCGCCTGGGCCGGAATCGCTTCGAAAGTGGCAAACGGGTTGGCCCGGCTCTGCGGTCCATAGCCCGGCAATGCGTCGACCTGCCAGTTGCCGCTGTAGAACAGGCTCTTGACCCGCGCCAGCTTCGTCGGACCCAGCGGATAGGTGATGTGGGTCTTGTGCACGATCACGCCCTGTACCGGCCACAGGCGATAGTAAAACTGCGTGCCCGGATCATCGTTCGGGCGACGGGTGTTGATCAGGTCAATCGGCTGGCCGGTCGGGGTGCGCGAACGCACCCACTGGAAGAAATGCCCAGGGTCACCGTCCTTGAAGTAGAGATGGGCCAGGAACCAGTGCTCGTACAGCCAGCGCCCCACCAGGCTTTCCCGGGCTCCCGGTGAATTGAGCAGGTTTTCCCATTGCACCACCTGCAAGGCTTCCCTGGCGCTGGGCGCCAGCGCCTGCTGATCGATCGGCGCGCCTGCCGCCAGCCAGCGTTGCAGCGTCTGGTACTGCTGGTCGGTCAGGCCGGTCACTGCCAGCGGCATGCCCTCCTTCGGATGCTTGGCGGCATAGCCGTCGAACTCCGCGGGCATGGCACACATGTTTTCCCGGTTCAGGCCCAGGACGATGTCTTCCGGCAGCTTCGCGTTGGGCTGCAACGGAGTCTTGTGGCCAAGCTCCAGCATCCGCGCCATCAGTGCGGCCTGGTTGCCCTGGGCATCGAGCACCGAATAGAAGCCCTTTTGCTGCCAGGCCTGTTTGCCGGAAGCGTCATAGAACAGTCGGGTCGGTGCAACCGCCTGGCGGCGGTCACCGTCGTAGACCGGGACTTTCGTCGCGCCCCGCACCGCGCCCTCACCGCTGCCCAGGTTGAGCTGACAGGCGGCGTCATTGCAGGCGTGGCAGGCCACGCACTTTTCAGTGAAGATCGGTTGAATGTCGCGGCTGTAGGAAATAACAGGTGAAATGGCAGAGGAAATCGCCGGGCCTTGCGCCACGGCGCCCCAGCTTAAAAACAGCAGCAATGTGCCGATGACGAAGCGATACGACATGTCCCTGGTCCCGAATCCTGAAAAAACGCCGCGATTCTACCGGTCTGTCACCCTAACCAACATGAACGATATTCATGCAAATTCGAGTCACGCTCCAAAAGCGCACAGGTTTGCTATCATCCCGGCCCTTCGTCATGGCCTTACCGAGTAGTCCAAATGTCCGATCGCAGCGTTCGCCTTCAAGCTCTCAAGCACGCCCTCAAAGAGCGCATCCTGATTCTCGATGGCGGTATGGGCACGATGATCCAGAGCTACAAGCTCGAAGAGCAGGATTACCGTGGCAAACGCTTCGCTGACTGGCCAAGCGATGTCAAAGGCAACAACGACCTGTTGGTACTGACTCGCCCGGACGTGATTGGCGGCATTGAAAAAGCCTACCTGGATGCCGGCGCCGACATTCTGGAAACCAACACCTTCAACGCCACCCGGATTTCCATGGCCGATTACGGCATGGAAAAACTGGCGTACGAATTGAACGTAGAAGGCGCTCGCCTGGCGCGCAAGGTCGCCGATGCGAAAACCCTCGAGAACCCGGACAAACCGCGTTTTGTTGCCGGCGTGCTCGGCCCGACCAGCCGTACCTGCTCGTTGTCCCCGGACGTCAACAACCCTGGTTACCGCAACGTCACCTTTGATGAGCTGGTGGAGAACTACACCGAAGCCACCAAAGGCCTGATCGAGGGCGGCGCCGACCTGATCCTGATCGAAACCATCTTCGATACCCTCAACGCCAAGGCCGCGATCTTCGCCGTACAAGGCGTGTTCGAGGAACTGGGCGTCGAACTGCCGATCATGATTTCCGGCACCATCACCGACGCCTCCGGCCGCACCCTGTCGGGCCAGACCACCGAAGCCTTCTGGAACTCCGTGGCCCACGCCAAGCCGATTTCCGTCGGCCTGAACTGCGCCCTCGGCGCCCGCGAATTGCGCCCGTACCTCGAAGAGTTGTCGAACAAGGCCAACACCCACGTTTCCGCGCACCCGAACGCCGGCCTGCCAAACGAATTCGGCGAGTACGACGAGCTGCCATCGGAAACCGCCAAGGTCATCGAAGAGTTCGCCCAGAGCGGCTTCCTCAACATCGTCGGCGGCTGCTGCGGCACCACGCCGGGCCACATCGAGGCCATCGCCAAGGCCGTGGCCGGTTATGCGCCGCGCGAGATTCCGGACATCCCGAAGGCTTGCCGCCTCTCGGGTCTGGAGCCGTTCACCATCGATCGCAACTCGCTGTTCGTCAACGTCGGCGAGCGGACCAACATCACCGGTTCCGCCAAGTTCGCCCGCCTGATCCGTGAAGACAACTACACCGAGGCCCTGGAAGTCGCCCTGCAGCAGGTCGAAGCCGGCGCCCAGGTGATCGACATCAACATGGACGAAGGGATGCTCGATTCGAAGAAGGCCATGGTGACCTTCCTCAATCTGATTGCCGGTGAACCGGACATCTCCCGCGTACCGATCATGATCGACTCCTCCAAGTGGGAAGTGATCGAAGCCGGCCTCAAGTGCATCCAGGGCAAGGGCATCGTCAACTCGATCAGCATGAAAGAAGGCGTCGAGCAGTTCATCCATCACGCCAAGCTGTGCAAGCGCTACGGCGCCGCCGTGGTGGTGATGGCCTTCGACGAAGCCGGCCAGGCCGACACCGAAGCGCGCAAGAAGGAAATCTGCAAACGTTCCTACGACATTCTGGTCAACGAAGTGGACTTCCCGCCGGAAGACATCATCTTCGACCCGAACATCTTCGCCGTGGCCACCGGTATCGAAGAACACAATAACTACGCCGTCGACTTCATCAACGCCTGTGCCTACATCCGTGACGAGCTGCCGTATGCGCTGACCTCCGGTGGCGTGTCCAACGTGTCGTTCTCGTTCCGTGGCAACAACCCGGTGCGCGAGGCGATCCACTCGGTGTTCCTGCTGTACGCGATCCGCTCCGGGCTGACCATGGGTATCGTCAACGCCGGGCAACTGGAGATCTACGACCAGATCCCGGTGGAACTGCGCGATGCCGTGGAAGACGTGATCCTCAACCGCACCCCGGAAGGCACCGACGCCCTCCTCGCCATCGCCGACAAGTACAAGGGCGACGGCAGCGTCAAGGAAGCCGAGACCGAAGAGTGGCGCAACTGGGACGTCAACAAGCGTCTGGAGCATGCACTGGTCAAGGGCATCACCACCCACATCATCGAAGACACCGAAGAATCGCGCCAGTCCTTCGCCCGCCCTATCGAAGTGATCGAAGGCCCGTTGATGGCCGGCATGAACATCGTCGGCGACCTGTTCGGCGCCGGCAAAATGTTCCTGCCTCAGGTAGTGAAATCCGCCCGCGTGATGAAGCAGGCCGTGGCCCACCTGATCCCGTTCATCGAACTGGAAAAAGGCGACAAGCCGGAGGCCAAGGGCAAGATCCTGATGGCGACCGTAAAAGGCGACGTGCACGACATCGGCAAGAACATCGTCGGTGTGGTGCTGGGCTGCAACGGCTACGACATCGTCGACCTGGGCGTGATGGTGCCGGCGGAAAAAATCCTGCAGGTGGCCAGGGAACAGAAGTGCGACATCATCGGCCTGTCCGGCCTGATCACCCCGTCGCTGGATGAGATGGTCCACGTCGCCCGCGAAATGCAGCGCCAGGACTTCCACCTGCCATTGATGATCGGTGGCGCCACCACTTCCAAAGCGCACACGGCAGTCAAGATCGAGCCGAAATACAGCAACGACGCGGTGATCTACGTCACCGACGCCTCCCGCGCCGTGGGCGTGGCGACCCAGTTGCTGTCCAAGGAACTGAAGGCCGGTTTTGTCGAGAAAACCCGCCAGGATTACATCGAAGTTCGCGAGCGCACGTCCAACCGCAGTGCCCGCACCGAGCGCCTGAGCTACGGCGCAGCCATCGCCAAGAAGCCGCAATTCGACTGGGCGTCCTACACGCCGGTCAAACCGACCTTCACCGGAGCGCGGGTGCTGGACAACATCGACCTCGACGTGCTGGCCGAATACATCGACTGGACGCCGTTTTTCATATCCTGGGACCTGGCCGGCAAGTTCCCGCGCATTCTCCAGGACGAAGTGGTCGGTGAAGCCGCCACCTCGCTGTACAACGACGCGAGGGAAATGCTGCGCAAATTGATCGACGAAAAGCTGATCAGCGCTCGCGCGGTGTTCGGCTTCTGGCCGGCCAACCAGGTGCATGACGACGACATCGAGCTCTATGGCGATGACGGCAAGCCAATGACCAAGCTGCATCACCTGCGCCAGCAGATCATCAAGACCGACGGCAAACCGAACTTCTCCCTGGCCGACTTCGTCGCGCCCAAGGACAGTGAAGTGACTGACTACGTGGGTGGTTTCATCACCACCGCCGGCATCGGCGCCGAAGAAGTGGCCAAGGCCTACCAGGACGCCGGCGACGATTACAACTCGATCATGGTCAAGGCCCTGGCCGACCGCCTGGCCGAAGCCTGCGCCGAGTGGCTGCACCAGCAGGTGCGTAAAGACTATTGGGGTTATGCCAAGGATGAAGCGCTGGATAACGAGGCACTGATCAAGGAACAGTACAGCGGTATCCGCCCTGCTCCGGGCTACCCCGCCTGTCCGGATCACACCGAGAAAGCTCAGCTGTTCGCCCTGCTCGATCCAGAAGCCCAGGAAATGCGCGCAGGCCGCAGTGGTGTATTCCTCACCGAGCACTACGCGATGTTCCCGGCGGCAGCGGTCAGTGGCTGGTACTTTGCTCACCCGCAGGCGCAGTACTTCGCCGTGGGCAAGATCGATAAGGACCAGGTGCAGAGCTACACGTCGCGCAAAGGCCAGGAACTGAGCGTTACCGAGCGCTGGCTGGCGCCGAATCTCGGTTACGACAACTGAGTGATCAACTGAAAAAAAACTTGTGGGAGCGAGCTTGCTCGCGATAGCGGCGTATCAGTCAACATTGATGTTGAACATCAAGCCCCCATCGCGAGCAAGCTCACTCCCACAGGTGATTTACCTGCTTGAGGCAGCCGTCAGCTCCGCGACCTCCTGTCGGGACAATTCGATCATCTTCGCGTTGCGCGCCGCCCTCTGCTCGAAAAGCTGAGTCAGTAATGCCGCATCGTCAGCGCTTTCAACTTCCTCCTGAACATCCATCTCATCCAGCGCCTTGAACACGTCAGGATGTTTTTCCTTGAGATAACTTTCCCAATAGTCGCGCTGGATCAAGTCTTCAAAGAAACCATGGGACTGCTCTGCGTTGACGATCTCGATTCGCGCGTCCGCCAGTTGTTGAGCGGTCACTCCCGAGGCATAGGTCATGTGTTTCGGTTGCCCTGGCAGCTCCAGGCCGTCCGCCCATCCTTGTGTCAGCCCGATTCGATAGCCTAAGCGTATTTCGGCCTCATCCTGCCCGGTTTGCGCGGCGATTTTCCTCGCAAGATCGTCGACCTTGTCCAGTCGAAACAGCTGCCGGGATAAATTCAGCAGTGCATGCCCCTTCACACTCGGGCGCCCGACAGGAATATCAAGCAAGGCGTTGTGGGTGAAGACTCTGCTTTCCAGCCCGCTGAACGTGAGGATTCGACCGTCGACACACGTGCCGTGGGTGCTGGAACTGGCAAACAGGATCTCCCGTAGTTCGGTATTGCTGGCGGCGGCTTCAATGACCGTCCAGACCCGCCGCGTCAGATCGGCGTTAGCCACCCTGAACTCCTGCGTATCCTGCAGTCGCGAAAGCAGGTGAAAGAACGCCGCATTGTCCGGTTCCGCCGCGAGTTGATTCCACATCCCGGTTTTACTGGCCACTTCCTCGGGAGGAAGATGGGTTAACCACGGTGTTTTTTGCTCGGTATCCGGCTCAGTCTCAGGCAGTTCCTCATCCGTATCGATGCCTTCACTGCTATCGTCGCCATCGCCGTTGGCGTCATCGATCAACTCGTCAAGATCGGCCCGCGAGATCCCCAGCACCCTGTCGTGGAAACCCGCTTCACGGTAATCCCTGAGGCGTTCAAGGCTCTCAAGCGACAGGTTGAAGTTGTCGCTCAAATCCGTACCGGCCGTCAAAACGTCATGGTCGCCACTCAGGGCCTGCTCGGGGATCGACGTGATGTCGTTGCCACTGAGATTGAGCGTGCCCAGGTGCTGGCTGTCGAACACCCCGTCCGGCCATTCGGTCAAATTATTGTTGCGCAGATCCAGCGTCTCCAATTGCTCGAAAACGCCGATATCAAAGGTATCCAGTTCGTTGTAGCTCAAGTCCAGCCAGCGCAGACGCTCCAGATTACTCAATGCGGTATACAGCAGCTCGGCATCGTCCATCCGGTTCGAGGACAACTCCAGACGCTCGAGCCTGTCCATGTCACAGACCGGCTCTGGAACGCCATCCAGCCCATTGCCATTGAGGTCCAGGGTTTTCAGGCGGGTAAAGGCCTTGAGGAACCCGTCGGAACCTTGCCGGGTAAGTTTTACGCTCGTCAGTTTCAACGTGCCGACATGCTCGAACGATGCCGGCACCTCAGGCAGGTCACCCAGTTGCAGACCGTTCAGATCCAGCACCGCATCAGCCACCGCTCCCGTGCTGCTCAGACCTTTTTGCCAGCATTCGACGATCCGCAAGGCAGCCTGCCTGCGAATGCTGGAAGATGTCATCCAGCCGTTTCCGCGAGATCCCCGGGTAAACAGCCAGCCATTCAATTGGCGCGTGAGCGTTTCATAGGTTTTCTCCCATTCGCCAATTTTCACGCTCGCAGCTTCGCTGCCCTGCATCTGTTCGATCATTTGCAAGGCGTCATCATCGGCGAGTGTCGGTTTCAGCCGTTGCAGGCGCTTTGTCAAAACCGCAACCCCTTCTCCCGCCGGGACTTCCGACAGCGGCAACAATTGACGTGCGATCGAACTGGCGCTTTCGAACGGCGGGAAATCCTGTGGCACCTGCTCCAGGTCGAACCGTTCCAGCGCGCCGGCCGGAAGACCTTTGGCCATTTCCATTCGATGCCGGGCTGCGTTGCGCATGGCGACGGCTTGAGGGGTTAAAGGTGTGCCCGTGAGGTTGGCCTTGAGCAGCGTCTCATCCGCAAGCGGCTCCGGCAGCGCGTTGACCTTGCTATCCCGCAAGTCCAGCCAATACAGCTCTGGCAGCTCCTGTGCCCCGGTCGGCCATTCTTGCAGCGCTGTGCCACGTAGATTCAAGGACTTGAGGCGGGTCATTGCACTGACATCCAAGGTATTCAACGGGTTGTTGCTCAAGTCCAGGTATTGCAGTGCCTGCAATCCATCAAAAGCCTGCTGAACCCCGGCGTCGCCAACAATCCGGTTATTGGAAAGATCCAGATCAGTCAGTTTTTCAAGATCACCGGGCGCAAAGGGCACTTCAGTCAAACCGCTGCCACTCACGTCGAGTCTTTCAAGCCCGGGAAAACCGCGGACGAACTTGCGAGTCTGCTCGACGGGGGCACTATTACCCTTCAGATACAAGGTTCGTACTTCAGGGAAGGCACCGTCCGGCAATTCTGGAAACTCGCTCAACGCCAGGCTCGGCAGATCCAGTACCGAGGCATCGGCCGTCGAGCCGTAGCGTTTGAATGCGCCATTGCGCCAGCAGATTCTCAGGGCATCTGCCGTCCATGTACGTCCGATGATTTCGTTGGCCGCTGCAGGCATTCGCAGCGCGCGTTGGGACCAGTCCTCAAGATGCCGGTTGAGCTGATGATGCTGCTCACTCAATGCTTCGACGGCGTCGAATCTCGCCCCTGCGTCTTGCCACTGTTCGACAAATTGATTGAATAATCCTGCGGACGGGTCATTGATGCCTTCAGCAAGACGTTTCAACTCGCCCTTGCAGTAATCCCTGACCATTTCTTCCAGATCAACAAGGTGCCGGGGCTGACGCCGGAGATACTCATAGGCCTGCTTGAAGTTTGGGCGCGGCATGTTCGACCAATCCAGCGACAACCCGGACCAGAGTTTTTCATGCCCTTCGAAAATGCCTTCGGGGAATGTACTGATGGCTGTACCGGTGAGGTTAAGACGTTCAAGTCGGGGCAGTTCCAGAACCCCGGTTGGCCACTGATCCATTGACGGCGCGATCACGTCGAGCAGACGCAGATTGCGCAGCCGGCTTACGTCCAACGGCACGGGAACGCCCCAGGTTGAATACACGCTGAGCTCCTCGAGCGCCGTCAACGCACCCAGTCTCGACGGCATGTCTGCGGCGAAGGGCGCGGCTGAATACAGGCTCAGCCCCCTGAGGTCCGGCATGCTGCTCAGCACTTGGGGCACGGTGCTGAAATCGTTGCCCGTGGCATTGATCCGCAGTCTTTTGAGCTTGGGAAAATTCGCCAACAACGCATCGACATTGGCGTCGGTGATGCTTCGACCCCGGACATACAGATCACCCACATGGGAGAAGTCCGCCGACAGCGCAGGGATCGGGTCGTCACAGACCAACTCAAGCAATCTGTAGCGCGGATGCTCCCCGGCCAGCGGCGAATTACGCCAGGATTGCTTGAGGCTCTGCGCGACCGAGGCCTTGCCTCCGAGCATCGACTCCAGGACAGAACCCGCTATCGGCTCGCCGACCCATTGATCGAGCGTCGCCTCGAGGGTCTCCCACTCGCGCATACGCTCCTGCAGGAGGCTATAAATCTGTGCATCGGTTTTACCCGTGCGCAGCTGCGCCAGGATAAACCCATTGGCCTGCTGATCCGTCAGCGCTGGATAGACGTCCTGAACCCGCGACACCAGAGAAGGATTCAAACCTTGCCCGCGCCCGCTGGCGTAGTAGCCCACCCGACGCTCCGTTACGCGTACGGGCGGCTTGAACGCCTTGCCGTTACCGCTGCGCTGTTCCAGCATTTGCGACAATTGCGCCCGATGCTCGAAGGCCGAGTCGATGACAGCCTGCTTCAGATCGACGCTTTGGCCCACGTGTGGAACGCCCAATGCGCGACGGGATTCATCGGGCAATGCGTGCATGATCGAGGCGTAAAAGTTATCGCCGGTGGCGGGCACGCCATTGAGCGTCTCGCCACGCTCATCAAATGCCTGATAGGACGGGCCGTTTTTAACCACGTACTTGCGGTCCGTCGCGGCCTCGCTGCCAATGCCGTCGATGAGCGGTCCCTCGATGTGGCCGTCGCGAATCTCCAGCCGCACCTCGCCGGACCACCCCGGCATTTTTTCCAGGGCATGCAGTGCGAGCCAGCGGCTGTCAGCCGACAGCGCAGGTTCCATGCGCAGGCCAGTGAAAGCCCGGGCCTGACGCCCCTGTTGTGCATACCAACGGGCCTCCTCCAGCATTTTCAGGGGAACTCGACTCGTTGTTTTCAGGCGGGTGAGCTCTTCGGCATTGGCATCGAGCAGAACCCTGCGAGCGGCGGCATTACTCAGCCCCGGGCTGGCGCGTTGCAATTTTTCGAGCAGTGGTCCGCCAATGCTGGGGTCGGCTTCGAACAGCCGCAAGGCGTGGGACAGCTCCGGCGGCGGCGCAAGATGATCCATGTGCATCTTGCGCAAGGCATTGTCCTCGACACCACAGGCCTCGGCGATGTCGAGCAGTTGCTCATCGGAAAAAGCCTCGGTGATATGGCCGATGCGCCGCAGCAGTGTCAGCCGATCCCAGGTCCGGGGACGCTCCAGCACATGGCGCCAGGCGCCATGCCCGTTGTGTTCGAGTATGGGTTGCCAGGCGCTGGTATCCGTCGGATGCCGAATGCGCCATTTCTTCAGCGAAGGGTCAAAGGTTGTTTCGTAGACCTTGCCACCCTGCCGAATGAAGGTTTTGCCATTTATCCGGTGCAGCCCAGACGCATCAGGGACTGAATGGCGAGGCAGGATGAGGTTGCGTTCGTAACCGCTCAGGTCAGGTTTCCATAAGCGGGTTTTGCCGTCGTCGCGTTTGATGGATTGCAAGCGCTCGACCAGCGGTTCGGGTTTCACCGCCGTCAGCTTGGCCAAGCCTTTGCCCGCACCGGCCATCACCGCGGCCAGCGCCAGATTCTCGGCCACATCGACCAGGTGCGCCTTGGCCGCCGTTCGATCTCCTTCACTCCACTCGATCGCCCCCTCAAACGACTCGTACAGCAGCTGACCCGCCATGACCGTCAGCATGATCTCCCCCAGTATCGGCACGAACATCGACACCATGTTCAGGCCCAGCATGCCTAATTCCAGCAGATGATTGAGCTTTTGCGCCCGCACTCGCGCATCGACGTCCGCCGTGGGCACCGCATGGCTGCGTGCGTCGGCGATGACTTTCTTGCGGTTTTGCTCGTAGAGATAAGTCCACAGATCACTGTTGGCGGACCAGATGCCCGCCACGCCTTCGCGAATCATCCCGAATGGATTGAGATAAGGATCTTCGACCGGCTCACGTTTGCCCGCAGGTTCTGGCGGCAGCTCTTTGATGCGGGCGACGGACGACAACGGGGGCACGTACTGGAGGACCTTCAACCAGAATGAATGCAAAGGATCAGTCGGAGAGTCGGCGGCCTTGCGGGTGAACTGGCTGAAGTAATAAGGGCGGTCGGCGTAGGCGACGAACTGGCTGAAAAAGCGCTGGTGGGCGGTCGGCCCACTGCCACTGGCGGGCAATGCGTCCTGGGCGGTGAACTGACGCTTGAGTTCTTCACGCAGCTGCTCAGAGGTATAGCGTTTGAGCGGGTGCTCGGGATCGTGGGGAATGTAGACGATGTAGTCGTTGGTATAACGATATTGTTCACTGATGCTGAACACGACGCAGCCCGTCATCCTGCGCTTCATCAGGTTCAGGTCACGAAACCAGACTGGCCTGCTGCCTACACGGGGATGGACCTCGCCATTAACCACCGAAAGGATCATTGCGTAATCGTCGGGTTCGATGTCTTTTTTCAGCAGCGCCAATTCAGCGGCTGCTCTCATTGCCGCTTTCTGACTGGCAATGAATTGCTCGGACACTGTCGATTTCTTCTGCGCAGCCGTTGCCTGGAAAAACGCCTCGACACGGGTTTGATACTGCGCGCCGATATCCAGCTTGCGGCAGAGTGAGAGGAATTGCGTGACCGACATGTTGAGGGCAGTGACCTCGAACGTACCAGGCGTGGAAGTCTCGACTACAAAGCCCGACCCGCGATGAAAGGCGCCCGCCTCGCATTCGGACGCTTCGAAGTTATGCAGTGCCGCCTGCAACAACGAAAGCTTCATCACCTCGAATGTGCTGATCTCGATTTCAAGATCGCTGACTTCCAGCGCTCGCCTCAGGCACACCAGGGTTTTGTTGACATCGGCCTCGACCCCGAACTGATCCTTCAGCGCCTTTTGCAGTATCGGCTCGGCAAAGCTTTCGGCATCTGGCAGCGACGACATGGTTTTGTCGAGCAGGGTCTGGCAAACCAGGCTGTCGTTGAAACGGTCTTTCAGTGCCTGCTGTTGCTCGCGGGAGGCTCGCGTGTACCAGTTCGGCGCGAGCGAGCCGCTGGCTTTTATGGCCGCCCGCCGCTGCGGCGTGGCATCGACCAACCAATCAGGCGTCAGCTGTTCAAGTAGTTCGCGGTGAATGCTGGTTTGGCCCGCAACCAGAGGTTGACGGGGCACAGAGGGGGGATGGGTAGACATTGTGTCGCTCCTGAAAAATGGAACGACAGAACATCATTTCAGTGAACCGTATCTGCGGTAGATAGTTATCGCATCGGCCCAGACTGATTTCAAAATGCGTCGATTCGCAGGCCGGCCGCACCACTGGCCGGCGGATTGTCTATGCTCTGAGGACTTACTGACAGGCGAGGGATTTATGGACGATCCAGTCGACAACAAGCCGCCAACCTTCTGGCAGATGTTGCACAGTGTCATGGCGGCAGCGTTCGGAGTGCAGAGCAACAAGAACCGGGCGCGGGATTTTACCCACGGCAAGCCCAGTCATTTCGTGATCCTGGGGATTTTGTTCACCACGGTATTTGCCCTGACGCTGTTTGGCATCGTCAAACTGGTGTTGCTGTTGGCAGGGATCTGAAACGGCTCAGTGCATCAGGATTTGCAGGCTGAACGGATAGCGGTAGGACGCTGGTCGCCCCTTCGCCGACAGCTTGTGGAAATCCACCCCGAAATTCCGTGCGCTGCCCAACGCCAGCAGTTGTTTGGCTTGCGCCCGGTTAATCAGTTGCAACAGCGGAAGTTGTCGGTCCCGACCGCCGTACTGGCTGATGTCGACCCCTTGGTCATAGTCATGCAGCTCAACCAGTGCCCAGCCACCCAAGGTGAAATGCCCGCCCAGCAACACGCTCAGGCGGTTGTCGAGCAGCGCTTGCAATGCTGCGGGTGAATTGTTGATGGCGCCGAACAATGCATCCTTGCCCGGAACACCGCCCGATTCGACATACGCCTGCATGACGCCAAACGCCATTTCGTCGTTGGCCGCCCACACCAGTGAAGTCTGCGGATAACGCTTGAACAACAGTTTGGCTTGCTCGTACGCGCGCTGACGTGTCCAGCCGCCGTACACCAACTGACGCAAACGCACTTGCGGGTGTTCGGCCAGCGCCCGACGCATGCCCTTCTCACGCAACTGCGCCGACGGCGTGACCTTCAAACCGGAAAAAGCCAGCAGGTCAATCATCTGGCCCGGGGCCACCGGGGGATGCAACCGAATCAACTCCTTGAGCATCAGGTAGCCGCCCTCCTCATCGTTGGGCACCAGGCTGCCGATCCAGTCGGGATATTTGTCGGGGCGGGCGCCGAGCAGTTTTACCTGATCCACAGTCAAGGCATTGTTGACCAGAAACAACTTCACCCCGCTGCCTTGCGCCAGGCGCAGCACTTCGGGGGCAACGGATTGTTCGTTGACGAACACAAGGTAGTCGGGACGATTGTGTCCCTGGAGGGCTTCGCGCGCCTGCTTGATGATGTTTTCAGGCACCCGGTCGGAATACTGGATCCGCAGGTCCAAGCCCAGATCCCTGGCGGCGGCCTGCATGAACTGCGAGTAACTGACCCAAAAAGCTTCCTTGGTGGTTCCCGGGTTAAGGAACAGCACTGACGCCGCTTGAGCGCACGGTCCCGCGACCATGCCCAGCGCCAGTAATACACCACTTAGAAACTTCAACATGTGTCGTCCGAGCCCCCGGAAATTCGCCGCGCATTATAGCCAGCGAACGTCCGTAAAACGGCGACTTTTCCGGTTTTTGTCAGACAATCGTCGGAACCGGGCCCGGACGGGGTCGCTTACTGATGACTGACCCAGAATACCGCGGTCCCCACGACCAGAATGATCAGGAACAAAATGGCCCATGCATCAACGGTGCTATCGCTTTTCCGTGCTTTGGTTGGGTTGCTCATTGCATCGCCTCTTGTCGGTTTTATCGGTGATTGCATAAAGACTCGAGCAGAGTAAAGACGACGATTGCCCGCATCACAAACAGGGTCTTTGTAACAGCGCCCCTCATTAGTCGATTTGGTTCTTTACATATGCTCAAACATCACTTTTACGCATAACTGCAAACTGGTATCGTGCCCCGGCTCCGTAGGGAGTGCGCGGCCGTGCGCGCAGAATTGCCGAGGTATTATCGGACGCCAGCAAGCCAAAAAACGCCGCTGTTTCCGACCGGCCCAAGCCTGAGAACAGGACTTATATGTACGTATACGACGAATACGATCAGCGGATCATCGAGGACCGCGTCAAGCAGTTCCGTGATCAGACCCGACGCTATCTGGCAGGCGAGCTGAGCGAAGAAGAATTCCGCCCCCTGCGCCTGCAAAATGGCCTTTATATCCAGCGTTTCGCGCCTATGCTGCGAGTCGCCGTGCCTTACGGCCAACTGACTTCGCGCCAGATGCGAATGATGGCCAGGATTGCCCGCGACTACGACAAGGGCTATGCCCACATCAGTACCCGGCAGAACGTGCAGTTCAACTGGCCGGCCGTGGAAGACATTCCGGACATTCTCGCTGAACTGGCCACCGTGCAGATGCACGCGATCCAGACCAGCGGCAACTGCCTGCGCAACGTCACCACCGACCAGTTTGCCGGTGTCGCCGCCGACGAACTGATCGACCCGCGCCCATGGTGCGAGATCGTCCGCCAGTGGACCACGTTCCACCCGGAATTCGCCTACCTGCCGCGCAAATTCAAGATTGCCGTCAACGGTTCGACTTCCGACCGTGCGGCCATCGAAGTCCACGACATCGGCCTTGAGCCGGTGCACAACGCAGCCGGCGAACTGGGCTTTCGCGTGCTTGTCGGCGGTGGCCTGGGTCGTACGCCGGTGGTGGGTGCATTCATCAATGAATTCCTGCCGTGGCAAGACCTGTTGAGCTACCTCGACGCCATCCTGCGGGTCTACAACCGCTATGGCCGTCGCGACAACAAATACAAGGCGCGGATCAAGATCCTGGTCAAAGCGCTGACGCCTGAAGTCTTTGCGCAGAAAGTCGATGCGGAAATGGAGCACCTGCGCGGTGGCCAGACCACGCTGACCGAAGCCGAAGTGCAGCGCGTCGCGACTCACTTCGTCGATCCGGACTACAAGGCGCTGGACAACCAGACCGCCGCCCTGGCCGAGCTCGACCAGCAGCACCCGGGCTTCGCCCGCTGGCGCGTGCGCAACACCCTGGCCCACAAGAAGCCGGGCTACGTGGCCGTGACCTTGTCCCTGAAACCAACCGGCGTTGCACCGGGCGACATCACCGACAAACAGCTCGACGCCGTGGCCGACCTGGCCGACCGCTACAGCTTCGGTCAACTGCGCACCTCCCACGAGCAGAACATCATCCTGGCCGACGTCGAGCAGGACAAGCTGTTCGCCCTGTGGGGCGAGTTGCGCGAGCAAGGTTTCGCCACGCCGAACATCGGCCTGCTGACCGACATCATCTGCTGCCCGGGCGGTGATTTCTGCTCCCTGGCCAACGCCAAGTCGATCCCGATCGCCGAATCGATCCAGCGCCGCTTCGACGACCTGGACTACCTGTTCGACATCGGCGAACTGGACCTGAACATCTCCGGTTGCATGAACGCCTGTGGTCACCACCACGTCGGCCACATCGGCATCCTGGGGGTGGACAAGAAAGGCGAAGAGTTCTATCAGGTTTCCCTCGGCGGCAGCGCCAGCCGTGACGCCAGCCTGGGCAAGATCCTCGGCCCGTCCTTTGCCCAGGAAGCCATGCCTGACGTGATCGAAAAGCTGATCGACGTGTACATCGAACAACGTACCGAAGACGAACGCTTCATCGACACCTATCAGCGTATTGGTATCGACCTCTTCAAGGAGCGTGTCTATGCAGCGAATCATTAAGAACAACGAGGTCGTCGACGAAACCTGGCACCTGCTGCCCAAGGACTTCAACATCGACGAGATCAGCAACTGCGACGACCTCATCGTGCCGTTGCAGCTGTGGCGCGAACATAGCCGCATGCTCCTGGCCCGCGATGGCGGCCTGGGCATCTGGCTGGACGCCGATGAAGAAGCCGAGGAAATCGGTGAAGACGTGGCGCAATTCCAGGTCATCGCCCTGAACTTCCCGGCATTCACCGATGGCCGCAACTACTCCAACGCCCGCCTGCTGCGTGACCGTTACGGTTTCAAGGGCGAATTGCGGGCCATTGGCGACGTGCTGCGTGACCAGTTGTTCTACATGCATCGCTGTGGTTTCGACGCGTTCGCCATTCGCGCCGACAAAGACCCGCACGAAGCCCTTGAAGGCCTCAAGGACTTCTCGGTGACCTACCAGGCCGCTGCCGACGAACCGCTGCCGCTGTTCCGTCGTCGCTGACCGTCACCCCTTGAACCCCGACCCGGGGTTCAAGGGGTTTTACCCTTCGCGCTAAAACACCGGATTATCCACCAGCGGAATCGGACGCCCCATGGCGACCCAGTCGCAGTACAGCCGGACTCGATCTTCCAGCACCACGAACAGCCTGAACGGATTGTCCGCATCGGCCGTCCGCGTTTCGACACAGTGCAGCAACCAGCCCCACAACTCTTCTGACGCATCCGCTTCGTGGAGCAAGCGCCACACACGCGCCTGCAGCGACCAATAACCGACCCGGAAATCCGCCGTCAGACTCAATCCATCCATGACCCGGAGCAACGCACTGCCCGATGGTTTGACAGCCAATCGTTGCCAGATCTGTTGCCGCGCCTCGCGCACGCTTTCATCACCCTCCTCCAGCCAGGGCGTCGCACTGCCGTAATCGGCACCCGGCTCACTCAACCACAAATTGATACCGGTGCGCTCACGATGACTCACCAGGCGCAACAACGTGTCTTCATCCGTCAGCGGATTGCCCCACAGTTTCACCCGGTCCCGGGACACCGCCTGACTCAGTATCGAGTAGGGAACCCGACCGATCCGGTTGCCTCGCAAGTCGAGCGAGGTGAAGTACGGCTGATCGGCGATGCCTATCGGACAATGGCTGATTCCGGTGTTTCTCAGGTTCAACACACGCAGCTCATTCATCCCCAATACCACGGGCGGTACAGTCAACGGGTTGTCACTCAGATCCAGCATTTGCAAGCTCACCAGCTCACGAAACTGCGAAGCCGTGCGCTCCTGAAGCTGCAAAAAGGTGGAACTCAGGTTGAGCGTAGTGAGGTGGGTCATTTGCCGAATCGGTGGAGGCAACACACCTTCCAGCACGCCGTCTGCGTTGAGCCGCCGCAGGTCGACACGTTCCAGGTTCAGGGAACGCAGGTTCGGAAAACTTTCGAGAAAGACGCTCAGGCTCTCGCGCTCAACCAGGTGCAAGCCCCGCATCGATAGCTCGACGACCTCATTGAAGCGCACGTTCATCGTTGGCAACCTATGGTAGTCCTCGAAGCCCAGATCCAGCCTGTAACCAGAGAACGTCTCGCCGGACATGACTCTATTGATCTGGGGCGGGCATTTTTGCCAGATGCCCATCAGTTCGTCGCCCAATTCAATTCGCGTTTCACGCTCATAGCCAATCACGGTTTGCAGCAGTTCGACATTGTGTGCCGCCACCTGCTCAGGGCTCATGCCTGCGGCGTCATCATCGTCCACCGCAAGAAAATCCACGTCCATGTCATCGACATCCAGCACGGCCTGGTCGATCCACTGGCGCAGATCGGCATGCAACTGCTGCATCTCGAGAATCAGGCGATCCACCAGCGCTTGAGCGCCGTTACCCGCCATCAGGAGCAGCTCATCCGCCTGGGCATCGGTGAAATCCGGATACAGATTCTTGACCTGCAGTCGCATGATTTCATGGGTCAGCGCAGCGGCCTGTGGCGTATTCGGAAAGCCGCCACCGCGCAACCCCGTGGCTTCGAAGGACAACCGCGAATCCATTCGATTCAAGCCAAGTATCAGCTCGGAGCGGGGCAAGGCATGTGTGCCAATACGCAGGCGCAACTGGCTGGCCGCGTCTGGGGAGCGCAGCGACATCGCCGCGCGCTCCTCCCCTGACAATAGATCGACCAGTGCGGTAAACAGATCCGAACCCTCGCCGTCGGTAGCCGCCATCGTGGAATACCGATAGCGATCACCGGTCTTGATCAAGCGCCGGCAATCCGCCGAATCGGGCGGGCCGCAACGGTCCAGGACCCGGCCACTGATTGACCCGTCGTGCACTTCGATGCGTAAGTCTTTCGGCCAACCGGGCAGGCGTGGCAGGGAATGCAACGCCAGGACATCGGTTTCCGGATGGACGATCGAACGCAAGTACAGACCTTCATAAGCCCGGTTGAGTCGTGCATGTTGTTGATACTCCCGCGACTTGCTGTCCAGGCGCTTGAACAGTAGCAGCGCCTCGTCAGCATCGACGGGCCGATTGATGTCAACTCCCGAACGGTCGAGGATCTGCTCCACGGCGCTTTTCGGCAAACCTTGGTACTCACGCTGAAACAGGCGAACCCACTCTTTGTCCGAGTGCTGGAGCGCCTGATATCGGGCGTTGAACAATCCAGCCCGTGCTTGCGGGTCGGCGACGATTTCAAGTTCCTGATCGAGCTTGAAGCGTGTGATGGTGTCGGCAAGCAACGGCGTCGGCGGACGGCCAGCATGCATCAGGCGCAGCATATCGTCGTCGACCGTACTGACCCGGGCGATCTGCGCCAATACCTCATCACTGAAGGCAGCAAGGGGTGTGCAAACGCCACGCATCAGCTCCACACGTGTCGACACGGGCGCCGGAGCCGATCCGGGTGCGGGCTCGGCCGGCGTTTCGGGATGCGGCTCGCTCCCGGATTCCCGCGGTTCGTGCAACGTTCCGGCGATTTTTTCTTCGCCCTTGAGTGCCGCCACCGCCCCAGCCAGCGGGAGTGCATTGAGCAAGCCGAACACCGTGCGCGTCACGCCCTCGGAGCGCTGCTCCGGTGTTTTACCGTTGACGGCCTGATCGAGGCCATAACCGGCGTCGATCAGGCCGGCCAGTACGAGGACGCCCTCACCTCCCGGAATGAACAGTGCCAATGGCCCCAGCCGGTTGATCCACTGCACGAGCGGTTCAACCACCGCGCTCAGGTTGTCGCGATTGACCTGGGCATCGTCGCGGATGGTTTTGACGCTGGCCATGGAGGCCTGCTTCATGGTCAGCACCAATTGCGCGAACGGGTCGGTGTCAGTCGGCGCACGCTCAAGGTCGATGTAGTCCTGCGGGTCCCAGAAACCGTCGTTGTTGAACAACCCTGCGTTCTTTTTCAGCCAGTGTTCCTTCGGGTAAACCGCCATGCCCTCTAACGCCGTCGACACCCCCGCATGGAAGGTACCGTCTTCACGATCGTCCTCGGCAAAATGCGCGACCAGCGCTTGCCGTGTGGCGGCAACCCTGCCCTGGTCCACGATCCATTGGCGCAGGTGCCGGAAGTCGGCGAATTCATGCAAGGGTGAGGAGTTGCCGGGAATGTTCAGCAAGACCCGGCCGCTGTGACGGTGGCGATAACACCAGATATCGTCCGATGTATAGCGATAGATCGTCAGCCGCCCGACCTCGATCGGCGCGCTGATGCGGGTGGGCGCCTGCACCTGGCCGATGGTCAACGCATTCCAGGTCTGCTGCGCTGGCAACCCGGCGGCCTGCATGGCCAAGACCAGGCCTTCCTGACTCAAACTGCCCTCCTGATGTTGCAGGCAGGCGCTCATGATAAAGGCGGCCTTGGCCGAGGTTCTCAGGTCGTAAGGCGCCGCCTGGACGATACGCTTATCGGAGGGCCAGGTGCGATCAAGGTAAGCCTGATAGCGGGTTTGCAAATCCAGCTCCCACACCCACTGTTTGAATGCTGCTGGCCTGAGGGCAATTTGCGTTGCCGGTCCATACACCTGGGGCGTGGTCTGGCGATAAATGCCTTCGTAGGTGTGGTGATTGCCATTGCCGTGATCGGCGAATTCATCGACATGCTCCACGATGCGAACGGACGGACCGACATCGGGCGGTGTGTACAAGCCAAATGCGCTTTCGGCAAAACGCCCGTCACCGACGGTCTGGTAGTTCGCCAGCAACGCCTGCACCAGGGTTTGCGTGTTTGCCACCTGGCCTTGCTCGATACCGTCCTGCGGTGGGTGCCCGCGATAGCGGTAATCCAGGGTGACCAACAGGGCCTTTTGCGGGTCGATGTCTTGCCCCCATTTTGCCTTGATCAACTGGGCACCGAACTGCTCGGGAGACTGCGGCAAAGCCGCGCCCACCACGGATTTCAGTGTTTCGCGCAGCGGCGCAAGATCGGGATGAAGCGGTGTCTGATGGTCATTCATATGCGTTCCATGGCAATTATTCCGGAACACCAACATAACCAACCGCCGCATTACCGAAAGCAGGAACGGTCGCCTGCTGCCTACAGAGATTTCGCCGGGCCGTGGAGGACATCAGGCAAGTATTCGCAGGCAAAAAAACCGGGGCTAATGCCCCGGCTGGATGTTTTGCAATATCTCCTGCCCCGTTACCAGAAGCGTTGTTGGGTCAAACGGCTCCACCAGCTCAGCAGCACACGATCGACCGAGCCGCTGGCGGCCATGCCAATGCGCTCTTGCAGGCTTTTGCGCTCGGCATAGTGCAGGTGATAAAGCTCGGACTGCCTGGCGCGTTCGGCGAGGTACTCGTCGCTGGTCTTGAGTTCGTCGACCAGGTGTTTTTCCAGCGCCGCCACGCCGAGCCAGATTTCGCCGGTGGCCACTTCATCGATCGCCAGTTGCGGGCGATAGCGCGACACGAAGTTCTTGAACAGTTGATGGGTGATGTCCAGGTCTTGCTGGAACTTCTCCCGGCCCTTCTCTGTGTTTTCGCCAAACACGGTCAGTGTGCGTTTGTACTCACCGGCGGTCAGCACTTCGAAGTCGATGTTGTGCTTTTTCAGCAAGCGGTTGATGTTGGGTAACTGCGCCACCACGCCAATCGAGCCGAGGATCGCGAAGGGTGCGCTGATGATCTTCTGGCCGATGCACGCCATCATGTAGCCACCGCTGGCCGCGACCTTGTCGATGCACACGGTCAAGGGCACGCCGGCCTCACGGATACGCGCCAGTTGCGAGGAGGCCAGGCCGTAGCTGTGAACCATGCCACCGCCGCTTTCCAGGCGCAGCACCACTTCGTCCTTCGGTGTGGCCAGGGTCAGCAAGGCAGTGATTTCGTGGCGCAGGCTTTCGGTGGCCGAAGCCTTGATATCGCCATTGAAATCGAGCACGAACACCCGGGGCTTGGCCTCGGGTTTTTTCTTCTGTTTCTTGTCGGTTTTAGCCTGGGTCTTGCGCAAGGCCTTGAGCTGATCCTTGTCGAGCAACGTCTGCTCCAGGCGTTCGCGCAGCCCTTTGTAGAAATCATTGAGTTTGCTGACCTGCAACTGGCCCGACGACTTGCGCCGCCCCTTGCTGCGCAAGGCCGCAAAACTGGCCAGGACCACCAGAATGGCGATCACCAGGGTCACGGTCTTGGCCAGAAAAATGGCGTACTCGGAAAAAAACTCCACAGGGACTCCTCAAACGATGCGCGGCTTGAACGCGCGCGGGACACCTCCAGCATACCCATGCGTCGACCTTGCTGCCAGCCGTGAAAGCTCTGGTAACAGGCCTGTAACAGGCATTTCAAACAAGCGTATGTTTTTTCATTGACAGCACACCGCCATCCTCATAACCTCGCCAAACCTTCAACGTACCGGGAAGACGCGGACGTGGGCAGTATCTATTTGATTCGACATGGCCAGGCCTCCTTCGGTGCAGACGACTACGACGTGCTGTCGCCGACCGGTATTCGTCAGGCTGAAATCCTGGGTCGGCACCTGGCCGAACTCGGGATCAGCTTCGACCGCTGCCTGGCGGGGGATCTGCGCCGCCAGCAGCACACGGCCAACAGCGCGCTGGAACAATTCGCCGCGGCAGGCCTGCCGGTGCCGGTGCTGGAAACCGACTCTGCCTTCAATGAGTTCGACGCCGATGCAGTGATCCGCGCGCTGTTGCCGGCCATGCTGCCGGACGAACCCGAGGCCCTGGACATCCTGCGCAACGCCGCGCAAAACCGTGGTGAGTTCCAGCGTATCTTCGCCCTGATCATCGAGCGCTGGTTGGCCGGCACCTACGACACACCGGGCCTGGAGAGCTGGCTGGGGTTTGTCGAACGGGTGAGGGCCGGTCTGCATCGCATTCTCGACCAGGCCGACAACACCCAGAAAATCGCCGTGTTCACGTCCGGCGGCACCATCACCGCCCTGCTCCACCTGATTACGCAAATGCCTGCCCGGCAGGCCTTTGAATTGAACTGGCAAATCGTCAACACCTCGCTCAACCAGCTTAAGTTTCGTGGTCGCGAGGTGTCCCTGGCTTCCTTCAACAGTCATGCGCACCTGCAACTGTTGAAGGCCCCGGAACTCATCACGTTTCGCTGAGTCCGGATTATTGTGACCCTGGCTGTAATCACCCAGCTCTTATTACCCAAGAAAGGATCGAACCATGACCTCCGTAGCTGATGCCGTACAAGCAATGAAAGCCAAGTTCAACCCAGCCGCTGCCGCCGGTCTGGACCTGGTCTTCGGTTTCCGCATCGACGACACCAAAAACTTCTCGCTGATCGTCAAGGACAGCACCTGCGAACTGCAGGAAGGCGAGAACCCGGACGCCCAGGTGACCCTGGTGATGGACGGCGAAACCCTGCAAGGCATCGTCGACGGTTCGACTGACGGCATGCAAGCGTTCATGGGCGGCAAACTGCGCGCTGAAGGCGACATGATGCTGGCGATGAAACTGTCCGAGCTGTTCCCGTCGTAAGCACCTGGTTCCCGAACTTCGGGAGCGTGCCTGCTGCAAACGAATCCCGCCCTTAGTGGCGGGATTCGTCGTTTTTGCTGGTCCTGTGGCGAGGGGGCTCGCCCCCCGTTCGACTGCGAAGCAGTTGCACAACCAGAGATTTCGACTTGTCGGAAGGACGTCAAGGGCCGCTTCGCGCCCCAACGGGGGCAAGCCCCCTCGCCACAGGTCAGGTGGTGCTCTTACAATGCGGGCACTTACACCACCGGCCACCCCATGGACATCGACCTCGCCCGCACCTTCCTCGAAATCGTTCGCCATGGCAGCCTGGCCGCGGCTGCCGAGAAGCTCCATGTCACCCAGACCGCGATCACCGCACGGGTGCAAAAACTCGAGAGCCAACTGGGCAGCACCCTGTTCGTGCGCAATCGTGCCGGCGCCCGCCTGACGCCCAATGGCGAAGCGTTCGTGGTGTACGCCAATCAGCTGGTGCAAACCTGGGAAGCCGCGCGGCGTGATTTGCCGTTGCCCGAAGGTTATCGCGATGTGCTGCACATCGGTGGCGAGGTGAGTCTGTGCAACCCGTTGATGCTCGGCTGGGCCGGTGAAATTCGCAAGAACATCCCCAGCCATGCCCTGCGCATGGAAATCCGCGACGGCGAAAACCTGCTGCGCCAACTGGAGTTAGGCGTTCTGGATGCCGCGCTGGTGTATCAGCCCGAATACTGGCCGCGCCTGCAGGTCGAGCAGATTCTCGAAGAAAAACTGATTCTCGTGCGCCTGGCCGACAAGCCCGATCCTTATGTGTACATCGATTGGGGCGCTGATTTCCGACGCCAGCACGACGCCGCGCTGCCGGAGAAGGCCAAGGCTGCGCTGAGTTTCAATCTGGGCCCGCTGGGCTTGCAGTATCTTCTCGAAAACGGCGGCAGTGGCTACTTCCGCACCCGCGTCGTGCAGAGTTATCTGCAAAGCGGCGCCCTGGAACGGGTGCCCAAGGCGCCGGAATTCAACTATCCGACCTATCTGGTCTACTCGCGCGATCGTGACTCGCCGACGCTGCAACGCGCCTTCGACCTGCTGCGCAAAGTCATCGACTCCGACGAAGACTGGTCGCAGCGATGGGATCCGCTGACCTGAGACCGGTTTGCACCGGATCATGGCCGTTGTGTCCTTAAGGTTCGGTCCGTCAAATCACCGGGATCGGCTAATCTGAAAGAGATAACAAAAACGACAGGTGATTGCAGTGAGGCAGACCACCGAAGGATTCCGCGGCCGTTACCGCGCCGACATTCATCCGCTCTACAACCCCTGGCTGCATGGCGCGTTTGTCCTGGTGTTCGGGGCACTGGCAATCAGCGTCTTCTGGAGCAACGTACATCAGGTGCGGCCAGCGGAATGGCTGGCGGTGCCCGTCACGCTGCTGCTGTTCAACCTCGGTGTGTACATGGTGCATCGCCACCTGGGGCATCATAAAAAGAGCTTCGCCCGGCTGTTTTACGCCCGTCACGCAGGCGACCACCACAGCTTCTTCACCCCCGGCCACATGACCTACGACAGCGCCCGCGACTGGCGGGTGATTCTGTTTCCGGCGTGGCTGATCGTGCTGCACACCCTCGCCGTCGCCCTGCCCCTCTGGTGGCTGCTCAAGCACATCAATACCAACGTCGCCGGATTGGTCGGCGGCCTTCTTGTCCTCGGCTACCTGACTTATGAAGTGTTTCATGCCTGCGAGCATCTGCCGTCGCGCAACCCGCTCACACGGCTGCCGTGGATCCGCCAGATGCGCCGCCTGCACGAACTGCACCACCGCCGTGAACTGATGCAGGCGCGTAATTTCAACATCGTTTTCCCGCTGATGGACTACCTGTTCGGCACCCTCTATTGGGAGCCTGAACCTGAACCGCTCAACCCGACGAGCCCCCCCATGACCCGCATGCAGCATCAGGTTGTCATTGCCGGAAACCCGATCCAGGTACTTGCCTACGCCAGCACCGTGACCCTTTGGCCGCAATGGCATCCGTCGTCGCTGCGCATCGACGGGCCAAAAGGCCCGCTGCATGCCGGCGCACGTTTCGAGGAAGACATCCATGCCGGCGGGCGCGACGGGCACTTGCGCTGGGAGGTGGCGGAGTACCTGCCCGGGCGGCGCTGGAGCGCCGAGGCCCGGGGTGACCACGGCCTGTCGCTGGTGGTGACCTATGAATGCGATGCCACAGGCGAAGACACACGTTTCGTCCGTACCCTGGAATATCAATTCAGCGGCCTGGCAATGCGCATTGCCAACCGCTTGTTGCTCAAGCGGCGCATCGACCGGGAATCGGCGGCGTCGATGCTGGCATTGCGCGACATGGCACAGAAGTATCTGGCCGCGACAGGAGTCGGCGTGTGAGCAGAACCTTCAAATGTCTGTTGCTGGTCATCGTCGTCATCGGCGCCTTCCTGCTGCTGATGCCCACCAAGGTGCGGCCGGTGGCCTGGACACCACAAGCCGCGCCGTCCCTCACCAGCGGAATCTACGCCGACAATCAGCGGCTCAAGGAGGTGGAACGCGTCGGCGCCGCCAATATCGACGGGCCGGAAGCCTTGTTACTGGAAAACGACACGCTCATCACCGGCCTGCACGACGGGCGCCTGATCCGTACGAGCCTGGACGGCAAGACCACCAGTATCCTGACCGATACCGGTGGCCGGCCACTGGGCCTGGCCCGGCATCCCAATGGCCTGCTGGTGATCGCCGATGCCGTCAAAGGCTTGTTGTCCCTCGACGCCCAGGGACGCCTGGTGGCCTTGACCACAGAGGCCGACGGCGTTCCCTTCGGTTTTACCGACGACGTGGCCATCGACAAACCCGGTCACTACGCTTATTTCAGCGATGCTTCGAGCCGCTTCGGCTATGGCCACGACGGTGAGGCCGTGATCGAACACGGCGGCGACGGTCGACTGCTGCGCTACGACTTCCAGACCGGCAAAACCTCGGTTGTGCTGGATAAGCTGGAGTTTGCCAACGGCGTGACCCTGGGGCCGGACGATGCCTATGTACTGGTCAATGAAACCGGCGCCTACCGCATCACTCGTTATTGGCTCAGCGGTCCGAAGGCCGGCACCCACGACCTGTTTATCGACAACCTGCCAGGGCTGCCGGACAACCTGTCGTTCAATGGCCACGACCGGTTCTGGGTGGCGCTGTATGCCCCCCGAAACTCCTTGCTCGACGCCACGGCGGCGCATCCGTTCGTGCGCAAGATGATCGTGCGGGCCATGACCGTCTTGCCCAAGCCCGTGGAAAAACACGGATTTGCCCTGGGCCTGGACCTTGATGGCAAAGTGATCGCCAACCTGCAGGACGGCAGCAGCGACAATTACTCCCCCATCACTACCGTGCGCGAGTATGGGGACTGGTTGTATTTCGGTTCGCTGAAAGCCCGGAACATGGTGCGATTGCCGCTAAGTAAGGCATTGCAATGAACAGTCCCCTTCCTGAACTCACCGAAGCCCCCCTGTAGGAGCGAGCCTGCTCGCGATGGACTCAAATGCACTGCGTTTAGTCAGTAAACATACGGCATCGTTAACGACCATCGCGAGCAAGCTCGCTCCTACAGAGGGCGGTGTTCATTCTGGATCGATGTCGACACCCTCATCATCCGGCCACTCATCGATGCCCGGCTCTTCCTCGGGATTGACTGTGGTGTGTTCGGGGCTCAGGGGTTCGGGATGAGTGGGGATCGGGTCGTAGCCACCCTGTTGTTCGCTGGGGTATTTGGGCTGGGTCATGAGGCACCTCGTTGAGAGCCATAACAGCGGTCTCTGAACATTCGAGGTGCCGGTTGTGATGCCGTTCCAACTTTCCCGCCACCGGTCGTCGGTGGCAGCTCGCTGGGTCAGGACGACGAGCCAAGTTGCTTGACGATCTTGTCCTTGACCAGCAGACGTGCCTCCTTGAGCTTCCTTACGGTGTCATCGTTGGACTTGGCCTCCTCTGCTTTCACCACTTCGGCATCCGCCTGGGAATACTTGTTAAGCAGTGAATCCAGTAACGGATCCTTGGTGCGTTTCTGCTGGACTTCTTCCTTTGAGCGTTTCAGATCCTGATAAAGGTCATGGGGCACCGGCATGGAACACCTCCGTTTGTTGATCGGCAGCGAAACGCGATCAATTGCGTTCACCAACTATCAGAATGGCCTCGGTTAGCCCGTTCTGTCGACCACCTGTCAGACCAGCGGTGTCCGTTCGTCGTCCGGTCGCCAATGCGATAAAACCTTGCCTGCACCGGCGCCTCCACGGGTTGACGATCACTCGGTCACCTTTGAAAACCTGCGTGGAGAATCACCTGTTTTTGTCAGCCGTTAAGCACCGTGCGCACCATCTGCGTCAGTGCCTCGGGGTTGTAGGGTTTGCTCAGCAGGTGGGTGTCGGGGCTGAGCTGGTGATTGCGCGAGATGATGTCGCGGGTATGCCCCGAGGTGAACAACACAGCCACCGGTGGCTCCTGCACTTTCGCCCAGGCCGCCAGGTCCGAACTCTTGATCAGGCCGGGCATGACCACATCGGTGAAAATCAGGTCCACCGCCAGCCCTTCCAGCAACATTTGCATGGCGACGTCACCGTTGGTGGCCGTGAGGACCTGATAGCCCTCCTCGCGCAACAACTCCACCGCCGATACCCTCACAGCCTCATTGTCCTCGACCACCAGGATGCGTTCGTGCCCGCCCCGTTGCGGCACATCAGGGCCCGGCGTTTCGCTGGGTGCCGCGCGCAAGGTGCGGGGGAAGTACAGCTGCACCCGGGTCCCCCGCCCCACGTCGCTGGCGATTTCGATATGACCGCCACTCTGCTTGACGAAGCCAAACACCATACTCAAGCCCAAGCCGGTGCCCTGCCCGTCGGCCTTGGTGGTGAAGAACGGCTCGAACGCCTGGGCCAGCACCTGCGGCGGCATGCCGACGCCGGTATCCGTCACGGACACCCGTACATAGTCCCCGGGGGCAATGCCCTTTGCGGCGCAAAATTTGCGATCGAGGACGATGTTTTCCGCGCACAGGTCAATCCTGCCCTCGCCTTGAAGGGCGTCACGGGCATTGATCGCCAGATTGAGAATGGCGTTTTCCAGTTGGTTGCGATCGACAAACACATTCCAGGAATCTTCGGGTGCCGTCATGTGAACCTGAAGGGTTTCACCCAGGGCACGCAGCAACAGCTCCGCCAGGCCATCGAAAATCTGCCGCAAGGTGAAGACCGCGGGTGACAACGGTTGGCGGCGGGCGAATGCCAGCAATTGCGAAGACAGCTTGGCACCGCGCTCGACAGCGGCAATCGACGCCGAGACCCGGCGCTGCACATTGGCGTTACCCGGCTCATGACGCGCGAGCAAGTGCAGGTTGCCGGCGATCACTTGCAACAGGTTGTTGAAGTCATGGGCCACACCACCGGTGAGACCGCCGATGGCTTCGAGCTTCTGTGACTGGCGCAGTTGTTCTTCCGCCGCCAGCCGCGCCTCGACCTCATCGGCCACCCGCTGTTCCAGGTTGCGGGTGAACTTGAGCAGGGACTCTTCGGCGGTCTTGCGTTCGTGGATGTCGATCAGCACGCCGGGGAAACGAAACGCCTCGCCCTGCTCATTGAACTCGCAACAACCACTGGCGAGTACCCAGAGGTAGCTGCCATCCGGGCGCCGGATCCGGTATTCGACGTTGTAGGGCTCGCCCGTCTCCACCGACAGTCTGACTCGTTCCTGAACCCAACTGCGGTCATCCGGATGGATCCGGCTTTCAGCGATTTCCTGAGACAGGTTTTGCAGGTCTTGCCCGGGTGGATAAGAGAACGCGCGAGCGAAGCGCTCGTCACCCGACAGCACGTTGGCCTTGATGTCCCAGACAAAGGAACCGAGCAAGGCGCCGGCGTTCAGCGCCAGGCGTACCCGTTCGTTGTCGGCGCGGTAGGCGTCTTCAGCCGCCTGTCGCCGGTGTTCGGAGATCACCCGATCGGTGGTTTCCACCACCATGGCCATGACCCCGGCCGGGCGCCCGTCATCGTCGGCCACCGGGCTGTAGTAGAGGTCCATCCAGACATCTTCCGGAACCCCGTCACGCAGCAGCACCAGTTCTTTGTTGCGATAGGACAAGGTGCCGCCCGCCAGGCAGGTGTCGACCACGTGGCGATTGAATTCGGCAACTTCCGGCCAACCCAGTTCCACGGCAGAGCCGAGCAGATACGGATGACGCCCACCGGCAAACTTGGAATAAGCGTCGTTATAGATCATGTACCCGGACTGGCCCCAGAGCATCACCATCGGCAGTGGGGACGCGAGCATCAACTGCACCGCGCTGCTCAGGCTCCTGGACCATGAATCGAGCGGGCCAAGTTCGGTCCGGCTCCAGTCGAACGCACGAATGCGCCCGGCCATTTCGCCGTTCCACCCGGAGCACCCGTGGCTTTCCTCTAGAAACTGCATCGGCTGGCTCTATCCCGGTAAGTTGCACCCGTTTGTTTCGAGCATCCTGCACGCTATTCGTTTCATAGAGGTATAGCTGATTCTCGCGGGCCACTGGAGATCCCTTGTGGGAGCGGGCTTGCTCGCGAAGGCGGTGTGTCATTCAACATATTCGTCTGCTGATACACCGCTTTCGCGAGCAAGCCCGCTCCCACAATTTGGTCCTCGGTAACCGAGAGTCCGTGCACTACACCTCGATCAAGTGCTTTAGCGGGTTGTAACTGCTTTTCAGGGTGGCCGCGACATCCAGAATGGCCTTCTCGATGCCATTCAAATGCATGCAGGTCAGTTCGATGGCCGCACTCTGGTTGCCTGCTTCGATGTATTCGATCAGCCGCAGGTGTTCGTCGTCGCGA
The DNA here is from genome assembly GCF_017350115.1 of Pseudomonas sp. GW456-L13. Lineage (NCBI taxonomy): Bacteria > Pseudomonadati > Pseudomonadota > Gammaproteobacteria > Pseudomonadales > Pseudomonadaceae > Pseudomonas > Pseudomonas sp. GW456-L13. The sequence continues at coordinate 82,025 of NZ_JACNAS010000002.1, forward strand.
CAGGCTTCGTGGCTGTCGTCATCCAGAGCGGCGGCATACAGCGACGCCCGGGAAATCAGCTTCTGGAACCAGTCCAGCAGTACCGGGTTGTTCAGGCTGCGGGCCAGTTTGATGTGGAACTCGCCAAGCAGGTGAATCAGCCGTTCATGATCACCGCTCTGATGCGCTTCATCTTCCAGCAGCAAGTGATCGCGCAGGTCCTGGGTCACCGCCGTATCACGCCGACGGCACAGTTCGCTGACGATGCCGATCTCGACCAGGCGACGGGTTTCGAACAGCGAACGGATCTCTTCGTCACTGGGCAGCGACACCGACGCACCTTTATTGGGCTCGGTGGTGACCAGTCCGTCGGCCTCCAATTGCTTGAGCGCGGCCCGGACAGACGTGCGGCTGACATTGAACAGCTCGGCCAAAGAGGCTTCGCCGAGCTTCATGCCCGGACGCAACGAACGCTTGCTGATCGCCTCGTAAACCCCTTGGTAGACGCGGTCGACCGTAGTTTCCAGTTTCTTTTCCGTCATTCATCAACTCCTTGCGCCCTGTGCAAACGACCCTGGCGAATGAACAGCCATTGAAAAAGGGGCTTGCACGGACAGATTAATCCGGGTATTTCTAAATTGCATCCAGATTTTGCATACAATAATTAGAGGAATGCACCATAATGGGTCATCCAACAGCAATCGAAGTGCGAAACGTCTCAAAGCGATATTCCGACGATCCGGGGCTGGCACCAGCCCTCGATAACGTCTCGGTGGACATTGCCGACAACGAATTCTTCACCCTGCTCGGCCCCTCCGGCTGCGGCAAAACCACCCTGCTGCGCACCATCGCCGGCTTCGAGCATGTCAGCGACGGTGAGATCCGCCTCGCGGGCGAGCCGGTCAACGATTTGCCGCCGTTCAAGCGTCGGGTCAACACGGTGTTCCAGAGTTACGCGCTGTTTCCGCACATGAGTGTTGCGCAGAATATCGCCTTCGGCCTCGAGATGCAGGGCCTTGATCGCAAACTGATTCCGCAGCGGGTCGATGAGATGCTCGCGCTGGTGCAAATGCAGCACCTGGCCAAGCGTAAACCGGCCGAGCTGTCCGGTGGCCAACAGCAACGGGTGGCTCTGGCCCGAGCCCTGGCGCCAAAGCCCAAAGTGCTGTTGCTCGACGAACCGCTGTCGGCCCTGGACCTCAAACTGCGCAAGGAAATGCAGGTCGAACTCAAGCGCGTGCAGAAAGAAGCCGGGATCACCTTCATTTTCGTCACCCACGATCAGGAGGAAGCGCTCACCCTGTCCGATCGCATCGCCGTGATGTCCGCCGGCAAGATCCTGCAAATCGGCTCGCCCAATGAAATCTACGAACGGCCGCAACACCAGTTCGTCGCGCAATTCATCGGCGACATAAACTTCCTTCCCGGCCATATCAAACGTGGCCAACAGAACGAAAAGCTCTTCGTGCCCAACGGCATGCCCGTGGAAATCCCCTGCCCGGCCCAGGGCTTTGACGGCAGCAAGGTGCAACTGGCGTTCCGCCCCGAGCGTTCGCAACTGGTCGAGCCGACCCAACCGCATCATCTGCGCGGTGTGATCGAGGCCGTGCTGTATGTCGGCACGGCCACGCTCTATCAATGCCGCCTGAACAACGACATCAAGGTCATGCTGCGCGAGAACAACGAAGGCCTGAACCACGGTCGGGTGGTGGGTGATCGCGTCGCGGTCAACCTGCCGCCCCACGCCTGCCTGTTGATGGAGGCCTGAGATGAGCGTCAGCAGCACTTCCCCAGCCCTCAACCGCGCACTGTTGCTCAGCCCGGTGGTCCTGACCCTGCTGGCCCTGATCGCCATTCCGCTGGGCATCATGGGCTACATCAGCCTGCTGCCGCGCAACGTCTATGGCGGCGTCGACTGGCAGGCCGACTGGCAATTGCAAAGCTACGTGCAACTGTTTTTCCAGGAAGGTTTCGACGGCGAACTGGAGCTGAACTGGGTCTACGCCCAGGCATTGCTGCGTTCGGTGTTCCAGGCCGGTGGCACCACGGTCCTGTGTTTCCTGTTCGGCTTCCCCGTGGCGTTGTGGATGTCGAGCCTGACACCCCGTCGACGCAACCTGATGGTGTTGCTGATCACCATCCCGTTCTGGACCAACCTGCTGATCCGCAACTACGCCTGGCTGATCATCCTGCGCGAGCACGGCTGGGTCGCCCAAAGCCTCAACGCGCTGTTCCCCCAAGCCGGTGGCATCACCCTGCTCTACAACGACTTCGCGGTCAGCGTCGGCCTGGTCTACAGCTTCCTGCCGTTCATGATCCTGCCAATCTACTCGACCCTGGAAAAACTCGACTGGCGTCTGGTGGAAGCCGCCTATGACCTGGGTGCCAATCGCTGGCACGCGTTGCGGCGGATCATCCTGCCACTGTCGATGCCGGGGGTGATCGCAGGTGCCTTGCTGGTGTTCGTGCCAAGCCTGGGCGCCTTCATTACCCCGGCGATCCTTGGCGGCGGCAAGACGCTGATGATCGGCAACCTGATCCAGCAGCAGTTCGGTACCGCGCGCAACTGGCCGCTGGGCAGTTCGCTGTCGTTCCTGTTGCTGGGGATCATGTTGCTGTCCCTGGTGCTCTACGCCCTCTATAGCCGCAATGCCGCCAAGACCCAACGCCCGGGAGCACAAGCATGATCGCCCTGCACCTGAAGAAACTGCCCCTGACCCGTGAAGTCAGCCTGTTGATGCTGGCCTACCTGTACCTGCCGATCTTTGTATTGATCGCCTACAGCTTCAACGCCAACCGCTCGGCGACGGTGTGGACCGAGTTCTCGTTCGACTGGTACGGGCGAATCCTGGCCAACCCGTCGATCCAGACCGCGGCGCTCAACTCGATCATCGTCGCCAGCATCGCTACGGTCTGCGCCACGGCGATTGCCCTGCTCGCGGCACTGGCGACCTACCGGCCGTTCTACGGACAGAAAATGGTCGAGGGCGGGATCAACCTGCCACTGATCCTGCCGGAGATCGTCACCGCCGTGGCCACCCTGCTGCTGTTCATGGCACTGGGGATCAAGCTCGGTCTGCTGACGGTGATCGTCGCGCACATCGGCTTCTGCATTCCCTTCGCCTACCTGCCGATCCGCGCGCGGCTCAATGACCTGGACAAGAGCCTGCTGGAAGCGGCGAACGACCTGTACGCCAACCCCTGGCAGGTGTTTCGCCGGGTGACCTTGCCGCTGCTGTGGCCGGCGGTGCTGTCCGGTTCGGTGCTGGCGTTCGTGGTCAGCCTCGACGATTTCATCATGACCTTCTTCGTCGCGGGTCCCGGCTCCACAACCCTGCCGGTGTACATCTTCTCGGCGATCAAGGCCGGCGTAACACCGGAGATCAACGCGATCTCGACCCTGATGCTGGTGATTTCCATCGTGCTGGTAGTGCTGGCCTTCTGGCTGGGACAGCGCGGCAAACAACAATAAGCCTGGAGACTTCTATATGAGCAAGAAAGTGAAAAGCATGCGTTTCGCCGTTGCCGGTCTGGCCTTGAGTTGCTTCACCGCGTTCACGGCGTTCAGCGCCCAGGCCGCCGAGCCCAAGGAACTGTTCTTCTACAACTGGACCGACTACTACCCGGTGGAACTATTGGCCAAGTTCGAAAAGGAGACCGGGATCAAGGTCACCATGGACGGCTACGACAGCAACGAAACCCTGTTGGCCAAGTTGCAGGCCGGCGGCGCGGCGTACGACGTGATCGTGCCGTCGCAATCGATCATGCGCACCCTGATCAACCAGGACCTGCTGCTGGAAATCGACGCCTCGGCCCTGCCCAACTTCCAGTACGTCAAACCGGCGTTCCGCGACCCGAGCTTCGACCCGGGCCGCAAGTTCTCGGCACCGTACCTGTGGGGCACCACCGGGTTCTCCTATGACAGCGCCCGGGTGCCCGGCGGCAAGCTCGACGACTCGTGGAAAGAGTTCTTCGAGCCGCGAAAGGAACTGCAAGGTCAGCTCGCCGCCCTCGACACCTCCAGCAGCGTGATCAACGCCGCCAGTCACTACCTGAATGTCGACGAGTGCAGCGAAAACCCGCAGGACGCCAAGCGCATCCTCGAACTGCTGCAAAAACAGAAACCCTTCCTGAAGATGTACAGCTCGGACAACACCGTCGACCGCATGGCCAGCGGTGAAGTGATCATGATGCAGAACTGGAACGGTTCTACAGCGCGGGCCACCCTGCAGAAGAGCACGATCAAATACGTGTATCCGAAGGAAGGCCTGGCGATGTTCCAGGACAACTTCGCCGTACCGAAAAGCGCACCGCACCCCGGCAACGCGAAGATCTTCATCGACTGGATGATGAAACCGGAGAACGCCGCCGCCGTGTCCAACGCCATCGCCTACGCCAACGGCATCCAGAGCGACAAGCTGATCGACGCCAAATGGCGGGTGATGGACGCCATCAACATGCCCGACGAATTCGCCGCGCGCCTGCGCCCGGAAAAGGAATGCAGCAACAAGGCGCGGGAGCTGCAGGACCGCATTTGGGCCAAGCTCAAGGGCTGATTGCCTTTCGACCGAGTCGCGCCCATCGCGAGCAAGCTCGCTCCCACAGGGATTTTGTGAACGTCAAAGATCTACTGTGGGAGCGAGCTTGCTCGCGATGAGGCCCGCCAAGACACCATTGAATTTGAGGTTTGCAATGAATCAACCCCGCTGGCTGCGCAACGTGCGCCCCTACGGCGCCACCGCCGAAGACCTGCTGATCGAAAACGGCCGCTTCAGCCAACGCCGCCCCGCTTCGAACGAAGCCCTGTCGACCACCGACATCGACGGCCAGAACCAGTTGCTCACCCCCGCCCTGGTGGAAAGCCACGTACACCTGGACAAAACCCTCTGGGGCCAGCCCTGGCGCCCCAACAGTGCCGGCCCGACCCTCAAGGACTACATCGCCAACGAACGGCGCATCCTGCGTGAAGTCACCACACCGATTGCGCAACGCGCCGGCGCCCTGCTGGAAAACTGCATCGCCCGCGGCTCGCTGACCATGCGTTGCCACGTCGACATCGACCCGGAATTCGGCCTGCGGCATGTCGAGGCCATGCAGCAACTGCGTCAAAACTACCGCGACCTGATCGACCTGCAACTGGTGGTGTTCCCGCAGACGGGTTTGATCAGCCGCCCCGGCACCGCCGAACTGATGCGCGAAGCCATGGCCCTGGGCGTGGAGAACGTCGGCGGGCTGGACCCGTGTGGTATCGATAACGACCCTGTCGCACAACTGGATTTCGTCTTCAAACTGGCCAGCGAATTCGACCGGGGCGTCGACATTCACCTGCATGACAAAGGTGAGCTGGGGCTGTGGCAGATCGCCCTGATTGCCGACTACACCGAGCGCTTCGGCCGCCAAGGCCGGGTGATGATCAGCCACGCGTACTGCCTGGGGATGTTGCCGTGGAGCCAGGTCAAACCGGTGGCCGAACGTCTGGCCACATTGGGCATTTCGCTGATGAGCTCGGCCCCGGCCGATTGCGCGGTGCCGCCGTTCCTGGCCCTGCGCGAAACCGGCGTGAATGTGTGCCTGGGCTCGGACGGTATTCGTGATGCCTGGTCGCCCATGGGCAACGGCGACATGCTGGAGCGGGCGATGTTTCTCGCGTTCCGCTTCGACTTGAACAAGGACGAAGAACTGGCGGCAGCGTTCGAGGCGGCGACCGTCAACGGCGCCCAGGCGCTGGGTTGCCAAGCCAATTGCCTGGAGATTGGCCAGCCGGCGGACTTCCTGTTGATGCCGGTACAAACACTGGGTGAGGCGGTGGTTTCGCGGCCGCTGCGCCAGGTCTATCGCGCGGGCCAGTTGATTGCCGCGGGTGGTCGCTTGCTGGAAAGCCGTTTGTGAAGCGCATCGGTTTGCGGGCCAGTTGCGTAGTCGGCTTCGACGGCACGCGGCATGTGTTGTGGCGCGATGGCGAAGTGGTGTTCGAAGGCGCACGCATCGAGTTTGTCGGTCGTGGTTATGCGGGGCCGGTGGATCAGTGGGTTGATTACGGCAATGCGCTGATCGGTCCCGGCTTCATCGATCTGGATGCCTTGGGCGATCTCGATTCCACGGTGCTGACCCTGGACAACGGCGACGAGCGCGACATGGGCCGGATGTGGTCGGCGCAGTATCTGGCGCGTGGATCGCGGGAAAGCTACAGCCCCGAAGAAGAAGTCTTCAAATACCGCTACGCCTTCACCCAACTGATCCGCAACGGCATCACCACGGCCATGCCGATCACCTCGATGTATTACCGCGAGTGGGCCGAGACCTACGACGAATTTGCGGCGGTGGCAGGTGTGGCCGCCGAACTGGGGTTACGCGCTTACCTCGGTCCCTGCTACATGAGCGGCATGAGTTACTGGCAGGCCGATGGAACCCTGGCGCACCACTGGGACAAAGCCCGGGGCATGGCCGGGCTCGACGCCGCCGAGCGGTTTTTCCGGGATTTCGACGGCGCGCACAACGGCCTGATTCGCGGTGCACTGCTGCCCGATCGCATCCAGACCTGCACCCCGGCGTTGCTGCAACGCACCGCCGCGCTGAGCCGGGAACTCAACGCACCGATGCGTTTGCACTGCTGCCAGGGCCTCGGTGAAGTGGCGATGGTCGAGCAACTGCACGGCACCTCGCCACTGGGCTGGTTGCAGCAACTTGGGCTTTTGGCCCCGCGCAGCCTGCTGCCCCACGGCATCTACACCCGAGGCGATGACGACCTGCAACGGGTGGTGGATGGTGGCGCAAGCCTGGTGCATTGCCCGGTGGTGTTTGCCCGGGACGGCGAGGCGCTGAATTCGTTTGGTCGCTATCGGGCCAAAGGCATCAACTTCGCCCTGGGCACCGACACCTGGCCCGCGGACTTGCTGGACAACATGCGCCAGGGCTTGAACATCGCTCGCCTTATGGAAGGCGGTAACGATCTGACCAGCACGCTGGACCTGTACAACGCCGCGACCCTCGGCGGTGCCAAGGCACTGGGCCGCGACGATCTCGGACGCCTGGCGCCCGGGGCCAAGGCCGACATCACCGTGTTCAACCTGCGCGGGATGCACCTGGGGCCGCTATTCGATCCACTGAAAAATCTTGTTCTGGCCGGTCGCGGTGACGACTGTATCGCCAGCTACATCGACGGCCGCTGCGTGATGCGGGACGGCCAGGTCGAGGGCCTCGACTACCCCGCCCTGCAACGCCAGGCCCAACGCCAATTCGAAAAATTGATGCGCAGCCACAGCGACCGGGCCTTTGGCCAACCGGACTGGAAAAGCCTGTTCCAGCCCGCCATCCCGTTCGCCGACGACTACAGCGCACAGGCGCCACTGAGCGCGATTGATCCACTTCTCTAGAGATTTCTGCCCATGCAAAGCTTCGACTTCAGCACATTGAGCCCACGGGACAAATACAAGATCCTGATCGGCAGCGTCGTGCCACGGCCGATAGCCCTGGTCACCACCGTCGACGGCGAAGGCCGGATCAACGCGGCACCGTTCAGCTTCTTCAATGCGCTTTCCGCCGATCCACCGATCCTCGCCCTGGGCGTGGAAAACTACGGCGACCAAAGCCCCAAGGACACCACTCGCAATATCCAGCTCAATCAGGAATTCACCGTAAACATCGTCAGCGATGCCCTGGTGGAAGCCATGAACGTCTGCGCCGTGCCCTTCGCCCCCGGCTTCGACGAACTGACCGCCGCCGGCCTCACCGCCATCCCCGGCACCACGGTCAAATGCCCGCGCATCGGCGAAGCTCCGGTGGCGCTGGAGTGCCGCCGGATGATGGCCCTGTCCATCGGCCAATCCCGGGAGATCATCTTTGGTGAAGTGCTGATGGCCCATGTGCGTGACGAACTGATCGATCCGAAAACCCTGTACATCGACCAGTTGGGGCTGGATGCGATCGGACGCATGGGCGGGCATGGCTATGCGCGCACGCGGGATTACTTCGACTTACCGACACGCTCGTTGCAGGCCTGGACGGATGCGCCGGGGGGTGGGGAACGGTTTTGGCCTGCCACCAAATAACCAGAGATTGCACAAAACCTGTAGGAGCGAGCTTGCTCGCGATGGTCGTCAACGATACCGCTGGTAACCTGACACCCCGCGGCGCTCTCAGGTTCATCGCGAGCAAGCTCGCTCCTACAGGGGAACGCGTCGTCAGCGGAAATCGCGACTGCGCACACTGATACCGTCCAGTAGCGGGCTCAAATCACTCAAGCGTCCGGCTATCAGATGCCGGACCTCACCCTCTTTCTCCCAGCGCCCATCGACCTTGAGCAACTGCGAGCCGACCAGCACCTGGCGCTGACGCTCGGCCAGGTCGCGCCACACCACCACGTTGACGTTGCCGAACTCGTCCTCAAGGGTGACGAACGTCACGCCGCTGGCGGTGGCCGGGCGTTGTCGGCCGGTGACCAGCCCGGCAACGCTGACTGGCCGACCGTGCTCGACGTCCAGCAACTCCTTCGAACTGCGGCAGCGCCGCGCCTTCAACTCACCGCGTAACAGGGCCAACGGATGCGGCCCGAGGGTGGTGCCGACACTGGCGTAATCGGCTTGCAGGTCCTCGCCCACAGTGGGCTTTGGCAACGACACCGCGTCCTCCTCCCGGCTCGGCAGGCCGGCAAACAAACCCAGCTGCTTTTGTACCCCGGCCACTTCCCAACGTGCCCGATGCCGGTCGCCGGCCAGGCCACGCAACGCGCCGGCATCGGCCAGTTGCTCCTGGGCGCGGGCATCGAGTCGCGCCCGTTCGCCGAGGTCGGCAATGTCGGCAAACGCCCCTTTGGAGCGTGCCGCCTCGATGCGTCGGGCATCGTCCTCGCGAAAGCCCTTGATCATGCGTAGCCCCAAGCGAATCGCCGGTTGCGCACCGCTGATCGGTTCCAGACTGCAATCCCAGTCGCTGGTGCGCACGTCCACCGGGCGAACCTGCAAATGATGGCGCCGGACGTCCTGCAGAATCTGGTCCGGGCTGTAGAACCCCATCGGCCAACTGTTGATCAGCGCACAAGCGAAGGCCGCCGGCTCGTGGCATTTCAACCAGCAACTGGCGTAAGTCAGCAAGGCAAAACTGGCCGCGTGAGACTCGGGAAAACCGTAGCTGCCAAAGCCCTTGATCTGCTCGAAGATCTGCGCGGCAAACTCCGGCGTGTAGCCTTTTTTCTTCATGCCGGCGGCCAGTCGATCCTTGTGCGGTTCGAGCCCGCCGTGGCGTTTCCAGGCAGCCATGGAGCGGCGTAGCTGGTCGGCCTCGCCGGGGCTGTAGTCGGCGGCGACGATGGCGATCTGCATCACCTGTTCCTGAAACAGAGGAACGCCAAGGGTGCGTTTCAACACCTCCCGCAACTCTTCGGAGGGGTAGGTTTCAAGCTCTTCCTTGTTTCGACGACGCAGGTACGGATGCACCATGCCGCCCTGGATAGGTCCGGGGCGAACGATGGCCACCTCGATCACCAGGTCATAGAACTTGCGGGGCTTAAGCCTGGGCAGCATCGACATTTGCGCCCGGGACTCGATCTGGAACACGCCGATGGTGTCGGCACGACCGATCATGTCGTAGGTCTGTGAGTCCTCGGAGGGCACCGTTGCCAGGCTCAAGTCCCGGTTGCGATGACGGCGCAGCAAGTCGAAACAGCGACGAATCGCGCTGAGCATGCCCAGGGCCAGGATATCCACCTTGAGCAGCCCGACCGCATCGAGATCGTCCTTGTCCCACTGGATGATGGTGCGCTCGGCCATCGCGGCGTTTTCCACCGGCACGAGGTGATCCAGCGGCTGCTCGGAAATGACGAAGCCGCCGGGGTGCTGGGACAGGTGCCGGGGGAAGCCGATCAGTTGCTGTGTCAAACTCAACACCCGACGCAACACCGGGCTTTCAGGGTCGAAACCGCCTTCACGCAGGCGCTCCACGGGCGGCGTTTCATCACTCCAGTGACCACAGCAATCGGCCAGGGCATTGATCTGGTCTGGCGGCAAACCCAACGCCTTGGCCACATCGCGCACCGCACCGGCCGCATGGTAAGTGCTGACCACGGCTGTCAGTGCCGCGCGGGTCCGACCATAGCGCTGGAACACGTACTGCAAGACTTCTTCGCGGCGTTCGTGCTCGAAGTCCACATCGATATCCGGTGGCTCGTTGCGCTCCCTGGAGAGAAAGCGCTCAAACAGCATGTTCATTCGCTCGGGGTCGATCTCGGTGATGCCCAGGGCGAAACACACCGCCGAGTTGGCCGCAGAGCCTCGGCCCTGGCAGAGAATTTTCTCGCGCCGGGCGAAGGCGACGATGTCCTGAACGGTCAGGAAATAGCTTTCATAACCCAGCTCGGCGATCAGCCCGAGCTCCTTGTCGATCAGCCCGCGAACCTTTCCGCTTGCACCGTCGGGCCATCGCTCGCGCATGCCGCGCTCGGTCAACGCCCGCAGCCAGGACTCTGCGCTGTGCCCTTCTGGCACCAGTTCGCGAGGATATTGATAACGCAACTGGCCAAGATCAAAGGTGCAGCGCCGGGCGATGTTCAGCGTTTCTGCCAGCAAGCCGGGCGGATAAAGTTCCCCCAGCACGTCCAGGCTGCGCAGATGGCGTTCGCCGTTGGGATGCAGGCGCAACCCGGCATCGGCCACCGGCAGGTGATGACGGATCGCGGTCATGGTGTCCTGCAAGGCGCGCCGGCCGCGAGCGTGCATGTGCACATCGCCACTGGCCACGGCCGCAATACGCAACTCCCTGGCCAGGCTCAGCAGATCGTTCAGGCGCCGGGCATCGTCCTGACCGCGGTGCAACTGCACCGCCAGCCACACGCGCTCGGCGAAGACCTGTTTGAGCCAGCGCCCCTGTTCAAAGGCATCGACAGCGTCCGGCACCCACAACGCCAACAGGCCCGGCAACGGTTCGCTGAAGTCTTCGCGCAGCACTTGATACTGACCTTTCTGCGTGCGGCGCCGGGCGCAGGTGATCAATCGGCACAGCGCCTGATAACCCTCGAGGCTCTCCACCAGCAGCACCAGTTTCGGACCGTTCTCGATGCGTATTTCACTGCCGATGATCAGCGGCAACTCCACGGACTTCGCCGCTTGCCAGGCGCGAACGATGCCCGCCAGGGTACATTCGTCGGTGATCGCCAGGGCTTGATAACCCTGTTTTTTCGCGCGCTGGAACAGCTCGAGGGCACTGGAGGCACCGCGCTGGAAGCTGAAGTTCGACAGGCAGTGCAGTTCGGCATAGTCGATGCTCATGCGAACCAGCCCTGCAACCACAGCGGGCCGTCCTCACCGACCGCCCGGTAGGCCCAGCCCTGTTGGCCTGCACGGGTTTCGATCAGGTAATAGTCACGGCGTACGTCGTCACCGTCCCACCAACCGGACTCGATGCGTTCCGGCCCCATGAGGATGCGCGCCGAGCCCTGATGCACGGCCAGCGGTTCAGTCAGCAGCCAGCCCGGCCGTTTCACCGCGGCCGGCACCGCGCAGGGCTGGCTGTCGGCACTGGCCTGCCATGCACACTCGGGGCGGTGATCGGCCTGGAAGCGCAGACCATGCACCGCGTCATCCCCCAGCCGTGCACGCAGGCGTTCGCGCAGTTGCTCCCAGGGCAAGGACTGCTGCGGGCGATCGTCAAACAGTTCCTGATACTGGGGTACGAAGGTCGGCAAATCCTCGGCGCGCAAGCGAAAGCCGCGCACCGGCGCCTCGACCTGGACTTGCTCCAATCGCCCCCGGGCCAGTTCGAAGAGCATCGCCGGATCGCGCTCGGCGCTGAGCAGGCCGACCTTGATGAGCGTATCCGGCAACCCGGCGTGTTCCAGATGCAGGTCGAAACGCTGTACGCCGCTGTCGCGACCACAGAGGAACGCCGACAGGTCGCCGGTCAACCGGCGCAACGGAAACAGCAAGGCTTGATGGGACTGCACATCGAAATTGAGCTCGATCCGCACATCGAAGCGGTCCGGCGGCAGGTAAAACGCCAGCGCCAGCCGCCGCAAACCCGACAGGGCATCCAGATGCTTGAGCACCTGAGCCTCGAAACGCCGGGCCAGGCTATGCCGGGGCAGTGCCTGCACCTGGCTCAAGGTGCGCAAGCCCATGCGCGACAAGGCCGTGGCGACCGAGGTTTCGAGACCGATCCGGTCGACAGGCATTTGCCCCAGGTGATGCTGCAAGGCTTGATCGTCCGGCACCACCAGACCGTCATAGGCGTTGGCCAGCACCCGCGCCGCCACCGGGTTGGGCGCGGCCACGATGCGGTGCCGAAATCCCAGTCCGTCGAGCTCACGGCGCAAAAGCGCTTCGAATTGCGGCCAGGCGCCGAACAAACCGAGGCTGGATTCGATCTCGAACACCACGGCCCGGGGGTAATGCACGCTGACCTGGGAACTGAAGCGATAGGCCCAGGCGGCGAGAAACTGCTGCCAGTGTTCGATTTCAGCGGCGTCGTATTCGGCCGTGACAAAGCCTTTGCTCAAGGCCTGTGCCGCGCTCATGGACTGGCCGGGACGCAAGCCCAGCGCCCGCGCTGCGCCGTTGACGGCCTTCAGCACCCGGCGCTGGGCCGGGCCGGTCAGCAACGCCAGGGGTTCCTCGGGATCGGCGCGCTGACGCAGTACCGCGTCCAGCGCCAATTGCGGGAAAACAATGCAGACCCAGCGCATGGCAACCTCAATGCCCCACGGCGAAGGCAATCGGCGCCGAACGGGCCAGGCCGCCGCGGCACTTGAGCACGCGCAGTTGTGCCGGTCGGGCATCGATGGCAATGCGCAGGGCCGCCGGCGAAGGGTTGATCGCTTCACTGAGGGGGCGATAGGCGAAGGCCAGGGTCTGGCCGGTTTCCGCCGCCACCTGCAAGCGGCGCAAGGCACGGTCATCGGCCTTGTGCGGCCAGCACAGCACCGCGCCGCAACTTCCCGAACGCAGGCATTGTTCCGCGGCCCACAGCGCATCGCGCTCGCTGGCCTGGATGATCGATAACTGACGCAGATCGACCCCGGCACCCTGCCACGCCTGGGGATACGGCACATAAGGCGGCGCCACCAGCACGATGCGCTCGCCCGCCGCCGACAGCCGTGCCAGCGTCGGCCACACCAGTTGCAACTCGCCCACGCCCTGCCCGGCCAAGAGGATTTCCGTCAGCGCCGCCTCCGGCCAGCCTCCGCTGGGCAATGCGGCGTCCAGCGCGGCATGCCCGGTGGGTTGCGGGCTGGCGGCCGGTGGCGCAGGCCGGCCCTTCCAGACCTGGCCGCCATTGAACAGCGTATCCAGCGCAACGACGGCACCCATCAGCCTTGCCTCACCAGGCCACAGAACACGCCTTCGATGGCCAGGTCCCGGTCGGCCTCGACAATGATCGGCTGGTAGGCCGGGTTGCGTGGCAGCAGGCGAACCACATCGCCGACCCGCTCGAAGCGCTTGATGGTGACTTCGCCGTCGAGTCGTGCCACGACGATCTGGCCGTTGAGCGCCTCGGGGTTGCGGTGCACGCCCACCAGATCGCCATCGAGAATGCCGTCCTCGATCATCGAGTCACCCCGGACCCGCAACATGTAGTCCGGCACCCGCGAGAAGATCGACGGATCGAGCAGCAAGCGGCTATGGACCTCCGCATCGGCCCCGATCGGCGCACCGGCCGCCACCCGGCCGAGCACCGGAATGTCCAGCAACTCGGGACGCGGCGGCGGCCCGAGCAGGCGAATGCCCCGGGCCTGATGCGGGTTGACCTCGATAAACCCGGCTTCGGTCAGCGCCAGCACATGCTTGCGCGCCACGCTGCGGGAGGCAAAACCGAACGCCTCGCTGATTTCAGCGAGGCTCGGAGGCTGACCGTGCTCGGCGATGCGATCGCGGATAAAGGTCAGGATGGCGGTACGGCGGGGAGTCAGAGTCGTCATGGAGTACATTTGTACTCTTTTGGCTTTTGCCTGGCAAGAACCGTCAATCATCTGGTGACAGGACCAGTGACCTGTGGGAGCGAGCTTGCTCGCGATGGTCTTTCATTCAACATGTGTGTCGACTGACCGGGCCTCATCGCGAGCAAGCTCGCTCCCACATTGGATTTCAGTGACTCAAGAGGTGAGTCGTGCCAGATACGCCCACGGATAAATCCCCCGCTCATGCCCATCGCTGAACACCAGTTGCAGTCCATACCCCTGCGAGTGCAATTCGATAACCCGAACCCGCCCATCAACCATCGGCACCATTCCCCGCATGCGAAACGCCCGACACTGCGAACACGGGCACTGGCGACGCAATTCGGCATGGTCCAACACCTGTTCGCGACCATCCGGCCAGTTCAGTCGCAACTGCTGTTTGCTTCGAGAATTACCCACCGCCAGCGGATTCATTGCAGTTGACTCAAGGCAATGCGCACGGCCTTGCGCACTTCCGGGTCGCCGTCGTCCTGCACGGCCTGCAATGCCGCTATGGCCCGTGGGTCGCTCAATTCGCCCAGGGCCAAGGCGGCTTCCTTGCGCAGGTTGCTGATGCGGTGGCCGAGGGTGTCGATCAACGCATCGAGCGCCGGTCCATAACGCAAGCGACCGAGACTGCGGGTGGCGCGCAGACGCACTTGCCAGTAATCGTCGCCCAAGGCGTCGATCAGGGCCGGGCCGGCGTCGAGGTGGCCGACCTTGCCCAGGGTGGTGGCGGCTTCTTCGCGGACTTGCCAGGCAGCGTCGCGCAAGGCCTGGCGCAGGGCCGGCAGCACCTGCGCGTCAGACGCCAGGCCCAACGCCCCGGTGGCGGCACGCCGAACTTCAGTGTCCGGGTCAGCGCTGGCCAACCGCGCCAGGGCCGGCAAGGCATCGAGTTGCTTGAGCCAGCCGAGCACGCCCACCGCCTCGCGGCGCACACTGGCGCTTTCATCGTCCAATGCAGCGGCAGCCGCCGTGGCGGCATCGGGGCAACGCAACTCGCGCAACGCCCTGAATGTGGCAATGCGTACACCGCTGTCGGCGTGCCCGGTCCACGGCAGAATGACCGGGCCCGCCGCTTCACTCTTGAGCAGGCTAAGGCTCTGCGCTGCGGCCGCCTGCACCGCCGGGGATGGATCCGTCAGCGCCTGGCACAACGCCTCGACCACGGGCTCATCCTCCCAGGCTTCCAGCAACCGCGCGGCTTCGGCGCGAACGTCGGCAATCGGGTCTTCGGCCAGTCGATTGATCAACCACTGCAGGCCATCCGGCTCCTCGAGATCGGCCAGTTCGATCAGCGCGATCCGGCGTATGCCGGGGTCGTCATCGGTCAGGCGCGGTTGCAGGGCAAGAATGTCGTCGTTATCGGTTACATCGAATAGTGAGGTCATAGGGCAAATCGCGGCAGTTTGTTTTCAGGGGGAAGTCCGAGCGGGTTCAGGCGCGGCAGTTGCCGACCGTCTTCGTGGCGCAGGAGTTCGAGGCAATGGCGCTTGAGGTGCGAGAATTCAGGACGGGTCATCAGTTCCGTGCTGCGCGGCCTGGGGAAGTCCAGGCGCAGGTCTTCGATGATTCGCCCGGGGCGCGAGCTCATGACCAACAGGCGATCAGCGAGGAACAGCGCTTCGTCGATGTCATGGGTGACAAACACCACGGTGGTGCGGATGCGCGTCCAGATATCCAGCAGCAGTTCCTGCATGTTCAACCGGGTCAGGGCATCGAGGGCGCCAAAGGGTTCGTCCATCAACAACAGGCGCGGACGGTTGACCAGCACCCGGGCGATTTCCACCCGTTGCTGCATGCCACCGGAGAGCTGGTCGGGCCAGCGCCCGGCAAAACCTTCGAGGCCCACCAGGGCGAGGATTTCATCCGCCGCCTTGTGCCGTTCGGCCTTGCCGACGCCGCGCATTTTCAGGCCGAAGGCGACGTTGTCACGCACCGTGCGCCAAGGAAACAGTGTGTGCTGCTGGAACACCATGCCGCGCTGGGGCGATGGGCCCGACACCGCTGCGCCATCGACATTCAGCGTGCCGGTGCGCGGTTGCAGGTGGCCGGCCAGGGCGCCGAGCAAGGTGGACTTGCCGCAACCGGACGGCCCGAGAATGCACACGAACTGCCCTGGCTCGATCTGGCAGTCGAGGCCCTGTACCGCTTCGAAAGCCGCGTCCCCCTCGCCCAGGCTGATTGACAGCCCGCGAATGTCGATACGCCCTTCCAGGTGTTGAAAAACGCTCATCAGGCTTTTCCTCGTGGTCGATGCCAAGGCGTGAACAGCCCGCCCAGACGCTTGATCAACAGGCTGCTGCCCATCCCGAGCACGCCGATCAGCAACATGCCGACGACGATGTCGGCGTAGTTCTGGATGGTGTAGGACTCCCAGGTGTAATAGCCGATGCCGAACTGGCCGGAGATCATTTCCGCCGTCACCAGGCAAAACCACGAGGTGCCCATGCCGATGGCCAGACCGGTGATGATGCTGGGCGCAGCACCCGGAAGAACGACCTCCAGCAGGATTGCCCGGCGCCCTGCCCCGAGGCTTTTCGCCGAGGCGATCAGCCGTGGATCGACGCCTTCGACGCCGTGCACGGTGTTGAGCAGGATCGGGAACAATGCGCCGGTGAAGGTGATGAACACCATCGACAGTTCCGACGAGGGAAACATCAGGATCGCCAAGGGAATCCACGCCACTGCCGGGATCGGGCGCAGCACTTCCAGGGGCGGCAGCAAGAGATCTTCGGCCCATTTCGAGCGACCGATGGCCAGGCCCAGGGCCACACCAATGATCAGCGCCGCGAGGTAACCGGCAAACACCCGGCCGAGGCTGCTGCCCAGGTGCTGGGCGAGCTTGCCCGAGTCGCCGAGGCCGAGGGCGGCTTCAATGACCGCCAAGGGTGTCGGGACATTGGCGTAGGTCACCAGGCCGAGGTTCCAGTGGTGGCTGGCGGCGAGTTGCCAGAACAGTAGGCAGAGCAGCAAGGACGCGGTTCTGGGGATCCAGCGTGAATATGATCGGTACACAATTATTCCTCTCACCCGAGAATCCTGTGGGAGCGAGCTTGCTCGCGATGGCGGCGGGTCAGGCGACTTCAATGTTGAATGTGAAGCCGCTATCGCGAGCAAGCTCGCTCCCACAGGGGATTGTGGTGTTTTGCCGGTTAGCGAACAGCCACGGCCTGTGCGGTAGCATCGGTGAAGTCGTACACTTTCCCGCCCTGCACCGTGGCGAACTGTTGGGCCTGGCCTTTGAGCAGGAACGCGCTCAGTTGCCCTTTCCCGTCGGTGGCAAACCACGCCTGATCCGCCAGCAGCTTGATCCCGCTGTCGCTGGCCTGGGCGTACACCGCGCGGATGCTCCGGCCTTCCTGCTTGAGGCTGGCCAGCGCGGCAAACGCCGCTTGCGCCGAGGCGTACTGGCGGACTTTCGGCTCGCCGCGCACCCAGATTTCCGCCACGTGGCTGAAGTCGGTGATGGTTTGGCCGCTGGCGGCATCGACGGCCTTGAGCGGCGCCTGCCCGTAACTGGCCAGTTGCGCGCTGTAGTCCAGGTTCGAGGCCTTGAAGGCGGCGCGGATGTATTGGTCGTCAATGAAGGTGTTGAGATCCAGACCGCGATCGGCCTTCTTCAACAACTTGAGGGTATCGATGGCGGTGCCCACGGCCTGACGGTATTCCGGCTTCCAGCTCAGGTCGCGGGTCTGCACACCGAGTGGGCCATGGAACAGATAATTGACCTCGGCATCGACCCCGGTGACCTTGGCGATCAACTCGCTGTATTTCTCCGGCTCAGACGCCAGCAGCTGGTTGGCTTCGATACTCGCCCGCAGGTAAGCGACGACGATTTCCGGGTACTTCTTCGCATAGGCCTGATCGACCAGCGCACCGTGGAAGGTCGGCGCGTTGGCCTGGGCGCCGTCATAAATCTTGCGGGCGAAACCACGGCTGGGGAACAGTTCGGCGAAGGGCACGAAGTCAGCGTGAGCATCGATCTTGCCGGCCTGCAACGCGGAGCCGGCGACTTCCGGCGGCTGGGCGATGATGTTCACGTCCTTGAGCGGATCCCAGCCCTGGGCCGCGACGGCGCGCAGCAGCATGCCATGGGCGGTGGAAGCGAACGGCACGGAAATGGTCTTGCCCTTCAGCTCTGCCAGGGACTGCACACCCGATGCGCTTGGCACCACGATGCCGTTGCCACTGCCCTTGATGCTGCCCGACAGCACGCTGATAAACAGGCTGTGCTTGCCCGCCGTTTCGAACGCCACGCCGTTGAACGCGCCGGGGAAGTCGGCCATGGCGCCGAAGTCGAGTTTGCCGGCCACCATTTCGTTGGTCAGGGGGGCGCCGCTGGTGAAGTTTTTCCACTGCACCTCGTATTGGGCGTCCTTGTAGGGGCCATCGTGGGGCAGGTATTTGTCCAGCAGCCCAAGTTCGCGAATCAACAATCCGCCGGCGGCGCAGTTGATGGTGGTGTCCTGGGTACCGATGGCAATGCGGATGGTTTCGGCCGAGGCCGACAGGGTGAATGAAGCCAGTACCAGACCGGCCAAAGCTGCACGCAACATCATGAGTGTTTCCCCTCGAATCATTTATAGGATGTTCGTCTCCGCCACGATCAGGGCGCGGTGGGAAACGAGGGGTGTCTTGAATCAGGCGTCCGGTGGTGCCGGATGGCGTTTTGGGTTGTTCGAGCGGGCCTCATCGCGAGCAAGCTCGCTCCCACAGGTTTTTCTGGTGTATGCAGGACTTGCGACTGGCCTCGCTCCCACAGGGACAGTGTTTCAGCGCAGCAGGTACGGGATTTCGACTTTCACCGCACCCGTCGGGCAGTCCTTTTCACAGGGCATGCAGTACCAGCATTCGTCGAACGCCATGTAGGCCTTTTGTGTGGCCGGGTTGATCGCCAGCAGGTCCATCGGGCAGACGTCGACGCACACGGTGCAGCCTTTGTAGGCGATGCATTTGTCCTCGTCGACGGTGACGGGGGCGTTGGAACGGAAGAAAATTTCCTGGGCTTGATAGGCCATTTCACAGTCTCTCTTGGGTGATGCTCAGGCGGCATCCGCGCCGACCCGCAGACGGTCGTAGGCCTGCATCTCGTCGGCATCGAGCGGGATGATGTAAGGCTCGACGGCTTTCTTGAAACTGCTCATCAAACCGTTCTCGTCTTTCTTCAGGTGGCAATGGCAGAACCAGTCGCGGTCGTTGCGTTGCGGGTGATCGACGCGATGGTGGTAAAGCCCCCAGCGGCTTTCGGCGCGGAACAATGAAGCGCGGGCGGCCATTTCGGCGCAGTCGCGGATCATGCTGACTTCCATGGCGCGCATCAGCTCGTGGGCGTTGTGCGCCTTGATCTGGTCGAGATCGCGCTGGATGTCGCTGAAGCGCTGCAGGCCGATCTGCATCTTCCTGGTCACTTTCGGCGGTTGCAGGTAGTCGTTGACGAAGCGCCGCAGCTTGTATTCGACCTGGGCTGGCGGCAGGCCGTGCTCACGCTCCAGCGGTGCGTAGACCCGTTGTTTTTCGGTTTCGATCTGCCGGGCATCCAGCGCTGAAAACTCGCGCCCGGCGACAAAATCCGCTGCGTTGTGGCCAGCGAACCACCCATAGGTAAACGCACCGAGCATGTAGTTGTGCGGCACCGCAGCCATGTCTCCCGCCGAGTACAAGCCCTTGACCGAGGTCTCGGCCTTCTCGTTGACCCACACCCCCGACGCCGAATGCCCGCTGCAAAAACCGATTTCCGAGATGTGCATCTCGACCATCTGCGTGCGGTAGTCGGTGCCGCGATTGGCGTGGAACTGGCCGCGACTCGGACGCTCGTTGCTGTGCAGGATCTCTTCGATGTTCTGGATGGTTTCCTCGGCCAGATGATCGAGCTTGAGGAACACCGGGCCATTGCCGCTTTCCAGTTCCTGATGGAACTCCCACATCATCTGCCCGCTCCAGTAGTCGCACTCGATGAAGCGTTCGCCCTTGTTGTTGGCGGTGTAGCCGCCCAAGGGGCCGGTGACGTAGGCGCAGGCCGGGCCGTTGTAATCCTTGATCAGCGGGTTGATCTGGAAGCATTCCAGGTTCGCCAGTTCGGCCCCGGCGTGGTAGGCCATCGAGTAGCCGTCGCCGGCATTGGTCGGGTTTTCGTAGGTGCCCATCAGGTAGCCCGAAGACGGCAACCCCAGGCGTCCGGCGGCACCGCAAGCGAGGATCACGGCCTTGGCCTTGATTACGTGGAAGTCCGCCGTGCGGCAGTCGAAGCCCATCACGCCGTTGACCGCGCCCTCTTCATCCGTCAGCAATCGGGTGCAGACCAGGCGATTGGTGATACTCACCCGTGCGCGCTTCAACTGCCGATAGAGGACTTTCTTGATGTCGTGCCCTTCCGGCATCGGCAACACATAAGCGCCCATGTGGTGGACCTTTTTCACCGCGTAGTCACCGGTTTCGTCCTTCTCGAACTTCACGCCCCAGCGGTCCAGTTGTTCGATCGTTTCGAAACTGTGGGTGGCATAGGCGTACACCGCGGCCTGATTGACGATGCCGTCGTTGGCGATGGTGATTTCCTTGGTGTACTGCTCCGGCGTCGAGTGGCCGGGAATGATCGCGTTGTTCAGGCCGTCCATGCCCATGCTGATCGCGCCGCTGCGCTTGACGTTGGCCTTGTCGATCAACAACACCCGCAGGTCGCGGTTGCGTTCCTTGGCCTTGATCGCCGCCATGGGGCCGGCGGTGCCGCCGCCGATCACGACGATGTCGTATTCCTGCTCCAAAGTGCTTCGGGTCATGCCTGCTCCCCTTTTTGCCGGTCGATCCGCAGGCGGTACTGGAAGGCATCGCCACGGTAGTAAAGGTGTTCGAAGTCCAGCGGCCGACCGTCGACATCGTGGGTCAGGCGTTCGATGTGCATGATCGGCGAGCCAGGTTCAACGTTCAGCGCGTGGGTCAGGTCGCTGTCGGCCAGTACCGCATCGATGGCCAGGTCGGCGTGCCCCAAGGCCAGGCCGCAGTCGTTTTCCAGGATCAGGAAAATATCGCGGGTGACCAGATCGGCTTTTTCCAGGCGCTCGCCAATGGCCTTGGGCAGGTAAGTGATTTCCAGGGAAACCGGCTCGCGATTGATCAGGCGCACACGTTTGATCTGCGCCACGACCTCCCCTTCGGCGACCTGCAAACGCTCGGCCACGAGCTTGTCGGCGGCAATGAATTTGAAGCTGCGCAGGCGGTTGATCACCTCATAGCCGCGATCGGTCATGGACTCAGCCAGGCCTTGCAGGGTGCTGACGTTCTGGAAAGTTTTCGGCTTGGCGACGAAAGTGCCCTTGCCGTGGATCTTGAAGATCAGCCCTTCCTTTTGCAGATCGCCCAAGGCCTGGCGCACGGTGATGCGGCTGACCTTGAACAACGCGCCAAGCTCGCTTTCTGAAGGCATCTGGCTGTCTTGCGGGTATTCGCCGTCGAGGATGCGGGCGCGCAGCACATCTCGCAGCTGGGTGTGCAACGGGACGCTGCTCAGGGATAGAACGTTATCGGTCATGGCAGATCACTTGTTATAACGAGTTATGACGTGATCTTAGAGAGGCAGAGTGAGGATTGAGAAATACTGTTTGAGAATAAGGTTAGATCCACCACTGTCCCTGTGGGAGCGAGCTTGCTCGCGATGGCGGCGGGTCAGTCGACTTCAATGTTGAATGTGCAACCGCTATCGCGAGCAAGCTCGCTCCCACAGGGGATTGTGTGTGATCTGAAGAATCAGTGGCGCTTGAGAATCTGGTCCATCACCCAATCGGTCTTCAGCGCCTGCTCGGCCACGGCGGGGTGCTGTGTCTCGCCACGAATATGCGCATTCATGCCCAATACGTGGTGCCACTGAATGTGTGCGTGATGCTCGATGGTCAGGCTGAGGTGCTCGCCAGCGTGCAGCTCGTCGGCGTGCAGTTCGACCGGGTGTTCATCGAACACTGAAAAGGTGATCCGGCCTTTGCTGCCAATCACTTCGACCCGGTCTTCGCGACGGTCTGCAACGAAGTTCCAGCAGCCCATCCCCAGTGCCCCGCTGGCAAACCGCCAAGTGGCGCTGACGGCATCTTCGGCCGCGTACAAACCGGCCTGCCGCGCGGTGAGCCCGGCGACTTCGACGATATCGCCGAACAGGTACTGAAACAGGTCCAGGCCATGGCTGGCCAGATCGGCGAAGTAACCTCCACCGGCAATTGCCGGGTCGGTGCGCCAGTTATCGGTGCCGCTCCGGTCCGCTGCCGACGGGGCTTTGGTGAGGGTCCAGCTCAGGTGCCGGACCTCGCCGATCCGCCCCTCTTCCAGCCATTGCCGCACTTGCCGGAAGCGTGGCAGCGAACGTCGGTAATAGGACACGAACAGGTGCAACCCGGCATCGGCAAACACCTGCTGCATTTCACGGCTTTGTCCGGCATTCAGCGCCATCGGTTTTTCCACGCAGCAATGCTTGCCGGCCGCGGCCACCTGCAAAGCATAGGCGTGATGGCTGTCGGGCGGCGTGGCGATGTACACCGCGTCGACCTCGGGATCGTTGATCAGCGCCTGCGCATCGGTGTAGACCCGAGCGATGCCGTGGCGCGTGGCGTAGTCGGTGACGGCTTCCAGGCGCCTGCCCATCACCGCGACCAACGCCGATCCGGGCGCCTTGTAGAAGGCCGGCCCGCTTTTGCGTTCAGCGACACTGCCACAACCGATCATGCCCCAGCGCACCAGGTTCATAGGCACTCCTTGCGGCTCAGCCGACGCGCAATGCGCGCAGGTCCAGTCGACCGTCCTTGAGCGGCGGGCACCAGTAGTAGCCACCGGTGAGCGGACGGCTGATGCGGTACAGACCGTCGGTGATGCCGTCTTCCAGGCCACTCATGCGGCGCAGTTGGGCTTCGAAGGCGTCGAGGGAAAAACCGAAGGCCAGGAACATCAGGCCGGCACGGTCACCTTCGATCCACGGCATCGAGCGGCGCACCACGAAGGCTTCAGGCGCAAAGCTTTCCTGGGCGGTGCGTTTGACGTGGGCGGAAACCGGCGCGTCGTCGATCTCTTCGTTATCGCTCAAGCGGCGACCCATGATGTTGTCTTTTTCATCCGCCGACAGCCCATGGAAACCTTTCAAGTCATGCTGCCACTGCTGGATCGCGGCGAAGCTGCCACCCACCGTGCCGTCCGCGCCCTCACCCACCAAGGCGGCGGTCACGGCGGCTGCGTCGTGGGGGTTCTCGGTGCCATCTTCGTAGCCGGTCAGGTCATGGCCGGTCATGTGGCGGAAGGTTTCGTTCATCTGCACCAGGCGCAACGCCGGGGCCAGTGCCGCCGAGATGGCGTTGCTGCGGTTGAGCAATTCGCCACGGTCTTCACCGTGCAGCCAGCACCAGAGCGCGTGTTGGGTCGACGGATTGTCGACACCGACGCCAGTCAGTGCCGGGAAAGTGCGCAGGCCTTCGATCTGCCCATCCAGCGCCTTGACCAGGGATTCGCCGAAGCCGACGACAGCCGATTTCCCGTCCACCAGTTGCATCAAGTTGTCGAGCGCGGCCGGCAGTGCCGCAACGGATTCGAGGGCGAAGAACATATGGCGAGCTTGAGGCGGAACGGGGGTGGCGAGAATGCCCGGCTGGTAATGACTCATATGAACTCCTTGAAAAAGAGCATGGAGTTTAACCGGAGTACGAGGGTTTGTGTGCCGTCAGAGGCCAGGAACCTGTGGCAAAGGGGGCTTCTGTGGCGAGTGGCGTCTGTGGCGAGGGGGCTTGTCGGATCGCCGCACCGCCCCGTTGGAGCGCGTAGCGCTCCCCTATATTTTCAGTCATACCGAGTCGCCAGGTTTTGGGGCTGCTTCGCAACCCAACGGGGGCAAGCCCCCTCGCCACAGAAGCCCGCTCGCCACAAAAGATCAAACCACGCCGGGGCTTTCGTTGCGAAACGCACTCGGGCTCTTGCCGGTCCAGCGCCTGAAAGCCCGGCGAAAGCTGCGCACGTCGCTGTAGCCGACTTCCTCGGTGATGCGTTCGATGGACATGTCCGGGTTGGCCAGCAGGCTCATGGTGCGGGCCTGGCGCACTTGTTCCAGCAGCGTTTCGAACGTCAGCGCATGTTCGGTGAGACGGCGGCGCAAGGTGCGGCTGCTCATGTTCAGGTCGCCGGCGATTTTCTCGATGTGGCTGCCCTCGGTCAGGTCCCGGGCAATCGCCCGTTCCACCGCCTGGATCAGATCCATTTTCTGGTGCACCTGCGCGGCTTCCAGTTCGAGCAATTTCACGGCCTGGCGCAGGGCCAGGGAATGGTGATTGGGCAACTGAACGTCCAGCCAATACGCATCGATCACCATGCGGTTCTGCAGGCAACCGAAACGCACGTCCGGCCCCAGCAGGCGCGAATATTCGCCGAGATAGTCCGGCGCGGCATGCACGAACTCCACGGCCGTCGGCTTGAAATCCGCCCCGACCAGCGCCCGGCCGTACACCAGCAGGCTGGCGAAAAACTCCTCGACCGCGAACAACTGCACGTCGGCGAACGGCAAGCGGCATTCAACGTCGACAAACACCCGATCCCCCGCCTCCTCCACACTCGACACGACAATGCCGCCTGAGGTGTGTTGATGGCGAATGCCCAGTTCGAAGGCATCGCGCAGGGTCTTGCACAGCGACAACACATGCCCCAACAACCCCAGCGTGCCGAGCACATTCTGCGCGCCGACCCACAGGCCCAGCCCCTGATTGGGCAAGGCCTTGAGCGCGCGTTGAATCATGGCCACGGCCTGGCGATGGGAAATACGCTGCGCCGGGTCCTGCAGGTCTTCAAAGGTAAAGCCCAACCCTCGGCACAGGCTCTCGGGGTGGATGCCTTTTTGCTCGGCGACTTCGGCCAGGGTCTGCAGGAGAAACGGCGACACCAGCGCCAGTTCAAAGGTGGGATCGATCACTTTCATTTGCATGGGGCTATACATTCCGGGTCGAGCTGCATTCTTATTTTTGTAACCGGTTATGTCGAAGGAAGTTAGCACAGGGCTCAAAGACTGTCCGCAGAAGTCCCCCTAAATGGCCGCCAATACCCTGCCTTGCAGGGCACAGACAGCTTATTTCTATGTTGCGGCCCTCGTATGGATGCCGGACAGCCCGACAACAATAATAATGAGTACACCCATGATCCCGACCCGCACGACACTCCCCCTGACGGTCATTGGCCTGGCCGGCGTCTGCGCCCTGCAACCGGCACTGGCCACCGAGACTGGCGTGGACAACATCGGCACCGGCACCGACGGCTTTTTCGTGTTGCCGCTTTCGCCCGACAGCCTTCCGGACAACATGGTTGCGTTCAACCTCTACTACAACCACTACAAAGCCACGAAGCTCAATATCAGCTCGCTCGGCGGCAAGGTGCCGAACGTCGAGATCGAGTCCACGGCGGTCATTCCGCGCCTGGATTACCTCAGCCCGGTGCGCGTGTTTGGCGGCCGGCTGGCCGGCTACATCGCGCAGCCCTGGCTCAAGCAGGAAGTCTCGGTGTTCGGACTGCCGCAGGACACCCGTGAAGGCATGGGTGACACAACGTTTGCGCCGATCATTCTCTGGGACATGGGCCCGAACCTGACCCTCGGCGCCGCCATCGAAATCACCGTGCCGACCGGCGAGTACAGCGTTGACCGCCTGGCCAACACCAGCAACAACTTCTACACCTACAAACCGTTGTTCTCCTTCACCTGGCTGCCGACGGACAGAACCGAGGTGTCGATGAAGACCACCTACAGTTTCAACGAGAAAAACAAGGACACCGACTACAAGTCGGGGCAGATTTTCCACTTCGATTATTCCGCCAGTTTCAAGATCACCGACGACCTGATGCTCGGGTTGAACGGCTACTACCTCAAGCAAACCACCGACGACAAACAGTTCGGCCACACCGTGCAGTTCAATGGCCAGGACGTGAACGACGGGGTACGCGGCCAGGTATTTGCCATTGGTCCGGCGCTGCACTGGACCTTTCTCAAATACGCCAGTGCGGAGATTCGCTGGGCCAAGGAGTTCGACGTGGAAAACCGGCCTGAAGGGGAAATGCTTTGGGCCAAGGTCAGCATTCCGTATGCGTTTTGACTGAACTGACGCCATCGCGAGCAAGCTCGCTCCCACAGGGGGGATGCATTCCAACTGGGAAATGCATTCCAAATTGTGGGAGCGAGCTTGCTCGCGATGACGGCGGAACAAACACTGAAAAACTTCAGGAATACACAGGCCAGGTATCAACAATCCGCCCACCCCGAACCGCCAGCAAATCCCCGAACTGCAACAACACCGACTCCGTCTGGGCAGGCCGCAAGAACACCTGGTCCTCAACCGTCAGCCCCACCGCCGCCGATCCATTGACCATTTCCTGGTTCGAGCTGCGGCCATACACGCCATTGCTCTGCAACCCCGCTGGCGATTCGAACTCCGCCATCCAGTTACCGCCATAGATGAAATACGTCTCGCGCTGATTGGTGTCCCACCAGGAAAACAGCCTGGACTTGCCATCCAGCGCCGGGATGTTTACAGCCCCGGTGCTTTTCAGCACCGGCGTGGCGATAAAAGCGGCCGGCACATGCTCCGCCAGTGACGGCAAATCATAATGAGTGGGCTTGAGCAGCCCCGTACCCACCGACACTTCGCTGCTGAGTTGTTCGTGTTCATGCATGCGATAGCTCGGGCTGCCGGCCGTATTGAGGGTCAGCCCTTCGCGCCACAGACCGGGGTAATGCTGACGGGTGAAATCGACGCAGCGGTTGTAGATCACCATCACCTTGGCGAACAGTTCCTCGGGCGAGCCCAGAATCCCCGGCACGCCCATGCCCACGAACGGGTCGTAGCCCATGTACCCGGCGAATTCCAGGTGCTGCGGGTGCTGGCTGATCACCGCCAGCATCTGCCCGAGTACGCCAAGGTCGCTGACGCCACCGCGATGCAGCCCGACATCCAGTTCGATGTTCACCCGTATTCGCGTGCCCAGCCCTTGAGCCAAGGCGAGGTATTGCTGCAAGCGTTGCGGCGTATCGAGCAACCATTGCAATTGCTTCGAAGGGTCGAAAGAACCCTTGTGGGACTGATAGAACAACTCGGCCGAACGCACCGGTAGCGGCTTGCCCAGCAGAATGTCGGCCTCGGCAAACTGCACCGCGTCATGATTGAGAAACGGTTGGTGAAACGACATCAGCCGTTGCGTACCGGCGCGTCGGGCGATGTAGGCCAGAAGCCCCGGTGCCGGCAGTGATTTTTCCACCAGGCGAAGGTGCTTGCCGGCGCGCTTGACCGATTGCATCACCACATCGATGTTGTGATCCAGCCGATCAAGGTCGATCAGCATCACCGGTCGCATCGGCCCGTGGTCCTTGAGTTCGCGGTTCAGCGCAAGGAAGTAATCGCTGTACGGCGCGCCTCGGTCACCCGGCCGCAGCCACGCCCCGACACCCACCAACAAGGCGCCGACACCGACGGTGCCGAGCAAGAAATTGCGGCGATTGACGGCCATCAGCTCACCCCCAGAATGGATGACAAGTGCGCGTTGAGAAATTTGCCGCTGGGGTCGAGCGCCTGCCGCACCTGGATGAATTCCTGCCAGCGCGGGTACAGCGACTGCAGGTTTTTCGCATTCAGCGTGTGCAACTTGCCCCAGTGCGGCCGGCCGTTGTACTTCCAGAAAATCGGCTCGATGGCGGCGAAGAAGTTGTGATGATCCATCTGGTAATGCTGGTGGACCGAGATCGAACAGCTGTCGCGACCTTCGAACATGCTCAGGGGAATGTCGTCGGCCTTGACGTAGCGGTACTCGATCGGAAACCAGGTGCGCAGGTCCTTGTCCTGGATCAGTTTGAGGATCTCGCGCAAACAGGCTGGGCCGTATTCGGCCGGCACGGAGTATTCCATTTCATTGAAACGTACCGTGCGCACGTTGGCATAGATGTCGAACGAGTCACCCACCCGGTCATCGAAACTGGCCAGGTGGCGCAAGTTATTGAGCATCGTGCGACGCAGGTCCGGGAAGTCGCTGGCGTATTTGTCGATCTTCTCGATCAGCGTGACAAACTCGTTGCCGCCCTCCTCATCCGCCGGGACCGGTGGTGTAGCAGGGTCGCCGGTTTCGTTCAGGGCGATCGACAAGGCGTAGTCGGAATGAGTCACCACGAGCATTTCCCAGTGCTGGTTTTCCCGGGTGTTCTTGTCCAGGTCTTCCAGTAACTCTTCGGTTTTAGCGATCCATTGGCGCTCCCGCAATCGATACGCCGGGCGGTTTTGCAGGCGTACCCTGGTGGCCACGCCCAACGCGCCCAAGGACACCCTCGCGGCACTGAACACCTCAGGATGGCGGCTGGCATCGCAGTCCAGCACGTCGCCGTTGGCGACCACCAACTGCAAGCCGCAGACATGCGCCGAATACGATTGAAAGTCTTTGCCGGTACCGTGGGTCGAGGTCGAGATCGCGCCGGCAAGGGTCTGGTAATCAATGTCGGCCATGTTTTGCAGGGCCTGGCCGATGTCCTTGAGCGGCGTGCCCATGCGTGACATCGGCGTGCCGGCGGCGAACTCGGCCTGCAGCGTTTTCGCATCGTGATCGAGCAAACCCGTGAAATAGCTCAGCGACAGCAAAGTGCCGTCGGTGGGCACCAGCGCACTGAAGGAATGCGCCGAGCCCACCGGACGAATCTTGCCGGGGGCCTGTCGCACCACTTGCGTCAACTCATCCAGGTTCTTGGGCGCCAACCGCGCCGCCGGCAGGCAACTCTGGCCTCCCGACCAGTTGCGCCAGGGAATCAGGCGTGGCGCGCGCAGCAGCTCGGCCAGTGCCGGCGTTGAGCCGAGCGCGGTAAAGGCGCCAATGACGCTCGCACGTTGCAACAACTGACGCCGTGTCAGGTCCATCGTCATGAATCGCACCCTGCCGTTCTTGTTATTGGATTTGCTGGCCGGACATAAAGGCAATCAGCGCCAGGAACTGTTCTTGCGAACACTGCATGCACATCCCCATCGGCGGCATGCCGTTGTAACCGTTGATCGCGTGATCGAGCAGCGTGTCGGCGCCCTGTAATACCCGTGGTTGCCAGGCCTTGATATCGCCGGTCAGCGGCGCCCCGGCCGCCGGATTGGCATGGCAAAGCTTGCAGCTGTTGTCGTAGACCTGCGCGAGTTCCGCGTCGGCGGGTCTCGCGGCACCTGCTTCGCTGCGGGTCGGCGGGTTGTTCGGCTCTTTGCCGCACCCTGCAAGCAACGCCGCAAAGACACAGCCCACCAAGGCCAAACAAAGGCTAGGCTTTTCAGTTAATCGGCTTGCCCGCATGGCTGTCCTCTCAATGGCTGCCCGGCCAGCCGGGTGCACTTTTTTGTTGTGATCAAGGAGAGTCAACATTAAGGCACCCCGCGCAGGCAGGTTGAGGGCATTGGGGGCCAACAAGGGGCGCTTCTGAGGCCATGACGCAAGGCACCGACAAGTCCCCGGACATCATGCTGTTCGGCAAAACCCTGAGATGAGTCATGACAAGCGTTGCTGAGGTCTGCTAAAACGATTCACCAGTACATCAGCCAATCCAGAGGGGTAGCGACATGACCACAGCCAATAATCTCCAGAACCTGTTCCCTAGCCCCGCCGAGATCCCGGAAAAGTACCGCCTTGAAGGCCAGACCGAGCAGCGCGAGTACCTGGTCGATGGCCAACTCAGAACCTGGAACGGGCCGCTGGCCCTGGTCCGCAGCCCGGTGTACCTGGCAGGCCCGAATGGCGATGAACAGGTGATCCTCGGCAGCACGCCGCTGCTGGATGCCGACACCGCCTTGACTGCCCTCGACGCCGCAGTCCGTGCCTACGACCGTGGCCAAGGCCTGTGGCCGACCATGCGCGTGGCCGAACGCATCCAGCACGTCGAAACCTTCCTCGGGCGCATGCGCGAGCAGCGCGACGCCGTGGTCAAGTTGCTGATGTGGGAAATCGGCAAGAACCTCAAGGACTCGGAAAAGGAGTTCGACCGCACCTGCGACTACATCGTCGACACCGTCAACGCCCTGAAAGAACTCGATCGCCGCTCCAGCCGTTTCGAACTGGAACAGGACACCCTCGGCCAGATCCGTCGCGTACCGATGGGCGTGGCCCTGTGCATGGGGCCTTACAACTATCCGTTGAACGAAACCTTCACCACGCTGATCCCGGCGCTGATCATGGGCAACACCGTGGTGTTCAAGCCGGCCAAGCTCGGCGTGCTGCTGATTCGCCCGCTGCTGGAAGCCTTCCGCGACAGCTTTCCGACCGGGGTGATCAACGTCATCTACGGCAGCGGCCGCGAGACGGTCAGTGCGCTGATGGCCAGCGGCAAGATCGACATCTTTGCCTTCATTGGCACCAACAAGGCCGCCAGTGACCTGAAAAAACTCCATCCGAAACCCCACCGCTTGCGCGCGGCGCTGGGCCTGGATGCGAAAAACCCGGGCATCGTCCTGCCGGAAGTGGATCTGGACAACGCGGTCAGTGAAGCGGTGACCGGTTCGCTGTCATTCAATGGCCAGCGCTGCACCGCCCTGAAGATCCTGTTTGTCCACGAAGACGTGGTCGAGTCCTTCATCGACAAATTCAATGCCAGGCTCGCCAGCCTCAAGCCCGGCATGCCCTGGGAAAGTGGCGTAGCCCTGACACCGCTGCCGGAATCGGGCAAGGTCGACTATCTGCATGCACTGGTGGCGGATGCCGAAAGCAAAGGCGCCAAGGTAGTCAACCCCAACGGTGGCGAGGCTCGTGCGTCATTCTTCTACCCGGCGGTGCTGTACCCGGTCACGCCGCAGATGCGGGTTTATCAGGAAGAACAGTTCGGTCCCGTCATCCCCATCGTGCCCTACCGTCATCTGGATACCGTGATCGACTACGTGCTGGAGTCGGACTTTGGCCAGCAATTGAGCATCTTCGGCACCAACCCGGTGGCGGTTGGCCGGTTGGTGGACACCTTCGCCAATCAGGTCGGGCGCATCAACCTCAATGCCCAGTGCCAGCGCGGCCCGGACACCTATCCCTTCAATGGTCGCAAGAACTCGGCCGAAGGCACCTTGTCGGTCCATGACGCACTGCGGGTGTTTTCGATCCGCACCCTGGTGGCCACCAAGTTCCAAGAGACCAACAAAGACCTGATCAGCGAGATCATCAGCGGCCGCAGTTCGAGCTTCCTGACCACCGACTACATCTTCTGAGGAGAGCCAGCCTGAGTACATCCAGAGCCCAACGATTGCCACCGCTGTTGCGCCGATTGCTGCGTCCGTTGCTGGACCCGTACCGGCGCTATCGCCATGCCCGGGTGATCCATGCGGTGCGGGTGTCGCTCGGGTTGCTGGCGACGATCCTGCTGACCACCGGCATCAATCTGCCCCACGGTGAGTGGGCGTCGGTGACCATGCTGGTGGTGATAGGCGGCTTGCAGCACCACGGCAACATCGGCAAGAAAGCCGCCGAGCGCGCCATTGGTACCTTGATCGGCGCCGGTGTCGGCCTGGTGTTGGTGGCACAACAGGCCTGGCTGGGGATGCCCTGGCTGACCTATTTCGCGATGTCGGTGGTCTGCGGGTTTTTCTCGTATCACGCCATCGGCAAGGGTGGTTACACGGCGCTGCTGTCGGCGATTACCGTGTTCATCGTCGCGGGGCACGGCGACAACCCGGTCACCGATGGCTTGTGGCGCGGGGTGGATATCCTGATCGGCATTGCCCTGGCCCTGGCGTTTTCCTTTGCCCTGCCGCTGTACGCGGTTTATTCCTGGCGCTACAACCTGGCCGATGCGCTGCGTGATTGCGCGAAAGTCTACGGGCGCATCGTTGACGGCCAGGCCATCACCGCCGACGAACACCTCAAGCTCATGACTCGCCTGAACGCGGCGATGGTGCAACTTCGCTCACTGATGCCCTCGGTGTCCAAGGAAGTGAAGATTTCCATGACCGAACTCGATGCCCTTCAACGCAACCTGCGCATGTGCGTCAGCACCCTGGAAATCCTCGGCAATACCCGACCGGATGCCAATGATCTCGAGGCGATGTCGCTGATGCAAACGGCATTGAAAGTCGAGCATCGACAGATTCGCGTGCAATTGATCGGCATGGCCCGGGCGTTGAAATCAGGCGCCGCCCAGCGGCTCAATCGCCCCGTGGATGTGCCGCTTGTCAGCCTTGATGCGCCGGTCTACAACGCGCTGGACGGGTATCGTTTGCTGACCCAGCAACTGGCCGCCAACGTCGGGGAGATGCGCCAGCGCTTGGCCAAGAGCGCGCCGCGCTGGAACATCTGACGCCCCTGATTGGTACTCAAGGCGTCACCGTGCGCCGAAACTTCAGCGACCAGCCTTGTTGCATGCCGGCAGCGGCCAACAGAATCGCCGCGACTCCAATCCATTGCAGTGGCTCCAGGCGATGGCCGAAAGCAAGCCAGTCGACGAAAATCGCCGCGATCGGGTAGATGAAGGACAGCGCGCCCGTCAACGCCGTCGGCAGTTTTTGAATCGCGCCGTACAACAACACATACATCACGCCGGTGTGCACCATACCCAGCGTCACCAGGCTGGCCCACGCGCTTGGCGCCTGGGGCAATACGGAAAGATTCGCGAAGGGCGCGAGCAACAGCACGCCCGTGCTGACCTGGATCAGCGCGATCAAATGCGGTGGGGTTCCAGTCAGGCGCTTGATGATCAACGCGGCAATTGCGTAGAGAAGCGCCGCGCCCAACGCCAAGGCAATGCCCATCAGGTAATCGCTGCCGCTTTCGCCCTGGCTGCCATGGGCACTGACAATCGCCAACATCCCGAGAAACGAAACGCCCAGCCAGGTCAGTTTCTGCGCGGTGATCTTTTCGTTGAGGAACAACGCCGCCAGCCCGACCAGCATGAACGGCTGGACGTTATAGACGGCGGTGCCGATGGCAATTGACGCCCGGGAATAGGACGCGAACAACAGCACCCAGTTGCCGACGATCGCCACACCGCTGAGCACTGCGAGCAGGAACGTGGTGCGGGTCAGAATGCCGGGGCGCAGAAAGCCGAAAGCCGCGCAAATGAGCAACAAGGTGCCAGCTCCGAACAGGCAGCGCCAGAACACCACATCCAGCACCGGTTGCCCGGACACCAGCACGAACCAGCCGATGGTGCCGGAGATCAGCATGGCGGCCGTCATTTCGAACGAACCGCGGCGTAGGGTTTTGTCCATCATCAGACTCCTGTGTTTGTGGCCAAAGTATGCCAATGCACCCAGGGGCTACTCCAGAGCAAAAAGCAGGCTAAACTCTGTATCTGCCTTTTTTATCAAGGCCTTTTTGGAAAAATGCCTAACAGAGGGTTTCGCCATGACCGATGACATCGACCAGCTGCTGATCACGGCGCTGATGGAGGACTCGCGACGCTCGCTCAAGGCCCTGGCGCAAATCAGCGGCCTGTCTTCCCCCAGTGTTGCCGAGCGTCTGCGCCGCCTGGAAGAGCGAGGCGTGCTCAAGGGCTACACCGTTGAAATCGACCCGAAATGCTTCGGCTATCAACTCCAGGCCATCGTGCGTATTCGCCCGTTGCCGGGGCAATTGCAGGAAGTGGAGCGGCAAATCATGGCCATTCCCGAATTCACCGAGTGCGACAAAGTCACCGGCGACGACTGTTTCATCGCGCGCCTGCATGTGCGTTCGATGGAACAACTGGACACCCTGCTCGACCGACTCAACACCCACGCTGAAACCAATACGGCGATCGTCAAGAAAACCCCGGTCAAGCGCCGGTTGCCGCCCATGGCGTGAGTG
Organism: Pseudomonas sp. GW456-L13; assembly: GCF_017350115.1. Taxonomy (NCBI): domain Bacteria; kingdom Pseudomonadati; phylum Pseudomonadota; class Gammaproteobacteria; order Pseudomonadales; family Pseudomonadaceae; genus Pseudomonas; species Pseudomonas sp. GW456-L13. The sequence continues at coordinate 115,689 of NZ_JACNAS010000002.1, forward strand.
ATATTTGCTTCAGACTGAAGTAGATTGATGGTTTCCGGCGAAGGATTGACGGCATGAAAACTCAGGCAATACTACTGGTGGCTACGATGCTTGCGGGTTGCGGCACGATTCAGACGGTTGTGCGCAGTGACGAAGTGGCCTCGAAAAGTCTCAAGGAGCAAAAGAGTTACTGCGGCGCGGTACCGCGAATCTACAGCGGCGTGACCTACGACTTCTGCTACCTGAACGCACCCCTCGAAGACGGCCGGGATGCGCAGGTACATGGTCCCGCCCCCGCTATCGTGCTGCTCGACGTGGTCGTGTCCGGGGCGATGGACACACTGCTGTTGCCCTACACCATCTACCGCCAGCAAGCCGACGGCAGCATCGTCATTACAGAGTAAGCCTGGATTTGTGGTAATAAAAAACCCGCCTGAGCGGGTTTTTTAGTTCAAGGCCGAGGATCAGTCATCGCGGCTCATGATGCCGAACAGCTGCAACAGGCTGACGAACAGGTTGTAGATCGATACATACAGGCTGATGGTAGCCATGATGTAGTTACGCTCGCCGCCATGAATGATGGCGCTGGTCTGGAACAGAATGCAGACCGAGGAGAACAGCACGAAACCTGCGCTGATCGCCAGTTGCAGGCCGCTGATCTGGAAGAACAGGCTCGCCAGCGTCGCACCCAGCAGTACAAAGAAGCCTGCCGTGATGAAACCGCCGAGGAAGCTCATGTCCTTGCGGGTAATCAGCACATACGCCGACAGACCGCCGAACACCAGCGCCGTCATCGCGAAAGCCGAGCTGACCACTTCAGCGCCGCCCTGCATACCCAGGTAACGGTTGAGGATCGGGCCAAGCAGGAAACCCATGAAACCGGTCAGGGCAAATGCCGACACCAGGCCCCAGGCCGAATCACGGAGTTTGTTGGTGAGGAAGAAAAGACCGTAGAAGCCGATCAGCACCACGAAAATGTTCGGGTAGCCAACATGCATCTGCTGGGCAACGTAGGCTGTCACACCGCTGAAAGCCAGGGTCAGGGCGAGCAAGCCGTATGTGTTGCGCAGGACGCGGCTAACCTCTAGCTGCTCAGCCTGCACGCTGTTATTAACTGCGTAATCCTGTTCGCGCATGGCGACACTCCTGTTGGTTTGAAACGTTCAGTCGCAAAGATCATAACAGACGCTCTGTAACAAGCTATGCAGAGAGTTTGACAGTGTGTTTCATTCAGGTATTATGGCGCCCGCAACGCAAACGGAGGTGTGGCCGAGTGGTTTAAGGCAACGGTCTTGAAAACCGTCGACTGTAACAGGTCCATGAGTTCGAATCCCATCGCCTCCGCCATATTTGTACCGACAAAGCCCTGATTTTTCAGGGCTTTGTCGTTTCTGGGGTTTGAGCTGTGAACCTCGGCTTGCGAGGTGTTCCATAACTATTATGGACGTGTTCCAGAACTCACCACGTTTTTACCCCCTCCCCCAGCGTATTCGCTGACTGAAATCAGGGACATGGTTTTCCGGTTACCTTGGTGACTAACCCCCCAACCATGTCTCGCGCCAACCTGTCTCTCCCCCCTGCAAAATTCAGAACTCGCGTCTCCTGCCAAACTTTCTTCGTCTCCGCATCCCGGCACACCGCTGAAACGGACTCAAAAAAATTGTCCACATCAACATTGACCTCAACGAGACCAATCACATTTTTGTTGTACAACGCGAGGTTTCTGGCAGCGAAAAGAGAAAGGTCAGGCGCAATCGCATTTGCACTCAGGACGCTCGCGACATCTTTTGCTGCCCAAGGGAAACCCGGTGTAGCGATTACGATGACCGTACCTGGTGGATACTGATTTGTCGGACCTGAGGGAATAATTGCCACCTGGGGATCCCTAACAAGCGCCTGCTCAGGCTGCGAGGCACAACCACCTATTGCAAGTAACGCGATTATTAACAATGCAGCCTTTTCCATGATCCACTCCAATTCAGACGGAGCCAAAGTGCCATCAGCTGCGATCGCTGTCTATGAGTTGTCATTTAGCCCTGAAAAATATGAGCGGGTCGGTCGCATTGATGGAAGGCTACTTCTGGCTCAGTTCTGTTGGTCACTCGGGTAGCCCGCCGATTATCTGCAGAGACCTAAGCGCACTAGCACCCCATATTGGGGACAGTAATCACCTAAAGTACTGTTTCAAAAGGAATACCAGCGCAATTTAGGGTGGCAAAGAATCCGCTTTATTGTGATTTCGCAAACGGTAATCCGCGGCTTCCAGCGGAGGTTTTGCGCACAACCAGACTCTCACCCTGGCAACTTTTTGCCCCTTCCCCTACCCACCCCGATCAGCACCAGCTGCTACGCTGAAATCTCCACGGAGGTTTCGCGATGCCAAATTCAGATCTGCTCCCTTCCCTACTCTTCAAGATCAACGAAAACCAACTTGCCCTAGAAGCCGCCATCATGGAGCTTTCGAACTGGGTCGAGCAGCGTGGATCAGCGGATGTAGCCGACAACGTACGCGGTGCCCTGGAAGCCATCGATAAAAATGAAGAATTCATCAAGATGACGCTCGCGGTGATGATGGCGCCGGAGTGACTGAGTTGTTTTCGGCCCTACGCGACAGGCAGCAGTCGGTTGTGGATTCAACCGGTCGATGCAACAGATTGACCAAAGCGATACTTCGCCTACAGTAATTGAAAAAGGCTTTTGAGATAGGGAAATCATGCTGATCAACTCCATTGAGTTTAAGAATTTCAGACTGCTCCGTGATGTAAGTTTTTGGATTGAGGAGCATACGACCCTGATCGTCGGCCGTAACAACTTTGGTAAGACCTCTATCGCAGAGGTCTTTAGGCGGCTCCTATCCGATAAAACTCCTTCCTTCCGATTGAAGGATTTCTCTCTGCGCTGCCGTGAGAAATTCTTCCAAGAATTTCAAGCTACGCTAGCAGTAATCATTGCTTCCAAAAATGCCGGCGAGCACACCGCCGAGGGCTTAGGTATCACAGTTATTGGCAGGCAGTTCGCCTTGAACGATATCAGGGGTCGCCAGGAGTCTGTTCGCGAACACATCTGTACCCAATCCGTTACCCAAAACTTTTTGCGTAACAGCCTAACTAGTGGTTAAAACCGTTCGCTCGCTCACTGGGACGGGATAAAGCCCGCCCCTTAACCAAACGTTAGAACTTAAAAATGGTGCTGTTCCCATCATCCATATCAGTAGGGAGTTAACAATGAGATACCTTTGGTTAGTCGCTCTGTTTTTTTCATCGGCTTCTTGGGCGGCAGATTGCACGCAAGTCATCTCATCACTCGAAAGCCACAAGAAAGAGTTAGTTGCCGACTTAACAATTGCCAAAAAATACTTCATGGAGTCTACAGACCCATCTGTCGTTGGAACTTTCGAGGAGAGAACGGCGCGCCTTAATGAGCGCACTCAGCAAAAGTTAGGTTATTTCCAAGCTCAAAGAACTTCAGAGTATGGAAATATAGTTTGCAAATTCAGAGAAGAAAAAACTTGCACAAACGGCACCCACAAACTCAAGACATGTGGAGAGCAGCTTGTAGTTCCGTCTGAATACTCAATAATTTCCGTTGATAAAACCGCAAACGGAGACTTAAAAAAATATAGCCAATCGGGCAATACTTTTGATTTTGCGGCTGGTCTTAGCAGTCCAGGCAAAGCAACTGCTTATGTCAGTGTTCAGGCTCGCTATTCCGCACAGTATATTCAAGAGCAAGTTGCAAAAGACTCGGAGCAAGTTAAAAGTGCACTAAATAATGCTGGCATCCCAACAATTGCGCCGTCACCTATCGCGCCCTAACAAGGCGTTGCACCGGAAACACCCACCTTCGCTTCGCTACGGCGGTTTTTTCGGTGAACTTGGGGGTTATACCATTGCTCGGGAAGAATCGCGACATGGATGGTGGCAAGCCCTGCTGCCTTCTAGAACCGAAAGCGGCATCGGTGACGCAAGCCAATCGCCATCACCATGTTCACCGTCCGCTGAACGATTTAGCCAATCTGTTGCGTCGACCGGTTGAATCCACAGCCAATAGCTGCCGGTTGTGTGTATCAATTCCTGGCCGATAGCTATACTCAATTCCGAACCGCCGTTGCTGACAGGATGTCGGATATTCATAAGCTCATGGCACACACCAATTCGCCTACATTTAGCATGTATGATTGCGTGAACCTTCACCTACTTGACGGGGAAATCTGGTAATGCAGCAGTTGCGTAAAGACAACCACTACGTCCCCAAGCTCTACCTGAAACAGTGGGCGCATGAAGGTCAAATTTCTACTTACCGATTATTGGTTCCTAGCGAAAACGTTCCCCTGTGGAAGAAGCAATCCCTGAAAGGAATTGCTTACCATCAGCACCTTTACACTTACCTGGCGGGGCAAGAGGAAACGGATGAGTTCGAGCGCTGGCTCGACAGTAAATTTGAGAGTCCTGCTGAAGAAGCAATACGTCGAGTTGTTCGAGAAGATCGTATGTCTCCCGAGCATTGGAGAAGGCTGGTACGTTTCGCGGTTGCCTTAGATGTCCGCACCCCGGTTCGCCTTAGGGAATTCATGCGTCGCCAGAACGAGACATTGCAGACGTTGATGGATGAGACTATGCAGCGGTCTGTTCATGAAATGGAAGGGGCCGTTAGGCGAAACGAGCAACTACCATGTTCTTCGGAGGAAAGCGACGCCCTCTCGCTCTTCAAGATATCCGTTGAGGTTCTACCGAATGGAGGCGGCCAAGTTAAAGCAGAAACCATTGTTGGAAGGCGACTGTGGATTTGGCAGATGAGGCACTTACTAACAAAAACGCTCAGCCGCTTACCTGCCCACAAGTGGACTATCTTGCATGCTCCCGCTGGCGTGACTTGGCCCACATCTGACAATCCGCTGATACGTCTTAACTTCCAGGATGCAAAGAACTATGATTTTGGTGGCGGTTGGGGAGTCAAGAACGGCGACATACTCCTACCTCTGAGCCCGAAACACCTGCTCTACACCTGCGTTGGTAACAAGGTTTGGCCGCGAGGTACTGCGCCTGATATTAATACAGCCAGGCTGATACGAAAAATCATCATCGAGCATGCGGATCGTTACGTATTCGCTCAAGAACCAAGTGACATACACTTGATTCGGCCCAGACTAGTTTGCCCAACGACCTTTAAAAATGAGCTGTCCGCTTGGGAGAACTGGCATCCTGAGCAGTGCCAAGCTGAAAGAGAGCTTCAGAGCTGACCGGAGTCGGGCTGTGCTCAAAAGATCTGAAAAGTGGTCGATTTGAGTCACTGGCGAGTGGCCGATTTCTGCTCGTCGCCACCGTCATATTGGGTCGAATGCAGTCGCTGAATTACCTTTTCGAACCCCACAAAAGGATGGTCGCTCGAACGCCTTGAGCAGCATTCGATCAAGAAAGCTGGCATTGAGCTGAGCTGTGCACGTATATGCTTTGCGTCAGCTTTTCCAAAAAAATGGCACATTCAACAAGACCCCTTCCCAGTCTGTTTTAGCTAGTGGCATACTGCCCAGCTGCCAGCAAGGACTCAAAACAGAGGAAGTTATGCATATAATCATCAAAGGCAACATCCAGGAACTAGTAGACGAATTTGAATACAATGGAGTAAATGATTCCAAGCTATTCGAATATTTTTGTAATTTTAGCGTAGTATCAAAACACTTCCTCGGCCGCTTCAACCCAAAAGACATAACTACAGAAGAGGATGACGCCTCGCTTGATGGAGTTGCAATCATCATCGATGGCGACCTAATCACCACCGAAGACGATGCCATTGCCACTTTCAACACCCACAAAACCAACCTAAGCGCAGAAATAATTTTTACGCAGGCAAAAAGTGGGGAGCAATTCAAAAAAGAAGAAATTAATAACTTCAGTATTGGCATAGAAGATTTTTTAAGCCTTAACCCAAAGCTACCACAAGGCAAGCACAATCAAGAATCCCTTCTAATTTTTAAAATCATCTTAGAGAACCTTAAAAAAATAAAAAATCGCAGACCAAACGCCTCGATATATTATTGCACCAGCGGCACATATAAAGCTGAAAAAGAAATTCTTGCATCGTTTGATATATTACATAGAAAGATCCAAGGCACCGACCTGTTCAACTCAGTAAAAGTTACTGCCGCAGGACGGAAAGAACTTCTTAAATACTATGCGGACGTTTCAGAAAAAAATGAAGCAAAATTAAAACTCATTGACTATTTTGGCATGCCGGCCATACCTAGCATCCCTCAATCCTACGTCGGGGTAGCCAATGCAGGTCAGTTTGTCGACTCGTTGCTTCGAGACAAAGAGGGTAATCTTAACCACAGTGTCTTTGAAGAAAACGTACGTGCATTCCTTGGCGCTGAGAACGAGGTAAATTTAAATATCGAGTCCACACTTAAAAACACAACAAAGAAAGACTTGTTTTCAGTACTCAACAATGGAATTACGATCGTAACTCCTGAGCTAACCCTCACCCCCAACTCAAAAGAAATATCCCTAACAAATTATCAAATCATTAACGGCTGCCAAACCAGTAACACTTTACACTTGAATCGTCATTTACTGGATCAGTCCGTCAACGTGGTGATAAAATTTATAGAATCCGCGGACAACGACGTGTCGGGCGACATCATTGCAGCGACCAATAGTCAATCCGAAGTTGCTACCGAGTCCTTTCATGGATTAAAAAGCAAAGCAAAGCTAGTTCAAAAATATTTCGACGCACACAACACCGCAGCCAATCAAGAAAACAAAATTTACTTTGAAAGAAGGCAAAACGAGTATAAGGATTCAAGTTTTCAGTTCACTCGAATTTTTGACGTAAGAGAACTTGCTCGCTGCTACGCAGCAATGTTCCTTAATCAACCACATAATTCCGCACGATATGTAAAAACCATCTTCTCAGCTAGCGGAAGTGGTGAAGATCTCTTCTGCGAAACTGACCATGAAGCACTTTACCTTGCTTCAGCTCTAACCCTATACAAGTACAACACACTCGTAAACGGACGAAAAATCGGCGCACAAAACTTCATCAAACTTCGATGGCACATCATCCAAGTATTTAAATGGGTTGTACATGGAAAAACTGATGTGCCGCCACCTTCTTCTGGCAAAGCCGATGCATATGCGCAAAAAATTATTCGCGCACTAAGCGCCGAAGACAAATCATATACAAAACAATTTGAGCAATGCCAGGAAATCATTCAACTCACAGGCATACCAAGTGATGACGCGTTAAAGCGAGGAAAATTTACTGCCGACTTAGTACAAAAAGCCGCAGAATACCTAGCAAAACAGAGCAAAAACGTCGCCGTAAAGGCGTAGCTTATAAATAACCAACAATTCAGCTCTCACCCTATTCAAAAGCGGGGGGAGCTGAATGATCGCGTCACTATCAGAATCGTTAGAAAACACCTTTCGCCCTACCGCACTCTATGTAATTTAGAATAAGCCTCCCAGCGCTATTGGCTCCCAGTTCATGATTACCAGTTCACCGCTAACTTCGGCCTTGCCTTGCCGCTGATTGGTCGTGGTATAGCGGATGTCCAGCCTCTCAAAGTAAAAGCCTTCGAACACCCGGCGAATGTCCGGGTGGTCGTTGATGCTGACCATTACTTTGCCCTTGCAGCGACGCATGAAGTCAGCCATCCGCTCATAATTCTCAAACGGAAAATCCACCCCGTACCCTGCGGTCTGCCAGTAAGGCGGATCCATGTAGTGGAAGGTATGGGCACGGTCATAGCGCTCCGCACATTCTAGCCAAGGCAAGTTCTCGACATATGTGCCAGACAGACGTTGCCACGCAGCTGAGAGGTTTTCCTCGATTCGCAGCAGATTGATGGCCGGGGTGGTAGTGGCGGTGCCGAACGTCTGCCCGGACACCTTGCCGGCGAAGGCATGGTGCTGCAGGTAGAAGAATCGGGCGGCGCGCTGGATGTCGGTGAGGGTTTCGACGCGGGTCATTTTCTGCCATTCAAACACTTGCCGGGAGCTCAGCGCCCATTTGAATTGGCGCACAAATTCTTCGAGGTGGTTCTGCACCACGCGGTACAGCGTCACCAGGTCGCCGTTGATGTCGTTGAGCACTTCGACGGGCGCCGCCTGTGGCCGCATGAAGTACAGCGCGGCGCCGCCGGCAAAGACTTCAACGTAGCATTCGTGCGGTGGAAACAGGGGAATAAGGCGATCGGCCAGACGGCGTTTGCCGCCCATCCAAGGAATGATAGGGGTAGACATAAATAGCAAGACCTTTACTGTATAAATAAACAGGTGTTAGGCTCGCTCTGCTTTGTGCACAGAGCAGGAGCCTTGGCGGGACTTGCAGGGACAATCTGCGGGGACGGTGGCCAAGCTGGATGTTGACGCATCCAGACTGGCCGCTCCTATTACTTTGAGTTTGAAACTTTTAACTCGGGCCGACTCATGCGCCCGGGTGATCAACCCGGCACTTCAAGCACGACTTTCTGCGGCTTGCCGGAGGCCTTGGCCTTGCCCTCCTTGCCGCCATTGCACTCTACCGACACCGTCCACCCGGACGGGGTGAAGGTGTGATCAACCGACTCCACCAGGTACTCACCATCGAGCCCACGCTTGAAGCCCAGCGCCTCGATCATGCTTTCGGCAAACAGGTCGGTCCGGCCCGGCAGGTCCAGGCGGACCGAGGCGGTGGAACGATTGAACGCTGCCAGGCGCGCCTTCGCCGCCTCATCAGCGGCTGTTCTGTCCGGGTAGAGATGGCGGTCGGTATGCACCGGCGGCAAGCCTTCCGGCACGTTGGGGTTGTCCAGGTGCGAGACCAACAATTCCCCGCTGGCAGGGTCCTGGTACTGAGTGGTGACGCCCTGGTGGGTGCTGCGGTCGCTCAAGCGAAACTGCCAGCGGGTCACGTCACTACGCTGCAGGGCAATGACCGCCAAGGCCTTGCCACTGGCGCTCTGCCCACCCTGTCGCGGCAGGACCAGCAGCTTGCCGTCGGCCACCTTGGCGGTGCAGTCGTGTTTTTTGGCCACGCGAGTGATGAAATTGAAGTCGGATTCATTGAGCTGGTCCATGCGCGGCACCCGGATGTCGACCGGGCACGACGGCTGCCAGCCATTGCGCGCGGCCACGTCACCGACGATCTGCGCCAGGCTGACGTTCTCCCAACTGCCGCTGCGCGTGGTCTTGCCGCTGCCGCGCATGTCGCTGGCCTTGCCGCTGATCACCAGCGTGTCCGGCGGGCCGGAAACCGCCACCTCGTCCACGGTGTAGCGACCCATGCGCGTCAGGTCGGCGCCGGCATAACCCAGGTAGACCTCGATACTCGCGCCACGCACGGGCAGCGACACCGCCCCGTCGCGATCATCAATGCGCAGCTCAAACGAATCTGAGGCCATCCCGGGCCGGTCGGATAGCTGCAGCGACACCAGCCGATCATTGATCAAGGTGGTGATGTCGGCACCGTCAGCGACGATGCGGAAAAGCGGTTGCATGTCGGCACTCCGGACAAGAAAAAGCCCGCAGTTGGCGGGCTGGGATCAATCCCACAACGATATGACGCTGTCGGTCTCGACCACCAGGTCCGGCAGCGTGATCAGCACGCCGGCCCGGAACGGTTGCGGCTCATCGGCCAGGCCCTGATTGGCGGCCAACACCGCCTCGACACTGCGGTTCAGGTGGCCGTAATAGTGGTGGCACAGGGTATCGAGCAGATCCCCATCAGCCGTTCTGCAGGTCATCGCCATAACGGACAAACTCCAATGAAAAGCCCTGCTTGCGCGGGATCGCCCCGGGCAGCAAAGCGCTTTGTTCCTCGTCGATATTGGTCAGGCACCAGTTGCCCAGCACTTCGCCGTAACCGGTGGTGAGGTTCAGCGGTAGCAACTTGGCACCGATGCTGCGCAGCCTATCCAGCTGCTTCAGTCCACCTTTGAAGCTCGGGTAGATCGCGCCTTTGATGGTTATTTTTTCCTCACCCAGGCCCACCGCCTGCTGTGCCGGGCGTCGGGTCAAGCGTTCCTGCGCGGCCCAGCGAAACGCCGTCTGCCGGCGCAGTTCATCGAAGGCTGCCGTGTCCAGGTTGAAGTAGTACGGTCGCTCATTGGCTTTCAGCGGGTAGAGGATGAGTAGGTGCGGGAATGGCTTCACCGCGTCGGGAATCGGCGACATGTCGCCGGCAAACCATTCCGTGGGGAAGATGTTGCCCAGCGCGGCATTGGCCTTGCCGGCGACCTTGTTGAACGCCGCGCCAAAGCGGCCAATCTGCTCAGTCAACGCGGAAAAATGCTCATCAAACTGGGCCAGTGCGCGCTGGGTCTGGTTGTAGTAGCTGGCCACCTTGCCGATCTTGGCCTGCGCCGAGTTGATTGCACTTTGCAGACGGCGGGTCTTGTCGCTCAGGTCCTCGCTGAGAAAGGGCAAGCCTTCCAGCGCATCGGCCGCCCCGCTGATTTCATTGAGCGCGCCATTCATGGGTCCGGTCATTGACTCGATGTCCGTGCGGCCGGCTTCGCCGGCGTCGACCATGTACTTCAGGCCACCCTGCAGGTGCTCCAGGTAGTTTTTTTCATCCGCCATAACATTTCCTCAGCCCACATGGGGCGCATCAAACAACTGGCGGTCACGTGCCTCCCGGGCGAAGTCGTCAAACTGGCGCCGCAGGTACGGCATCATCTCCTGAACGAACTGCGCCGGATCTTTCACATCGCCATGCACCTGAAAAACCGGGGCTGGGGCGAAGGTGAATTGCTGATCGACCTTCGGCCATTCGGGTGTTTTCGCTGCCGTGCTCGACATCAATGCCGCCGCCGTGACCGGCACAGCGGGAGCGTTTTCCATCGAGCGCACGACCGCGCCCACACCTTGGCCGGCGGCCATGGGCAAGATACCGATCGGTGCTTTGGCCGGCGTGTCCGGCCCGCCAAACAAGGCCTTGCCCATGGTCGCGCCCACGTCACCGCCGCCCCACGCGCCGACCATGCCACCGATCACTCCGCCAATCGCGGTTCCGATCAGGGGGATGATCGAACCGATGGCCGCGCCGGCCGCGGCACCCGCCAGGCCACCGGCCAAGCTGCCTGCCGCCCCGCCGTAACCTTCCGCCTTTTCATCGCGGGTGGTGGCGTTCAGGTAAGTGTCCACTGCCTGGTAGCCGGCAGCAGCCACCGCTAGCGCCCCGCCCGCTTTCACGCCACGGGAAAGTCGATTGGCAGAACCTTTTCCCTTTCGACCTGGATCGCGATCCAGCCCGTCGTCATCACCGTCCTTCGCGTTGGTCACGAACACCCGCTGGACGATGTTGGATCGGTCGCCGGCCGAACCACGGGCGATGTTGGCCAGCCCCCGACCGATTTTCAGCGCGGCCCAGGCTTTGCCCAATACCAACGCACCGGCAGTGAGTGCCGCCAGGCCGAGCACCGCCTTGGGCGTCTCCTCAGACAAGGCGGTCAAGCCACGCGCCGCCGCGCCAATGCCGGTGGCCAGTGCATCCGTCGCCGGACGCAGGGCATCCCCGATGGCGCGCAACGAATCGTTGAACGCCTGACCGGTTTCGGCCCAGCGTTGTGACGAGGCTTCGCGCCGCTCGCTCAGGTTCTTGTCGAGAATGTCCTTGCGCTGGCCGTTGGGGTCCGCGGCGTCCCTTTTCAGGTCCGCATACAGCTTTTTGTTCTGGGTGTAGGCCATCAGCGCGGTCTTGACCTGCATGTCGGCAAACACGTCGCCGGTGCGCAGGGTCGCGGCCAGGGCATCGGCCATCGCTTGCGCCTTAGCCGGGTCCGTCTCCTGGTTGATCTGGGTCAGGCCTTGATCCAGCTGTTTGGCTTTCTTCGGGTCGGTCTTTTCCACATACCGGCGCGCCAGTTCAAAACTGGCTTCAAAGGTCGACAGGCCCTTGCCAATGGCGGCGTTCATCGAGCCCTGATAGTCGATCCCGGCATCGGCATAACCTTTGACCGTTTCCCCCGAGCCGATTTTCGCAATCCAGTTTTTCAGGTTGTTCGCCGCCTCATCGGCACTGCCGGCGCTCTTGACCTGCACCTGCAGCATGGCGCCCAACTGGGTCACTGCGTCTTGACCGGTGATGCCGCTGCTGGCCATCTGTGCCAGCAGTTCCGGAAACCACTTGGCCATGTCGGCCGCTTCGAAGCTGCCTTGCTGGCCCAATAGCGCGACCGACGCCAAGGCTTGTTCCATGCTCTTGGGATCAGTGAGCTTGGCGTTGTTCTGCATCGCCAGAATCATCTTCGCCGTGTCGGTGCCCGACGCGCCCTGCCCGACCGCAAACTTGGCAGCCACCGGGGCGTACTGCAGCGCCTCGGTCAATGCCATGCCGCCACCAACCAGCTGGTTCACCAGCTCGGCCACCTGGGTGTTGGCCATGCCGGTGTCTTTCGAAGTCTGCACAATGTCGCGGGCGGTATTTACTTCCTGTTGAGTATTGGCGGTACCGGACTTGATCGCGATGTCACGAATGATCGCCTGAAAATCCGCGCTGACCTTGGTCGGCACGGCCGCTAGGGTGGTGCCGGCCACTGCCGTGCCAAACCCGCTGCGTAAACTTTCCCGCCCCTCCTCGACCTGGCCCATCCCTTTGGCCTTGAACTCGGCACTGCGCACCACCTTGCCCAGCGCCAGATATTCCTGACGCAGGCGGCCGACTTCGACCCCCTGCCTGCGCAGGCTGCTGGTGTTGGTCTCCAGTTTGCGTAGCAGGGCATCGGCGTTGGCCGCCCCGCTGTCGTGAGCCTTTTTCCATTCATCGCGCAGGCGTATGGTTTCGCCGATGACTTTCTGCAAGCCCTTGGCGCGCGTGGTTTGCGCCTCGAGCTTTTTCATTTCGCCGCTGACGTTCTTGAAGGCGGCGCCGAGCGAAGAATCGACGGCGCCACCAATCACCAGCCCGAGCGAGAGTTTGTTCGCCATGCCTATCACCTACGTGCGACGGGGTGGGCTCAATCCGTGAGCCACCAGACCATCTCGGAAAACGACAGGCCCTGGATCTCGGCCGCCGAAAAATTCAGCTCGACGGCCAAGCGCTTAGCCAGAGCTTTTTGCAACTTGGGGTTAAACCCCGTCGTCTGCTCCCACACGAAAATAGGCGGTCTGCAGACGACGGTAATCACGCATCAGCAGCCCCTCCAAATCCGCGCGGCCGATGCTCGCGAGGCTGCAGAACAAGACCATTTCCTGCTCTTCTTCGTTGCTTCCGCCCTGCAGGGTCGCGGCGCGCATCTCACGCACCGTTGGCTCGCGCAGGGTCAGCTTGTCGACCTTGACGCCATTGGCTTCGCTCGGTTTGGATAAGATAACGGTGGCGATGCCATCGCCCAGTTGCAGCCACTTGGGCAGAACATTGTCTTTTGCGTTGCTCATAGTGGTGCTCCTTACATGCCCAGGGCAGACCGCACGGCGGCCAGTTGGTCGACGCCATCGATGACGCGGATCGAGTTGAGGGGATCGATTTCAAACATCACGCTGCCATCGATCTCCAGCTTGTAATAGGTCACGGCGACGGCGTACTTGAACTCGCCTTTTTCACCCGGTTTCCAGTCCCCCGGATCGACTTCCTTGAGGCTGCCACGCAGGGTGGCGACCACCGACTTGACCACACCTTTCTGGCCCTTAAAGGCACCGCGGAACGAGGCGTTGAACCCGGTCAGGTCGGACTGGCCGAAGAACTTCAGCACCTCGCGGCGCACACCATTGGTGAGGAAGTTGGCTTCCAGCTTCTCCATACCCATATCGAGTTCGACCGCCGCGTCCATGCCGCCCGCGCGGTATTCGTCAGTCTTCAGGGTCAACTTGGGCAGGGTCAGGCTCGGCACATCGCCTTGCAGGCTGATGCCGTCCACGAACAGGTTGGTGTTGTAGAGCACTTCCGGAATCATAAAACGGCCTCCTTAGGCAGCGGTGTCCAGCACTTCAGTGATCCACTGATCGGTCACCTCCACGCGGAAGTTCGGGTTTTCGGCCGGCGGCACATCGGTGAACCGGATGTTCCAGTACACCTTGCCGTCGCTGAGTTCGCTGGAGGTGTTCAGCTCTTCGTCGGCATACACTTCGAAGTTGATGATCGCGCCCTGATTCTTCAGGTCGCGCATGAACGCCTGCAGGCCTTCGGTCACGTCCTTGACGTAGGTCGCGGTGATCGAGCGGTCGACGGCCCACTTGTGCGCGTAGAGGATGGCGTCCATGACGATATCCAGCGTGCGCACGCGGGTGACGAACTTCCATTTCGGGTCGCTGGACAGCGTGCGGTTGCCCCACAGCCGGTACCCGTCGTCGCGGATGATCGTGGTGATGTTCGCGTTGTTCAGCACGTTGGCCCGGCAGGAGGCATCGCCGTCGAGAAACTCGATCGGCCGCGTGGTGCCGGTGATGCCGACAAACTCCTTGTTCGACGGCGAGGCCCAGAAGCCGTAGGTGGCATCGGTCCAGGCAAACAGGCCAGCGGTCCAGGCCGAGGCTGGTGCGTTGACGGTAGCGCTGGTTCCGGTGTCCCAGAACTGCACGCCCGGGTCGACCATGTAGGCGTGTTTGCTGCCGAAATTTTCGGCATAGGCGATCGCCGCTTCGTCGGTGGTGTTCGGCCCGTCGAGGATGGCCATCGCCCGCATCTTGTCGCCCAGCGCCACCAGCTCGGTGGCCACCGCCAGCGTCGCCGAGTACCCCGGCGTCACCAACAACCGTGGCTGCGCGTTGAACTTGCTTTTGCCGTTGAGCAACGCCTGCATGCCGGTCCGGCTACCGTCGGCCCAAACCCCGCCGATGATCGCTGACAGCTGCTCAGCCGGATCCTCCAGCAGCGGCACGCCGACGGCGACAATCACTGCCTTGGACCGCTTGAAAATGGCCTTGCAGTCCTGGGTGATTGCAGCATCCGGGCCCCAGGCGGCAACCGCTTCGCTTTCGCGGGTGATCAGCAGCAGTTCGTTGGCGGCGGCAGTGGCCGGCGGCCCCACGGTGAAGGTGTTGCACAGGCCGATGATCGACGCGGACGGGGTGGCGATGTGGCGTGCCCCGGTATCTACCAGGGTCACGGTGACGCCGTGAAAGAAACTCATAGAGTGATGCTCCAGAAACGAAAAAGCCCCGCATCAGCGAGGCCGTGGGGATGTGCGGTGAAGTGCAATAACGGAAAAGAAAACGCCCCGGCAATGCGGGGCGTCAGGACGCGGTGCGGGTCAGTCCGTCCGGCTTTAACGGTCGTTTATCACTGCCTGGAAAGTCTGGCGAAGTTGGCCAGGCCCGCAGTTCATTGCGGTAGGTGCGCCAGGCGAGCTCCGTATTGAGCGCGGCCGGGTCAGCATCCAGATGCTTGTCGATCTCTCTGCCAGCCCAGTGCAGTTCATTTTCGATCCACGATCGTTCTCGCCGGCTCTGTAGCGCCAGGTCGCGTGCGGCATCGAGCGCCCAAACGAGACCATCCCAGATGTAAGCCGCACTTGGTCGGGGCAAGGTCGTCAGCTCGGCCGGCAGTTCACCAGGCATCGAATGCGTCACCTCGGTACCATCGGTGGTGCGGTAAGCCACCCCACGGTAGTCGGGCACCACCACCCATGCCTCGTCCCTCCAAACGACCACCTCACCATCCCCGGCTTGCGGTGGTTCCTCTAACGTGGCGCCAGCCGGGAGACCGCAGCCACGGCTCACATAGATTTCGTGTTGGCCGAGGTATTCACCAGTGGTTTCGCTGAACGTGTAAACCTCGATCCACCCACTCTCATCAAAAAAACCATTCACTAAAGTAGTCATCAGTACATCCTGCAGATGTAGTTGTACGCCACGTTACGCATACGGGTTTCAGTACTCACACGGACAACTGCCGATGGATTGAAAGTAATACCCATGTAACCCGTTGTACTCATGCTTGGTGCAGCAGGGATATTGCCCGTAATATAACTAGTGGGCGTAAATGCCCCGGTCGCGCTATTTACAAGCAACTGCGAATCGTCATCTTGCAGCCTGAATTCGCCGGTCATGTTTTGCACCGTGTCGAGTTGAAGGCTCAACAGCGGGCGCCCGGAGTCCGGGTCAATTCCGCGCCCGCCGTCCAGACCACGAATCGATTCCCCGCGTAGGTCTGGCAAGAAGCCGGTGGGATATACGGCTGCCAATATCGGGTACCACTCGACATTGAACGGCTGCCCCCCCATCAACACGCATTTCTCGGGTGGCGTAGCGGTTGGCCATGGAAACGGCACGCCGATAGGGACGGCAAATATGGAAGCAGGATCAAAATTGCTTTCGGTCCAGATCTTCCCGAAGTCGGTTGCATCAACCTGTAAACCCACGTCGCTCGAGGCGGGTCGATAACCAATGTAGACCTTATTCGACTCCTGACCCGCACCACCGCCTTGCTGCACGGGAGTGAAGCCCAGTGCCGCCTGATACGCAGCAGGGTCAAAATTGCTAGTGTTCCAACCCGTTACCCACTCACTGAATTCATATCCCTCTGGGGTCTGAACTGCGCCTCGGGTATAGGTTGTACCGGAGTTATAGCTGGTGATTTGTTGCCAGAGGGTGTCTTGACTGACTGCAACCAGCATGGGGGAGAATTGACCGCCGGCAGGCATGTTCAGGCTGGTGTTCACCCGGTAAATGCCCACAGTGGTGATTGTGTTTAGATCAGTGCCGTCGGGAAGGACAATCCCCCCGTGACCGATACCATAAGCACCCGTGAGCAATACACGGCCTGGCGTGTCATCTTGGGGAGAGGTTTGTTTAACCAGATTGGTTGAGTCCCAGATGCTTTCCCATTCGCCCCAAACACCGGCAGTCAAGGCCCGGCGGTGTAGGGTGTGGTCGGCATTCCCATAAATCTCCTGGAAGGCGTATTGACCTGGTGTAATCGCCGAGACGCGAACCCAACCCTCATAAATCCCGCCACCTGGCCCTCCTATTCCATTGCTGATGAAATAGAGGGCTGTCTCCGCGTTCAAGCCACCGATGTCAACATCACTGACCGCATAGGCGGGCCCGCCCCAGCCGAACGCTCCGACCTTCATCAGCGCATCAGGCGTTTCATCGTGCAGATGGACCTGCACAGCAGCGGTCGCAGCGGTGCCCAGCCCGAGGTTATTCCGAGCCTCGACCACATCCGCAACATCGCCCAGGTTTTCGGTCACTGCCAGGGCATCGGTGATGCCGTAGCCGTCCAGGGTGGTCGGGTTGGTACCGGCCACCACACGCCCGAGGGCATCGACGGTGACACTGCGAAAGGTGCCCACACCGACCCCACTGCCGCCTGCGATCATTTCAAACTGCAAACCGGTGGTGCCGAGGGTGATCGGTGCGTCGGTGACCAACTGCCAGAGGCTGTCGCCGTTGGTCGTGCCCTGCTCGACGTGGATAAACAACCCCGGGGTCACTTCCAGGCTGGTGTCGGCATCGACCGCCCGCGTCCAGCCTTCGGTGCTGACCACATAGACACCATTTTCTTGGGCCTGCGTCTGCGCAGTCACCAGCACCCGGTCACCAACAGCTACGTTAATACCATCGATGGGCTGCACGTTGTTCAGGGTGATGGGGACCATGGCCGCCACCCTCGCTGATTGTTTGTGATCGAGTTTTGCCAGCTCCTCCTGAATCTTGAGGTCCACGTATTCACGCGTGGCCAGCACGACGGCCGGATCGATCTTCAGCACGATGTTCGCCGAGCTGCTGACGATGAAGTTCATCCGCACGACTTGGGTTTTGCCACTGCCCTGGTCCAGCAACGGCTTATAGCTCGGCGCGCAGTTGGCCACCGCCACCAGATCACCGTCGACGTCATACAGGCCGATCTCGCGAATCCACTCACCGCCCACTTCGGGTGGGATTATTTGTTCGGTGATCACCGTGTTGGGATTGGCCGGATCGACCCGGATCTGGTTAATCGGCGCCCGTCGCCATTCGTTGATCAGCTGGGTCTGCAGGCGATCGGGAATCGGGTCGGTGCCGTTGGCATCGCCCAGGACCATCTCGGTGAACATCCAGTCCAGGCCCATGGCGATGGCATTGGCGTGCTTGGCTTCACCGACCGCCGTGAGAATGGCAAAAAACTGACTGGTCTTATCAATCATGGGGATAAACGTCCAAAGTATCGGTTTCATCGACGCAGAGCGCCGGGCCAAAAGAGCCGGTCACATCGATGTCTTTCGGGGCCGGCGGGTACACGTCGATCTCTTCGCCCTCTTGCACGCACACGGCGATGCCCAGCACCCCCTCGGTTTGCAGACTGAGCGCCAGATTGGTCATGTGCCGACTGACCGGACGGGCGTCGTCGATCAACCACGCCAGTTCCTCGTACAACTCCTCGGTGATGCCGGCGTCATTCAGGCCGACCTCTAGGGCGAAGGTGCCGGGCACGCCTTCCGGCACAGTGTCGAACCACTCGACCACGTCGATCAGGTAGCCCAAGGGCTCGACCACCCGCCGCAGCGCACCGATGGTGCCCTTGCGTGCATGCACGTCGTACGTCGAACGGATCGCCGTGCGCTTAGCCTCCTCGGTCCAGTTATTGTTCCAGCGGTCCACCGACCAGGCCGAGGCCAGGTACGGCAACAGGTGTTCAGGGCAGGTGTCGGCGTTGTACAAACTGCGCAGAGGAATCAACGTGTTTTCGTAGTTGGCCGCCTCCACGGCCAGTTCCAACGGGGTGCTGTTGAGCGGTAACTGGCTGTTCATGTCAGACCCCCAGCGTCACGCTATAGCCCGTGCAATACGCTGCCTCGGCCTTGCTCGGTTTGATATCGGTCCAACCCAACAGCTCAACCCGGGCGATGCCGGGAACGTGCAATTGCGCATCGATCCCCGAGCGCGCCACTTCCAGACCAAGGCGGCGGCGTGGGTTGATCCACTCGCTCAGGCGTTTCTGGCTTTCGGCCAGGTAGGCTTCGTTTTCCGGCCCCGGTGCCTGCGGGTACAGCACCGCTTCAATCTGGTAGTCGATGACCACAGCGCTCTGCACCGTGAGGCGGTCGGCCACCGGCCGCACGTCTTCGTCATTGAGGTGCAGGCGGACCTCTTCCAGCAGCTCCGGCGAGGCGGCGCCGCTGCCTTCCAGGCTGAGCACGGTGACCACCACCACGGCCGGTGACGGACTTTCCGCCGTGGCATCGGCCACCAGGCCCGAGGCGTTGCGCGCATGCAGGATGTAGCTGTTTCGCGGTCCCGCCGTGGTCAGCCCCTCATACGACAGCTGCACTCGCTCGCGCAGGGCATCGTCTTCCTCAAGCACCTGCGGCGTCGGCGGCACCGTGCTCGGATCTCCCGCCTGAATCACCAGGCGCTGCAGGTTGACGTTGGCGGCCAGATGATCGAGGTCGGCCCGCTCGGCATGGGCCAACAGCAAAGCCTTGCCCGCGTCGTTGACCCGCGCCCGGTTCTGCAAGGCACCATACGCGGCCTGCTCGATCAGCTTGAGCACCGGATCGCTTTCGAGCTCCGCACTCCAGTTGTCGCCCATGCTCAGGCGGAAAGCTTCCAGCTTCTCCTGGTAGACCACTTCAAAGTCGAGGTCTTCCAGCACTTGCGGCGGCGGCAGGGCCGCCAGTTCCATGGTCATGCGGACACCTCCAAAGTCACGTCGCTGCCCAGGTACTGCCCGGTCAGCTCAAAGGTGATACGCCCGTCGAGGATGGCCACGGCGCGTACACGGCCGAGTTTCAGCCGCGGCTCCCAGCGACCCAGGGTGCTGGCCACCTCCGCCTGCACGGCACTTTTCCAGCCGTCATTGACCGGCAGGTCGACAAAGCGCCGCAGCTTGCTGCCGTACTCCGGGCGCATACGCCGGCTGCCCAAGGGCGTGGACAAGATGTCCTCGATGGACTGGCGCAGGTGATCGAGGCCGGAAATGAGTTGGCCGGTGCGGCGGTCCAGTCCGATCATCCCGATCATGGGATCAGCCCTCGACCGCGACAAAATCCTTGCGACCATGCAAATAGTCGAGCGCGACCGTGTCATCCGAGGCCACCGCGACCTGACCCTTTTCGACTTTCAAGGTGCGCCCGGCGTCCAGCAGGATCAGCACCCGCGAGGTGTACAGCGTGTCGCGAAAGATGCTCAGCGTGACCGACGCGCTTGCATCCGTGGCGGCGGGAACGGCCTTGGTTTTACTCGTCATGCTTTTTCTCCAGACATGAAAAAGCCCGCGCACGGCGGGCTGAAGGTGAATGTGTACTCAATGCGAGTGGTTGCTGCTGTTACCCCCGGCATCCATGATCGTGCCGGCACCGCTGATGTCGCCGGACACGCTCAGCGATCCGTCGATAGCCACCTCACCCGCCAGGGTGATTTGGCTGGCCGTCACCCGTACTTGATCCGGCGTCACTTCAAACTCCGAGCCACCGACCGAGATGGTCGCGCGGCTGCCCTCAGGCAGCGCAATGCTGTAGCTGCCGGCTTGCCAGTCGTAAACCAGCGAGCCGCCATCGTCGAAGTACCAGGCCTCGACATGATCGCGATTGTCCGGCGGGAGCCCGGCGTTGCCATACAGCCCCGGGATAAAAGTGCCCATGGCTGGATCACCGCTGGGGCTGAATAGCGAGCCCTGCTCATTCATGCTCGGTACGCGCCAATGACGGGCCTTACCAGCGGCCAAGCTGTGCCAGCGCACCCAGGCACTGACCCAAGTTCCGGCCTTGACCCGCACCCGCCCCGCAGTCAGATCGACGCCGACCACCACGCAGGGCATCAGCATGGCAGCGATCATCCGGTCGTGTTCGGCGCTGGCGTAACCCATGCCAGATCCTCCGGCTGAAAGTAGTGATCTTCATTGCCGGTACCGGTGCAGCCATCGACGTTCAGATACAGAGAACCCGGCGGCTCGACTGGCCATAACCATTCGGTTTCACCGATCTGGAATATCTGCTTCCACTCAATGATCCACACCACAAATTGCGCCAGCTCCGGCATCGAGTCGTCCGGGAATGCACGTACGTCCTGCACCTCTTCGACAAAGTCCAGCCCCCAATACTGCCCACGCAAAATCTTGCTGATCTCGGCGGCCAGAATGGCGGCCTGCAAGGCCGCTTTGCTGATGGTGGAATCGACCATGATGCACACCTGAAAGCGGCCGCTCAGGGAAGTTTTGCCGCTGCCATTGTCGGGTGCTTCGCCGATTTCCGTCAGGGCGAACAACACCGCCGGCAGACCGACTTCAGCATTCAGCTCGGGAAACGCCTCGACGCTCACCACCGACGGCAAGCCGGCGCGGAATGTCGCCTCGATCGCATTGTGTAAGGTCGTCAGCTCATCCATTGTTCAAACTCAGTATGAAAGTGACCATGCCGGCGCCGTCCGGCTCGCGCTTGCTGACCTTGTAGTGACCACCGCCCTGCTCCGCCGGTAGATCGATGGTAAGAAAGGAGTCTTTCTCGATGCCCACCGCCTCCACCACGCGAGCGGTGAAGGTGGGCGCCAGAACGTTATCCGTCACGATGGCATTGCCCAGGCGCACGCTTTTCGATTTACCGCCGACATCCGCACCGACAAAGGGCGAGAAGAACGCACCGGACAACGGTAGGCCGTCCGGCTTGATGGCGCGATCGCCGAGGCGATCGACCAGCACTGCATCCATCCGGGCTGTGACGTCACGAAAGCGGCCCAGCGTGGTCACTGAATCAACAACGCTTCGGCAATACCGCCGACCGGAGCACTCATCAGCTTGCCGAAGGGCACCGTGTCACCAGTGGCCGTGAGCGGATCAACCAGCACGCCGGCTTGCAGAGCCACCTTTTGCCCCTGCAGCAGCGCTGCATCGGCAGGCAGGCGCCAGACGCCGTCGAGATGGCCGACCAGGACATCACCCGCTACGCCACTGGCGATCGGGATGACCACCGTATCAACCAGCACCAACGGCACCCCCGCCGTCGCGCCACCGTCTGGCGCCACAAAAGTCAGCGTGCTGCCGGGACCCGAATAATTCTTGGACATGCGCATTTCTCCTGCACAGAAACAACAAACCCCGCTCGCGGCGGGGTGTTTAGGGGATTCTTCAACCGTTAACGGCTGGCTTTCGCAAGTGGCACGACACCGACTGACTTGTTCAGACCGCGATAATCCAGCGCCGCGACCCCGGCATCGATCCGCACCTTGCTCGTCACACCATCAATGGTGAAGCCCTGCTGCTGCTCCATGTAGGGCTGTTCAACGCCGTCCAAGTAAGCAACTTCAATGGTGTCAGCACCTTGGCGGGCGGCCTCATACCAGGTGACAGGCGAATCATCGTCCAGGCGTGGCTCGGCGATCACCGTGGCGAAATTGCGGATCGGGTTGTCGATGCCAGCATTGGTATCGACGCCAGGCACCGACGCCGAGCGGATCAGTTGGTTGGTCTTGTCTTCCAGCGCCACCGGCACCAGTACAAACGCCGGGCGAATGTTCAGGGTGCGGGCCTTGCCACCCTCGACCTCGGTTTTCTGCAAGGCCATGGCGGTCTTGGCCTTGCTCAGCGCCTCAATCGACATATTGGCGCCGGTACCGGAGAACAGGTTGTTGCGCTCGGCATCGAACAGCGCTTTGCCGTCGCTCATCACCGGTGAATGGATCAACGTGTCATAGACCAGATCACCGATGGTGCCGCGCGCGGCCAGACCCATGTTGTAAGGCACCGTGCTCAACTGGTCGAGGTCATCGTTGATAATCGCCTGCCGGGTGATGCTGAACATCTCACCGTAGGTTGCCAGGCGGATTTTTTCGCCACGGTCATTGGTGGTGATGTACTTGTATTCAGCCCCTGGGCGAACTTCACGCAGGCTCGGAAACGCACCCATGCCGACCCGGGACGCCACCTTGAAGTCACTCAAGCGGCCCTTTTTGGTCCACAGGTGGTAGGTCTCCGGCGCCTCGTCCCAGCCGAGCAGGACCGACTTGGCGGCGCTGTCCACCAGGATGTTGCCGAAGTCGCTGGAGTCATGGGTGAATGCCAAGCCGACCATGGCCATCGGATCAAGGGTGGCAACCAGAATGCCGCGATCATGCAGCGAGGCGCGGGCCAGCTCGCGCAGGCTCATGTGGTTATAGGCGTTGTCTTTCTGGTTTTCCGCCTGACCCAAACGACCGGCCAGCGAGGCGCGCACCGAATCGCCAACCAAGTTGCCGTTGCTAATGTGGCCATGGTGGTGAGGTCCACCCGTTGGGGTGGTGGTCGAGCCCAGCGCAACCAGCAGTTTTTCCCGCGCCATCTCGGCCGTGCAGCTCAGGTCATTGAGACAGGTGTTGAGCAGCTCGGTGTGACTGGTGACCAGCGAGCCACAGAACGCGGCATTGATTGCCGTGCGGCGCGCCCCGTCTGCCGCCATGACCTGGGCGCGCATCTGATCCAAGGTCAGCGCGACCGGCGCCGGATCGACAAGCGGCGCAGGTGTCGGGGCTGGAGCTGGGGACGGTGCTGGGGTTGGAGCGGAAGCGCGCGGATTGAACAGATTTTGTGCCGAGGTAGGCATGTTGGTGAACTCCTGCATGCGTTTTGAAGTGAGTTGAGCGGCCGCCTTGAACGGTTCGAGCACCTTGTCAGCGAAACCGGCCGCCACCGCTTCGTTGCCATCCATCCAGGTTTCCGCCTTGAGCAGCGCCTGAATGTCCTCGATCGCCTTGCCCGACTTGCGCGTATACGCCTGAATCAGCGTGCTCTCGACCTTGTCGAGTAAGTCGGCGTACTCGCGCATGGCGTCGGCATCACCTACCTGACCACCCCATGGCTTGTGAATCATCATCATGGCGTTGGCCGGCATGTTGATTTCATCCCCGGCCATGGCAATCACGCTAGCCATCGAAGCAGCGAGACCGTCGATGTACACCACCACCCGCGCCGAATGGCCGCGCAGCAGGTTGTACATGGTGGTCCCTTCAAACACGTCGCCACCCGGCGAGTGGATGTGGAGGTTGATCTGAGACACGTCGCCGATGGCGGCCAGATCACGGGCGAACTGTTTGGCGGTAATCCCCCAGGCGCCAATCTCGTCATACAGCATCACTTCGACCAACCCGCGCTGCTGCGCCGCACGGAGCGAGTACCAGCTTTCACCGGGCTTATTCGTTGGGGTTATCGAGGCCCTCGGCCTCATCATCGGCAGGCTTCGTTTTGTTTTGCTGTTCATTGCTTTGCGTTTTTCCATAGGTCTCGTGATAGAAGTCCGAACTGAAGACCAGTCCCTGTTCCCGGTTGGTTTTGATTTCCGAAGCCCGGGAACGCTTGAGTTCCTGCGGATTGCGCTGCCGCGCCCGTGCCACTTCCGACTCATCGGCAAAGCCTGCCTCGACCAGAATTTTCCAGGCATTGGCCTCATGGATCGGGTTGATCCAAGGCATCACCGGCCCTTGATAAATCGCGCCGAACACGGTGTCCGGATCGACGTCGACCGGCACTTGGATCACCCCGCTGGCAATCGCCATGTGCAGCCATTCGCGATAGACCGGGCGACTCCAGTAATCGATAAATTCGTGCTGCAGCAGGTCATAACCTGCCTGCCCCTCGACCAGCTCCTGCCGTTGCGCGGAATAGGTGCCGTCATAACTGCGCGCCACACTGGAGTAGGTGCCCCGGGTGCCGGCGGCCACAGCCTTGAGCTGACCGTTGCGAAATCCTTCCAGAAAGGGGTTGGGCCGGTTGCTTTCGATCATGCCGACGTCTTCACCGGGCAGAAGACCGTCGAAGACCATACCGGGGCCGATCGGAATGCTGCGGGCGTCGATGGACTTGCCATTCACGGAAGACGTGACGGCGTAGTCCTCCGGCGTACCTTTTTTGATGTACATGGCCAGTGCCGCACTGATACGTGCAGCAACCCGTTCGCTTTCCTCGTAATCCTTGATGTCCGCCAAACGAATCAGCACGGCATGCAGCAGCGGTTGCCCGCGGTTCTGACCGATGCGCTTGCGGTGCGCGATGTGAATCATCTGCTCGGCTGGCACACGTTTGGTGGCCTGGGTCAGTTGGTAACTGGCGGCATGCCCGGGGTGATACTTGACCAGGTGAAAGGCACGGACCCGGCGCCACTGATTGCGCTCGATCCCCTGCACAATGCCCTTGGCTTCATCGTTGTATTCCCACGGCAGGTAATCCGGCTCCAGCAACTCCAAGGCGAAAGGCACCATGTTCAAGTGTTCATAGCTTGGCACCCGCCCCTTGAGCTTCTGCGCCAAGGCTTCGCCATCGCGCAGCCAGGTGCGGCACACCTGTCGCTCCATCTGAGGGCGGGACAGCTCGCCGGACGTTTCCGGTCGCAATGACCACTCAGCCCAGCGGGCCTTGATCTGCGCCGCAAACCCCAGATGCACTTCCCCAGCCAAACTCAAAGGAAACGGCTCGACCGCGATACCCATGCCCCCCACCACGCGCTCTTCCAGACGATCGAACAAGCCAGTAACAATGTCGTGGTCTTCGTCCAACTTGCGGCACTGCTCCCGCAAAGAGCGCGCCGAACGCTGCAGCGAGCGGTCCGCACTGGCCGATTGTTTTTTGGCTTGGTGCGTGCGGGTCGCCTGCGCCGCTTCAAAGGCCATGATCGTGCTACGAGCACGCAGACGGTCAGCCACCAGCCCCGGAAACACCGGGGCCAGCACCCGATCCAGCAAGTTCATCGGAATGTCGCCAGGGCGTACGGCGGCTGCCCCGCCGCCGCAGCCTGTTGCGCTCGCACCCGGCGCTCCCATTCCAGTCGGCCGGCGCGGATTTCTTCCAGGTCATCCATGATCAGCTTGCGACCGTTAAAAAGGATTTCCTTGCCCTGCAGGATGGCCAGTTCGGCCTCCAGGTAGCGGTCCACCATGTCTTGAGCGGTTATAGCCATGCGCCTTGTCCTGTATTAAGCCAGCCGCCCGACTCGGCGGGCTGGTCGGGTGAATGTTCAGGCTCTACCTCAGGCACCGACACCGTGGCCGGTGTCAGAGCGGCAACGGTAGCCGGTTTATTTTTCTGCTCGTGACTCATCGGCACCGCCCAGGTGCCTGACGGCAACTGCTGCGCGAGCAGGTCGAGGTTCATACCAAAGCGCTGCTGCGTTATGCGTAACGCCGCCAAGGCGTACACCAGGCAGTCGAGCGCTTCGTTTCGTCGCCCGCCGGCATCCCAGCGCTGGACGCGCTGGTGTTTGACGATCACCCACTTACGGCGCTCGGCGGTCAATTGCCGCATTTCGTCTTCGCCGCAAATCATCTCGTTGGCAGGCAGGTGGATACAGCCAGGCACAGGCGCGCCCGAGCTGTCTGGCTGCATCTTGAGACGGCCGTAAATCAGCTCTTTGGCATTGTCGGTTCCCACTTCGACGAGGTAGACACGTCCGCCTTTGACCTTGGTTTTCTTACGCGGCCAGGTCGCGATCGGCTTACCGTAGGTCGAGGCACCGAACACAGGGATCACCCATTGGGTGCCGTGCTTGATGCATTCCTCACGCACTTCATCGCAGTAGTGACCACCTTGGTCCCAACACCAACGCTCGACGCCCATCACCGTGCCATCCGCCCGGGTGAAGGTCTTGTGGATCTCGACGCCGACCTTGGCCCTTAGCTCGATGCTTCCCGGGTCACCTTGCAGCACGAACTTATGGACCAGCCACGCTTCCTCACCTGCACCAAACGCCCAGACGCGGCCTTCATAGCGGTCATCTTGGGTATCAATACCGCCAAACAGGGCAACCGCTTTAGCAGGCACTTGCGGGTATATCTCCCGGCGCGCGTGCAACTGCTGCCATTCCAGCTGCTCACCTTGGTCCTCTTCCCATGCTTCGCCCAAGGTGGTGTTGACGAAGGTTTTGAGCTTGCCCCGATCCTTCTTGATCTTGAGCCATTCCGTGACGACTTCGGCCCAGGTCACAAACTCCGAGTACACCGTCCAGATATGAAAAGTCACCGAACGCGGCGACGGCATTGAAGTGTCCACATCGGTGAACCAGTCCATGCCGTCACGCGTCCAGATACCGGTCCGCTCGCAGATGTAGCGCCCACTGACGGATGCCGCGACCATTTCGTGGTATTCGAAGGTGCAGCCATGGCCGGACTCGCACAGGTACCAGGCCTTGATCACCTGCCCCAGCTCATCCACGGCCCACTTGATACCGAACGGCGTAGCCGGGTCACCCCACTTCAGGTATTGCTCGGTCCCGCAGCACGGGCACTTGATGTTGAAACGCAGAAAGTGCGGGGAATCGTTGGCCGCCCGCGTGATCTGGCAACCCTCCCCCGAGGTTTCCTCATTGTCGTCAGCGACCACCACTGTCGTCGGGGTCGATCCGCGTATGGACTTTTTGAACGTGGCACCTTCCAGGCGCTTGTCGCCAAGAATGGTCGGGGCCCCCTCGCCCTCGATGTCCGCGTTGAACTTCGACAGCTCGTCATAAATCACTTCATCCGGGCTTTTCTCCCGGTAGTTTTTCGCCGCCGTGCCACCTAGGCACCACAGCATTTTGGCGTTATCGAAGCGCTTTTCATCCAGCGTGTTGTCGCGATGTTTCACCCCATACCAAGGCGCCAAGGCGCGTACCACGGGGCTGTCACGAATCATCGTTTCGATGTGCCGCTTCATCATGCCATCAGCATCGCCATCGGTTGGGCACCAGACGATAACGTTGCGCTTCTTGTGCTGGACCTTGTAGCCCATGTTGGCCACCAGCATTTTGGTGTAGCCAACCCGTGCCGATTTCAGCACGTTGACTTCACGGATCAGGTCGTTGCCCATCGCATTGAGAATCGCGACCTGAAACGGTGCCGTCGTCCAATCGCCTTCCTGATAGGACGACTCGGACGACAAATAGAAATGCTCATCGGCCCATTCAACCGCTGTTCGCGGCGGCTCTTTGTAGAGCCCGGCGAGTCCCTTGCGGACACCCTCAACCAGCGCCCTCATCCAAGGTGTCGACAAACTCATCAAGCAACTCCGGCAAAAGATCAGCCAAGCCGATCGCATCATTACGCGTCACGGCGACTTCGCGCTGGATCGCCTCAAGGTGACGCACCTCGATGTCGGGGCACTTGCGCTTAACCTTCAAGTGCACGGTGTCGAGGGTTGACCCGAGCTTTGCGCTCAGGCGAGACAATGCGAACAAGCAAAAATCAACCGGTACCAGCTTCTTGGCCTTCACCTTGTTGCGCATTTCCTGAGCGTCCGCCTGCTCAGTTGTCAGTCGCAATTTTTGCTGCGCCTGTTTGTATTCAATGAGCGGATCGATCGGATCACCGTTGTCGTCGACAGGTTGGTCTTTTGTCACCTGATGCTTGAGCCGGTTATCCAGCACCGACCGGACGTCGTAGAAGACGTCGCGGCCGATCTTCGCAACAGGCTGCACGCCCCATTTATCAAAGGCCTGAGTCGTGATGCCGAGGCTCGTAGCCATACGCGACTTGTTCAGCCAATGAGGCTCGCGGGAGATGGTCGGATTGGCCATGGACTAAACAACAACCTCGATTCAAAAATGGGTCATATATAGCGAAGCAGCGGGGCCCGAATTACCCCCTGCCCCCCACCCGTTCGGGAGGACCCGTTAAATTTGCACCTGGGTAAACAAGTCGAGCATTACCAGCCAGAAGCCGGCCTTTCTTGCTCGTTGTCAGGTCTTGGCAGTGGCCATTGCATCGGCAAATGCCCCACGGAACTCGGCGCTGTAGTTGGCCTTGACGATGTTGTTAGCGATCTTGAAGAACGGAAAGATCGTGCGGTACATCGGCGCGCTTCGGCTGAAGACAAACACCGGCCTAATGGCATCGCCGAACGCTGTGTCTTTGCGTTCCCACACACCGGCTGTTCCACTGACAATGCCGGAGAAATAGCTCTTGGCGTTGCCCTTGCGTTGACTGCGCTTGCTGTTCGAAGCATTGGCCTGATAGCCACGCGACGTTTCGGCAGCGCCAAGGCCCGACAAGATCCGGATCATCGTTCCTCGGGAAACGTTGCCATGCTTGTCGAGCACATTGGGATTAGGGATCGCGAACTGGCTGGACTTCATAAAGCCACGCGCGATCAGAGCCTTTTCAAAGCGCTTATGCGGTCGTGGCCCGCCCCTGACAGTCTGCTGAAGGTAGGTATCAGCGGGAATGCCAGACGTCCAAGAGTCCTTGAAATACACTTCGGCTGGCTTGCTTTTGGTGGCCATTTTGACGAACAAGCTGTTCATGGTGGTTCGGGTTGGCCGGTCCAAGCGCTGCGCCATGACGGCCAGCTCACCCTTCTTGACCCGCTGGGCCAATCGGGTCGCAGTCAGGGCAAGCACATGCGGAATGTGCTTTTTTTCCAGCTCCAGCAGCGCCTCGGACACGGGCAGCATGTCTGGCGTGATCTTGATTTTGACCATTTAGTTTTCCGCGATAGCCGAGAAACAGCTGTCTGGCGGCCCGTTGAGCGGATCATGCATGCTGCTTTACCAGGCTATGAATTATGCGATCTGATACCAGCTTTCCTGGCCAGAAACTGGGTGTACAAACCGCCGGTTACATCAGCACCGATGACCGCGATTACGATGCCTAGACCGGCGGCAAGATAGAAGCTGCTCCACAGCGCCATCGCGAGCAACAGCGTAGCCATACCCAAGAGGCCAGACGCAAGAAAACGCAGCGCTACACGCTGGAGGATCTGCCGAAGACCAAGGTCAGTACCTGAGGCTCTCAACATTTCCCCAGACAAACCGGCCATGCTCAACAATACCAATAGCCAAAGGGGCACATCGGCAAGCGCCTGTTGCTCTGTGTTCATTTGTATACCTCGAATAGATCCGACCTCTATGTCACTGTCATCCGCTCGGAGCAAAGAGCCAGGCATAGGGCCGAAAACGAAAAAGCCCCGCTCGATGGCAGGGCTTATAAAAGGGTACAAAAACCCCGACTCAATGGTCGGGTTCTTGAAAGGCGTTTCGCTGCGTTCACAGCAATACACGCTGCTATAAAAACAGGTCTATTCCGCGCGGAAAAGGTTTTTTCGCAGCGTATGCGAAATTGCACCCAACTTGACCACACGATTACATTCGATCTAACCATCAGATGCATGGAATTTGCCCATCATGCCTTAACCATGATGGACAGAAAACAACGCACGTCAGGCCTGCGCGACAGGCGGCAACCGGCCGATTCTATTGAAAAAGTCGGCCATCGTTTCCACAGTAGAAAAGTACGCGCTTGAGATTGAAATCTTTACTTTGAGCGGAGGGATTCGGGGCTCAGATTTCGCATAGCGACGCGCAAAAATGGCGTTTTCAGCGGTCAGTAAGGGGCAGTCTGGAAGCACCGACTTTTTCAACAGAATCGGCCAGTAGCGGACTGTGGACAGAGTGACGGCAAATCGGTTGTGGGGAGGATCAGCTTCACAAACACCGCAGCGTTACAAAACGCAAAGCGAGCATAACCACGCGTTGCACCTCTTCATTGCCCTCGAGACCAGCGAAGGCAGCAATGCACTGAGGTAGAACGATGTATGGAGTGTGACTAAAATCGTTTTTTAACGGTTGTGGTTAGACGCTCTACCAAGTGTAGAACTTGGCCAGGGTTATCGCGTCGCACGGGGTGTGCCTGCGGGTGTAAATATCATTTACGGTGCTCTTTGGGCTTCGAGGCTAGCTTGGTCTCCAACTCAAGAATCTGCCTATCAATTTCTGCCAGCAGAGCACGTAACAATTTCTGCTGTCCTCTGCAGAAGTCCAAGCGGTATAGATTTTCAGACTGCCGTCGCTCAGTAAGAAACGTTTTGAAGTCGTCTTCAAGGGCAGCTACAGAGTTGACGTAAGATGTACTGACTTCTTTGGTATTTGCTGCACCAGTCCTGGAGGTGCCAGGATAATGGATAGCGTACCTATCAATCCAACTATTGAGGCTGGTAATGTTGGTTTCGTATGGTTCGCCTTTTGAGTCCATAACAAACTTACGCTTATTAGGTTTCTCGCCAGCAGCTTTAGCTTGAGCAACATGCTCTACCCACTTTTCAAGCACCAGTCTCCTCTTCGCTTCCCGCGCCACCTTCACCGACCAAGACATATTGCCTCCCCTGCTCTGCGTTGGACCGCTCTCAACGTCCGTGAGCACAGCCCTTAAAGCGTAGCTCAAGGAGCTAGCCATGCTGAATGCCCGACTTCCTAGTCAGCAGGTGCTTTTTCACAAATATGGGGAATGTGAATCGCCCCTCATTCTGTAGACACTAATGACTGGCAGCTATTGATTGTGCTGCCTTTCGCGAAAGGCAGCAATCGGCTAATAGATTAAGCAGCTTGCCGCATTGCATCGATAGCACAATCGATCCAAGCAATGCCTGCTCTCGCCAATTCCCGCACCTTCCCTTCACTTATGCCGTAGTGCTTTCCAACCCGAACCATGGGCCATTTCGCACCGTAGTAAAGCCAAATAATATCGCCCATTTGTCGGTCACGGTGTGAGAGCCGTGCAACTGCGCTATCAATAGCTCCGGCCCACTCATCAGTAATGCAATAGCTTTTGCTCGCCGACACTTGCGGCATTGCCTGACGCATTAGCGCCAAAGTCGGTGAGATGTAGATGGGGACGCCAGCCCCATCCATCCGCCACCAGCCCCACTGCTCCAGCAGGTATTCGGTATCACCCAAAGCTCGGCCCGCCGGCTTTCGAATCATCATGTTCTCAATCCCCTGTGAAATTCGTACCGCCGGCACCGCGACGGTTGTTCTGTTGGTAGTACGCGGCCGGACCAGATGCAGACGGGCCTCGCTGAAGTACTTCAATTTCGCGCTGAGCCTGCTGCAATTTGAAGCTCAATTGAGTCACCAACTCGTCCAAAGAAAGCACCAACCTGCTGCCCCGAATAACCCAACCTGAGCCATTGCAAGCAGTACAAATCAACTCATAAAACAGCCCTTTCACTACTGCTTTGCCCTTACAGGTCGGGCAAGGCTCTAGCTCGATCCGCTGCCTCTTAAAGCCAAGCCCCTGCCCTTTCTGCATGTTTTGAATCCTCTCCTATGGTTGTTTCTTGAAGGGCATCACAGGCCTTATCCTGTAAGGTCTCTAGAGGTTTACTGGAATCTCCGGATCTAACACCGGTCAACCCGTGAATCAGGGCCAAGCCCTTCTGATCTAGATGGGCGTGCCACTGCTCCAAGGCATCGCGCTTACGGCTCATCACGTCCGACTGGATGTACACCTTCACGTTATGGCCCATGGCGTGGTTGATCAGTAGCTCGCCAATCAGGTAGTCAATGCCGATATCTGCCCAACCAGTGCGCGCCAATTTGCGCAGATCGTGACTGGTCCATTCGCCCTCCCCCAACCGGGTGAAGACAGCACTGGCCTGCCCTTCACTGAGAGCCTTGCCATGCCGCGCAGGGAATAGAAACTGGCCGACATAACCCATGGCTTGCTGAGCCTCGCGATAGCGGATCAACATCTCGCGAACCTGGTCAGTTAGCGGTAGGTGATGCTCGACGCCAGTTTTGGTGTGTTGGGCCGGGATGAACCACTCGCGCTCAGCCAAACTGATGTGCGACCAGCGTGTCTGCCGGGTTTCGCCTATGCGGGTACCGTGGCACAGCATCATCAGCGCCAACATGGCGTCGGCCGGCGCAGTCGACACGACTATGGACAATTGCTCCAGTAGCTGCGGCAGCTGAACGCCACGCAGCCGGCATGACTTGACTCCGACCTTAGTCTTGCTGAAGTCGCTGAATTTGATGCCTGCCATAGGGTTAGCAGTGATAAAACCAAGTTTGAACGCTTGCTGCAGCGCCTGGACCAGAAGCTTGAACACCAGCTGCACATAGCCAGTGGAGTAGCTTTCCTGCAACGGCCAGACCAGCTCGCTGTCGAGAGTGGCTTTGTTGATATCGCTAATCGGCAGATCACCCAGGCGCGGTATCAAATGACACTTGATGGCCGAGGCAGCAGTGCTCTTGCGCTTGGTGGAAAGATTACGATCACGGGCCATGCGCTCTGCGTACCAATCCAACAGTTCGCCGCTGGCAACCCACTTGGACAGCGTCGAACCTTCATTGGCGGCCACCCGCATACGCACCGCCGGCAATGCAGCGACCACTTGTTTGGTGCTCAGATCAGGGAAGCCACCGATACGGTGCCAGGTGCGCTTGCTGAGAAGGTACCAGGAGCCGCGGGAGCGACTCTTCGCAAAGCGAAAGTGCAATGCCGGGTGACTGGCATCCCGTAGATCGCGGACATGCAACTTCTTGGCATTACGCTGGATCTCGGCATCCGACAGTTTCACCGTTAGGGTTTTGATCAAGGCCTTCATAGTCGGGTACCGCGTTGAGATTCCCACTCGAATGCCACGCCAATGCAGCCGTTTTCGCGGATGCGGTCGACACAGCGCGCACCGATGGCGTCATTCAGTTCGGTGGGCGACAGGTTGCTGACGATGATCGTCGGACGGCATTGTTCGTAACGACCATTGATGATGCTGAACAGAGTGGCCAGTTCGAACTCGCTCTGCTTGGTCGCGCCGACTTCATCAAGCACCAGCAGGTCCGCGCCGATCACCTCACGCAAGATGTGCGCCTCGGACTCGCCTGATCGATCATTGAACGTCGCCCGAATCTCGCCGATAAGCGTGCCCACCGTGCGGTAAATTGCCTTGACCATGCATTCGTTGATCAGGTGACTGGCCGAGGCAATGGCCAGGTGGGTCTTGCCGGTACCGACCTTCCCCAACAGCAACATGCAGCGACCTTCCCGGCGATGCTTCGAAAAGTTGTCGACGTAGTCGGTGCACGCATCCAGGGCAATCTGCTGGGCCGGATTCGACACAACGAAATCGGCGAATGTCTTTTCCGCGAAACGCTTCGGAATCCGAGCGCTTGAGTGCTGAACTATCCGAAACTGAGAGCGCTTGCGCTCAAGTTCTAGCATGTCGCGTTTGTTGCTCGCGCAGACGGGACAGCCAGACAGGCT
The DNA here is from genome assembly GCF_017350115.1 of Pseudomonas sp. GW456-L13. Taxonomy (NCBI): domain Bacteria; kingdom Pseudomonadati; phylum Pseudomonadota; class Gammaproteobacteria; order Pseudomonadales; family Pseudomonadaceae; genus Pseudomonas; species Pseudomonas sp. GW456-L13. The sequence goes on from NZ_JACNAS010000002.1 coordinate 149,480, forward strand.
ACCGCCCTTAAGGATGACCGCCGAGTAACCACCATGATCCAAGCAGCTGGCTGGCTGACGGCCGATGACGCCGAATTTGCGGTCCATGTGAGCGCCGAAGTTAGAGACGGAAGGTGCCATTGGCGTTCTCCTTGGTGCCGGCCTTGTAATCACGAGTGTCAAAACCGGTATGGCGACTGGTCGGGAGTGATGCGGGGATGACTGCTTTGTCGGGGAAGATCCCCGTCCATCCGTTGCTGATCGAAAGGGCCAGAACGGAATCGGGGGCTGGATGGTTCGCCAACGCCTTGGCCTGTTGTTCGCAGCTCTTGGCGGTGAGGGGCTTGTGGATTTCCTTGCGGTGCTGGCACCAATCGCCCCAAACCTCGACGCTTACGTTTTCCGGCTTGGCGGTCAGCGGGTCGAATTTTGCCGATTTACCTGGCGCGTGAGCGCCCTGATTTTCCTGATTACTGGTTACCTGATTGGTACCCTGATTACTGGTACCCTGATTTGTCGGAGATTTTTCCGACCCTCCTCGGATTTTTTTCCGACCCTGTTCGGATATTTTTCCGACCTTGCTCGGAGATTTTTCCGAGGTAGATCGGATTTTTTTCCGACCTTCAAACGCCTCAGAGGTCGGATATTTTTCCGACCCATCCAACTTGCGATTCCATTCTTTGGCTTTCTCGGTCAAGCGAAACAACGAAACGTTCGCGGTGCTGGATAACTCCACCAAACCTGCTTTTTCGAGCCCTTTGAGAAGCCGATACGCCGTATCGGGTTTATCGGTGAGCAGAGGCAATTCCTCAATGATCTTTGCCTTGGTCAAGACAAAGAAAATCCCGTTATCGGTCTTGATTACTTTGGCCCAACTGGGGCATTCGTAGACGAAGGAAAACAATTGCGCCTGCTGGGAGTTCAATCCCCACTCAAGCGCTTTCACTTGGTTGATCGTGATGGTGAACTGCATATCAACCCTTCCCATTTGGGATTCGGGCGGGGCCATTCGACTTGTACAATTCAATCTGTGCGATCACCTCCTCGTGTCGTGCAGCCAAGTACTTGGCATGCCCGGCCAAAATATCTGCCGCTTCCGCTGCAGTAATTTCGCCGTCATCCAGGGCCATAGCGAGAAGCTGGTCAACCCGGCCGCGTTTCACAGAGGTAAGCAAAGAGCGTCGGTGGATGTCGACGTTGTCCAGATCGGCAACCTCAGGCAGGCGAACAAACACACCGCCATACATTGCGCAGATGTAATCCGGTAGGAAGGTAGTTTTCGCTTCAGTCTCAAGCGTGCAGATCTCATCGTCGCTGAGGGGCTTGACCCCTGCCGACTCGTAAATCCGGTTCTTGAATCGCTTAAGATTCACCTCGCCCAGGAAGTCAGAGGCGTATGCAAGTCCGCCGGGAAATGCATTGGCAGCGGCAATGACTGCTTTGCGGCGGGTGTCTAGTACTGGCAATTTCATCGTCTAGTTTTCTCTCGGCGCCGTTGCGCTCAAAGTTTGCTCATGAAATGGGCAGCATCCGGCGACGCGACCTTTTTGCGCTTTGGACCGGGAATGGTCTGAGCTCTTCAGCTGTGAAAGAGCCATCTGCGTGCTCAGTAACAAAAATGTCACGGCCCGCCTGCAGAGCTTTGTTGAGCGACCCTTGTGACATCCCAAGCAGATTTGCTGCGTTGGTTTGCCCGCGTGCACGAGCAAACTCATCCAGACTTTTTCGGCTCATCTCGCCGATCTCCTTTATTAAACACTCAGCAAGTATCTCCGGCGGAATTTAATTAATCAAGCCCGGCGGCATTTGATTAAATATCGCCGCTAGGAATAATCGTGGAATGAAAAAACGCGAACTCGAAGACTGGGAAAAAGAAGAGTGCTTGGCACTCAAAGCGGCTGTGGATGCCTTCAACACAGGCAAGTCGCGGCGTGAAGCCCTGACTCAGGGAAAGATCGCAGATGCCTTAGGCATAAATCAGGGCTCCGTCAGTTCGTACCTGAACGGCTACAACGCACTGAATGCCAAAGTCGCTAGCGCAATTGCCGGATTGATTTCCAAGCCCGTGGAGTCATTCAGCCCTCGACTGGCTGATGAGATTGCGAAAATGGCTCAGTCCAGCTTCGAATCTAATGTCGAGGCTGGCCCCCCCATCTATTCCTCACCTCGCAGAATCAATATCGAAGGCACCGCACAGCTTGGCAGTGAGGGATATTGGACAAGCCTTGACCAGGCAGCTGGCTGGGTGGAGACCTACTCCAGAGATGAGGACGCCTACGCACTTCGGCTCAAGGGTGACTCAATGGCACCAGCGATCCGTAGCGGGTGGGTCGCTGTCTGCGAACCCAATCACCGCCTAGTACCGGGTGAGTATGTGATGGTCACCACCGTTGATGGACAAAGCATGGTTAAAGAACTTCTCTTCGAGACCGAAGAAGAGGTCAGCCTCATGTCGATCAACTCGGCTTACGGCGAGCGGCTGACAGTAGCTCGGATTGATATCGAGAAAATCCATTACGTAGGGGCAATTCTTGCCCCTAGCAAGGTGCTGGGCAGAATCTAAATTTGAGCCCTTCGACTTGTCTCTAATTCCCTTGGACACCTCCCTCCTGAAGCCCGCAAATTGCGGGCTTTTCTCTGTTAAATAATTGTTTTTAATCGTTAATCTTTAGCGCTTAGGGTTCAAGCCATTCACTGTGTATCCATACATAAAAGGAGCAGTGCTATGGCAAAACCAAAAAACAAACCTACACCGCCAAATTCGTTTGAGCTTCTTGGATTCCGCATCCAAAAAATCATCAGCGCCCCCGCTGCCCAAAAACGAAAAACGGCAGTCATTTGCAAGGAAGCAGATGAATGCCTTGAGGACTGGAAACGGCTCATTGAAGAGATTGCAGAAACCGAGCACGTACTAGTGCATCGAGAAGATGACTGCGCCGCGCGCATCTCTTGGGACCTCCCCGCAAATATCTAGCCCAAAGCAAGCCCGTCCAGCACGGGCTTTTTTCATAGAGCGAAAATATATCTCCGGCGGCATTGACTTTAAATATCCCCGGCGGCAATACTTGACCGTCGCAGTGAATCGCAGCGGCAATACGGGGCCACCCGCCGCTCTTTAACAACCCAATCGATTCAATGCTGTCAGCTACAAAAAGACTAACGCACCAGGCGTGGGCGACTCCCACCTAAGTGCGCCGTATCTGAGTCCTGCTGACAGCCCAAACAGACTTCACTACAGGGCCTTGGCAACAGGGCCATGTGGGAAATCCCCTCCCCTGTATGAGGAAACACCATGTTCGGAATGAAAAAGCTGTTCGGAAAACAAGTCGGCAACGCCCAGGCCGAAGTGAAGAAAGTCGTTAACCGCGACTTGATGCAGGCCATCGTTGGTGGCGGCCTATTGATTGCGGCGGCTGATGGTGAGATCGAAGCCAGCGAGGTTTCCAAGTTGGACGAGTTGATTCGCTCCAACCCAAATTTGACGCACTTCGGCAGCGAGATCACAGAGACCATTAATCGATTCACAGGCAAGCTGAACGCCAACTTTCAGGTTGGCCGATTGGCGATCAAGAGGGAACTGGCCGACATCAAAAACGTTCCAGCCGACGCGGAGGAAGCTTTCGTCAACATTCTTGCCGTTGCCCAGGCTGATGGTCAGATCGAGCCAGCAGAGTTGGTGGTGCTGAAGGAGATTGGCATGCACTTCGGCCTGCGCCTGGCTGACTACGGTATCGAGGCGTGAAGTACGCGACAAAGGTTCTGCTAACCCTAGTGGCACTGATCGTGGGTGGCATGTTGCTGAGCAGTCTGGCCTCTCGGTCCACTTGCTCCTACTACGGTTTCCAGACTGACCGAGAGACCCGCTACGCCGCCTTTGTTGGCTGCATGGTTCTGATTGACGGTGCGTGGTTCCCTCGTAATGAAATCCGCGTAATGCAGTGATGTTTCACTGATGCCGCTTCTTGTAAGGCGGCATTGGGAAACCCACTCACGCAAGGAAATGGACAATGCTGATTTTGACTCGCAAAGAAGGCGAAAGCATCAACATAGGCAACAACATCACGATCACAGTGCTGGGCGTTAGCGGCAAACAGGTACGTATCGGAACTAGCGCACCAAAGGATGTCCAGGTGCATCGAGAAGAAATCACGCAGCGCATTCAGGCGGGTCCGTCGAAACTCGCAATGGCAACACCTGCCACGTAGGCAGGTCTGCGTGACACAAACAATGGCCCGGTTCCGATCGGGCTTTTTTACGCCTGCCTTTTATCAATCAGCACCCTTCCCTGCCCAATGGTCACCAGCAGGTGGCCGGACGGCTGATGAATACACCTAACCTACTCCGAGGGATCAACCATGCATCCATCATTTCAAGAGCGTAGCGATGACCTAGGTGTGCCGCTGCATCAAACAAGTGCCGTCCGAGTCGGGGACTTCGCCCGTATTGGACGACCAGCCCCAGCCAAACCGGTGCGCTACCAAATCTCCGGCGGAAGCTTCGGCATGTACCAGATTAAAGACCTCACCACAGGCAAGACTTGCGCCTTCAGTGGTGCCTACAAGGCCGCTCACGAACTCGCCATGCAGTTTGAAGCAAAAGCGAATCGCCAAGTTGCAGTTACTCTATGAAAATGCGGAAGCCAAACAACATGCGCACGCGGATAGAGCGAACGAGCCGAGCACTGCTTAACGCCAATCACGTCGCGGTAGTCCACATCGACCCCAGCGGGCGTCAAGGGATGATCAACAGGAAGACCTGCAAGAGCATCCCGCCAGGACAGCGCATGGCCGAAGCAGTCTGCGACATTGCCCACCGCTGGACGATCTATGTCAGCGTCCAGTGTCGTGATCAGCGCGGCCACCGCTACACGAAATCGATAGAAGTCGCGCCTCAAGGCAACTATTTGGCTGCGCACCTCGAAGAGGTGATCGAGGAAACCTACAAGTACCTGGTCGCCGAGAGCAATCCGAATCATCGGGTTGCTTCGGGCTGGATCGCCATTCCCGCCGAAATATCGCTGACTGAAGAGCAAGCCGCCCAGGTGTTCGACGCCGTGGGCGTCTGGAATCAGCAGAGGGCAGCATGAGAAGCATCAGCAACCAGGTACGCCAGCGCCGACGACAGGCATGGCTGGATCTACCGGCCCACGGAATTGAAGAGACAGGCCGTGGCCAAGAGCAACGCGGATATTCAGCGGGACAAGCGCGCCAAGGAGAAAGCCCTGCTGGAGCGGATCGGCGCCGAGAAGCGGTCGCTGATTGTGTCGAAGACGCTTGATGATGCATTTCAGGTGCTTGGCGAGCGTCACGACTTCGAGGAATGGCAGGAGACGGTATCGACCCTCCTAATTAACCTCGCCGCCGCGCCCGCCGAAGTGTCCGCTCGATTCGCAAGCATGTCGCGACCGGAAATCGTCATAACCGAAAAGCAGTCGCGGCAGCTTGAGCGGTTTGCGAAGACCGGCACTGAATAACCACTGCCCATTGCCGCATCCAGTCATGGATTGATCCGCTTATCCCATATCTAAGATTGATGATGTGCCGCCGCTGCTTTGAAAACATCTGTTCGTTTATGATGTAAAGGATCCTCCACTGCATCGTCCCAAAAGCCATTCGCGAGCAATAATGGAATGTGTTTGCAATACTCCTCAGAGCACAACAGGTAATAAAATAACATTGCTCGTGCACCAACACTCAACTGTGAGCGCAACGCATTCAAAGCAAAGATACTCTGGTCATTTGATTTACTGTATAGACGTATGTAATCCAAAATAAAAGCTATTGAGGAAAAATACGTAAATATATAGATGCCGTACTTATTTTTTGCTGCCGAATATCTGACATGAACATATGCATACAGATCAGTGGGCAGTCTATCAACTGGCATACCCCCTCTCACCTCATTGTAAAACATATGCCATGTGTAATTGACAGCCCTCACGCCTTCAAAAATAGTCAACTTATAATTAACGGTATCTTCAAGATACAATGACTTCCCCACTTCCACATTTGCGGAAAACAGCTGAAACAATCTCGCATCAAAAACTTGCTCATCATGTTTTTTGTCGTTTTCAGCTGCAGATTTAACCTGTAGAAAAACAGTATACAGTAATGCAGAAAACGCAAAAAAAGACAAAAGAGGATTTAATACACCGCCAAAATAATCCCCAAACTGCCCCCAAACTTCTTGGCTTCCAGAGAGTTGAGTTGTGAACGCCTTTACGTAAAACAGCGCGACCATAATTATTAATATAGCAACAAATAGAAATGCAATAATTAATAGCTTCTGAATTCTTACGTTCATTTTTCTTCCTTCCGCAGCCCCATATCGGGCCGAACACAAATACCCCACTTCAACGAATCACGCCAGCCGGCGAGGATCCCCTATGCCCATTTCATACGGCTCAGTTTGCTCGGGCATCGAGGCCGCGACCATGGCCTGGCATCCGCTCGGAATGCGCGCCACCTGGTTCGCCGAAATCGAAGCGTTCCCCAGCGCAGTGCTGGCTCACCATTATCCGAACACGCCGAACCTCGGCGACATGACCAAACTCGGTGCCCAGGTACTGGCCGGCAAGATCGCAGCGCCAGACATTCTTGTCGGAGGAACCCCATGCCAGGCCTTCAGTGTCGCCGGCATGCGCAAAGGCCTGGCCGACCCACGTGGTGCCCTCACCATCAAATATGTGGAGCTTGCAGATGCAACTGACTATGTTCGCGCCAGCCAACGAAAGCCTCCCTGTGTCATCGTCTGGGAAAACGTCCCCGGCGTCCTCAGCGACAAAGGGAACGCCTTCGGATGCTTTCTTGGCGCGCTTGCTGGGGAAGACTGCGAACTGCAGCCTTCAGGGAAGAAATGGCCGGACGCTGGTTGTGTGTATGGACCCAAAAGAACAATCGCATGGCGGGTCCTGGACGCCCAATATTTCGGCCTGGCCCAACGACGCCGCCGTGTGTTCGTTGTCGCAAGTGCTCGAGACGGGTTCGATCCCACCGAGGTTCTTTTTGAGCGAGAAGGCACTCGCCGGGATAGCCCGCCGGGACGGGAAGCGAAGTCAGCACTTCATCCTACTCTCACGGCACAAGGGGGAGGCGCTCTCGATGACCGAGAGGCATATGTATTGGAATCCGAAGGAATTCGCCGAACCAGTGTAGGCGAGTGGGAACGTTGCCAAGGCTTACCTCTTAACTACACACTAATTCCCTGGCGAGGACGTACTCCTGAACATTGCCCTGACGGGCCACGCTACAAAGCCATTGGTAATAGTAAAGCGGTGCCAGTCGTAAAATGGATAGGCCGCCGAATTCAGCGACTTTTATAAAGCTGATTAAGATCTCATTCTCTCATTCAGTACACGCTTAATTTCAGCATATTCCAGATCTGTTTTTTTCATATACAAGTGAACAGCAGCATGACAGTTTGGACAGAGTAATGCCAGATCTGAAGTAGCTACCTGATGGAGAGCATCGTATGTCGAAATAGCCGTTTTATGGTGAGCTTCAATATATGGAAAATTATAGACCTTTTCAAAGTTAATTTTGCATATTTCGCACACCCAGTCCGCGTTAGTTTTTATCGCACCCACTACGCCTGAGCTTCGTTCAGCCATAAGATGCGTTACATATTTCTTACCACCTTCCTCATAATACCGCTCAATCTGACCAACTACAGCTTCATCTTGAAACCGCCCTGAGCGCTTAACAACTACATGAGTATCTCTAATTTCAGAAACCGCGAAACGCCCCTCAAATACCCAGCTTTTCCCCTCATCCGAAAATAGGAAAATTGGATACATGTACCGAACTTGATTGATAAGCGCTTGATTGGCTTTTTCTTCATAGGAAACCACATTCATTCTCGCCTTGAATGAATAATTAAATTCGGTTTTATCGATACTCGTCCAGCCGTCACTTTCATAGCTACCAGGACGCACCTTGATAATGACACCTTTGAGCGATGGAAATTCACCTATCCAATTAATACCCTGCTGCGGAGTATTGCCAATTAAAAACGAACGCCCCTGCCAGAATGAGGAAGATTCAACCTTTGAAAATTGAATTAGATCGAACAAATTTCTTTTCGAAACAACTTCCCCGCCTTGCAAATCAAATAGATCACTACACACTGTAAGATTCATTGCAATCTCTCATCCAGAAGTAGCTCAACAGCAAAAGGGTCTCGCAAGCTTAGATCAGTCCTAAGTTCCGGATCCACATAACAGACCCTTGTCGATTGTAAATCATAGCCGGTTGAGGCAAGAACAACCGTCATATCCACAACCGCGTTGAATCTAGCGATCTGTCGTACCCGCTCAACACCTACGTATTGGTCAACTTTGCAATCACCCTCAAAATCGCCAAACATATCGACAATCTGATGCGACCATATTTCGAGCCCCACAACCACATTAAACTCTGCCTCGCCGACCTTAGCACCACACAACTCTCTATCCAGAACATTCAGTTTTTCAAAAGAAAAGTTCTCTTCAACGACATCTGTTGCGATGAAAGCTGTATCAAACTCCAAAACACTTAAGTAACGCTTCGCCGATTCTAGAACCTCGCTTTCTAAAGAGGCAAACATCTGATCGGCAAACCGCGCGGGATCATAAGGCCCCACATGAGCAAAAGCACCGATAATTGAGTCAAGAGTACTCAGATAAATCAAAGACGAAAACTCAGAACAAAAATCACGCATATCGCCATCATTGCTTACCACATATATTTTTTCACCTTTTTCTCGAGCGAATTGCAGCAGAGAAAAACAGACAAACCCGTCTGGAAATTCATGTTTCTTCCCCTCACTAAAAGGAGCGCATTTAGAGTAATATCGCTCAAATACATCAACCGGATTAACATCATCGAAAGGCACAGTCTCTGGCCTTGCCAATTCTATGAAGCGACCATAATTCTCAAGAAGTGCCGTTGCTATTTCTGTTGAAGAAGTGCGCTTGAAGGCACCTGAAACTGGAAGACCTGTCGCATTTCTAAGAACCATCGCCTCCTTCGTAAAATCTTTAATGCTCTTCGCGGCGTTTACAGCTCCAGCCTTTATATGATCCCTGATTTCAAAATCGATAATTGGGCTCATTAATAAAACAATCTCGCCGGAGGAAGCCAACAACGACAAACGTTCCAGCTCATACGTCAAAAACTGAAAATTCTTTCCTTCGTAGATATTGGTATCAACAAACACATACTTTGTTTCCAATACAAAATTCGCCACCTAAAACGTCCTTTTTTTTCCGCGTCATGGAGAGCTCAGCAGATATTTTGCCAGGCAAATGGCCAGCATAGCTCACACAGAACGGATAACGCAGCGAGTCCGAGCAAATCAGATGACATTCTCGAGTCCCCCACTCATTAACACCTCTGCAACCAAGCGCGGTTGGAGCATCACTATGGAAAAAGAAATTCTCTCGGATGAAGAGCTCGCCGAGCTTACAGGCTACAAGGCCAGAGCTTACCAACGCCGATGGCTGATTGAACGTCAGTGGGTATTCGTCGAAAGCCGCGGTAAGCGACCGCTGGTGGGCCGGATGTACGCTCGCATGAAGCTGGGCATGATCAGCCCCACCATTGCCGACCCGAACCCGCCGCCAGCCGCACCGGCATGGACGCCAGACTATTCGCGAGTGAATTGATATGCGACCCCGCAAGACCGAGCACCAGAACCTTCCTCCTCGGATGTACAAACGTTCCCGGCAGCGCAAGAACGGTAGCACCTGGACGGCTTACTACTATCGCGACCTGCTCGGCAACGACATCCCGTTGGGCAAGGACCTCGATAAGGCCAGGCTGAAATGGGCCGAACTCGAAGCCAAAGAAAAGCCGCTCGACCTGCGCACCATGAAAGGCATCTTCGACCGGTATATCCGTGAGGTGGTACCCAAGAAGGCACCGCGCACGCAGAAAGACAACCTGGCAGAGATCAAACAACTGCGTCCAATGTTCGACAGCGCGCCGATCGACTCGATCACGCCAGCAACGATTGCTGGTTACCGTGATGCGCGATCGGCAAAGGTGCGAGCGAATCGGGAGATCGCCACCCTCTCCCACATTTTCAATATTGCCCGGGAATGGGGGCTGACGACAAAGGAGAACCCCTGCCAGGGCGTGCGCAAAAACAAGGAAACGCCGAGGGACTATTACGCGAACGATGTGGTTTGGGATGCGGTTTACAAGAAGGCAGCTCAAGAGCTGAAAGAAGCGATGGACCTAGCCTATCTGACCGGCCAGCGGCCGGCAGACGTGCTGGTCATGCGGAAGGACGATGTTGAAGGCGGGTATTTGAGTGTTCAGCAGAACAAGACGCACAAGAAGCTGCGTATTCAGATGACGACTGCCGGGGAAGCGAACAGCCTGGGCAAGCTGATTGCGGCGATCATAGAGCGAAACACTGTGCACGTTTCGAGCTATCTGATCATCAGCCGGAGCGGCAAACGAATGACGGCTACGATGCTCAGGAAGCGATGGGATGCAGCGCGTGAAAAGGCAAAACAGGAGGCTCTCGAACACGGTGACGAGCTGCTGGCCAACCGGATCGGAGAGTTCCAGTTCCGTGATATTCGGCCGAAAGCCGCATCGGAAATTAGCGATGTCGGTGACGCAAGCCTGCTGCTGGGTCACACAAAAGGCGACATCACCGAGCGGGTTTATCGTCGCGTCGGCGCCATCGCGAAACCCTCAAAATAGGCAAAAAATGCGTTCCATAACTCGAAACGCGCCCCTTGTAGAATGCGGTCTGTAGCGATGCTGCAAAACAAAAGTATTGGGACGAAAAATCATCACAAGCCGCGCGTTTTGCGGCTTTCTATAGCGGTCTTGAAAACCGTCGACTGTAACAGGTCCATGAGTTCGAATCCCATCGCCTCCGCCATATTTGTACCGATAGAGCCCTGATTATTCAGGGCTTTGTCGTTTCTGGGGTTTGGGAATCGGTGCTGCTTTTCAGAGCCGTTACAAAACCTTTTGGTAACCCCTCGACCAAGCTGAAAGCGCCGCTACAGGGAAAAGGTCGCCAGCTGACCTTCTTGACCGACAGTAAACGGCTATGGATTCAGCCGGTCGCGACGGGCAGTAATCGTCCAATCCGCTCTTCCCGCAGAGATCTCGCGGCCCTCGGCCCGAAACCTTCTCGGCCGCTTAAACCTTCCAGGCAACCCCCATCCGTTGCTGCTTTAGCAGAATCCTCAAAAAAACAAAATGATTCCACCTGGCCAATTCGTGACCGATTGGTATTCGCTGTGAACGCTAAATTGGCACGTGTCGATATCAGGCAAGGAGGCGGCGTGGACAGGTAACTGAATTATCGAACAAGCCGGGTAAGGTGGCGCCTCTTTTCATGGAAATAACCACATCGCGACGATGGGTTTGATAAGTACGGCAGCGTTTGAAGGGTGCCACTTTCAGGAAGCGGCAGCAGGAAACGATGATGATCCGTTGCCCCCATCACTTCGCTTAAATGTCGATCAGCAGAGAAAAAAAACCCGATGATTAGCCCGAGCTCCAAGGATTCGAATGGCCAATTGGCACAGGGCTTCAAGCCTCGTCACGTAACAATGCTGTCAATCGCCGGGATTATCGGCGCCGGTTTATTCGTTGGTTCAGGACATGCCATTGCAGCTGCTGGCCCGGCCGTCCTGCTGGCCTACCTATTCTCAGGCCTGCTTGTGGTTCTGGTCATGCGTATGCTCGGTGAAATGGCGGTGGCCAACCCGGACACAGGCTCGTTCTCCACCTATGCCGACCAGGCAATAGGTCGTTGGGCAGGCTTCACCATCGGTTGGCTGTACTGGTGGTTCTGGGTACTGGTGATCCCTATCGAAGCACTGGCCGCCGGCCATGTGTTGAACCAGTGGTTTCCCCAGATCGATGCCTGGCTGTTCGCCCTGGTGTCGATCATTGCGTTGGTGATCACCAATCTGTTCAGTGTCTCCAAGTACGGCGAATTCGAATTCTGGTTCGCCATGGCCAAGGTGGTGGCGATCATCGGTTTCATCGGCGTGGGTTTTGCCGTGCTGATGGGCTGGGTTCCCGATCGGGAAGTCAGCGGCTTGAGCGGCCTGATGGCCGAGCATGGCGGATTTGCCCCCAACGGCCTGTCGGCGGTAGTCGGCGCTTTCATCACCATCATGTTCAGCTTCATTGGTACTGAAGCGGTCACCATCGCCGCCGCCGAATCCGACAATCCCTCGCAGAACATTGCCAAGGCCACGCGTTCGGTGATTTGGCGCATCGGCGTGTTCTACCTGTTGTCGATTTTCGTGGTCATCTCCGTGGTGCCCTGGAACGATCCGCTGCTCGCCCAGGTAGGCTCCTACCAGCGGGCACTGGAGATCATGAACATTCCCCACGCCAAGTTCATGGTGGACGTGGTGGTGCTGATCGCCGTGGCCAGTTGCATGAACTCCTCGATCTACATTGCTTCGCGCATGCTGTACTCGTTGGGTCGTCGTGGCGATGCGCCGAAGTCGCTGAAGGCGACCTCCTCCGAGGGCGTGCCGCGTGCAGCAGTCATCGCCAGCACCGTGCTGGGCGCGGCGATCACCGTGTGGAGCTACTTCATGCCCGCCGGGCTGTTTAACTTCCTGCTGGCCAGCTCCGGCGCGATTGCCTTGCTGGTGTACCTGGCCATTGCGGTGTCGCAACTGCGCATGCGCCGGATGTTGCGTCGGCAAAACATTGAGCTGACCTTTCGCATGTGGCTGTTTCCATGGCTGACGTGGCTGGTGATTGCGTTCATTTGCGCAGCGCTGGCAGTCATGATGATCACCCCGGAGCACCGTACCGAAGTCAGCACAACCATTGGCCTGGCGCTGGCGATTTCCTTTATCGGCCTTGTGACGTCGCGTCACCCTGCGCAGGCTGCGAGGGTGACGTCAGTGGGATAAACCAAGGAGGTATTTGCGCCAAACCTGCTCCCTACGCCAAGGCTGGGGAGTATTACCAGCTCCTGCGTCTCAGGCCGTAATCGCTCTCTGTGAGGACATGACCACGATGTCATCGAACTCCACCGTGTCCGACGGTACGACTCAATCCGTTGGTTTTCTGCTGCTGGATAAATTCACACTTATTTCCCTGGCGTCCGCAGTAGAGCCACTGCGCATGGCCAATCAGTTGTCGGGACGAGAGCTATATCGCTGGCATACGTTCAGCCCCGATGGAGAGCCTGTCTGGGCCAGTGACGGCGTGCCGATCACTCCGGATGCTTCGTGGAACAATCCATTAGTGGCGGACACTGTAATCGTGTGCGGTGGTGTTGGAATCCAGAACGTGATTACCCGCGAGCACATTACCTGGCTGCAAGCCTTGGCGCGTCAATCCAGACGGTTGGGAGGTGTGTGCACCGGCAGCTGGGCGCTCGCCAAAGCCGGGCTGCTCGACGGCTACGAGTGCAGCGTGCATTGGGAATTCTTGGCTGCCATGCAGGAAGCTTTCCCGCGAGTCAGCATCAGCGCGAGTCTCTTCACCCTCGACCGAAACCGTTTCACCAGTTCGGGCGGCACCGCGCCGCTGGACATGATGCTGCACCTGATTGGTCGCGATCATGGTCGTGAACTATCCGCAGCCATCTCTGAGATGTTTGTTTACGAGCGCATACGCAACGAACAGGACCATCAGCGGGTTCCGCTCAGGCATGTGCTGGGAACTCACCAGCCTAAGCTGCAGGAGATCGTCGCGTTGATGGAGGCCAATCTCGAGGAACCGATCGACCTGGATAACCTTGCAGAATACGTGGATCTGTCACGTCGACAGCTAGAACGGCTATTTCAGAAATACCTTCACTGTACGCCGTCACGCTACTACTTAAGGTTACGTCTTATTCGAGCGCGACAACTGCTTAAGCAAACATCATTGTCGATCATTGAGCTGGCGTATGTATGCGGTTTCGTGTCCACACCACACTTTTCCAAGTGCTATCGCGAGTACTTTGGTGTTCCACCAAGCGACGAGCGTTCCGGCTCTGACATGAGTCGCAAACCGGCAACGCTTGCGACTACGCAGCAGTCATCAACTAAACCACTGACAGCGCTCGACCAGGCACGAAACGAATCGACTTTTGCCAGTGTTCGAATGATTGATCGTTTCGACTTGGCGCAATCGTGCTGACAGGACGTCCCTGCCACCCCATTCATCCGTAGTGCATGGGTTTACTCAATAAGATCACGCAGGAGATTTGACGTGCACATTGGTGTTCCTCTCGAAACCCAGACCGGTGAAACACGGGTTGCTGCAACCCCGGAAACCATCAAGAAGCTGATCGGCCAGGGCCATAAGGTCACTGTACAAAGCGGCGCCGGCATTAATGCCAGCGTTGTCGACAGTGCCTATGAAGCGGCAGGCGCAAGCATTGGCAGCGCCAACGATGCGTTTGCTGCCGAGCTGATTCTGAAGGTGGTCGCGCCCAGCGACAGCGAGCTCGCCCTGATCAAAAGCGGCACCGTAGTGGTGGGCATGCTCAATCCGTTCAGCAATGAAACCATCGCCAAAATGGCCGAATGCGGCATTACCGCCTTTGCCCTGGAAGCCGCGCCGCGCACCTCCCGCGCCCAAAGCCTGGACGTACTGTCGTCGCAAGCCAACATCGCCGGCTACAAGGCTGTGTTGCTGGCCGCGCACTACTACCCGCGTTTCATGCCGATGCTGATGACCGCTGCGGGCACCGTGAAAGCGGCGCGCGTGCTGATTCTGGGTGCCGGTGTGGCCGGTTTGCAGGCCATCGCTACCGCCAAGCGCCTGGGGGCGGTGATCGAAGCGTCTGACGTGCGTCCGGCGGTAAAAGAGCAGATCGAATCCCTCGGCGCCAAGTTCGTCGACGTGCCCTACGAGACCGATGAAGAGCGCGAATGCGCCGTCGGTGTCGGCGGTTACGCCCGCCCGATGCCGGCCAGCTGGATGCACCGCCAGGCCGCCGCTGTGCACGAACGCGCCAAGCAGGCGGACATCGTTATCACCACCGCGCTGATTCCCGGCCGCAAGGCGCCGACGCTGCTCAGCGCGCAAACCGTGGCCCAGATGAAACCGGGTTCGGTGGTCATCGATCTCGCGGCAGCCCAGGGCGGCAACTGCCCGCTGACCGTGGCCGACCAGGTGGTCGTCGAAAATGGCGTGACCATCGTGGGCCCGACCAACCTGGCCAGCGCCGTGGCGGCTGACGCTTCGGCGCTGTACGCCCGCAACCTGCTGGACTTCATGAAACTGTTGTTCGATAAAGAAGGACAACTGGTGATCAACCTTGAAGACGATATCGTCGCCGCGTGCCTGATGTGCCGCGACGGCCAGATCGTGCGCAAGAACGGCTGAGGATAAAAACAATGGAAGACATGCTGATCTCTGACGGTATCTACAACCTGATCATCTTCGTGCTGGCGATCTATGTCGGTTACCACGTGGTCTGGAACGTCACGCCTGCGCTGCACACCCCGTTGATGGCGGTGACCAACGCGATCTCGGCGATCGTGATCGTCGGTGCCATGCTGGCAGCGGCTTTGACCGTGACGCCACTGGGCAAGACCATGGGCACCCTGGCCGTGGCCCTGGCCGCGGTCAACGTATTCGGTGGCTTTTTGGTCACCCGCCGCATGCTGGAAATGTTCAAGAAGAAAGCGCCGGCAAAAGCTCCGGCCGCCAAAGCTGAAGCAGTCAAGGCTGAGGTGCAGCAAGCATGAGCATGAACCTGGTTACTTCCCTGTATTTGATCGCCTCGGTCTGCTTCATCCAGGCGCTCAAGGGCCTCTCGCACCCCACCACGTCGCGCCGTGGCAACCTGTTCGGCATGCTCGGCATGGGCCTGGCGATCCTCACCACGGTCGGCCTGATCTACAAGCTCGGTGCCGAACTGGCTCAAGACGGTATCGTCTACGTGATCGTCGGCCTGCTGATCGGCGGCACTGCCGGTTCGATCATGGCCAAACGCGTTGAAATGACCAAGATGCCGGAGCTGGTCGCCTTCATGCACAGCATGATCGGCCTGGCCGCGGTGTTCATCGCCGTGGCTGCCGTGGTCGAGCCGCAGTCGCTGGGCATCGTCAAGCAACTCGGTGACGCGATCCCGGCCGGTAACCGCCTGGAACTGTTCCTCGGTGCCGCCATCGGTGCAATCACCTTCTCCGGCTCGGTGATCGCCTTCGGCAAGCTGTCCGGCAAGTACAAGTTCCGCCTGTTCCAGGGCGCACCGGTACAGTTCAGTGGCCAGCACAAGCTGAACCTGCTGCTGGGCCTGGCCACACTGGGCCTGGGCGTGACGTTCATGCTCACCGGCGACTACACCGCTTTCGGCGTGATGCTGGCGTTGGCCTTCGTGCTCGGCGTGCTGATCATCATCCCGATCGGCGGCGCGGACATGCCCGTGGTCGTGTCGATGCTCAACAGCTACTCCGGCTGGGCAGCGGCGGGCATCGGCTTCTCGCTGAACAACTCGATGCTGATCATCGCCGGCTCGCTGGTAGGTTCGTCCGGTGCAATCCTCTCGTACATCATGTGCAAGGCGATGAACCGCTCCTTCTTTAATGTGCTGCTCGGGGGCTTCGGCAATACGGCGGACGCGGCCGGCCCGGCGGGTTCGAAGGAAGCCCGTCCGGTGAAGTCCGGTTCGGCCGACGACGCGACCTTCCTGCTGACCAACGCCGACACCGTGATCATCGTGCCGGGCTACGGTCTGGCGGTGGCACGTGCGCAGCACGCGCTGAAAGAGCTGACCGAGAAGCTGACCCATCGCGGCGTGACCGTGAAGTATGCGATCCACCCGGTTGCCGGTCGTATGCCCGGCCACATGAACGTGTTGCTGGCCGAGGCCGAAGTGCCTTACGACCAGGTGTTCGAGATGGACGACATCAACTCCGAGTTCGGCCAGGCCGACGTGGTACTGGTGTTGGGCGCCAACGACGTGGTCAACCCGGCCGCGAAGAACGATCCGAAATCGCCGATTGCCGGCATGCCGATCCTCGAAGCGTTCAAGGCCAAGACCATCATCGTCAACAAGCGCTCGATGGCCAGCGGCTACGCCGGCCTGGACAACGAACTGTTCTACCTGGACAAGACCATGATGGTGTTCGGCGACGCTAAAAAGGTCATCGAAGACATGGTCAAAGCCGTCGAGTAACCCTCTGCGCAACACTGAAATGACGCGCCCTCCCCTATCCTGCGAACGTTATGCTTTCGCAGGACAGGGGTGAAGATTTATAGACGAACGCTGGCAAAGGTTGACTCGTTACGTGCCTGGCTCAACGCTGACATCGAACCGGCCAGCGGCGACAGCACCAATGCTTGCGGCAGCGGTATCATCGCCACCTGCTGCGTGGTATTGGAGCCGACGCGCTCGTCACGCGGCGGAATGCCGAAGTACTCGCGGTAGCACTTGGAGAAGTGCGGCGTGGACACAAAGCCACAGATCGACGCCACTTCGATGATCGACATCGGCGTTTGCTTGAGCAACTGGCGCGCGCGGACCAGGCGCAGTTTCAGGTAGTAACGCGACGGCGAGCAGTGCAGGTACTTCTGGAACAGCCGCTCCAGCTGGCGACGGGACACGTCGACATACACCGCCAGTTCGTCCAGGTCGATCGGTTCTTCGAGGTTGGCTTCCATCAACGCGACGATTTCCTGCAGCTTCGGTTGATTGGTACCGAGCATGTGCTTGAGCGGCACGCGCTGGTGATCCTGTTCGTTGCGGATGCGCTCGTAGACAAACATTTCCGAGATCGCGGCGGACAGTTCACGCCCGTGATCGCGGCTGATCAGGTGCAGCATCATGTCCAGCGGCGCGGTGCCGCCAGAGCTGGTGAAACGGTTACGGTCGAGGGTGAACAAGCGGGTACTCATTACTATCCGCGGGAAAGCCTCCTGCATCGCCGCCAGGCACTCCCAGTGCACACTGCAATCGAAACCATCGAGCAGTCCGGCGCAAGCCAGGGCCCAGCTGCCGGTGCAGACCGCACCGAGTCGGCAGGCCTTGCGGGCCTGGCCTTGCAGCCAGGATACGTGTTCACGGGTAACGGTGCGCTGAATGCCGATGCCACCGCAAACGATGATCATGTCCATCGGCGGGGCTTTGTGCATGGAAGCGTCAGGGGTGATTTGCAGGCCGTCACTGGCCCAGACCTGGCCGCCATCGACGGTGAGGGTGGTCCAGCGATACAGCTCGCGACCGGACAACTGGTTGGCCATGCGCAGCGGTTCTACAGCGGACGCCAGAGAAATCAGCGTGAAATTGTCCAGCAACAGAAAGCCGATGGATTGAGGCGCACGGTTCTGGGGTTGAGCCCCGGAGTTGAACGTCGTCATCGCGGTATCTCCTCACACAAAGCGGGTGATTGGCCTCAGGCAAAGGCTCTTTTTATACCCCCATCCAAAAGTGGGTGGGTTTGTTCCTATTCAACCTGCAAAGGTCATACCCAATTACCTATGTTTGAACGGATCCAAAAACGACATCACCCAATGTCTCTACGCTGAGGGTTTGCAGGGCGGGAGCCATAAGGAAAACGCTTGATTTTGAGCCTGTGCTTATCAAGCTTGTGCACATTCGTAGCACATACGCGAGAGATGCCTATAAACGACGACTTATTTGTCACCGACACTCACATGTCGGTTTTTGAAAACAATAATGACCAGTGCCCCGATTTTGGGCTGACACAAGCGTCATGCGCTATAAAAGTGATCTGCGACCGGTTGAATCCACAACCCATAGCTGCCTTTCAAAAGTGGTTGAAGTTCAGCCATCAGGATGACCGTTCAACCTTGCAGATAAGCCGGCAAGCCTTACCTGCCCGATTGCCGGGTAAGCAAGTGGATTAGCGCATCATCGTCGATTTCGAAGACCACTGATTTTGCGTCGATTTCCGTTAGGAACTCACGACTACTCACTAACGTCAAATGGCGACCTCTGATGAGGTCGCCATTTTTCAGCTGATTTGATCAGTTGCCGTTTGGCATCGACAAGTTGATGCCTTCTTTTTTCAGGGCATCACGCACGGTTTGGAATTTCTGGTACTGCGACAGCTCGATCGGCCCGTCATAACCCATGCTTTGCAATTTACGTGGCGGGTAATCGACGTAGGTTTTCATTAGCTTCATGATCGCCGCCGAGATCGGCACCATAGTCCAGGTACGCTCAGTAAAGTTGTTCATGAAGAGGTCATAGCGCTCTTGCGGGTCTTGCCACAAATCAAAGACTTGCGGCACGGTGGCCACGTATTTTATTGCGCCTTTCCATCCTAGATTAGTGTCCACGGCCAGACCACCGGTTGCCGCGCCATCATCGCCGCGCAGGTTGAATACGGCCTTATAGTTTCCGACACGGGCCGCACCCGGGGACAATTCGTTCTCAGTGAAATAGAACCACTCCTTGCGCGGTGAAGGGCCGTTGCCAGTGAGTACTGGCGTCATATCATAGCTGTCGAAGAGGATTGGCTGACCCTCGCGATCTTTCTCGGGCAACTTCACGCCAGCCACAGAGGCGAACGTCGCCATCAAATCCAGGCCACCGAGAATCTCGTGGTTTTTCGTGTCCGGCTTGATCTTGTCTGGCCAGACGGCAATGGCTGGTACCCGATTACCCCCCTCACGCACTGTACCCTTGGTCCCGCGAAATGGGGTGTAGCCGGCATCCGGATAAACATCCTGCCAGGCCCCGTTGTCAGTGGTGTAAACCACCAGCGTGTTTTTATCCAGGCCGAGTGCCTTGAGCTTGTCCATGATGCGGCCGATGTGAGTATCGAGTTCGACGACAGAGTCGGCGTACTTGGACTTGGACATGGACTTATGAATGAACTCCGGTGCTGGCATGTTCGGCTGGTGCACTTTCATGAAGTTGACGTTGATGAAAAACGGCTTGTCCGATTTGGCCGCGGTGTCTAGAAACTCCAACGCAGCTTTTTCGACATAGTTGTCAAAGAACGGTATGCCGACCACGCCAGGTTTGCCGTCCACCACAGGTGTGTCCACGTACTGACCATTGACCTTGAACTCTTCGACCGGCTTTTCACCTGCCTTGCCGGACAACGCGCCTTTGGTGACCTTTTCAAACATCGCACGGGTTTCCGGATCCATGTCGGGGAACCAAGTCGGGTCTGCGTAGGTGTAGGCATTGAGGTGATACAGGCCGACGTATTTCATCACGTCATAACCTTGAGCATTGGGAAGGGCATAGTCGGCTTCACCCAAATGCCATTTGCCAGTGAAATAAGTGTCGTAGCCACCGGTTTTCAGCACCGATGCCAGCGTCCATTCGGCGGCGGGCAAGCCACCGCCCTGGCCCTGGAAGGCCACGGTGGTCATGCCGCTACGATTGGGGATGCGCCCGGTTTGCATGGCCGCCCGACCAGGCGTGCAGCTTGGTTGCGCATAAAAAGAGTAAAAAGTAACACCTTCTGCCGCCAGCTCATCAATACTGGGCGTAGGCATGCCGCGACCAACCCCACCGCCGTAGGGACCCAAGTCGCCATAGCCGGTGTCGTCGGAGACGATAAACAGGATATTGGTTTTTTCCGTTTGAGCGGCGTGAGCAAGCCCGTTCAATGACAATAGTGCAGCAAACACGACAGACAGCTTGAAACGATCCGATAGCTTGTCCATACCAGCAATCCTCGTTGTTTCATTGTGTTGGCAACCTGGTGATGAGTGCACAACTACATTGACACTTGGTGCGTTGACCACCGAGTAATTAGCCTAGGTATTGAGTACAGAATCATTTCCCCCTTGCTACATGACCATGCACAAGTTAAGGCGCAGGATAGAGTTTAGTGCGGTTTTTCAGATGTACGTGGTGAGTGCTCTGGCTGTATCAATAGAAGTTTTCTGAAGAAACCTTCTTCTGTTTCGGTCTAATAAAGTTTAGGGACACTCCTTTCAATGGAGAATGTTTCGCCCCGTTGTAGAGGGGGACGACTGATCGATGGCTCAAGGGAACATTAGTTGATACGAGTTAATCCGACTGGCCGGAGACAGTATTTTTCCCCGTCGAACATAGTTCAGATACCTGATCTAAGCTCATTGGCGGCAGGGTCATCCTCAGCCTTGTAACCGCGACACAACAACCCAAGCTCTCAATTTCGAGAAAGGAGTTGGTAGTGAACAATGGCGTTCGACTTGTTCCTTTCATTACCTTTGCGGTGGCATGGCCCGAAATTAGCCTCGCTGCCGATAGTCAGGCCGAGCTGGCCAAGCAAACGCTGAATCCCGTCGCCGCACTCTACAGCGTACCTATTCAGTACAACTGGAACCAAAAACTCGGCCCGAGCGGTGAGGGCTACCAAAGTGTCACCAACATCCAGCCAGTGCTGCCATTCAGTATTAATGACGAGTGGAACCTGATCTCCCGAACCATCCTGCCGATCATTGATCAGCATGGTCTGGTACCTGGCGGGCAGGCGGACAAATCCGGTATGGGAGATGTGACCCAGAGCTTCTTTTTTTCACCCAAGCAGCCGACTTCCAGTGGCTGGATTTGGGGGGCAGGACCGGCCATTCTGGTTCCGACCGGCAGCGATGAGCTTTTGAGCAGTGAGCAATGGGGGTTGGGGCCCACAGTGGTGGCCCTCAAACAGAG
The DNA here is from genome assembly GCF_017350115.1 of Pseudomonas sp. GW456-L13. NCBI lineage: Bacteria > Pseudomonadati > Pseudomonadota > Gammaproteobacteria > Pseudomonadales > Pseudomonadaceae > Pseudomonas > Pseudomonas sp. GW456-L13. The sequence goes on from NZ_JACNAS010000002.1 coordinate 171,005, forward strand.
CAATGGTTGGACCCGCGGCATTCTGGCCAATCACATCTGGTCGCTGGAAAACAGCCCGCCCGATGACAAGGACAAGGTCAACGCGACTTTCCTGCAACCTTTCTTCAGCTACACCACTCACACCTACACCACCTTCGGCATCAACACCGAATCCACCTATGACTGGCAGACCCGCGAATGGTCAGTGCCAATCAACCTGTTCGTCACCCAGTTGTTCAAAGTGGGGCATCAACCCATGACCCTGCAAGCAGGACCACGCTATTGGGCAGACAGTCCGAAAGATGGTGCCGAGGGTTGGGGATTCCGGGTGGCGTTTACACTGTTGTTTCCCAAGTGAGTGCCAAAGCTCAATGGAGCATGTTAAGCGTCTGCTTCTGGCCAGTTTCTGCCTGTCGCCACCCGCAGCAATAGGTATCTGTCCAGGCACCTTTTACACACCGCCATATTGATACACCGTCGCACTCCAATACTGGCTGCCGTTACGTTTTTGGCGAACCCATCCATCTGCCACCAGTTGTTTGGCGATCATTCGATTCATAAAGCCATGACCGAGCAGCAGAACCGGTCCTTCGCTGGCAAGGGAATGAAGTCGTCGAGCTGCCGTGCTGGCGCGCATCCTCGCAGTGCCGGCGGATTCGACTCTGCGTGAGTAGCCGCATAACCATAAGACTCGAAGGATAAATGCTCATGTAAACGGCGATAGCCGTGGCAGTTTCCAGTGACCATAAGGCAGTTGCGCTTCACAGAAAAGCGCGTCGACAAGGGCGGGCTTCAGGCCAAGAGCCTGGACGGAGGTCAGCGCACGAGGCGCGCTGCTTGAGACAATCACCGTGGCGGTTGCGGCGAGCTGCATGCTGGCATCCGGGACGGGTTGGTTGGTAATTTCGGACTGGTTGTATTGCTCGATCTGGAAGAAGTGCGGTTCCGGGAACTTAAGGTTTGACTCTCGAACCAATCGTGATCGCGGTACCACGCCACCGTGTCGGTGATTGTCAGCTCTAGCGCCCGGAATCTCAGGCCAAGCTCTTGTTCAGTTTTGCTGTGGTTGAAGCAGGTGCGGTCCTTCTCCGCGACTATCGCCATAAATGGGGCATTACACCCACCCAAACAGGCGTTTACCACCAAACTTGAGGAATATTCCCCACTCCCACTTCTCTGGCTTAAAACACTTTAGAAACAGATTGTTAATTAGATTGAATTTTTTCTTCGCCCTACAGTAATGGCTCATTAGTTGCACACCCCCTGGTACCCGTAACAGCTGTCGCCCCGGATTTGGAGACGACGGGGCATCACGCGTGGGGTGAAAAATGAAACGCACTACTCCATCTTGCGACTCTTTCGGCTTGCTGCGCAAATCAAGCCTGCATTGTGCGATGTTCCTTACCTTGGCCACGGCAGAAGCCGCGCCGCTGGATGATTTCGGCCCGCCACCACCGACGGACCCCTCGGCGTTTACCAATCCGCCGGCCGACCCCAAGGCTGCGCTGGATGCCATAGAGGCCATGCCACCCGCCAACACGGGCGCCTACGCCCTGCCCAACGGTGTGTTCGGCACCCGCACCACGCCAACGGTCGACAACGTGCTGCCGCCAAACTTGCAAACTTCCTTCAAAATCCCCACCAACGGCAAGCCCAGCCCGTTGTTCGGGGCCCAGCCGTACACTCAGCAACTGCTGCTGTTCGAAGAATTCGGCACGGAAAAACTCGACCCGACACTGCCGGCACCGCCCCTGACCTTCCCGGTTCCGATCGTCGGCCCGGCGCCCACGCAGGACCCGAACAACATCGCCCGCAGCGGCCCTTCGGCCGCCGCGCTGGAAGCCTTCATGCGCCAGCCGGGGCTGTACCCGTTTCCGTCGCAGTTTTCCAACGTGCTGGACCGCAACCCGTGGAAAGCGCAGATCGAAGCCTTCCTCAACCGCCATCCGGTGGGCTCGCCGGCCGAAGGTCGTCCGCCAGGAAAAGGCTGGTCGCACCAGCGCTGGAACGAGTTCTACCCACAGGTCGCCTTCAAGACCGCTCAAGCCGGCGCCAAGCTCAACGGCGGCATGCGCGACCGCCGCCAGTTGCACAACTACGCCGTCGGTGAGTTCGGGCCGGGCGGGCTCTACAACCAGACCTCGGACAACCCGATCATAACGGGCACCACCAAAGGCATCGACACCCGCTTTCACCCCAACATGCCGATTCAGAACCACAAGGCGCTCTGGACCTTCGACGGCACCTTTCCGCCAAAACTGCTGATGGTGCGGTACGGCCAACCCGTGCTGATGCGCCACTACAACGCCCTGCCGATCGATCCGTCGGCCAACATGGGGTTCGGCCTGCACACCCTCAGCACCCACGAACACAACGGCCACTCCCCGGCCGAAAGCGACGGCTTTGCCAATGCGTTTTTCTTTCCGGGGCAGTACTACGACTATCGCTGGCCGATCCAGTTGGCCGGTTACGACTCCATCAACACCAGCGCTCAGGATCCGCGCGCGGCGTTCCCCTGCGCGCCGGGTGAAACCCTGTTCGTCAACGATGCCACGCCGGGCTTCAAGACCTGCGACAACGGCAGCATCAAGATCCGTGGCGACTGGCGCGAAACCATGAGCACCCACTGGTTCCATGACCACATGCTCGATTTCACCGCGCAGAACGTCTACAAGGGCAACGCGACGATGATGAACTACTACAGCGCCCTGGATCGCGGTAACGAAGCGTTTGTAGACGGCGTCAACCTGCGCCTGCCCAGCGGTTCGGCATTGCCCTGGGGCAACCGCGACTACGATGTGAACCTGACGGTGGCCGACAAGGCCTGGGATACCAATGGCCAGCTGTGGTTCAACCCGTTCAACACCGATGGTTTTCTCGGCGACCAGATCCTCGTCAACTGGCAGTACCAGCCGCGCCTGAACGTGCGGGCGCGCAGCTATCGTTTCCGCATCCTCAACGGCTCGGTGTCGCGCTTCTTCAGGATCGCGCTGGTGCGTGAAATCATCGGCACCGGTGGCGAGTTCCCCGGCCCGACAGGCTCCGGCCTGTCCTACACCCGCGTGCCGTTCCACTTGATCGCCAACGACGGCAACATAATGGAACACGCCGTGCCATTCGACGGCAGCATGGACCTGGACGCCGACGGCGATGTGCAGGACCACAACGCCATCCTGCCCAGCATGGGCATCGCCGAGCGTTTCGACATCATCATCAATTTCTCGAAACACGGGATCAGGACCGGCGACAAGCTGTACTTCGTCAACCTGATGGAGCACCACGACGGCAAGGGGCCGGAGGCATTACCGCTGAGTCTGGCCGATGTCCTGTCCGGCAGGTACAAGGCGGTGCTCAAGCTGGGCAGCAAAGGGCTGGAGTGGGACGCCGGCGATCCGGTGGTGGGCAAGTTCATGCAGATGGTGGTCCAGCCTTATGCCGGCCAGGACGTGAGCATGAACCCCGCCGACTTCGAACCCGCCAAACCGGGCAAGCCGGTGGGTAAAAGCATGATCGCGCTGACCCTTAACCGTGACGACCCGGCGGTGCAGGCCAAGCTCAACGCCGCGCGGCATCGCGAGTTCACCTTCGGCCGCTCCGACGGTACCGACGAAGAACCCTGGACGATCAAGACCGACGGTGGTTTCGGCTTCCAGATGGACCCTCGAATCATCAGCGCCGCTCCGCAACTGGCCACCGGCCCGACCCCTGCCGGCTTCTCCGGCGACGGTACCCTGGAAGTGTGGAAAATCAGGAACGGCGGCAACGGCTGGAGCCACCCGGTGCACGTGCACTTCGAAGAAGGCATCGTCCTCAAGCGCGACGGCAAGGCGCCGCCGGAATGGGAAAAATGGGCACGCAAAGACGTCTATAACATCGGCGAAGGCATCGACAGCTCACAGGACGTGGACATTGCGATCCGCTTCCGTGAGTTTGCCGGGACCTACCTGGAGCATTGCCACAACACCCAGCACGAGGACACCTCCATGCTGCTGCGCTGGGATGTCGAGCACCCCGGCCAGTTCCAGTTGATGCCAACGCCCCTGCCCGGCTGGGACGGCGTCACCTACGTCAATTCCGCCGCGCTGCCGACCTTCCGCACTGGCGATAGACGTGAAGAGGACGGCGATAACCAAAAACCGATCGCCAACCCCGACAGCGCCATCAGTAACACCGGCCAACCGGTGATCATCAACGTCCTGGCCAACGACAGCGACCCTGACGGTAACGTGCCACTTAAAGTGGTGGGTCTGGAGCAACCGGACTCCGGCAAGGGCGTGGTCAGCACCGATGGCCTGCGTGTGACCTATACACCACCGGCCACGGTCCCCGCGCCGTTCACCGCGACCTTTTCCTATAGCGCCAGCGATGCCAGGAACGCGGAGTCGGAACCGGCGATGGTGTCCGTGGCGGTCTCGGCAGCGATCAACGAGAACCTGATCGTCACCAGCGCGACCGTCACCGCCCGCAGCAACAGCCGCTGGTATTGGGTCCTGTCCGGCACCACCTCCCGTGGCACGGGCAATACCATCACGGCAACGGCCACGACCACAACCGGTACGGTGAACCTTGGCGCCGCCGTCCTGACGCAGACACCGACAGGCGCGCGCTGGAACATAGCGGTGACAACCGCCGGCAGCGGCCCCTCGCCTAGCCCGACGGCGACCATCAAATCGGCCTTCGGCAAAACCGTGACGGTGCCGATAAAGGCGAACTAGAGCGGATTGATCGACGCCCGGCCCATGCAATGTGGATCGGGCGTTTTTCTTTTGTGCAGCGTGCGGTGGGACCTAGGTGGGTTTTGTTGACTGTCCGCTCTATCCGCAAAGTGCCTGATGGATCTCAGCCTTTGTATTGACTGTTACACCGCCATCGCGGGCAAGCCCGCTCCCACAGGGGGGGGCTGCGTCGAGCATAATTTACAGGCTCGCTGAAGACCCTTGTGGGAGCGGGCTTGCCCGCGATGGCGGCACCTCGGTCTATCAGACAAACCACATTCCATCCCCCTGGCAGCATGGTCACATGATTGGCCGACGAACTATCGATGGGGTCCCAGTCACCGCTGCGGCGCCACCATCCGGAAGCGGATATTGATCTCGTTGGACACCACACTGTCCGCCCACTCGCCCTCGCCGATCTTGAAGTCGTCACGCTTGAGCACCAGTTGGCCCTCGAAGATGCCGATGGCGCTCTCGGATTTGAGCAGCACCGGTACACTCACTTCTCGAGTAAGCCCCCGCAGGGAAAGTTTGCCGGTGATGGTGTAGCGGTTATTGCCCAGGGCCTTGATGGACGTCGACTCGAAGGTCGCCACCGGATAAGTCGCCGTGTCGAACCACGCCGGTTTTTGCAGCTCGGTGTTGGCGTCGCTGCTGCCGGCGTCGATGCTGTTCAGGTCGATGGTCAGCGCGGCATGGGCGGCGCCGGGGTTATCGGTGTCGAAGTCCAGTTTGGCCTTGAACTTGCCAAAGGTGCCGTAGGCTCTCGACCCCATCTGCTCATAGGTGAAGCTCAAGGTACTGGCCCTGGCGTTCACATCCTTGTATTCCACGGCTCCAGCAAACGGCACCAGGCCGAACACCAACGTGCCGGCCAGAGCGACGCAACGCGTGGATCGAAGGTTCATGACGCTCTCCGGGAGGGCTCCCGTCCTGAGTTGGCGTGCCGCACAAGTCGGGTCGTATCAGATGGACTAAAGCAAACAACCGGGGTTTATTCCACCTCACCCGTTGATTTGCGACCACCTGCCGCTGGCCGCCAGCGCTACCCGCACTCCCCGCGTTGCCACGCCCGCCGCAACAGGTCGATCACCTCGGCATCCGAGGTTTGGGAAAAATTCATATACCAATGACCAATCGACGTGAACCACTCGGGCATCAGCGGACAGATCAACTCATCCACCTCGCTGCGCAGCGCCTCCACCGTTTCGATCGGCGCCACCGGCACCGCCACCACGATGCGTGATGGCGCCTGCGCCCGCAGCGCCTGGATCGCCGCCCTCATCGAAGCCCCGGTGGCCAGGCCGTCATCGATCAGGATCACCACCTGATCCTTGAGCTGCACCGCCGGCCGCGCGCCACGGTAGACCTGTTCGCGGCGTAGCAACTCGCGGCTTTCCCGTTCGACCACGGCGTCGAAAGCGGCGCGATCAATCGGGTGCACCCGCAGCGCCTCTTCATTACGAATCTGGATACCACCGCTGGCAATCGCGCCCATGGCGTACTCCGGGTGGGAAGGCACGCCGAGCTTGCGCACCAGCATCAGATCCAGGCGAACCTTCAGCGCCGTGGCCACCTCATAAGCCACCGGCACGCCGCCACGGGGCAAGGCCAGAACGATGACGTCGGGGCGATTGGCGTAAGGCAGCAACGGCTCAATCAAACGCCGCCCGGCTGCTGGTCGGTCTTGCAGGATGGAATGGGACAAGGGGCTCATTTGAAAACCTCCCCAGGCGATGGCGCCTGTCTTTTTCAGTCACACCGTCCTTTTGTGGCGAGGGGCTTTGTGGCAAGGGACCTGTGGCGAGGGGGCTTGCCCCCGTTGGGCTGCGCAGCGGCCCCCAAAATCTAACAATACATCCAGATTTTTGTGAGCGCTTCGCACTCAAACGGGGGCAAGCCCCCTCGCCACAATGGGTCTGTGAGCAGCATGCCCCTCCCGCAGCGTTCCGCCTACACCAACCGCTCAATCTTCTGATGCTGCCACACCAGTTTGTAATACAGCGTCTGCAACACCAGCATCCCCAGATACGCCACAGGAAACGCCATCCACACTCCTTGCAATCCAAACTTCGCATCCAGCAGATACGCCGCCGGCAACTGCACGCCCACCACGCACACAATGGAAATCGCCACCGGCACCATCACCGTACCGCTGGCGCGCATGATGCCGCCGATAATCGCCTGGAAACCAAACACCAGCAGGCTCCAGAGCATGATGTGCAACAAGTGCTCGGCCATGCCAAGTGTCGCCTCCTCAGTGAGGAACGACGCCAGCAACCAGCTCGACAACAAGTACCCGAGCACCACCAGACCACCGGTCAAACACACGTTGATCATCAGCCCGGTCTTCAGGATCGGCCCGATGCGCTCGATGCGCCCCGCCCCGATCGCCTGGGCCCCAAGGATCGACGCGGTGATCGCAATCGACAGCGCCGGGAACTGCACGTAATTGACGATCTGCGTCACCGCGCCATACGCCGCCGTAGCCTGGGACCCGTGCTGGTTCACCAGCGCCAGAATCACCAACTCCGACAGTGACAACACCACCATCTGCAACCCGGTGGGCAAACCGATGCGCAGCACCTTGCCGAGGATCGCCACGTCCAGCTTCATCGCCGCAAAGAACTCGCGATCCGGCGCCAGCGGATGGCCCTTGCCGATCAAGCGCCATGCCAGCAACCCCATCGCCACCAGGTTACCCACCAACCCGGCAATCGCCGCACTCTGAATCCCCATCGGCGCAAAACCCAGCCACCCGCGAATCAACGCCGGCGTCAGCGCCAGTCCCACACAGGTCGACACCACCAGCGCCAACAACGGCGACAACGTATCGCTCACCCCGCGCAGCAACTGCGTGAACAACACGAACACCAACAGCGACGGCATGATCCACAACATCACATGGGCATACGCCACCGCATCGTCCAGCACATCCGCCGGCGTCCCCAACCCCACCAGCGCCGACCGCGCAAACACACTCCCCACCACCGCCGCCACCAACCCGATCAACACCCCCAACAACAACGTCGCCCCGGCAATCGCCTTCACCAGATGCGTCTCCCGCGCCCCCCACGCCTGCCCGATCAACACCCCCGCGCCCGCGCCGAGGCCGATCACCAGGGCGATGAAGAAAAACACGATGGGGAACATCCCCGACACCGCCGCCAGGGCCTGGGTGCCGAGCATCTGGCCGATGTAGATGCTGTTGACCGTGCCGGACATGGATTGCAGGAAGTTCGACAGGACCATGGGGGCGAGGAACAGCAGGTAGGTTTTCCAGAGAGGGCGTTGGGCTTGGGTTTGCATTCGGGAAGGTCCATCTCGACGGCCGGAGCGATGATTAAGGATAGCGTGGGTGGCTGAATCCAAGGGGCCGTGAACATCTCAGGTCTGTGTTTATATTTCCAGCGACGTGAGGTGAAAGGTCTGAAGTTTCATCAACACGGATCTTACGTCTGCTCGTTTTTTTGTCTGACGAGACCGAAGCGATGAGCCGTCCCAGAATCTTATGCCCCGGACTGGGACAGACCGTACCAGTCCCTGAACAAGAACTAATGGCCGCGAATATACCGTTCAAGTTGCAATATCAGATCAGCTTGTTCTGCAATAGCTGACTTCACCAGGTCGCCTATCGATAGCAACCCAAGCAGCTTTTCGTTTTCTACAACTGGCAGATGACGAAGATGATTATCGGTCATAATACCCATGCAGTCCTCAATGCTCTGACGAGAGTCCACTGTTATCACTGGCGAGCTCATAATATCCCTAACGGGTGTACCCGCCGAGGAGCGCCCTTTCAGTACCATCTTCCGCGCGTAATCTCGCTCACTGATAACACCAACTACGACTCCGTCCTCTACGACGGGTAGCGCACCTACGTTCCGTTCAGCCATGGTCCTGACTGCCTCCAGAACCATCTGTTCCGGTGCAATGGTGTGAACATTCTGGTTATATTCGGGTTTTATACAAAGCAGCTGCGCAACCGTCTTCATAATGGCTCTCTCTTGTTTTTGTTTAACGCAAGCATCCGCTGCCGGGCGTTTGAATCGGCATAAAAAAGACAAACAATAAATTCGTTAAAATAAAAAAATCAAGTATAAGAATCCGTTGAAATCGTGGATCAACACGCTTCAATGGTAAAACCGCGCACAAGGTGCTTGCTTGAAATTAAAGCTTTCGACTTCGCTCAACCGTCTTCGATGGCACTTCTAAAAACATTTTTTTGTAATCGGATGAGAAACGCCCCAAGTGATTAAACCCCCAGCGCATTGCCACTGCAGTAATATTTTCGTTGGAGCCCCCCTCCAGCAACGCTTGCCTTACGGCCTCAAGCCGAAAACGCTTCAAATACAGAGTTGGCGTAAGGCCAAAGTATTTCTTGAAGTCTTCATATAGTTTGAAGCGGGACACTCCGACCGCGCGACCTAATTCGTCCAAGTCGACTTCATCGCAGGCATGCTCATGTATAAATTGTTTGGCTTTAAATAAATACTCAGGACACCGACTTTGCGAAAGACCAACCAACTCGTCCGAGTAATTATTAGGCTGCGATAATATAAAACCCTTGATTAGCGCTTTTTCAATATCGCGAGCCATGGAAATATGACCAAAAAAGTTACGCGCCTGCTCCATCTCCGTTAGCAGGTATTTGACCAGCCGCCACCAGGCTGCGGGCGCGCCCTCACTTGCACCTACTCTCGTTTCGAAGACAATTGGTTGCTGGGCAGGACGCTGTAACAGTTCTTCCAACACCTGGCGCATCGCTGCACATTTTATTGCGACCTGAATTTTTCGACAATTACCGGTAATAGAAAGCTCTTGCTGATCATAAGGCGATACGATCAATCCGTTATCGCTATCGGACATCAGTAAGCCATTTGATTTTCGCAGTTCCTGTTCGCCACTGATGGGTAGACTGATGCTATAGCTATTGAGCACCGACGCATCAATATCGATAGTGACATCGGTACCATATTCGATATACCCGATCACCGTGGACATCGACTTCAAGACATTTCCGGCATGTTGAAAATGCATGCGTTGGGGGCACGAGGCCTTGAGCTCGTGGGGGCCGCAAATGTTCGACATCCAGGCCTGCGCACTCTGCAGGTCATGACGCACTGCATGGATGTCTTGAAATTCAACATCGGTCCCCGCATGAGTTTGCAGATTCATCGCAGCACCACAATGGTTACGGATTGGCTACAAACGTACTTCCCAGGCCTCGGGACTGCTATCCGCATAATGCAGTAATGATCAAGAAAACGCACAAAAACACCTCGCCGTATGGCCCTCGGAAAAAGCACGCCCCGCCCTCCTCAGAAACGGATAGATATCGCCTCGAATCCGGATAGATGCACCGCCCGGAAAGGCTTTCAATCGGGGTGAGCCTAAAACTACAAAAGGGTGTACCTGATGAACAGCGCTAAAAGCATTACTCAGTGGCAGGAATACATTCAAGGCTGTCTGGATTTCCGGCCGGCCGAAGGTATTTACCGCGTCGCCCGTGACATGTTCACCGAGCCGGAACTGTTCGACCTGGAGATGGAACTGATCTTCGAGAAGAACTGGATCTACGCCTGCCACGAGAGTGAAATCGCCAACCCCAATGACTTTCTGACGATGCGTGCTGGTCGTCAGCCCATGATCATCACCCGCGATGGCAACAATCAGCTCCACGCGCTGATCAATGCTTGCCAGCACCGGGGCGCGACCCTGACTCGCGTCAGCAAAGGCAATCAGTCGACCTTCACCTGTCCGTTCCATGCCTGGTGCTACAAAAGTGATGGCCGCCTGGTCAAGGTCAAGGCCCCGGGCGAATATCCGGAAGGCTTCGACAAGGCAACCCGCGGCCTGAAGAAGGCCCGGATCGAAAGCTACAAAGGCTTCGTGTTCATTAGCCTGGACGTCAATGGCAGCGATTCGCTGGAAGACTACCTGGGCGATGCCAAAGTGTTCTTCGACATGATGGTCGCGCAATCCCCTACGGGCGAGTTGGAAATATTGCCCGGCAAGTCGACCTACAGCTACGACGGTAACTGGAAGCTGCAGCACGAAAACGGTCTGGACGGTTATCACGTCAGCACCGTGCACTACAACTACGTCTCCACGGTACAACATCGCCAGCAAGTCAATGCCGCCAATGGCGGCGTCTCCGACACCCTGGACTACAGCAAACTGGGCGCCGGCGATGCAGAAACCGACGACGGCTGGTTCTCGTTCAAAAATGGCCACAGCCTCTTGTTCAGCGACATGCCTAATCCAACGGTGCGCGCCGGTTATGCCACCGTCATGCCGCGTCTGATCGAGGAGTATGGCCAGCAGCAAGCCGAGTGGATGATGCACCGCCTGCGCAACCTCAACATCTATCCAAGCCTGTTCTTCATGGATCAAATCAGCTCACAGCTGCGTATCGTGCGCCCGGTGGCCTGGAACAAGACAGAGATCACCAGCCAGTGCATCGGCGTCAAGGGTGAATCCGACGCCGACCGGGAAAACCGGATTCGCCAGTTCGAGGACTTCTTCAACGTTTCCGGCATGGGAACCCCGGACGACCTGGTTGAGTTTCGCGAAGCCCAGCGCGGATTCCAGGCGCGCCTCGAGCGCTGGAACGAAGTGTCTCGCGGCAGTGAAAAGTGGGTCGAAGGTCCCACCCCCAACAGCGAGGTTCTGGGTATCAACCCGGTACTGACCGGCACCGAGTTCACCCATGAAGGGCTCTACATCAATCAGCACGGATCCTGGCAGCGCTTCCTTTTGCAAGGTCTGGAACAAAAAGCCCTGAAGTTGAAGGAGGTGTGAAATGAGCGCACTACAGTATTCCATCGAACAATTTCTCTACCGTAAAGCCGAGCTGTGTGATCAACAGGACTGGGACGCCTATATCACCCTGTTTGATGAGCAGAGTGAGTTCCACCTGCCGCAATGGGAGTCGGAGCATGTGTACACAACCGACCCCAAGCGCAGCATGTCGCTGATTTACTACTCGAACCGCTCCGGCCTGGAAGATCGCGTGTTTCGTTTGCGCACGGGTAAGTCGGCTGCTTCAACGCCGATGCCGCGCACCTTGCATCAAATCAGCAATGTGCGCATCAACGAACTCAATAACGGACTGCTTGAAGTCAAGGCAGCCTGGGTCACGCTCTTCACGCGACAAGGGTTGTCCGAGCAGTTCTACGGCCATGTGACCTACCACCTCAGACCCGTCGCGGACAGCTGGAAGATCACTCGCAAGCACATCGTATTGCTCAACGACACCATCAACTCGGTGCTTGATTTCTATCACCTGTGAGCTGTGGAGCACGCTGTCATGAATCATAAAGTCGCTTTCAGCTTCGCCGATGGCAAGACCTCGTTCTTCGAGGTCAAGCCAAACGAGTTGCTGCTCGACGCCGCGCTGCGCAATGGCGTGAACATCCCGCTGGACTGTCGCGAAGGTGTCTGCGGCACCTGTCAGGGGCGCTGCGAATCAGGCCGATACACTCAAGATTATGTCGATGACGAGGCTTTGTCCGAACAGGATCTGGCGCAACGCAAGATGCTCTCTTGCCAGACCCGCGTGCAATCGGATGCGTCGTTCTATTTCGATTTCGATTCGAGCTTGTGCAACGCTGGGGCCACCCAGTTGTTGCAAGCGGTGATTACCGGTGTGGAGCAGGTTTCGGCCACCACGGCGATCCTTCATCTGGACGCTTGCTCCCACCCCCGGCAATTGGATTTTCTTCCGGGGCAATACGCTCGACTGCATGTACCTGGCACCGATGAGTGGCGCTCCTACTCATTCGCCAACCGACCCAACCCCGATAACCAGCTTCAGTTTCTCATCAGGCTGTTGCCTGATGGAGTGATGAGCAACTTCATCCGTGAGCATTGCCGCCCCGGAGAAGTGCTCGAGTTCGAGGCGCCTTTGGGTAGTTTTTATCTACGCCAGGTCAGTAAGCCTCTCGTCCTGGTGGCAGGAGGAACCGGTCTGTCGGCCTTCCTCGGAATGCTGGATACCATTGCCGAACAAGGTGGTTGCGGACACCCGATCCAACTGTTCTATGGCGTCACGCAGGATAATGACCTCTGCGAAACTCAACGCCTGGCTGATTATCGCGATAAAATCGCGAACTTTGATTATCACTTGGTGGTGTCGAAACCATCAGAACACTGGAAAGGTAAAACCGGCTGGATTCCTGATCACTTCGACCGCCAGTCGTTCGAAGCCAATCCATTCGACATTTACCTGTGCGGTCCCCCGCCGATGGTCGAAGCGGTTAAAACCTGGTTCAGCGATCAGAAGATTGAGCGGTTCCAGATGTATTACGAAAAATTCATCGAGAGCAATTCCAAGCATTGAGATTGCATGAGGAATATCTGGTGCAGACCAGATATTCCTGTGCTTTTTTCATCATCCACCGACGCTGCTGATCAATACCCCACCGTCGAACTCTCGGCGATCAAAACGATCTGCCAAATGCCGTAGCGCTTTGGCCTGAACGAGCAGATCCTCGCCAATCCTTCCTGAGTCCGAGTTGCCAGTTGCCGTACCTCGTCGGCAACGACACTGCCCCCCTGCCCGCTTCGCCGGCGCGAGCTGCTTCAATAGCCGCGTTCACAGCCAGTAGATTGGTTTGTCTGGATGGGCGGCCTGAACGTTGCTGGCAACTTCCTGAAGGGTGGTGCCCAATTCGCTGAGGGCGGTCACCGACAAGTCGGTTTCATCGCGTCGACGTTCGAGGCGCAGGGTTTCGCCCTGGATCAACCGGGCAAGCTCAACCACCTGCTGTTCTACGACGCCCCAGTCGTCCCTATTCGTGACAATGTGATTTGCAGGCGACGCTCTTCTGCAACCAGGGCAATCAACATGGTCAGAAGCAGCAGGAGATGCCGACATGGCTGAAGGTCCCGAAAAGGAAAAAAAAGGTTCTTCATCCAATCCCGGGAAACTGTAGGAGCCTGCTCCTGCACGAGACCGCGTCCGAGTCGAAAATGAAGTGACCTCCAAACCATTGCGCAATAAAAAAGGGTCCCGGTAGAGGGACCCCAAAAAAAGCCCGCCCCCCAGGGGCAGGCAGAAGACCAACGTAATCGAAGCTATGGAGCACAATGACTGTGGCGGTCTTAAAAGTGATGGACATACCGCACTTGCACACGACTACCTTCAGGACGATTCTCGACGTCCTGTTCGAAGTACGCATTCACAAACACATGATCCTCTTTGGAAAAGCTGTACATCGCCCCAGGCCCGACAGCCCATACCTTTTCGCGACGGCCGGAAACCTCATGACCGTCAACTTTGGTATCGGTGATTTGCTTCAGCCAATAGCCATTGATACCCAGACGCAGCTGTGGCGTCACCGCATACTCGGTAGCAAAGTTTGCGTGTAAAGCCTGGCCGGCTTGAATATCGTCAGCGCCACCAAACCCTGGGCCCGGATCATCGTTCTTGCCGTTGTAAAGATAATGAGCACGAACGGATGCCGTCCATTTTGGAGTAAACCAATAAGTGGCGGCCCAATAGGGATCAAACGACCAAGCGTTGGCGCCCGGATTGATGTCATGCTTACTGTCGTATTTGCCAGTCGGCACGTTCACCTGCAACTCAATGCGGTGCGCGAAACGCGGTCCATCAGGTCCCATGATTGGATCAAACTGAATCATCGGGCCCAAAAGCAGATCGCCCATACCACTTTGAGCCTTCAGCGCCGCGTTATTGAGTCCGTCATCAACATCCATGCTCGTTACAAAAGGAAGCACGGCGTTCATGCCCAGCGTCGCGTTGCCCAAGCGAAGGTCGGAAAAATAGCTGACCTGTGTAACAGCGACCTGATAATCCAGCTCCTGCCTGGGCAAGCCCAGCGACTTGCCATTTTGATCCCTAAAACGATTGGCACTGTAATTCTGGAAGTATTCCTGAAAGTACCACCCCGCACCCGCTGGCGGCGCGCCATCGAGAAAAGATGTTAAACCCAGATTGACGACTGGCAGGTCATACGCCTGCGCGGCTTCAATTCCCAAGAGGCCAGTGCCCAGCACACATACCGATAGCAGTTTTCTTTTTATTTTCATGACGCTCTCCACAGCAAGGCTAAAGGCGGAGAAGTTGAACGTAGCAATGGGCGTGCAAAGGCTGTCCGTTACCACATAACGTTGAACCCTTGCCGCACAGGCCAGCGCATCAACAAGTCTCAACGCCTGTAGGATGTTCAGCTGGTATTAGTGTTTTGCGAGGTTCAAGCCCTGACTTATCGATTCACCCCGGGATGTTGCGCAGCCACTCGATACTGCCCGCCGTGAAACACCAGCGGTTCCCCTGCGCCGTGGCGGTAGTGTTCGATTTGTCCAAGGAATATCAAATGGTCACCGCCCTCATACTGAGTGACATTGCGGCAGACCAGCGTGGCAATCACGCCATCGAGCAGAGGCACCCCGGACTCTCCGGCCTTGAAGGCCACACCCGAAAACTTGTCTGGCGCAGGTCGTGCAAAACGTCCGGAAATATCGTGCTGATCTGCGCCGAGGACGTTGATCGCAAAATGCTCGCACGACAGGTAGTCCGGCAGACTCGGCGCACTGCGGGCAATACTCCAAAGCACCAGTGGCGGATCGAGTGAAACCGACGAAAAGGAGTTGGCGGTCATGCCAACATTGCGTCCATCGATCGTACGCGTGGTGATGACGGTCACCCCAGTGGCAAACTGCCCAAGCAGATTGCGTAATTCGCGCGGATCGCAGTCCTGAGCGTTGACCAGATCATGCTGGATGGATTCTGCGGTAAAGGCATTCATGTTGAACTCCTGGCTCGATGGCGACTCAAGCGGCCTGATGGGTCTTTTCCTGAATGAAGGCTTGGCACGACTGGGCGTCGAACCACCAAGGGGCAAAGTTGCGTGGATCATCGAAGCCATTGGCGATGGCCGATGCCAGAGGTTTTGACTGGCTGGCGGCCCCGAGCAGTTCGAGCAGATGCTGAGGCGGTGGCGTGAGCATCGTATTGGTCCACTTCACTACGTGCCGGGCATAACTCCAATACTGCTCGAAGGTATCGTGCATCCACTCCGGGCCGAAGTTTTGCGCGCCACGGGTGACAATCGCGTCCAGATAAACCTTGCTGCACTTGGCGGCATTGTTCGACCCCTGGCCAGTAATAGGATCATTGACCACCAGTGCGTCGGCCATGCCGAACACCTTGCGCCCCGACGGCAGCGTCAGAACCGGTTTGCGCACCATCGGCGTAAATCGTCCGGACAGGAAACCCTTGTCATCAGTCAGTTCCACGGACCGGCAACGTTCGGCCTCCCAGGGAACGTAGCGATTGACCAGTTCCAGGCTTTTCTCAAGATGTTGCTCGGCAGATGTGATCCCCTGCCAGCAATCCATCGGCCCGCCCGGAATCCCTTCGAAAACCATGATTTCGCAAGGACCGGTGGTCGTCAGGCAAGGGAACACAAAGTATTCGCCCACGCCCGGGATCAAGTTGAAGCTGACCCTGGAAAACGGCGACATCGGTGTCATGCCCTTCACGTAGGTCAATGACAGCGCCCGTTGCGGCTGCTGAAATTGCGTCCGCTCGGTATCTTTTTCGAACAGGTTGACGATCTCACCTTTACCCGCAGCCAGCAGTACCAGGTCATGACTTGCCGACAACTGCTCCAATTCAGCCACACCTACGTCCTGGATAACGACCTCGCCGCCACGCTTCACGACTTCGTCCAGCCACACCGGCATTTTCAGACGTTGATCGACTGATTGAGCGTAGCGATCCAGCCGAGCACTCCAGCTGAACAGTGGCTCATTCGGGTTCTCAGGGTCAGGCACAGTCAGACCGATACCT
This sequence comes from Pseudomonas sp. GW456-L13, assembly GCF_017350115.1. Lineage (NCBI taxonomy): Bacteria > Pseudomonadati > Pseudomonadota > Gammaproteobacteria > Pseudomonadales > Pseudomonadaceae > Pseudomonas > Pseudomonas sp. GW456-L13. Next base: position 187,520 of record NZ_JACNAS010000002.1, read on the forward strand.
TCAACAGCCGGGCATTGGTCTTCCCAGAAGTTCAGCCCCAGATCGCGCTCACTTTGCAGAGCGGCATTGAACATGCACTGACTGGACATCACTTTACCGTTGCGAATGTCCTCGCCATTGCGATTAGTGGTCAGGGTCACGTGGTAGCCCTTGGCGAGCAAACCTAGAGCGAGTTGCAGGCCGGCTTGACCGGCTCCGACGATGGCGATTCGACGCATTGTTATTCTCCTGGTTATCGACGGTTACAGGTGCAGCATTCGACAGTCGCCGAACAGGGTTTCTTGTCAGTGTTATGCGTTACTCGGCAAGCCGCGGTATCGCTGGCAGGTTCTGCTCCGGCCCCATGACCGAGTAGCCCCCGTCGACGGCGTAATCCGCGCCCGTCACGAAGCTGGCGGCGGGTGAACAAAGAAACGCCACCACATTGGCCACCTCGGAGGGTTCTCCCAGGCGCCCCAACAAGTGATAAGAAGCGGCGACTGCATCAGCCTTTTTACGATTGTCGCCACTGGCTTCGGCGATCACCCGCGACCAGGTCCAGCCAGGCGATACCGAATTGACGCGGATGCCGTCGGCTGCCAGGTCCATGGCCATGCTGCGAGTCAACTGCACCATGGCGGCTTTTGATACCGGATAAAGCCAGCGCCCGGTCTGGGCACACTTGGCCGAGATGGAAGCGAAATTCACGATCGCACCACATCGCGCCTTGAGGTCCTGATGTACCGCCTGAGTCAACGCCACTGCAGAAACCAGGTTCACATCAAGTGCGTGCAACCAATCCTGGCGCGTGGAGGCAAAGCCTTGGTCGCTGTAAGTGCAGGCCAGGTTGATCAGGAAGTCGATCCCGCCGAAACGCGCACGCACCTCTTCGACCGCATGCGCAATGAGTTCGTCATCCGTCACATCGAGGTGAAAAAAAACCGCTCTCTCGCCAAGCTCGGCCGCCGCCTTGAGACCCGCTTCACGATCGATATCGAACAGCGCAACGCTAGCCCCAGCGTCAATAAACGCCCGAGCCACGGCGGAGCCGATCAGGGTCGCGCCGCCACTGATCACGGCGATCTTATTCTGTAGATGAGACATGGTTATCTCCTTAAACCGGCTTGTTGGCGCTGGAGGCCCAACTCGGCATCAACGTATTGGAAGGCAGCGATTCATCGAGCAGTTTTTGCGCAGTCACCACACCCGCCACCGGCAGACCCGTCGGGTCAAGCAGGCCGATCTGAACCAGCACGCTGGCCTGATCCCAGTAGATATGTTCGTGATAAAGCTTGGGACCACGAAACTTGACGACACCCAGCATTGGAATCTCGACATGACGCCCGGTCGGCGCCACCCCTGGGAGCATCCAGTCGATCTCGGTGTCATGGGTAAAACTCATGATGAATTCATCAACGATCTGCGATGCACCCACCGTGCGCGATAGCGGTGTCAGCGCCATGTCCTTGGGATTGCCATGGACGAAGTGATGCTGGTAGAAGCGGCTCAACTCTTTGGCACCCACGCCACCGGTCATGGTCGGGATGTGGTTGACGTAAGGTTCAGCGACCATGGTAGCCATGGTGGCGGGTACGTCGCGGGTGTCGAACTCGTGACGCACGTGCTCGTCCCAGAGATCGGAGAGGTTGTAGTCCGGCCCTAGAACCCGACGCAATGCGGCAATGGTCCGTTCGTGAGCCAACAGCGCCGATGGCTTGTGATAGTGATGACCGTTGGGGCGAGCAAAGGCGTGATCCACTCCCGGGTAAACGTAGAGTTCGACACCCGGCTTATTCTGCAAAGTCTCCTGGATCGCGGACCGAGCCTCGGCGGGACAGAACTGATCCTGTTCGGCCATATGGAGCACCAGACGACCCTGTAACCCTTCGATTTCCGACAAGGCGTTTTCAATGCCCACGCCGTAGTAACCGACGGCACAGGCCACTTCAGGTAACCGACAGGCCGCCAGATAAGCCAGCTTGCCACCCAGGCAATAACCCACGACACCCAAGTCGCCCGGTTGACATTGGGGCAAGGCTTCCAGGGCATTCAGGCTGGCACGAATGTCATCAATGCCAAGCGCCTCGTCGAAACCCTGGTAGAGTTCATAGGCACGACCAAAGTCTTCCTCGGTGTAGCCTAACTGGACACCAGGCTCCTGGCGCCAGTAAAGGTCCGGAACCAGCACCGTGTAACCTTCTTCGGCCAACAGGTCGGCGACTTCGCGCATGGCCTGGTTAACGCCGAAGATTTCCTGACAGAGCACGACGCCCGGCCCGCGACCATCGACAGAGGTCGCAAGGTAAGCCTGGAAGTGCCCCCCGGAAGGAACCTGCACGCTGACATACTGGCCTTTCATTTCGAATCTCCAATGGTTCAGGAACGTTGGAGATGATATTGGGCACCTTCGGCGATGCGGACTATCCGCTGAATGCGATGCCTGTCCGTGGCATGCAGGAAGTTGCCCATGCGTACCGGATCTGATGCGCACAATGAAACAAAGCTTTGGGAGTGGCGCTGAAAGCGCTGACGCTACCTACTGACTTCATCAACCAACAGGTTGATGAAGAACAGTGCCTTGAAGATTTCGTCACAGATGTCGACGTACGAAAACCTGCTCAGCGCAATCGATGGAAGGCAAAGGTGAAGGATCAGGCGATGGTGGTTTGCTGAAGAAGTCCGGGCAGGGTCTTCAGAAGAAGTCGCAGTGCTGCGAGAGGATGAACTGAAAAGTTGCGGACCTGATCACTACGGCTTTCGCCGTAAAGACACCAATTGCAGAAATGCTCGCAGTTGTTGGTCAGAAGTCGGTATTGATTTTCTCCTACCCGTGAGAGGGCTCTTCGGACGACTTCGTCTCGTTCAAATCCAAGCTGCCGGGTGCTCTTGACCCAGATCGGTTTCCCTGACGCAAACCGATGCAGTGTCAGCACTTCTACAGGCCCTGCGTGCAAGCCTGCACAAAGCCCGGAATAGTGAACGACTTGATGCCCACCCAAGTAGATCCCGTGATGGTAGTAGCCATTTCGTGAGGTGATGAGGTGGCTTCCAGGTGGGACCTCTGCGTCAGTTTCCCAGTCCCACTCATAGCACTGACTGGTACGGAGTTCGTCTACCGGAGCGGTTCTATAGGAGATGTTCATCATGTTCCGCCTTACCGGGAGTGGATGAGCGCTCTGGTCGGCACTCCCACCTCAGTTAATTCAGAAGCGTTGGAATGATGTTGAACATCTGCATCGAGAGGGACTATCCGCTGGGCGCTAAACCTGTCCATGGCCTGCAGGAAGTTTTCTGATTCCCATCCCCAGGGTCAATTCGACCTGCACCGAAAGTCGATCCAGCAACAGTACTTCGCGACTGATTCAGATACCTCGCTTTTCGCCCCTCAAAAGCCCGACACCGCCAAGGAAAAAACATTGGACGCCTAATATTTACGGGGGGATTCCAGGGGCGAATGAGTAAGGTCTCGCAGCGGCCAGCCAACCTGAAAGCCGCCTGGCATAACTTTTGCCAGAGTCGGTAGAAAGCCCGATCAAGGGCGCTAAAAGAAACAGACATGCCCACGGGCTATCCGATTAGCGCAGCGACTATCCTTATCCTGCAGACCCTCGGTAACGCTTTGTGTGCCATGCCTCGAAACCGTGCATGCAAGTGAGGTGACCATGAGCCTGAATCTCATTCCAGAGAATTGCGGCAGTCTCTTTAACAGAGCTTCCCTGTTCACCCCTGAAAATCAGCTATTCCTTCTCAATGACCTGGATGCCATTCGTGAAGGCGTCAGCAGCGTGTTCAAAAATCATGAGCTGCGCTGCATCCGGGAAACCGACCGCATCAGCGCACGGATGCACCACGTCAATCGTGGGCGCCTGTCCTTGAACCGGCTGGAGTACGGAGCCCGAGTCAACATTGATCCCGGTCGTCTGGAAGATTTTTTCTTGATCCAGATCCCCATCAGTGGCAAAGCGCACATCATCTGCGGCGACCATGACTTTATCTCCACCCCTTATAAGGCCTCTTTGATTTCACCCAACCTGCCGTTATCGATGTGCTGGGATGCCAACGCCCCCCAATTGGCCCTTCGCATCGAACGCAGTGAAGTTGAATACCATTGTGCCCAGCACCTTGGGCATGTGATGGACAGATCACTGGAGTTCCAGCCAGAACTCGACCTGACGACCCCAAGTGGGAGCTACTTTCTCCAGCTGATCGCCATGTTGGCCGACGCGATTACATCTAACCAGCACCCGCTTCACCACTCCCTGGTGCTCAAGCAGTTCGAGTCAGTCCTGATCAATGCATTGATCTATGGCCAACCCAACAATCTGCGGGAACAACTGGAGAGCGCCAGTAAACCAAAAGCGCTTTTGCCCTATTTCGTCAAAAGGACCGAGGAATATATGCGGACTCATGCGAATGAACCGCTGAGCATCGAGCAGTTGGCCGAGCACGCCGGGGTGAGCGTACGCACACTATTTGCCGGCTTCCGCGATTTTTGCGACACCACGCCCATGGCCTATCTGCGCAACCTGCGACTGGAACAGGTGCACCTTGAGTTAAGCACACAGAGTCATGACGCTTCGGTAACCGACATCGCGTTCAAGTGGGGCTTTGTCCACTTGGGACGGTTTGCCCAAGAATATAAAAAACGTTTTGGCGAGGCGCCCTCAACCACGCTTAGATTCCGAAGCTGAACTCAGGATTCACAGTGCAAGATCCGGGGCAATCTCAATGCTGCCTCAAGCTTCGCCCCGGCAAAGTAATCAGGATCCGAAAATAGCTCACTCGGTCGAAGGGACGGATGCTTTGCTGCCAAAGCGGATTAGTTCATTGGAGAAACACAGGCCGACGATGATCAGTGCCGCTCCCGCGTACAGGCTTTCGCGCGGTACTTCATTGAGCGCCACAAACGCCAGCAGCGCGGCGAACAGTGGCTCGGTCAGCTCCTTATCGTCAAATCGCTCAAGCTGAGCCTGGGATTGCTAACCTCGGTGGTGTCACTGTTTTCCTTCCTGCACATCCTCTGGCAGGCATCCGGCCTGGTAAGCGTGCCGTTCGCCGGTGAGTCCGTAGTCATTCCGGGGTTGCTGGTGTGGATCGCCCTCGTCTACGCCCTTCTGGGCACGGGGCTGGCGTTCTGGTTGGGGCGCGCATTGCCGCGGCTCAATTTCATGCAACAGCGGCGCGAAGCCGACTTTCGCTTCTCGCTGATGCGCCTGCGGGAAAACGCCGACTCGGTGGCCCAGTACCGGGGTGAAGCAACAGAAAACGCCCGCTTCAACCAACGCCTGGAGGCGGCGCTGGAAAACTTTTGGACGCTGGTGAAAAAGCAGAAGCTGATCATGGGCTATTCGACCTTCTACCTGCGCAGTGCCACGGTCATACCGATGTTCATCATGGCGCCGCAGTTCTTCGCCGGCGCGTTTCCTCTTGGCCGCCTGACCCAGATCAGCGCTGCCTTCGGCGAAGTGCACTCGGCCATTGCCTATCTTGTAGAGGTGTTCCCGGAGCTGTCGGCATGGAAATCGGTGATCGACCGGTTGATTGGTTTCCAGGAGCGCCTGGACAAGGTCGAAGTCAAGTCGAATGTCGTTGTGGGGCAGCAGCCCAAGGGCCTTCAAATCAAGGATCTGGACATCTGGTTGCCGAACGGTCGGCGCTTGCTCAACAGCTTCAACCTTTCACTTGAGCCCGGTGACAGCCTGCTGATCAGCGCACCGTCCGGCTACGGCAAGTCGACGTTGATACGCACGGTCACAGGACTCTGGCCTCACGCTCGCGGCTGCGCCAGTTACGACCGTGAGCGTGCCCTGACACTCTCGCAGAAACCTTACCTGCCGCTAGGCAGCCTGCGCGAAGCACTCTGGTACCCCAATCAACCGGATCGTGATGCAGACGCCGCGTTACGCCTGCACATGCAGCACGTCGGCCTGCAACACTTGAGCGAGCAACTGGATGACGAACTGGACTGGTCGCAAATCCTGAGCGTTGGCGAACAGCAACGCTGTGCCTTCGTCCGCGCCCTGCTGGCCCGCCCCGCGGTGCTGTTCCTCGACGAGAGCAGTTCGGCGCTGGATGCGGCGAACGAGGCGCGCTGCTATCAGTTACTCAAACAAACGCTGCCGGAGACGATCCTGATCAGCGTCGGCCACAATGCCTCGCTGGAACGCTTCCACTGGCAAGTTCTGGAACTGCAAAGCGAGGCTCAGTGGGTGCATCGAAAGGTGATGCAACCGGTGTGACTTCGTGGGGCATCAACTGGATAGAGGTGAAGGTGCCTTCCAGAGAGTGACTGAACAGGCACTCTCTCAAATCGGCAGGTCGCGGCGCGTGACCGTCTCGGTTACCCGTTTCCTGGTTCTTCCCGAGATCCTCATAGCCAGCGACCTGATCGCTGAGCAAGACCCTCGACTGATTGTGTTGAATTTATCCGCTGGCGCTATGAACTGACCGTTCCAGTCGCGTACGACAGTGCCGCATGCCTTTGGCGATCTGCTTTTCGATGGTGCCCTCCTTGATATCCAGCTGCACAGCGATCTCGCGCATGGTGAATCCTTCGCAACGGGAGAGCAGAAACACTACGCGGTATTTCTCCGGCAGATCGTCTAACGCATTGGACAGTATTTCCAGCTCCTGACGAATACCGGCGGCCTTGTCCGGGGATGACAAAGGGCACTCGATCTCCTCAGCCAACTCACTTTCGCCGAAGTAACGACCATGGGTCGTATCCTGTCGTTGCTTGTCCAGCAACAGATTGCTTGCCGTGCGATAGAGGTAGGCCAGTGGCTTGTCCGGCTGCTTCGTCGAGTGCCTGGCAGCGCGTAGCCACGTCTCTTGAACGATATCCGACGCAATGAACGATGAGCCCGCTCTGCGCTGGATATAGGCCTTGAGTTCCTCGTAGTGGATCTCTACCAGCTGGGTCAGTGTCGGGGATTTACAGGAGGCCATCAGCGGAAAACGATCTTGTGAGGGGATGTGCCGGAAGCTATCACATTTGATAAACACTCTCAAATGCGTATGAAACCCATTCCACACTTAGTAACACTTGCGTATGATAGTTATTCTCAATAACACCAGATCCTATGTGAGTCCGCATGTCCGCCCTAGCCCTCCCGTGTGCACAAAACACCGTTACCCCGCGCTCGCCCCTGGCACTCCGGCCTCTGGCCCTCGCAGTGCACATGCTTGCAGTCGGTATCACTGTCGCTGCTCCACCTCTACAGGCGGCGGAACAGGCTGATCAGAGTGAGACTGAAAGTTCTTTGACCCTGGCGCCTATCGCTATCACGGAGACCGCCACTCAAGCGCGAACCGGCGTCACCGAAGACACCCACTCTTACACCACTGACGCTGCGCGCACGGCGACACCGTTGAGCATGTCACTGCGCGAAACCCCGCAGTCGGTCAGTGTCGTCACCCAACAGCGCATTCAGGACCAGGATCTGCGTACGATCCTCGATGTGGTCAACAATGCCACGGGTGTGTCGGTCAACCGCTACGAGACCAGCCGGGCACAGTTCAACGCCCGCGGCTTTGAGCTCAACTCGCTGATGATCGACGGTGTACCTACCATCTTTGAGCAGCCTTGGAGTTCGGGGGAGGTTTTCAGCAGCCTGGCCATGTACGACCGCGTTGAAGTGGTCCGTGGCGCCAACGGCTTGATGACCGGCGCGGGCGACCCTTCCGCATCCATCAACATGGTACGCAAGCGCGCCTACAGCACTGACTTGAAGGGGTCAGTAGAACTGAGCGCCGGCACATGGGACACCTATGGCGTCGAGGCCGATGTGTCCACGGCGTTGAATGAGGAAGGCACCATTCGCGCGCGGCTGGTCGGGGAAACCAACGAAGGCGATACCTGGATCGACATGAACTCCAACAAGCGCCAGACGCTCTACGGCACGATGGATATCGACCTGACACCCGACACCACGCTGTGGTTCGGCTTGAGCCACCAGGAAAACAACGCCGACTCGCCGATGTGGGGCGGCCTGCCGGTCTGGTACGCAGACGGTAGCCGCACAAACTGGAGCCGCTCGAAGACAACCTCCGCCAAATGGAGCAAGTGGGACACCACCTACGATACCTACTTCGTCAATCTCGATCACACCTTCGCCAACGACTGGCAAGTCAACCTCAGCTACAACCGTGGCGAGCGAACCGGCGACTCTTCCCTGCTGTACCTCTCTGGCAATCCAGGCCAGAACGGTAGTGCCGGTATGTCTTCGTTCCCGGCGACCTACAAGACCAAGACCACCCAGGACGACTACGGCATCCGCTTCAATGGCCCGTTCTCGCTGTTGGGCCGTGAGCATGAAGCGGCCTTCGGTTATGTAGACAGCAAGCAGAAATTCGATGCCGATGCACTCAATGCGCAAACCGGCTTTGACGGTGTTGCCAACTTCGATGCCTATAACGGCGATTTCCCGGAACCGATCTGGGGCCCGCGGACAGACTACGGCTACAGCGAAACCCGGCAGAAAGGGCTTTACGCCGCCACTCGCTTGAATGTGACCGACGATTTGAAAGTGATTCTTGGTGCACGTGAGAGCTGGTACGAGAAGACCAGCGATGACATCTACTCGGAGGTGAGCAAGATCGATGTCGATCACGAACTTACCCCTTATGCAGGCGTCGTCTACGACCTCACCGATAACCTCTCGGCCTATGCCAGCTACACCGAAATCTTCCTGCCGCAGTCGGTACGCGACAGCAGTGGCCAGCAATTGGAGCCCATCGTTGGCCAGAGCAGTGAAATCGGTTTGAAGGGTGAGTACTTCGGTGGCCGTTTGAACGCCTCCGCTGCGATTTTCCAGATCAAGCAGGATAATCTGGGTCAAAGCACCGGCGTGCTGATCGATCCTTCGAACCCCGTCGGCGGTTACGCCTACGAGGCCAGTGAAGGCGCAACCAGCAAGGGCTTCGAGCTGGAAGTGTCCGGCGAGCTCGCGACCGATTGGAATGCAACAGTGGGCTACACCCAGTTCACCGCCGAAGATGCCAAGGGCGACGACGTAAACACCCTGTACCCGACCAAGCTGCTGCGTACCTTTACCACCTACCGTCTGCCCGGTGCTTTCAACAAGCTGACCATTGGCGGCGGGGTTAACTGGCAGGACTCGATCTACACCTACGCCATCAACCCGGCAGGCAACTCCGAGAAGATCCAGCAGGATGCCTATGCCCTGGTCAACCTGATGGCTCGCTACGAGATCACCGAAAACCTCTCGGCACAGGTGAATGCCGACAATGTCACCGACGAGAAGTACTTCGACATCTTCGATGCCTATGGTGCCCTCACATATGGTGCGCCGCGCAGCATCACAGCTTCGGCGAAGTATCGCTTCTAAGGCAGCGCAAACCCAAGCTCGCACCAGATTGGTCAGGAACAGCGCCGAGCCTTGCAGCGCTTGACGATTTGCCTGCGAGCAACTTCCAAAATGACATTCGCCAGACGAAATCCCGATTTCTGCGCGAGCAAGTAATCAGCCATCCATCACAGTATTTTCACATCCATTGGCATACGGTGGATCCAGCTCCTTTGTGATTTCCAGCCCGCTCTCCCCATCGCGGGCTTTTTTTCGTCTGCTCGATTCAATTCGCATGAATCAACAAGACGCCCCAGCCATCAGGGCTGAAGACAAGAGACTAGAGCAGTCGGACGACTATGGCGGCGGCGGCAAAGATTATCAGTGCCAGGGCGGCACCGATGCCGAACGGCAGCAGAGTAGCGCGGGTCGCGGTCGGGGGCGGGCTACGCATTTCTACGGCCATAAATATGCGGAAGTGCTAAACGAAGCGACCGACAGTCAATTAGCTAAACTTCATCAGTAAACCACTTCGCGAATCCCTGAAAAATCAGGAGGCGAACATGAGCAAACAACCGCAACCCCAAAGCCGCTCCAACCCCCAGCCCAGATCCCGTCCGCTGGTGCCGAACCTGCCGAGCAAAACCGGCAACAAGTCCGGTGGCTTGCGTGGTAACTATCCACCGAAGAAGTCGTAATTGCCTCGGGTGTACGACAGGCTTTGCAACGGAGTCTGTCGCACTCCCCCGTCACTTCAGCATTACTTGCCTCTATATCGGACATTGTTTTCCACGAGCGACGTCGTAGCTGCCTAGAATGATGGCCAAAGGCTACGCTCTCCACGGCATCTCAAATACAGCTCGACCATGCCGCCAACAGATTCGCATCCCTGACTCTGAAAACGTCTGCCCCTTAACGTACCCAAGCCTTCGCGATGTCCCGTGTTGCCATAAACCCTGCTTTTTCTGGCTCATTTACATGGAGTAAGCGTACATGCCCTTCCCCCCTCGTTTCCTCGACCACTACCGCAAAGCCGACCGCATCATGCTGGGCCTGATCTGGCTGATGTTCGCGTTCGCTATCGGCCTGGCGTTCTGGCACGACACGTTGAAGCAGGCGCTGCTGGTGGGCGGCGGCACCAGTGTGTTGTTGACGTTGTTGTATCGCGCCATCGGCGGAACGCGGTTGATGCGTTGTCTGCTGGGCCTGGGTTTGATGGTGATGGCGGCGTTGCATATCAATCAGGCCGAGGGGGTCATTGAGTCGCACTTCGGGATTTTTGCGTTGTTGGCGGTGTTGACGTTTTATCGGGACTGGCTGCCGATTCTGGTGGCGGCGGTGACGATTGCGCTGCATCACGTGGTGTTTCATGCGCTGCAGCATCAGGGTTTTCCGGTGTTTGTGATGGCCCATCACGGTGGCTGGACGATGGTGTTCGTTCACGCTTTTTATGTGGTGATGGAGACGGTCGCGCTGCTCTATCTGGCGGTGCACAGCCAGGCCGATGCGGTGGAGAGCCAGGACATGCTGGACAAGATGCTCGCTACCACATCCCAGTTCACCGCGGGTGCCGGCCAGGGTGACAAGGCGCGAGTGCATGTGTCGCTGGCACAGCGCTTCGATCAGTTTTTGATGCAGATCACCGCCTTGGTGGACGGCGTGGTGCGTGACTCTCAGGGTTTGGGTCAGTTGGGTCAGGAGTTGGCCAAGGCCAGTAACACGCTGGAGAAAGGCGCCAAGCATCAGTTGACGGAAATCGCGCAGATGACCGGGTCGATGCAGCGCATGGGCGATGCGATGGAGCACATCGTGGTGCATGTCGAGCATGCCGTTGTCCATGCCGGCCAGGCCAGCGCGCAAGTCACTCGCGGCCAGGAAAGCGTGAACCGTGCGCGGCAGGAAATCACTCAACTGGCCTCACGCCTGGAAGGCACCAACCAGACCGTGCAGGTACTGGCCTGGCAGGCGCAGCAGATCGGTACGGTGCTGGAGGTGATCAGCAGCATTGCCGAGCAGACCAACTTGCTGGCGCTCAACGCCGCGATTGAAGCGGCGCGCGCCGGCGAGCAAGGCCGGGGCTTTGCGGTGGTGGCCGATGAGGTGCGCAGCCTGGCGCAGCGTACGGCGGTGTCCACCAAGGAAATCCGCACCATCATCGAGGCCTTGCAGCAAGGCAGCCGCAAAGCCGTCGAGGCCATGCAGGACAGCCGCGAAGGTGTAGTGCGCTGCGTCGAGGACAGTCAGGTGGCCGCGGCGATGTTGCAGGCCGTCGGCAGCGACATCTCGCAGATCGATGAGCTCAATGGGCGGATCGTCACGACGACCCGCGAACAGTCCACGGCGAGTTTCGAGATTGTCGGGCGTTTGCAGTCGGTGCAGAGCATTGCGCAAAACACGGCGGATGATGTGGAGACACTGGCGCTGAGCAGTCGGCGCTTGCCGCCCATTGCGATCCGGCTGGATGCGTTGGGGCGGACGTTTCATCAATGATGCTCGACGGGAGAAGTTTTCCGTTGGTCGAACCGATTTGCTCTACAGACTCAACAAACCTATCTTTGAGTCTATGGAGTCAAGATAGGTATTGATCATGGCCGTCCCCCTGCAACCCCAATCCTTCAGCAAAAACCAATGCGTCACCGGCCTGCGTGCCGCCGTGAGCATTCTGGAAAAGTGGAAGGCCACCAGTGATCAGGCCTGTCGCATCCTGCGTATTTCCCGAAGCACCTACACCCGCGCCCGGCAGCGAGACCCGGACTGGGCGGTGGCGCTGGATGCGGACCAGATGCAGCGCATCAGTTTTGTGTTGAACATTCACGCGACGTTGCGGCTGGTGTTCGACAACCCGGATAACGTGTACGGCTTTGCCTCGATGGCCAATGACAACGAGTTTTTCAACGGGCGTTCGCCGCTGGAGATCATGGCCCAGGGCGACATGATTTCGCTGTACGAAACCTTCCGCCGCATCGACATGCTGCGGGGTGCGCAATGGTGATGGCGAGTGAGCTGGCGGTGTTTGCCGGTCAGTCGTTGCAGGCTTATCGCCTGGTCAATTCGAAGTTTCCGCCCATTGCGTTGTTTGATGATGTGGCGGATGCGGCTGAGTTCGAGGTGTTGTTCGAGATTCAGGCGCTGACCAATCCGCGGTTGAAGAATGAGGTGGGTCAGCTGGAGTTGATTGCGCGCCGCGAGATCCCGTTCGGCATTCCGGGTTGCTCCTACGCCATTGCGCCGTTTACCCACGTCAACCCGGCGGGCTCGCGTTTCAGCGATGGCCGTTTTGGGGTGTTGTACTTGGCGGAGTCGATGGACGCGGCGCTGGCCGAGGTGCGACATCACCAGGCGCTGTATTGGTCGAGGGTTCCGAGCCTGAACTATGAGCGCTTTGTGTTTCGTGGATTGGCCTGTGCATTTGGCGATGGCGGGATGAAGGACGCCACGGCCCTGCCGATGAGCGATCCGGTGTATGCGCCGGACGACTACAGCCACTCCCGTGTGTTGGGGCAGGCGGTGCGCGATGCCGGTTGCCCCGGTTTGCGTTATCACTCGGTGCGGATGCCGGGCAGTCATTGCTGGGCGTTGATGACGCCGAGGCCGGTTTCGTCGATTGTGCAGACGGCGCATTACGAGATGGTCTGGAATGGGCAGATCACCAGTGTCAGTCAGATCAGTGAGGCTTGAGCCCCGTTGTCAGGCACATGAATACCTGTGGGAGCGAGCTTGCTCGCGATTGCTGTGTGTCAATCGACACATATGTTGAACGTGAAATTGCCATCGCGAGCAAGCTCGCTCCCACAGGGATCTGCGATCCATTGAGCGCATCGATAGTCACCATCATTTCAATGAAGTTCTCTTAAAAAATCCCCGGCGTAACATCTGCTCCATACCAACCCATAAGCACCCCGGAGCACACCATCATGAAACGCCAAACCCTCCTCAGCATCGCTTTCTCGGTTTTCGCAGTTAACGCTTTCGCCGCAAACCCTGCTCAACCTGTGGTCGCTGAAGGCGGCTCGGATCGTCTGATTGAAAGCCGTGTGGCCGAGGGTGGTTCGGATCGTTTGATCGAGAATCGTGTGGCCGAAGGTGGTTCGGATCGCCTGCTGGAAAAACGTGTTGCCGAAGGTGGTTCCGACCGTCTGATCGAAAGCCGCGCTGTCTGAATGCAGTGCTTTACCGCAAGACTCAACGAAAAGCCCGGCCTCAACAGCCTGATGCTGCTCAATCAAGCGAGAATGATCCACTCACTGTAGGAGCGAGCTTGCTCGCGATGGACTCAAGAGCGCTGCGTTTAGTCAGTAAACACGCGGCATCGTTAACGACCATCGCGAGCAAACTCGCTCCTACAGGGGATCGTTCTTTTAACTGAACAGCATCAGGCTTCAACAGCCGGGCTTTTTCGTGCGGGTTATCAATTCGTTTGTAGGTCATGCACTTTCGCGGATCGCGAGAGGCCAATCTTGATGCCGACTAGCACGGGCGCGGCAAAGACGAACAGCAGGGCCACGGCGAAGAACGCCGTATCGAAAGCAATCACCGTGGCCTGACCTGATACCGCCTTGCCCAGCAGGCTCGTGGTTGCCCGGCCAGCGGCCACCTGATCCATGCCCTTCCCTGCCAGCATCGCGGTTGTGGTCATCAGCCGTTCGATGACCGCGTGTCCCCCTGGGGTGACGTTGGCGCCGAGGACCACGCCATTGCTGACAACCTGATGGTCAATCAAGGTCTGCAGCCCGGCGACGCCCATCAAGCCTCCCAACTGGCGCCCTGTGTTGAACAGGCCGATGCCGCTGGCCAGGTTGCGGCTGTTGAGGTGGCTGAAAGCAATCAGCGTGATCGACAGAAACAGGAAACCAAGGCCCAGGCCGCGCAACAGGATGGCCGCCATCATGTCGTCGGTGCCGCTTTCGCTGTTGGAGCCGGACAGCATCCACATCGCCCCCATGATCAGCAGGATACCCAACGGCACGGTCGCCACCGGCGGCACGCGACGCACGCTGAACAGATAGGCGGCGATGAGCAGCGAACCGACAAAAAAACCGCCACTGGGCAACAGGAGCAGGCCGGCATCGGTCGGCGTGAACGCGAGTACCGACAGGGCGAACGCCGGGATCAGGTAGGCGCTGCCGAACAGGGCGGCACCGGCGACGAAACTGACGATAAAGGCAAAGGTGAAATCGCTTGTTTTGAACAGGCTGAAATCGAGCAACCCCTGGCCGTTGGCCAACACCTGTTGACCGAGAAAGGCCAGCAGCGCGGCGGCACCGATCACCGTCAGTGCCAGGATGCGCGGTTCCTCGAACCAGTCCCAGCGGCTGCCCTGGCTGAGCACGTAGGTGAAACAGAACAGGGCCGCAGAGAGCAGCGAGAACCCGAGCCAGTCGAACGAATGTTGCCGGACCCTGGCGGGCATGGGGTGGTCGGCGATGAGCAAGAGGCCGGTCGCCGCCAGGGCCAGCGGCACCACGCTGAAGAAAATCCAGGTCCAGGACTGGCTGTCGATCAACCACCCTTGCAGGGCTGGCGCGAGGGTCGCCGACGCGACCACCGCCGCCATGGCGAACAGGGCTTGCAGGATCGGCTGAAGCGCGCGCCGATAGCCGCGAAAGATGATCGCCTGGCCCGCCACCAGCAAAGCACCTCCCGCGAAGCCTTGCAGGATGCGTAATGCGATCAGCAGTTCCAGCCAGGCGGTAACGGCAGCCACGCAGCACGCCAGGCCCATGACCAGGGTGGCGCCGATGATCACGTTGCGCGCAGAAAATCGCTGCATCAGCCAAGGGGCGAGCATGAACCCGATCAGCTTGAACGCGATGTAGCCGACATCCAGCCAGGCGAACTCGTCAGGCGTGGCATAGGTGTCGCCGATGATGTCGCCGCGACCGAGGGCCAGCACGGTGCTGGCGATCGCTTCCGTCAACGTCGCCAGCACGATGCCCACCATGAGCAGGACGCCGTTCATTGTCCTGGCGCTGCTCGGCGTGGCGCAGGCAACGCGGCTCATGAGCCTGCCCCTTGTGCAACTTCCACCCGCGCGGACAGGCCCGGCACGATGCGCCCCGGCAGGGGGTTTTCAGCCAGGCGGATCTTCACCGGGACGCGCTGCACGACACGCACAAAGTTCCCGGTGGCGTTGTCGGGCGGCAGCAGGCTGAACGCCGAGCCACTGCCTGGTGCAAAGCTGTCGACCACGCCATCGAGTGCCGCATCGGGGTAGCCATCGACCGTGACGCGCACCGGCTGACCGGGGCGAATATGTTCCAGTTGAGTTTCCTTGAAGTTCGCCACGATCCACACATCGTTGACCGGCACGATATCGAGCAGGGATACGCCCGGTGTGACGAAACGACCGAGGCGAACCTGACGGTTACCGACCACGCCATCCACAGGTGCGTGTACCACGGTGTGCTCGAGATCGATCCGGGCGAGATCACGTGCGGCCTCTGCCTGGCTCACAGCGGCCACGGCAGCCTCGCGCTCGGCTACAAACACCGTGATGCGCTGCTGTTGCGCCTCGACCGTTGCCGAAGCGGCCGAAACCGAGGCCGCGGCTCTGGATTGCGCGGTGCCGGTTTCATCGACCAGGGCCTGGCTCACCGCATTGCTGACGATCAGTTTGCGGCTGCGGTCGTGGGTCTTGGCCGCCAGGCTCATGTCGGCGGAGGCTGAGCGCCTTTGCGCTTCGGCCTGCCTGATCAGCGCATGCTGGAGCTGGATCTGTGCGTCGACATGGGTCAGGCGCGCCTGGGCGGCGCTGACATTGGCCTCGGCTTGCGCAAGTTTGGCGCGGTAGTCGCGGTCATCGATTCGAAACAGCACATCACCGGCACGCACGGCCTGGTTGTCCCGAACCTCCACCGCCGTGACATAGCCCGCGACCTTGGCGGCCAGCGAGGTGACGTCCCCGCGGACATACGCGTTGTCGGTCGAGGTCACGCCACTTGAAAACGCCATGGCTCCCCAAACCGCCACGACCATCAAGGCCGCGACGCACAGCAACAGGCCGATGGTCTTGCGCTTGCTTCGCCGCACCACGACCACAGGCGTGCCGCTACTTGCGCTGGTGGCAATGGCGGCCTTGTCCAGGAGCGAGTTCATTTTTTCATTTCCTGTTCAGTGCCAAGAACTGACTCAGCCACTGGGCGACAGGGTCTGCCGCCCGGCGGTCGAGCCTTCATGAGCGCGTGATCGGCTCACTGTTTGATCGGTGTCACGAGTACCTTTTCCTCGGTGTCGAGGACGAACACCGCCAACAGGCGTGCAGGTTGGGTGTCACTGGCGTTGGCGCTGACCAGGTGCACGGAGCCCGGTTCCTCTACGAAGTTTTCGCCGACGTTGTAGATCTTTTCCGGCTCGCCTTTGACCTGGATGCGAAACGAACCCTCCAGGACCGTTGCATAGATGAAGGCCGTTTTCGGATGGGTGTGGGCCGGCGATGCGGCACCCGGCCCATACTCGACGACCACGCCCCTCATGCTCTTGCCAGGGATGTTGGGAATGGGACGGTCGAACACCACCGTCACCTTGCCGGGGGGCGGCTCGGCGGCTGTTGCGGCGCTGATCGAGAGCGCCGCGAAGACAGCGGCCATTAGCAATCGGGTAACCATGGGATTTCTCCTGGATTCGTAGGGAAATGTGCGGGTGCGATCCGTTACTGCGCCATCGACCGGGCCAGCCAGTCGTCGAAGCGGATCGCCCCCAGGCGTGCGTTCTTGCCGGTGACCAGCGATTGATCGTCGAGCACGGCGCCGAAGTAACGGGCATGTACATCCGGCACGACCTTGCGGTTGTCCTGGGTCGCCCGCAGATAACGCCTGGCCAGTTCGTCGATCGGCATGGTTTCCGGGCCACCGACTTCAACGGTGCCATTGACCGGTGCTGCCAGCACGACATCGGCCAGCGCCGCTACCACGTCGTCGGACGCTATCGGCTGGATCAGCGCCGGCGAAGCATGAATTTCCTCGCCAACGGCGAACGACTGGACAATGCCGCCGGCAAACTCGGAGAACTGCGTGGCACGTAGAATGGTGTAAGGAACGCCGGATGCCTTGATAAGGGCTTCCTGCGCGACCTTGGCCCGGAAATAGCCGGTATCGGGAAGCCGTTCGCTGCCGACAATCGACAGGGCTACGTGATGACGAACCCCGGCAGCGGCTTCGGCGGCCAGCAGGTTACGGCTCGACGTTTCAAAGAAATCGAGAACTGCCTGGTCCTCCCACGACGGTGCGTTCGCCACGTCGACCACCACATCAGCACCATCCATCGCTTCGGCCAGGCCTTCGCGGGTGATGCTGTTCACGCCCGTGCTGGGGCTGGCGGCGAGCGCATCATGGCCGCGCTCGCGCAGGGTGTTCACAAGTTTCGATCCGATGAGGCCGGAGCCTCCGATGACGACGATCTTCATGACTTTTCTCCACTTGTCGACTGCAACCATTGCGTCGGTGTAGAAAGAGTGCCTGCGCGCACCAGGCAAGTCCTTGCGCCGGGCTTGGGTTTGCCTTGGCGAGTGCTTGGTTTTATGTCCAAAGCCATTGACGTTCGTCCAGCCGCCCTTGCCGCAGACGGTGCAGCGGGTGTCGAGCTGCCGTATCATCTGCCTCAGTTACCAACCGACAGCCGCCTGGGACACGGAGTTGAGGGCGCTTCGCCAGGGGATGCTCAATTTGCCATTCACGTTTGAAGACTACGTACTCGATCAGGAGCGCCGGGAGCTGACCCTGCGCGGGCAAATCGTGGCCGTCGGACCGCAGGTTTTCGATCTGTTGCTGCTGTTCGTCAACAATCCCGACCGCGTCGTCAGCAAGGACGAGTTGCTCAAGGCGGTGTGGGGCGACCGGATCGTTTCGGAATCGACGATCACCAGCCACATCAATGCGGTGCGCAAGGCCGTTGGTGATACCGGTGAGGAGCAGCGCCTGGTGCGCACCGTCCCCCGCAAGGGCTACCGCTTCGTTGGTCGGATCAACGACGACTTGAGCGGGCAAACACCACAGTCTGACATCGACGAACGCGCAAGCGCTGCCCCGAAACAAATCCCCTCCCCTACGCTCGTCCTGCCGGACAAACCCTCGATCACCGTCCTGCCCTTCCAGAACCTGAGCGGTGATCCGGAGCAGGAGTATTTCGCCGATGGCGTCGTGGAGGACATCATCGCGGCCCTGTCGCGTATCCGCTGGCTGTTCGTCATTGCGCGCAATTCGAGCTTCACCTACAAGGGCCAGGTCGTGGACGCCCAGGGCGTCGGCCAGGAACTGGGCGTGCGCTATGTGCTCGAAGGCAGCGTGCGCAAGTGCGGGAACCGGCTGCGCATTACCGGGCAACTGATCGACGCGACAAGCGGGACGCATATCTGGGCGGAGCGCTTCGAAGGCCTGCTCGACGACCTCTTCGAGCTGCAGGACCAAATCACCGAAAGCGTCGTCGGTGCCATCGCGCCGCAACTGGAGCGGGCAGAAATCGAACGCGCCAAGCGCAAGCCGACGGAAAGCCTGGACGCCTACGACTACTACCTGCGGGCCATGGCAAAACTGCACAGCGGCAGCCGCGAAGCCATCGAGCAGGCGCTGCCGATGTTCTACCAGGCCATCGAACTCGATGCGGAATTCGCTTCGGCCTATGGCATGGCCGCCTGGTGCCACTTCTGGCGCAAGCTCAATGGCTGGATGAGCGATCGACCCGCAGAAATCGCCGAGGGCATACGCCTGGCGCGTCTGGCGGTGACCCTCGGCCGCGACGATGCCGTCGCGTTGACCCGGGGCGGACATGCGCTTGCTCATCTCGCCGGCGAAGTCGACGGCGGCATTGCGCTGCTCGACAGGGCGTGCCTGCTCAATCCCAACCTCGCCCCCGCCTGGTTTCTGGGCGGTATCCTGCGGGCACTGCACGGTGAAACAGACGCCGCCATCGAGCATTTGAACCATGCCGTTCGCTTGAGTCCGCTGGATCCGGAAATGTTCAGGATGCAGGTGGGGATGGCGCTCGCGCATTTCTTCGCCGGGCACTTCGATGCCGCTGCGCAGTGGGCGGAAAAGGCCCTGGGTAACCTGCCCAGTCTGCTGGTCGCGGCGGCGCTGGTGGCGGCCAGTGATGCGCTCGGCGGTCGAATGGAAAAAGCGAATCTGGCGATGCAGCGTCTGCAAAAGCTGGATCCTTCTTTGCGTCTGTGCACCCTCAAGGACTGGCTGCCCATTCAACGGCCTGAGGATTTCGCCCGTTTCGTCGATGGACTGCGGCTGGCCGGGCTACCGGAGTGAAGACGACCACCCTGTAGGAGCGAGCTTGCTCGCGATGGTCGTCAACGATGACGCGGGTTTTCTGATTAGTCGCGGTGTCTTCAAATCCATCGCGAGCAAGCTCGCTCCTACAATTGCAACGGTAGGCTAAGCTTTGAGCAACTCGTTGCTCATGATGCTCGGTTCTGCAGGTTTTGGGTTTTTCTGGAGAGCGTCTGCAACAGCTATCCCAGACTGGCCCAAACCTTTCACGCAGGATTGCCGTGATGACAGAGCCCCTCCTCAGCTTTGATGCACTCAAGCGCGCCGCGGCTGCCGGCGAAATCGATACCGTACTGGTCTGCATGGTCGACATGCAGGGACGCCTGGTCGGCAAGCGGTTCCAGGTCGAGTTTTTCATCGACAGCGGCCACGAAGAAACCCACTGCTGCAACTACCTGCTGGCCGATGACATCGACATGGAGCCGGTGCCGGGTTACGCCGCGGCCAGTTGGAGCAAGGGTTACGGCGATTTCGTGCTCAAGCCCGACATGTCCACCCTGCGGCGCGTGCCCTGGCTTGAGTGCACGGCGCTGGTGCTGTGCGACGTGCTCGATCATCACCATCGCCAGGACCTGCCCCACAGCCCAAGGGCGATTCTGAAAAAACAGGTCGAGCGCCTTCGCGAGCGTGGTTACACCGGCATGTTTGCCTCGGAGCTCGAGTTCTATCTGTTCGATGAGAGTTACGAGGCGATCCACAAGCGCAACTATCACAAACCGAAAACCGCCGGCCATTACATCGAAGACTACAACATCCTCCAGACCACCCGCGAAGAGCCGGTGCTGCGGGCGATTCGCAAGCACTTGCAGGCCTCGGGCATTCCCGTGGAAAACTCCAAGGGTGAATGGGGCCCGGGCCAGGAAGAGATCAACATCCGCTACGCCGACGCCCTGACCATGGCCGACCACCACGTCATCATCAAGCACGCCTGCAAAGAGATCGCGCAATTGCAGGGCAAGGCGATCACCTTCATGGCCAAGTGGCGCTACGACGCTGCCGGCTCCAGCAGTCACATCCATAATTCGCTGTGGGACAAGAACGCCAAGAAGCCGCTGTTCTTCGACGCGAAAGCCGAATTCGGCATGTCGAAACTGATGCGTTCCTGGGTCGCCGGCCAGCTCAAGTACGCCAACGACATCACCTGTTTTCTCGCGCCCTACATCAATTCCTACAAGCGCTTCCAGGCTGGCACTTTTGCGCCGACGCGGGCGGTCTGGAGCCGCGACAATCGCACCGCCGGCTTTCGCCTGTGTGCCGAAGGCAGCAAGGCCATCCGCATCGAATGCCGCATCGGCGGTGCCGATCTCAACCCCTATCTGGCCTTCGCCGCGCTGATCGCGGCGGGCCTGGCCGGTATCGACGAGAAGCTCGATCTGGCGCCGCCGTTCGAAGGCGACGCCTACCTGGATGAGCATTTGCCGGAAGTGTCCAAGACACTGCGCGAAGCGAGCGCCGCACTCAAGACCTCCGGCATGTTGCGCAAGGCGTTCGGCGATGAGGTGGTCGACCATTACGTGCACACCGCCGAGTGGGAGCAGAAAGAGTACGACCGGCGTATCACCGACTGGGAACTGCAGCGCGGCTTCGAGCGCTATTGAGAACATCATGACTGCGAAGGTTCAATTGATCTCCCCGGTCGATGGCCGGGTGTACGCCGAACGCGAGGTGGCCGATGCGGCGCAGATCGAGCAGGCGCTGACGGCCGCTGCCAGCGCACAGGCGGCATGGCAACGCCGCTCACTGAGCGAACGCGCGGCGTTTTGCACTGCCGCGGTGGACGCAATGCTGTCGATGCAGGCCGACATCGTGCCGGAGCTTGCCTGGCAAATGGGCCGCCCGGTGCGTTATGGCGCCGGCGAACTGCGCGGTTTCGCCGAACGCGCCCGGCACATGATCGCTATCGCACCGCAAGTCCTTGACCGGGTAGAGCCCGAGCCTGTCGCGGGATTTCGTCGCTATATCAAACGCGAGCCGCTGGGCACGGTGCTGGTGGTCGCTCCGTGGAATTACCCCTATCTGACGGCGGTGAACACGATTATCCCGGCGCTGATGGCCGGCAACAGCGTGATCCTCAAGCATGCTTCGCAAACGCTGCTGGTGGGCGAGCGTTTCGCCGAGGCCATGCGTCGCGCAAAACTGCCCGAGGGGTTGTTCCAGAATCTGCTGCTCGACCATGTGTCGACCGGGGCGATCATTGCTTGCGGGCGCGTGCAGCAAGTGAACTTCACCGGTTCCGTGGAGGCTGGAAAAGTCATGGAAAGCGTCGCCAGCGGACAATTTCTCGGTATGGGCCTGGAGCTCGGCGGCAAAGACCCGGCCTATGTCCGGGCAGACGCCAACCTTGAACAGGCGGTGGAAAATCTGGTGGACGGCAGTTTCTTCAATTCCGGGCAGAGTTGCTGCGCCGTGGAACGCATCTACGTCGACCAGAAAATCTACCCGGTGTTTGTCGAGCGCTTCGCCGAACTGACCCGCCAGTACGTGCTGGGCAACCCACTGGATGAAGCCACCACCCTCGGTCCGCTGGTGACACCGGGCGCCGCATTCTTCGTTCGCGGCCAGATTGCCGATGCGCTGGCCCAGGGCGCCAAAGCGCTGATCGATCCGAAGTCCTTTCCCGCCGACGTGCCGGGCAGCGCCTACCTGGCACCGCAAGTGCTGGTGGACGTTAACCATGAAATGTCGGTCATGCGCGACGAAAGCTTTGGCCCGGTGGTCGGCATCATGCCGGTGGCCAGCGATGAAGAAGCCATCACCTTGATGAATGACAGTGAGTTCGGGCTCAGCGCTTCCATCTGGACCCGGGACCTCGCAGCAGCCGAACGCCTGGGCAACGAGATCGCCACCGGCACGGTGTTCATGAACCGCTGCGATTACCTGGACCCGGCATTGGCCTGGACCGGCGTGAAGAACAGCGGTCGCGGCGTCACCCTGTCGCCATTGGGCTACGAGCACCTGACCCGGGCCAAATCCTTTCATCTGCGTCACGAGGTGTAGACCATGAACCTGACAGGAAACTGGAGCTACCCCACAAGCGTTCGTTTCGGTGTCGGGCGCATCGCCGAACTGGCCGAGGTCTGTCGCAGCCAGGGTATCCAGCGACCTTTACTCGTGACCGACAGCGGCCTGGCGCGCGCACCGATCACCACGGCGGCACTGGACGCATTGCGCGCCGCCGGTCTTGGCGTGGCGCTGTTTTGTGACCTCAAGCCCAATCCGGTGGAAGCCAACCTGGCTGGCGGGCTCGATGCCTGGCGTGCCGGCCAGCACGATGGCGTGATCGCGTTCGGCGGCGGCAGTGGCCTGGACATGGGCAAGCTCATTGCCTTCATGAGCGGCCAGACCCGTCCGGTCTGGGACTTCGAAGACATCGGCGACTACTGGACCCGCGCCGACGACAGCCGCATCGCCCCGGTCATTGCCGTGCCGACCACGGCGGGAACCGGTTCCGAAGTCGGCCGTGCGGCGGTGATCATCGACGAGCGCACCCACACCAAACGCATCATCTTCCACCCGAAAATGATGCCCCGCGTGGTGATCAGCGATCCGGCCCTCACCGTCGGCATGCCCGCCAAAATCACCGCAGGCACCGGCATGGACGCGCTGTCCCATTGCCTGGAAGCGTACTGCGCCCCCGGCTTTCACCCCCTGGCCGATGGCATTGCCGTGGAGGGCATGCGCCTGGTGGCCAACTCACTGGTGAAGGCGGTACACACGCCGTCGGACCTTGAGGCCCGCGCACAAATGCTCGCGGCGGCGGCCATGGGCGCCACGGCATTCCAGAAAGGCCTGGGCGGGATGCATGCGCTCTCCCATCCGGTGGGTGCGTTGTATGACACCCATCACGGCATGACCAATGCCACCTTCATGCCCTATGTCCTGCACTTCAATCGCTCGGCCATCGAGGAGCGCATCACCCGCCTGGCGGCGTACCTGCGCCTGCCCTCCCCGGGGTTCGACAGTTTCCTGGCCTTCGTCCTCAAGCTGCGCAAGGACATCGGCGTGCCCCATACCCTGGTTGAACTGGGCGTTGATGACCGGCAGGCCGACCTGATCGCCGACATGGCGATTGTCGACCCTTCCGCTGGCGGCAACCCGCTGCCATTGACCCGGGACGGCGTGGCAAAGATTTTCGACGCGGCACTTCACGGCCGTCTGTAGGAGCGTGCCTGCTCGCAATGGACTTGAGGATGACGCGGGGTGTCAGGCTCCCCGCGTCATCGTTGACGTTCATCGCGAGCAAGCTCGCTCCTACAGAAAACCAAGGTCGAGCCTACGGCGGCTCAGTTCGGCCTGTCCAAAACCTGAAAAGGGGCACACATCATGAACCCAGCAAGCCAGCCGGGCACCGAAACGCACGACGATGACGTCAAGGTGCTGCACAGCATGGGCTATGCCCAGCAACTCTCACGACGAATGGGGGTTTTCTCCAACTTCGCCATTTCCTTTTCGATCATCTGCATCCTCTCGGGTGGCATCAACTCCCTGGCCCAGGGCACCTCGGGCGCGGGCGGGGCATCCATCGGGATCGGCTGGCCAATCGGTTGCCTGATCTCCGGGGTATTCGCCATGGCCATGGCGCAGATTTCCTCGGCCTACCCCACCGCTGGCGGCCTGTACCACTGGGGCTCGATCCTCGGTAACCGCTTCACCGGCTGGCTGACCGCGTGGTTCAACCTGCTGGGGCTGGTCACGGTGCTGGGCGCGATCAACGTCGGTACCTATTACTTCTTTTTCGGTGCCTTCGGGCCGGCACTGGGCATGGAGGACACGACCACGGTCAGGGTGATTTTCCTGGCAATCCTCACCGGCCTGCAGGCCTTGTGCAACCACTTGGGTATCGGCCTGACCGCCAAACTCACTGACTTCTCAGGTTACCTGATCTTCGCCACGGCGCTGGCCCTGACCATCGTCTGCCTGATATCGGCACCCAGCTATGAATTCGCACGGCTGTGGACCTTCGGCAACTATTCCGGCGAAGCGGGTGGCAGCGTCTGGCCGCAGGTCTCCAACGGCTGGGTGTTCATGCTCGGCCTGTTGTTGCCGATCTACACCATCACCGGCTATGACGCCTCTGCGCATACCTCCGAGGAAACCCGCAACGCGGCCATGTCGGTGCCGCGCGGCATGGTCATGTCGGTGGTCTGGTCGTTGCTGTTCGGCTGGCTGATGCTCAGCGCGTTCGTGCTGATGCTGCCGAACATGGACGAGGCGGCCAAGCAAGGCTGGAACGTGTTTTTCTGGGCCATGAACACCCAGGTCAACCCGACCTTGAAACTGGTGCTTTTCGTGGCGATTTTCATCTCGCAGGTACTCTGCGGACTGGCCACCGTCACCTCGGTTTCACGGATGATCTTCGCGTTCTCCCGGGACGGTGGCCTGCCCTGCTCAAAAGCGCTGTCCTCGGTCTCATCGACCCATCGCAGCCCGGTGGCAGCGATCTGGACCGGTGCCACCCTAGCGGTGTTGTTCGTCTGGGGATCGTCGGTGATCTCGATCGGGACAACGCCGGTCTATACCATCGTGGTGTCCTGCACGGTGATCTTCCTGTTCTTCTCCTTCGCCATTCCCATCGCGCTCGGCCTGTTTACCTTTGGGACGTCGAAGTGGCCGACCATGGGGCCGTGGAACATGGGGCGTTTCTGGTACTCGGTGTTCGCCATCCTCTCGATCCTGGCGATGATCATCATTTTCGTCATCGGCATCCAGCCACCGAACGATTGGGCGCTGTACATCACCATCGGTTTCCTGATCCTGACGGCCATCGTCTGGTTCGGTTTTGAAGCCCGGCGCTTCCAGGGGCCACCGGTGGGCGACATGATCGTCAAGCGCCAGGCTGAAATTGCCGCGGCGGAGGCGGCGTTGGACAGGAAATAGGCGCGTGCTGATTAACCTGTGGGAGCGAGCTTGCTCGCGATGGCGGCGTGTCAGGCGCCATTGATGTTGGATGTGCCGGCCTAATCGCGAGCAAGCTCGCTCCCACAAGGTTGTTTGGCGTTTCCGAGCTTTGCGGGTGGCTGCATTCCCCTGTGGGAGCGAGCTTGCTCGCGATGGCGGTGTGTCAGGCGCCATTGATGTTGGATGTCCGGCCTAATCGCGAGCAAGCTCGCTCCCACAAGGTTATTTGGCGTTTCCGGGCTTTTTTGCAGGCTGATGATCTATCCTGTGCCTCCCCGATTCCGCCCCGGAGACACCTGTGCCCGCCCTCACCGCCCGCGAGGTTTACCAGCCGTTGCGCGATGCCGCTCAAGGCATCTGCACCTTCAAGCGAGTCGACGACGCCTGCGAGCCTGACCATGTACAGGTCGACATCGACGGCTGGCGCCTGACGCTCGACGTCGACGCCGGTCACCTGCGCCACTGCCTGCACGGCCAAAGCCCCGATGGCCGAGAATATGTGTTCGACAACGGGCAGCGCTTCGGCACCGACCCGGTGAGTTTGCTCAGCACCTGGGAGCTGGCGCAGATTGAACGGCTGCTGGCCTGAATCTTTCGCAACCTGTCGTTCCCTGGCCGCACTTGTGATACACAAGCCGGAGTGATTTTCGCGTCCAAGGAGGTTCTGCCCATGCCCCGTTCCCTGCGCCTGCCGCACTGGCTGACCTGCGCCCTGCTCGGCTTGCTCGCTGGCAGCGCCCAAGCCGGCACGACACCCCCGGCGCCCGATGCCTTGCAGCCCTTGCTGGCGACGATGAATGAGCGGTTGAACATCAGCGAACTGGTGGCGCTGACCAAGTGGGACAGCGGCAAACCGGTCCAGGACAACACCCGGGAAGCGCAAGTCATCGCCAACGCCAGGAAGCAGGCGGCCGAACGCCAGCTTGACCCCGACGATGTCGCCGTCCTGATCGCCGCCCAGATTGAAGCCAGCAAACTGGTGCAATACGGCCGGCTCGCACAATGGCAAGCGGCGCACAAGGCACCGGACACGCCACGGCCAGACCTGGGCAACGACATCCGGCCCAAGCTCGACAACCTGCAGAACCTGCTGCTCACGCAGTACGCCGCGTTCCTGCCCTACCGCAACGACCCGAACTGCCCGCAATGGCTGGCCACCGAACGTTCCGCGCTGATCAAGGATTATTTGCATGGCCAGGCGATGATTCGTGCGACCGGGGAGCTGTGTATTGCAGGGCGATAACGTCAAATGAGCCACATTGAAACCCTCGCCAAAATCCTGCTCGGCCCGTTGTTGCTGGCCCAGGGCCTGTATACGCGGCGGGTGACGCCCAAGTTGCCGGAGGCCGAAGGTGACCGCCAGGGCGAGGTCGGCAGCGGTGACGTGCTGCGCTTGTTGATTGTCGGCGACAGCGCCGCAGCGGGGGTAGGTGCGGCGACTCAAGGTGAAGCCCTCAGTGGTCGGCTGGTCGCGCGCCTGGCCGATGATTACCAGTTGTCGTGGAAACTCTGGGCGCACTCGGGGCTGGATTCACAAGGGTTGCTGGAGCTGCTCGAACAGCACGCCCCCGAGCCGTTCGATGTGGCGCTGTTGTCGATTGGCGTCAACGATGTCACCAGCTCTCTCACCCTGGATCAGTGGCTCGCTCGGCAACGGCGCTTGATGGCGCTGCTGTGCGATAAATACGCGGTGAGGCAGATCGTGGTGTCGCCGCTTCCGCCGATGCATTTGTTCCCCGCGCTGCCCCAGCCGCTGCGCTGGTTTCTGGGTTTCAGGGCGCGGCGGTTCAATGCACATCTTGCGGATCTGGCCGCACGCCTGGATCAATGTACGATGCTGACCACCCCGCTGGCGCCCGAACCGGGCTTGATGGCCAGCGATGGTTTTCATCCGGGGCCGATGCTTTATCGGCAATGGGCTGACGATGCCGCCAGGGTGATCGACCAACGCTTTCGCACCACAACAATAAAAACAGGAGTTGAAGATGTCTGAGCTGAAACTGAACCCCAATGTCGCAGCGTCCCTGAAGCAGTGGCACGCGGTGCTCGACAACCGCGACTTGAGCGGTTTGCCCGAAATGCTCGATCCGCAGGCAGTGTTCCGTTCGCCGATGGCGCACACGCCGTATCCGGGAGCGCCGGTGGTGTCGATGATCCTCAATACGGTCATGGACGTGTTCGAGGATTTTGCCTATCACCGTGAGCTGGCGACGGCGGATGGCTTGAACGTGATTCTCGAATTCAGCGCCAGGGTCGGCGAGAAAGAACTGAAGGGCATCGACATGATCCGCTTCAACGAACAGGGCAAGATTGTCGAGTTTGAAGTGATGGTGCGGCCGCTCAGTGGCTTGCAGGCGCTGGGTGAGGAAATGGGGCGGCGGTTGGGGGCTTACCTGAAGGCCAGCAAGGCCTGATGTCCTGATCCCGCCCCCCCCTGTAGGAGCGAGCCTGCTCGCGATGGTCGTCAACGAAAACGCGTGCTTGCTGGCTAAACGCGGCGCTCTTGAGTTCATCGCGAGCAGGCTCGCTCCTACAGGTTTTGTGTAAAACCGGAAGTCATCACACCATCGGCTGGTGACTGGTCACGCAGTGAATCCCTCCACCACCGGCAGAGATCGCGTCGATGTCGAGCTGCACCACCTCGCGGTCCGGGTAGAGTTCGGACAGCAGGTCGAAGGCCTTGGCATCGGCTTCTTCATCGCCGAATTGCGGTGCGATGATCGCGCCGTTGATCACGAAGTAGTTGATGTAGCCCGCGGCGAAGTCCGGGTTGTCGTTGCTGAACCGGCTGTTGCGCGGGTTGAGCGGCGGCGACACGGTATGCACCTGCAACTTGCGGCCATCGGCATCCGTGGCGTTTTCCAGGATCTGCAGATGGGCGCGAGTGACCTTGTAGTCGTAGGACTCGGGGTCGTTGTCGAGGTTGGCGATGACCACGCCGGGCTTGACGAAGCGCGCATAGAAATCGACGTGGGCGTCGGTGATGTCCTTGCCCTTGATGCCCGGTAGCCAGATGATTTTGCGCAGCCCCAGGCGCTCTTTCAGTTCTGCCTCGACCTCGGCCTTGCTCCAGTCGGGATTGCGGTTGCGGTTGATCCAGCTGCTTTCGGTCATGATCCCTGTGCCGTGGCCATCCACTTCGATGCCACCGCCCTCGCCCACCAGTTCGCTTCGCTGGTAATCCGCCTTGGCGTTTTCGGCGACCAGGGCGGCCAGTTGCGCATCGTCCGCATGCTGCTGTTTGTTGCCCCAGCCGTTGAAGTTGAAGTCCACGGCAGCAAGGCCGCCGCTTCCGTCGACGACAAAATTGGCGCCGATGTCGCGCATCCAGATGTCATCCAGTTCGGTGATCACGAAGGTGGTGTTGTGGCTACCGCATTTGACTTCGGCCAGGCGCCGTTCGCTCTGGCGACAGAACACGGTGACCGGCTCGTGTTCGGCAATGCTGCGGGCGATCCGGCCAAGGGCGTCTTGCACGTGGGGCGTGAAGTCCTCCCAGATCGCGGCCTGTGCCCCGAAGGCGATGAAGGCCCGCTGGTGTTTGTCCCCTTCATCGGGCATGTACCAATTGCCTTTGTCGGCCGCTCGCACCGGCAGGCCGGCAAAACCCAATCCCATGGACGCCACCGTGCCCATTGCGGCTGCGACCGATACCCGCTTGATGAATGTTCGACGTGTCGGCATGTGATTTCCTGAAATCGAGGTTTGGCCGGCCCTCGGGCCGGCCGGTGATCATTTGACTGTAGCGGTCTTGAACTTGGTCCAGGTGCGCATGCGTGCCCGCATGTCGGCCTGGGGAATGTCCTTGCCGGGAATCAGCCGCGCGTAGGTGGCATCATCGAGGTAGATGTCCGGGTTGTTGCGCATCGCGGCATCGACATCCGGGCGTGCCTTGGCGTTGGAGGTCGGGTAGCCGGTGAAGTTGCTGATGGCTGCCATGTTTTGCGGGCGCATCACGAAGTTGATGAACGCGTAGGCGTACTCCGGATGCCGGGCGTCGACGGGAATGGCCATGGTGTCCATCCACACCGTGGTGCCTTCGCGGGGGATGCGGTAGTGGAAGGCGGTTTTCTTGCCAGCGCCGTCAGACGTGCGTTGCGCCTGGGTCATGTCGCCGCTGTAGCCGAGGGACATGCACAGGTTGCCGTTGACCAGGTCGGTCACCGGTTGCGACTGGAACTTGCGAATGTACGGCCGCAGTTTCATCAGCAAGTCACTGGCCGCCGCCAGGTCCGCCGGCTTGGCGCTCCTCGGGTCGCGGCCCAAGTAATTGAGCACCACCGCCAGCACTTCGTCCGGCGAGTCGATCATCGAGATGCCGCAGTCGGCGAATTTCGCCGCCAGTTCCGGTTTGAACAGCATGTCCAGGCTGTCGACCGGCGCATCCGGCGCACGCTGGGCGATCTGCCCGGCGTTGTAGGTCAGGCCGATGGTGCCCCAGGTGTACGGGACCGTGGCCTGGCGCGACTGCTCATAGTGCGAGCGCAATTTCTGCAACCCCGGCTCGACGTCGTTCAGAGCAGTAAGTTTTGACTGATCCAAGGGCTGCAAACTGCCGGCGCGCATCAGGCGTTCGGCCACGGTGTCACCGGGGAAGATCAGGTCGTAGCCGCTGCCGCCAGCGAGCATTTTCGCTTCCAGGGTTTCACTGCCGTCCATCACGTCGTAGATCACTTTGATCCCGGTTTCGGCGGTGAACTTGCTCAAGGTGTCCTCGGCGAAATAGTCGGCCCAGTTGTACAGCCGCAGGGTTTTCTCCTCGGCGTGCAACGCAGGCACCGCACAGCTCAGCGTCAGCCCCATGGCCAGGCACAGCTTGTTGATCGTGTTCATGTCACACCCCTTGGGTTGCCCAGCGTGAGTGGATCTGACGACCGTCCTGGGTCAACAAGGCGCCGTACATTTCCGGACGGCGATCGCGGTAGATACCCCAGGTCAGGCGGTCCTCGCGCATGGCCGCCAGGTCCAGGCTGTGGACCAGCACGCCGGTGCTGTCACGGTCGGCTTCGGCGAGCAACTTGCCCTTGTGGTTGCAGATGAACGACGAGCCATAGAAGCTCATTTGCAGAGTCGGGTCGGTGGTCGCCGCCTCCCGGCCGAC
Source organism: Pseudomonas sp. GW456-L13 (assembly GCF_017350115.1). Classification (NCBI taxonomy): domain Bacteria; kingdom Pseudomonadati; phylum Pseudomonadota; class Gammaproteobacteria; order Pseudomonadales; family Pseudomonadaceae; genus Pseudomonas; species Pseudomonas sp. GW456-L13. The sequence goes on from NZ_JACNAS010000002.1 coordinate 218,077, forward strand.
CCGGTTGGCCGCCACCACCGGCAGCAGGTTCGCGGCGGCGTGGCCGCGCATGGTCATCTGCCAGTGATCCCGGGAATCGAGAGTGGCACAACCCGGTTCGGAGCCGATGGCCGTCGGGAACAGCAGCACTTCGGCCCCCATCAACGCCAGGCAGCGAGCGGTTTCGGGGAACCACTGATCCCAGCAGATGCCCAGGCCGATGCGCCCGAACGCGGTGTCCCAGACCCGGAAACCGCTGTCGCCGGGGCTGAAGTATTCTTTCTCCTGATAGCCGATGGCGTTGGGGATGTGGGTCTTGCGGTACACACCCAACAGGCGCCCGTCGGCGTCGGCCACGCTCAGTGAGTTGAAGTAGGCGTTGCCGGCCTTCTCATACCAGCTCAGCGGCAGCACCACGCCCAACTCTTTCGCCAATGCGGCGAAGCGCTGGAGCACGTGGCTTTCGCGATACTCCTCGGCCAGTGCCAGGTGTTTGTGGTGTTGCTCGATGCAGAAATACGGCGTGGCGAACAGCTCCTGCAACAGGATGACCTGCGCGCCCTTGGCCGCAGCTTCGCGGACCAGTTGCTCGGCCTGGTCGAGGTTGTGTTTCAGGTCCCAGGTGCAGGGCATCTGGGTGGTGGCGATGGTCAGCAGTGTCATGGCATCAACCCCGCACCGGCCAGGCCGGCTGTTGCTGGGTGATGCAATGCACACCACCACCGCCATGGGCCAGATGGTTGATCCGCACCGGCACCACTTCACGACCGGGGAACGCCTGCGCCAGCACTTCGGCAGCGACCTTGTCGGCATCGATGCCGTAGGCCGGCATGATGATCGCGCCGTTGGCGATATAGAAATTGGTGTAGGAGGCGCAGAACACTTCGGCCTCGGTGTCCACCGCATCGGTGGCTTCGAACAGTTCGATCAGTTCGAACTGGCGGCCTTGGGCGTCGGTGGCCAGTTCAAGGGCGCGGCGGTTCTCCCGGGCCACTTCGGCGTACACCGATTGCTTGTCGTGGGTGGCGTCCACCAGCAACACGCCGGGACGGGCAAAGGCGCACACGCCATCGACGTGGCCGTCGGTCATGTCGCCGGTCACATAGTCCGGATCGCCCGGCAGCCAGATGGTTTTCTTCACACCCAGCAGGCGGGTGAAGATCTCTTCGATCTCGGCCTTGCTCACGCCCGGGTTGCGATTGGGGTTGAGCAACACCGATTCGGTGGTGATCAGCGTGCCCTCGCCGTCCACATGAATCGCGCCGCCCTCGTTGCTCAACGCCGTGCCGAAGCACTCCAGTCCCAAATGATTGAGCGCACGGCGGGCCAGGCTTTCGTCCAGATCGTGAGCCGACTTGCCACCCCACGCATTGAAGCGCCAGCTCACACCGGCCAGGCCTTGCTGCGGGTGGCAGACGAAGCTCGGGCCGGAGTCGCGGCACCAGCTGTCGTTGACCGCCAGTTCGATCAACTCGATGTTCGGTCCGCACAAGGCTTTGGCACTGGCGATAGCTGAAGGATCGACCACCAGTTTCACCGGTTCGAAGCGGGCGATGGCGTTGGCCACCCGGGCGAAATCTTCTTGAACCTGTGGCAGTGTCACCCGCCAGCCTGACTCCCACAGGGTCTTGTTGTGCGGCCAGACCATCCAGGTGGCGGCGTGAGTGACCCACTCGGCCGGCATCGTCCAACCGCTGTTTTGAATTACGTTCTGCTGCATGACAAGCACCTCTGAGTTAAGTCATTGTGTTCAATGAAAACGGCCTTGGCGGTCTTGGCATGCATGCTACGGCTGGAAAAACAGGCAAACAAACGATGGATTTTGCAGACAACTGATTAGAGGAGCTTATCGATATGCTCAAACACTGGCCGCCCCTGAGCACCCTGCGCGGCTTCGAAGCCGCCGCCCGGCTGGGCAGTTTTCACAAGGCTGCCGACGAGTTGCACCTCACCCAATCGGCGATCAGCCAGCAGATCCGCAGCCTTGAGGCGTACCTGGAGCAACCGTTGTTCCATCGCAGCGGGCGCAGCGTCAGCCTGACCGATGCCGGGCACGATCTGCTGAGCACCACCCAGGCGTTGTTGCAGCAACTGGCGGTGGGCATTCGCCGCTTGGGGCAATACCAGAAGCCCAATCAACTGGTACTCAACACCACCCCGGCGTTTGCCCGGCACTGGTTATTGCCGCGCCTGGGGGATTTCCGGCGCCAGCATCCGCAGGTCGATCTGTGGATTTTCAGCACCGATGAAGTGCCGGACATGGCCAGCCAGACCATCGACCTGGCGGTGCGCGACGACATCAGTTCCCAGGCCGAATGCAGTTTCAAGGTGCTGCACGCCGATCGCCTCTACCCCGCGTGTCACCCGAGCCTGTTGGCCGTGCCCGTGGAACAGCGCACCACCCTGCATGGCGAGCGGGAAATGGACTGGAGCCACTGGGCGGTGGAATCGGGCATAGATGTGGGGCAGATGGATCAGGGGCTGAATTTTTCCGATCCGGGTTTGCTGCTGGACGCGGCCTGTACCGGACTGGGCATTGCGCTGGTGAGCCAGTTGCTGAGTCGGCAGGCGCGGGCCACCGGGCTGTTGCAGCCGATGGTGGAGCAAACCATCCGCGGCCCGAACTGGGCGCTGCTGACCCACCGTGACAGCGAGAACATCCCGATGGCGCGGGCCTTTACCCAGTGGCTGGTCGACAACCTGGCGGCCGAGCAGCAGACCACGGCGTGATCATTGCGCCGGGAAGGTTTGCAGGTAGGCCAGCAGGTCTTCGATTTTTTCCGGGTCACTGAGGCCCCAGAAAATCATGCGGGTGCCGGGGACGACTTTCTTCGGCGCTTCGAGGTAGGCGATCAGGGTTTCGCGGTCCCAGACCAGGTTGGCGGATTTCATCGCGTCGGAATACACGTAGTCCGTGGTGACGGCGGAATGGCGACCGATCACGCCATTGAGTTGCGGGCCAAAGAAGGCGCGAGCCGATTCACCGATCTGATGGCAGCCGCTGCAGAGGCGCTTGTACACTTTCTCCCCGGCCTGGACATCGCCTGCAGCAAGGGTGGGTGTGCTGAACAGGCCCGCGGTGAGCGCCGAGGCGAGGGTCAGTGCTGCGAGTTTCTTCATGTTCCGTTTCCAGTCGGGTGTTGCCGGATAGCTATTGGAACATGCGGGCCGGGGATATCCCAAGTGGTCAAATGGACGCAATCCCTGTGGGAGCGGGCTTGCTCGCGAAAGCAGTAGTCCAGCCACCTACGATGTTGAATGTGAAGGCCTCTTCGCGAGCAAGCCCGCTCCCACAGGGGGCCTGCGCTCATCATGATGGTTGTGACCGATGAGGGTAGACGGTGTTCGAGGCTTGTCAGGAATCGCTGCCTGACGGCGCCTGGGGCACGGGGCGGGTTTTCACGGTGACGAACATTTTGATGCGGTCACCGATTTCCTGGAGGGTATGGCGGAACGGGTCGTGTCTTTCGCTGGTGGTCGGGTCTTCGAAGCTCCAGACCATCACTTCACCGGTAAACGGCATGCGTGAGGCCTCTTCGCAAGACTTGTCGCACAGGGTGATGACGTAGTCGAATTCCTGACCTTCGAAATCTTCAAGGGACTTGCTGCGCAAGCCGCTGGCATCGACACCGATGTGATCTAGGGATTCGAATGTGCGCGGGTCGATCTCGCTGGCCTCAAGCCCGGCGCTGAAGGCCTGGAAATCGGCAGGATCGGTGTGGCGAAGCAGGGCTTCCGCCATGGGTGAGCGGACATCGTTTCGGGCGCAGACGAACAGCACGCGACGGGGGTCGGTCATGGGTTTACCTCGGCTGGCAGGTTTTTAGTGTTTGCTCATCAATCCATGCAGAACGCCGAACCGCAGACCCGGTTCCGACGCAATCATATGCGTGATCCCGAACACCTTGAACGCCGCCAGCATCACCACCAGACCACCGGGCAGAATGCTCAGGCGGTGGATGGGCAAACCGGCCAACTTGAGGTGTTTCACATGTTTGACTTCCAGCAGGCGCAACGACAGGCGCAACAGGCCGCCGTAGGTGATGCCGCCTTGGCCGTCATCATTCAAGCCATTGGCCTTGAGCACCTTGGCCAACATCCGCGCCGTCCCTGAAGAACCGATCGCCTGCTGCCAACCCATGGCTCGATAGCGACGGGCAATGCGTTCGAATTGCACGGTGGCTGCGCGTTCGGCCTCCAGCAGCGCTTCGGCCACGATCCGCCCGCCGTGGAAGTAATGCGCACCGAAGGTGCCGCTGCCGATGGCAATGCTCTCGGTGACCAGCAACCGGTCGCCACGGCCGATGATCATTTCCGTGGAGCCACCGCCGATATCCAGCACCAGCCGCGTGGTTTGCGCCGGCAAGGTGTGGGCGACGCCGGCGTAGACCAGTTGCGCCTCTTCGTGACCGGAAATGACGTCGATGCGAAAGCCCAGGTGCCGCTCGGCACTGGCCAGGAACAGCGGCGCATTGTCCGCTTCGCGTACCGCGCTGGTGGCCACCGCCCGCACGCGCCCGGCCTCGAAGCCGCGCAGTTTCTTGCCGAATCGCGCCAGCGCCTGCCAGCCACGGTCCAGCGCCAATTCATCGAGCGCCCCGCCCTGCAAGCCCTCGGCCAGACGCACCGGTTCACGCAGGGTTTTCACTTCCTGGATGACCATCTGCTGGTTCCGTCTCACCGACTGGCCAATCATCAGGCGAAACGCATTGGAACCCAGGTCGATGGCGGCAAACAGCGGGGCGTCTTTCATATGGGGTTCCTTGCACATTCATCTGCCGGCGGACTGACGGCCGCCGGTCACTCAAGACGGATTGCGAGGATCTTGCCATTGCTTTGATGACACCCGGATGACAGGCCTGGAGTTCTGACCCACACCACAACAGTGGCAGGATTTTCGGCATCCTGATGGATGGCCATGAAGCTGTCATCGAATCGTCATGGACCGAGCGCCATACTCAGTCCATCCAATGCGTGCTTTAACTTTCCGCTGCCAGTCCCGGCAGCTTTTTTTTGCCTGAAATTGCCCTTACAAACACTCCTGCGCCGCACGCTCGAACGTCGACGGCACGAAGGTCGACGCCAGCAGCTTGCGCTCGTACAGGAACACCTTGCCGCCGTTCGAGGCTTTATAGGTTTCAAGCACGTTGTCCGCAGACACTTTGCTTGATACGACGATCCGGTAGCTGCGCTGGGTCTGCGACACCGTTGGGTTGAGCGCATCGTGCTGCAACTTCGGCACCACGCAATGGGTGTACTCCTCCGGTGACTTGCTGGTCTGCAAGGTCATGGTCGGATCGTTCGGCGTGGCACAACCGGCCAGCAGTAGCGAAGCGAAGGCCAGGGTCGGGGCAAAAACAGTGCGCATGAATCAGGTCCTGAATAGAAATCCACGGTGGATCGGGTTGCCCGCCGCTCAATGGACGTCGGGCTTTTTAGTTTGTTGTTGCGGTCAATCCGGCGGTTACCAGCGCCTTCAACGACGCATCGAACTGTTTCAGCGCGGTCAGTTGCAGGTCGCGTTGCTGTTCGATTTGCGCGGCGATCTCGGGCGCGGTCTTGTCATGCACCCATACCGATGGCAGTTGTTTTTCCACCGCGCCTTCGGCCTTGCCGATGTACTGCAGGTTGGCGTCGTAGAACCGCGCGGCGAAACGCGCCTCGACCCGGTCGTTACGCTGGGTCAGCAACTGGTTGTGGGTATCGAGCATCACCACCACATCGGGGTGGGCCTGCACCAGGGCATCGAGATTTTCGTAGACCGTCACCGACAGAAAAGTGTGGTGCAACGAACCCATCAGCCAGTCGATGGCCAGGTCCGGATCGGAACTGTTGACGAACGCCTGGCGAATCCGCGTATCCAGTGCGTTCTTCGCACCGTTGACGGCCACCGAGTGGTATTGCTCAAGGTATTGCAGGTTTTCCACAGTGTTGTCGCTGTAGAGCACCCCGACCGTCTGACCGTATTGCAGCCTGCTGTGACCGCCGGTGATCGGCGGCAGATGGCAGGCGCGTGCGTCTTCGGCAAAGGCCGATGCGGTGGATGCAACACTGCCCAGCAACAGGGCAATCACAGCCAGTCGGGTCAAGATTTTCATCGCGCAGGTTCCTTGAGCAGCGTGTTCAACGCAGGCAATTTTCCGCCTTTGCGCAAAAAACAGAACTTGCGATTCTTGATGGTGACTATTGACTGAACCAATAGTGCTGCGGCGCCAGCAGCTGCCTTTGGCGTAAATTTACCGGTCAATGTCGAACAAGTGGCTGTGCCGCATGCCCACTGTTCATTACAGTGGCGACTGCCCTCAAAACCTGATCAAGGAACGAAAAAATGGTCACTTGCTACCTGAAATACGTGCTCGATCCCTACCAGCTCGAAGCGTTCGAGCACTACGGCAAGTTGTGGATTCCCCTGGTGGAAAAGTTCGGCGGCCAGCACCACGGTTACTTTTTGCCATCGGAGGGTGCCAACAACATCGCCCTGGCGCTGTTCACCTTCCCCAGCCTGGCGGCGTACGAACATTACCGGCAGCAGTCGATGAACGATCCAGAGTGCATCGCGGCGTTCAAGTACGCCGAGGAAAAGAAATTCATCCTCAGCTACGAGCGTTCATTCATGCGGCCGGTGTTTGGCGAGCAGGCGCGCTGAGTCAGCCTTTTTGCAGATCCAGGCAATAGGTGTAATAACCGGGGTCGCGCACCCAGCCCAGGGATTCATACAGGCGCTGGGCGGTGACGTTGTCGGTGGCGGTTTCCAGGGTCATGCCTTTGCCACCGGCCAGCTTCGCAAAATCCCGGGCGGTGTTCATCAGCAAGGTGCCGACGCCTTTGCCCCGGGCGGCGGGTGTGGTGAACAGGTCACCGAGCAGCCAGGTGCGATGGGCGTCGATCGAGGAAAAGGTCGGGAACAGCTGGACGAAGCCGAGGTTTTCACCATCGCTGTCCCGGGCAAGAAAAATCACCGATTCATCCCGGGCGAGGCGCTCGGCGATAAAGGCGCGCGATTGCGAAAGATTCGACGGCTGCTGGTAGAACATCCGGTAGGCGTCAAACAAAGGGGCGATCTGGTCGATGTGCGATGCGTCGGCGCGCAGGGCCTGAATAGCCATGAGGGTGCTCCATTGCGGTCTCAAGGAATTACAGACTAGCAATGGCGAGGCAACAGCGACGCACTATTTTCATCCATTGTGGGAGCGAGCTTGCTCGCGATAGCGGAGTGTCAGTCAGCGTAAATGTCGACTGATCCACCGCCATCGCGAGCAAGCTCGCTCCCACATTGGATTTCCACATTGGATTGCAGATTGTGGTCAGACCCGCACATTACGCCCCGGCAGCGAAGTACGCTGGCTGCTTTCCCAGCCCTCGACCAGCCCCACCGGCACATCCGCCGATGGCAACATCTGCACGCCACGCACCAGGTCGGATGCCCGCTCGGCGAGCATGATGGTCGGCGCATTGAGGTTGCCGTTCGGCTCGGTCGGGAACACCGACGAATCGATCACCCGCAGACCGGCGATGCCACGCACGCGCAATTCGGAATCGACCACCGCCATTTCGTCCTCGCCCATGCGGCACGAACCGCACGGATGGTAGGTGCTTTCAAGGTTGTCACGCACGAAGGCGTCGAGGTCTTCATCGCTGGTCACTTGCGCGCCCGGGGCGATTTCGCCGTCGCGGAAGCGGTCCATGGCTTTCTGGCCGATGATCTCGCGGGTCAGGCGAATGCAGCGGCGGAAACCTTCACGGTCCTCTTCCCGCTCCAGATAGTTGAAGCGGATTTCCGGATGCTCGTACGGATCGGCCGAGCGCACGCGCACATAACCACGGCTTTTCGGTTTGTTCGGCCCGGTCAGCACCATGAAGCCGTGGCCCTTGATCGGTTTGTTGCCGTCGTAGCGCATCGCTGCCGGCAGGAAGTGAAACTGGATGTCCGGCCAGCGCAGGCCCTTCTCGGAGCGAATGAAACCACCGGCCTCGAAGTGGTTGGTGGCGCCCAGGCCGTCCTTGAACAGCAGCCAGCGCAGACCGATCATCAGCTTGCTCAGCGGGTCCATCTTGCTGTTGAGGGTCACCGGCTCCTTGCAACCGAACTGGATGTACACCTCGGCGTGATCCTGCAGGTTCTCCCCTACCCCCGGCAGGTCATGGCGTACGCCGATCCCGGCCTTGCGCAGGACGTCCGCCGGGCCGATGCCCGAGCGTTGCAGCAGGTGCGGCGAACCGATCGGCCCGGACGAGATCAGCACTTCGCGGTTGCAATACACCTGGTGGGTCTGGCCGCCGTGGTCATACATGACCCCCACCGCACGCTTGCCTTCGAGGATGACCTGGCGCGTCATCGCATGGGTGATCACCGTCAGGTTCGGACGGCCCATGGCCGGGCGCAGATAAGCGTTGGCCGTGGAGCAGCGCACGCCGTTCTTCACAGTCATGTGCATGGCGCCGAAACCTTCCTGCATGTAGCCGTTGCAGTCTTCGGTCTTGATGTAGCCCGCTTCGGCACCGGCTTCGACCCAGGCACCGTACAGCGGGTTTTTCATATGGTTGCCGTTGGTGGTGTGCAGCGGCCCGGTTTGCCCGCGATAGCTATCACCACCCGACTCGTAGCTCTCGGCGCGCTTGAAGTACGGCAGGCAGTTGCGATAGCCCCAGCCTTCGGCACCCAGGGATTCCCACTCGTCAAAGTCCAGTGCATGGCCACGGATGTACACAAGGCCATTGATCGACGAAGAGCCGCCCAGCACCTTGCCCCGCGGGCAGTGAATGCGCCGGCCGTTGAGGTGGGTCTCCGGCTCGGTTTCGTAACGCCAGTTGTACTTCTTGGTGTTCATCGGGATCGAGAATGCGCTCGGCATCTGGATCACTACGCTCTTGTCACTGCCGCCGAATTCCAGGACCAGCACCGAGGTGGCCGGGTCTTCGCTCAGGCGGTTGGCCAACACACAACCTGCCGAGCCTGCGCCAATGATGATGTAGTCGTATTTTTGCGTAGCCATTTTTTGCGTGGTCATGACTATCTCCCGACCGTTGATTCAGTGAATACCGGCATAGGCTGCTGTTTGTGGGTCAGCGTGTCGCCGGTGGTGTATTGCGGGGAGTTTTTCTCAATCTGCTGGATCACCGCTTCTTCGCGCTTGAGGTCGATCGAGCGGCTCAACCAGTAGTACGCCAGGCCCGATACGATCAGCCCGACCAGCCAGGCGATGTCGATGCTGCCCAGCGCCTTGGCGAGCGGACCGACATACACCTCGCGCTGTTCAACGCCGTCGAAGATGTAGAAGAACGGGATCATCGAGATAAAACCGATGGCATAGGCGGCGATACCGCGCAGCCCCCAGCTGCCGTAAATGTTGCCGTGGGGCATGAAGAAGTGCGGGATGGCGTAGCGGCCCTTGCGCACGAAGAAGTAGTCGGTGAGGTTGACCGAGGTCCAGGGCACCAGGAAGTACAGCATCACCACCAGGTAGATCCCCAGTACCGACAGGCCTTTGCCGGAACTCTGGATGCTCAGGGCCACGCCCAGTTGCAGCAGGATCACGAAGCCGATGGCCAGGATGCGTGCCTTGCGGGTTGGCTCGATGTGCTTGATCGAGTCGACGCAGGTCAGCGTGGTCAGCTTGGCGCTGTAGATGTTCATCGCGATCACCGGCAGGAACGCCAGGATGGTGACGACCACCACCGCCGTGCCCACCAGCGGCGACACGGTGTTGCCGACTTGCCCGAGGGCCACCAGCACGTCAGTGGAGTGCAGGTGATCGGCCAGCCAGCCACCCACGGAAATCATCCACGCACCGGACAGCGACGCCCCAAGGAACACCACGGCGATCAGCTTGCCGCTGGAAGTATTCTTCGGCAGGTAGCGCGAGTAGTCCGACACATAAGGCGCATAGGCGATGTTGTAGCTGGCGGCCGCCGCAAACTGCGCGATGAAACCGGTCCAGTTGAAACCCAGCGGCTCCCGGGCCACTTCGCCCGCCGCCAGCGCCGGCATTACCGCGTCCGGCACCCAACCCATCAACACCGCCACAGTGACAAGGCCATACAGCGGCAGAGACAGGAACAACGCCCATTTGAAGCTGCGGTGCATCCAGTCATGGCCGAGAATCGCCAGCACCGCCGCCGGTATGGTCACCGCCACCGCGATCACCGCGGGGTTGAACCCGAATAGTGTGTGCAGCCCCTGCATCATCAGCACCAGGTTGACGATGTTGAAGCCGGCGAACACGAACAGCGTCGCCAGCAGCACCAGGATCACCCCGCGATAACCGAACTGCGCGCGGGACTGGATCATCTGCGGCAGGCCAAGGTGCGGGCCTTGCGAGCCGTGAAACGCCATGAACAGCGTGCCGAACATGATGCCCAGCGTGCCGGCGAGCGTGGTCCAGAGCGCGGTCAGGCCGACGCTTGGGCCAACGAAGCCGATGGTCATGGTGAAGAAGGTGAAATTGCCGAGAAACCAGAACGGGCCCTGGCTCGACAGTTTGTCGGTGCGCTCGTTCTCGGGGATGAAGTCGATCGAATGCCCCTCGACGACGGATTTTTCGTCGAGGGCGGACACGCTCGTGGCGGACTTGGCGTTAGTGTTCATGACGGACTCTTATTGTTGGAAGATCATGACGAGATAACCGCGTTCTTTCGGGTGAACGACTCCCCTGTGGCCCTGAAAATGGGACTGCTGCGCAGTCCAGCGGGAGCAAGCTCCCTCGCCACAGGTTCAGTGTTGCCCGTGCCTACCTGGCGTTGTTGCTGGAACCGAAAACCTGTGGGAGCGAGCTTGCTCGCGATAGCGGAGGGTCAGGCAACACAGATGTTGAATGTGCAACCGTCATCGCGAGCAAGCTCGCTCCCACAGGAATTGAGTCAGCCCTGACTCAAGGCAGCGTGATCCACACCGCCTTGGTTTCGAGCAGGTAGTCGAGCTGCTCGGCGCCCAGGTCCTTGCCGAATCCGGACTGCTTGTAGCCACCGAACGGCATCGACGGATCGAGGGTGCCGTGGGCGTTGACGTAGACCGAACCGGCCTTGAGGCGCGGGATCAGGCTGTGCACTTTCCCGAGGTCGTTGGAATACAGTGCGGCAGCCAGCCCGTAAGGCGAGTCGTTGGCCAGGGCCAGCGCTTCTTCCTCGTCGTCGAACGGTGCGGTGACCAGCACCGGGCCGAAGATTTCTTCCTGGACAATGCGCATGTCGTTGCGGCAATTAGCGAAAATGGTCGGCTCGACGAAGAAGCCAGGGCCATCGACCGGTTGACCGCCGTAGACCAGTTCGGCGCCTTCGGCCTTGCCGGTTTCGATGTACTCGGTCACGCGCTGCTTTTGCAGCGCCGAGACCAGCGGGCCGATGAAGCAATCCGGATCCAGGCCCGGGGCCATTTTCAGGGTGCGCGTGTAGGTGATCAGCTCACGCAGGAATTCGTCGTAGACACTGCTATGAATATAGGCTCGTGTACCGGCGTCGCATACCTGCCCGGAGTTGAAAAACACGCCGTTGGCGACCGCTTGGGCGGCGGCCGGGATGTCGGCGTCGGCACAGACGATGACCGGTGATTTACCACCGAGTTCGAGGGTTAGCCGCTTCATGTCATCCAGCGCTGCGCGGCCGACAGTCTGGCCGACCGGGGTCGATCCGGTGAAGGTCAGTTTGTCGATGCCGGGATGGGTGGCCATGGCCGCGCCGACCACGCTGCCGCGCCCGGTGACGATGTTGATCACGCCGTCAGGGATGCCCGCTTCCTGCACCAGTTCAGCGAAGCGCAGGGCCGACAACGAAGTCAGTTCTGCGGGCTTGACCACCACGGTGCAACCGGTGGCCAGCGCCGCGCCGAGTTTCCAGGCCATGGTTTGCAGCGGGAAATTCCACGGCACGATGGCGCCGACCACACCCACCGCTTCCTTGCGGGTATAGGCCAGGTAATTACCCGGCAGCGAAGGTTCGACGGTACGCCCGTGCAACTTGGTGGCCCAGCCGGCGAAGTAACGCAGGGTATCGACGGTGCCCTGGATGTCAACGTCCTTGGCGAAGGCAACCGATTTGCCCATGTCGATCGATTCGATTTGCGCCAGCTCGGCAGCGTTCTGTTCGATCAGGTCGGCCAAGCGCTGCATCATGCGCTCGCGTTCCGCCGGTTTGGCCTGACGCCAGGCGCCGCCGTCGAACTGGGCGCGGGCGGCTTGCACGGCGCGGTCCAGATCATCGGTGGTACCCATGGGAATGCGGGTGATCAGGCCTTCGGTCGAGGGTTCGACCACATCGGAAGTCTGGCCGTCGCTGGCCTCGACCCAGGCGCCGCCGATGAACATTTTCTGGACCTTGCCAAGGAAGGTCTGGGTGGCTTCGCTGACGCCGAATTTTTGCAGGTAACTTTTGACGATCGTGTCCATTTTTGTTCTCTCTGCCCGGCAGTCAGGGCCTGCCGGGTCACTGGTTTCGATGATCAGGCTGATGCGGTTTCGCTTTCGGCGGCCGCCCGCACCTTGCCTCGCTCGTGGAAGATGAAACCGATGCTGTTGAGCAGCAGTTGCGCGGCGAGAATCGAAGTCATGCCGGTCGGGTCGTACACCGGAGCCACTTCCACCAGGTCCATGCCGACGATGTTGCCCTTGCTGCGCTTGGCCAGGGCCTGGATGATTTCCAGCACTTCGTAGTAGAGGAAGCCACCGTGGCTCGGGGTGCCAGTGCCGGGGGCGATGGACGGGTCGAAACCGTCGATGTCGATGGTGATGTAGTAGTTGATGTTCTGCGGGATCAGCGCCAGCACGCCTTCGACGCCGAGACGACGCACGTCGCGCACCGAGAGGATTTTCGAGCCGGCTTCGTGGGCCGCTTCATAGTCATCACGGTTGGACGACGACACGTTGCGAATGCCCATTTGGGTCATGCCGACAATGTGGTTCATTTCCGAGGCGCGGCGCAGCGGGTTGCCGTGGCCATAGCGAACACCGTGGCGCTCGTCGACGAAATCCAGGTGCGCATCGAAGTGAATGATGTGGATCGGGCCACGGCCCTCGAAGGCCTTGATCACTGGTGCGTGCACCGAATGGTCGCCGCCGAGAACAACCGGCATGACACCAGCGTCGAGGATCTTGCGCACGGCGTACTCGGTGTTCTTGTTGCTGGTAGCCATATCGGTGTGGACGATGTCGGCATCACCGACGTCAACCATGCGCACGTCCGATGCGGTGAGGTACATCACGTCATCTTCATGATCGTAGGCGCCGGCGTGGCCGAAGGAAAACAGCGTCGATGCTTCGCGAATCCCGCGTGGTCCGAAGCGTGCGCCGGAGCGCCACTGGGTGCCCATGTCGTTGGGCACGCCAAGCACCGCGACGTCGGCATCCAGTGCATCCCAATCGGTGCACACCGGGGATTTGCCAAAGGTGCAATGACCCACGAATGGCAGGTTCAGGCGACCGGATTCATAACCGTTGTTCGACATTTCTAGCCTCTCCACTTCTTGTTATCGGCTTGACGGACTGCAAGGCGACCGCCGTTGGAAAGACTATGGGCGCAGGTTTTCGTGGAAAAAATGCTAAACATCAGATACTCATATCGGCATTCCCGATGCATCCACATGCCGGAGGTCCAAGATGATCCAGCTGCACGACGTCGACCTGAAACTGCTCAGGGTGTTTGCCACGATTGTGCGCTGCGGTGGCTTCTCGGCCGCGCAGGCGGCGTTGAATGCCGGGCAGTCGACCATCAGCGAACAGATGACCCACCTGGAAACCCGTCTTGGGGTGAAACTCTGCCAGCGTGGGCGCAGCGGCTTTCGCCTGACCGAACAAGGGGTGGCGATTCATGAAGCCACCCAGCGCCTGCTGTCGGCGGTGGAAAACTTCTGCATGGACGCCGACGTGCTCAAGCAGCACATCAGCGGCAAGCTCAACCTGGGGATCATCGACACCACGATTACCGACCCCGACTCGCCGATTCCGCGCACCACCCAGCGCTTCGTCTCCCGCGGGCATGACGTACACCTGAACGTGTACGTCGGCACCCCGGCAGAACTCGAAGAACGGGTGCTCGACGGCCGCCTGCACCTGGCCATCGGGCACTTCCCGATCCATGTGCCGGGCCTGTTGCAATCGCCGCTGTACCAGGAAGCCCTGGGCTTGTATTGCGGCCGGCGACACCCGTTGTTCGGCAGCCAGGCCGAGGGCGCCGAGCTGCTCGAAGAGGTTGGCGCGGGGCGCATCGTCGTGCGTGGCTACATGCAGCAATACGACCTGGAACACCTGGGTATCACCAAAGCGGCAGCCACCGTGGACAACATCGAGGCGTCGGCCATCCTGATCATCTCCGGCGCCTATGTGGGCTTCCTGCCCGAGCACTTCGCCAGCCAGTGGGTGAAGAGCGGCGAGATGCATCAACTGGCGTCCGCGAGCCTGCGCCTGAAGTCGCCGTTCGACGTGATCACCCGACGCGGCGTGGCACCGCCGCCGATCCTCCAGGCGTTCCTCGAGGACCTGGCCGCCAGCGCCCGCAAAACCGCCAAGCCGTGATGTGACACTCGCCAAATTGAAATTTTGCCGGGCATACTGATTCGGTTCGCCAACCTTGCAGGCCCGTCATGCGCATCCACGTCACCTTCATCGACCGCGTCGGAATCACCCAGGAAGTGCTGGCCCTGCTCGGTGGACGCAGTTTCAATCTGGACGCCGTCGAGATGGTGCCGCCGAACGTCTACATCGACGCCCCGACCCTCGGCGCCGACGTGCTCGAAGAGTTGCGAGAGGCGCTTTTCGACGTACGCGGCGTGCAAGCGGTGACCATGGTCGACATCCTTCCGGGGCAACGCCGGCGCCTGCAACTGGACGCCTTGCTGGCCGCCAGTTCCGACCCGGTGCTGGCGGTGGATGACCGGGGTCATGTGCTGCTGGCCAACCCGGCGCTGATCGCCCTCTGCGGGCGCGAACCGGCCGGTGAATCGCTGACCGCGCTGTTCGACGATGCCGACTTGCAACGCACCCTGATCGATCACCATTTCCGCCTGCCCATGCACGAGGTCAGTCTCGGTGGCCAGACGTTTCTTCTCGATGCGATGCCGATCACCGACGCTGGCGCCCTGCTCACCCTGTATCAACCCAATCGCATTGGTGAACGCCTGTCGGCGCTGCACCATGACCATGCCGAAGGCTTCGATGCGCTGCTCGGTGAATCACCGCCGATCCGCGCGCTCAAGGCGCGTGCGCAACGGGTGGCGGCCCTTGATGCGCCGCTGTTGATCCAGGGCGAAACCGGCACCGGCAAGGAGCTGGTGGCCCGCGCCTGCCACGCCATCAGCCCACGGCACGATGCGCCGTTTCTGGCCCTGAACTGCGCGGCACTGCCGGAGAGCCTGGCCGAAAGCGAGCTGTTCGGCTACGCCCCCGGCGCCTTCACCGGCGCGCAACGGGGCGGCAAGCTCGGCCTGCTGGAACTCGCCGATCAGGGCACGGTGTTCCTCGATGAAGTCGGGGAAATGTCACCCTACCTGCAAGCCAAACTGCTGCGTTTTCTGAGCGATGGCTGCTTCCGTCGGGTGGGTGGCGACAAGGAGGTCCGGGTCAATGTGCGGGTGCTCAGCGCGACCCATCGCGACCTGGAAAAAATGGTCGCCGAGGGGCGTTTTCGCGAAGACCTGTTCTACCGTCTCAACGTGCTCAACCTGCAAGTACCGCCGCTGCGCGAGCGCGGTCACGACATCCTGCTGATGGCCAATCACTTCATGCAACAGGCCTGTGCGCAGATCCAGCGACCGGCGTGTCGTCTGGCACCGAGCACCTTCAGCGCCCTGCTCGGCAACCGCTGGCCGGGCAACGTGCGGCAACTGCAAAACGTGATCTTCCGTGCAGCGGCGATTTGCGAAAATCCGCTGGTGGACATCGACGACCTCGACATCGCCCGCACCGCCGTCGAACGGCAAAACGACGGCGAAGTCGGCAGCCTGGAAGAGGCTGTGGGCGACTTTGAAAAGAACCTGCTGGAACAGCTTTATCGCAGCTACCCCTCCAGCCGATTGCTCGCTGCACGGTTGCAGACGTCCCATAGCGCCATCGCGATTCGCCTGCGCAAGTACGGCATTCCCGCCAAGCCCTGAGTGATCTGTCGGAACACATTCTCACCGACAACACATTCCCCTGTGGGAGCGAGCTTGCTCGCGATGAGGCCGTGCCAGTCGATATCAATTTTGCCTGTCACACCGCAATCGCGAGCAAGCTCGCTCCCACAGGGGATCAGTGGTGTTGCTGAATTCTTCGTCTGTAAATCGATACAGCGTAGCGAAATCAAGACAATCCCTTCCACGCCTGCAATCACGGCGCTTGCCTCCAAGGCCATACCTGCTTGTATTGAATTCAATACGAGCGAGATGTCACAAACATTACATAAACAACTCAAGCCATTGATTTAAAACAAATAAAAAACATTGGCACCACCCTTGCTATCACTCCTCCAACCCCGCTCGTCGCCCCGCCACGAGCCTTAAAACAATAAGGAGTTGAGATGAGCGAATTGCGTTTTACCGTCGATCACGAATGGCTGCGCCTTGAGAGCAATGGCCTGGTCACCGTCGGCATCACGGCCTTTGCCCAGCAGGCGCTGGGGGATGTGGTATTCGTTCAGGTGCCTGAGCTGGGCGCCTTCGATGCAGGCGCTGAAGTGTCGGTGCTGGAATCGGTGAAAGCCGCCAGCAGTATCGGCATGCCGCTGGACGGTGAAGTGGTCGAGATCAACGCGACACTGGAGAACACCCCGGAACTGGTCAACGAAGACCCATTGGGCGAAGGCTGGTTCTTTCGCTTCAAACCGGTCGATGTCCAGGCGTTGAGCGATCTACTGGATCAAGACGCCTATGAACGCCTGACCGCAGAACACGCCGACGCTTGAAGCCCCCTACGCATTTCCCGAATCCGAAAAAGGACCACACCATGTTCAGCAAGCACGACCAGATCAAAGGCTACGACGACGAACTGCTGGCGGCGATGAACGCCGAGGATGCGCGGCAGGAACACCACATCGAACTGATCGCCTCGGAGAACTACACCAGCCAGCGGGTGATGCAAGCCCAGGGCAGCGGCCTGACCAACAAGTACGCCGAAGGCTATCCGGGCAAGCGCTATTACGGCGGTTGCGAGCACGTCGATGTGGTAGAGCAATTGGCCATCGACCGCGCCAGGCAGCTGTTCGGCGCCGATTATGCCAACGTCCAGCCGCACTCCGGCAGCCAGGCCAACGCGGCGGTTTATCTGGCCCTGCTGCAAGCCGGCGACACCGTGCTCGGCATGAGCCTGGCCCACGGCGGTCACCTGACCCACGGCGCCAAGGTGAGCTTTTCCGGCAAGCTGTACAACGCCGTGCAATACGGCATCGACACCACCACGGGCCTGATCGATTACGACGAAGTCGAGCGCCTGGCGGTCGAGCACAAGCCGAAGATGATCATCGCCGGGTTCTCGGCCTATTCGAAGACCCTGGACTTCCCGCGCTTCCGTCAGATCGCGGACAAGGTCGGCGCGTACTTCTTCGTCGACATGGCCCACGTCGCCGGCCTGGTGGCGACCGGTCTGTACCCCAATCCCCTGCCCTACGCCGACGTGGTCACCACCACCACCCACAAGACCCTGCGCGGCCCCCGTGGCGGTCTGATTCTGGCCAAGGCCAATCCGGAACTGGAGAAGAAGCTCAACGCCGCGGTGTTCCCAGGGGGTCAGGGTGGCCCGCTGATGCACGTGATCGCCGCCAAGGCCGTGTGCTTCAAGGAAGCGCTGGAGCCGGCATTCAAGACCTATCAGTCGCAGGTGATCCGCAACGCCCAGGCCATGGCGCAGGTGTTTATCGAGCGCGGTTATGACGTGGTGTCCGGCGGCACCGACAACCATCTGTTCCTGGTCAGCCTGATCCGCCAGGGCCTGACCGGCAAGGACGCCGACGCCGCCCTCGGTCGCGCCGGCATCACCGTGAACAAGAACGCCGTGCCCAACGATCCGCAATCGCCGTTCGTGACCTCCGGCCTGCGCATCGGTACCCCGGCGATCACCAGCCGTGGCTTCAAGGAGGCGCAGAGCATTGCCCTGGCCGGCTGGATCTGCGACATCCTCGATCACCTTGGCGATGCCGATATTGAGGCCAATGTCGCACGGCAGGCTGCCGCCCTATGTGCGGACTTCCCGGTCTACCGCGACTGATCACACCACACAAAAACCCTGTGGGAAAAACCCTGTGGGAGCGAGCTTGCTCGCGATGAGGCCAATACATTCAGCATTGATGTTGAATGAAAGTCCGCCATCGCGAGCAAGCTCGCTCCCACAGGTTCCGTGCCCTGCCTGATTAGCTGTCTGCACAAGGAAAAACCATGACTGTCATTGCTGAAGCGGCGCAAAAAGGTCCAGCCAAAGTAGAGGTCGGCACCAAACTGCGCGGTGCGCAAAAGGTTGCGCGGATTCCGGTGAAAATCATTCCCACGGATGAATTCCCGCGCAAACCCGACTGGATTCGCGTGCGCATGCCGATCTCTCCCGAGGTCGACCGCATCAAGCAACTGTTGCGCAAACACAAGCTGCACAGCGTCTGCGAAGAGGCGTCCTGCCCGAACCTGGGCGAGTGCTTCTCCGGTGGCACGGCGACCTTCATGATCATGGGCGACATCTGCACCCGTCGCTGTCCGTTCTGCGATGTCGGCCATGGCCGGCCCAAGCCGCTGGACGCCAACGAGCCGATGAACCTGGCCGTGGCCATCGCCGAGCTGCGCCTGAAGTACGTGGTGATCACCTCGGTGGACCGCGACGATTTGCGCGACGGCGGCGCCCAACACTTTGTCGATTGCCTGCGCGAGATCCGCAAGCTGTCGCCCGGCATTCAACTGGAAACCCTGGTGCCGGATTATCGTGGACGCATGGACGTGGCCCTGGCGATCACCGCCCATGAGCCACCGGATGTGTTCAACCACAACCTGGAAACCGTACCGCGCCTGTACAAGGCCGCGCGGCCGGGTTCGGACTTCGAGTGGTCACTGGACCTGCTGCAGAAATTCAAGCAGATGATGCCGCACATTCCGACCAAGTCCGGCCTGATGCTGGGTCTGGGCGAGACCGACGAAGAAGTCATCGAAGTCATGCAGCGCATGCGCGAGCACGACATCGACATGCTGACCCTCGGTCAGTATCTGCAACCGTCCCGCAGTCACTTGCCGGTGCAGCGCTTCGTGCACCCGGACACCTTTGCCTGGTTCGCCGAAGAAGGCACGCGCATGGGCTTCAAGAACGTGGCGTCCGGGCCGCTGGTGCGTTCGTCCTATCACGCCGATCAACAACTTCATGGAGGTACGGACGGTTTCAAGCCATGATGGAATGACTGGTCATGCATGGAGCCGTTCCCGATGTCGCGTTCACCCTGTCTGTTGTTGCTGTGCCTGAGCCTTGCCACGCCGTGCATGGCCGACGAGTCGAAACCCGGACACATGGTGTATGTGCGCAGCGTCGACCCGGGCATCTCGCAGGACATCCGCTACGCCAGCGCGCACAACTTCACCGGGCACCCGCTCGACGGCTACCAGGCGGCGGAGTGCCTGCTGTCGCAGGATGCGGCGAAGGCGTTAACCCGAGTGCAAAACTCACTGAAAGCCGAAGGCTACGGCTTGAAGGTATTCGACTGCTATCGCCCGACCCGCGCGGTGGCGGACATGGGACGCTTCGCCAGCGAACCCGGCGACCCGCTCAAGACCGAGTTCTATCCACGGGTCGACAAGCAGGACTTCTGGCGCCTGGGTTATGTGGCCCGGGTGTCCAATCACTCCCGAGGCAACACCGTCGACCTGACCCTGACCGGCCCCGACGCCCTTCCCGCCGACACCTGGACACCTTCGGCCGCGCCCGTGGATTGCACCGCCCCTTATGGCCAGCGCTGGCGCGATGGAGCCCTCGACATGGGCACCGGTTTCGATTGCTTCGATGAGCGGGCGCACACCGACTCGGCGCTGATCAACGCCACGGCCAAGGCCAATCGCCAGCGGCTGACCAGTGCCATGGCCAAGGAAGGCTTTGTGGGTTATTCGGCCGAGTGGTGGCACTTCACGTACAGCGGGAATCCGCCGAAGCCGGACGTCATGAACTTCCCCATCACGCCGCTCGCACCATGAACACTCTCCTCAAGACCCTGTTGGTGGTGTTTTTTCCGCTGGCCGCCATGGCCCAGGGACTCGACGGCAGTGACCAACTGATCGTGGTCACCAGTAAAGGCTGGGATGACATCCAGGGTACTGCCCAGCGCTATGAACGGCACGGGCAGACCTTCCAGAAATTCGAAGCGCCCTTTACAGTGGTGCTCGGCAAGAATGGCATGGGCTGGGGCAAGGGCCAACTCAACCCCGGGCGACCTGAAGGGCCGATCAAAAAGGAAGGCGACGGCAAGGCGCCGGCCGGGATGTTCAGCCTGGGCACGGCGTTTGGCTACGAGCCTTCGGCCAATACCCGCCTGCCCTACCTGGCGCTGACAGCGACCATCGAATGCGTGGACGACAGCCAGTCGGCTCGCTACAACGAGCTGGTCGACAGCTCGGTCATTGCAAGAGACTGGAACAGTTCCGAACGCATGCGCCGCAGCGATGACTTGTATCGCCAGGGCATTTTCATCCGGCACAACACCCTGGCCACTCCCGCTGCCGGATCATGCATTTTCTTCCACATCTGGCGCGGACCCACCGCACCGACTCGCGGCTGCACCGCCATGGCCCCGGTGGATATCGCGCGGTTGCTCAACTGGCTGGACCCGGGAAAATCCCCGATGCTGGTGCAACTGCCCGAAGCGCAGTACGAACAGTTGCGCCTGCGCTGGGAACTTCCCGAACGCGAGTAAACGCTGAACCCTGTGGCGAGGGGGCTTGTCGGAACGCCGCATCGCCCCGTTGGGGCACGAAGTGCACCCAAAAAAGGGACTGCTACGCAGTCCAACGGGGGCAAGCCCCCTCGCCACAAAAGCCCTCTCGCCACAAATGCGGGAATTAACCCCGCTCAACCACCACGCCACTCATCGACGGCTTGGCCAGCGCGTAATAGATCACACCCGGCACCAGCAGCCCGACGATCCAGGAAATATCCACGCCGCCCAGCTGCGCAACCATCGGCCCGGAGTAGAAATGGGTGTCGACAAAGGGCAACTGGATCAATACGCCGATCACGTACACGCTGATCCCCAGCACGTTCCAGCGACCGTAGCGCCCTGCCGGGTCGGACAGTGCCGGGATGTCGTAACGTTCCTTGTTGATGAAGTAGTAATCCACCAGGTTGATCGCACTCCACGGGGTGAAGAACGTCAGCAAAAACAGGATGAAGTACTTGAACGAGTTGAGGAACGAGTACTGCCCCAGCAATGCCAGCGCGGTGGACGCCGCGACGATCAGCAGCACAAACAGCATGCGCTGGCGGGCGGTGATTTCCAGGCGACGACGAAAGCCGCTGATGATGGTGGCGATGCACATGAAACTGCCATAAGCGTTGAGGGTGGACACCGTGACCTTGCCGAACACAATGCTCAGGTACAGCAAGGACGCGATCACACCGCTACTGCCCAGGCCGACAATGGTCGCCACTTCGTGCCCACGGAAATTCGCCCCGGCCAGTGCGGCGGCGAACACCCCCAACACCATCGAAGTCTGAGCCCCCAGCACGGTGCCGAGGCCCACGGCGGCGAAGGTTTTCCACGATGAGGTCTTGCTCGGTAGGTAACGTGAGTAGTCCGCCACGTAGGGGCCGAAGGCGATCTGCCAGGATGCCGAGAGCGACACCGCCAGCAGGAAGGTGCTCCAGCCAAAATGACGATTGTCGAGCAGCAGGCCGATGTCGTTGAGGGTCATCAACCGGGTGAACAGGTAGGCGAACGCGATGATGCCCAGCACGCTGGCCACCCGCCCGACCAGGTGAATCACCCGATAACCGAAGATCGTCAGGAACGCGATGCAGGCGGCGAAAATCAGGATGCCGGTGCTGTCGCTGACACTGATCAACTGCGCGATCGCCTGCCCCGACAGCACCGCGCCGGTGGCGCTGAACCCCAGGTACATCAGGCACACCAGGACAATCGGGATCGCCGCGCCATACACCCCGAACTGCACTCGGCTGGAGATCATCTGCGGCAGCCCGAGCTTCGGCCCCTGCGCCGCGTGCAGCGCCACCACGGCACCGCCCAACACTTGCCCGATCAACAGGCCGATCAGCGACCAGAACACATCGCCGCCCAGCACCACGGCCAGGGCGCCGGTGACGATGGCGGTGATCTGCAGGTTGGCGCCGAGCCACAGGGTGAACTGGCTATAGAGACTGCCGTGTCGCTCAGCCTCGGGAATGAAATCGATCGAGCGGGTCTCGATCAGGGGACTGCGTTGCGCACTCATGAGGGTGTTTCCTTTGAGGAACTGTTTTTGTTGTCGGGGCTGAACTTAGAAGGTCTTGGTGGCACTGGCAACGACCGTGGCCGAGCACAGGTCGTCATAGCCGTACCAACTGGCGCACTCGCTTTTCGACAAGTCCGTGTCGATATAGCTCAGGCCCCAGGTGACGCCGACGAAGTCGCGGGTCAGCTTGGCTTCCCACTCGTAGTAAGACTCACGGCTATCGCCATTGGCGGACCAGAACGCGGGGTCATTCACATCGTTGCGCCCAAAGCGCAGGTCCAGGCCGACTTCGGCCGGCAATTCGATTTTGTAGCCCAGGTAGGTGTAAAGGGTGTCCTGGTCCTCGCCGAAGAAGTTCGGCGTGTCCTTGGAGTAATAGGCACCCAGCTTCACGCCGTACAGGTCGAGGACGGCGTAGACCTCGCTGAGGTTGAAGTCGGAATTTTTCGGGTAGTCGTACTTGATGTAGCCCAGATCCAGGCTGATGGCATCCGTCGCCTGCCAGTAATAACCGGCGTAGTACTCAAGCTCCTGGCGGGTATCGAAGCCGCCGCCGAAATCGACGTTGGAGGTCCAGGCTCCGATGTACAGGCCGCTGCTGTGCAACAGCGTTGCGCCGCCCTGCACTGCCGGATCGCCCAAGGTCTGCGAGATGCCCCGGGTGCGGTAATCGCTGACGACGCCCAGGGTCATGTCCAGGCTGAAATCATCGTTGAGGGTCAGGGCCTGGCTGGTCAGGGGGATCAATGCCAGTGTCGCGAGGGTCAATGCTGAAAGTGCGTTCATACAATTCTCTTGTTGTTATGGCGTACGGGAATTTCAGGCATGGCGATGCCAGGCCCCTCGCGCTACGAGGGGCTGGCGGTTTTTTGCGTGTGCTGGGTGTACGCAGGTCAGGACGCGGGGGCGTAGACCTGTTTGCCGGCGAAGAAGGTGTTCAGGACTTTGGTTTCGAACAGGTCGTCATCGCTGACCTTGAACACGTCGCGGTCGAGGATGATCAGGTCGGCCTGCTTGCCCGGAGCCAGCGAACCGATCTGCTGATCCAGGCGCAGGGTTTTCGCCGCGTTGATGGTGTAGGCGTAGAACATGGTCTGGCGGTCGATGCTTTCCTTGGCATTGAGTACGCCCAACGGACCTTTGCGCGTGCTGGCCTGGGCAATGGCATTGAACGGATTGGCGCTCGACACCGGCCAGTCGCTGCCACCGGCAATCGTCGCGCCGGCGTTATGCAAGGACCGCGCGGGATACTGGTAACCGTAGGCAAAGGCGCTGATGTAAGGTTTGACCAGTTCGACGGTGTAGGACTCGCCGGTGGCCCACAGCAGTTGCATCGAGGCAATCACGCCCAGTTGCTTGAAGCGCGCAAACTCCTTGGGGTTGACCAGTTGCAGGTGCGCGATGCTGTGGGGCACAGGTGTCGGGCTGAGTTTGCGCGCATACGCCACGCCATTGAGCGCTTCACGCACCGCGCGGTCGCCGACGGCATGCATGTGCACGATCCAGCCGCGTTTTTCCGCTGCCACCACCAGTTCGCCAAAGTGCGCCGGGTCGGTCAGCAGCTGACCGTCCTTGTGGCTGTTCTTGTACGGCACGACGACCGCCGCTGTTTGCCCCGGGAATTCGAGAATGCCGTCGACAAACACCTTGACGCCGGGGAACGTCAGGTTAGGCACGCCCTCGAACTGTTTCATTACCGTGGCGATCACCTCCAGGTCGGCGGGTTTGCTCTTCGGGTTGGTGACCATCAACGCGGCGACGTGGGCACTGAGTTCGCCGTTCTGCGCCAGTTCCTTGTACAGCGGCAGCACGCCGACACTTTCGGCGGTGGCATGGAAATCGAACAGCGAATCCTCACTGCCGCCGTTCGCCGCCGCGTCCATCCAGGCGGTGACGCCGAATTGATTGTTGATCTTCACCGCCTCGCGAGCGGCCTTGAGCATGGCCTCCGGGGTGGGCGCCGGAATCCCGTTGCGCACCACGTCCCAGCGGGATTCGGCAAAGTAGCCGTTAGGAGTGAAGTCCGCTTCATGGCCGATGTAACCGCGTTCCTTTTCCGGCAGGCTCTTGACCAGCGCCGTGTCGATGTCCAGGCGTTTGAGCATCGCGTTGTTGGCCCAACCGGTGTGCCCGTCGATGCCACTGAAGACAATCGGTTGATCCGCCCAGCGTCCCTGGTTGAACACCTTGCCCAGTTCACGGCTTTTCTCCCAGTAAGCCGAACTGACCCCGGCCACGCTGATCACATCGCCGGCGCGTGCGCGTCCAGCCTTGTCTTCCTCGATCAACCATTGCTCCAGTTCCGGCAAGGGTTTGACCTCGTCCAGCAGGTTGGCTTTCATGCTGTCGAAAGCGCCCACCACCGGGTGGCTGTGGGTGTCGATCATGCCCGGCATCAACACTTTGCCCGCCAAGTCGATGCGCTGGGTCTTGGTATCGGCCAGGGCATTGATTTCGGCATCGCTGCCCACTTTCAGAATCTTGCCGTCTTGCACCGCAACAGCCTGCACCAGCGCCTGGCCGGGTTCGGCGGTAAAGACCTTGCCGTTGAACAACACCAGGTCAGCGGCGGCCATCGCTTGTACCGAGGACAATGCCAGCGCGGCGGCCAACAGGTTTGGAATAAATCGCATCGGAACGCTCTCTAGTTTTTATTGGACGGATCGAGAAGTGACAACTTGGGAAACAACCTGTGGCGCCAGTCCCAGGAACGGCGCCTTGGCCCACACGACCTTGCCGCCAACCAACGTCAGCAGCACGTCATTGCGGCCCAGTTCCTCCTCGGGCACCTGCATGAAGTTCTTGTCGAGCACGATCAGGTCAGCGAACTTGCCGACTTCGACCGAGCCCAGCACCGCGTCCAGCTTCAGCTGTTCGGCGGAACTGAGGGTGATGCTGCGCAGCACCTCGGCTCGCGACAGCGCCGGATCGGCGTTGAGTCGCCCGGCATATTTGGGGCCATAGCTGTGCGGATTGCTCGGGTCGCCGGAACGGGTGACACCGACTTTCAGCGCAAGGAATTCATCCAGCGGATCGACCGGCCAATCGCTGCCAAAGGCCACGCGACCGCCGGCATGGGCGATGCTGCCCGAGGGTTCCATGCGCGCAAATCGCGCGGCACCGAGGTGATCGCTGGTACCGTCGACCGTGGACGGGGCCTGCTGCGCCCACTGGAACGACATGGTGGCCGTGACGTCCAGAGCCTTGAAACGTGCGTAATCGGCAGGGTCGACTGACTCGGCGTGAGCGATGGCCGGGCGGAAGTCTTGACCGGGCAGTTGCTGACGCACGTAGGCAACGCTGTCCAGTGCATCGCGCACCGCACGCTCGCCGGTGGCGTGCAGGTGCGGATCGAGACCGGCCTTGACCGCTTGCAGCACCAGCGGATTGAGCACCTGCGGCGGGAAGTACAGCTCGCCCAGGTTCTTGCCCGGCGTCCACTGCGGCGCCTTGTCGGTGCCGCTGTTGTGCAGGTACGGGGTCAACATGGCGCCGGTGTCCGCCGGGGCATTGATGATGCCGTCCAAGAACAGTTTGACGTGGCGCATGCTCACGCCCGGCGCGACCTTCACGTCGCCCTGGTCGTAGGTGCTGGCCAGGGCCTTGGCCTCGGCGATGGTTTTCACCGGGTCGGCGGCCGCGGCGGCCGGGTCCAGCTTGATCGCCAGCAAGGCCCGGGCGGTCAGTTCGCCGGACTGTTGCAGGCGGGTGAAGGCCTTGCCGTTTTCCGGCCCCGCCAGCGCATCGAAGAAACTGGTGATGCCTTGCTGGCGCATGGCGTCGAGGGCTGCTCGCATCTGATTGAGTTTTTCCGCGTCGGTCGCCGGCGGCACCACGGCGGCCAACGATTCGGCGGCGCCGTCTTCACAAATACCGTTCGGGTTGCCGGCGCTGTCGCGTCGGTATTTGCCGTCCTCGGGGTCGGCGGTGTTCTTGTTGATCCCGGCCAGTTCCAGGCCGCGGGAGTTGGTCAGCACGGTGTGGAAATCGGTGGAGCGCACCTGGATCGGACGCTGGGTCTTGAGCGCGTCCAGGGTCGATTTGTCGGCATCGCCGTCGAGCCCGGTCATGCCCATGCGGTCCCAGCTGCCCACTTCGAGCCAGACGTCCGGGCCCTTGTCCTTTTCGGCATCGAGGCAGGCCTGAATGCTTGCCTGAAACTGCGCGCGGGTCATAGTCTGGTATTTCAGGTCGCACAAGGTCATGGCTCGACCGCCATCCCCGGGGTGCATGTGTGCATCGACGAAGCCCGGCATCAGCATGCGTCCGGCCAGGTCGATCAGTTGTGTCTGCTTGCCGATGTAGCCGTCGACCCCGGCATCGCTGCCGACGTAGACGATCTTGCCACCTGAAATGGCGATGGCCTGCTGCACGGAATTCTGGCCATCGACGGTGTAGACGTAGCCATTGCGCATGACCGTGTCGGCGGGCGCCGCGCCCAACGCCACGCAGGAAAACGCCGTTGTCGATGCAACGGCGATGAACAACCTGGAAAGTCTCAAATGCCTCACCCCTGTTCTTATTGTTTTGAAGCGGCCCGAAGCGACTGCGCAAGCCCTTGTATAGACAGGGCCTACCCTATAGGGCGCGGCGCGCGAATGGACCTCTGCAAATGAGGAGGGGTAAGGCAAATAATTGAAACGGCGGGGATCAGTCCCGGCGCACGGACTCCGTCAGCGCACCCGGTGAACGCAGGACGGAGCCCAGTTCCACCTTGCTTTTCACACCGAGCTGCAAGTAGCAGTTACGCAAATAGGTGCGCACGGTCGCGGGGCTCAGGGCGAGCATTCTGGCGATTTCCTTGTAGGAGTGGCCCGCGGCGAACAGCATCGCCGCCGTGCGCTCCCGAGGTGCCAGGCCGTCCCCGCCCGACGGTGCTTCGAGGGACAGGATGACGTGTTCGGCGTTGGGGCTCAGGGTCAGGGCGCAGCGGCCCAGACGAATCACGCAGGGGGCTTTGGACAATTGCGCGATTACCTCCGGTGGCAGCGTGGAACCGCTCCATCCGGGCAGTTCGCGCTGGATGGCGACGCACAACCTGGCCCCCACATAGAGCAGACTGCCGTCCATGCGCGCGACGCCAAAATCACTCGCGCCGTTTTCGCTGTCGAAGCGAATCATGTCCTGCACCTGAAACCGCCACAGCTGGAACAGGTGATCGCAGAACGCCAAAAACAGCTCGGCTTCGTTCTCCTCGAACGCCTGTTCATCCTGCCCCCGGTAGAGGCAGACGAAAAACATCAGGCCGCTTTCGGGCAATTCGTAGGTGATGCTCATCAAGTGATAGAGGTCGAAGCGCCGGGCGAAATCATTGACCGCCTCGCAAGGGTCGTTGAAACCCGTGTCGCATACCACCTCACCGGGACGATTGAGCGTGGCGTAGGAGAATTGATCGTTGGCCGCCACCGGATGCCATTCGGCGGCAAAGGATTCAGGAAGATTGATGCTGCCATGCATCCAGCTTTGCATGGGCACCTCAGGACCTGGTGCAGACATTTCGCCCCACCAGGCAGATGCGAAGGGCACCAGCTGACCGAATGCCTGCAGGCCATCGGCGATGAACCGCGACGCCCCGCTCTCCCGCGCCAGCCGGCCCAGGTGCAATACGCAATGATTGAACGCCTTGAGCGTGACCATCGTTGCGTCGCCCTCGACTTTATTTCCCTCCCCCATCATTGCGTTCCCGTTCACTGCATGGCCTTTGGTTTCGACGATGCCATAGGCCCGTGACGAGCGTCCAGCACGCAATGACATCATCGGTTACTAAGTGCTGTGCAACCCGTACAGCTGTGGTCTGCGGTCCTGATGCAGGTCATTGCGCGCACTGATGCGCTTGTTGCGCGCCTCGGCGAGGTTCAGCGTGGCCAGCAACATCTGCTCGCCACCCTGCTCCGCCGGCCCGGCCAACGGGTAGCCGTCGGCATCGACGATGACCGAGCCCTGGACCCAACCGACTCCACGCTCATGGCCATAGCGATCACAGGCGGCGATGAACATGCGGTTGACCGAGGCATTGGCCTGCACCCGCAGCACTTCGGCCGGGCGCTCGGTTTGCGGCCGCGGACCGTCGGGCCAGTTGACCGGCGCGCACAACAGTTCGGCCCCGGCCAACGCCGCAAGACGCACCCACTCGGGGAACTCCAGGTCGTAGCAAATCAGCATGCCGAGCCGTCCATGCAGCGTTTCGACCACCGGCGGTGGCGCATCGCCGGCCGTGAAGATGTCCTTCTCGGCATCCCACAGATGCGCCTTGCGGTACACCGCGCGCAGGCCGTTGGCGTCGATCATCGCCGCGCTGTTGGCCAGTTCATCAGCGGGCAGGCGCTCGCAGAAGCCGCCGACGATCACCAGGTTCAGCTCACGGGCCAGGGTCTGCCAAAGTTGCAAAGTCGGACCATCAACGGTTTCCGCCAGGCCCAGCGCCTCAAAGCGGTCGGCAAACAGATAGCCGCTCTGCACCAGTTCGGGCAGCACGACGACTTGCGCGCCCTGAAAGGCTGCCTGGCGAATCGCGCGTTCGGTGAGCGTGCGGTTGTAGGCCAGGTCGCCTATTTTCGGTGCCAGTTGGCAGCAGGCGACCACTGTGTTTTTAGCGTTGTTCAACGCACTGTCTCCGCAGATGAATGGGTCATGGCGACGATGTCGCTTTCGCTCAGCGCGTCGATCACCCGGCGTTCGGCGGCCAGATCAATCGAGCGACTGAGCAGGTAGTAGGTCAGCCCCGACACCACAAGCCCCACCAGCCAGGCGATGTCCACGCCTTCAAGCATCCGCGCCAGCGGACCAACGAACACTTCCTTGTTGGCCGCTGCGTTGAAGATGTAGAAGAACGGCACCATCGCGGCGAAGCCGATCAGGTACGAAACGATGCCGCGAAATTGCCAGGCGCCGTAGATGCCTTTTGGCGTGAAGAAATGCGGGATCGCATAACGGCCCTTGCGCACGAAGAAGTAGTCCACCAGGTTGACGGCGGTCCACGGCACGAGGAAGTACAGCAGCAACACCAGGAAGGTGTTCAGCAGAGCGATGCCGTCACCTTTGATCGACAGCACGCAGGTCAACAGGATGACGCTGATCACACTGATCGAGAGCACACGGGCGCGGGGTGTCGGGGTGATTTTTTTGATCGAGTCGACGCCGGTCAGCAGCGTCAGCATGGCGCTGTAGGTGTTGAGCGCGATGATCGGCAGGAAGCCCGCCACCGAAACGATCACCAGCAGATTGCCCAGCCCCGGAATCATCGACGAGCCGACCTGATTCAACGCCACCAGCGCATCCGCCGCGTTCAATTGCTGCGCCAGCCAGGCACCGAGGCCGATCATCCAGCTGCCCGACAACGAGGCGCCGATGAACACCGCCGCAATCAGTTTCGTCCGGCTGGTGTTTTTCGGCAGGTAACGGGAATAGTCGGACACGTAGGGTGCATAGGAAATGTTGTAGCTGGCACCGATGGCGAACAACGTGGCGAAGGCCACCCAGTTGAAGCCCAGGTCGGTTGCCGGGGTGACGCCTTCGGAACCTGCGCCGAACATCAGGGCGATGGTCACCAGTGCGTACAGCGGCAAGGTCGCCAGCAAGGCCCACTTGAAGGCCTTGTGCATCAGGTCGTGGCCGTAGATCGACAACAGCGCGCCGATCAGTACCACGGCTACGGCGACGATGGTCGGGTCGATGCCGAACACATGTTCAAGGCCGTTCATGATCAGCGAGATGTTCACCACGTTGAAACCGACGAACACAAACATCGTCGCCATCAACGCCAGGATCACCCCGCGATAACCGAACTGCGCACGGGACTGGATCATCTGCGGCAGGCCCATTTCCGGGCCCTGGGAGCCGTGGAACGCCATGAAAATGGTGCCGAACATGATGCCCAGGGCACCGGCGAGCATGGTCCACAGCGCCGACAAGCCGAGGCTCGGGCCGACAAAGCCGATGGAGATGGTGAAGAAGTGGAAATTGCCGAGGAACCAGAATGGGCCCTGGCTGCCGAGTTTGGCGTGACGTTCGTTTTCCGGAATGTAATCGATGGAGTGGCCTTCGATGGCCAACCCGCCGCTCGCCTCGGTGGCGTGCGCAGACACTGGGGAACCTGACATACGATTGTTCCTATGCTGTTGTTTGTTGTTTTTGTGGGTACAGCGCTCGCTACGACGTCCAGATCAGGTGAAACTCCAGAAAAAGCTGACGATGACGCTGGTTTCACGGCAATGTAGGGCGTGAGTTCTGGCAGTAAAATATCGCAGGCACACTGTTCACATAGATCGGTATCTATGTAAGCGAGAATCGGGAGCCCCCATGCTGGGAACTGTTACGGAGCTGGATCTGCGTCTGATCCGGGTATTTCTGACCGTCGTCGAAGCGGGCGGCATCTCGGCGGCACAAACCGCTCTCAACACCACGCAACCCACGATCAGCGCGCAACTGGCAACGCTGGAAGCGCGGGTCGGTTTCCGCCTGTGCGAGCGTGGGCGCGGCGGGTTTTCCGTGACGCCCAAAGGTACTCAATTCATTGAGGCAGCCCGGCGTTTGCTGGCGGCGGCCGAAGGTTTTCGGGTCGAGGTGCAGCACATCAACCGCAAAGTCTCGGGCAGCATCAACATCGGCCTGCTGGGGCAAATCGATCCGGTGGCGAACAGGAAAATCGGCCAGGCCATTGCCCGTTTGCGGGCGCGGCACGAGGGGCTGTACTTCCACTTCACCGAGCTGTCGTCGTCGCTGCTGGAAGAAAAAATCATCAATGGCCATATCGACCTGGCCATCGGTTACTTCTGGCACCGCTTGCCCAGCATCGATTATTTCCCGCTGTTCCCGGAAACCCAGATTGCCTACTGCGCGCCCTCGCATCCACTGTTCGACCAGGTTGGCGCGCTGACCCGGGAAGATGTCAGCGGGTTTGACTGGGTCTGGCCGAGCCATCCGCTACCGGAAATGCCGGCCCCCACCTCCATCGAACGCCTGACCGTGCTCACCGACAGCATGGACGGCGCGGCCCTGCTGATTCTGTCCGGCCAGCACCTGGGGTTTCTGCCGCAGCACTACGCGACCCGGCATGAACAGCTGGGGCAGTTGCACCCGCTGAACCCGGATCTGCTGCGCTATGAGGTGAGCTTTCATGCGGCGGTGCGACATTCGGCGCGGCAGCGGGATCTGGTGAGTGCGTTCCTGAACGAGCTGATCGAGATTTTCGGAGCGGTGTAGGTCCTGTGGGAGCGGTGGGTCAGTCAACCCGATGCTGGCTGTAATGACGCCATCGCGAGCAAGCTCGCTCCCACGGGGTTAGTGGGTATACGCAAAATTCGGGAGCGACCGAAATCACTGTGGGAGCGAGCTTGCTCGCGATAGCGGTGGTTCAGCCGACATCAATGCTGGCTGTAATGACGTCATCGCGAGCAAGCTCGCTCCCACAGGGGAAATGCGGTGGTTTCAGAAGTGGATATCCTTGGCCGGAACCACGTCGATCCGCGCCACGGAACCGGTCAGGTGCGCCAGGTCCTTGTTGTGCTCGGAAATGATGTCTTCGGCGGTCAGGTTGCCGTTGTCGACGGTGGAATGTGCGTCTGCCGCCAACACCACGTCGTAGCCCAGCTTCAGGGCCTGGCGCACGGTGGCGTTGACGCAATAGTCGGTCTGCAGGCCGCAGATGACCAGGCGTTCGAAGTCCTGTACCGGCACCAACTGTTGCAGGTTGGTCTGATAGAACGAATCCCCGGTGGTCTTGCGCACGCGGTGGTCCTTTGGCGAGGTTTGCAGCCCTTCCGCCAGTTGCCAGCCGGCAGCGTCATGCGCCAGCGGACTGCCCGCTTCTTCATGCTGGATCAGCACCACCGGAACGCCGGCCTTGCGCGCCCGGGCAGACAGGTCATTGATGGTGTTGATGACCCGTCCAATCTCGAAGCACTCGTACTCCCCGGAACACAAAGCCTGTTGGACGTCGATGATTAACAACGCAGTGGTCATGATTTCCTTCCTTGATATGTCGAGGGGTCAGGAGACGAACATAAGCCCGTCCCCTTCCGGACACAACCCTCAATAACCCAGCGACAACCCGGTGTTACGCCGTGGGTCGTTCGCCCCGTAGAAACGGTTATTGCCTACCGGTTTGCCACCCAGGGATGGCGCGCCGACCAGGATCGCCGCCAGGTGGTTGGCATCCTGGGGACCGGCGAACTTGTGGCCCCAGCTCTCGAGGATTTTCACCGTGTCCGGGCTGGTGGTGAAGGCCTCCAGGTTGGTCTCCTCCGGCAGCCACTGCTGGTGGAAACGCGGCGCATCCACCGCTTCCTGGATGTTCATGCCGTAGTCGATCACGTTGAGCATGGTCAGCAAGGTCGCGGTGATGATGCGGCTGCCACCCGGAGTGCCGACCACCATCACCACTTTGCCGTCCTTGGTGACGATGGTCGGGCTCATGGACGACAGCGGCGCCTTGCCGGGTGCGATGGCATTGGCCTCGCCCTGCACCAGGCCGTACATGTTCGGCACGCCGATTTTCGAGGTGAAGTCGTCCATTTCATCGTTGAGGATGACCCCGGTCTTGCTCGCCATCACGCCGGCACCGAACCAGTCGTTGAGGGTGTAGGTCACCGACACCGCGTTGCCCCATTTGTCGACGATGGAGTAATGCGTGGTGTTGCTGCCTTCATGGGGCGCTACACCGGGTTTGAGTTCGCTGGATACCGCGGCCTTTTGTGGTTTGATCGCTTCGCGCAGCTTGGTCGCGTAGTTTTTATCCAGCAGGTGGGCAATCGGGTTCTTCACGAAATCCGGGTCGCCGAGGTAGCTGTTGCGGTCCACATAGGCGTGGCGCATCGCTTCGATCTGGTAGTGCATGCCCTGGGCCGAGTGATAGCCCAGATCCTTCATCGGATAGCCTTCGAGGATGTTCATGATCTCGCAGATCACCACGCCACCGGAGCTTGGCGGCGGTGCCGAGACCACGTGGTAGCCACGGTAGTCGCACTCGATGGGCGCCAGTTCGCGGGTCTTGTATTTGTCGAGGTCGGCCTGGGTGATGATGCCCTTGTTGGCCTGGCTGGAGGTGACGATGGCGTCGGCCACCCAACCTTTATAGAAACCGTCGGCACCTTTCTCGGAGATCTCCCGCAAGGTCTTGCTCAGGTCCTTTTGCACCAGTTTCTGGCCGACTTGCATCGGCTCGCCTTTGCTGAGGAAGATCGAGCCGGAATCCTTGATGTCCTTCTTGAACATGTCGGTGGCGTAGTCCAGCAGATCGACATCACCCTGCTCCAGCACGAAACCGTCTTCAGCGAGCTTGATGGCCGGGGCGATGATTTCCTTGCGTGGCTTGGTGCCGTACTTGGACAGCGCCAGTTCCATGCCCGAAACGGTGCCCGGCACACCCACGGCCAGGTGGCCACGGGTACTCAAGTCGGGAACGACGTTGCCCTCCTTGTCCAGGTACATGTTGGCGGTGGCGGCCAGCGGCGCTTTTTCACGGAAATCGAGGAAGGTCTTGCGCCCGTCCGCCAGTTGAATGGTCATGAAACCACCGCCACCGAGGTTGCCGGCTGCGGGGTAGACCACCGCCAGCGCATACCCGACCGCAACCGCCGCATCGACGGCGTTGCCGCCATTCTTCAGCACATCCACGCCCACATGGCTGGCCAGGTGCTGGGCCGTGACCACCATGCCGTTTTCCCCGGTAGCCGGGGCCACGGAGGCGGCATGGGCGGTCAGGCAACTGAGTGCCAATGAGGTCGCTATCAGCGATTTGGCAAAAGGTTCGTACTTCATGAGTCGGTCTCTTCTTGTTATTTCGTAGGAAAACGCTTCAAAAGCCGTAGCCAAGTATGGTCGGGATTACGTATTGCGCCTCCCCGTCGAGACAGTATCCTTAACGCCTGTTCAGCAATTTCGCGCGAGCCCCTGACATGACCTATACCTGCATCACCGTGGCCTCCCCGGTCGGCCAGTTGAAGCTGGTCGCGAACGGTTCACGACTGGCGGCCATCCTCTGGGAAAACGACAAACCCGGCCGGGTGCGCCTCGGACCGATGAGCGAAGCGCCGGACAACCCGATCCTGGTGCGCACGGCTGCGCAGTTGCGCGAATATTTTTCCGGCACCCGAGATCGCTTCGAACTGGAACTGGATTTTGCCGGCACGGAATTTCAGAAGAAGGTCTGGGCGGCGCTGCTGACCATCCCGTTCGGCGAGACGCGCAGCTACAGCCAGATCGCCGAACAGATCGGTAACCCGGCAGCGGTCAGGGCGGTGGGTGCGGCGAATGGCAAGAACCCGATTTCGATCGTGGCGCCCTGTCATCGGGTGGTTGGCGCGTCGGGCAAGCTCACCGGGTTTGCCGGTGGGCTTGAGGCGAAGGCGTTGTTGCTGACCCTGGAGGGCTGCGAGTGGTCAGGCGCCAGTCGCATGGATGATTTGTTTTAGGGACGCACTGCATCTTTGTGGCGAGGGGGCTTGCCCCCGTTGGACTGCGCAGCGGTCCCAAAAGCATTTGTACTTTTATTCTGGACGTTCGCACGCTCCGCGATGACGACTGCTTCGCAGCCGAACGGGGGCAAGCCCCCTCGCCACAAAAGCCCTTCCGCCACAGGGTCAGGTTGGGGCGAAGAGGTTTTTCATCGCCGCATACTGCAACAGCATGATGGTCTTGGCGTCGCAGATCTCGCCGCGGTAAAACGCTTCGAGCGCGTCCTCGAACGCCCACTCCAGCACTTCCAGCTCCTCGGTTTCCGCCTCCAGCCCGCCACCGTCGCTGACTTTCGACTTCGCGTCGTATTCGGCAATGAAGAAGTGCAGTTTTTCCGTCACCGAACCGGGGCTCATGTACGCCTCGAACACCTTCTGCACATGGTGCACGCGGTAACCCGTTTCCTCCTCCGCTTCATCGCGGATGCGGTCTTCAGGTGCCGCGCCTTCCAGCAGCCCCGCCGCCACTTCGATCAACAGCCCATCGTGACCGTTGACGAACACCGGCAGGCGAAATTGCCGGGTCAGTACCACGGTTTTCTTTTCGCGGTTGTACAGGAGAATCGCCGCGCCATTGCCACGGTCGTAGACCTCCCGGACCTGGCGTTGCCACTCGCCGTTGTTGCGTTGGTAATCGAAGGTGATTTTCTTGAGCAGGTACCAGTCGTGGGACAATACCTGAGACTCAAGGATGTTGACCCGCTCGGCTGTGTTCGACATGACAACGCGTCCTGTGATTTGTCTGAGGGTCCACATGTTAAGTGAAAACGCACAGCCTTTGCCCCCTCAGGCAAACTGCGCCTTGTACTCCTTCTCGTATTGTCCGGCCAATGACTCTTTCTGTTTGTCGTTGAGCAGCTTGCCGGCCATCTGGAAGAACTTCTGCTCTTCTTCCTCGAGGTGGTGATGCACTTTCTCCGAGAGTTTCTTTGCGGTCACCAGCCAGGCCGGGCTGGACATCTCGGTGTCGTCCAGTTCCTCCATCATTTCGTCAATTTCGTGATGTTCGGCGATGCCATGACGGCTGAGGTCGACACCGTTGTCGAGCTCCATCAACGGGATGTAGAAATGCCGCTCTTCGGCCGTGGCGTGAGCTTGCAGTTCTGACTTGAGTTGTTTGTAGGCCTCGACGCGTTCGGGGCTGTCGCCGCTGGTGTGGATCAGGGCTTTGGCGTAAGTACGTTGGCGTTCATGGCTTTCGCGCAGGGCTTCGAAAATATTCACGGCGTGTCCTCATCGGTCGCACTCTGGAATGACGCGTACTAATGAGTGACATCTGCGCGCAGGCGACGGTTCCACCTGCTTTGTGCCGATGGAACATTCGCGGCGACCACGCTAGGCTGCGGTTTCACTGCCATAAGGATATAGCCATGAACCTGCGTATCGAACTGTCGCAAACTCCCACGGATGAACAACGCCAGGCCATTCTCAAACCATTGCGCGCGTACAACAGCTCGAAAGCCGAAGGCAACGTGCCCGAGCACATCGCCTTGCTGGTGCGCGACGACAACGACGAGATCCTCGGCGGCCTGCATGGCCGATTGTTTTACCAGTGGCTGTACATCGACTTGCTGGTGGTGCCGGAACAGGCCCGGGGACAGGGCCTGGGTTCGAAACTGATGCAGATGGCCGAAGACCTGGCGCGGGAACGGCGCTGCGTCGGGCTGTGGCTCGACACCTTCGAATTCCAGGCACCTGGGTTCTATAAGAAATGCGGCTACAGCGAGATCGGGCACATTGCCGATTACCCGCCGGGCCACAAGCACTTCTTCTTCCAGAAACGCTTGAGCTACTGATCCATACCCCCCCCTGTAGGAGCGAGCTTGCTCGCGAAAAAAACCGGAACGCCGCGGGGTGTCAGGCATCCGGCGTTTTCGTTGACGACCATCGCGAGCAAGCTCGCTCCTACAGGGGGTACAGCGTCAGATCATAGGCAAGTCGCCAACGCCGCCAAGCGTCGCTTGGCCATGAAATCGTCCTTCTGTGCGTAGTAGCTCAACACCGTGCCCGAGGCATCGGTGGTCACGTCGACGAAAGACTCCGCCGAACGGGTGTAAACCGTCGTGCCGCCCTTCTCCCCCGGTTGCAGATAGGCAGCGGCATCGACGCCGAACACGGCCTCGTCCTGCCAGGAAAACTGCACGCACTGGGCGACGTCTTTTCCCGGCTTTTCCGAGTTCAGGGTCTTGTACGGGGCCTTGGTGCGGGCGTCGTTCATCGCCGAGCCGGCGCATCCGGCCAGCAACGTCACGGCCAGCGCCACCATCAGAATTCGCATTGCATTCACTCATCAGGAAAAAGCGGACTTTATCACCCCGGCGGGCCGTATCGTTCTGCTTTACTGCATCTATACCGCGACAGCGCGCAACGATTCGCGCACCCTGTCGCGCCAATATCGCCGCATCGCACCCATGACTGGAAACCTGATGACACCTAATGCCGAGTTCTACAAACCGAGCACTGAATATGCCGACAAGCTGATCAGCCAGATCGGTCAGACGCCTTCCTGGATTGCCAAGCGAATCGGCGTCACCGACAAGCGGATTCGTTACATCCTCGACGGCGAAAGAACCGTCAAAGGCGAAACCACGCCGATCCAGATGACCTACACCGAACAGTTTGCCCTCGAATGCCTGGCGGCAGCGGCCAAGGCCAGTAAGAAGCAGCCTTCGTAATCCCATCCAAGGAGCGACCATGGCGGCAACCGAACTGCAGCATGAGCAAGCACTGAAGCGGTTTCTCGATGCGCGCCCCGAGTTGCGCGAAGAACTCGACCACCTCAACCCGCTGTTGGCCCAGGCCAAGGGTGAAACGGCGGCACAGTATCGCGAAGAACGGCTGCACGAAGCGTTTGAAGCTGAAGCAGAACGCCAGCAGTTGTTCGCCTGGGAACTGACGTTGCAGTTAACTGCCGCCACGCCCCGGGACTACGAAGCGCAGCGCCTTGAAGTGCACCGAGAAGTGGCGGAAATGGCCGGCATGGACTGGCTGGAATATTGCGAGTTGAATGGGATAAAACCGTAAACACTGTTCATGGAGGCCATCGCCGATGCTGCCCAACACCGCCAGGACCCACGCCAGCCCAGGTCATTTGCACACACAGAAATGGCGCGGGCGCATAGGCTTGAGCCTGGTGGCCATGCTCTCGGTACTCGCCGGCATGACCGACGCCATCGGCTTCATGGCCAGCGGCGACTTCGTCTCGTTCATGAGCGGCAATACCACCCGGATGGCGGTCGCCATCAGTACTGGTGACCTTGGGTTGACCCTGCGCCTGGTGATCCTCATCGCCACCTTCATCGTCGGTAACGCGCTGGGCATTATCGTCAGCCGCCTGGGCAGACGCCGGACCCTGCCCTTGTTACTGTGCATTGCCGCCCTGCTGTGCGCCGCCGCGGCCTGGCCGTATGACGAGCAACTGCCAGCCCTGCTGGCGGCGATCATCGCCATGGGCATGCTCAACGCCGCGGTGGAAGAAGTAAATGGCCTGCCGGTGGGCCTGACCTACGTTACCGGTGCCCTGTCGCGTTTCGGCCGCGGGCTGGGCCGCTGGATGCTCGGCGAGCGCCGTAGCGGCTGGCGGGTGCAGTTGATCCCCTGGACCGGCATGTTCGCAGGCGCGGTACTCGGTGCCGTGCTGGAACATCACCTGGGGCTCAAGGCGTTGTTTGCCAGTGGCCTGCTGGCTGCCGGGCTCGGGGTGTTGTCGTTGAAGATCCCGCGGCGCTGGCAGTTGGGGTATATGCCGCGCTGAGTCTGGTGTTGACTGGGCGGGCCTCATCGCGAGCAAGCTCGCTCCCACAAGGGATTTGCGTCGGACACAAAATCAGCAACCACCACACGTCCACTGTGGGAGCGAGCTTGCTCGCGATGAGGCCCACCCGGACAACATCACTTTAGCCGCCCCGCCGATAAAGCATTATCATGGCGGCAGTTTCGCTGATCGAGTCCGTCATGAAGTTCGCCATCACCGTATTTTCCGCCGCCCATGCGCCCTCCTCGCGCCGCGCCCTGCTGTTCGCCCAGGCCGCGCTGGCCGGCGGGCACGAGATTGTCCGGCTGTTTTTCTATCAGGACGGCGTCTACAACGCGTCCGCCAGCGTGGTCACGCCCCAGGATGAACCGGACTTGCCCAAGCAATGGCGTGCCTTTGTCGGTGACCATCAACTCGATGGCGTGGTGTGCATCGCCGCCGCGCTGCGTCGTGGCGTGTTGAACGAGGAAGAAGCCAGGCGCTATCAGCGTGAGGCTGTAGCCGTCGGCGCACCGTGGGAATTGTCCGGCCTCGGCCAATTGCATGACGCGGCGCAGGATGCCGACCGTCTGATCTGTTTCGGAGGCGCATGACATGGCCAAATCCATATTGATCATCAGCCGCCAGTCGCCGTGGTCCGGCCCAGGCGCGCGGGAAGCGCTGGATATCGTGCTGGCCGGGGGCGCTTTCGATCTGCCGATCGGCCTGTTGTTTCTCGATGACGGCGTGTTCCAGCTGGCCGCCGGTCAGAACGCCAAGGCCCTGCAACAGAAAGACCTGAGCGCCAACCTGCAAGCCCTGCCGATGTTCGGTGTCGAGGAACTGTTTGCCTGTGGCGACAGCATCACCCAGCGTGGCCTGGCCCCCAGCGGCCTGTCGCTGGAAGAAGCCCAGGTATTGACCGCCCACGAAATCACCGCCCTCATTGACCGTTACGACCAGGTGATCACCCTCTGATGTCGACTTTGCATGTGTTGTCTCATTCCCCGTTCGGCGACGAACGCCTGACCAGTTGCCTGCGCGTGATCGGCGCCAACGACGGGTTGCTGTTGTC
Organism: Pseudomonas sp. GW456-L13; assembly: GCF_017350115.1. Lineage (NCBI taxonomy): Bacteria > Pseudomonadati > Pseudomonadota > Gammaproteobacteria > Pseudomonadales > Pseudomonadaceae > Pseudomonas > Pseudomonas sp. GW456-L13. The sequence goes on from NZ_JACNAS010000002.1 coordinate 257,676, forward strand.
CGGTGATGCCGCCTATGCGTTGCAACCAGGCACCGCGCCGTTCACTGCGCTCAGCGCACGTGGCCTGAAGCTGTTCGTGCTGGCCGAAGATGCCCAGGCCCGTGCGCTTGCGGTTCCAGACTGGGCCAGTGCCATCGATTACCCGGCCTTCGTCGAGCTGTCGATTCACTACGACAAGGTCAACAGTTGGCTATGAAGGCATTGACGGTCGGCCCCCGCGCCATCGAACTGGACAAGGACGGTTTCCTGGTCGAACTGAGTGACTGGTCCGCCGATGTGGCCAGTGCCCTGGCGGCAGCCGAAGACATCGAGTTGACGCCCGAACACTGGGAAGTCCTCGAACTGCTGCGCAGTTTCTACGCCGAATTCCAGCTGTCACCGGCCACCCGCCCGTTGATCAAGTACACCGCCCTGAAACTCGGCCCGGAAAAAGGCAACAGCCTGCACCTGAACCGACTGTTCAAAGGCACTCCCGCCAAACTCGCCGCGAAACTGGCGGGCCTGCCCAAACCGACGAATTGCTTATGACCGATTACCCAGCACTGACACTCGAAACGCCCGCCGAGCATCCGTTCGCCCAGTTCGTACGGATCCTTGGCAAAGGCAAGCGCGGCGCCCGTGACCTGACCCGGGTCGAGGCCCGGGAAGCCATGGGCATGGTGCTCGATGAAAAGGTCGAGGAAACCCAGCTCGGCGCCTTCCTGATGCTGTTGCGGCACAAGGAAGAAAGCTTCGAGGAGATGGCGGGTTTCACCGAGGCATTGCGCGAACGCCTGAATCCTCCGGCAATGGCAGTGGATCTGGATTGGCCGACCTATGCCGGCAAGAAGCGGCACTTGCCGTGGTATCTGCTGGCGGCCAAGTGCCTGGCGCAAAACGGCGTGCGGATTTTCATGCACGGCGGCGGCGCCCACACGGCCGGACGCTTGTACAGCGAGCAACTGCTGGGCGAATTGAACATCCCGTTGTGCCGTAACTGGCAACAGGTGGGTTCGGCGCTGGATAACGGCGGCCTGGCCTTCATGCCATTGATGGACTGGGCGCCACAGCTGCAACGCATGATCGATCTGCGCAACACCCTGGGCCTGCGCTCGCCGATCCACTCGCTGGCGCGGATCCTCAACCCACTGGGCGCCCGTTGTGGCCTGCAGAGCATTTTCCACCCGGGTTATCAGGCCGTGCATCGCGACGCCAGTGGATTGCTCGGTGATACCGCCATTGTGATCAAGGGCGATGGCGGCGAGATCGAGATCAACCCGGACGCCGACAGTCACCTGTACGGCACCACCGGGGGCGAGAGCTGGGACGAGGAATGGCCGCAGTTGTCGGCGCAGCGTCACGTCAAACCTGCCTCGCTTGATCCTGAGCATTTGAAAGCGGTCTGGCGTGGCGACGTGGTCGACAGCTACCCGCAAATGGCCCTGATCTCGACCATGGCCTTGGCCCTGCGTGGCCTTGGCCAGACCCGCGAACAGGCCTTCGAAACCGCTGAAAAATACTGGGCCGCGCGGGACAAATCGATTTAATCGATCATTCGCGTCCGATCTTTGCGCTTTTTGTTCGAACTCATCGGAATAGACTCGACTCCATCGATTATGGGTTTCGGGAGTCTTGAACATGGGTTTGTTAGTGGATGGCCGCTGGCAGGACAAGTGGTACGAGAGCAGCAAGGACGGCGCGTTCCAGCGCGAACAGGCGCAGCGTCGCAACTGGCTGACCGCTGACGGCAAGCCGGGACCGACCGGCGTCGGCGGTTTCGCGGCCGATCCCGGACGCTATCACCTGTACGTGTCCCTGGCCTGTCCGTGGGCCCATCGCACACTGATCCTGCGCAAACTCAAAGGCCTCGAAAACCTGATCGACGTTTCGGTGGTCAGCTGGTTGATGCTGGAAAACGGCTGGACCTTCGACCAGCACCTGGGGTCGACCGGCGACAAGCTCGACCATTTCGAATTCATGCACCAGCGCTACACCACCGACACCGCCGACTACACCGGTCGCGTCACCGTGCCGGTGCTGTGGGACAAACAGCAAAAGCGCATCGTCAACAATGAATCATCGGAAATCATCCGCATGTTCAATGGCGCCTTCGACGATCTGACCGGTAACGACCTGGACTTCTACCCGGCGCCGCTGCGGGGAGAAATCGATGCGTTGAACGAGCGGATTTACCCGGCGGTGAACAATGGCGTGTACCGCGCCGGGTTTGCTACCTCGCAACAGGCTTATGAACAAGCCTTCGATGAGGTGTTTGCCGAGCTGGACCGACTGGAGTTGCTACTGGGTGCCAACCGCTATCTGGCGGGCGAGTACCTGACCGAAGCGGACATCCGCCTGTTCACCACGCTGATTCGCTTCGATGCGGTGTACTACGGGCACTTCAAGTGCAATCTGCGGCGGATTGCGGATTATCCGAACCTGTCGAACTGGCTGCGGGAGATTTATCAGTGGTCGGGGATTGCCGAGACGGTGGATTTTGAACACATCAAGAATCACTACTACGCCAGCCACCGCACCATCAACCCGACGGGTGTGGTGCCGAAAGGGCCAGCGCAGGACTTCACCGCGGCCCATGATCGGGAGCGGTTGAGTGGGAAAGGGGTTTGGCGCAGAGCTTGAGATTTGTGCAGGTTTTGAAGGCCCCATCGCGAGCAAGCTCGCTCCCACAATTGATTTGTGTCGTTCACAAATCCCCTGTGGGAGCGAGCTTGCTCGCGATGAGGCAACTCGGTCTCAGACCTGCCCCTGAGCCCCTTCGAACCACGCCAGTTTCTCGCGCAGTTGCACCACTTCACCCACGATCACCAAGGTCGGCGCATGCACTTCATGCTCTGCCACCAGTCGTGGCAGGTCCGCCAGGGTGCCGGTAAACACCCGCTGGTTGACCGTGGTGCCCTGCTGGATCAGTGCCGCCGGGGTATCGGCGGCGCGACCATGCTTGATCAACTGTTCGCAGATGATCGGCAAGCCCACCAGCCCCATGTAGAACACCAGGGTTTGCGCCGGGGCGACCAGATCGGCCCATGGCAAATCGCTGGAGCCGTCCTTGAGGTGGCCGGTGATGAAACGCACCGACTGCGCATAATCGCGGTGGGTCAGCGGAATCCCGGCATAGGCCGCGCAACCGCTGGCTGCCGTGATCCCCGGCACGACCTGGAACGGGATGCCATGGGCCGCCAGTTCTTCGATCTCCTCGCCACCACGACCGAAGATGAACGGATCGCCGCCCTTCAATCGCACCACACGCTTGCCTTTCTTGGCCAGATCCACCAATTGCTGGTTGATCTGATCCTGCGGCACCGCGTGATCGGATCGGCGCTTGCCGACGTAAACCCGCTCGGCGTCGCGACGGCACAGTTCGAGAATCGCCGGTGCCACCAAACGGTCGTACAGTACCACGTCGGCTTGCTGCATCAGACGCAATGCCTTGAACGTCAGCAGGTCGGGATCACCTGGCCCTGCACCCACCAGATAGACTTCACCGGTCGCCACTGGCGCCTCACCATCGATTTTCGCCTGGAGCAACCGCTCGGCTTCACCGCCCTGCCCAGCCAGTTGCCGATCGGCAACCGGGCCCTGGAAAACATCCTCCCAGAACGCCCGACGCTGCTGCACATCCGGAAACAGGCCTTTGACCTGATGACGGAATCGCGCAGCCAGCCCGGCCAATTGACCGTAGGTGGAAGGAATCCAGGTTTCGATCTTGGCGCGAATCAAACGCGCCAGCACCGGCGCATCGCCGCCGCTGGACACTGCAATGATCAAGGGAGAACGGTCGACGATGGCCGGGAAGATCACGCTGCACAGGGCCGGCGCGTCCACCACATTGACCGGCACGCAACGCCGATGGGCATCGGCGGAAACTTGTGCGTTCAGCGTTTCGTCGTCGGTGGCGGCAATGATCAGCCCGCAACCGTCCAGATCCGCCTCGGCGTAGCCACGCAACAGGCACTCGCCACCGCTGCCGGCAACCAGCTCGCGCAATTGCGCTTCGATTTCAGGTGCAACCACCCGCAGCAGCGCACCGGCATCGGCCAGCAGGCGGGATTTGCGCAAGGCAATCTCCCCCCCGCCGACGACCAACACACGACTGCCGCGAAGGTTGTGAAACAGCGGCAGATAGTTCATTTAGCCGATGACCTCAAGGCCACCCATGTAGGGCTTGAGGACTTCAGGCACACGGATGGAACCGTCGGCCTGCTGATAGTTCTCGAGCACCGCGACCAGGGTACGGCCCACCGCCAGGCCGGAGCCGTTCAGGGTGTGTACCAGTTCCGGCTTGCCGGTTTCCGGGTTGCGGAAACGCGCTTGCATGCGGCGGGCCTGGAAGTCGCCGCAGTTGGAGCACGACGAGATTTCGCGGTACTTGTCCTGGCTCGGGATCCACACTTCCAGGTCGTAGGTCTTGACCGCGCTGAAGCCCATGTCGCCGGTGCACAGCGCCAGAGTGCGGTAAGGCAGTTCCAGCAATTGCAGGACTTTCTCGGCGTTGGCGGTCAGGCCTTCCAGCGCTTCCATGGATTTCGATGGCTCGACGATCTGCACCATTTCAACTTTGTCGAACTGGTGCTGGCGGATCATGCCGCGGGTGTCGCGGCCCGATGCGCCGGCTTCGCTGCGGAAGCACGGCGTGTGGGCGACGAACTTGATCGGCAGCAGTTTCGAATCGACGATTTCGCCGGCGACGATGTTGGTCAGCGACACTTCGGCGGTCGGGATCAGGTACAGGTCGGCTTCGCCTTCGCGCGCGATCTTGAACAGGTCTTCCTCGAACTTCGGCAGCTGGCCGGTGCCTTGCAGCGCCGGGGCCTGGACCAGATAAGGCGTGTAGGCCTCTTCGTAGCCGTGCTCGGTGACGTGCAGGTTGATCATGAACTGCGCCAGGGCGCGGTGCAGACGGGCAATCGGGCCGCGCAGCAGGGCGAAACGGGCGCCGGACAGCTTGGCGGCGGTTTCGAAGTCCAGCCAGCCGAACTTCTCGCCCAGGGCGACGTGGTCCTGAACCGGGAAATCGAAGGCAGTCGGGGTGCCCCAGCGGCGCACTTCGACGTTGCCGTCTTCGTCTTCGCCGACCGGCACCGATTCGTGCGGCAGGTTGGGGATACCCAGCAGGATCGAGTCCAGATCGGTCTGGATCGCGTCCAGTTCGACTTTACCCGCGCTCAATTCGCCCGCCATGCGCTCGACGTCCGCCATCAGCGGCGCGATGTCTTCGCCGCGCTGCTTGGCCTGACCGATGGATTTGGAGCGCGCATTACGTTCAGCCTGCAGTGCTTCGGTGCGGGTCTGGACGGTCTTGCGCTGTTCTTCCAGCGCTTCGATGCGCGCAACATCCAGGGTATAGCCACGGGATGCCAGGCGGTCCGCTACGTCCTGAAGGTTGCTACGTAACAGTTTGGAATCGAGCATGTCGGTTTCTCGTTTATCAAAGTTTGGTCAAGGACAGGCCGGCCCAGGTGGCAAGCAGCCCGCCGAATACGCTGAGCGCCGCATAGCCCAAGGCTAGCGGCACTTGCCCGCTTTCCAGCAGGCGCACCGTATCCAGTGAAAAGGATGAAAAAGTCGTCAGCCCCCCGAGGAAGCCAACGATCAACCCGGCACGCACCTCGATGGGCACCTCCGGGCGTATCAAAAACAGACCGTATAGAACGCCGATCAGCAAACAGCCCACGATATTAACGGCCAGCGTCGCGGTATAGAAGTGCCGCGGCCAATTCGCGTTGATCCAGTTGCCCGTGACGAAGCGCAACAACGTGCCGGCCATCCCGCCGACGGAAACCGCAACGATCAAGGGAAGCACTATTTTCTCCGCTGCCTTGGGCTTAAACGGTCGAGTTTCGCCAGGTGATTGAGTTTTTCGCCGATCTTCAACTCCAGGCCACGGGGCACGGGCTGATAGAACGGGATCGGGTCGAGTTCTTCCGGGAAATAGTCTTCGCCAGCGGCATAGGCGTCCGGCTCATCGTGGGCATAACGGTATTCATCGCCGTAGCCCAATTGTTTCATAAGCTTGGTCGGCGCGTTGCGCAGGTGCAGCGGCACTTCCAGCGAACCGTGCTCGGCGGCGGCGCGCAATGCCGTCTTGAAGCCCATGTACACCGCGTTGCTCTTTGGCGCGCAGGCCAGATAGGTGATGGCCTGGGCCACCGCCAACTCGCCTTCGGGGCTGCCGAGGCGCTCCTGCACTTCCCAGGCCGCCAGGCACAGGCTCAGGGCGCGGGGGTCGGCATTGCCGATGTCTTCGCTGGCCATGCGCACCACGCGCCGGGCCAGGTACAAGGGGTCGCAACCGCCGTCGATCATCCGCGCAAACCAGTACAAGGCGCCGTCGGGGTTGGAGCCGCGCACCGATTTATGCAGGGCGGAAATCTGGTCGTAGAACGCTTCGCCGCCCTTGTCGAACCGCCGGCGGGTATCGCCGAGCAGGCTTTGCAGCAGGTCGGTGCCGATTTCGCCGTTGTCTTCCGCCAGGTCCGAGGCGTTTTCCAGCAGGTTGAGCAGGCGCCGACCATCGCCATCGGCAGCCGACAGCAGCATCTGGAAGCCTTCGTCGCTGAGGGTCAGGTTACGTTTACCCAGGCCACGCTCTTCGGTCAGCGCGCGGTACACCAGTTTGCGCAGGGCCGCTTCGTCGAGGCTTTTCAGCACATAGACCCGCGCCCGCGACAACAAGGCGTTGTTGAGTTCGAACGAGGGATTTTCCGTGGTTGCGCCGATGAAAATCAGCGTACCGTCTTCAACATAGGGCAGGAACGCATCCTGCTGGGACTTGTTGAATCGATGCACTTCGTCGACGAACAGAATGGTGCGGCGGCCGTACTGCGCGGCCTGCTGCTTGGCGATTTCCACCGCCTGACGGATCTCCTTGACCCCGGCCAGTACCGCCGAGACCGTTTCGAAGTGCGCGTCCGAGACTTCCGCGAGCAATCGCGCCAGGGTGGTTTTGCCCACGCCCGGCGGCCCCCAGAAAATCATCGAATGCAGGGCACCCTGCTCCAGCGCCTCGCGCAGGGGCTTGCCGCGAGCGAGCACGTGTTCCTGACCGACGTACTCGTCCAGATTGGCCGCACGCAGGCGGGCGGCCAAGGGCTGGGCGATGGGGGTGCTGCGAAACAGATCCATGACGTACGTTTAAAACCTCGGGTTATTACGTGGTACTCAAGCCTGTCAAACATCCTGTGGCGAGGGGGCTTGCCCCCGTTCGGCTGCGGAGCAGTCGCAAAACCATTACACACGGCATGTCTGATATACCGCAGTAGCAGGTTTTAGGGCCGCTTCGCGACCCAACGGGGGCAAGCCCCCTCGCCACAAAAGCTCGCTCCCACAGGTTTTGCATCAGCCGTTTATTCCTGGATTACATCGGCACCCTTGGGGATGTCGAACTTGAATTTGGACGCAGGGATCGGCTCGTTCGCCTTCACCCCGGTGAACAGGATATTGGTGCGCTGGCCGACGCTGTCGATCAGTTGCATATCATTGACCAGGCCATTGCGGAACGACAGGCGCAGGCTGTCGAACAGAGTGTCCTTGGTTTTCGGCTTCAGGGTGAAGTCAATCACGCCGCCGGCTTCCTTGGCACTGATGTCGAAGCTCTGGCTGATCTTCGACACGTCACCGGACAACAGCAAGGCCGGGGTCTGGGTCAGGCGCTGGTCGAGGTTCTTGATGGTGGCCTGTTCCAGGTCCGGGTCCCACAAGGTGACTTTCTTGCCATCGGAGATCATGGTCTGTTCGGCCGGCGCATCGGTGTGCCAGTAGAACAGGCCCGGACGCTGCAGGGACATCTCGCCGGCGGTTTCCTGCAATTGGGTGCCTGTGCCATCAAGGGTCAGTTGCGAGAAACGTGCGGTCAGGGTCTGGGATTTTTCCAGCAGTTGGGTCAGGCGCGCCACGTCCTTGTCATCGGCGTTAGCCTGGAGCGTGGTCAAGGCCAGTACCGGCAGCAACAGCATGCGGATCAGACGCATGGGAGTCCTCATAACATTCGTGGGAGTGCGGGAGGCGCAAAGGCGCCCCCCCTTTCATACTCGGGTCAGTCGCGCACCGGCCCCGGGGCCAGGACTTCACGCGAACCGTTGGTGTTCATGGACGTCACGACCCCGGCCATTTCCATGGCTTCGATCATGCGCGCAGCGCGGTTGTAGCCGATCTTCAGCTTGCGCTGAACCGCGGAAATGGAGGCACGACGGCTTTCCAGCACGAACTGGACCGCTTCGTCGTACAGCGCGTCGGCCTCGGGATCGTCACCGTCGCCGCCACCGCTGCTGCCTTCAAAGCCGCTGCCCGCCTCTTCGACGCCATTGAGGATGTCGTCGTTGTATTCCGGCGCACCCCGCAGCTTCCAGGCTTCCACCACACGGTGAACCTCATCGTCGGACACGAAAGCACCGTGAACACGAATCGGCAGGCTGGTACCCGGCGGCATGTAGAGCATGTCACCGTGGCCCAACAGTTGTTCGGCGCCGCCCTGGTCGATGATGGTCCGCGAGTCGATCTTGCTCGATACCTGGAACGCCATGCGGGTCGGGATGTTGGCCTTGATCAGACCGGTGATCACATCCACCGACGGACGCTGGGTCGCAAGGATCAAGTGGATACCGGCCGCACGAGCCTTTTGCGCGATACGGGCGATCAGTTCTTCAACCTTCTTGCCGACGATCATCATCATGTCGGCGAATTCGTCGACTACGACCACGATGGTCGGCAGCTTCTGCAGCAGTGGCGCTTCGTCGTGGATGCTTTCGCGCTTGTACAGCGGATCGCTCAACGGCTCGCCGGCGTCCTGGGCTTCCTTGACCTTGGCGTTGAAGCCCGACAGGTTTCGCACGCCCATCTTGGCCATCAGCTTGTAGCGGCGTTCCATCTCGGCAACGCTCCAGCGCAGGGCGTTGGCGGCGTCCTTCATGTCGGTGACCACCGGGCACAGCAGGTGCGGAATGCCTTCGTAGATCGACAGTTCCAGCATTTTCGGGTCGATCATGATCAGCTTGGCGTCTTCCGGGCCAGACTTGAACAGGATCGACAGGATCATCGCGTTCACACCCACCGACTTACCGGAACCGGTGGTACCGGCGACCAGTAAGTGCGGCATTTTCGCAAGGTCGGTGATGACCGGCTTGCCGCCGATGTCATGGCCCAGGGCCAGGGTGACCGGGGATTTGAAGTTGTCGTATTCCGGAGTCGACAACACCTCGGAGAAACGCACGATCTGCCGATCTTCGTTGGGAATCTCGATACCGACCGTGGTCTTGCCCGGAATCACTTCCACCACGCGCACGCTGGTCACGGCCAGGGAACGGGCCAGGTCTTTGGCCAGGTTGGAGATTCGGCTGACTTTTACCCCGGCCGCCGGCTGGATTTCGTAACGGGTGATCACCGGGCCCGGGTGGATCGAATCCACTGCGACTTCAACGCCGAATTCCTTGAGCTTGATTTCCAGCAAGTGGCCAACCGCAGCCAGGGATTCAGGCGAGTAATTGAGCTGTTTCTTTTCCGCCGGGTCGAGAATCGAGATCGGCGGCAAGGTGCCTTCCACGGCGCTGTCGACGAACAGCGGCGCCTGCTTCTCTTTCTCGACGCGTTTGCTCGGTGCGGCGGGCTTTGGCGGCGCGGGTGCAATCACCGGCGGCACCTGCTTCTCACGCTCGGACATGTGCTTGCTCAGGGCTTGCTCACGTTCGATCAGGCGTTCCTTGACCTTGGCCTGCTCGCGTTTGTCGGTGACGGTCGGCGCAACCACTTCATCCATACGGTCGTCGACTTCACGCAACTGGGCAACCAGCTGTTTGCGCTCGGTACGGGCCGCCCACCAGCGATTGGCGGCGCCCTGGAACAGTTCGAACAGGTCGAGGGTGATCTTGCCGGTGATGTCCATCACCTTGAACCACGACAGGTCGGTAAACACGGTCAGGCCGAACAGGAATAACGCAATGAACAACAGCGTACTGCCCTGGATATTCAGGGCGTTCCTGGCCAGTTCGCCGAGGCTTTCCCCCAGCGCACCGCCCGCACCGGCCGGCAGACCGGTCGCGGCATGAAAATGGATATGGGCCAGAGCGGCGCCCGACAGCACCAGGAACACCAGGCCGATCAGGCGCCAGGAGAACAGCCACCCGCTCCACTGCCACGGCTCGTGACGCTGGCGGAAGATCTGGTACGCCTTGATGGCCAGTAGCAACGGGAAGATGTAGGCGAAGTAACCCAGCACCATGAACAGGATATCGGCGCTGTAGGAGCCCGCTGGCCCGCCGAAGTTCTGCACGTCGTCGATCTTGCTGTTATGGCTCCAGCCCGGATCATCCTTGCCATAGGTCAACAAGGCCATCATCAGGAACAGGCACAAGGCACCGATGGCGATCAGCGCACCTTCCTTGAGTCGGTAGTGCAAGTGCTGGCGCCAGAGCGGCACGACGGCTGGTTTGGGTGCTGCGGTGGATTTCTTCAAAACGCTTCTTTTCCTGCGCCAATGGCGCGTCCATCTGGTGAATGTCTATAAAAACCGCGAAAAAACTGCCCAATCCAGGCAGGTAATAAAGTTAACACGTGTAACCGGGACTACTTTTAACACTGCACCCCTGTTTCTATAAACACGGCGCACACTGAATATATGTAACACGCAGGGCATTGTACGGGTTTGTACGCACGACGCCATGCTTGAGACCCTTGGATGCAGCATAGTCAACAGCACATGACATGCCATTCAATTTGAGCATGCATTCTCTTTGGTGACAAAGGCTTATGAGGTGTTTTTTATGAGCGAAGCGAAGCATTCCCGCCTGATTATCCTGGGCTCCGGCCCTGCCGGTTACAGCGCGGCAGTTTATGCCGCCCGCGCCAACCTCAAGCCGGTTGTCATTACCGGCATCCAGGCAGGCGGCCAGCTCACCACCACCGTCGAAGTGGATAACTGGCCAGGCGACGTTGAAGGCCTGACCGGACCGGTGCTGATGGATCGCATGCAAAAACACGCCGAACGCTTTGCCACCGAGATCGTTTACGACCACATCCATACCGCCAAGTTGCAACAACGACCGTTCGAGCTGATCGGCGATGGCGGCACCTACACCTGCGACGCCTTGATCATTGCCACCGGCGCCTCCGCGCAATACCTGGGCCTGCCGTCGGAAGAAGCGTTCGCCGGCAAAGGAGTTTCGGCGTGCGCGACCTGTGATGGATTTTTCTATCGCAATCAAGTGGTTGCTGTGGTCGGCGGCGGCAACACGGCGGTCGAGGAAGCCTTGTACCTGTCGAACATCGCCAAAGAAGTGCACCTGATCCATCGGCGCGACAAACTGCGCTCGGAGAAAATCCTCCAGGACAAACTCTTTGAAAAGGCCGCCAACGGCAATGTTCGCCTGCACTGGAACCAAAACCTGGACGAAGTGCTCGGCGATGCCAGCGGCGTGACCGGTGCCCGCCTGCGGGACAGTCACACAGGTGAAACCCGGGAGCTGCCGCTGGCCGGGGTGTTTATCGCCATCGGCCACAAACCCAACACCGACCTGTTCACGGGCCAACTGGAAATGCGCGACGGGTATCTGCTAGTCAAGGGTGGCAGCGAAGGCGATGCCACCGCTACGGCGATTGCAGGTGTGTTTGCCGCCGGTGACGTGGCCGACCACGTTTATCGCCAGGCCGTTACATCTGCCGGTGCCGGTTGCATGGCGGCGCTGGACGCTGAAAAATACCTGGACGACATTCCAACCGTTTGAAGGCAAACTTTATGGCGGGCCAACACCCGCCACTGCCCTCCCCTTCTGCAAGCCCGGATGCCATGCTGACTTGGTTACAACGCAATACCTTGCATTTCCCACCACTGGAAAAGGCCATGCGCGACCCCAACGGGCTGCTGGCCGCCGGTGGTGATCTGTCCGCCGATCGGCTGATCTCGGCTTATCGCCACGGCTGCTTCCCTTGGTTTTCCGAGGGCCAGCCAATCCTCTGGTGGTCTCCGGACCCGCGTACGGTGCTGTTTCCCGACGAATTGCACGTCTCGCGCAGCCTGAACAAACTGCTACGCCAGCAACGCTATCAAGTGACCTTTGACCAGGACTTCGCCGCCGTCATCCGCGCCTGTGCCGCGCCCCGGGATTACGCCGACGGCACCTGGATCACCGAGGCCATGCAGGACGCCTACATCGAACTGCACAGGCGTGGCCACGCGCACTCGGTGGAAGTGTGGGACGGGGACGAACTGGTGGGCGGGCTCTACGGCCTGGCGATGGGCCAGCTGTTTTTCGGCGAGTCCATGTTCAGCCTCGCTGACAACGCCTCGAAATTCGGCTTTGCCACACTGGTGCGGCATCTGAAAGACTCGGGTTTTGTACTGATCGATTGCCAGATGCCCACCGATCACCTGCACAGTCTCGGAGCCCGGGCGATACCCCGCCATGAATTTGCCAACTATCTGGCCAGGCATCTGGACCAGCCCAATCGCGCTAGCTGGGTTTGCTGAGCGACTTTTGCGCAGGTGGCTTACACTTATTCAAAAGCATTATCCCGAGGGTTGATCATGACCGAGTTGGCGCGATTGAAGTTCTATGCCACTCAGCCGCACTCTTGCAGTTATCTGCCGGAGGAGCAGGCCACAACCCTGTTCCTCGACCCTAGCCAGCCCATGGATGTGCATGTCTATGCAGACCTGTCGGAGATGGGGTTTCGTCGCAGTGGCGATCATCTCTATCGGCCGCATTGCCAGAATTGCAATGCCTGCGTTCCGGCGCGCATTCCCGTGGGACAGTTCACGCCCAACCGGCAACAGAAACGCATCTTCAAGCGCAACGTGGATTTGCAGGTACGTCCAGCCAAGCCCGGCTTCAACGAAGAATACTTCGACCTCTACCAGCGCTATATCGAACAGCGTCACGCCGATGGCGACATGTACCCGCCGAGTCGCGACCAGTTTTCGACATTCCTGGTGCGGGACCTGCCGTTTTCAAGATTTTATGAATTTCGCCTGAATGGCCGGCTGCTGGCCGTCGCCGTCACCGATTTACTGCCGAACGGTCTTTCGGCGGTCTACACCTTCTACGAACCCTCCGAAGAGCGCCGCAGCCTTGGGCGCTATGCGATCCTGTGGCAAATCGCCGAGGCCAGGCGGCTGGGGCTGGATGCGGTCTACCTCGGCTACTGGATCAAAAACTGCAAAAAAATGAACTACAAGACTCAATATCGCCCTATTGAGTTGCTGATTAATCAGCGCTGGGTGGTTCTAAACTAGAGCCGCCCCTAAACCCCTTGGCTTAAACCCCATTTTTCGGGCACAATGCACGCCGCTTTTGCCTGGCGCAGTTGCACCGGGCCATTCATTGGACACCGAGGGCTTTACTGCATGTCGAAAGAAGACAGCTTCGAAATGGAAGGCACTGTCGTCGACACCCTGCCCAACACCATGTTTCGTGTGGAGTTGGAAAATGGGCACGTCGTAACCGCGCACATCTCCGGCAAGATGCGCAAGAACTACATCCGTATTCTTACCGGCGACAAAGTGCGCGTAGAGCTGACTCCTTATGACTTGAGCAAAGGGCGCATCACTTACCGCGCTCGATAAGGTTGGAGCGAGCTTGCTCGCGAAAAACCTGACGGTACCGCGTCAAGTCAGAGTCCCCGCATCATCATTGACGAACATCGCGAGCAAGCTCGCTCCTACAGAGATAGGGCTCACTCGCTAAGCAAGTCAATACAAAACGCCCGGCTTATGCCGGGCGTTTTTGTTTGTCTGCGATTTAATGCCCCCCCTGTGGGAGCGAGCTTGCTCGCGATGAGTGCGGCACATTCAGTAAATGTGCAATCTGTCCCGCCGCCATCGCGAGCAAGCTCGCTCCCACAGGCTTTGATGTGTATTTCGCAGACAACAAAAAGGCGCCAACCGGCGCCTTTTTGCTTTATTGCGGTTTAACGTCAGGCCATCTCGGCCGTGGTCTCGAACTCGAAGGTCAGCTCTCCGTCCTTGATGTCGATGTGTACCACACCGCCATGCTCGGCCAGTTCGCCAAAGAGAATCTCCTCCGCCAGCGGACGCTTGATCTTGTCCTGGATCAGGCGAGCCATTGGGCGAGCACCCATCGCCGCGTCGTAGCCACCTTCGGCCAGCCAGTTGCGGGCTGCATCGGTGACTTCCAGCAACACACGCTTGTCTTCCAGTTGCGCCTGAAGCTCGGTAAGGAACTTGTCCACCACGCTCTTGATAACCTCATGACTGAGGCGACCAAACTGGATGATGGTGTCCAGACGGTTGCGGAATTCCGGCGTGAAGCTCTTCTTGATCACTTCCATCGCATCGGACGAGTGATCCTGATAGGTGAAACCGATCGAAGCGCGGGCTGCAGTCTCGGCACCGGCGTTGGTCGTCATGATGACGATCACGTTACGGAAATCCGCCTTGCGCCCGTTGTTATCGGTCAACGTACCGTGGTCCATGACCTGCAACAGCAGGTTGAAGACTTCCGGATGCGCCTTCTCGATTTCATCGAGCAACAACACGCAGTGTGGCTGCTTGGTAATGGCTTCGGTGAGCAGACCGCCCTGATCGAATCCGACATAACCAGGAGGCGCACCGATCAGACGCGATACGGTGTGGCGCTCCATGTACTCGGACATGTCGAAACGAATCAGCTCGACACCCAAGGCCTTGGCCAACTGACGCGCCGCTTCGGTTTTACCGACACCGGTAGGCCCTGCGAACAGGAACGAACCGACAGGCTTGTCAGGGGACTTGAGGCCGGCACGGGACAGCTTGATCGCGGTTGCCAGCGAATCGATCGCGGCATCCTGACCGAACACGGTCAACTTCAGGTCACGCTCCAGGTTACGCAGCAGCTCCTTGTCGGAACTGGTGACGTGTTTTGGCGGAATCCGCGCGATTTTCGCGACGATGTCCTCGACTTGCGGCACTTCGATGCGCTTCACACGCTTCTCGACCGGTTGCAGGCGCTGATAGGCACCCGCCTCGTCGATGACATCGATAGCCTTGTCCGGCATATGACGGTCGTTGATGTAACGCGAGGCCAGTTCAGCAGCCGCGCGCAGGGCCTCATCACTGTATTCGATATTGTGATGGCTTTCGAAACGCCCCTTCAGGCCGCGCAGAATGCCAATGGTGTCTTCCACCGAAGGCTCCGACACATCGACCTTCTGGAAGCGTCGGGCCAAGGCACGGTCCTTCTCGAAGATGCCGCGGAATTCCTGGAAGGTGGTTGAACCGATGCAACGGATATCACCCGAGGACAGCAGCGGCTTGAGCAGGTTCGAGGCATCCATGACGCCACCGGACGCGGCACCCGCACCAATGATGGTGTGGATCTCGTCGATGAACAGGATCGCCTGCGGACGTTTTTTCAGTTCATTGAGCAACGCCTTGAAGCGCTTCTCGAAATCGCCACGATACTTGGTGCCCGCGAGCAGAGCGCCAAGATCGAGGGAATAAACAACACTGTTTGCCAGCAGATCCGGTACTTGGTCGTCGACAATGCGCTTGGCCAAGCCTTCGGCAATCGCGGTTTTACCCACGCCCGCCTCGCCCACCAGCAGCGGATTGTTTTTGCGCCGACGCGCCAGGATCTGCGCAACGCGCTCGACTTCCAGCTCACGCCCCACCAGCGGATCGATGCGACCCTGGCGCGCGAGCTCGTTGAGGTTGCTGGCATAAGCATCCAGGGGATTGCCTGAGGAAGAAGACTCACCGCCCTCGTCGTCCTGCATATCTTGCTCACCTTCAGAGTGATCGCCATGCCCTGGCACTTTGGAAATGCCATGGGCGATGTAGTTGACGACATCTATACGGGCAACGCTCTGCTGTTTCAGCAGGAACACCGCCTGACTCTCTTGCTCACTGAAGATCGCGACCAGCACGTTGGCGCCAGTCACTTCGCGTTTGCCCGAGCTCTGTACGTGAAACACAGCACGTTGCAGTACACGCTGGAAGCCCAGGGTTGGCTGGGTTTCGCGATCCTCGTCATGCACGGGGATCAATGGCGTGGTGGAGTCGATGAACTCCTGCAGGTCATGCTTGAGTTTGTCGAGGTTTGCGCCGCACGCACGCAGAACGGTGGCGGCAGCCTCATTGTCCAATAGGGCCAGCAAGAGGTGCTCGACGGTCATGAACTCATGACGCTTCGAACGAGCTTCCTTGAAGGCAAGATTGAGGGTGACTTCGAGCTCGCGGTTTAACATAGCTTCACCTCATACCCAAGTGTCCGGCGATTAACCGTCCTTCTCGATTTCACAGAGTAGCGGATGCTGGCTTTCCCTGGCGTACTGGTTGACCTGCATGGCCTTGGTCTCGGCGATGTCGCGGGTAAACACTCCACATACTGCCCGTCCTTCTGTGTGGACGGCCAGCATGACCTTGGTCGCCAGCTCGCGATTCAGGTTAAAAAACACCTCGAGCACTTCGACGACGAAATCCATCGGTGTGTAGTCATCATTGAACAAAACCACCTTGTACATCGGCGGCGCCTGTAAAGCAGGCTTGGCCTCCTGAACAGCAATGCCTGCGGAATCGTCGTCGTGTTCCTCCGGGCGATCCTTCTGGAGAGTCGGGCGATCCTGATTGAATGTTAGTCGAATCTGGCTGATTGCATGCATGGAAAGAAAGGTTCGTCAGTTGTTCAAATACAGTGGTGGGGGCGGCTATCAGCGATTTCAACTCCGACTGCCGGGTCAGCTTGACTATCGGCAAAACGGTGTTACAACCAATAGAGCCCACAGTGGGTAAAAAAGGTCCGCGGAGTCAATCTTATTTACAGATTCGACTGCGGATGTACTGGATGATACTCCAGTGATGGAGTGTGTTGCAGAGGGAGTTGGGTATGTCAGGCGGCAAGGTCAGCGGCAAGGTCAAATGGTTCAACAATGCCAAGGGTTACGGTTTCATCAATGAGGACGGCAAGACAGAAGACCTGTTTGCCCACTACTCCGCCATCCAGATGGAAGGTTATAAAACCCTGAAAGCCGGGCAAGCTGTCGTATTCGACATCATCCAGGGCCCCAAAGGCCTGCACGCGGTCAACATCGGCAGCCCGGTGGGCGCTTCGAAAGCGACGGCATCCGCCCCGCAACAGACCGTTACAGTGTAAGTCCACACCGTCATAGCGCCATAAAAAAACCGCCTGACTCATCTACTTGAATCAGGCGGTTTTTGTGTGCCTGCGTTTTGTTACATGTGCGAGATCAGCGCATCACCGAAGCCGGAAGACGACACCAGTTTGGCGCCTTCCATCAGACGCTCGAAGTCATAGGTCACGGTCTTGGCGGAAATCGCGCCGTTGGTGCCCTTGATGATCAGGTCGGCCGCTTCGGTCCAGCCCATGTGGCGCAGCATCATTTCAGCCGACAGGATCAACGACCCCGGGTTGACCTGGTCCTTGCCGGCGTACTTCGGCGCCGTACCGTGGGTGGCTTCGAACATGGCCACGGTGTCGGACAGGTTGGCACCCGGCGCAATACCGATACCGCCCACTTCCGCCGCCAGGGCGTCGGAGAGGTAGTCGCCGTTCAGGTTCAGGGTCGCGATCACATCGTACTCGGCCGGGCGCAGCAGGATCTGCTGGAGCATGGCGTCGGCGATGGCATCCTTGACGATGACGTTCTTGCCGGTTTTCGGGTTCTTGAACTGCATCCACGGACCGCCGTCGAGCAGGGTTGCGCCGAACTCTTCAGCCGCCACTTCGTAGGCCCATTCCTTGAAGGCACCCTCGGTGAACTTCATGATGTTGCCTTTGTGCACGATGGTCAGCGAATCGCGATCGTTGTCGACCACATATTGCAGGGCCTTGCGCGCCAGACGCTTGGTGCCCTGCAGGGACACCGGCTTGACGCCGATACCGCAGTTCTCGTCAAAACGGATCTTGGTAACGCCCATTTCTTCTTTCAGGAACTTGATGACCTTGGTGGCTTCCGGCGTACCGGCCTTCCACTCAATGCCCGCGTAGATGTCTTCGGAGTTCTCGCGGAAGATGGTCATGTCGACATCGCCTGGCTTCTTGACCGGGCTAGGCACGCCTTCGAACCAGCGCACCGGGCGCAGACAGACGTACAGGTCGAGCTGCTGACGCAGGGCTACGTTCAGGGAACGGATGCCGCCACCGACCGGGGTGGTCAGCGGGCCCTTGATGGAAACCACGTAATCCTTGACCGCGTCCAGGGTTTCCTGAGGCAGCCAGGTGTCCTGATCGTAAACCTGAGTCGCTTTCTCCCCGGCGTACACCTCCATCCAGGAAATCTTGCGTTCGCCACCGTAGGCCTTCTTAACAGCAGCATCGACAACCTTGATCATGACCGGGCTGATGTCGACACCAATGCCGTCACCTTCGATGAAGGGGATGATCGGGTTATTAGGAACATTGAGAGAATGGTCTGCATTGACGGTGATTTTGTCGCCGACGGCTGGAACCTGAATCTTCTTGTAACCCATGCTGAACTCCATTGATTGGATTGAACATCTGGCTTGGTTCGAGCGTAACCCAGTTGAATCGGCGCGCAAACCCTATGTTCCATCGATCTGGCGCAAAGCCTTGCAACTCGCGCGCTACAAGCCTGAAAGCAAAGGGAAAAGCGCCAAAACCAAGCACGACGAGTGACCTTACGCCCTGCTCGCCCCTGCGACCTTTAGACCAATGGACGACATTCGTTGCATATGAACCATCGGCAGATTGCCAGCTACCTATGTATAATGCCGCCCGCTGACCACAGGGTCACGACGGCTGAAGTGCTCTACGATGAGACTTTCCGCCCGGCAAGCCGGCCTGTTATCGCAGTCCGGCTACTTGACGCCCTACTGATGCACCCAACATCACAGCAACGAAACCTCGATATTCGGCTCATGGATGACTTTGAACGAACGCGCTTACCCGGCGCCCTCGAGTTTCTGCGCACGCTTTAGCAAAGAAGAGAGAGTTAATCCGAATATGCCCACCCGCTCGAAGATCATCTATACCTTCACCGACGAAGCTCCTGCCCTCGCCACCTATTCACTGTTGCCTATCGTAGAGGCGTTCACCGCCTCGGCTGATATCGCCGTTGAAACCCGCGATATCTCTCTTGCAGGGCGCATCCTGGCCAGCTTCCCCGAGCAACTGGGTGACAAAGCCGTAGCCGACCACCTCGCCGAACTGGGCGCCCTGGCCGTTACGCCTGAAGCCAACATCATCAAATTGCCGAACATCAGCGCCTCGGTTCCGCAACTGCAAGCCGCGATCAAAGAGCTGCAAGCCCAGGGCTACGCACTGCCGGACTACCCGGAAACCGTGACCTGCGACGCCGACAAGGAAGCCAAGGCGCGTTACGACAAGATCAAGGGCAGCGCCGTGAACCCGGTCCTGCGCGAAGGCAACTCCGACCGCCGCGCGCCGTTGTCGGTCAAGAACTACGCACGCAAGCACCCGCACAAAATGGGCGCGTGGGCCAAGGACTCCAAGTCCCACATCGCGCACATGAGCACCGGCGATTTCTACGGCAGCGAAAAAGCCGCCCTGATCGACGCCGCTGACGCCGTGAAGATCGAACTGATCGCCCAAGACGGCACCGCTACCGTCCTGAAAGAAAAGACCAGCGTACAAGCCGGTGAGATCCTCGATTGCGCGGTACTGAGCAAAAACGCCCTGCGCAGCTTCATCGCGGCTGAAATCGAAGACGCCAAGGCACAAGGCGTGCTGCTGTCGGTTCACTTGAAAGCCACCATGATGAAGGTCTCCGACCCGATCATGTTCGGCCAGATCGTTGCCGAGTTCTATAAAGACGCACTGGCCAAGCACGCTGACGTGCTGTCACAGATCGGCTTCAACCTGAACAACGGCATCGGCGACCTGTACGCTCGCATCAAGGCTTTGCCTGCCGAGCAGCAAGCGCAGATCGAAGCTGACATCCAGGCGGTCTACGCCGTTCGCCCTTCCCTGGCGATGGTCAACTCCGACAAAGGCATCACCAACCTGCACGTGCCGAGCGACGTGATCGTCGACGCCTCGATGCCGGCAATGATCCGTGACTCCGGCAAGATGTGGGGCACCGACGGCCAGTTGCACGACACCAAAGCCGTGATCCCGGACCGTTGCTACGCCACCATTTACCAGGCCGTGATCGAAGATTGCAAAGCCAACGGTGCGTTCGATCCGACCACCATGGGCAGCGTGCCGAACGTTGGCCTGATGGCGAAGAAAGCCGAAGAGTACGGCTCTCACGACAAGACTTTCCAGATCAAGGCTGACGGCGTTGTTCGCGTCACCGACAGCAAGGGCAACCTGCTGATGGAACAGGCTGTTGAAGCCGGCGACATCTTCCGCATGTGCCAGACCAAAGACGCGCCGATCCAGGACTGGGTCAAACTGGCCGTCAACCGTGCTCGCGCCAGCAGCACCCCGGCGATCTTCTGGCTGGACCCGATGCGCGCCCACGACGGCGTAGTGATCGAGAAAGTTCAGGCTTACCTGAAGGATCACGACACTGCCGGCCTGGACATCCAGATCATGGCACCGGTCGACGCGATGAAGTCCACCCTGCAGCGCACCCGCGCCGGCAAGGACACCATCTCGGTAACCGGCAACGTACTGCGCGACTACCTGACCGACCTGTTCCCGATCATGGAACTGGGCACCAGCGCCAAGATGCTGTCGATCGTGCCGCTGATGAACGGCGGTGGCCTGTTCGAAACCGGCGCCGGCGGTTCGGCTCCGAAGCACGTTCAGCAACTGCTGGAAGAAAACTTCCTGCGCTGGGATTCGCTGGGTGAATTCCTGGCCCTGGCCGCGTCCCTGGAACACCTGGGCGTGACCTACAACAACCCCAAGGCGCTGGTTCTGGCCAAGACCCTGGACCAGGCTACCGGCCAGTTCCTGGACAACAACAAGTCGCCATCGCGCAAAGTCGGCAATATCGACAACCGCGGCAGCCACTTCTATCTGGCGCTGTACTGGGCTCAGGCCCTGGCTGCCCAGACCGAAGACGCTGCACTGCAAGCGCAGTTCGCGACCCTGGCCAAGACCCTGACCGAGAACGAGGCGACCATCGTTGCCGAACTCAACGCCGTTCAGGGCAAGCCAGTGGACATCGGCGGTTACTACCACGCCGACGCCGAGCTGATCAGCAAGGCCATGCGCCCAAGCGCAACCTTCAACGCGGCTGTTGCTGCGCTGGTTTAAGGTTGTAAGGGAACATCACAAACCCCGGCCCTGTGCCGGGGTTTGTGTTTTCCGGACCTCACACAATACCGAATAAACACACAACCCCTGTGGGAGCGAGCTTGCTCGCGATAGCGGTATATCATCCAACACCTCTGGTGACTGACTCGCCGCCATCGCGAGCAAGCTCGCCCCCATAGGGATAGTGTTTCAACATTCAAAACTGAGGAAGTTTTATGGACTGGAAACCCCACATCACCGTCGCCACGATCGTCGAAGACAACGGCCGCTTCCTGATGGTCGAGGAACTCAAGCACGGACGCGTGGTGCTCAATCAGCCCGCCGGCCATCTGGACCCGAACGAAACCCTGACCGAAGCCGCCGTGCGCGAAACCCTCGAGGAAACCGGCTGGGACGTCGAACCGACCGGCGTACTGGGCATTTACCTCTACACCGCCCCGAGCAATGGCGTGACCTACCAGCGGGTCTGCTTCATCGCCAAACCACTGAAACACCACGCGGATTATCAACTGGATGACGGCATCGTCGGCGCCAAGTGGTTGACCCGCGAGGAATTAATCGAGCAGCGCGACAACTGGCGCAGCGAGCTGATCATCCGCTGCATCGACGACTATCTGGCAGGCCAACACTTCGGCCTCGAATTGATCCGTCCTTCTCTTTAGCCTTGCGGGCCCGAGCCTGCTAGAATCGCGTCCTTTTTCAAGACACTCATTGAATCCCTATGCGTGATCCAGCCCCTTCTGACACACAAAAGAAGCGCGTCATTGTCGGCATGTCCGGCGGCGTGGACTCTTCCGTTTCCGCCCTCCTGCTGATCGAGCAGGGTTATGAGGTGGAAGGCCTGTTCATGAAGAACTGGGAAGAAGACGATGGAACGGAATACTGCACCGCCATGGATGACCTGGCGGACGCCCAGGCCGTGTGCGACAAGATTGGCATCAAGCTGCACACCGCCAACTTCGCCGCCGAGTACTGGGACAACGTGTTCGAGCATTTCCTGGCCGAATACAAGGCCGGACGCACGCCGAACCCGGACATCCTGTGCAACCGCGAAATCAAGTTCAAGGCGTTCCTCGACTACGCCATGATGCTTGGCGCCGACCTGATCGCCACCGGCCACTACGTGCGTCGTCGCGACATCGATGGTCGCACCGAACTGCTCAAGGGCCTGGACCCGAACAAGGACCAGAGCTACTTCCTGCACGCCGTCGGTGGCGAACAGATCGCCAAGACCCTGTTCCCGGTCGGCGAGCTGGAAAAACCGCAAGTGCGCGCCATTGCAGAGAAGTACGAGCTGGCGACCGCGAAGAAAAAGGATTCCACCGGGATCTGCTTTATCGGCGAACGCCGCTTCAGCGACTTCCTCAAGCAATACCTGCCGGCCCAGCCAGGCGAGATCAAGACCACCGAAGGCGAAGTCATCGGTCGTCACCACGGCTTGATGTACCACACCATCGGCCAGCGTCAGGGGCTGGGTATCGGCGGCCTGAAAGACGCCGGCGACGAGCCGTGGTATGTGCTGATCAAAGACCTGGAACACAACGAACTGATCGTTGGCCAGGGCAATGATCACCCTTACCTGTTCTCCCGCGCCCTGCTCGCCTCGGACATCTATTGGGTCAACCCGGTCGATTTGACCGAGCCGCGCAAACTGACCGCCAAGGTGCGTTATCGCCAGAGCGACCAGCCCTGCACCCTGGAAAAAACCGCCACCGGTTATCGCGCGACCTTCGATGATCCGCAACGCGCGGTCACTCCGGGCCAGTCCGTGGTGTTCTATGACGGTGAAATCTGCCTCGGCGGCGGCGTGATTGAAGTAGCCGAGCCGTGGACGAGCAAGGGCCAGGCCCTATGAACCCGATTCAGGAGCAACTGACGGCACTGGGCGGGGTGTTTCTCGCCGCGGTGCTGGTGGACAGGATCGCCAAGACCGGCCAGACCAACGAAGCCGGCCTGAGCTGCATGCTCGGCAGCCTGCTGATCCGCGACCCCAAGGACACGCTGGAAGTCTATGGTGGCGACGACATCAACCTGCGCGAAGGCTACCGCGCGCTGATCGGCGCCCTCGAACGCGACCCAAGTGCCCTGCAGCGCGAGCCACTGCGTTATGCCCTGGCCATGCTCGGCCTTGAGCGTCAGTTGGCCAAACGTGGGGACATGCTCGACGTGATCGGCAAACGCCTGCCGCAGATTCAGTCCCAGGTCGAACACTTCGGCCCGGCCCACGAAAACGTGATCGCCGCCTGCGGCGCGCTGTATCAGGACACCCTGAGCACACTGCGCCAGCGCATTCAGGTGCACGGCGACATGCGCAACCTGCAACAACCGAGCAACGCCTCGAAAATTCGCGCCCTGCTGCTGGCCGGCATTCGCTCAGCACGCCTGTGGCGGCAATTGGGCGGTCATCGCTGGCAACTGGTGATCAGCCGCCGCAAATTGCTCAAAGAGCTTTACCCCTTGATGCGTAACGAATAACCCGCATCGACAGAACCGAACTCAGCAATACGCGTAATACGCCGGTCAGTTGGCGACGGACCGGCGGATTTTTTCATGTATGATACGCGCCCCATTTCGTTGCCCGACTGTCCGAGAACACCCCATGCAGCTTTCTTCGCTCACTGCGGTTTCCCCTGTTGACGGCCGCTACGCCGGCAAAACCCAGGCCCTGCGCCCAATTTTCAGCGAGTACGGCCTGATCCGTGCCCGCGTTCTGGTTGAAGTGCGCTGGCTCCAGCGCCTGGCCGCTCACCCTGCCATCAGTGAAGTGCCGGCGTTCTCCGCCGAAGCCAACGCTGTGCTCAACACCCTGGCGGAAAACTTCTCTCTGGAGCACGCCGAGCGCGTCAAAGAGATCGAGCGCACCACCAACCACGACGTCAAGGCCATCGAGTACCTGCTCAAAGAGCAAGCGGCCAAGCTGCCGGAGCTGGCCAAGGTCAGTGAATTCATCCACTTTGCCTGCACCAGCGAGGACATCAACAACCTGTCCCACGCCCTGATGCTGCGCGAAGGCCGTGATGACGTGATGCTGCCGCTGATGCGCCAGACTGCCAACGCCATCCGCGAACTGGCCATCCGTTTCGCCGACGTGCCGATGCTGTCGCGCACCCACGGTCAGCCGGCCTCGCCGACCACCCTGGGCAAAGAGCTGGCGAACGTGGTTTACCGCCTGGAGCGCCAGATCGCTCAAGTCGCTGCCGTTCCGCTGCTGGGCAAGATCAACGGCGCTGTCGGCAACTACAACGCCCACCTGTCGGCCTACCCTGAGATCGACTGGGAAGCCAACGCCCGCGCCTTCATCGAAGACGAGCTGGGTCTGGGCTTCAACCCGTACACCACGCAGATCGAACCGCACGACTACATTGCCGAGCTGTTCGACGCGATCGCCCGCTTCAACACCATCCTGATCGACTTCGACCGCGACATCTGGGGCTACATCTCCCTGGGTTATTTCAAACAGCGCACCATCGCTGGCGAAATCGGTTCGTCGACCATGCCGCACAAGGTCAACCCGATCGACTTCGAAAACTCCGAAGGCAACCTGGGTATCGCCAACGCACTGTTCCAGCACCTGGCGAGCAAACTGCCGATCTCCCGCTGGCAGCGCGACCTGACTGACTCCACCGTACTGCGCAACCTCGGTGTTGGCTTCGCCCACAGCGTGATCGCGTACGAAGCCAGCCTCAAGGGCATCAGCAAGCTTGAACTCAACGAGCAGAAGATTGCCGCCGACCTGGACGCCTGCTGGGAAGTATTGGCCGAGCCGATCCAGACCGTGATGCGTCGCTACAACATCGAAAACCCGTACGAAAAGCTGAAAGAACTGACCCGCGGCAAGGGCATCAGCCCGGAAGCGCTGCAGACTTTCATCGACGGCCTGGACATGCCAGCCGCCGCCAAGGCCGAGCTGAAATTGCTCACCCCGGCGAACTACATCGGCAACGCTGTAGAACAAGCCAAACGCATCTGATCGACCGCTAGACCCTTTATAAGACGCCCGGCCGCGCCGGGCGTTTTTATTCCCGTCTGAAAAGTGCATTTTTTCAATAGGTTACACATGAATCCTGATATTCCTCTTCAACTTCTGGGCGGCATCACGGCACGGGAATTCCTGCGCGACTACTGGCAGAAAAAGCCGCTGCTGATCCGTCAGGCCATTCCTGATTTCGAAAGCCCGATCGACGCCGACGAACTGGCCGGCCTGGCGCTGGAAGAAGAAGTCGAATCGCGACTGATCATCGAGAATGGCGAGCGCCCGTGGGAACTGCGTCGCGGCCCGTTCGCCGAAGATGAATTCAGCAAGCTGCCTGAAACCGACTGGACCCTGCTGGTTCAAGCCGTGGATCAGTTCGTCCCGGAAGTCAGCGAACTGCTGGAAAACTTCCGCTTTCTGCCGAGCTGGCGCATCGACGACGTGATGATCAGCTACGCCGCACCGGGTGGCAGCGTTGGTCCGCACTTCGACAACTACGACGTGTTCCTGCTGCAAGGCCACGGCAAGCGCAACTGGAAGATCGGCCAGATGTGCAACACCGAGAGCCCGATGCTGGCCCACGCCGACCTGCGCATCCTCTCCGAATTCGAAGCCACCGATGAATGGGTGCTGGAACCGGGCGACATGCTCTACCTGCCACCGCGCCTGGCCCATTGCGGCGTTGCCGTTGATGAATGCATGACCTACTCGGTCGGCTTCCGCGCACCGAGCGCCGCTGAAGTGCTGACCCACTTCACCGACTTCCTCAGCCAGTTCCTGTCGGACGAAGAACGCTACACCGACGCCGACGCCTTGCCGGCCGCCGACCCTCACCAGATCCAGCGCGACGCACTCGACCGCCTCAAAGGCCTGCTGGCCGAGCACATGAGCGACGAGCGCCTGCTGCTGACCTGGTTCGGCCAGTTCATGACCGAGCCACGCTACCCGGAACTGGTGGTGGGCCCGGAAGACGTCGAAGAAGAGGACTTCATGTCCGCCCTGGAACAAGGCGCGATCCTGATTCGCAACCCGAGCGCACGCCTGGCGTGGTCTGAAGTCGATGACGACCTGCTGCTGTTCGCCAGCGGCCAGAGCCGTTACCTGCCGGGCAAACTGCGCGAATTGTTGAAGATGATCTGCGCCGCCGACGCGCTGCACGCCGACAACCTTGGCGACTGGCTGAGCGACGAAGACGGTCGCGGGCTGCTGTGCGAACTGGTCAAGCAAGGAAGCCTGGGGTTTGCCGATGAATAAGATTCACGTACGTGTCGCAGACTGGCAGAAGGACAACGCCGAGATCCGGCGCATTCGTGAGACGGTGTTCGTCGCCGAGCAATCCGTTCCGCCCGAGCTGGAATGGGATGCCGATGATGTAACGGCCGTGCATTTCCTCGCCCTCGAAGGCGACTTCCCGATTGGCACCGCCCGCCTGCTGCCTGACGGTCACGTCGGCCGGGTATCGGTACTCAAGGACTGGCGCGGCCTGAAAGTCGGCGATGCGCTGATGCACGCAGTGATTGGTGAAGCCGAAGAGCGCGGGCTGAAGCAGCAGATGCTCAGCGCCCAGGTACAAGCCACGGCGTTCTATGAGCGGCTGGGCTTTCACATGGTCAGTGAGGAGTTCCTGGAAGCCGGGATTCCGCACGTGGACATGGTTCGCCATTCGGCATAAGGCCCAGGTGCCGCCATCGCGAGCAAGCTCGCTCCCACATTGGATTTGTGAGTTGCTGAAGATTTCAGCAACACCATCGATCCCTGTGGGAGCAAGCTTGCTCGCGATGGCGGCCTGAAGAACACCACAAAACGCCCCGCTATCTTCGGATACCGGGGCGTTTTGCTGTCTACGATTCAACTTACCCCACCCCGGGCCGACAAACTGTAGGAGCGAGCCTGCTCGCGATGGTCTTGAGAACGCCGCGGGGTGTCAGACTTCCAGCATTATCGTTCACGCCCATCGCGAGCAAGCTCGCTCCTGCAAACCCCGGGCCGACAAAGTGGCAATATCAAGCCTTTAGAACGCGGAGATAACGGACATGTCCCTACGCACCCTGCTCACCACCCTACTGCTCGGCTGCAGTTTTTCGGTGCTGGCTGCCACAGAAATCATCCCCCTCAAATACCACACCAGTGCCGACCTGCTGCCGGTAGCGCAGGATTTCGTCGGCAAGGACGGACAGGTCAGCGCCTACGGTAATCAATTGATCGTCAACGCCGATCAACGCAAGATCGACGAACTTAAAGCCCTTCTTTCCCAACTCGACACCGCACCCAAGCGCTTGCTGATCACCGTCGACACCAGCGACAACAACTTCCAGGGTGACCAGGGTCATTCGGTGAACGGCGCCAAGCCAAGCCAGACCCGCATCATCAACTACACCACCGACACTCGTGACGGCGGCATTCAGCAGGTGCAGGCCAGCGAAGGCACACCGGCGCTGATCCAGGTCGGCCAGAGCGTGCCGCTGACCAGTTCGCAGACCGATTCCTACGGCGACCTGCGCAGCCAGACCGAATACCGCAACGTCACTCAGGGCTTCTACGTCACCGCAAACGTCACCGGCGACATCGTTCATCTGTCGATCAGTACCAACCGTGACCGCATGAGCCAGGAACGTCCCGATGTAGTGAACGTACAAAGCACCGACACAACCGTCACCGGCCACCTCGGTGAGTGGATCCTGCTGGCCGGGGTCAACGGCCAGACCCAGGCCGACAAACAGGGCCTGACCCGCAGCTACTCGACCCAGAGCCGCAACGACATGACTTTGCGGGTGAAAGTCGACACCTTGGACTAAAGCACCAAAAACTGACTGACGAGTCGTATTAGACCAAAGATGTAGTGCCTGAAAAAAAGCACTACAAAACGTTTGACGAGCCAAAAAAGCGAAGGCATGATGGCCTCGCTCCCGCTAATCAGAGGCCCTGGCAAGGGCCTTCGAGGCGATGTTCGCACCTACCCCGCGAACCGCTTCGTGTCTGTACCGCCCACAAGGTGTGTTTGACGAGGTTGTCGACTGGAACGAAGTTGTCCCGAGGGACGGAAGCGTAATAGGTAACCCGGCACCACACTGATGTTCGCACCAAGGCCCACGACGCCCGAATGCGCCCGCAGTTCGCCTTTACCTGCTCACTTCCCCTCGAGCCGATCGTTCATCCCGTCGCCCTCCCCGCCGAATCCGACTTGACCGCTTAAGCTTCTGGTCAGCGAGCGCAGGAATTTTCCACCGCAGAACAACTTTTCATAAAGACGCGACGAGGTTTATCTCCCATGGCACTGACACGCGAACAGCAAATTGCAGCCCTCGAAAAAGACTGGGCTGAAAACCCGCGCTGGAAAGGCGTGACACGCACTTACTCCGCTGCTGACGTCGTCCGCCTGCGTGGCTCGGTTCAACCTGAGCACACTTTTGCAAAAATGGGCGCCGAGAAGCTGTGGAACCTGGTGACCCAGGGTGCCAAGCCAGCCTTCCGTCCTGAGAAAGATTTCGTCAACTGCATGGGCGCCCTGACCGGCGGCCAGGCTGTACAACAAGTCAAGGCCGGCATCCAGGCGATCTACCTGTCTGGCTGGCAAGTGGCTGCGGACAACAACTCCGCCGAATCGATGTACCCAGACCAGTCGCTGTACCCGGTGGACTCGGTTCCAACCGTGGTCAAGCGCATCAACAACTCGTTCCGTCGTGCCGACCAGATCCAGTGGAAAGCCGGCAAGAACCCGGGCGACGACGGTTACATCGACTACTTCGCGCCAATCGTGGCTGACGCCGAAGCCGGTTTCGGCGGCGTACTGAACGCTTACGAGCTGATGAAGAGCATGATCGAAGCAGGCGCCGCCGGCGTTCACTTCGAAGACCAGCTGGCTTCCGTGAAGAAATGCGGCCACATGGGCGGCAAGGTACTGGTTCCTACCCAGGAAGCCGTACAGAAGCTGACCGCTGCCCGCCTGGCTGCTGACGTTGCCGGTACTCCGACCATCATCCTGGCCCGTACCGACGCTAACGCCGCTGACCTGCTGACGTCCGACTGCGACCCGTACGACCAGCCATTCGTGACTGGCGAACGTACCCAGGAAGGTTTCTACAAAGTGCGCGCCGGCCTGGACCAAGCCATCGCTCGTGGCCTGGCCTACGCTCCGTACGCCGACCTGATCTGGTGCGAAACCGCCAAGCCGGATCTGGACGAGGCTCGTCGCTTCGCTGAAGCGATCAAGAAGGAATACCCGGACCAACTGCTGTCGTACAACTGCTCGCCTTCCTTCAACTGGAAGAAAAACCTGGACGACGCGACCATCGCCAAGTTCCAGCGCGAACTATCCGCCATGGGTTACAAGCACCAGTTCATCACCCTGGCCGGCATTCACAACATGTGGCACAGCATGTTCAACCTGGCGCACGACTACGCCCGCAACGACATGACTGCCTACGTGAAGCTGCAAGAGCAGGAATTCGCTGACGCCTCCAAGGGTTACACCTTCGTGGCGCACCAGCAGGAAGTGGGCACCGGCTACTTCGACGACATGACCACCGTGATCCAAGGTGGCTCGTCCTCGGTAACCGCACTGACCGGTTCGACTGAAGAAGAACAGTTCCACTGATCTGCTTCGCCTGAGACATCAGCCGCTGCGGGCCGAATAGAAAGCTAACCGCAGCGCTGCACCTCTGACGCCCCGACTGGTTCGGGGCGTTTTTTTTGCCTGCGATTCAATGAGCGCCCCTCTGTAGGAGCGAGCCTGCTCGCGATGAACCTGAGGACACCGCTGGGTTTCAGGCCCCCAGCGTCATCGTTGACCACCATCGCGAGCAGACTCGCTCCTACAGGGGATGGTGGTGACCTGGAAAAACATTGATCCAGAGCGCTACGACCGTCAGAAAAATCCGCTAAAACGCTCTCCGCCGCTACTTGCTGTAACGCCCATATAAGACAACTTCCGGAGTATCCGAAGGATAAGCAGTTTAAAAACCAAGCCAAACAATATTGATTATCATTTAGCGCCAACTATGTTCGTTACATTCCCTACAAAACATAATTGACGAAATGCCGGCTAATGCCCAAGGCGCAAGGCCTGCGGGGCTTTTGAAGCGCGCTATGTCCTTATTCCTATAAATAATTTCGCTATAGGAATTTTACTTGCCGGGTGTTTAGCCATAAAATCAGCGGGATTGATTGCTGCGACATATCGTCACTGCTTTTGTTTCTTTTCAAGCTCAGAGACCTTTGCTCTCTGTTAAGGATTACCAGCATGCCCGAAGCGACAGGACTCATGGCCCACAACTGGGGCTTTGCCATTTTCCTTCTAGGCGTCGTCGGCCTCTGTGCCTTCATGCTGGGCGTCTCCAGCCTCCTTGGGTCAAAAGCCTGGGGCCGCAGCAAAAACGAACCGTTCGAGTCCGGCATGCTACCTACAGGTGGCGCCCGCTTGCGGCTCTCAGCCAAATTCTATCTGGTCGCGATGTTGTTCGTGATCTTCGATATCGAAGCCCTCTTTCTCTTTGCATGGTCTGTGTCCGTCCGCGAAAGCGGCTGGACCGGATTCGTCGAAGCTCTCGTTTTCATAGCAATTCTGTTGGCAGGCCTTGTCTACCTATTCCGAGTGGGCGCCCTTGACTGGGCTCCGGAAGCTCGGCGCAAGCGGCAAGCGAAGCTGAAACAATGAGGCTTTGGCAATGCAATACAATCTCACCAGGATCGACCCCGATGCTCCTAACGAGCAGTATCCGATTGGCCAGCGGGAAACCGTTTCCGATCCGTTAGAAGATCAAGTCCACAAAAACATTTTCATGGGCAAGCTCGAAGACGTGCTTAACGGCACGATCAACTGGGGGCGCAAGAACTCCCTGTGGCCGTATAACTTCGGTCTTTCGTGCTGCTACGTGGAAATGACCACCGCCTTCACGGCGCCCCACGACATCGCGCGCTTTGGCGCCGAGGTTATCCGGGCATCACCGCGTCAGGCGGATTTCATGGTTATCGCCGGTACCTGCTTCATCAAGATGGCGCCGATCATTCAGCGTCTCTACGAGCAAATGCTCGAGCCTAAATGGGTCATCTCCATGGGTTCGTGCGCCAACTCCGGTGGCATGTACGACATCTACTCCGTCGTTCAAGGGGTGGACAAGTTCCTGCCCGTGGACGTCTACGTGCCTGGCTGCCCGCCCCGCCCTGAGGCTTTCCTGCAAGGCTTGATGCTGTTGCAGGAGTCGATTGGACAGGAGCGTCGCCCGCTTTCCTGGGTCGTTGGTGATCAAGGCGTCTATCGCGCCGAGATGCCTTCCGAGAAGGAAAAGCGCCGCGAACAGCGAATCGCAGTCACCAACCTGCGCAGCCCCGACGAAGTCTGATCCAGATCTGCTTCTTAAATAGAACGAGAACCTGGCTTCATTCTTTACGTTGACCGAAAGCGATAAATAACCATGACTACAGGCAGTGCTCTGTACATCCCGCCTTACAAGGCAGACGACCAGGATGTGGTCGTCGAACTGAACAACCGTTTTGGCCCGGAGGCGTTCACCGCCCAGCCGACCCGCACCGGCATGCCGGTGCTTTGGGTTGCCCGCGCCAAACTCGTCGAAGTCCTGACCTTCCTGCGTAACCTGCCCAAGCCGTACGTCATGCTCTATGACCTGCACGGCGTGGACGAGCGTCTGCGCACCAAGCGTCAAGGGCTGCCGAACGGCGTCGACTTCTCCGTGTTCTATCACTTGATGTCGATCGAACGTAATAGTGACGTAATGATCAAGGTTGCCTTGTCCGAGGGCGACCTCAGCTTGCCGACCGTCACCAGCATCTGGCCGAACGCCAACTGGTACGAGCGTGAAGTCTGGGACATGTTCGGCATCGACTTCAAAGGTCACCCTCACCTGTCGCGCATCATGATGCCGCCGACCTGGGAAGGTCACCCGCTGCGCAAGGACTTCCCGGCCCGTGCCACCGAGTTCGACCCGTTCACCCTGAACCTGGCCAAGCAACAGCTCGAGGAAGAGTCCGCGCGCTTCAAGCCGGAAGACTGGGGCATGAAGCGTTCCGGTCCGAACGAGGACTACATGTTCCTCAACCTCGGCCCGAACCACCCGTCCGCGCACGGTGCGTTCCGCATCATCCTGCAGCTGGACGGTGAAGAGATCGTAGACTGCGTACCGGACGTCGGTTACCACCACCGTGGTGCCGAGAAGATGGCCGAGCGTCAGTCCTGGCACAGCTTCATCCCGTACACCGACCGTATCGACTACCTCGGCGGCGTGATGAACAACCTGCCGTACGTGCTTTCGGTCGAGAAGCTGGCCGGCATCAAGGTGCCGGAAAAGGTCGACGTCATCCGCATCATGATGGCCGAGTTCTTCCGGATCACCAGCCACCTGCTGTTCCTGGGTACCTACATCCAGGACGTCGGCGCCATGACCCCGGTGTTCTTCACCTTCACCGACCGCCAGCGCGCGTACACGGTGATCGAAGCCATTACCGGTTTCCGTCTGCACCCGGCCTGGTACCGCATCGGTGGCGTCGCCCACGACCTGCCGCGTGGTTGGGAAAAACTGGTCAAGGATTTCGTCGAGTGGATGCCAAAGCGTCTGGACGAATACCAGAAAGCCGCCCTGGACAACAGCATCCTGCGTGGCCGGACCATCGGCGTCGCCGACTACAACACCAAAGAGGCCCTGGAATGGGGCGTCACCGGTGCCGGCCTGCGTTCGACCGGTTGCGATTTCGACCTGCGTAAAGCGCGTCCGTACTCTGGCTACGAGAACTTCGAATTCGAAGTGCCGCTGGCCGCCAACGGCGATGCCTACGACCGCTGCATCGTGCGTGTCGAGGAGATGCGCCAGAGCATCAGGATCATCGACCAGTGCCTGCGCAACATGCCGGAAGGCCCGTACAAGGCGGATCACCCGCTGACCACGCCGCCGCCGAAAGAGCGCACCCTGCAGCACATCGAAACCTTGATCACGCACTTCCTGCAGGTTTCGTGGGGCCCGGTCATGCCGGCCAACGAATCCTTCCAGATGATCGAAGCGACCAAGGGCATCAACAGTTATTACCTGACGAGCGATGGCGGCACCATGAGCTACCGCACCCGGATTCGTACCCCAAGCTTCCCGCACTTGCAGCAGATCCCTTCGGTGATCAAAGGCAGCATGGTCGCGGACTTGATTGCGTACCTGGGTAGTATCGATTTCGTTATGGCCGACGTGGACCGCTAAGCATGAACAGCACGCTTATCCAGACAGACCGTTTCACCTTGAGTGAAACCGAGCGCTCGGCCATCGAGCACGAGCTGCATCACTACGAAGACCCGCGCGCGGCGTCGATCGAAGCCTTGAAGATCGTCCAGAAGGAACGTGGCTGGGTGCCGGACGGCGCCCTGTACGCCATCGGCGAGATCCTCGGCATCCCGGCCAGCGACGTTGAAGGCGTGGCGACGTTCTACAGCCAGATCTTCCGTCAGCCAGTGGGCCGTCACATCATCCGCGTCTGCGACAGCATGGTCTGCTACATCGGCGGCCACGAGTCCGTGGTCAGCGAAATCCAGAGCAAGCTCGGCATCGGCCTGGGTCAGACCACCGCCGACGGTCGTTTCACCCTGCTGCCGGTCTGCTGCCTCGGCAACTGCGACAAGGCGCCGGCGTTGATGATCGACGACGACACTTTCGGTGATGTGCAGCCTGCAGGCGTTGCCAAATTGCTCGAGGGCTACGTATGACCCTGACTTCCTTCGGTCCGGCCAACCGCATCAAGCGTTCGGCCGAGACTCACCCGCTGACCTGGCGTCTGCGTGACGACGGCGAAGCCGTATGGCTCGACGAGTACCAGGCCAAGAACGGTTACGCCGCTGCGCGCAAGGCCTTCGCCGACATGGCCCAGGACGACATCGTCCAGACCGTGAAAGACTCCGGCCTCAAAGGCCGCGGCGGTGCAGGCTTCCCCACTGGCGTGAAGTGGGGCCTGATGCCAAAGGACGAATCCATCAACATCCGCTACCTGCTGTGCAACGCGGATGAAATGGAGCCCAACACCTGGAAAGACCGCATGCTGATGGAGCAACTGCCCCATCTGCTGATCGAAGGCATGCTGATCAGTGCCCGCGCACTGAAAACCTACCGTGGCTACATCTTCCTGCGTGGCGAATACACCACCGCCGCCAAGCACTTGAACCGTGCCGTGGAAGAAGCCAAGGCAGCCGGCCTGCTGGGCAAGAACATCCTGGGTTCGGGTTTTGATTTCGAGCTGTTCGTTCACACCGGCGCCGGGCGTTATATCTGCGGTGAAGAAACCGCACTGATCAACTCCCTCGAAGGCCGTCGCGCCAACCCGCGCTCCAAGCCGCCCTTCCCTGCCGCCGTTGGCGTGTGGGGCAAGCCGACTTGCGTGAATAACGTCGAAACCCTGTGCAACGTGCCGGCGATCATTGCCGACGGCGTGGACTGGTACAAATCGTTGGCTCGCGAAGGCAGCGAAGACATGGGCACCAAGCTCATGGGCTTCTCCGGCAAGGTCAAGAACCCGGGTCTGTGGGAACTGCCGTTCGGCGTCACCGGTCGCGAGCTGTTCGAAGACTACGCCGGCGGCATGCGCGACGGTTACAAGCTCAAGGCCTGGCAGCCTGGCGGCGCCGGTACCGGTTTCCTGTTGCCGGAACACCTGGACGCGCAAATGTACGCCGGCGGCATCGCCAAAGTGGGCACCCGCATGGGTACCGGCCTGGCCATGGCGGTGGACGACAGCGTCAACATGGTGTCCCTGCTGCGCAACATGGAGCAGTTCTTCGCCCGCGAATCCTGCGGCTTCTGCACCCCTTGCCGCGATGGCTTGCCATGGAGCGTCAAGCTCCTGATGGCCATCGAGAACGGTGAAGGCCAGCCAGGCGACATCGAGACCCTGCTGGGTCTGGTCGGTTTCCTCGGCCCAGGCAAGACCTTCTGTGCTCACGCACCGGGCGCCGTGGAGCCGTTGGGCAGCGCAATCAAATACTTCCGCCATGAGTTCGAAGCCGGTATCGCGCCAGTCAGCGCCGCCGTCCCGCCTCTGGCAAGGCCGATCGTAGTCGGCGCGTAAACGCTTAAAAAGCGAAGGGTCCGCGCCCTTCGCTTTTCGTGTGATGACGCCTTTAACGGCTGTGTTGATTCACGCGGATAACAAGATTCCATTAGCCACGCCCGCTGACACCGGGCCAACGAAGAACTTTGAACCATGGCCACTATCCACGTAGACGGCAAAGCGCTCGAAGTCGATGGGGCAGACAACCTGTTACAGGCATGTCTGTCTCTGGGCCTCGATATTCCGTATTTCTGCTGGCACCCTGCCCTCGGCAGCGTTGGCGCTTGCCGCCAGTGCGCGGTCAAGCAGTACACCGACGAGAACGACACCCGTGGTCGTATCGTGATGTCCTGCATGACCCCTGCCACCGACAACACCTGGATCTCCATCGAAGATGAAGAATCCAAGGCCTTCCGCGCCAGTGTTGTCGAATGGCTGATGACCAACCACCCTCACGACTGCCCGGTCTGTGAAGAAGGCGGTCACTGCCACCTGCAAGACATGACGGTAATGACCGGCCACAACGAGCGCCGTTACCGCTTCACCAAGCGTACCCACCAGAACCAGCAACTGGGCCCGTTCATTTCCCACGAAATGAACCGCTGCATCGCCTGCTACCGCTGCGTGCGCTTCTATAAGGACTACGCCGGCGGCACCGATCTCGGTGTGTTTGGCGCCCACGACAACGTGTACTTCGGTCGCGTTGAAGACGGCACCCTGGAAAGCGAGTTCTCCGGCAACCTCACCGAGGTCTGCCCGACCGGTGTGTTCACCGACAAGACTCACTCCGAGCGCTACAACCGCAAGTGGGACATGCAGTTCTCGCCGAGCATCTGCCATGGCTGCTCCAGTGGTTGCAACATCTCCCCGGGCGAGCGTTACGGCGAACTGCGTCGTATCGAAAACCGTTTCAACGGTTCGGTGAACCAGTACTTCCTGTGCGACCGTGGCCGTTTCGGCTATGGCTACGTCAACCGCGAAGACCGCCCACGCCAGCCGCAGCTGGCGGGCGGCACCAAGCTGAGCCTCGACGAAGCGCTGGATAAAGCCGCGGACCTGCTGCGCGGTCGCAACATCGTCGGTATCGGTTCGCCCCGCGCCAGCCTCGAAAGCAACTACGCGTTGCGCGAACTGGTCGGTGCCGAGCACTTCTACTCCGGTATCGAAGCTGCCGAGCTGGAGCGCATCCGCCTGGTCCTGCAAGTGCTCAAAGACAGCCCGCTGCCAGTACCGAACATGCGCGACATTGAAGACCACGACGCCGTGTTCGTCCTCGGTGAAGACCTGACCCAGACTGCTGCGCGCATGGCCCTGTCCCTGCGTCAATCGGTCAAGGGCAAGGCCGAAGACATGGCCGACGCCATGCGCGTCCAGCCTTGGCTCGACGCCGCGGTGAAAAACATCGGCCAGCACGCGCTGAACCCGCTGTTCATCGCCAGCCTGGCTGAAACCAAGCTCGACGACATCGCTGAAGAATGCGTTCACGCCGCTCCAGACGACCTGGCCCGCATCGGTTTCGCCGTGGCTCACGCCCTCGACGCCAGCGCTCCGGCCGTTGAAGGCCTGGATGCTGAAGCACTCGAACTGGCCAAGCGCATTGCCGACGCCCTGCTCGCTGCCAAACGTCCATTGATCATTGCCGGTACCTCGTTGGGTTCCAAGGCGTTGATCGAAGCTGCTGCGAACATTGCCAAAGCGTTGAAGCTGCGCGAGAAGAACGGTTCCATCAGCCTGATCGTGCCAGAGGCCAACAGCCTCGGCCTGGCCATGCTCGGTGGCGAATCGGTCGACGCCGCGCTGCAAGCCGTGATTGATGGCCGTGCCGACGCCATCGTCGTGCTGGAAAACGATCTGTATACCCGTACCGACAAGGCCAAGGTCGATGCCGCCCTGACCGCCGCCAAAGTGCTGATCGTCGCCGACCATCAGAAGACTGCCACCAGCGATCGCGCGCACCTGGTTCTGCCAGCCGCCAGCTTCGCTGAAGGCGACGGCACCCTGGTCAGCCAGGAAGGCCGCGCCCAGCGCTTCTTCCAGGTCTTCGATCCGAAGTACATGGACGCGAGCATCCTGGTTCACGAAGGCTGGCGCTGGCTGCATGCCCTGCGCGCGACCCTGCTGAACCAGCCGATCGACTGGACCCAACTGGACCACGCCACCGCCGCCGTCGCTTCCAGCACTTCGATCCTGAATCGCATCGTCGATGCCGCTCCGTCCGCCGCGTTCCGCATCAAGGGCATGAAACTGGCCCGCGAACCGCTGCGTTACTCCGGTCGTACCGCCATGCGCGCCGACATCAACGTGCACGAACCGCGTGCCCCGCAAGACAACGACACCGCGTTCAACTTCTCGATGGAAGGTTACTCGGGCTCGGTCGAACCGCGTCAGCAAGTGCCATTCGCCTGGTCTCCGGGCTGGAACTCGCCGCAGGCCTGGAACAAGTTCCAGGACGAAGTCGGTGGTCACATCCGCGCTGGCGACCCGGGCACCCGCCTGATCGAAAGCAGCGGTGACTCGCTGAACTGGTTCGCCAGTGTTCCGCGCGCGTTCAACCCGGCACAAGGTACCTGGCAAGTCGTGCCGTTCTTCCACCTGTTCGGCAGCGAAGAGAACTCTTCGAAAGCCGCGCCGGTTCAGGAACGCATCCCGGCCGCCTACGTGTCGCTGGCCAAGTCCGAAGCCGACCGCCTGGGTGTCAATGACGGCGCGATGCTGAGCTTGAATATCGCTGGCCAGACCCTGCGTCTGCCGCTGCGCATCAACGAAGAGCTGGGCGCCGGTCTGGTGGCACTGCCTGCGGGCATCGCCGGCATTCCGCCAGCGATCTTTGGCAAATCCGTTGACGGTCTGCAGGAGGCAGCTCAATGACCTGGTTCACTCCTGAAGTGATCGACATCATCATCACGATCCTCAAGGCCGTGGTGATTCTGCTCGCCGTGGTGGTTTGCGGTGCCCTGCTGAGTTGGGTCGAGCGTCGTCTGCTCGCCCTCTGGCAGGACCGTTACGGTCCGAACCGCGTCGGTCCGTTCGGCGCGTTCCAGATCGCCGCCGACATGATCAAGATGTTCTTCAAGGAAGACTGGACGCCTCCATTCGCCGACAAGATGATCTTCACCCTGGCACCGGTAGTCGCCATGAGCGCCCTGCTGATTGCCTTCGCGATCATCCCGATCACCCCGACCTGGGGCGTGGCGGACATCAACATCGGTATCCTGTTCTTCTTCGCCATGGCTGGCCTGTCGGTCTACGCGGTGCTGTTCGCCGGCTGGTCGAGCAACAACAAGTTCGCCCTGCTGGGCAGCTTGCGCGCCTCGGCGCAGACCGTGTCGTACGAAGTGTTCATGGGCCTGTCGCTGATGGGCATCGTGATCCAGGTCGGCTCGTTCAACATGCGCGACATCGTTGAATATCAAGCGCAGAACCTGTGGTTCATCATTCCGCAGATCTTCGGCTTCCTGACCTTCTTCATCGCTGGCGTGGCCGTGACTCACCGTCACCCGTTCGACCAGCCGGAAGCGGAACAGGAACTGGCAGACGGTTACCACATTGAATACGCCGGCATGAAATGGGGCATGTTCTTCGTCGGCGAGTACATCGGCATCGTGCTGATCTCGGCGCTGCTGGTGACCTTGTTCTTCGGTGGCTGGCACGGTCCGTTCGGCATCCTGCCGCAGATCCCGTTCATCTGGTTCGCACTGAAAACCGCGTTCTTCATCATGATGTTCATCCTGTTGCGCGCTTCGATTCCGCGCCCACGGTATGACCAGGTGATGGATTTCAGCTGGAAGTTCTGCCTGCCGCTGACCCTCGTCAACATGCTGGTGACCGCTGCGATCGTGTTGCTCAACACGCCCGCCGTCGCGGCTCAGTGAGGATAGAGAATCATGAAGTACATATTTGACATCGTGCATGGCTTCTTCACCCAGCTTCGCAGCCTGGTGATGATTTTCGGCCACGCCTTCCGCAAGCGCGACACGCTGCAGTACCCGGAAGAACCGGTCTACCTGCCGCCGCGCTACCGTGGTCGTATCGTCCTGACCCGCGACCCCGACGGCGAAGAGCGTTGTGTAGCCTGTAACCTGTGCGCCGTGGCGTGCCCGGTCGGTTGCATCTCGCTGCAGAAAGCTGAAACCGAAGACGGTCGCTGGTACCCGGACTTCTTCCGCATCAACTTCTCGCGCTGCATTTTTTGCGGCCTCTGCGAGGAAGCCTGCCCGACCACCGCGATCCAGCTGACACCGGATTTCGAAATGGCCGAGTTCAAACGTCAGGACCTGGTTTACGAGAAAGAAGATCTGCTGATCTCCGGCCCCGGCAAAAACCCTGATTACAACTTCTATCGTGTTGCAGGTATGGCGATTGCCGGGAAGCCGAAAGGCTCCGCGCAGAACGAAGCCCAGCCGATCAACGTGAAGAGCTTGCTGCCTTAAGGAAGAAAGATGGAATTCGCTTTCTATTTCGCATCGGGTATCGCTGTGGTGTCCACGCTTCGCGTGATCACCAACACCAACCCTGTGCACGCCCTGCTCTACCTGATCATTTCGCTGATTGCCGTGGCGATGACCTTCTTCGCCCTCGGCGCGCCGTTCGCCGGCGTCCTGGAAGTGATCGCCTACGCTGGCGCCATCATGGTGCTGTTCGTGTTCGTGGTGATGATGCTGAACCTTGGCCCGGCCTCGGTTCAGCAAGAGCGCGTCTGGCTCAAGCCCGGTATCTGGGGCGGCCCGGTGCTCCTCGCCGCGCTGCTGCTGGTGGAACTGCTGTACGTGCTGTTCTCCCACCAGACCGGTGAAGCCATCGGCCATACCACCGTAGACGCCAAGGCCGTGGGCATCAGCCTGTTCGGTCCGTACCTGCTGGTGGTCGAACTCGCCTCGATGCTGCTGCTCGCCGCAGCCGTCACGGCGTTCCACTTGGGCCGCAACGAAGCCAAGGAGCAATGACGATGCCTGCTATCCCCATGGAGCATGGTCTGGCGGTCGCCGGCATCCTGTTCTGCCTCGGTCTGGTCGGCCTGATGGTCCGCC
Source organism: Pseudomonas sp. GW456-L13 (assembly GCF_017350115.1). Taxonomy (NCBI): domain Bacteria; kingdom Pseudomonadati; phylum Pseudomonadota; class Gammaproteobacteria; order Pseudomonadales; family Pseudomonadaceae; genus Pseudomonas; species Pseudomonas sp. GW456-L13. The sequence continues at coordinate 297,836 of NZ_JACNAS010000002.1, forward strand.
GCAACATCCTTTTCGTGCTGATGAGCCTGGAGGTCATGATGAATGCCTCCGCGTTGGCGTTCATCGTTGCCGGTAGCCGCTGGGCACAGCCGGATGGACAGATCATGTTCATCCTGGTGATCAGCCTGGCAGCCGCCGAGGCCAGTATCGGCCTGGCGATCCTGCTGCAACTGTATCGCCGCTTCCACACGCTCGATATCGACGCTGCCAGTGAGATGCGCGGATGAATCTTCTCTATCTGACTTTCCTGTTCCCTCTCATCGGTTTCCTGCTGCTGGCGTTTTCTCGCGGCCGTCTCTCGGAAAACCTTTCGGCGCTGATCGGCGTCGGTTCCGTCGGCTTGTCCGCCATCGTCGCGGCTTACGTGATCTGGCAATTCAATGTCGCACCACCTGAAGGCGGCCACTACACCCAGGTGTTGTGGCAGTGGATGGCGGTGGAAGGCTTCACGCCGAACTTCGCGCTGTACCTGGATGGTCTGTCCCTGACCATGCTCGGTGTGGTGGTTGGCGTCGGCTTCCTGATCCACCTGTTCGCGTCCTGGTACATGCGCGGTGAAGCCGGTTACTCGCGCTTCTTCGCCTACACCAACCTGTTTATCGCCAGCATGCTGTTCCTGGTGCTGGGCGATAACCTGTTGTTCCTGTACTTCGGCTGGGAAGGCGTGGGCCTGTGCTCCTACCTGTTGATCGGTTTCTACTACAGCAACCGCAACAACGGTAACGCGGCACTCAAAGCCTTTATCGTGACCCGTATCGGTGACGTGTTCATGGCCATCGGCCTGTTCATTCTGTTTGCCCAACTGGGCACGCTGAACGTTCAGGAACTGCTGGTACTGGCTCCGCAGAAATTCCAGTCCGGCGACTTCTGGATGGTCATGGCCACCCTGATGCTGCTCGGTGGTGCTGTCGGTAAATCCGCGCAACTGCCGCTGCAAACCTGGCTGGCGGATGCGATGGCCGGTCCTACCCCGGTTTCGGCACTGATCCACGCCGCAACCATGGTGACCGCCGGTGTCTACCTGATCGCCCGTACCCATGGCCTGTTCACCCTGGCGCCGGAAATCCTGCACCTGGTCGGCATCGTCGGTGGCGTGACCCTGGTTCTGGCCGGCTTCGCAGCCCTGGTTCAGACCGACATCAAGCGTATCCTCGCCTACTCGACCATGAGCCAGATCGGCTACATGTTCCTGGCCCTGGGCGTCGGCGCCTGGGACGGCGCGATCTTCCACCTGATGACCCACGCCTTCTTCAAGGCCCTGCTGTTCCTTGCCTCCGGTGCGGTGATCGTTGCCTGCCACCACGAGCAGAACATCTTCAAGATGGGTGGTCTGTGGAAGAAGCTGCCACTGGCCTACGCCAGCTTCATCGTCGGCGGCGCGGCCCTGGCGGCCCTGCCACTGGTAACCGCAGGCTTCTACTCCAAGGACGAAATCCTCTGGGAAGCGTTCGCCAGCGGCAACAACGGTCTGCTCTACGCAGGTCTGGTCGGCGCATTCATGACTTCGTTGTACACCTTCCGCCTGATCTTCATCGCGTTCCACGGTGAAGCGAAGACCGAAGCCCACGCCGGTCACGGCATCGCTCACTGGTTGCCACTGTCGGTGCTGATCGTACTGTCAACCTTCGTCGGCGCGATGATCGTTCCACCGCTGCACGGCGTACTGCCGCAAAGCGTCGGCCATGCCGGCGGCGAAGCCAAGCACAGCCTGGAAATCGCCTCGGGCGCCATCGCCTTGGCCGGTATCCTGCTGGCCGCATTGCTGTTCCTCGGCAAGCGTCGCTTCGTCACCGCCATCGCCAACAGCGGCATCGGCCGTTTCCTCTCGGCCTGGTGGTTCGCTGCCTGGGGCTTCGACTGGATCTACGACAAACTGTTCGTCAAGCCGTACCTGGCGATCATCCACATCCTGCGCAAAGACCCGCTGGACCAGACCATCGGTCTGATCCCGCGCATGGCCAAAGGCGGTCACACCGCCCTGAGCCGTACCGAGACCGGTCAACTGCGTTGGTATGCCGCCTCGATGGCTGCTGGTGCCGTGCTGGTTATCGGCGCCGTCGTGCTGGTAGCGGTCTGATATGAACCTTGCGAACTTGCGAAAGGAATTGAGCCCGTCATGATTCTGCCTTGGCTAATCCTGATCCCCTTCATCGGCGGCCTGCTGTGCTGGATGGGTGAGCGTTTCGGCGCCACCCTCCCCCGCTGGATTGCGCTGATCACCATGTCCCTGTTGCTCTCCCTCGGCCTCTGGCTGTGGGCCAACGGTGATTATTCATTTGCCCCGGCGCCTGGCGCCGACCCGACCTGGGCGCTTGAGTTCAAGCACGTCTGGATCCAGCGCTTCGGCATCAACGTGCACCTGGCCCTCGACGGCCTGTCGCTGTTGATGATCATGCTGACCGGTCTGCTGGGTGTCCTCTCGGTACTCTGCTCGTGGAAAGAGATCCAGCGTCACGTGGGCTTCTTCCACCTGAACCTGATGTGGATCCTGGGCGGTGTCGTCGGTGTGTTCCTCGCCCTCGACCTGTTCATGTTCTTCTTCTTCTGGGAAATGATGCTGGTGCCGATGTACTTCCTCATCGCGCTCTGGGGTCACAGTTCTTCGGACGGCAAGAAAACCCGGATCTACGCGGCGACCAAGTTCTTCATCTTCACTCAGGCTTCCGGCCTGATCATGCTGGTGGCGATCCTGGGTCTGGTACTGGTCAACTTCAACGACACCGGCGTGATTACCTTCAACTACGCCGACCTGTTGAAAACCAAGATGTCGACGACCACCGAGTACATCCTGATGCTCGGCTTCTTCATCGCCTTCGCGGTGAAGCTGCCAGTCGTGCCGTTCCACTCCTGGTTGCCTGACGCTCACGCCCAGGCGCCGACTGCAGGTTCCGTCGACCTCGCCGGTATCTTGCTGAAAACCGCTGCCTACGGCCTGCTGCGTTTCGCCCTGCCGCTGTTCCCGAATGCGTCGGCCGAGTTCGCGCCGTTCGCCATGACCCTGGGTCTGATCGGGATTTTCTACGGTGCGTTCCTGGCGTTCGCGCAAACCGACATCAAGCGTCTGATTGCCTTCTCGTCCGTTTCCCACATGGGCTTCGTTCTGATCGGCATCTACTCCGGCAGCCAACTGGCGCTGCAGGGCGCGGTGATGCAGATGCTGGCCCACGGTCTGTCGGCGGCGGCACTCTTTATCCTGAGTGGCCAGTTGTACGAACGCACCCACACCCGCGACATGCGCGAGATGGGTGGCCTGTGGTCGAAGATCGCCTACCTGCCGGCTCTCAGCCTGTTCTTCGCCGCGGCGTCCCTGGGCTTGCCGGGTACCGGTAACTTCGTCGGTGAGTTCCTGATCCTGATCGGCACCTTCCCGATCGCTCCATGGGTCACCATCATCGCGACGTCCGGCCTGGTGTTCGGTTCGGTCTACTCGCTGATCATGATCCATCGTGCCTACTTCGGCCCGGCCAAATCGGACGCGGTACTGCATGGCATGGATGGTCGCGAACTGATCATGGTGGCCGGTCTGGCAGCGCTGCTGATTTACATCGGCGTCTATCCACAACCGTTCCTCGATACCTCTGCCGCTACGATGCATGGCGTGCAGCAATGGCTCGGCACCGCCTTCACTCAACTCGCTTCGGCCCGGTAAGAGCGCTATGGAATTCACGACTCAACACTTTATCGCGCTAGCGCCGCTGTTGATTACCAGCGCCACGATCATCGTGGTGATGCTGGCAATTGCCTGGCGCCGCAACCACTCCCAGACCTTCCTGCTGTCGGTGGCGGGTCTGAACCTGGCGTTGCTGTCGATCCTGCCAGCCTTGAAGGTCGCGCCACTGGCTGTGACCCCACTGCTGCAAATCGATAGCTTCGCTTGCTTGTACATGGCGCTGATCCTGGTCGCCACCCTCGCTTGTGTCACCCTCGCCCACGCCTACCTCGGCGATGGCGGCACGGGTTACCCGGGCAACCGTGAAGAACTGTACTTGCTGATCCTGATGTCCGCCGCCGGTGGCCTGGTGCTGGTCAGCGCACAGCACCTGGCCGGGTTGTTCGTCGGTCTGGAACTGCTGTCGGTGCCGGTCTACGGTCTGGTGGCCTATGCCTTCTTCAACAAGCGCTCGCTGGAAGCCGGTATCAAGTACATGGTGCTGTCGGCGGCCGGTTCCGCGTTCCTGTTGTTCGGTATGGCCCTGCTGTACGCAGACTCGGGTTCCCTGAGCTTCGTCGGCATCGGTCAGGCGCTGGCGGCTACCGGTCTGCCAAGCTCGTTGGCACAACTGGGCCTGGGCATGATGCTGATCGGCCTGGCGTTCAAGCTGTCGCTGGTACCCTTCCACCTCTGGACACCGGACGTTTACGAAGGGGCCCCGGCGCCGGTTGCCGCGTTCCTGGCGACCGCTGCCAAAGTGGCGGTGTTCGCGGTCATGGTGCGCCTGTTCCAGATCTCCCCTGCTGCAAGCAGCGGCGTCCTGAGCAACGTGCTGACCATCATCGCCATCGCGTCGATCCTGTTCGGTAACCTGCTGGCCCTGACCCAGAGCAACCTCAAGCGTCTGCTGGGTTACTCGTCCATCGCCCACTTCGGCTACCTGCTGATCGCCTTGGTGGCGAGCAAGGGCCTGGCCGTGGAAGCCATCGGCGTGTACCTGGTCACCTACGTGATCACCAGCCTCGGCGCTTTCGGTGTGATCACCCTGATGTCCTCGCCGTACAAAGGCCGTGACGCAGACGCCCTGTACGAATACCGCGGCCTGTTCTGGCGCCGTCCGTACCTGACCGCCGTGCTGACCGTGATGATGCTGTCCCTGGCCGGTATCCCGCTGACCGCGGGCTTCATCGGCAAGTTCTACATCATCGCCACCGGCGTCGAGTCCCATCAGTGGTGGCTGGTCGGTTCGCTCGTATTGGGCAGTGCCATCGGCGTGTTCTACTACCTGCGCGTCATGGTCACCCTGTACCTGATCGAACCGAACCTGCGTCGCGTCGACGCCCAGTTGCACTGGGAACAACGTGCAGGCGGCGTGATGCTGCTGGCCATCGCGGTACTGGCCTTCTTCCTTGGCCTGTACCCACAACCGCTGCTGAACCTGGTTCAACAGTCGGGCCTGGCGGGTTGATCGCTTAAGCGTTCTCGGTAACAAACAAAAACGGCACCTTCGGGTGCCGTTTTTGCGTTTGTAGGATATGTTACCGGCGCGCTCCCCTCCTCCGACAATCCCCGAAAGCTCATGCGGGATTACCCGCCTCGTCCTACATTCAGCATTGAGCACTTGGTTCTATCTTGAATGACTTCTAGATTGATAAACCAATGCGAGAACTAACAATAAAACGTGAGATTTTTCCGAAATCGTAGAGGGTTTCGATGCCTTTGCTGCCGAACGCAAAGGTAATGTCGGGCAGCGAATCGGAACGATGAAAGGCAAATTGGTGCTCCCAGAAGATTTTGACGCGCCACTACCAGTTGAAATGCTTGATGTTTTTGAAGGCACTCACGAATGAGGCTTCTACTCGACACGCGTAATTTACTCTGGACACTCAGTGATGATCCGCAGCTTTCGGGTAAAGCCAGAAAGCTCATTGAGAACGCTGCCGACATTTATGTCAGCGCAGCGGATGGCCTGTTCGCGAGCCTGCTCCGGGGGCGATCCGGGGGCACTGGCCAAACAAATCGGCACCTCCGAGTGGCGTTCTTTCGTTTGGTTTTTTTAAGATCGATGCCCACCCTATTGCCGGAGAATATCTGTATGTCCCATCAGAAATCGCCGACAGCAAGAACCAAGCATTGCAAGCAGCTATTGATTCAGGTTTCCGAAGGGATGCTTCCCATGTGAACGTCAGTTCTTGTCACATATATTCAATCTTTATTCGGCGTTTGCATCACACCCCCCTAAAGACTGAGTCAGAAAGTCCTCGCATTCATAGTGAATTGAGGCCGGCGACGGATAAAAAACCAAACAAATAAAAATGTTATTGCATAATTCTTACATTTTGCCGTTCGACAACACCTGAGTACCGAGTTTAACTTATCGCCCAGATCAACTACAAGAAACGGGCCACAATGAAAAACGCACTCGTGATTCGACACTTAAACTTTGAAGATCTTGGCACACTTGAACAGCCGCTGATTCAACGCAATTATAATATTCATATTATTGATGCCACTTCGGAAGAGCTGCAGGCAGTTGATCCCATAACGCCTGATCTGATGGTGATATTGGGAGGGCCGATCGGTGCTTATGATGAAAAAAAATACCCATTCATAGAAAATGAAATTGCACTTATCAACGCACGTTTGCAAAGCAACAAGAAAACGTTGGGAATCTGTCTTGGTGCCCAGCTGATAGCGAGGGTGTTGGGAGCCTCCGTTTATCCAATGGGGCACTTGGAGATTGGCTTCAGCCCTTTACAGTTGAGTAATGACGCACCCCCTTCCTGCCTTGATCTATTGAACGACGATGTCGCCGTATTGCATTGGCACGGAGATCAATTCGACATCCCCAAAGGGGCTCATCACTTGGCGAGCAGTAAACTCTGTGCCAATCAGGCGTTTAGTGTCGGCAAAAACATACTGGGTCTACAGTTCCACCTGGAAATTGATCCTGACCGCTTTGAACAATGGCTGATCGGTCACGCAGCCGAATTGAACATGGCCTCAATTGACCCTCGCGACTTGCGTCGACAGATAGCTTTACACGGTAAGTCATTGAAAACCGTTGCCCCGAAAATCATTTCAAACTGGCTCGACCTGCCACTCTAACAAAGCTCATCTGGCCGACTATTTAGAACAAAAGGTAACTATCATGAACACTCACGACATTCAAACTTACTCGGTTGCACAGATGCTCGAAAAACTTTCGGTGCTTTGGAGCACCCGAGCCGCAGTCAATAACAAACAACCTACTTATTCCGAGCTAGCCTTCGATCCCGGCAAAAACGACTTTTGCGAGAGCTTGCTTCCCTTCAGAAATCACCCTGCCTGGATCGAAGCCTCTCCCGAAATGAAATCAACATGCCTTTCCTATGCATGGATCATCTATAACCTGAAAACCATTTACATCGAATGCGACATCGTCACGCCAGCTTGCGAGGACATCATCAAAACGCCACCCAGCGCAACAAGGAATCGAGCATTGCTTCAGGAGTCCATCTCCGAAGCACTGCTTGACGAAGCACTGCACACCAAGATGTCGGTCACCGCATGCAACTACATTTATCACCACAGAGATCTTGCACACCTGAATTTCACCGACTTCAACCTGATCAAATGGAAGAATTGGGTGCTATCGTCCTGTTCTGCCGAATGGGAGCGCAGACTCACTCGCTTCGGTATCGCCTGCGCCAGTGAAACGCTGATTACGGACTATCTTAAAACGCTGGCCGAAGACAGTTCCGTTCAAAGCATTTGCCATCAAGTCACCAAGACCCATGCGATGGATGAATGGAGTCATTCCAGTGTATTCAGTTATGTAGCGGCAGATCTGATATCGACGCTATCTCAACATGAAAAAACGCATTTAAAGGCCATTATTAAAAAAACCGTATCAATGTTTGCAAACAATGAAATGGGGGCTTGGGAAATGGCATTTTCTCATGCTCGCCTGCCTCGCTATGCGGACATCATCCACGACACGGCGACACTTGGCGAAGTCAACGTTTACACCGAATCGGTCGACAAATTACTGAGCAGAATAGGTCTCGAAGAAACCCACTGATATCAGCTGGCACTTCTTGAACAACTCATTAAAAACGTACTTATCTCTTTACCATGAAGGGGACGACCATGGAGCGGCTTACGTTCTTGAGTTGCGAGAAAATCTCAGATGCAGCAACCAACACGAAGACTTACCTGCTGCGATTGCCCCAATGCATTGAACCCAATGAATTAAAGCCGGGACGATATATTGCGATCAATCATCCAGACCGCTCTGGCACGGCACAACAACGTAATTACTCGATCACGGCGGTGCGAGATATCAATCAAATTGAAATCACGGTCAAGCGCACCGGCAACAATGGAGTATCGGACACTTTGTATTCGAACGTCGGCTGCGGATCACTCCTTTGTTTTTCCAACGTTGGTGGCAACATCACTTCGGACAGTATTATCGCCTACCGGCATGTCTTGATGCTGGCAGGCGGTATCGGCATCACATTGCCGATCGCGCTGATCCGTAGCCTTGTCGAGCTTGAAAGCAAAGATAAACCCATTCCCAGAGTAACGCTGCTGGTTAGTTCACCTACGATTGCGAGCATACCTTTCCTCGCGGAACTCCTCGCCTTAGCGTTTCGATCGAACTGGTTCAACGTTCGTTTTTTTATTACTCGAGAATCAATCGATACACACTCTCACCACTTTACCGGAGGACGGCTGGTTAAACTTTCCTTACCGGATTTAGTTCCCGTCGACGCGGCAGTCATTTGCGGCAGCCATGGCTTTTCCGTCGCCCAGCAGGTATTGGTCAAGGAGCTGAATCACAACATCCCCTGTTTCATTGAAGCGTTCAGCAGCGTGGAACAGTCAGAACCAGCAGCCGAACACAGCCCGCTGACCACTGTCTGTGCTCGATCAAATCAGCAGGACCACCATTTCCAGGTCAGTAGTGGACAAACGCTGCTTGATGCGTTGGAAGCCAACCAGGTACCCATCCGCAGTCAGTGTCGCTCAGGCATCTGTGGCAGTTGCAGGATCAAGGTTATTTCCGGGGCATGCAAAAGAGCGCCTGACTTCTCGCTCAGCACTACGGAACTGGAGGCGGGTTTCGCATTAGCTTGTTGCACATATGCCGAGGGTGGCGAGCTCTCAATTGAAGTCTGACCGTGCATGCAGCCAAGGCGAACATTCACGGCGAAAAAACGGCACCTCCCGGTGCCGTTCGCCTTTCACACTCCAAGGCTTTACTTACGCGCCGCCTCCCACGATTTCAGCAGTTCGGTGTAGCTCACGGTTTCACCCTTAGGCTTTTCGTTCGCCAGTTTCGGCTTCGGTGCGCCCGGTTGGTCGAACCAGTATTGCGCATCGCGCTCTGGATTCATTTTCGGGGCGCAGGTGGCTTGTGCCTTCGAGCGTTCCAGACGGGTCATGATTGCGTCCTGATCCTTGGCCAGGCCATCCAGCGCCTCTTGCGGGGTTTTCTCGCCGCTGGCGGCTTCTGCGATGTGGCTCCACCACAACTGCGCGAGGCGAGGATAATCAGGCACGTTGGTCCCGGTCGGGGTCCATTGCACGCGGGCCGGGCTGCGGTAGAACTCCACCAGGCCACCGAGTTTCGGCGCCAGGTCGGTCATGGCCTGGGAGTTGATGTCCGATTCGCGGATCGGGGTCAGGCCGACGATGGTTTTCTTCAGCGATACGGTTTTCGAGGTCACGAACTGCGCGTACAGCCAGGCCGCCAGTTTTTGTTTCTCAGGCGTGGACTTCATGAATGTCCAGGAACCGGCGTCCTGATAACCGAGCTTCATGCCCTCTTCCCAATATGGACCTTTCGGCGAAGGCGCCATGCGCCATTTCGGCGTGCCGTCGGCGTTCATCACCGGAAGGCCAGGCTTGGTCATGTCGGCGGTAAATGCGGTGTACCAGAAGATCTGCTGGGCAATGTTGCCCTGGGATGGCACGGGACCTGATTCGGAGAAAGTCATGCCCGCCGCTTCCGGTGGCGCGTACTTCTTCATCCAGTCAACATACTTGGTGGTCGCATACACTGCTGCCGGGCCGTTGGTGTCGCCACCGCGGGTCACGCTGGAGCCGACCGGATGACAATCCTCGACGCGGATCCCCCACTCGTCCACCGGCAAGCCGTTAGGTATGCCTTTATCGCCAGCGCCTGCCATGGAGAACCAGGCATCGGTGAAACGCCAACCCAGCGACGGGTCTTTCTTGCCGTAATCCATGTGCCCGTAAACGCGCTTGCCGTCGATTTCCTTGACGTCTTCGCTGAAGAATTTGGCGATGTCTTCATAGGCCGACCAGTTCACTGGTACGCCCAACTCGTAGCCGTACTTTTCCTTGAACTTGGCCTTCAGGTCCGCACGCTCGAACCAGTCGGCGCGGAACCAGTACAGGTTGGCGAACTGCTGGTCGGGCAATTGATAGATCTTGCCGTCCGGCGCGGTGGTGAAGGAGATGCCGATGAAGTCCTTGATGTCCAGGGTCGGCGAGGTGAAGTTCTTGCCCTCGTTGGCCATCAGGTCGGTGATCGATTCGGTCTTGCCGTAACGGAAGTGTGTACCAATCAGGTCCGAGTCGTTGACCCAGCCGTCATAGATGTTCTTGTCCGACTGCATCTGGGTCTGCAGCTTTTCCACCACGTCGCCTTCCTGCAGCAGGTCGTGGGTCAGCTTGATCCCGGTGATCTCGGTGAAGGCCTTGGCCAGCACCTTGGACTCATACTCGTGGGTGGCGATGGTTTCCGACACCACTTTGATGCTCATCCCGCGAAACGGCTCCGCCGCCTTGATGAACCACTTCAGCTCTTCGAGTTGTTGATCGGCCGTCAGGGTGGACGGCTTGAATTCACTGCCGATCCATTTCTTCGCCGCGTCTTCATAGGCATCGGCCCAGGCAGATGCGCTCAAACCGCTGAGTGCCAGCATGGCTGCCAATGAAATGCTATGTCGCAGCTTATTGTTTTTGTCGAACATAGAGACCTCCTTATTGAGTTTCGGAGCAACATTGCCGAGCGATTCGACTAGCCCCAACGCATCACAGCCAACAGCCACACCAGGGACATCGCGAAGGCGACCCAGATGCTCCAGTCGGTGACGCCGATTACCAGCAGATGCAGGTAGGCGCTGCCGAGAAGACCGATGAACAACCGATCGCCACGGGTGGTGGCAATCGGCAGAAAACCTCGCCTGAGCACGCTCGGCGAACGCAGTTCCCAGGTGGTCATGCCCACCAGGATCAAGGCAATGACGCCGAAGAACGCCGCCGTGGGGACGGTCCAACTCATCCATTCCATCATCAGTTCCTCATACCCGGCCCAGGGCAAAGCCCTTGGCCACGTGGTTGCGAACAAACCAGATCACCAACATGCCCGGCAGGATGGTCAACACCCCCGCCGCCGCCAGCACGCCCCAGTCGATACCGGATGCCGAGACCGTGCGGGTCATCACCGCTGCGATCGGTTTGGCGTTCACCGACGTGAGGGTTCGCGCCAGCAGCAGTTCGACCCAGGAAAACATGAAGCAGAAGAACGCCGTGACGCCGATGCCGGAGCCGATCAGCGGGATGAAAATCTTCACGAAGAACTTGGGAAAGCTGTAACCATCGATGTAGGCGGTTTCGTCGATCTCCTTGGGCACGCCGGACATGAAGCCTTCGAGAATCCACACCGCCAGCGGCACGTTGAACAGGCAATGGGCCAGGGCCACGGCGATGTGGGTATCGAACAGCCCGATCGAGGAATACAGCTGGAAGAACGGCAACAGGAACACCGCCGGTGGCGCCATGCGGTTGGTCAGCAGCCAGAAGAACAGGTGCTTGTCACCGAGGAAGCGGTAGCGCGAGAACGCATAGGCCGCCGGCAAGGCCACGGTCAGGGAAATGATCGTGTTCAGGCTCACGTAGTACGCCGAGTTGATGTAACCGGTGTACCAGCTCGGATCGGTGAAGATCACCTTGTAGTTCGCCAGGGTGAAATCCTGCGGAAACAACGTCAGGCCACCGAGGATTTCGCTGTTGCTCTTGAAGGACATGTTCAGCAGCCAGTAGATCGGCACCAGCAGGAACAGGATGTAGATCAGCAGTGGAATCAGCTTTCTCTTGCTCATGATGGCCTCAGCGGTTGGCGTCGGAGTGAGTCATGGCGGTGTAGAACAGCCAGGACACCAACAGGATGATCAGGAAGTACACCAGCGAGAATGCGGCGGCCGGCCCCAGGTCGAACTGCCCGATCGCCATTTGCGTCAGGGTCTGGCTCAAGAAGGTCGTGGAATTGCCCGGACCGCCACCCGTAAGCACGAAGGGCTCGGTGTAGATCATGAAACTGTCCATGAAGCGCAGCATCACCGCGATCAGCAGCACACTCTTGAGCTTGGGCAACTGGATATGCCGGAACACCGCCCAGGCCGAGGCACGGTCGATCCGCGCCGCCTGGTAATACACATCCGGAATCGCCCGCAGGCCGGAGAAGCACAACAGCGCCACCAGCGAGGTCCAGTGCCAGACGTCCATCACCAGTACGGTGACCCAGGCGTCCATGGTGTTCGCCGCATAGTTGTAGCTGATGCCCATGGCCTTGAGGCTCGCCCCCAGCAGACCGATGTCGGCCCGGCCGAAGATCTGCCAGATGGTGCCGACCACGTTCCACGGGATCAGCAATGGAATCGCCAGGATGATCAGCACCACCGACGACCAGCGCCCTTTGGTCGGCATGGTCAGGGCAATCGCAATCCCCAGCGGGATCTCGATCAACAGCACGCAAGCCGAGTAGATGAACTGGCGCAGCAACGAGTCGTGCAGGCGCGGATCGAGCAGCACCTGCTTGTACCAATCGGCGCCGACAAAGTAGCGGCTGGACTGGTCGAAGATGTCCTGCACCGAATAGTTGACCACGGTCATCATCGGGATCACCGCACTGAACGCCACCAGCAGGAACACCGGCAGCACCAGCCACCAGGCCTTGTTGTTCTGCACCTTGTTCATGGCTGCGCCTCTTGGTTGGCATTGGCTTCGAGCAGGAATTCATCGGCGTAGACCATCAGCCACTGTGCCGGAAAACTGATGTACGCCGTGCCTTGCGGCACCGGCTTGTCTTCGGCCAGGCGCACTTTCAGGGGGACGCCATCGAGGTTGAGGGTCATGATCTTGTAGGTGCCCAGGTCTTCGACGTGTACGACCTGTGCCCGCAGCGCGTCATCAAAGGCTTCGTCCCACACATGGACGAACTCCGGACGAATGCCGACCTTCAGGGTTTTCCACTCCGATTCAGCAATACGCTGCTGCATCGCCTCGGACAGCGGCAGGTGAGTCGAGGCGAAACCGACGCCACCCGGTTGCGGCTGCACCTCGATCAGGTTCATCCCGGGGCTGCCAATGAAGTAGCCGACAAAGGTGTGGCTCGGGCGCTCGAACAACTCCCTTGGCGTGCCGAATTGCACGATCTGCCCGCCGTACATCACCGCAATCTTGTCGGCGAAGGTCGAGGCCTCCAGCTGATCGTGGGTGACGTAGACCATGGTGATATTGAACTGTTCGTGGATCTGCTTGAGCTTGCGCCGCAGTTTCCACTTGAGGTGCGGGTCGATCACCGTCAGCGGTTCATCGAACAGGATCGCCGACACGTCGTCGCGCACCAGCCCACGCCCCATGGAGACTTTCTGTTTTTCGTCGGCGGTGAGGTTGCGGGCCTTTTTGCTCAACAGGTTCTGCAGGTCGAGAACTTCGGCGATTTCCTGCACCTTGCTATGCACCCGGGCCTCGGCCATGCCCTGATTGCGCAGCGGGAAGGCCAGGTTGTCGAACACCGTCATGGTGTCGTAGACCACCGGGAACTGGAAAACCTGGGCGATGTTGCGCTTCTCCGGGGTCAGGTTGTTGACCGCTTTGCCGTCGAACAGCACATGGCCCTGGGACGGGCTGAGCAGCCCGGAAATGATGTTGAGCAAGGTTGATTTACCGCAGCCCGACGGACCGAGCAAGGCGTAGGCGCCACCCTGCTCCCAGATGTGGTCCATCTCGCGGATCGCGTAGTCCTCCGGTCCCGCCGGAGTCTTGGTGTAGCTGTGGGCGAGGTTCTGCAAACGGATTTCGGCCATCAGGCAACCCTCGTGACACGCCGGCCCGGCGCCTGGACCAGCCGCCCCTGCGTATCGAACACAAACAGTTTATGGGTCGGGATGTAGATGCGGATCGGCGCATCGACGTCGTATTCGTGAACGCCGGGCAAGTGCAGCACCAGCAGGAAATGCTCGTTGCGCACGTGCAGAAAGGTTTCCGAGCCACTGATTTCCGCGACTTCGACAGTCACCGCCAATTCGAGGTCATCGTCGTTGCTCGGCACCAGCGAGATATGGCTGGGTCGCACGCCGAAACGGAACTCGCCCTCGCCCACCGGGCGCAGATCGACGTTCAGCGGGAAGTGCACGAAATTGGCGAAACTCACTTCGTTGCCGGCAATGCGCCCCGGCATCAGGTTGATCGGCGGCTCGGAGAACAGCTCCGCCGCCAGCACCGTTTGCGGCTGATGATAGACCGACGAAGACTGGCCGCTCTGGATCACCCGGCCTTCGTGAAGAATGGTGGTGGTGCCGCCCAGGGCCAGGGCCTCGTTGGGCTCGGTGGTGGCGTAGATCGCGATGGTGTGGCGCGCCTTGAACAGCTCGCGCATTTCCTGGCGCAGTTCTTCGCGCAACTTGTAGTCGAGGTTGACCAGCGGCTCGTCGAACAGGATCAGCTCGGCATCCTTGACCAGCGCCCGGGCCATGGCCGTGCGTTGTTGCTGACCACCGGAAAGCTCCAGCGGATAGCGTTTGAGAAACTTCTCGATGCGCAGCATCTTCGCGGTTTCCAGCACCTTGCTCTGAATTTGCTCGCTGGAAACACCAGCCTGACGCAGCGGCGAGGCGATGTTGTCGAACACCGTCATGGTCGGGTAGTTGATGAACTGCTGATAGACCATCGACACATTGCGCAAGCGCACGGGGCGCTGGGTGACATCGACGCCATTCATCAGGATGCGGCCGCTGTCGGGCTTGTCCAGACCGGCCATCAGGCGCATCAGGCTGGTCTTGCCGGACAAGGTGCGACCCAGCAAAACGTTGAAGGAACCGGGTTCAAAACTCAGGTTGGCATCGTCGATCCAGGTCTGGCCCTCGACGGTGCGGCTGACGTGTTCCAGGGTGAGTGACATGGCTCGGCCTTTTTCTTATTGGAGTCAAGCGACCGGAGCTGTATAGCGACATTTGTGCCAGAAATTGCAAACGATTGATTCAGTTTGAAATTCCTGAAAATGACTACAGAGTCACGTTCATTGCTGAACACAAATGAACAACCGCGACTGAACAACTGAACACTTCAACGGTTGACAATGAACATTAGTGAACAACACTCTACAGACCGTATTCCGGCCCTTGTAGGAGTGAGCTTGCTCGCGATGGAGGTCAACGTGACGAGGGCTGCCTGAAGGAACGAGGCGACCTCACGTCCATCGCGAGCAAGCTCGCTCCTACAGGGCGCCATGTGTAATTGAATAACAACAATAAAAGCTTGCTCAGAGATCGACTGCCATGGCCGCACCCGCCTCGCCGCTGTCCCACGACGCCATCATCCAGGACTCCTGGTCCCGTTGCCGCGCGTTCGGCCTCAGTCATCAGAGCACGCCGGCATTCGACCCATTGCCGGCTGCAGGCATCGCGCAACTGCTGGAGAGCCAGCATTCACTGGTGCAAACCACCCATCAGGAAGTGCTGCCCTACTACGAGAACATCCTGAGCAACTCCAATTGCCTGATCATGCTCGCCGACCATCAGGGCCAGGTGCTCACGTCGTGGGGCACCCAGCGCTTTATCGAACCGAAACTGGCCCGGGGTTTCAGCGCCGGCGCCAGCTGGATGGAACGCTGCACCGGCACCAACGCCATTGGCACCGCCCTGGCCTGCGAGCAAGCGGTGCACATCGAGCACGACGAACATTTCCTCAAGGCCAACCGCTTCATGACCGGTTCCGCCGCGCCGATATTCGATACCGAGCGCAAGGTGATCGCGGTGCTGGACGTGTCCAGCGACAGCTACCTGCCGCCCTCCCACACCCTGGGCATGGTCAAGATGATGAGCCAGACCGTGGAAAACCGGTTGATCCTCAACCTGTTCCATGGCCAGCATTTCCAACTGACGTTCAACACCGGGCTGAATAACCTCGACAGTCAGTGGGCCGGATTGCTGATATTTGATGAAACCGGCCAGGTGCTGTCGGCCAACCGCCGGGCCGACAACCTGCTGGGCATCAGCCTGTCGCGGGTCAGTGTCGAAAGCCTGTTCAAGGTCTCGCTGCTGGAGTTGCTGAACCAACCCGAAGGCTTGCCCTTCTCGCTGCAGGCTTCCGGGCGCAACCGCTTCCAGTGTCTGCTGAAAAGACCCAAGCAGGTTCCGATTCAGCCGCGAGTGTTCGCCGAACCTGCCGTGACTGCGCCAACACCGGCCGCGATCAGCCTCAACACCCTGCACTTCGGCGACATCCGCGTGGAAAAAGCTGTGCGCCAGGCCGAGCGTTTGCTGGAAAAAGACATTCCGCTGTTAATCCACGGCGAGACTGGCGTCGGTAAGGAAGTTTTCGTCAAAGCCCTGCATCAGGCCAGCTCTCGCAGCAAACAGGCGTTTATTGCGGTGAACTGTGCAGCGATCCCCGCCGAACTGGTCGAGTCAGAGCTGTTCGGCTACGAGAAAGGCGCGTTCACCGGCGCTAACCAGAAAGGCAGCATCGGCCTGATCCGCAAGGCTGACAAAGGCACGCTGTTCCTCGATGAAATCGGCGATATGCCACTGCCAACCCAGGCGCGACTGTTGCGGGTGTTGCAGGAGCGTTGCGTGCAGCCCGTGGGCAGCAGCGAGTTGTTTCCTGTGGACTTGCGCATCATTTCAGCGACCAATCGCTCGTTACGCGAACAGGTACAACTGGGGCGGTTTCGTGAAGACCTGTATTACCGCATCGGCGGCCTGACCCTGGAACTGCCACCGTTAAGAGAGCGCAGTGATAAAGAGGCGTTGTTCAAACGCCTGTGGGAACAGCATCGCGAACCAAGCCAATGGGCCGGACTGAGCCGCGAGGTATTGGAGCTGTTCGAGCGCCATCCGTGGCCGGGAAACCTGCGTCAGGTCAGCAGCGTGATGCAGGTGGCGTTGGCCATGGCCGAGGAACAACCGATAAGGCCGGAGCATTTGCCGGATGATTTTTTTGTTGATCTGGAGATGGAACCGGTGGAGACGCCGGAGCCTTTGACCGTGGATCTGAATGATGTCGAGGATTTGAATCGGCAGTTGCAGGCGGCGGGGGGGAATATTTCGTATCTGGCCCGGCGGTTGGGAGTTAGTCGCAATACCCTTTACAAGCGGTTGCGCCAGACTGAATGACGAGTGAATCGCAGCGGTAATATTCGGCTTGAGTCCATCGCGAGCAAGCTCGCTCCCACAATGTCCGTGTCGAACACAAAATCTGCGCATACCACAGAACCTGTGGGAGCGAGCTTGCTCGCGGTGGCGTCAGCCCTGTCAACACAAGCCTGGAGTCCAACCCCATAAACAAAAACCCGCACAAGGCGGGTTTTGTTTTCAAGCACTACAGCTGTCAGTCAGCCAGACGCCAGGTCGTGCCGCCCTTGCCGTCTTCCAGCACCACGCCCATGGCGGTGAGCTGGTCGCGGATACGGTCGGATTCGGCCCAGTCCTTGCCGGCGCGTGCCGCCAGACGCGCAGCGATCAGCGCTTCGACCTCGGCTGCATCCACGCGCCCTTCGGCGCCAGCCTGCAGGAAGTCATCGGCTTCGAGTTGCAACACACCCAACACGCTGGCCAGTTCTTTCAAACGAGCGGCCAGACCGGCCGCAGCGTTCAGATCACTCTCACGCAGGCGGTTGATCTCGCGGACCATCTCAAACAGCACCGCGCAGGCTTCCGGTGTGCCGAAGTCGTCGTTCATCACCTGGGTGAAGCGCTCGACGAAGGCTTCGCCGCCCGCTGGCGCCACGTTCGGCAGGCCTTTCAACGCGTGGTAGAAACGCTCCAGGGCGCCTTTGGCGTCCTTGAGGTTGTCTTCCGAGTAGTTGATGGCGCTACGGTAGTGGCTCGACACCAGCAGGTAACGCACGACTTCCGGGTGGTACTTGTCGAGCACGTCGCGAATGGTGAAGAAGTTGTTCAAGGACTTGGACATCTTCTCGCCATTGATACGGATCATGCCGCAATGCATCCAGGCGTTGGCGTAGGTCTTGCCGGTGGCCGCTTCGCTTTGGGCAATTTCGTTTTCGTGGTGCGGGAACTCAAGGTCGCTGCCGCCGCCATGAATGTCGAAGGTCTCGCCCAGGCAGCAGGTGGACATCACCGAGCACTCGATGTGCCAGCCCGGACGCCCGGCGCCCCACGGCGATTCCCAGCTCGGTTCGCCCGGTTTGGCGGCTTTCCACAATACGAAGTCCAGCGGGTCCTGCTTGGACTCGTCGACTTCGATGCGTGCGCCGATGCGCAGGTCTTCGATCTTCTTGCGCGACAGCTTGCCGTAGCCCATGAACTTGCCGACGCGGTAGTACACGTCGCCATTGCCCGGGGCGTAGGCGTAGCCCTTGTCGATCAGGGTCTGGATCATCGCGTGCATGCCAGGGATGTGATCCGTGGCACGCGGCTCCATGTCCGGCTTCTTGATGTTCAGGCGCGCTTCATCTTCGTGCATCGCCGCGATCATGCGCTCGGTCAGCGCTTCGAACGACTCGCCGTTCTCGTTGGCCCGATTGATGATCTTGTCGTCGATGTCGGTGATGTTGCGCACGTAGGTCAGGTCATAGCCGCTGAAGCGCAACCAGCGCGTCACCAGGTCGAACGCGACCATGCTGCGGCCGTGGCCCAGGTGGCAATAGTCGTACACGGTCATGCCGCACACGTACATGCGCACCTTGTTGCCATCGAGCGGCTTGAAGACTTCTTTGCTCTTGGTGAGCGTGTTGTAGATCGTAAGCACGTTTATTCCTTGACGCTAAATCACTGGCCCCACGAATCACGCAGGGTCACGGTACGGTTGAATACCGGCTGACCTGGTTTCGAGTCCTGGAGATCGGCGACGAAGTAACCTTCGCGCTCGAACTGGAAACGGTCTTCCGGCTGTGCATTGCCCAGCGAAGGCTCGGCACGACAACCGGTGAGTACCTGCAGCGAATCAGGGTTGATGTTGTCCAGGAAACTGGCGCTGTCTTCGGCCTTCTCCGGGTTTGGAGAACGGAACAGACGATCGTACAGACGCACTTCGCACTCGACGCTGGCAGCGGCCGGCACCCAGTGGATCACGCCTTTGACCTTGCGACCTTCCGGGTTCTTGCCCAGGGTGTCCGGATCGTAGGAGCAGCGCAGTTCGACGATGTTGCCATCGGCGTCCTTGATCGCTTCGTCGGCGCGGATCACGTAGCTGCCACGCAGACGCACTTCACCGGCAGGTTCCAGGCGCTTGTAGCCCTTCGGCGGCTCTTCCATGAAGTCGTCACGGTCGATGTAGATTTCACGGGCGAACGGCAACGCGCGCACGCCCATGTCTTCTTTCGGGTGGCACGGCAGTTCGAGATTCTCGACCTGGCCTTCCGGGTAGTTGGTGATCACGACTTTCAGCGGACGCAACACGCACATGGCGCGCGGGGCGCTGTGGTCGAGGTCGTCGCGGATGCTGAATTCGAGCATGCCGAAGTCGACCACGCCGTCGGAACGGTTGGTGCCGATCATTTCGCAAAAGTTGCGGATCGATTTAGGCGTGTAGCCACGGCGGCGGAAACCCGACAGCGTGGACATGCGCGGGTCGTCCCAGCCATTGACGTGCTTTTCATCGACCAGCTGCTTGAGCTTGCGCTTGCTGGTGATGGTGTAGTTCAGGTTCAGGCGGCTGAACTCATACTGGCGCGGGTTGGCCGGTACCGGCAAGTGCTCGAGGAACCACTCGTACAGCGGACGGTGGCTTTCGAACTCCAGGGTGCAGATCGAATGGGTGATGCCTTCGATGGCGTCCGACTGACCGTGGGTGAAGTCGTAGTTGGGGTAGATGCACCACTTGTCACCGGTCTGGTGGTGGTGAGCGTGACGGATGCGATACATGATCGGGTCACGCAGGTTCATGTTCGGCGAGGCCATGTCGATCTTGGCCCGCAGCACCCGTGCGCCGTCCTTGAACTCGCCGGCTTTCATGCGGGCGAACAGGTCCAGGTTCTCTTCGACGCTGCGGTCGCGGAACGGGCTGTTCTTGCCCGGCTCGGTCAGGCTGCCACGGTATTCCTTGGCTTGTTCCGGGGTCAGGTCGTCGACGTAGGCATTGCCGGACTTGATCAACTCCACCGCCCAGTCATGCAACTGGTCGAAATACTGCGAGGCGTAGCGCACTTCGCCGGACCATTCGAAGCCCAGCCATTTGACGTCGCTTTCGATCGCGTCGATGTATTCCTGGTCTTCCTTGGCCGGGTTGGTGTCGTCGAAACGCAGGTGCGTGACGCCGCCGAACTCCTGGGCCAGGCCGAAGTTCACACAGATCGACTTGGCGTGGCCGATGTGCAGGTAGCCGTTGGGTTCAGGCGGAAAACGGGTGACGATCTGCGTGTGCTTGCCCGAGTCCAGGTCTGCCTGGATGATCGGCCGCAGGAAGTTGACCGGCACGGCAGGGCCGGTCTTGGCATTCGAGGTAGGGTCGACAGTGGGCTTGCTCATAGGATCCTTGAACGTACAAGTGCGTGGCCGTAATGAAGGCCGGACAAAACAAAGCCGCTATCATAGCCGATGCCGTCAAGTACCTGACAGAGCGCACTCTGTAAACCGTCGCATTTAATAGGCCGTAAATGAAAAAACAGCCTCGAAATTCGCGTCTGGCACGCTAAACTGCGCACCTTGGCCAAAAAGGCTGAACCGGTGGCGGGACGAGATGTTCCAACACCACGAATTCCTCTAGTGAGTAACGATCATGACCCAAGTCAAACTGACTACCAACTTCGGTGACATCGTCCTCGAACTGAACGCCGACAAAGCCCCGATCACCGTGGCCAACTTCGTTGAGTACGTTAAAGCCGGTCACTACGAAAACACCGTTTTCCACCGTGTCATCGGTAACTTCATGATCCAGGGCGGCGGTTTCGAGCCAGGCATGAAAGAAAAGAAAGACAAGCGCCCAAGCATCCAGAACGAAGCCGACAACGGTCTTTCCAACGACAAATACACCGTCGCCATGGCCCGCACCATGGAGCCGCATTCGGCTTCCGCACAGTTCTTCATCAACGTGGCGGACAACAGCTTCCTGAACCACAGCGGCAAGAACGTTCAGGGCTGGGGCTACGCGGTATTCGGTAAAGTGACCGCCGGCACCGACGTTGTCGACAAGATCAAAGGCGTGGCCACCACTTCCAAGTCCGGCCACCAGGACGTACCGGCAGACGACGTGATCATCGAGAAAGCCGAGATCATTGAGTGATATTGCTGATTTCAGATTTACATCTGGAAGAGGAGCGCCCGGACATTACCCGGGCGTTTCTGGATTTGCTCGCCGGACGCGCCCGCTCGGCGAGTGCGTTGTACATTCTGGGCGACTTCTTCGAGGTGTGGATTGGCGACGACGCCATGACACCCTTCCAGCGTTCCATCTGCCAGGCCCTGCGCGAATTGAGCGACAGCGGCACGGCCATTTTCCTGATGCACGGCAATCGCGACTTCATGTTGGGCAAGGCCTTCTGCAAAGCAGCCGGCTGCACCTTGTTGAAGGATCCGAGTGTCGTGCAGTTCAACGGCGAGCCGGTGCTGCTGATGCACGGCGACAGCCTCTGTACCCGCGACGAAGCCTATATGAAGCTGCGTCGCTACCTGCGCAACCCGATCACCCTGTTCATCCTGCGGCATCTGCCGCTGCGCACCCGGCACAAGCTGGCGCGCAAACTGCGCAGTGAAAGCCGTGCGCAAACGCGGATGAAGGCCAATGACATCGTCGATGTCACGCCCGAAGAGATTCCGCGGATCATGCAGCAATTCGGGGTGAAGACCTTGATCCACGGGCACACCCACCGCCCCGCGATTCACAAGTTGCAGCTTGGCGAGCAAGCGGCCCGGCGCATTGTGCTGGGGGATTGGGATCGTCAAGGGTGGGCATTGCAGGTGGATGAGCAAGGGTTTGCGCTGGCGCCGTTTGATTTCACTCCGCCACCGCCACTGGCAGCACCCGCGAACTGAAGGCTGCAGGAGATCCCTGTGGGAGCGAGCTCGCTCGCGATAGCGGATTAACATCCAACATCTTTGTTGACTGATCCACCGCTATCGCGAGCAAGCTCGCTCCCACATGGGTTCCACTGCGTTTGTCAGTGCCCCGCGGAAGCCTCTGGCCCGGCCTTCGCCGTAAACGGCGGCTTGGCCAGCCAGACAATCAGTATCAACCCCACGAACATCCAACCCAGCAAGGTGAAGTAGTCCACCGTGGACATGATGTACGCCTGGCTGATCACCATCTGGTCCAGCTGCGTATAGGCCTTGGCCCCTGCCCCGCCCAGGTGGGTCAGCGCTTCGCGGGTCGCCGGATCGAAGGGGGTGATGCTTTCGGTCAGGTAGGCGTGGTGCTGGTCCGCCCGACGAATCCAGATCCAGGTGGTCAACGACGCCGCGAAACTGCCGCCCAAGGTCCGCAAGAATGTCGCCAGCCCCGAACCGTCGGCAATCTGGTTCGGGGGCAGGTCCGAGAGCAGGATGGTCAGGGTCGGCATGAAGAACAGCGCTACGCCGATCCCCATGAACAGCTGCACCATGGCGATGTGCTGGAAGTCCACTTCATTGGTGAAGCCTGCGCGCATGAAACAGCTCAGGCCGATGGCCAGGAACGCCCCGCCCGCCAGCAGGCGCATGTCGAATTTCGGTGCGTACTTACCGACAAACGGCGCCAGCAGCACCGGCAGGATCCCCAGCGGGGCCACGGCGAAACCGGCCCAGGTCGCGGTATAGCCCAGTCGCGTTTGCAGCCACTGCGGCAAGATCAGGTTGATCCCGAAGAACCCGGCGTACCCCAGAATCAGCACGATGGTGCCGTAACGGAAGTTACGATGGGTGAACAGGCGCAGGTTGACCACCGGGTGTTCGTCGGTCATTTCCCAGATCACGAAGAACGCCAGGGCCACCACCGAAATCACCGAGCCGATCACGATGAAACTCGATTCAAACCAGTCGGCGTCGTTGCCCTTGTCGAGCACAATCTGCAGAGCCCCGACGCCGATGATCAGCGCGATCAATCCGACGTAATCCATCGGTTGGCGGCTGGTGACCACCGGGCGCTTTTTCATCTGCTGGGTGACCACCCATGCCGCGAACAGGCCGATCGGCACGTTGATGAAGAAAATCCACGGCCAGCTGTAGCTGTCGGTGATCCAGCCGCCGAGGATCGGCCCGGCAATCGGCGCGACCACCGTGACCATCGCCAGCAGCGCTAGCGCCAGCCCCCGTTTCGCCGGGGGGTAAACCGCAATCAGCAGGGTCTGGGTCATCGGGTACAGTGGCCCGGCCACTACCCCTTGCAGCACCCGGAAGCCCACCAGCTCCGGCATCGAGGTGGAAATCCCGCACAGGAACGAAGCCAGCACGAACAGCAGCGTCGCCCAGACAAACAGCTTCACCTCGCCGAAACGCCGACTGAGCCAACCGGTCAGCGGCAAGGCGATGGCGTTGCTCACGGCGAACGAGGTGATGACCCAGGTGCCCTGCTCCGAACTCACGCCCAGGTTGCCGGAGATCGTCGGCAGCGCCACGTTGGCGATGGTGGTGTCGAGCACTTGCATGAAGGTCGCCAGCGACAGGCCGATGGTGCTGAGCAACAGGCTGGGCGGTGTGAAAGACGCGTTATTGCTCATCGCAAATCCTTTGAAACTCGGCTAGCGCCGCTAACCCTGTGGGAGCGAGCTGTGGCGAGGGGGCTTGCCCCCGTTTGAGTGCGCAGCACTCACAAGATCTTCGATACATCGGAAATTTTGGGGCTGCTTCGCAGCCCAACGGGGGCAAGCCCCCTCGCCACAGCTCGCTCCCACAAGATCCGGTTGATGACGGACTGGCGAATCAGCGTTGCGCGGTCTTGCTGACCGCGGCGCTGTTGTCGTGGATCAACTGGGTGATCATCGCGTCGGCCTCGGTCAGCTGACGGTCATAGACGCTGGTGCTGAACGAAGCCTTCTGCGGCGGCTGTTGCGCCAGCACCGGCCCGCTCTGGTCGTGCAGGTCCACATCGACCATGGTCGACAGGCCGACCCGCAGCGGATGTTTGGCCAGCTCCTCGGCGTTGACGTGGACCCGCACCGGCACGCGCTGCACGATCTTGATCCAGTTACCGGTGGCGTTTTGCGCTGGCAGCAAGGCAAACGCACTGCCGGTCCCGGCGCCGAGGCTGTCGATGGTGCCGCTGTATTTAACGCTGCTGCCGTACAGGTCCGTCTCGATCTCCACCGGTTGGCCGATGCGCATGTCACGCAACTGGGTTTCCTTGAAGTTGGCGTCGATCCACAGCTGATCCAGGGGAATCACCGCCATCAGCGCGGTACCCGGTTGCACGCGCTGGCCAAGTTGTACAGAACGCTTGGCCACGTAACCGGTCACCGGCGCAATCAAGGTGCTGCGGGCGTTGTTCAGGTAGGCCTGACGCAGTTGCGCGGCGGCGGCCATCACGTCCGGGTGCGATGAAACCACGGTGTCATCGACCAGCGCGCTGGTGGTCTTGAGCTTTTGTTCGGCATTGGCCAGGGCGTTTTGCGCCGAGGTCAGGTCGTCACGGGCGTGGGACAGCTCTTCCTGGGAAATCGCCCCGCCGGCGGCTAGGTTCTTGCGGCGGCTGAAGTTGTCCTGGGCCTTTTGCACTTCGGCTTTCTGGGCGTTGACCTGGGCCTTCATGCCGTCCACATCGCTATACAAGCCACGCACCTGACGCACGGTACGCGCCAGATTGGCCTGGGCATTTTGCAGACCGATTTCGGCGTCGTTCGGGTCGAAGTTCACCAGCACCTGGCCTTCGTGCACTAGATCGCCATCATCGGCGCCGATGCTGACCACGGTGCCGGTGACCAGCGGCGTGATTTCTACCACGTTGCCGTTCACATAGGCGTCGTCGGTGCTTTCGCTCCAGCGCCCGTAGAATTCGTGGTAGGCCCAGACACCCGCGCAACCGAGCACGACGACGGCAGCCAGGACCAGCAGCATGAACTTGCGCTTGCCCGAATTGGGGTTGCCCTGGGTGTTTTCAGGAGGTTGAGTTGTATCGGCAGTGGCCATGACAAGTACCTTGAATTAGTGGGTCAGCGTGGCTGGCGTGGCGTTGGCCGAGGCGATGGCCTCAGGCTGGAAACCGCCGCCCAGCGCCTGCATCAGTTGGATCGACAGGTCAATCTGCTCGGCATTCAGGTTGGCCAGCTGGCGCTGGGCCTGGAGCAATTGCTGCTCGATGCTGAGCACGTCCAGGTAGTTGCCGATGCCGGAACCGTAACGCTGGACCACGGTGTTGTAGGAATCCTGGGCGATGTCGGTGGCGTACTGCTGGGCGGCGATCTGCCGGCCGATGTCACGCAGCTGGTTGACGCTGTCGCTGACATCCCCCAGCGCCTTGACCAGGCTTTTGTTGTACTGCGCCACGGCGAGGTCGTAATCGGCGTCGCGGGAATCGAGGTCGGCGCGCAAGCGGCCACCGTCGAAGATCGGCACAGAGATCGTCGGTGCAATGTTGAAGAAACGGCTGGCCGAACCAAACATCGCATCGCCCAGCAAGGATTCGGCGCCGGCAGCGGCACTGAGGTTCAGGTTGGGATAGAACCGGGTCTTGCCGGCGTCGATGCTTTTGCTCGCTGCTTCGACCCGCCAGCGCGCGGCCACCAGATCCGGGCGACGCCCCAGCAGTTCGGCCGGCAGCACCGAAGGTAGCGCTACCGCACTCGAC
This sequence comes from Pseudomonas sp. GW456-L13, assembly GCF_017350115.1. Taxonomy (NCBI): domain Bacteria; kingdom Pseudomonadati; phylum Pseudomonadota; class Gammaproteobacteria; order Pseudomonadales; family Pseudomonadaceae; genus Pseudomonas; species Pseudomonas sp. GW456-L13. The sequence goes on from NZ_JACNAS010000002.1 coordinate 323,442, forward strand.
TGAAGAATGTTGGGTCGGGCAATTTCATTGCCGCGGTCCGGGCCTTTGCCGAGCAGAACGGCCAGGGCAATTTTCGCGCTGTTCAAGCGTTTTTCGGCGTCGATCAGGTTGGCCCGGGAAGTGGCTTCCAGGCTTTCGGTCTGCTGGAACTGGTACTGGCTGTCGATCCCGGCAGTCAGGCGCCGCTGGCTGAGGTCGAGCATTTGCCGGGTGCGTTTGAGGTCTTCGTTGGACAGGTCGTAGACGATGTGCGCCTGACCGAGATCGCTATAGGCCCGGGCGACATCGGCGGCCAGCGTCAGTTGCGCAGCCTGCTGGTCGACTTCGGCGGCGCGAGCCTGGCCGAGGGCCGCTTCCCAGGCATCGCGTTGACCGCCCCACAGGTCGAAGTCGTAGTTGAAACCGGTGCTGATGTTGCGAACGGTGGCGTAAGCGTCACCCTGCCCGAGCGGGTCCTGGTCCCGGGCCAGGCGCGAGCGGCTGACACCGGCGCTGGCATCCAGGGTCGGCATCCGCGCAGCGTCGGCGGCGTAGGCCGCTGCGCTGGCCTGATGGGCACGGGCATCGGCGATCTGCATGTCCGGGCTGTCGCGCAGGGCCTCGCGGATCAGGCCATCGAGTTGTGGGTCGCCGAGGCTTTTCCACCAGTCGCTTTTTGGCCAGGCCGCGGGGGACAACGTCACACCGCTGAGGGATTGCCCGGCCTTGAGGGCCTTCGCGTCGAGGCTGACGCCTTCGGTTTTCAGGCCGCTGTAACTGGCGCAACCGGCGACGCTCATGGCCAACAGCACCAGGCTCAAGCCGGTACGCAAGGGGTTACTGCTCATTTTCCACCTACCCGCAGCAGGGTGATCGCGTCACCGGCTGCCACCAAAATTTTCTTCAGGATCAACTCCAGGGTTTTCAGTTCTTCCGGAGTGATGGCACCGGCCAGTTCATTCATGGCTTCGGCGCCGATATGCGGCAACCGCCCGGCGAGCTTCTGCCCTTCATCCGTCAGCACAAGCTGCACCTGGCGGCGATCTGCCTCGGAGCGTTGGCGGGCAAGGAAACCTTTCTGTTCCAGACGATCGAGCATGCGCGTCATCGAGCCGCTGTCCAGGGACAGGTGACGGCATAACTCGCCCGGCGAATCGACGCCGTACTGGGCGATGATGATCAACACCTTGAACTGCGCAGCGGTGATGCCGTGGGGTTCCATGTGGGTGTCGATGATCCGGTCCTTGAGCAGCGCGGCACGCCCGAGCAACAGGCCGAGATGGCAATTCTGGAAATCTTCCGGGGAGAAATGTTTCATCTGACCACCAATTAGCTGCCTAGGCAGTGAATGCATGTCAAGATGTTACTGCCTAGGCAGCGAATGTCAACGCAATAGTTAGCATGCTTGGTAAATAGCTGATCAATGGAGTCGGAATTTGTTGCGGCCACACTGACGCCATCGCGAGCAAGCTCGCTCCCACAGGGATCGCACTGGACCTTGTGGGAGCGAGCTTGCACACGATGGGGGCGACTCGGTTTTAACGAAAACGCAGGCCTAGAAATCCCGCTTGTAGAAGATGTCCAGCGAACTGGCCACGCCGCCGGCGGCTTCGAGGTAGACCCTCTTGCTCAGCTTGTAGCGCAGAGCAATGGTATTGGCCGGTTCGAACACGCCGACACCATAGCGCAGGCTGAGCTTCTCGGAAATATTGCCGCTGGCCACCACACTGGTGGCATCGCCACTGCCCTGGGTGTCCAGCTGGAAGTCCTGGATGCCCAGGTTCTTGGCGATGCCGCTGGTCACCCCGGAGCTACCCATCAAGCCCAACCCGAGGGCCGCCTGGGCGAGCATGTTGTTGTCTTCGCCATTGCTGCTCAGCGGACGCCCGAGCACCAGATAGGACAGGGCCTGCTCCTGGCTCATGGCCGGTTCGGAGAAGATCTGCGTGGTCGGCTGCTCGGCGCTGCCACTCAAACGAATGCCGGCGATGATGTCGTCGGTCTTGCGAATGGCCTCGATGTCCAGGTACGGCTGATCGATAGGACCTGCAAACAGCAAGCGTGCCCGGCGCACCGATAGCCGCTGGCCGTAGGCGCGATATCGCCCATCGTTGAGCCACAGCTCGCCACGGGTGTCCATGTTGTCGCCGATGTGCACATGCCCCTGCACATTCGCGGTCAGGCCAAATCCTGCAAAGCTCAGCTTGTCCTCACCGACCAGCACTTCGATGTCCATTTTCATTGCCAGCGGCGGCTTGCCCTCCTCGGTCTGCTGACCGACGATCACTGTGTCATCGGAGACCTTGACCGTCGATGGCGGCAACTCGCGAATGGTGATGTCGCCCCTGGGCACCAGCACTTTGCCGGCGATGGCCAACTCATCGCCCTTCATCGAGATTTTCAGGTCAGGTGCGACTTCCAGCTTGGCGTAAGGCTCGACGGTGACTGGCAACTGCGAACCCTTGAGCGCCAGATCCACCACCAGCGCCTGGCCCCACGCGACGTTGCCGTTCAGGCTGCCATGCCCGGCCTTACCGCTGTCCCAGCCACCGTTCAGTTGCACGCTTTCACCGGCGATGAGCGCCTGGAGGTGCAGATTTTTCAGCTCCATTGGTAATTCAGGACCAGAGATCTGACCGTCGCTGAGTTGCAGGCTGCCATTGACCTGCGGTGCCAGCAGCCCACCGGAAATCGTGCCGCTGCCATTCAAGCGCCCGGTCAGTTTTTCGACCATCGGCACGAACGGTCGCGCCACCGACAGGTCCAGCCCGCTCAAGCGGAACGAGCCGCTCAACGGTTTGTTCTTCGGCAACGGATTGAGCTGCGCCTGCACCATCAGTTCGCCGAGTTTGCCACCGACGAAGTTGAGCTCGGTGTCGATGCGCTTGGGCGTGAGTTTGCTGGTGAGTTTCAGGGTCTGGTACGGGAAGTCCAGCCACTGATCCTTGTCCTTGATGCGCAACGTGCCGCCACCGGCATCGACGCTGACCTGGCCGTTCGGGCCACTGGCCGGCAGGTCCAGTTGCAGGTCGGCGTTGAGCCGACCCTGCCAGGCGAAATCCTTCGGCAACCACTGCGCGAGGCTGTCGATCGGGAATTGCTTGAGGTGATAACGCAGCTTCGGCTCGGGCATCAGGCGCGCGTCTTCACCGCAGAGGCTGGCCTGGCCGGAGGCCCAGCAATGGGCGCCAAAGGTGATTTTGCCGTCCGCCAGACGTTCGAGTTTCGCCGGCCCTTGCAGCTTCCAGTCCTGGCCACCGGCCTGGATATCACCGCTGGCCAGGCGTCCGCGCCAATTGCCTTTGTCCAGCGCACCGTCCAGACCCAGCGCCAGTTTCAGCTTCGGCCCTTGCAGATCGAGGTTCAGTTTCTGGTTCTTGATGTCGCCATGGCCGCTGGCGGTCAGGGTTCCCAGTAAAGTGTCGCCCGCCCGGATGCCGCTGCCCTTGAGGTCGACTTTCGCCCGTTGCGCACTGTCCAGCGTGGCGTCCAGGTTCAGGCTTTGCAGGCGATGGTCCTGGAAAGCCAGCTGCGAACCTTGCAGGTCAAGCTTGCCTTGGGGCGCCTTGAGTGTGCCGGCGACATCCACGCGGCCATTGAGCTGGCCCCGCAGTTGCGGCCAGAGCTGGGCCAGGCGCGGCAACTTGAGATCGATCTGGCCGGCGAGTTTCTGTTGCAGGCTGCCTTTGCCGCTGATGCTGTTGTCGCCGAGGCGAACTTGCAGGGTATTGAGGTTCCATTGCTCGCCACGGCCATCGGCCTTGGCCTGGATCACCGCCGGCTGACCGCGCAGTTTGCCCTTGAGGTCCAGGTCGGCGTTGAGGCTGAGCACCTCGTTCTTCATCTCGCCCGTGCTGCGCAACGGCCCGGCCAGTGTGCCCGGCAGCTCCGCGACCCAGTACGCCGGGTTGATCGCCGACAGGTCCAGCGCGGTGTCCCAGGCAATGCCGTCGGCAAATTGCAGGTTCAGGTGCCCTTCAGCCTTGCCCTGCCCAGCCTGGAGTTGAATCTGTTGCAGGTAGATTTTCGTCAGATCGCCCGCGAAAGGGCTGGCCAGGGTGAAGGCGCCGGCCGGACCATCCGCCGCCGCGGCGAAATGCCCGAGGTACTTGCCGTCGGTGTAAGAGACTTCGCCGGTGAACGTGCGAAGCGCTACCTGCGGTTCGTCGATGAGCGGATAGAGCCTGTGCCACGGGAAATCCAGCCAGTCGATCTTCGCCTCGGCGCTCAAGCCCTTGCTCCAATCCAGCTGTCCGGTGAGCTTGAGGCTTTGCTTGTCGTTGGCGGTCAGGTCCAGCGCGGCGATCTGCGCGCCCTTGGCGTCGACCTTGCCTTGCAGCGCCAGGGTGACGGGCCCTTGCTCGGCGGGCAGCGTGGCTTTGCCGAGCAGCGCGTAGCCGTTCTTCAAGTCGCCTGCCCCCGTGAGTTCAAGCTGATTGAGTTGCAGGGTGTCCGGCATCTCGGCACTGGGCTTGAAGCCATCGGCGGTGATCCGCACCTTGGCCGGCAGGTTTTCCACCAGCGGTTGCAGTTCGCCGGTCAGTTGCCCGTTGAGGTAACCGCTGCTGTCGGCGTTCAGGTTCAGGGTCTTGAGCAGGTCGCCGTCGACCTTCAGCGCCAGCGCCAGCGGCTCAGGCGTCGACAACAGGGTCAACTTGCCGGAGGCGCTGAGGGGCCAGTTGCCGGAAGGTTGCAACAGGCCGGAGAGGTTCAGGCTCAGATCATCGCGCTGCAACGACACTGCGTCGATCTTCAAACCGGCCGTCGTCCAGTGCGCCGCCAGTTGCAGGCCCTTGAGCTCTTCGCTGCCGTTGAACAACAGGCTGCCGACCTTGATCTCTCCCAGTTCGAGGGCCAACGGTAACTTCAGCTCCGGGAGCGTGATCGGGCCGCTGTCTGGCTCTTCGGCACCCGGCGGGAACGTCAGGCTGACCTGATCGGCCTGCAATTGCTCGATGCACAGGGTCATGCGGGTCAGGCACAACGGCGACCAGGCGAAAATCACCTTGCTCAGTTCAACCCGGTTGCTCTCCTGCTGCCACAGCACCCGGTCGGCACTCCACTGCCCGCCCAGCCGGCCCTGGAAGTTTTCCAGGGTCAAGCCCGGCACGAAACCCAATGCCCAGCGGCTGCCCGTCGCCGTGCCCAGCACCGTGGCCAGCGTCAGGACAACCACTGCCAGCAGCGCCGCCATCGTTAGCAGTGTTGCTTTCAAACCACGCTTCAAAGCTCAGGCCCCATGGAAAAGTGCAGTCGAATTCCGCCATCGTCGTCCAGCGCGTGGGCCAGGTCGAGGCGGATCGGCCCCACCGGCGATACCCAGCGCACGCCGATACCGACGCCGGTCTTGAGGTTCGGCAGTTCGAGCGTGTTGAAGGAGTTGCCCTGATCGACAAAGGTCGCGATCCGCCATTTTTCGGCGATGGAATACTGATACTCCGCGCTGGCGGCGACCATGTAGCGGCCACCAATGCGGTCGCCGTCGGAGTTTTCCGGGGACAGGCTCTGATAGTCGTAGCCACGCACGCTCTGATCGCCACCGGCGAAGAAGCGCAGCGATGGCGGCACCGATTTGAAGCCGTTGGTGGCACTGCCGCCGACCTGCACCCGCCCGAGGAGGCGGTGTTTATCGAACACCGTGGTCAGGCCTTTGACCAATGCCGTGCCGTAGAGCACGTTGCTGTCGGAACCCAGACCTTCCTTGGCCACTTTGGATTCGAATTGCAGGCGATAACCGTTGTGCGGGTCGATGCGGTTGTCGCTTTTGAGGTACGAATAGCTCACACCGGGCATCAGCAAGGTACTGAGTCCCGAGTCATCGCCCAGTTGATAATCCTCGCGCTGCCACTTCAGCGACACCACCCGTTGCCAGCCGCTGGGCAGTTTGCTGTGCCACTCGGGGCCGAGGGTCAGCAGCTTGCTGTGGCTGTCCTTATCGGCGATTTCTTCATTCTGGTAGCCACCGGCAAAACGCAGTTTGTCGGTCAGTGGCGGGTCCAGCGGAATGTCGTAGAACAGCCCGACGTTTTGCCGAGGTGCCGAGACTTCGGTTTCCCAGCCATAACTGTGCCCTTGCGCGTTGACCCAGTGCCGGGTCCAGTTGGCCTTGGCCCGCGGGCCGACGTCGGTGGAGAAACCCAGGCCCAGGCCCATGGTCCGCGGCTTTCGGGTTTCGAGCTTGACGTCCACCGGGATCGCCTCGTCCCTGGACGCCGTGGGTGCCGCGTCCACGCGCACGCCTTCGAAGTAGCCGCTCGATTGCAGATTCTGGTTGAGCTCGGCGATCAGTTCCGAGTCATACGGCGTGCCGGTCTTGAACGGCACCATGCGTTGCAACAACTCGTCATCGAACGGCGTATCGCCCTCGAAACTGACCTTGCCCAAGGTATAGCGCGGACCGCTTTCATAGATCAGTTCGATATCGGCGACGCCGGCACGGGGGTCGACCGACAGTTTTGAACGGGTGAAACGGCCGCTGAAAAAGCCATAACGCGAAGCCTGATTCTGGATCAGGCGCTTGGCGTCCTCGTAATGCCCATGGTTGAGCACGGCGCCGGGCTTGAGCGCGTCGCTTTTGGGAATTCGAAAGGCCTTGAGGGAGGCTGCCGGACCGTCGACGCGCACCGTGACGTTGCGCAAGTGCACCGGCTCGCCGGGGTCGACCGTCAACACCAGGCGCGGCTTTTCGCCGCCCTTCACTTCACTATCGATGTGCGGCTGATAATAGCCCAAGGCCTGGGCGGCCTTGCGCGCCTGTTCTTCGGCGCCACGGCTGAAGCGCAGCAACGCTTCTTCATCGCGATCGCCGAGGCTGCCGATATAGCCTTCGATATTGGCTTTCAGCTCGTCATTGGACGGTTTGATCCGTACATCCAATTCGCTTTGTGCCAGCGCTGCGCAGCTGGTCATCAGCATCAGCACACCGCTGGTAATTCTTCCTGGAAACTTCATAGGCGCGGATGCTATCACGAGCATGGATCATGAACATGGAAGCGTGATAGAGCCTGACATGCAAAGAAAGTTCGCCGTTCAAGCGGTTGCAGTATGTAACACCTGGGGATTGGGGTGAAAAAACACGTGCTCGCGAATCGGTCCTACGGCAACTTCACCGATTTCCTGATAGCCCTGGCGCTTATAGAACTCCAGGTAGCGAGGGTTCCCGGTATCGAGGATCACGCCCTGTGAGTTTTCATCCACGGCGCACCAATTGTGCACGGCTTGCAACAGTTGTTCGCCGAAATGTTTGCCCTGGAACTGCGGATGAACCCCCAACAATGGCAAGACGTGCACCGAGTCGTTCGGTAGACAGGCTTCCACGGCATCGTGATATTCGAGGTAGCGACGGGTGCAGCGAAATCCTGTGCTGAGCACCATGCGCAGGCGCCAGGCCCAACTTTCGGTGACGCCGAGGCGACGTTGTGGCGGTGCGATCAGGGCGATGCCAATCAAGCGGTCGTTGACCAGCAGGCCGATGGCCGGCAGGTCCTGAAAAAAGTGCTGGGTCACCAGCTCGCGCACGGTGGCGCGAATCCGCTGTTCGTAGCCAGGGCGCTCGGCTTCGAACAGGTAGCCGAAGGTCGGCTCGTGTCGATAAGCCTGGTACAGCAACGAACGCGCTTCGCGGGCGTAGCCGCTGTCGAGCATGTGAATATCGGCGATGGCGGTCGAGGTTTCGGGCATGACGGTTGATCTCCCCGGCACAGCTCGGGTGGCTGCGCTCTTGTTGTTACGAGCCTGTTGGCGCTGACACAGTTCCTTACAGATCCGCAATCAGTGTAGGCAATGAAACCGCCTTTGCTTTTGTGGGAGCGAGCTTGCTCGCGATGAGGCCATCACTATCGACGCAAAGCTGACAGGCAAAACCGAATCCCCTCACCCCACACTGGCCCGATTCCCACATGTCAGCTAGCATCGCCCTTTTGCCAGGACTGCCGACCATGAAGATCGTCTCCTTCAACATCAACGGGCTGCGCGCCCGTCCCCATCAGCTGGCGGCGCTGATCGAAAAGCACCAGCCCGATGTGATCGGCTTGCAGGAAACCAAGGTCCACGACGAACAGTTCCCGCTGGCCGAGGTGCAGGCCCTGGGTTATCACGTGTACTTCCACGGGCAAAAAGGCCATTACGGCGTCGCCCTGCTCTCGCGCCAGGAGCCGCTGGCCCTGCATAAAGGTTTCGCCACCGACGAAGAAGACGCCCAACGACGCTTCATTTGGGGCACCTTCGCCGACGCCAACGGCGTGCCGGTGACCATCATGAACGGTTATTTCCCACAGGGCGAAAGCCGCGACCACCCGACCAAGTTCCCGGCCAAGCAGCGTTTCTACGGCGATTTGCAGCAATTGCTGGAAAGCCAGTTCAAGAACGACCAGCCGCTGGTGGTGATGGGCGATGTGAACATTTCCCCGGAAGACTGCGACATCGGCATCGGCCCGGACAACATGAAGCGCTGGCTGAAAACCGGCAAGTGCAGCTTCCTGCCGGAAGAGCGCGAGTGGATGGCCCGCCTGAAAAACTGGGGCCTGGTCGACAGTTTCCGTCACTTGAACCCGGACGTGACCGACACCTTCAGCTGGTTCGACTATCGCAGCCGTGGCTTCGAAGACGAGCCCAAACGTGGCCTGCGCATCGACCTGATCCTCGCCTCCCACGGCCTGTTGCCACGGGTGAAGGCCGCCGGTGTGGACTATGAACTGCGAGGCATGGAAAAACCTTCGGACCATGCGCCGATCTGGCTTGAGTTGAGCTGATTCAGGACCAACCACAATCCCCTGTGGGAGCGAGCTTGCTCGCGATAGTAGTCTTACATTCAACATCGATATTGAATGTAAAGGCCCCATCGCGAGCAAGCTCGCTCCCACAGGGGACCACCACTGCAATTTGTCATTTTTCGGAAACCTTACTGACTTAATCTCCCGACACCTCCTTTGGCTTTATATGGTGCCGGCATGATGCTGCGCGTGTTGTTCCTGTTGATGCTGTGCACGGGCTTGCCGCAGGCGGCCTCGGCCGGCGACTTGCCGACACCCGAACACGGCCCGGCGCTGCGGATTCAGGGTTCCAACACCATCGGTGCGGCATTGGGGCCGGCACTGGTCGAGGGTCTGTTGAGTGAACAGGGCCTGCGCAAGATCCGCCGTGAAACCCCGGACACCGCCAACGAACTGCGCATCGTCGGCGAAACCGTTCAGGGCCGTCGGGTCGTGGTGGAGGTAGCGGCCCATGGTTCCAGCACCGGTTTCACTGCACTCAAAGCAGCCAGCGCCGATCTGGCCGCCTCGTCGCGCCCGATCAAGGACAGCGAACTGGCCAGCCTGCAATCACTCGGCGACCTGAAAAGCCCGAGCGCCGAACAGGTCATTGCCATCGATGGCCTGGCGATCATCCTTCATCCGGACAATCCGCTGAACCAACTCGACACCGTGCAACTGGCGCGCATTTTCAGTGGCGAGGTGAAGAGCTGGGAAGACATTGGCGGTCGCGGCGGGCCGATTCATCTGTATGCACGGGATGATCAGTCCGGGACCTACGACACCTTCAAGGAACTGGTCCTCAGCGGCCACGGGAAAACCCTCGGCAGTGCGGCGAAGCGCTTCGAGTCCAGCGAACAACTGTCCGATGCGGTCAGCGCTGACCCGCATGGCATCGGTTTCATCGGTTTGCCCTACGTGCGCCAGGCTAAAGCCGTGGCCATTATCGACGGTCAATCGCAAGCCATGCCGCCGCTCAACAGCCTGATTGCCACGGAAGATTATCCGCTGTCCCGTCGGCTGTTCTTCTATCTGCCACCCAACGGGAAAAATCCCTGGGCCAATGCCCTGGTGGCGTTTGCCCAAAGCACTAAGGGTCAGGCCATTGTGGCCGCCAACGGTTTTATTGCCCAAACCGTCCAGGCCATGGCCGTTACCCCCAATGCGTTGATGCCAGAGGGTTATCAGGCGCTAAGCAGACATGCTCAACGGTTGTCGGTGAACTTCCGTTTCGAGGAAGGCAGCGCCACCCTGGACAACAAGGCCCGACAAGACCTGTGGCGGGTGCTCGACTATATAAAGCAGCACGACAAAACGGCTGGGCAAGTGACGCTGGTGGGGTTTGGCGATGCCAAGAGCGACCCGGCGCGCGCCGATCTGTTGTCGAAGCTGCGGGCCATGGCGGTACGGCGGGAGTTGGTGAAGAGCGGCGTGGTGTTTCGCGAGATTCGCGGATTCGGTGCCGAAATGCCGGTGGCGGCCAATAGCGCCGATGAGGGAAGGATCAGGAATCGGCGGGTTGAGGTTTGGGTGTATTGAACTGAAATGCGAACAAATGTGGCGAGGGGGCTTGTCGGAACGCCGCACCGCCCCGTTCGGCTGCGAAGCAGTCGCGAATCATCCACCGCGTTGCATCAGAGCTAACACGGTGAATGGATTCAGGCCCGCTTCGCGGCCCCACGGGGGCAAGCCCCCTCGCCACAAATACTCACGGCCCACAAATTCTTTGCGGTCTTATTGCCCGCTACGCATCATCTCCTTCGGCACATATTTGCCGATTTCGAACTTGCCGATTGCCGCACGGTGCACTTCGTCCGGGCCGTCGGCCAGGCGCAGGGTGCGTTGCATTGCATACATGTAGGCCAGCGGGAAATCGTTGGAAACCCCTGCCCCGCCATGGATCTGGATCGCCCGGTCGATCACCCGCAATGCCACGTTTGGCGCGACGACCTTGATCTGCGCGATCTCGCTTTTCGCCACTTTGTTGCCGACGGTGTCCATCATGTACGCCGCTTTCAACGTCAGCAGGCGTGCCATGTCGATTTCCATCCGCGAGTCGGCGATCTTGTCGATGTTGCCGCCCAGGCGTGCCAGAGGCTTGCCGAACGCTGTGCGGTTCACCGAGCGCTTGCACATCAGTTCCAGGGCGCGCTCGGCCATGCCGATCGAACGCATGCAATGGTGAATCCGGCCAGGGCCAAGGCGACCTTGAGCAATTTCGAAGCCGCGTCCCTCGCCCAGCAGGACGTTTTCGTAGGGCACCCGCACGTTTTCGAAATGCACTTCGGCGTGCCCATGAGGTGCATCGTCGTAACCGAACACCGGCAGTGGACGCACGATCTTCACACCGGGCGCATCCACCGGCACCAGAATCATCGAGTGCTGGGCGTGACGTGGCGCATCCGGATTGCTCAGGCCCATGAAAATCAGGATTTTGCAGCGCGGGTCGCAAGCACCCGAGGTCCACCATTTCTTGCCGTTGATCACCCACTCGTCGCCATCGCGCACGGCACGGGCGGCCATGTTGGTGGCGTCGGAGGACGCGACATCCGGTTCGGTCATGGCGAATGCCGAGCGGATCTCGCCGCGCAGCAGCGGTTCGAGCCAGCGTTGTTTCTGCTCTTCGTTGGCGTAACGCACCAGCACTTCCATGTTGCCGGTGTCCGGTGCCGAGCAGTTGAACGGCTCTGGCCCCAGCAGCGAGCGGCCCATGATTTCCGCCAGTGGCGCGTATTCGAGGTTGGTCAGGCCGGCACCCAGTTCGGACTCAGGCAGAAACAAATTCCACAGGCCTTCGGCCTTGGCCTTGAGTTTCAGTTCTTCCATGATCGCCGTCGGCTGCCAGCGATCGCCCTCGGCGACCTGGCGCTCGAACACGGCTTCGGCGGGATAGACGTAGGTGTCCATGAACGCTGTTACGCGCTCACGCAGTTCCTGAACCTTGGGCGAATAAGCGAAATCCATGAGCGAGATACCTTCTTGGGGGAGGTTGTTTTAGGTCATGTATCGATGCTAGAACAGCGTTGATAATTTACCTAGCCTATTCTCGGCGTGTATAAACATTCATCACCGATATATGATCGACTGATCGTCACGGTCAGCCAGCCCACACAATAAGAGAGCCGCGTAATGAATCTGAGCAAGGTCGATCTCAACCTTTTCATCGTCTTCGACGCGATCTACACCGAAGCCAACCTGACCCGCGCCGGGCAGATTGTGGGCATTACCCAGCCAGCGGTGTCGAACGCTCTGGCCCGGTTGCGCGAGACCTTCAACGACCCGTTGTTCGTGCGCACCGCCCAGGGCATGGTGCCCACGCCCATGGCGCAGAACATCATCGGCCCGGTACGCAACGCGCTCTCGCTGCTGCGCGTGTCGGTGCAGGAAAGCCGCATTTTCAACCCGCAGCAAGCGGTCAAGACCTATCGCATCAGCATGACCGACCTGACCGAAGCGGTGATCCTGCCGCCGCTGTTCCAGCGCCTGCGCCGCCTGGCTCCGGCGGTGATCATCGAAAGCTTCCTGTCCAAACGTCGCGAAACCACCAAGGAACTGGCGGCCGGACGCCTCGACTTCGCGGTGGATGCGCCGCTCAACACCGACCCGCAGGTGCGTCACGTCAAGTTGATGGAGGACCGCTACGTGTGCGCCATGCGCAAGGGGCATCCACTGGCGGGCAAGGAAAAACTCGCACTGGACGATTACCTGAGCCTGACCCACATCCATATTTCCAGTCGTCGCAGCGGCCTCGGCTATGTCGACCTGGCGCTGGGGAAGATGGGCATCCAGCGCAAGATCGCCCTGCGCTCCCAGCATTACCTGATGGCCTCGCAAGTGTTGCAGCAGACCGACATGGTCATGACCGTACCGGAACGCTTCGCCCGTCGTAACGATTTGCACGCCTTTTATCTGCCGGTCAACGATGTACCGCCGGTGGAAACCCACCTTTACTGGCACGAAAGCACTGACCAGGACCCGGCGAACCGCTGGATGCGCGAGCAGATGATCGAGTTGTGCCAGCAGGTGACGGCGCAGGAGAAAAAGCTCGAGAAGGTGTAGGGCTTGATACCGAGGTGCCCCCATCGCGAGCAAGCTCGCTCCCACAGTAGGTATCCAGCGAACACAATACTTGTGTCCGACACAGATCCCTGTGGGAGCGAGCTTGCTCGCGATGAGGCCCTTCTCCACACCGGAAAAACCTGCCCCTTGACGTAAACGTCAACCTGCCATTAGCTTAGCGCCATGACCTTTTGCGAGCGCGTCCATGAGCAGCCAGACCTACAGCATTTCCGATCTCGCCCGCGAGCTCGACATCACCACCCGTGCCATTCGCTTTTATGAAGAGCAAGGCCTGCTCAGCCCCGAGCGCCGTGGCCAGGAGCGCATTTACTCGCCCCGCGACAAGGTCAGCCTGAAGCTGATCCTGCGGGGCAAGCGCATCGGTTTCTCCCTGGCTGAATGCCGCGAGCTGATCGAGCTCTACGATCCGTCCAGCGGTAACACCAAACAGTTGCACAGCATGCTGGCGAAAATCAGCGAGCGCCGGGAGCAGCTTGAACAGCAAATGCTGGACATCGAACAGATGAAACTGGAACTCGATACCGCCGAAGAGCGCTGCGTGCAGGCGCTGGAGCAGACGCTCAAAAGCCAGGAAGTCATTCAGTAAAACCCGACCCCTTGTAGGAGCGAGCCTGCTCGCGATGGTCGTTAACGATAACGCGTGTTTGCTGGATAAACACGGTGCCTGGGAGCCCATCGCGAGCAGGCTCGCTCCTACAGGGTTCTCCGAACAATCAGCACAGGTCGAACCCCATGCCCCTCCCCACCCACGTACGCATTGTCGAAGTCGGCCCACGCGACGGCCTGCAAAATGAAGCCCAACCCATCAGTGTTACCGATAAGGTGCAACTGGTCGACGCACTGACCGCAGCCGGGCTCGGCTATATCGAAGTCGGCAGTTTCGTTTCGCCCAAGTGGGTGCCGCAGATGGCCGGCTCCGCCGAGGTCTTCGCGCAGATCCAGCGCAAACCGGGCGTGGTCTATGGCGCGCTCGCCCCCAACTTGCGCGGTTTCGAAGATGCCCTCGCCGCCGGGGTCAAGGAAGTGGCCGTATTCGCGGCGGCGTCCGAAGCGTTTTCCCGGCGCAACATCAATTGCTCGATCAGCGAAAGCCTGGAGCGTTTCGGACCGATCATGGACGCCGCCAGACAACATGGGGTGACTGTGCGCGGGTATGTGTCCTGCGTGCTGGGCTGCCCCTATGAAGGTCATGTCGCCCCGGAGCAGGTCGCCATGGTCGCCCGCGAGCTGTATGCCATGGGCTGCTATGAGGTCTCGCTGGGGGACACCATCGGCACCGGCACCGCTGGCGCAACCCGCAAGATGTTTGAAGTGGTATCGAAGGAGGTGCCCCGGGAGAAACTCGCCGGGCACTTCCACGACACCTACGGCCAGGCTGTGGCCAATATCTACGCCAGCCTGCTGGAAGGCATCTCGGTGTTCGACAGCTCCATCGCAGGTCTCGGCGGCTGCCCCTACGCCAAGGGCGCCAGCGGTAACGTCGCCACCGAAGACGTGGTTTACCTGCTCAACGGCCTGGGCATCGACACCGGAATCGACCTCGACGCCTTGATGCTCGCCGGCCAGCAGATTTGCACGGTGTTGGGTCGCCCTACCGGCTCCCGCGTGGCCAAGGCCCGCAGCGCACAGTGAGTGCGCTGAGTGTGTCCGGGTGTTACCGCACGGACTCAAACGTGGGCACAAGCGAGTAACACGGAAACAAAATGTAGGGTTTTGCCTGAGGCGCAAAACCCTACAAATTTTCAAACCATTGATTTTAAAGGCTTTTATAAAGTTGGCACGCCTCATGCTATATCTATCGCATAACAAGAATAAAAAAATTGCAGCAAACCTAATAAAAACAAGACGTAACGACTCTGACATAACAAAAACAACACGGCAGAGACGCAGCTAACAGATTTTTTTGGAGAAGATGTGCTTTTCAGGGTGCTTTTCGGAGTTACCCGCAACCGGGCAGAGAATAATAAAACTACCTTCAGGTAGCTCCCGAACTGGTTGGATCGCTCAGCGAGAAAGTAGATCAGCGCTCAAAAAAATACGTTTGCTCTTGATCCCGAATGGGGATCGCCAAAAACAGCGGTAAAGGGCAACGGTTGCCAAAAACAAAAACAGACCGACCCTCAATAATAAAAAAAGAGCACGCGCAACGAAAATTAAAGGGGAGCTTCGGCTCCCCTTTGTGCTGTCTGCGATTCTGAAAACTCTGCAAGACACTGTGGGAGCGAGCTTGCTCGCGATGGCGGTGGATCAGTCAGCACAAATGTTGAATGTCACACCCTCATCGCGAGCAAGCTCGCTCCCACAGGTTTCCTCTTCATTCCTGCTTTTCGCGCAACTCCTCGATACTGATCTCGCGCATCCGGAATTTCTGGATCTTGCCAGTCACCGTCATCGGAAACTCCTCGACGAACTTGAAGTAACGCGGCGTCTTGAAGTGCGCGATGCGCTCCTTGCACCAGGCTTGCAGCTCTTGCTCGGTGGCGCCGTGACCGGGGTGGAACTTGATCCAGGCGACGATCTCTTCGCCGTAGCGCGAGCAGGGAATGCCGATCACCTGCACATCCGCAACGGCCGGATGAGTGAAGAAAAATTCTTCCAGCTCCCGCGGGTAAATATTCTCACCACCACGGATGATCATGTCCTTGTTGCGCCCGGCGATGCACACGTAACCCTCGTCGTTCATGCTCGCCAGGTCACCGGTATGCATCCACCCAGCCTGATCGATGGCGTCCGCCGTGCCTTCAGGGTTGTTCCAATAGCCGAGCATCACGCTGTAACCGCGGGTGCATAGCTCACCGATGGTGCCACGCGGCACCAGGTTGCCCGCTTCGTCGATGATCTTGCTTTCCAGTTGCGGCTGGGTGCGGCCGACGGTGGTCACGCGCAGTTCCAGGTCGTCCGAAGGACCGGTCTGCAACGACACCGGACTGGTTTCCGTCATGCCGTAGGCAATCTGCACTTCGCTCATGTGCATTTCGCTGATGACCCGGCGCATCACCTCGATAGGGCAGGTTGCGCCCGCCATGATCCCGGTGCGCAGGCTCGACAGGTCGAACCCGGCACGCTGAGGTTGATCGAGCATGGCGATGAACATGGTCGGTACGCCGTACAGCGCGGTGGCCTTTTCTTCAGCCACAGTGCCCAGGGTCAGCAACGGATCGAACGCGTCGTTCGGGTAAATCAT
Organism: Pseudomonas sp. GW456-L13; assembly: GCF_017350115.1. Lineage (NCBI taxonomy): Bacteria > Pseudomonadati > Pseudomonadota > Gammaproteobacteria > Pseudomonadales > Pseudomonadaceae > Pseudomonas > Pseudomonas sp. GW456-L13. Next base: position 339,435 of record NZ_JACNAS010000002.1, read on the forward strand.
CGTACTGCCATGGGTGATGCACCCAAGATTGCCCATGACCATGCCGAAGCAGTGATACAGCGGCACCGGGATCACCAGGCGATCGGCCGCCGTCAAGCCCAGGCTTTCGCCAACCATGTAACCGTTGTTGAGAATGTTGTAGTGACTGAGGGTCGCGCCCTTGGGAAAACCGGTGGTGCCAGAGGTGTACTGGATATTCACCGCCTGGTCGAAATGCAGGCTTTCCTGACGCTCGCGCAATTGTTCAGTAGACACGCCGCCAGCCAGATCCGTCAGTTGCGACCATGGCAGGAAACCGCTGGGCGGCTGCACATCCAGGCTGATCACGCCGCGCAACTCCGGCAACCGCTCGCTGAGCAATTTGCCGATGGACTGCTCCGCCAGTTCCGGCACCAGGCCCTGCACCATGGCGTGATAGTTCGAGGTCTTGAAGGCCCCGGCACACACCAGCCATTGGCAGCCGGATTGCTTCAACACGTATTCGAGTTCGGAACTGCGATACGCCGGATTGATGTTGACCAGGATCACGCCGATTTTCGCGGTGGCAATTTGACTGATGCACCACTGCGCACAGTTCGGCGCCCAGATACCGAGGCGGTCCCCGGCTTGCAGCCCCAGCGCCAGCAGTGCCCTGGCGTGCAGGTCCGCGGCCTCGGCCAATTGCTGCCAGGTGTAACGCAGCTGTTGATGGCGCACCACCAGCGCCTCCCCGTCCGGGTACTGCGCAACCGTGTTGTCGAACGCCTGGCCGATGGTCATCGCCAGCAAGGCTTTGTCCTGGGAACCACGGGTGTAACTGCGTTGCGGGCTTGCACTGGGTTGATCCATGACGACCCCTATTGTCTTTATTTTGTAGGAGCGAGCTCGCTCGCGAAGAACGTCAAGGCACCGCGTTTATCCAGACAACACGGGGTATCGTTGACGTCCTTCGCGAGCAAGCTCGTTCCTACAGAATCACCCAAGTTGACGTTTACGTAAAGGGTGATTGACAGCCATTCGTCACAGGCTTACGTTAACGTAAAGGTGAGAACCCAATCACGGCCTCCCCACCCTACAAAAAAGCCTAAAGGTGACCCATGAGCTATCCATCCCTGAACTTTGCCCTCGGTGAAACCATCGACATGCTGCGCGATCAGGTTCAGTCCTTCGTCGCCAAGGAGATCGCCCCGCGCGCCGCTCAGATCGACATCGACAACCTGTTCCCCGCCGACCTGTGGCGCAAGTTCGGTGACATGGGCCTGCTGGGCATTACCGTGCCGGAAGAGTACGGCGGCGCCGGCCTGGGTTACCTGGCCCACGTGGTGGCCATGGAAGAAATCAGCCGTGGCTCGGCTTCGGTGGCGTTGTCCTACGGCGCGCACTCCAACCTGTGCGTCAACCAGATCAACCGTAACGGCAACCACGAGCAGAAATCCAAATACCTGCCGAAGCTGATCAGCGGCGAGCACATCGGCGCTTTGGCCATGAGCGAACCGAATGCCGGTTCCGACGTGGTGTCGATGAAACTGCGTGCCGATAAACGCGGCGACAAGTACGTGCTCAACGGCAGCAAGACCTGGATCACCAACGGTCCGGACGCCAACACCTACGTGATCTACGCCAAGACCGACCTGGAAAAAGGCCCTCACGGCATCACCGCCTTCATCGTCGAGCGCGACTGGAAAGGCTTCAGCCGCAGCAACAAGTTCGACAAGCTCGGCATGCGCGGTTCAAACACCTGCGAGCTGTTTTTCGATGACGTCGAGGTGCCGGAAGAAAATATCCTCGGCGTGCTCAATGGCGGCGTGAAAGTGCTGATGAGCGGCCTCGACTACGAGCGCGTCGTGCTCTCCGGCGGCCCGACCGGGATCATGCAGGCGTGCATGGACCTGATCGTGCCGTACATCCACGACCGCAAGCAGTTCGGCCAAAGCATCGGCGAATTCCAGCTGATCCAGGGCAAGGTCGCCGACATGTACACCCAACTCAACGCCAGCCGCGCCTACCTGTATGCCGTGGCCCAGGCTTGCGAGCGCGGCGAGACCACGCGCAAGGACGCCGCCGGCGTGATCCTCTACAGCGCCGAACGCGCCACGCAAATGGCCCTCGACGCGATCCAGATTCTCGGTGGCAACGGCTACATCAATGAATTCCCGGCCGGCCGTCTGTTGCGTGACGCCAAGCTGTACGAAATCGGCGCGGGCACCAGTGAGATCCGTCGCATGCTGATCGGTCGCGAACTGTTCAACGAAACCCGCTAAACGGAGCTGCACATGGCTACCCTGCATACCCAGCTCAACCCCCGTTCAGCGGAGTTCGCCGCCAACAGCGCAGCGATGCTCAAGCAGGTCGACGCGTTGCACACCCTGCTCGCCCAAGTGGCGCAAGGTGGCGGCCCGAAGGCTCAGGAACGCCATACCTCGCGGGGCAAATTGCTGCCTCGCGAGCGCATCAACCGCTTGCTGGATCCGGGTTCGCCGTTTCTGGAAATCAGCCAACTGGCGGCTTACGAGGTGTATGGCGAAGACGTCCCCGCCGCTGGCGTGATTGCCGGAATCGGCCGTGTGGAAGGCGTCGAGTGCATGATTGTCGCCAACGACGCCACGGTCAAAGGTGGTTCGTATTACCCGCTGACGGTGAAAAAGCACCTGCGCGCCCAGACCATCGCCCAGCAGAACCGCCTGCCTTGCATCTATCTGGTGGACTCGGGCGGCGCCAACCTGCCGCGTCAGGATGAAGTGTTCCCGGACCGCGAGCACTTCGGACGAATCTTCTTCAACCAGGCCAACATGAGCGCCATGGGCATCCCGCAGATTGCCGTGGTCATGGGTTCCTGCACCGCTGGCGGCGCGTATGTGCCGGCCATGGCCGATGAAGCGATCATGGTCCGCGAACAAGCGACCATCTTCCTCGCCGGCCCGCCGCTGGTGAAAGCCGCGACGGGTGAAGTGGTCAGTGCCGAGGACCTCGGCGGGGCCGATGTGCACTGCAAGATTTCCGGTGTGGCCGACCATTATGCCGAGAGCGATGAACACGCCCTGGCACTGGCACGCCGCAGCATCGCCAACCTCAACTGGCGCAAGCAAGGCGAGGTTCAGCAACGCACGCCGATCGCCCCGCTCTACAGCAGTGACGAGTTGTACGGCGTGGTCCCGGCCGACGCCAAGCAACCGTTTGACGTGCGCGAAGTGATTGCGCGGCTGGTGGACGGATCGGTGTTCGACGAGTTCAAGGCGCTGTTCGGGACGACGCTGGTCTGCGGTTTTGCTTACCTGCACGGTTACCCGATCGCGATCCTCGCCAACAACGGCATCCTCTTCGCTGAAGCGGCGCAGAAAGGCGCGCACTTCATCGAACTGGCGTGCCAGCGCGGCATCCCGCTGCTGTTCCTGCAGAACATCACCGGTTTCATGGTCGGGCAGAAGTACGAAGCTGGCGGCATCGCCAAGCACGGCGCGAAACTGGTGACCGCCGTGGCCTGCGCCAAGGTGCCGAAGTTCACCGTGATCATCGGCGGCAGTTTCGGTGCTGGTAACTACGGCATGTGCGGTCGCGCCTACGATCCGCGCTTCTTGTGGATGTGGCCGAATGCACGCATCGGCGTGATGGGCGCCGAACAGGCGGCCGGCGTGCTGGTGCAGGTCAAGCGCGAACAGGCCGAGCGCGGTGGCCATGGTTTCAGCGCCGAACAGGAGGCCGAGATCAAGCAACCGATCCTCGACCAGTACGAAGAACAGGGTCACCCCTACTATTCCAGCGCGCGTCTGTGGGACGACGGTGTCATCGACCCGGCCCAGACCCGCGACGTACTGGCCCTGGCCTTGTCCGCGTCGTTGAACGCGCCAATCGAACCGAGCCGCTTCGGCGTGTTCCGGATGTGATTTTTTGTAGGAGCGAGCTTGCTCGCGATGATCGTCAACGATAACGCTGAAAGCCTGACACCCAGCGGCGCCCTCAAGACCATCGCGAGCAAGCTCGCTCCTACAGAATAGAGTTGTGGAGACGGACAATATGAGCGACTTCAACACCCTCGAACTGCTGACCGACCCCCGTGGATTTGCCACGCTGTGGCTCAGCCGTGAAGAAAAGAACAACGCCTTCAATGCCGAAATGATCCGCGAACTGATACTCGCCCTCGACAAAGTCGCCAGCGATGCCAGCCTGCGGTTTCTGATCGTGCGCGGTCGTGGCAAGCATTTCAGCGCCGGCGCCGACCTGGCCTGGATGCAGCAATCGGCCGAGCTCGATTACGCCACCAACCTCGATGACGCCCGGGAACTGGCGGAATTGATGTACAACCTGGCCAAACTGAAGATTCCGAGCCTGGCCGTCGTGCAAGGCGCAGCCTTTGGCGGCGCGTTGGGCTTGATCAGTTGCTGCGACATGGCCATCGGTGCCGATGACGCGCAATTCTGCCTGTCGGAAGTGCGCATCGGCCTGGCACCCGCGGTAATCAGCCCGTTCGTGGTGCAAGCCATTGGCGAGCGCGCTACACGTCGCTACGCCTTGACCGCTGAGCGCTTCGGCGGGCAACGGGCACGGGAAATCGGATTGTTGTCGGAGAGCTATGCAGGTGCCGAGCTGGAACAGAAAGTCGATCAATGGATCGACAACCTGCTGCTCAACAGTCCGGCCGCGATGCGCGCCAGCAAGGACCTGTTGCGCGAAGTCGGCGACGGCTCACTGACACCGGCATTGCGCCGCTACACCGAAAACGCCATCGCCCGCATCCGCGTCAGCCCCGAAGGCCAGGAAGGCCTGCGCGCCTTCCTGCAAAAACGTCCGCCGAGCTGGCAAGCCGAAACCACCAAGGAGCCCCGTTGATGAGCGCACCTGTCCTCACCACCCTGCTGGTGGCCAACCGTGGCGAAATCGCTTGCCGGGTAATGCGTACCGCCAAGGCCCTGGGCCTGACCACCGTGGCCGTGCACAGCGCCACCGACCGTGACGCCCGGCACAGCCGCGAAGCTGACATTCGGGTTGACCTCGGCGGCAGCAAGGCCGTCGACAGCTATCTGCAGATCGACAAACTGATCGCCGCCGCCAAGGCCAGCGGCGCCCAGGCGATTCACCCCGGCTATGGCTTTCTGTCGGAGAACGCCGGGTTCGCCCGCGCCATCGAAGCGGCCGGCCTGATTTTCCTTGGCCCGCCCGCCTCGGCCATCGATGCCATGGGCAGCAAGTCCGCCGCCAAAGCCCTGATGGAAACCGCTGGCGTGCCACTGGTGCCCGGTTATCACGGCGAAGCCCAGGACCTGGAAACCTTCCGCGCCGCCTGCGAACGTATCGGCTACCCGGTGTTGCTCAAGGCCACGGCCGGGGGCGGCGGCAAAGGCATGAAAGTGGTCGAGGACGTCAGCCAATTGGCCGAAGCCCTGGCCTCGGCCCAGCGTGAGGCGCAATCGTCGTTCGGCGACTCGCGGATGCTGGTGGAGAAATACCTGCTCAAGCCACGTCACGTGGAAATCCAGGTCTTCGCCGACCAGCACGGCAACTGCCTGTACCTCAACGAACGCGACTGCTCGATTCAACGTCGTCATCAGAAAGTCGTCGAAGAAGCCCCGGCGCCAGGCCTGAGTCCGGAGCTGCGGCGCGCCATGGGTGAAGCCGCCGTACGCTCGGCGCAGGCCATCGGCTACGTCGGTGCCGGCACCGTGGAGTTTTTGCTGGATGCGCGCGGCGAGTTCTTCTTCATGGAGATGAACACCCGCCTGCAGGTCGAACACCCGGTCACCGAAGCCATCACGGGCCTCGACCTGGTGGCTTGGCAGATTCGCGTGGCACGCGGCGAAGCGTTGCCGATGACTCAGGACCAGGTGCCGCTGGTGGGGCACGCGATCGAAGTGCGGCTGTATGCCGAAGACCCGGGCAATGATTTCCTGCCGGCGACCGGTCGCCTGGAGCTGTATCGCGAATCCGCCCAAGGGCCGGGGCGTCGAGTGGACAGCGGCGTTGAAGAAGGCGATGAAATTTCGCCTTTCTACGACCCGATGCTCGGCAAGTTGATTGCCTGGGGTGAAGACCGTGAACAGGCGCGCTTGCGCCTGCTGAGCATGCTCGACGAATTCGCCATCGGCGGGCTGAAGACCAATATCAATTTCCTGCGGCGCATCATAGGCCACCCGGCATTTGCCACTGCCGAACTGGATACCGGTTTCATTCCGCGTTATCAGGAACAGTTGCTGCCGACCCCAGCGGAACTCAGCGATGATTTCTGGCAAGCCGCCGCCCAGGCGTTCGCCCAGAGCCAGCCCCATGCAACCCGCGCCGATGACCCGAGTTCGCCGTGGGCTGCACCTAACGGGCTGCGTGCCGGCTTGCCGAGAGAAATCACTCTTCACTTGAGTTGTGAAGGTCAGGACCGTGCGCTGACGCTGGGCGACATCAATGCCCACAGCGCTCGGCTCAAGGGCGAGCAACTGCTGACCGAACACGAAGGCGTGCGCCGTCAGCACCGCGCAATACGCCGTGGCGATTATGTGTATTTGCAGTGGGATGGCGAGTTGCGCCGCATCGAGTCGTACGACCCGATCAGCGCCGTCGAGGCCAGCCACAGCCATCAGGGCGGGCTGACCGCTCCCATGAACGGCAGCATCGTCCGGGTACTGGTAGAGGCCGGGCAATCGGTCGAGGCCGGAGCGCAATTGGTGGTACTGGAAGCGATGAAGATGGAGCACAGCATCCGCGCGCCCCACGCCGGGGTGATCAAGGCGCTGTATTGCCAGGAAGGCGAAATGGTCAGCGAAGGCAGTGCGCTGGTCGAACTGGAAGAAGCGTGAAATGAAGATCGGTCCTACGCATCGCGAGGACCGATCTGATCAGAACCTGGCTGTTGCCTGAACCACTACACCGATGATTCGACACTCTTCGGTGTACAAGGCTTTCGGATACGTCGGATTGAGCGGGACCAGATAACGCTGCCCGCCCTCTTCGATGAGCTTGCGGAACGTGGCTTCGTTGCTGCCCGGCCACTGGGCAATGACCAGTTTGCCAGGTTCGACGTCCACCGCAGGGTCCACCAGGATCAGCATGCCTTCCGGGATACTGATGCCATTGGGTGCGGTCATCGCATCGCCTGCCACTCTCAACCAGAATGCCGGCCCCCGGGCGTGGTAATCGGACAGTTCAAAGTGTCCTTTTCCGTATACCGGAACCTCGCCGTCACGCACTACGGCAGGTTCGCGCCAGTCACTGACCGGGTAGCGAAAGTACGGGTTGTACTTCTGTGTCAGGGGGATTTCGTCGTCCGTTGACGCCTGCGGCTCCCGGATCACCAGCGCCACTTCGAGAAACTCAAGGCCCAGCGCCTGCAGCACACGGTTCATGTCTTCGATGCCGGGTTCACGACGTTTGTTGAGCCAGTGGCCAATGCCGCCCTGGGACATCCCGAGGCGCTCGGCGAGTATCTCTTGAGTGATTTTGAGTTCACTCATCTTGGCCTTGACCAATTCAATCCATTTATCCATGTGCGGCACGATACGTGGGCGACTCCAGCCATCAAAACACAAAATGTAGTATTTAAATCGTCGTCACAAATACAGTTCGTATTAGGATCGGTTCACGGATCTGAATCTAACACGGAGCTTGCCATCGCCATGAACCAACCCACCAATGACCTGCCGGACATGCACATCGACACCACCTTTGCCTCGCCCCTGGACTCAGCGGCGGCACAACGCGCGCTGGACTATTACTTGAAACCAGCTGTTTCGGAGGGAGTGGCCGAGCCGCGTTTTTTTGATGTAAACCGCAATATCAGCGGCGAAGAGGCGCTGGTCCATGCCCTGGACCTGTTGCGCTGTGCTGCCGCCACCGCGTACGAGTCCACCAATCACCTGCAAGGCGCAAGCCGCGACCTGGCATTTTCGACCGTACACATGATCGACATGGCCAAGGCGATGGTCGATCGATCGCTGGAGAAGTATGAAAACGGTTGAGGTGAGAAGACAAATCGAGAGGGCAGGAAAGAATTTTCCTGTCGCGCAGGTAAAAACGTTTGACTTGCAAACGAGAATGATTATTATTGCATCAACTGGTCGCGAGATCAGTCGATGGACCAGGTGACCTTAGGTCGGTCTCCTGGACTATCTCCTCATCAGGCTAATCACGGTTTTTGACCCGGCTTTTTGCCGGGTCTTTTTTTTGCCAGTTTTTCTGGCTTTGGCTTCAGGCTAATGAAGTCTTTGGGTGCCGCAAATTCGATGGCGCGGATGATATCAAAAGAATTCCAGTTGGCAAGAGAAGCCCGGCATCATTGGCTAAAACCAGCGACAGATAGCACTTGAGAATCAATCGCATAGTCTCTAAGCTGCGGCGGCGTCAAGGAGGACGCCCCCACCCTCGCACCCCGCAATTCCCCTCGGTTTCACCCCACTCTTGCGTGTAAAGTAGCCACCATAAAAATCATATTCAAGGACCCGATTATGGCCGTGGCTAAATCTTCTTTCGACATCAGTGCCAACTTCGACAGCGGCAATATCCAGGTAATCGATGTCAGCGACCCGCTCAAGCCCCTGCTGGCGATCCGCCCCGATACCAAAAGCAACCATTTCCAATGGTTCCACTTCAAGGCAAGCGGCCTGCATGTCGGCCAGGAGCACTGGTTTCGCCTGAACAATGCCAGCCAATCCTCCTACAACAAGGCCTGGGCCGGCTATCAGGCGGTGGCGTCCTACGACCACGTCAACTGGTTCCGCGTACCGACCATTTTCGAAGGCGACTGCCTGCGCTTCAGCCTCGAAGCCGAGCAGACCCATGCCTGGTTCGCCTACTTCGAACCCTACAGCCGAGGTCGCCACGACTGGCTGATCGAGCAGGCGCTGACCAAGGCCGGCACCGAACTGCTGGCCACCGGCAAGAGTGTCGAAGGTCGCGACATCCAGCTATTGCGCAAAGGCACCGGCGCCGAAGGCCAGCGCAAAGTGTGGATCATCGCCCAGCAACATCCGGGCGAGCACATGGCCGAGTGGTTCATGGAAGGCGTGATCGAACGCCTGGAAAGAAACGACGACCCAGTGCTGAACAAACTACTGGCCGGCGCCGATCTGTACCTGGTACCGAACATGAACCCGGACGGCGCCTTCCACGGACACCTGCGCACCAACGCCATGGGCCAGGACCTGAACCGCGCCTGGCAGAACGCCAGCCAGGAAATCAGCCCAGAAGTCCTGTTCGTTCAGCAGCAGATGGAAAAATACGGCGTCGATATGTTCCTCGACGTCCATGGTGACGAGGAAATCCCTCATGTGTTCACAGCTGCTTGCGAAGGCAATCCGGGTTACACACCACGGATCGAAAAACTCGAAGAACACTTCCGCAACCACCTGAAACACACCACAAAGGATTTCCAGACCAAACACGGCTACACCCGCGACGAGCCGGGTCAAGCCAACATGACGCTGGCCTGCAACAGCGTGGGCCAGAAGTACGACTGCCTTTCGCTGACCCTGGAAATGCCGTTCAAGGATCACGATGATCATCCGAACCCGTTGACGGGCTGGTCAGGCAAGCGGTCGAAGCAGTTGGGCAAGGATGTGCTCACCACCATTGCGGATATGGTCGATACCCTGCGCTGATCTCCCTTCAAGATCAAAAGATCGCCGCCTGCCGCAGGCTGCGATCTTTTTCTCCATTGCAACTAGCCGCGATCCTTACCCCGCAACATGCTGTCCAGCACATCATCCCGCCGCACCCAACCGTGAAACAACGCGGCCGCCAAATGCAGCAACACGGTCAGAAACAGCAGATACGCCAGATACCCATGGGCCTTGCGCAAAAACGCAAACAGCTGGGCGTTCGCCGGCACAATCGACGGCAACTGTAGCGAACTGCTGAGCATCACCGGTTCGCCCGACGCCGAAATCATCGTCCAGCCCAGCAGCGGCAAGACCAGCATCAAGGCATACAGCAATACATGCGAGGCCTTGGCCGCCATCGCTTGCCAACCCGGCAAATCCGCCGGCAGCGGTGGTTGCGTGGTGGAGAACCGCACCACCAGCCGCACGATCACCAGCAGCAAAATCGCGACACCCAAAGGTTTGTGCAGATTGATCAGCCATTCATGCCGTTCGGACACCGAGGCGACCATGCCGGCACCGATAAACAGCATGGCGATGATCATCAGTGCCATCAGCCAGTGCAGCAGTCGTGCCAATGGAGCGAAGTGGTTGGGTTGGGTGCTCATTGCTGGGCCTCCTGTTTGGCGGCGGGCAACTGGCTGACTTCGCTGGTGCGACGCAGGTAGGAATTGGCGTAACCGGCTGAACGAGCGGCGAGCAACGGGTCGTCGGATGCTTCGATACCGGCGGGTAAAACCAGCGGGTCGTAATTGATGTCACGGCATTCGCCATTGAGTTGCGGCTGGGTTTTTTCCAGCACCAGCGTGCCTGCGTTCAACACTTTGCGCCCTTCAGGCCAGGCTTTGCTGGCGTCGTTCACGGGATCGCCGGGATTGGCCAGGATGATATTCAACTGCCAACGCAACGGTCCTGCGGCTATACGCTGAACCAGGTCTTTCTCCAGAAAGCCGCTGCCCTCGGGCGCCATGACACCCGACGCATCCTGCGCTACCGGCACCATGCTCCAGCGCACAGCCTGGCGTTGTCCGGCAGCGTTCACCAGATAAAACGCGTTGACGCTGTTATATGTCTCGGTGACGTAACTGGCTGACGGTTTGGCGGTCTTGATCCAGGCCAGAAAGGGTGCAGCTTCCGGATGCGCACCGAAAAACGCCGGAACCGCGGTCGGGTTCGGCTTGCCCGTAGCCGGGTCCGGCGACTGCGCCTGCTGCAATTGATAGAACGCCTCGGGCGTGCCTACCGGGAACACCGGCATGCTGTTCATCCCCGTGCGCCACTGCTGGCCGTTGGCCTGGGTGAAGCGCAAGGCCATGCTGCGGATCGGCACGGCACTGTCCGGAGCATAAGGGTTGCCGGCCGGCAAGGCGAAACGCCCGACCACCGGCGTCCGAGCTTCGTTGAACACCTGGGCGGTGGAATAGCTGCGCGCCTCACCGCTGCTCTCGAAATGCCCGATCACGCACACGCCTTTGGAATGGTTGCGACGGAAACCCGGATGCACGCCGTTGTTGGTTTCCAGCACGTTGATCAGTTTCTTCGGGGTCAGGCGCTGTGGGTCAAAGGTTCCGTTGACGTAGGCAAACGCCCCAGCCACGGCGGCAACGACCACGGCAATGCCAGCCAGACGCAACGTCAGGCTTGCCGCATTCAAGGGTGGCCGGGTTGGCGGTGATGATCGATCTACCATGAAAGACTCCAGGGCCATCGGCCACAAGTGAGAAGAATCAAGCAGACGCACCGCATGCAGGTTTATTCCCACGCGCGGTGTTTATTTTTTCTGACGTGGAATAACCTCCGGTACCGGACGTCTTCCTAGTCCCAAGCGTAGTGACTAGTCAGAACTTCATGAACGATATCGACGAACAACTGAGGGAAATCATTCCAGGATTGCGACGGTTCGCCGTGTCGTTGACGCGCAACACCAGCAGCGCTGACGACCTGGTGCAGGCGAGCCTGGAGCGGGCACTCTCGAGTTGGGCTGGCAAACGCGCCGAGGGCGACTTGCGCGCCTGGCTGTTCTCGATTCTCTATCGGCAGTTTCTCGATGCTCACCGTCGCTCCCGGCGCTACGCGCGCATGCTCGAATTCTTCACCGGGCGTGACGATGCCCAGCCCTCGGTGGAGCGCACCGTGATTGCCCAATCGACCCTCAACGCCTTCGACCGGCTGCCCACCGAGCAGCGCGCGCTGCTGCTCTGGGTGTCGGTGGAAGGTTTGAGTTACAAAGAGGTCGCCGAGATTCTCGACATACCCACCGGCACCGTGATGTCCCGCCTGTCCCGAGCTCGCCAGGCCCTGCGCCAACTCAGCGATGGCGAAATCAACCGCCCTTCCCTGCGGAGACTCAAATGATCAGCATGCCCCCCAGCGAACGTGACCTGCATGCCTACGTCGACCACCAACTGAGCGACGCCGACCGACGCCAGGTGGAGACGTTTCTGGCCGGTAACCCGCAGATGGCCGCGCAAGTGCGCGCCTGGCAACAGGATGCCCAGGCACTGCGCGCAGCGCTGAGTGGTGCCTTGCAACAACCCGCGAACCCGGACCTGGATCCGGCGGTTATACGCCAGCGCCTTAAACGCCAATCCCGTCGACACCTGGCCAGTGCCGCGATGTTGTTCATCGCCGTCAGCGTCGGCGGTTTCAGCGGCTGGCAAGCGCGGGAGATGACACTGGCGAGTCCCCAGCTTCCAATGACCGATGCGCTGCAGGCGTATCGCCTGATTGCCCAGCAAGGCCTCCTGCCGGCGGATTTCAAAGTCGGCGACGACGGTGACATGCAAGGCTGGCTCGACCGCTACTTCACACAGGCCAATCGCCTGCCCGACCTTTCGGATGCCGGTTTCAAACCGGTCAGCGGGCGCCTGCTGAGCACCGAGCAAGGCCCGGCGGCGATGGTGGTCTACGAGAGCCAGAGCGGGCAGAAAATCAGTTTCTACGTGCGCCCGCCAGGGCCGAAAAACTTCCTGCTGCCCAGGGGCAGTCGCAGTGATGGCGAGTTGCAGGCCGAGTACTGGTCGGGAAGTGGCTACAACTATGCGATGGTCAGCCCGGCGGATACACCGGCGGCGCGGATGCTCAAACAGACCACTCAATTCTGATCGCCATCCAGCTGCTTTTTTTGTGGGAGTTTGCGGTGTTCCTTTAGAGCCCAGTGACGGTGGCCCGGAATATGCCGACACTGCTGGAAGCAGATTCCCTGCTCTGGTTACACTATGGCGCCGCAGCACAAAGAGCCTGCCCGTACACCAGAGGTGATATCCCAGTGGCCGTTCGACCGCCCAGCCGTTCGCGAATCAAATCGCGCTGGCAAACGTTGCGTCGCCTTCTCGGCAAGGCACCGGCGCCCGGTAGCGCCGCGACAGGCCAAGTCATCCACGACTACTTTCGCCATCAGGCCCATGCCCGGGGCTACACCCTCAGTCACAGCCAACAGCGGGTGATCGACTGCATGGCCCGGCATGCCTGCATGCTGATGGGCACTGCGGCGAAACCCCTTCCCGGCCTTTACCTGCATGGTGCCGTGGGGCGCGGCAAAAGCTGGCTGCTCGACGGGTTTTTCCAGGCCATTCCCCTCGCGCAAAAACAACGCCTGCACTTCCATCAGTTTTTCGCCCAACTGCACCAGGGCATGTTCGAGCACCGCGATCAGACCGACGCCCTGGCGATCACCCTCGATGAACTGCTCAGCGATTGCCGGGTGCTGTGTTTCGATGAGTTCCATGTGCACGACATCGGCGATGCGATGCTCATCACCCGGTTGTTCAAGGCACTGTTCCAGCGCGGCATCCTGTTGCTGGTCACCTCCAATTATCCGCCCGAAGGCCTGTTGCCCAATCCGCTGTACCACGCCCGCTTCAAACCGGTGATCGACTTGATCAATACGCGCATGCAGGTGATGGAGGTCGGCGGGCCCCACGACTACCGCAGCCAGGCCCGAACCCATGCGCATCAGTTGTTCACTCAAGGTCACTACGTCTGGCCGGCGAGCGTGGCGCAACGACAATCGCTGAACCTGCCCAGGCACAATGCCCCGCCTGTTTCGTTGCCGGTAGGTACCCGGCATTTGCGAGCACGTTTCTGCGAAGGGCGCGGCGTCGGTTTTACCTTCACCGATTTGTGCGATCAGCCCACGGCTGTGATGGATTATCTGGAGCTGTGCCGCCAGTTCGACCGCTGGATCATCGATGAACTGCCACTGCTGGGCGATTGCACGATTGCCGCCCAGCAGCGTTTTATCAACCTCATCGACGTACTGTACGACCAGGACAAGCACCTGACGTTGCTCGGGCAGCACTCATTGCGCGAAAGCCTGGGTGGCGATGCCATTGATCTGGCGCGCACGCGCAGCCGATTGGGACAACTGGTCGAAGTCAGCGAACCGGTCTGATCGATAGCTTTTTGTTGCATTGACTGACTTCTTCGCGAGCAAGCCCGCTCCCACAATGGATTTGTGTCGGATACAGAATTTTTGATCTACACCGATCAAATGTGGGAGCGGGCTTGCTCGCGAAGGCGGCCTGACAGTCGCCACATCTTTCCCGCTATCATGTCGCCCATTTCCAGGGCCCCGCGCCCTCCTCTAGGTTAATGGCGAATCTGTTCATGCATACCCTTGCTCAATTGCGCGCCGGCGAGTTGTCGGGCATCACGCGGCTGGATCTGGCCGAGGGCCTGACCGAGTTTCCCCGGGAGATCTTCGATCTGGCGGATTCGCTGGAAGTGCTCAACCTCAGCGGCAATGCTCTGAGCGCGTTGCCAGAGGACTTGCATCGCCTGTCCCGTTTGCGCGTGCTGTTCTGCTCCGATAACCGTTTCACCGAGTTGCCGGCCTGTGTTGGCCAATGCGCTGCACTGACGATGATCGGCTTCAAGGCCAACCGTATAGCCCACGTGCCCGCAGCGGCACTGCCACCACTGCTGCGCTGGCTGATCCTGACCGACAATTGCATCGAGACGCTGCCGAGCGCGTTGGGAGAGCGGCCATACCTGCAAAAGCTGATGCTTGCCGGTAACCGCCTGCAGGCGTTGCCGGAGTCGATGCACAATTGTCATCGGCTGGAGCTGATCCGCATCGCCGCCAACCAGTTCACCGACTTGCCGCAATGGCTGCTGACGCTGCCAAGCCTGACCTGGCTGGCCTACGCCGGTAATCCGCTGGAAACCGAAGCCGATGCCGCCGCCCTCAATGCCACACCGCGCATTGACTGGTCGGCATTGCATCTGGAGAAAAAACTCGGCGAAGGGGCGTCCGGAGTGATTCATCAAGCTGTCTGGCAACCGACCGACCAACCGGCCATGCCCGTTGCGGTGAAGCTCTACAAGGGCGAAATGACCAGCGATGGCTCGCCGCTGCACGAGATGAACGCCTGCATCACCGCCGGCCTGCACCCGAATCTGATTCGCGTCGAAGGGCGGATTGTCGATCACCCGCAACAAACCGCCGGGCTGGCCATGCAGTTGGTCCCGCCGAGTTTTCGCAACCTCGCCAGCCTGCCGAGCCTGGCGTCGTGCAGCCGCGACATTTATGCCGAAGGCTTGCGTTTCAGTGCGGCGGTGGCGCTGCGCATTGCCTCGGGCATTGCCTCGGTGGCCGAACACTTGCACAACCACGGCATCACCCATGGCGATCTCTACGGGCACAATATTCTGTGGAATGAACAGGGCGATTGCTTGCTGGGGGATTTTGGCGCGGCGTCGTTCCACGGGATTTCCGACAGCCTGGAAAGCCGCGCCTTGCAGCGGATCGAGGTGCGGGCGTTCGGGGTGTTGCTGGGCGAACTGCTGGAGCGGGTTAATTCGGGGTTGAGCGACGAACAGCGTGGGGTACTGGAAGATCTGGAACAGCGTTGCTGCCAGCCGCAAGTGCTGCTACGGCCGGGGTTCAGCGAAATCGTGCGGCAATTGGAAAGTCTGTGACCGCTGCGCGGTCAATCGCGAGCAAGCTCGCTCCCACAGGGTAGCGCTAAACCTGTGGGAGCGAGCTTGCTCCGGGCGGCGATCCGACGATGACGGTCTGTCAAACAACATGACCGTCATTGACACAAAGACTTAACCCGCCAACCCGACAAACATGTCCTGCACGTCGTCGTGGTTATCGAGGCCTTCGAGGAACGCTTCGACTTCCGCCATCTGCTCATCGCTCAGGCCGCTGACCGGGTTTTTCGGCTGGTAGCCCAGTTTGGCCGACAGCACAGTGAAGCCTTGTTCCGGCAGGGCTTTCTGCACCGCGTCGAGGTCGGTCGGTTCGGTCAGGAACAGGGTTGCACCCTCTTCACCCGGCTCGAAATCCTGTGCACCGGCTTCGATGGCGGCCATTTCCGGATCGGCATCCGGGGTGTCCGGCGACGCTTCGATCATGCCGACGTGGTTGAAGTCCCAGGCCACCGAACCGGAAGCCCCCAGCTGACCCTTGCGGAACGCCACGCGGATCTCGGCGACGGTGCGATTGATGTTGTCGGTCACGCACTCAACGATCAACGGCACCTGATGCGGGGCGAACCCTTCATAGGTCACGCGATGGTATTGCACGGTTTCGCCCAGCAGGCCCGCGCCCTTCTTGATGGCACGATCCAGTGTTTCCTTGGGCATCGAAGCTTTCTTGGCCTGTTCAACCACCAGGCGCAAGTGCGCGTTGGTAGCAGTATCAGCGCCGTTGCGCGCAGCAATGGTAATTTCTTTCACCAGTTTGCCGAAGATCTTGCCCTTGGCATTGGCTGCCGCTTCTTTGTGTTTAACCTTCCACTGTGCGCCCATTTCTCACTCTCTTATCTGTGGCATCTGTGGCGCCGAGACATCTATTGGCCGACGCTTTGCACAAGTTTATACGGCCTAAAGTTGGCAATCGACCAAAAAATCCCGACTTGCATCGACATCTTCACCAGCGGTTGTAGGGCAATTCGGAAATGTCGCTTTACCGTACCCGCAATGCGCCGGGGTTTCGTACGCTTTGCACCCTACTCCACAGCGGTAGCGCGTTCGATGCACAACGACAAGGATAGTCCCACCACCCTGACGCTTCTCGAAGACGACCTGAGCTTCCAGGTGGTTCGGTTCAGTGGTCATGAAGCTCTCAACCAGCCCTATCGATTCGACATCGAGGTGATCGGGCTGGCACCAGCCCTGAACCTTGAGCGATTGCTGCACCAACCGGCGTTCCTCGAATTCGGCCACGATCAAGGCATTCATGGCGTGCTGGACAGCGCCAGTTGTGAACATCGAAGCGGGCACCGGGTCGCTTACAAGCTGGTGCTGGTGCCTCGTGTCCAGGTGCTGGAACAGCAACGATGCCGACGTATTTTCCAGCACGCCAGCGTGCCAATGATCCTGCGCCAATTGCTGGAGGAACATGGGTTGCCCGCCAGCAGTTATCGCTTTGAACTGGCAACCAGGCACTATCCCCTGCGACCTTTTTGCATTCAGTACGAAGAATCCGACCTGGCGTTGCTGCAACGGCTGTGCGAGGAAGAAGGCATCCACTATCACTTCGAGCATCAACGCGACGGCCATGTGCTGGTGCTGGCCGACGACAGTCTGAGTTTTCCCCAGGAGCCACTGCTCATGTCGATGAGCGGCGGCGCCCCCGGCGAACACCAGGAACCGGTGATCAGCGAACTGTTCCAGCGCCATGACGCCACGCTCTCCCCTGTGCGTCCAGGCGCCAGGAATCCGGGTGCAGCGGACATCAGCGAAGGCGCAGCCAATCACTCGTTCGCCACGGCGAGGCACTGTCCCGCTGGCGAGCAACAACATCGCGACCAGCTCAGCCGTCGACAACTGGAACGCCTGCGCTGCCGTCACCAGCAGATCCACGGTCAAAGTAGCCAGGGGGCATTACGCAGTGGCCGGATCCTGCAAGTGGCCGAGCACCCGCTGGCGAATTTCAATGATCAATGGCTGGTTACCGAAATCCGCCATCAGGGGTGTCAGTCATCCATTCTGCTCGACGACACACCGGGCACGGCCTCGGGTTACCGCAATCAATTCAGCGCCATTCCCTGGTCGACGGTATTCAGGCCCGCGCTCAAACAACCCAGGCCGAATATCCCCGGGTATCAGCCCGGTCGCGTGTGCGGCCCGGTCGGGCAACCGGCGGCAGTGGACGAGGATGGCCGGGTTCAGGTGAACCTCTGGCCCGCCACGCAACCAGACGCTGAAGAGTCCAACGGCCTGTGGCTTCCGCTGGCGCTGACCACCGCCGAGGACTGGATCGATCCGGCCCGCTTGCCCGTGGCTGGCAGCGAGGTACTGGTGATTTTCCTCGACAGTGACCCGGATCGCCCGGTGCTTTGTACGGTCATGGGCCCTCGGCCACAACCTCACCGCCCTCGCCCGCATGAGCCCCGTGGCGATACCCGCCTGCTGTTCGACTGGCTGCTCACCCGCTCGGACCCTGCACCCTGACGCTCAGCCTTTGTCAGCCTTGCCGGCTGCAGCAGCGAACTTCGCCAGACGCACGTCCAGATGCCGTGGCCGATGCCCGTGATCCTCCGCGCGCTCCTTGCGGCGGATGGCGTTGCGCACCATCAGCGAGCCGATGTAGCGAATCGGCTCCGGCGGGAAAAAGCCCAGTGGGCCATTGACCAGCGGCGAACGGGTCCAGGGGTTGTCCAGGCCTTGAACCATCGACGCCAGAATCTGCCCGCCCATGTGGCAGGGGCCGACGCCGCTGCCGGAATAGCCGAAACCGTAAAACACATTGCCACTGGCGCTCATCTGCCCGAAGAACGGCAGCCCGGTCACCGATCGATCCGATGGACCGTTCCAGGTCGCCTCGACCTTGACGTCGGCAAACGCCGGGAAGAAATCCGCGAGACTGCTCTGCAACAGGCCGGCATAAGGCGATGGCTGATCGAACACCGGCAGCATGCGCCCGCCGTAGGCAAAGGTGTTGCCGCCCTTGCCGAGCATGATCCGGCCGTCCGGCGTGTTGTGGTAGTAGTGCACGAAAATCCGCGAATCGAGCACCGTGACGCCGCTGGTCAGGCCGATTTCGTCGAGTAAATCCGGCCGAGGCTCGGTGATCAGCATGTCGCTGGAAACGATCGCCACGCTGCGTTCGAACTGCGGAAACGCCCGGGCCATCCAGGCGTTCATCGCCAGCACCACGCGGTCGGCGCGAATGGTGCCCTTGGGGGTTTGAATGCCCGCCGGCCGGCCCTCCTCCAGCCCGGTCATCGCGGTGTTTTCATGAATCCTCACCCCCAGTTGCAGGGCTACCCGGCGCAAGCCACGCACCAGTTTGCCCGGCTGCACACTGGCCGCGGCCGGGGAAAACCAGCCCTCCAGGTGTTTGCTGGAACCGGCCATGCGCTGCACATCGGCCACTGGCCGCTGGGTGAACGAGTTGATGCCGTTGCGCTCCAGCGCCGCGATCACAGCGTCGGTCGAGCCGACCTGCGCGCGATTGGTCGCGGTGTAGAGGGTGCCATCGAGGCGGTAATCGGCGTCCACCCCATACTGTTCGCAGAAGGCGCCGATGGCATGGATGCTGCGCTCCGACTCCTTGACCAGACGCACGGCTTCTTCGACACCGAACAAACGTTCGAGGGTGAAATACTTGGCCGACCACGACAACGCACAACCGCCATTGCGTCCACTGGCCCCGGCACCGCAGATGTCCGCTTCGATCAGCAACACATCCAGTTCGGGGTTCTGCTCCTTGAGCATGATCGCGGTCCACAACCCGGTGTAACCACCGCCGACGATACAGACATCGGCGCGGGCGTCGCCTTCCAGTGGCGGACAGGTTTCGGATGCATCAGCCTTCAAGGCCTGGTCCAGCCAAAAGGGTCTCATGGGGTCAATCTCCGGTCAGTGGCCCACACGCCGGCCTGCCGCAGGTGCAGCAGGCGACGAGGGACAGGATTCAGGTACGCAAGGGTTTGATAGTCATCGCTTGATTGGGCACATAGGCGAAGTGAGTGCCCAGGCCACCGGGGCGGCTGTTCCAGTGCGGGATCAATACCAGCGCCGAGAACATGGCGCAGCCGGCGAAGACGATGAACACGGTAACGGTGTCGAAGTAGCCTGGCAGCAGCCCGCCGAGAATCGCCCCGACCGAACCGCAGCCGTTGACGAAACCGGCTGCCGTGGCGCCGGCCTTGGCGGTGCCGAAGTCGATGGCGGCCGCGCCGCTGATCATCGAGTCCGGTCCGTAGAGGGTCAGGCCCATGACGAACAGCAGCGCCACCACCAGCAGCACGCTGCCGGTATGCAGGGCGCCCATGAAAAACGCCAGGGACACCGTCAGCGCCAACAGGCTGATCACGCAGGCCGGCATGCGCCGGGCGCCGAACAGTTTGTCCGAGGCCAGGCCAATCAGGATCGGCCCGAGCAACCCGGCCAGCTCGAACGCAGTCGGAATGATCGCCGCGCCGACCTTGCCCACCGAAGGCATCTGTTCGAAGACGATCACCGGCCCCCACAGCAGAATCGCGTAGCGCGCCGGCTTGAGCATGAAGTACGCCAACCCCAGCACCAGCACCGTGCGGTTGCGCAGGATTTCCTTCAAAGGCTCCCACATGCTGATTTTGCTTTGCGCCTCGGCTTGTTCGGCGGTCAGCTCAGGCTCCGGCTCCACCGCCGGCAAGCCGACGTCTTCCGGTTTGTTGCGTTGGAAAATAAAAAACAGCACGGCGACCAGCCCAACCACCGCCGCACTGGAAATGAACGCCGCATGCCAGCTGCCGATGAGCGTGTACGCCCACCAACCGGCAAACGGCGAGGCTACCAGACCGCCAAAGGCGTAGCAGGAACTCCACAGGCCCAATACCCGTCCGCGTTGCTCGGAGGGAAAGAAGCTGCCGAGGTTCTTGCACAGCCCCGACCAACCGGTGGACTGCGCCAGGCCTTGTATCAGCATGCAGGTAGCGAAAATCGGTAACGTTGCGAAGTTGCCCATCACCAGCGCCGCGGCGGCGGAAATCAGCAACCCGCCGAGCACCACAACTCGCGGGCCAAAACGGTCTGCGAGGATGCCCCAGGTGAACTGACCGACGGCGTAAGCCGTCAGGTAGATGGCGTCGAGGTTGGCCATGGCCATTTTGTCGAGCATGAAGGTCGGGTCTTCGCCAATACCGAGCTTGGCCACCGAGAAGGCTTTGCGAGTGAAGTAGAAAGCGGCGTAGGCGAGCCAGGTGATCGCGAAGATCTGCACGCGCCAACGCTTGATGGTGCCGATGTGCTTGTTCATTGTGGTTCTGACCTCAGGGTGTGAGTGTGCCGGCAGAATTGGAAGAAAACGCCTGTGTTTTTATTGTTGAGCACTGCGATATCGCCCTGTCCCTACGGCGGATACCGGTCAGATGAGTCCTGTAGTTGCACGCACAGGCTCATGGCACCCGCTGCTGTTCGACTGACCAGTCAGCGGGGCTGAGGTGGATAAAAACAATTACTGATTAATAAGTGAAATCGATTTATCGTATTTCAAATATAAGTTCAGCTTGTTACTGGAGATTCCCATGTCGGTGTCCCACGCCCAGCTCAAAGCTTTCCACGCCGTGGCGGTCCATGGAAGCTTTACGAAGGCCGCCGAACGCCTGTTTCTGACGCAACCGGCGATTTCCGATCAGGTGCGCAAGCTCGAAGAGCGCTACGGTGTTTTGCTGTTTCACCGCAACAAGCGCTCGGTGCGCCTGACTGATCTGGGTGAGCGTCTGTTGAGCGTTACCCAGCGGCTTTTTGTGATCGAGGCGGAAGCCCAGGAACTGCTTCAGGAATCCCAGGCCCTGCAGACCGGCAGCCTGATTCTGGCGGTGGATGCACCGGTGCACGTGCTGCCGCAGATTGCCCGGTTCTGCGAACGCTACCCCGGGATCAGCGTGAAGATCGAAACCGGCAACACCGATGAGTCGCTGTTTCGACTGTTCAACTATCAGGCCGACCTTGCATTGCTGGGCCGTGATGTCAGCGATGAACGCCTGATTTCACTGCCCCTGCGCAACGACCCGATGGTGGCGTTCGTGTCGCGCAATCATCCGTGGGCCGACCGCGAATCCATCACCCTCGCCGACCTCGACGACACGCCACTGGTATTGCGGGAAATCGGTTCGGTGACCCGGCAGACCCTGGAGGAGGAAATGGCGGGGGCCGGGTTTCGCATTCGGCCGGCGATTCAGGTTGAAGGTCGCGAGGCAGCTCGGGAGGCGGTGGTGGTGGGGATTGGCGTGGGCGTTGTATCGGCTGCCGAGTTTGGCGCGGATTCGCGGGTGTGTGCGCTGCCGATTATCGATTGCAAACGCAGGCTGACGGAAACCCTGGTGTGCTTGCGCGAGCAGAGTTCGCGGCGGGTGGTGGCGACGTTTCTTGAGATGGTGCGCGAGAGTCTTGTGTAGGCAGGTCCGGCCCCATCGCGAGCAAGCTCGCTCCCACAGTGGTGGTGTATCGTCTGAATAATCTGTGGTCGACGCAAATCCCTTGTGGGAGCGAGCTTGCTCGCGATGCAGGCAACTTGGTCTACCTGATTGGCGCCAACCCGAAAAACGCCTGAATCAAGCGCAAGTCCCGCCGCCGCTCCATACAACCAATCATGTGCCGATTCACCAACCCCTCGCCAATGATCGGCACCGCCGCCACCCGTGGATCGTGGCTGACCTCCACCGACGACACCACCCCCACGCCCAGTTCGGCGGCCACCGCCTCGGTCACCGCTTCGCGGCTGTCCAGTTCCAGCAACACCCGTGGATTGACCTTGGCCTGGGCGCAAGCCTCATCGAAGGTGCGCCGGGTAATCGAACTCGGTTCGCGCAGCACCATGATCACCTGATCCAGTTCCTTGAGCTGCACGCCTTTAGTCTTCTGCGCCCAAGGATGCCCGTCGGGCACCAGTGCGCAAATCCGCGATTCGTTCAGCGCCTGAAGATGCAGGCCCTTGCGCGGCTCGACCTCGGTCAGCACCGCCACGTCGGCATGCTCGGACAGCAGCGCCCCCAGGGTTTCCTGGGCGTTGCCCAGGCGCAGGTTCACCGTGATCCCCGGATAGCGCGCCCGCAAGCTGGCGAGCATGGGCATGACCATGTGCGGGCCGTCCGCCGCCACCTCCAGACGCCCGGTCAGCAATTGCCGGTTGGCTTCGAGCATCACCTGCGCCTCTTCGGCCAGGCCGAACATCGCCCGGGTGATTGCCGCCAGTTTGGTGCCCTCCTCCGTCAGTTCCACCCGTCGGGCGGTGCGGCGCAGCAGGGTGATCTGGTAGTGCTCCTCCAGGGCCTTGATGTGCCCGGTGACCGCCGGCTGGCTGATGAACAGCCGCGCCGCCGCCCGGGTAAAACTGCCTTCCCGGGCCACGGCATCGAAGGCGCGGAGCTGAAACAGGTTCATGAATAACCCTCACTGATGGCTGGCATAACAATAAACAATTTGATTGATAACACGGCAAATTGCAATTTAGGCCCCGTAGCTTCATCCCATCGATTGCGAGGACACGAGAATGAGTACTGCCGAACCCATCCTGCTCACCCCCGGCCCGTTGACCACGTCGCCCCGCACCCGTCAGGCGATGATGATCGACTGGGGTTCATGGGATGACCGCTTCAATCAACTGACCGCCAGCCTCTGCGAGCAACTGCTGGCCATCATCAACGGCGCTGCCACCCACCACTGTGTGCCGTTGCAAGGCAGCGGCACCTTCGCGGTCGAGGCAGCGATCGGCACGCTGGTGCCTCGGGACGGCAAGATTCTGGTCCTGATCAACGGCGCCTACGGCAAACGCCTGGCGAAAATCTGCGAAGTACTGGGCCGCTCCTTCAGTACCTTCGAAACCGCAGAAGATGAGCCGACCACCGCCGCCGACGTCGACCGCCTGCTACGTGCCGATCAAGACATTACCCATGTCGCCCTGATTCACTGCGAAACCAGTACCGGCATCCTCAATCCGCTGCCAGAGATCGCCCAAGTAGTGGCGCAACACGGCAAGCGCCTGATCATCGACGCCATGAGTTCCTTTGGCGCGCTGCCCGTGGATGCACAGCAAGTGCCGTTCGACGCACTGATCGCCGCCTCGGGCAAATGCCTGGAGGGCGTACCGGGCATGGGTTTTGTCTTCGCTCGCAAAGAATCCCTGGCCAGCGCCGCCGGCAACTCGCATTCGCTGGCGATGGACCTGCAGGATCAGCACGCCTACATGGCCAAGACCGGCCAGTGGCGCTTCACCCCGCCGACCCATGTGGTCGCGGCGCTGCACGAAGCCCTGCTGCAATACAACGAAGAAGGCGGCTTGCCGGCGCGGCACGAACGCTACGCCGCCAACTGCCAGGCATTGATGGAAGAGATGGGCAAACTGGGGCTGCGCAGCTTCCTGCCGGCGGCTATCCAGGCGCCGATCATCGCCACCTTCCACGCCCCGAAAGATCCGCGTTACGCGTTCAAAGAATTCTACGAGCGGGTCAAGGCCAAGGGCTACATCCTCTACCCCGGCAAACTGACCCAGGTCGAAACCTTCCGCGTCGGCTGCATCGGCCATGTCAACCCGGCGCAAATGCGTGAAGCCGTGGCGGCGATTGCCGAAGTGTTGCGCGAGATGGAAGTGCTCGACATCTAAACCACACCACATTCCCTGTGGGAGCGAGCTTGCTCGCGATGAGGCCCGATCAGTCGACACACATGTTGAATGTAAGACCGCTATCGCGAGCAAGCTCGCTCCCACAGAAAAGCTGAATGTCCGAATAGATCGATATCACAGGAATCCAAACGCCATGAACTACGCCAACCCAACCAAACTGCAAGCCGCCATCCTCGACTGGGCCGGCACCGTGGTCGACTTCGGCTCCTTCGCCCCGACGCAGATTTTCGTCGAGGCTTTCGCCGAGTTCGACGTCCAGGTGTCCATCGAAGAAGCCCGTGGCCCGATGGGCATGGGCAAGTGGGACCACATCCGCACCCTGTGCGACCTGCCGGAAGTTGCCGAGCGTTATCGCAAAGTGTTCGGCCGCACGCCGACCGACGATGACGTCACTGCGATCTACCAGCGTTTCATGCCGCTGCAGATCGAAAAAATCGCCGAGCACTCGGCGCTGATTCCCGGGGCACTGGAGACCATCGCCAACCTGCGCGAGCAAGGGATCAAGATCGGTTCCTGCTCCGGTTACCCGAAACAGGTCATGGACAAGGTGGTCGAACTGGCCGCCACCAACGGTTACGTGGCCGACCACGTGGTCGCCACCGACGAAGTCCCGAATGGTCGCCCATGGCCCGCCCAGGCGCTGGCCAACGTCATCGCCCTGGGCATCGACGATGTCGCCGCGTGCGTGAAGATCGATGACACCGTGCCGGGCATTCTCGAAGGCCGCCGCGCCGGCATGTGGACCGTGGCACTGATCTGCTCGGGCAACGCCCTGGGCCTGGACTACGAAGGCTATCGCGCCTTGGGCTGCGACCAACTGGACAGCGAGCGCAAGCGCATCCACGGAATGTTCGAAGGTTCACGCCCGCATTACATGATCGACACCATCACCGATCTGCCGGAAGTGATCGCCGACATCAACAAGCGCCTGGCCAACGGCGAAATGCCACAGTCGAGCTAAATACCGCAACGCCCCCCCTCCTGTAGGAGCGAGCTTGCTCGCGATGGTCTCAAGAATGCCGCGGTTACCCAGTGGGTATGCGTCATCGTTGGCGACCATCGCGAGCAAGCTCGCTCCTACAAGGTTTTTCTCTGCCTTTACCCGAACCCGAGCATCCAGCGACCAATCGCCTCAGGCAAATCCGGTGAAACAGGATTACAGTTAACGCACACCGTCGGACAAGAACGGTGGCTTTAAACCGGACCTCTGAGGAACACCTATGCCGTGGAAAAACTCTGAGTCGCGCTACAGCACCGTATCGATCACGCTGCATTGGCTGATGCTGGTCCTGCTGGTGCTGGTTTACGCCTGTATCGAGTTTCGCGGATTCTTTCCCAAGGGCAGTGGCGCGCGCACGCTGATCGTCGAATCACACTTCATGCTCGGCCTGACCGTATTCGTTCTGGTCTGGCTGCGATTGTTCGCACGCAGCCTCGGCCCGGCGCCGCAGATCTTCCCGGCCTCGCCGCACTGGCAAACGACACTGGCCAGGCTGATGCACTGGGCGCTGTACATTTTCATGATCGTCACGCCGATTCTCGGGTGGCTGGTCACCAGCGCCAAAGGCAATCAGGTGATGTTCTACGGTGTCGACCTGCCGATGCTGGTAGCGGAAAACAAGGACCTGGCCAAACAGCTCCAGGGCTGGCATGAGCTCGGCGGCACTATCGGCTATTGGCTGATCGGCCTGCATGCCGTGGCCGGGCTGTATCACCATTATGTGGTGGGCGATAACACATTGCTGCGGATGATGCCCAAGCGGGTAAACCGCGACGCCTGAACTTGACCGCTCCCACATTGGTTTTCGGTGACTTTCAGGTTTGTGAATTGAATCCCCGCCACCCCTGCAAGCCGCCAGTGTGGACGAAGATCAGCCGCGTGCCTCGGGCGAACTTGCCCGCTTCCACTTGGTGCTTGAGTGCCAGCAGTGCCTTGCCGGTATACAGCGGCTCCAGTGGAATATTTCCCGCCTGCTCCGTCTTTTCAATAAAGTCGAGCAGCAACGGATCAACCTTGGCAAACCCGCCGCGACTGGCCTCGAACAGCTCATACACTGCATCGACCACCCCCGCTTCCTGCACGATCCGCTCGACCTGCTGCGCCACCCCGTGGTCATCAGGCACCGCCAGGGCACCATATACCGGATGATCCCCCGCTTCGGCCAGCACCAGGCCGGCCAGGGTCGTGCCGGTTCCGCAGGCCAGCCACCAGCCGTCATAGTCACTCCAGCCCAAGCCCGTCAATTGGGTACAAACCCTGGCCCGCAATTGCATGCAACCTTCAGCACCGGGTAATCCACCTCCCCCTTCAGGCACCGGATGCAACGTCGGATAGCGGGTTTGCCAGGGTTGCCAGAAACCCGCTTCATGCCTCGCTCGATAGCCTGCATAGCCCAGCCAGTGCAACTCCATGCCGAACGCCTGCAAGTCCTCGACCGTCGGGGTTTGCTGAGGATGCCCGCGCAACAGGCCGACGGTGGAAAAGCCCAATCGCTTGCCCGCCGCCGCCAACGCATGAAGATGATTGGAGTGCGCGCCACCGAGACTGATGATGCCTTCGGCCCCCAGGCGGTCGGCGGTCTTCAGGTGTTCGATGAGCTTGAACCATTTGTTGCCGCTGATCAGCGGGTCGATCCGGTCCAGACGCAGGACTGCCACTTCGATGCCGGCTTGAGTGAGCCAGTCGAGGTGAAGGGGGTCGAGGGGGGCCTGGGGTAACCAGGTGGAGGGTGGGAGAAGCATTGGCGCCTGATTGAGCTAAAAAAGAAAGTACATTCTAGTCGCTCAAAGGCAGCCATCGCGAGCAAGCTCGCTCCCACCTTCGATCTGCTGAACGACACAGATTCAGTGTGGGAGCGAGCTTGCTCGCGATGGCCGTTGGCACGCTTGACCGGTCTGTTACAACTGCGCCGCCAACCGCGACCCCTGATTAATCGCCCGCTTGGCATCCAGCTCTGCCGCGACATCCGCGCCGCCGATCAGGTGCACGCTCTGCCCCGCCGCCGCCAGGCCGTCATGCAACTCGCGCAGCGGATCCTGCCCGGCGCAAATCACGATGTTGTCCACTGGCAGCACCTGAGCTTCGCCGGTTTCGCCGATGCGAATGTGCAGGCCTTCGTCGTCGATCTTCAGGTATTCAACGCTGTTGAGCATCTGCACCTGTTTGTTCTTAAGGCCCGTGCGATGAATCCAGCCGGTGGTCTTGCCCAGGCCGTCGCCGACCTTGGACGTCTTGCGTTGCAGCAGGAACACCTCGCGGGCCGGCGCATGGGGCGCGGCCTTGATACCGGCGACGCCGCCGCGCGCTTCAAGGTGTGTATCGATGCCCCATTCCTTCCAGAACGCGGCGCGATCCTGACTGGTGGCGACACCTTCATGCACAAGGAACTCGGAAACGTCGAAACCGATACCACCTGCACCAATCACCGCGACGCGCTTGCCGACCGGCTTGCGCTCCAGGATCACGTCCAGGTAGCTCAGCACCTTGGCGTTTTCCACCCCTGGAATGGCCGGCAGACGCGGCGCAATGCCGGTGGCCAGAATGATTTCGTCGTAGCCGCCCTCGACCAGCCCGGCCACGTCGACGCGGGTGTTCAGGCACACCTCGACGTTGGTGGTCTGCAACTTGCGGTTGAAGTAGCGAATGGTTTCGTAGAACTCTTCCTTGCCCGGAACGCGCTTGGCAATGTTGAACTGACCGCCGATTTCGCTGGCCGAATCGAACAGCGTCACCTGATGGCCACGCTCGGCGGCCACGGTCGCGGCGGACAGACCGGCAGGGCCGGCACCGACCACGGCGATTTTCTTCAGTTGCTGCACGGGCAGATAGTTGAGCTCGGTTTCGTGGCAGGCACGCGGGTTCACCAGGCAACTGGTCAGCTTGCCGCCGAACGTGTGGTCGAGGCAGGCCTGGTTGCAACCGATGCAAGTGTTGATTTCATCGGCACGACCTTCAGCGGCTTTGTTGACGAAATCCGGGTCGGCGAGGAACGGCCGTGCCATGGACACCATGTCGGCATCGCCCTCGGCCAGGATCTGCTCGGCGACTTCCGGGGTGTTGATACGGTTGGTGGTGATCAGCGGAATATTGACCGAACCCCGCAACTTGGCCGTAACCTTGCTGAACGCCGCGCGCGGCACTTTGGTGGCGATGGTCGGAATCCGCGCTTCGTGCCAGCCGATACCGGTGTTGATGATGGTCGCGCCGGCCTGCTCGATGGCCTTGGCCAGTTGAACGATCTCTTCCCAGGTGCTGCCGCCTTCAACCAGGTCGAGCATCGACAGACGGAAAATGATGATGAAGTTCGGGCCTACCGCTTCACGCACGCGACGAACGATCTCCACCGGCAGGCGCATGCGGTTTTCATAGCTGCCACCCCAGCGGTCGGTACGGTGGTTGGTATGGGCGGCGAGGAACTGGTTAATGAAATAACCTTCGGAACCCATGATTTCCACGCCGTCGTACTCGGCGGTTTGCGCCAGTACCGAGCAGGTGACGAAATCGCTGATCTGCTTCTCGATGCCTTCCTCGTCCAGTTCCCTGGGCTTGAACGGGTTGATCGGTGCCTGGATCGCACTTGGCGCAACCTGTTTCGGGCTGTAGGCATAACGACCGGCATGGAGGATCTGCATGCAGATCTTGCCGCCCGCGTCATGCACGGCACGGGTGACGATACGGTGCTTGAGCGCCTCTTCTTCGGTCGTCAGCTTGGCCGCGCCGGAATACACGCCACCCTCGTCATTCGGGCCGATACCGCCGGTGACCATCAGGCCGACACCGCCACGGGCACGCTCGGCAAAGTACGCCGCCATGCGCTCGAAGCCACCCGGTTTCTCTTCAAGGCCAGTGTGCATCGACCCCATCAGGGTGCGATTGCGCAGCGTGGTGAACCCCAGGTCCAGCGGAGCCAACAGGTGCGGGTATTGAGCGGCGGTCATCGGTAACTCCACATCGAGCGATCACGGAAAGTGCGGGAGCTCTGCGGCCCCCATCAGTCATGTTCGACAGACTAAGAGTCGTGCCGTCATCCCTCAATGACCGTAAATGACAACTTATTGATCGAAATGAGCAGCGACATTGGGCTAACGGGAATGACTCAAAACAAAAACGACCTGCGGTCATGAGTTTTCACTTCGATTGGAATTATTTGCATTAAGAATGGAATCAGCCAGCCATAGCCAGCCGTGTCGCGGGAACGTTAAAAACCAGCATGGACGCCGTGTGTGAAATGTTTTATGTCGTGATGTCGGGCCATTGCCAGAGGAGTTTTCGCGGTGCGGCGCTGAATGGCGGCACTCTGAAGCACACCTCCAGCTGGGCTACACGCTTGGCCGTGGCCAGACCTGAACCGCAATTCATGTACGACGCACTTGTAGAAGCATTTGTTTTTTGGGTGACGCGAGCACGTAATCCGACAACACAAAACCAAAAAGTAAAAACAACGCAATCTTTGACACGATATATTCCAGAAAAAACAATTTAAACTAACTGGAAGACAATATAACCACCCACTTATGGCGAAAAAACAGGAATTGTCTCACTCATACCCAGCAGAGGTACTAAATCGAAGAGCGGAACTCATCCGTTTTTCCCAGCTCAGCGTTGTGGATTTTAACTTTCTATTCGCCTGCAACACCCTGCTGAGGTCCTGGGCAATCGACGAAAGGACCACAAGCCCATTTCCTTGTAGATATCGTATTGATGGTCTAGATATAACTACAAAATAAAACCTCCACACAATATCAGAATGACATTAAATAAGAGGGATCTTATGCACCTTGCGCTTCGTGCAGGAAAAAATGGACTTCTTCAAGTGGGGGCGTTGTCGCTTTTAAGTCTGGCAGTACAACAGGCGCAAGCGGCTTGCGTACTCACTCCCGGCCCCGGCGTCGATGCGTATGTCTGCGACAGTGGCAGCAGCCCTGTCGGCCTGACCGACCTGCTGGGCAACAACATCCTGACCCTCCCGATTGACGGCACCGGTACCATCAACGGCAACATTGTTACCGGGGCTGGCACCGACCTCGTCGACATGATCTCCGGACGAATCGTCGGCAGCATCACTCAGGGTGATGGTGCCGATCGCTTCCGTATCAGTGCCGGTGCGGTCACGGGTGCGGTTTCCCAAGGCAATGGCATCGATGACTTTGTGATGAGTGGCGGGCAGATCCAGTCTCTGGCTCAAGGCGACGGCCGCGACACCTTCCTGATGACCGGCGGCACCATCGTCGGCGCCTTTGAAGATGGCGACGTGGCGCAGCAAACCAGCGGCACCATCGGCCGCGTCGACATGAAACTGGACAACAACATCTATGACATGTCCGGCGGCTCGATCCTTGGCAACCTCGTCACCGGATTTGGTACCGACTGGATTATCGTCACCGGGGGTACGATTGGCGGCAATATCAGTGTCAGCGGCGGCGACGACCGCATCACTGTCAGCGGCGGCGTGATAAACGGCGAGATCCGCACCAGCCTCGGCAACGACACCTTCAACTGGCTCAATGGCGGCCAGATCAAGTCCGCCGTGCTGATGGGTGATGGTAACGATACCGCGCTGCTCAGCGGCCTGACCGAAAGCCTGTTGAGCGCCACCCCATCGATCGACGGCGGCCTGGGTAATGATCAATTGACCTTCGACAACACCACTTCCAACACGGCCTCCCGCTACATCGGTTGGGAAACCGTCAGCCTCAACAACAATTCGCACTTTGACCTGGCTGGCGACTTTTTCCTCGGCGACAGCGCCAGTAATGCCGGCACGGTTTCCATCGACAACACCAGCGTGCTGGCGGTGACCCAAGGCAGCATCCGACCCTACACCGCCGGCCAGCGGGCGACCCTCATCAACGCCGGCACCATCGACATGACCACCGGCAGCAACAGCGCCGCGGACTCGCTGACGGTGTACGGCAACTACGTCGGCAACAACGGCCAGCTGTGGCTGCAAACCGTGCTCGGCGACGACACTTCCGCCACTGACAAACTGGTGGTCTCCGACGGCACCATCAGCGGCAATACCCAATTGGCGGTGACCAATCTCAGTGGCCTGGGCGGCCTGACGCAAAACAACGGGATCGAAGTGGTGCAGGCGCTCAACGGCGCAGTCAGCACTACCGATGCCTTTGCCCTGAAAGGCTCGGTTTCTGCCGGGGCCTATGAGTACTATCTGTTCAAGGGGGGTGTAACGGCAGGCTCGGAAAACAACTGGTACCTGCGCTCGTCAGTGGCAGCGGTACAACCGCCGGTGGTACCACCGCCGACACCGGTGCCGCAGGTAGTGGTGCCGGTACCACCGATTCCACCGACACCGCCGGTGGTTACGCCCGATGAACCGCCCGTGGAGCCGCCAACTTCAAGGCCCGTTGCTCCGGTCGAACCCACTGCACCTCCGCTCAACCAAATCCCGGCCGAAACCTCTCCGGAACCTGCTGTCAGTACCCCGCCATTACCGACAGCGATGGCAGGTGCCGATCCTATTCCACTGTACCGCCTGGAGGTGCCCGTGTATTCGGTGGTGGTGCCAGCCGCGCAGTTGATGACTTTGCAAGCGTTGGGCACGTTCCACGACCGCCAGGGCGAACAAAGCCTGTTGAGCGAAACCGGTGCCGTCCCGGCCGGTTGGGGTCGTGCCTATGGCCGCGATTTCAACAAGAGCTGGACCGGCACCGTGTCCCCCAGCTTCGACGGTTCTACCAAGGGCTATCAAGTGGGCCATGACCTGTATGCCTCCGAAACCAGCGGCGGGCAGATCCAACGCTTCGGCCTGTTCGTCGGCCAGAGCCGCTTGCAGGGCGATGTCAAAGGTTTCGCCGAGGGCTTCCAGGACCGTCGTTCGGGGCGGGCCGAACTCGACGGCGACAACTTCGGCGCCTATTGGACCCTCACCGATCCAACCGTGGGCTGGTACGTTGACCTTGTGGCCATGGGCACGCGCCTGGATGGCGATAACAAATCCGACCGTGGGGTGAAAATGGACAGCAAGGGCCATGCATTGGCGTTGTCCGCCGAAGCCGGCTATCCGATTGCAATTTCCGAGCACTGGGTGGTGGAGCCACAGGTCCAGGTGATCAACCAGCAGATCGATATGGACAGCCAGAACGACGGTATTTCCAAGGTCTCGTTCGACTCCCAGGACTACTGGACCGGTCGCCTCGGTGCACGCCTGAAAGGGCGCTACCTGGTACAGAACACGCCCATCGAGCCCTACGTCCGGGCGAACGCCTGGCGCACCTTTGGCGGTAGTGACACTGTGACCTATGATGACGTGGACCGGATCAAGAGTGATCACAAATCGTCCTCTGCCGATCTCGGAGTGGGTGTGGTGGCGCGGTTATCGTCAACGGTCAGCGTGTACCTGGCGGCGGATTACAACACCAATCTGGACACCAATGCCCTGGAAGGCGTGAGTGGCAATGCGGGGGTGAGGGTGAGTTGGTAAGCGAGGCCGCTCGTATGGTTATCACCCCCATTACGGCCGTTCTGTAATTAAAGAATGGTGCCCTGCAGACTGTATGAAAACCGATCAACAAGGGTGATGCTCAACGAAGATGCTCTGTATCGAAAGATAGGGAGCATCTGCATCCAGGAAGGAGTAGCGCCAGCATCGTCAGGAACCCGAACGCAATCAGCAACGGATAAGCCATCAACAGAATCAATAGCTGTTATACATCCCACAACTCGCGCAATAGCGAGCAGCTCTCATCCAGAGCAAACTCCAATTGCGAATTTCACGGTGATCCAGCCACCCTTTCAGGTAGACAGAAACTCAGGATTAACTGAAAAACAGGATATCAAGCAAGTCAATCAATCAATCAATCGTCAGCGAGTGGAACTGCACGGAGTCAAAGTACATCGAATGGCGAACATCTTGAAACGGCACATCCGCTAATTGTGGTCATGCTCAAAACCCGAAGTAAACAAATGCCATAGCTGCCGCCATACCCCATGCGACCAACGCCATTACCGTTGAATTGTGCGCTGACCAGGATTCGTCCAATCGCTGTAAGCCGAACTTCGAAAAGCCAGCCTCGTCATAACAGCAATGCATGATCGCCCGGTAGGTATATCGCAGGCCGGCCAACAGAAACAGGGTAATCAGACCAAGGACAAGTCCATGCCTGATAGTTGGTTTAACCCATTCCACAAGGTGATCCTGTTCGCAAGCAACGCTGTCGACTTCCACAAGGGTTATTTGCTGAAAGTCCGTCGAAGACCGCTTTTGGCCAATCTGGATCAGCGCCTGTTGCTCCAGATCCAGCGCCTGATACTTCCAGAGCGTTGATGACCCTTCTCGGCAGAACGTAAACGCAGCAGGACTTGAGATGGCGATAATACAAGCGTCGTTGATGTGCAGTTTTTTCAGCGTTTCCGTGGCTGACCTGGTGAAATCCAGGTCGAACACCGGATTAATCCCGGTAGCAGAAGCAGCGATCGAAACCAATAGACTGCTCAAGAGGCAGATGGCTGAAGTGTTCAAGGCCGGGTTTCCTTTTTCATTGTTTCTTTGATTTCGCAGTTCGGTTCCAACCTGCTTTGATGAGTTCCAGTACGCTGCTGGCACCCCCGATAGCTGATGGGCAATTGAATGGAAGGAGAAAGGGAGGGCATCCATTGCCCTCCCCTCCGCTGTCCACGCTCCCTGCGACAGTACTGACCAGGACCTCAAGTGGTCAGAATGAAGTCCGTCTGATCAACGGCTGCGCTGTTGACACCCACAAGGTGAATCGTGTCCGCCCCGATCCCTACCACCGTGTCCGCCCCGTTGGCCGTAATGGTCACGTTAGCAGCGAACGTCGCGCTGTTGATCCCCAGCGCCGTGATATTGAGCAAGTCTTGCCCGGCCGGATTGGCTCCGAAGTTCAGGATCGTATCGCTGCCGAAACCCGCAGCAAACGCGAACGTATCGTTACCGGCGACGCCGCCACTCATCACGTCGTTACCGCCACCGCCGGTGAGAACGTCGTTACCTGCCCCCCCCTCGATCGTGTTGGCCAGCCCGTTGCCGGTGCCCGCAAAGTTGCCGCTACCGCCGAAAAACAGATTTTCGACGTCGGCACCCAGGGTGTAGCTCGCGAGCGAGGTCCAGACCGAGTCGCTGCCGGCACCGGCAAGCTCGTTTACCACGTCCCCGAGGTCGGTGACTTCGTAGATATCGCTGCCGATACCGCCAGCCATCGTGTCGGCACCTGCGCGACCGATGATAACGTCGTTGCCTGCGCCGCCGATGAGGACGTCGTTACCCGCACCGCCCACGATCGTGTTATTGAGCTCGTTGCCGCTGCCCGCAAAGTTGCCACTACCGCCGAAATACAGATTCTCGACGCTGGCACCCAGGGTGTAGCTCGAGAGCGAGGTCCAGACCGAGTCGCTGCCGGCACCGGCAAACTCGTTCACCACGTCCCCGAGGTCGGTGACTTCGTAGACATCGCTGCCGATACCGCCAGCCATCGTGTCGGCACCTGCGCGACCGATGATAACGTCGTTGCCTGAGCCGCCGATGAGGACGTCGTTACCCGCACCGCCCGCGATCGTGTTATTGAGCTCGTTGCCGCTGCCCGCAAAGTTGCCACTACCGCCGAAATACAGATTCTCGACGTTGGCACCCAGGGTGTAGCTCGCGAGCGAGGTCCAGACCGAGTCGCTGCCGGCACCAGCGAGCTCGCTCACCACGTCCCCAAGGTCGGTGACTTCGTAGATATCGATACCGACACCGCCGGTCATCGTGTCGGCACCTGCGCCACCAATGAGGACGTCGTTACCCGCACCGCCCACGAGCGTGTTGCCGAGCGCGTTGCCTGTGCCCGCAAAGTTGCCGCTGCCGCCGAAAAACAGATTTTCGACGTCGGCACCCAGGGTATAGCTCGCGAGCGAGGTCCAGACCGAGTCGCTTCCAGCACCGGCGAGCTCAGTCACCACATCCCCAAGGTCGGTGACTTCGAAGATATCGTCACCAACACCGCCGGCCATCGTGTCGGCACCACCACCGCCGATGAGAACGTCATTGCCCGCGTCACCATTGAGGATGTCGTTGCCGCCCAGCCCGTTCAGGATGTCGTTGCCATCACCTCCGCTGGCCACGTCGTCGCCTTGCGTGCCGATAAAAATGTCGACACCGGGGGTACCGACAAACACTACACCGACGGTCACCGGGGCCGTGGCGTCGGACGCAATGCTTTCGGCCACACCGAAGTCATCCACGTAACTGACCACCACACGCACTTGATCGCCGACCTGATTCTGGCCAAGCGTGAGCGTGCTGCCGGTGGCTCCGACGATGTCGACGAAGGTGACCCCATTGGTCTCCTGCCACTGGAAGGTGAACTGCGGATTGCTGAGGCCATCGACGTCGACGATGGTCGACGGGTCGGCGGTCAACACCTGGTTCAGAAACGCAAACCCGAGGATGCCCGGCCCTGCGGTCGGTGCGTTGTTCGCCGACGAGTCGACGATCTCCAGCGTACTGCTGCCATCCTGATACACCGCCCGAACGCGCAGGTTCAGACCGGCGACATCGTCCGCCACCAGGTAGGTGGCGCCGGTTACCCGCGATGCCTCGCCGGCGGCGAGAACGGTGATGTCTTCAAAGATGCCCGAACCGGCAATGGTTTCGGCCTGCCAGTAGTAAGACACGGGACCGGTAACCGCGCCGGTCGGATTGGCCGCACTGACGCTGTTCGCGTCGCGTATCGACTGGCTGCTGACACGCAGCAGCTGGCCGGCGACAGGCGAATCGACACGCGCACCGGTGGTAGCATCGAGGATCGCCAGACGCCCCACAGGAGCGCTGTTCGAGACGGTGCCAACACCGGAGGCCTGCGCCTGGTCAGCGAACTGCAGGCGCTCGATGCCCGTCAGGCGATCGACGCCATCACGCCCTGCAACCAGGTCGGTCACAATGACAGTGTTGCCGTCGACAGCGACTGTGTACTCCGACGCATTACCTGAGTACAGCGCGGTGTCGAAGTTGTCAGTGCCGGTCAGAATCTCCCGCACGATGACCAGTTGGCCCGGGTTGTAAGTACCGTTCAACATCGCCTGGACCATCGGTTCCATGCTGTCGAACGTGGCGATTTCCGCGCCGGTGCCATCAGCGTTTGCCCGTACGCTGATGCGCACGTTCAGCCACTTGTCACCGTCGATGATGTCGTCACCACCGCGACCTTCAATGAGGTCGCTGCCGCTGCCACCGAGGATGATGTTGCCGCCGTCGAAGAATGTCGCTCCAGCTGGCAGCAGACCCGCCAGGCCGTTGATCAGGCTGATGTTGGTCAGCACACTGCCAGTTGCACCCGCGGTGGGTAGCGATGTCGCATCTTCGTTATCACCGCGCAGGAAGTCACCATGGGACGAACCCGACAGACCTTCCATGATGTCGAAGCGCACCAGCGCCGAAGCTCCTGAACCCGGCATCGGTGGCACATCGAAGAAGCGGTCGGTGTAATCAACGCTCACACCTTGGGCCAGCCCCTTGAAGGTCGCCCAGTCATAGCCCGAGCCGCCGATATAGCGGTCACCGAAGCCGAGACTGCCGACCATGATGTCGTCACCGCCTTCGCCGTTGAACTTATCGTTCTCGCTACCGCCGATGTAGACATCGTGACCGATTACCGGGTCGTTGCCGAGCGGGTCGAAGTTGTCGCCAGGTGCACCGTCCGAAGTGCCCTTCTCGATCCAGTCGTCGCCTTCGTTACCCATGTCCTGTTCGTTGGCTTTGCTGCCCAGGATAAAGTCGTTGCCCTGGCCACCAATGGCCTCGGAGGCGTCCTCACCGGTAATGATGAAGTCGTTGCCGAACCCACCAATGAGCAGGTTGACGCCGTTGCCACCGTGCAGTACGTCGTTGCCGTCGCCACCCTGGACGTTATCGTCGCCGCCGGTGTCGGTGATGATGTCGTCGCCGGCGCCACCGCGCAACTGGTCGTTGCCGTCACCGCCTTCGATGCGATCGTTGCCGCCATCACCCCAGACCGTGTCATCGCCCTCGCTGGCGATGAGGATGTCTGCGTTTTCGGTGCCACCCAGCACGATGTGCTCGTCACCTGTGTACTTGATGTAGTTGGTGTCCGCCCCCACGGTCAGCGGGTTGTCGCGGAACACCACCTGCGCGCCATTCGGGCCGAGCGGATCGACGGCGAGCAGACCTTCGTTGAACTGCCTGCCCTGGTCCACTTCCAGATAGAACCCCGGATCCGTGAACACCACGCCCGGCAAGTGCGTGGCCGAGGTGTTGGCCATGATCAGCTTGGCGAACGAGTTGCTTTCAAGTTCCGCATTCATCGTCAGGCCAGCGGTACGCTCCAGGTAGTAGAAGCGGTCGCCGTCCTGCAGTTTTTCCATCTGGTTCTCGAACACGAAGTTGAAGGTCGAGCCGAGCATGCCGCCGAACGGAGTTTTCTGTTCGGCAAGGCCGCCAATCCACATATCGATGGCATCGACACCAGTGATCGTCACGTTCCTCAGGTCGTCGGCAGTACCCAGTACCCCATCGCTACCGGCCAGCGTTACGTTGGCAAAGGCACCGGTGCTGTTGAGGAAGTCCAGGCGGTCAGCCGGCGCCCCCACACCACCGAATACCAGCGCCATAGCTGCAGCGCGTTTGCCTTCCAGCGTGGTCGCCGCCGTGATGGTGTCATGCGTGCCATAGGCCGCGATGAAGTTGATCAACGACTCCGGATGTTTGAGGTGCTGCACC
This sequence comes from Pseudomonas sp. GW456-L13, assembly GCF_017350115.1. Taxonomy (NCBI): domain Bacteria; kingdom Pseudomonadati; phylum Pseudomonadota; class Gammaproteobacteria; order Pseudomonadales; family Pseudomonadaceae; genus Pseudomonas; species Pseudomonas sp. GW456-L13. The sequence continues at coordinate 377,246 of NZ_JACNAS010000002.1, forward strand.
AGGTCGACCCAGCTGTTGTAAGGCTTGAGTTGGGTGTCACCGGTTTGGCTGTAGATGTCGCGGCGGAACGCGTTGAGTGAAGGAATCCCCACGTCGCGGCCACGGGCGATGTTGATCGCCGGCAGGTCGAGCGGCAGGCCGAGCAGGTTATTGCGCAGCGCCTCGGTGACGAACTCGTCGATTTCGTTACCGGCTTGCCGGGTCACCCCACGGATGATCGCACTGGTCGCATCCTCTGGCGACACGCCACTGGCGGCGTACGCCAACGGGTTGAGGAACGCCGCGATCAAGCCCAGTTGCTGATCGGGATTGGCGCTGCTCGGATCGCCTATCACGTTGAAGTCGATATCGAAGCGATCGACAGTCTCGGTCAGCATCGAGTGGCCAAACCGGTACACGGTGTGGGCGAACTCGGCGACGATCGAAGGATCAAGGTCGACGTCATAGACCTGGGTCGGTGCGAAGAACAGGTCGATGTTGGGCTGGATGGTCCGCGCAAACTCCTCGAACACCAGGTGCTGATACTGCATCTCGGTGCCGAACTTGGCAGCCTGGAACAAGCGCTCGCCATTCCACTGCAGCGCATCGAACTCAGCCTGGGTAGTTGGCAACGCGGCCACCGGAGTCAACAGCCACTCGTTGAGGAAGGCCACGTCACCCGAATCGAGCACGGTGTCCTTGGTCTGCGCAACCAGCCGGTTGTGCTCGGAGTGGAAGATCGCATGCACCGCGGTCAGGCCGATGTTTTCGTTGACCCGGCCGTCGCCGGCGATGTAGTGAGCGTCGAGCAGTTCGTTGTCATAGGTCAGGTTGTTGCCGCCCGGGCCAACGGGCTGCGCATTGCCGACAAGGGTGTCGGCATCCGCCTGCAGAACCCCGCCGGTAACGACGGGCACGGCGTTGTGGGCGATGTCGTTGAGGAAGGCATGGCTGGTGCGCACCGCGTTCACGAGGCTTACCGGATTGGCCGGATCGCCTTCGACAAGCGTAGTGACATCATCGGCGGTGCCGGCAATGCCATCCGCCCCATTGTTGACCCGAATGACAACCTGCGGGAAGCCGTTCGGCCCCTTGATGAAGTTGCCATAGGCGTCAGTCGCCAGCAGCGGACCGCTGTCGATATCGGCGTCGGTCAGATTGATACCCAGCACGTCGCGTGCCTGGGCCTTGACCACCTTCCAGGTTGCCATACCACCGATTTCAACGTCGTCAGCGGTGCCAAACGTGCCATCCACCCCCAAGTCACGGTTAGTGATCAACCGGCCTGTCGCTACGGGGCCGCTGGCGGTAAGTTCATAACCGCGCAGGAACACCTGATGCGACGGGTGCGAGCTATAGGTCTGGTTCTGGTCCACGAACGGCGAGGTGGTGTTGGTGTGCTCATGGATGTCGTCGGCCGTGCCAAGAACGCCATCCGCCCCTGGCTGGTTGGTCGCGCGGGTCAGAACCATGAAGTTCGTCAGGCTACCTGGGACAAAGAGTGGATCATCCGGCTGAAGCGGAATGAAGACGGTGCCCGAACCACCTTTGGTCACCAGGTCCAGACCATGATCGAAGAACTGCCCGAAGAAGGTCATCCAGGCGTTGAACGGCGCGGACAATCCCGCATCCGACGTGGTGTTCTCGAACAGGTACACATCGCGGTCGTCGCCAGTACCGAACTGTCCATCCAGCCCGGGGCTGGCAACAATCTGTACACCTTCCTTGAGCACATCGTCGTTACCCACCGCGCCGAAGTTGAGCACACCGTCCAGGCCCGGGTCGAATGCCGTGGCATAGGCCGCCGGGTTGTTCGCTGTCTGATCGACGATCAGGTTACTGATGGTGCGCGGCTGCGAGTCGATCACAATGCCGTTGTTCTGCGCATACGACGTTCCCCCTTCCGCCGGATTGAAGACCGGATCGCCCACGCGCGGGAAGAGGTTATCGGCGGCGCCAAACTCGGTGTTGTCAATGCCGTTGAGGTTCATCAGGTTGTTGCTTGACCCGTCGACCGTACGCAGGCCCAGCGGCGCGCGGATGTTCGGGAGCAGCGAGAGGATGTCCTGACCGGCCGCATCAGCCTCGGCAATCTTGATCTGGTCAAGAATGAAGTTGAGGTCGGAGCGGACCATGTGCAGGCCCGCGCCACCCGCAGTGGCATCGACTACAGGTACCTGCGCCGTTGGCGTAACCGGTGCACCGGCAACAACGGCAGCCGTCGGCGTGGAGAACAGGATCTCCGTGGTGCCGTGACCGTCCTGATAGATAGCCTTGACCCGCAACGACAACCCGGCGAGATCAGGAGAGACCTTGAATGCGGTACCATTGGCGCTTTGGAACGCCAGGTCGCCAGCCGGCAACAGAATGATGTCCTCAAATATGCCACTGCCTGGATCGGCCTCGAACTGCCAGATGTAGGACACAGAGGAGTTGGTGATCAACCCCTGCGGATTACCCGCCGCGACGTTGTCGTCATCGCTCACCCCGGCCACGCTGACAGTCAGTAAATCGCCCACGGTGATCGCGCCGCCGTTGCCATCCGAGACAGTCGGACTGCCATCCGGTTGGGCATTCTCCCCCGCCACCAGCACTTGCTGGTTATCGGCGAACTGCAGGCGTTCGATATTCAACAGGGTATCGGTGCCGTCGCGACCCGCTACGCTATCGGCCACTGTCCAGACATCGTCCGACACATCGTCCGTGCCACGGTCGTCGACAGTCACCGCATACTCGGCTTCAAGCCCGGAGAAAATGGCGGTATCGAAGGCCGCCCCGCCCGTCGAGGTGCCGGGCATGATTTCCCGCACGGCCTTGAGCTGACCAGGGTTGATGGTGCCATCCAGCATCAACGGGATCATATCGACCATGCTGTCGAAGCTGGCGATCTCAGGGCCGGTATGGTTGACGTCAGCCGGATCATAAACGGCAATCCTGACGTTGATCCATTTGTCGCCGTCGATCAGGTCATCGCCACCGCGGCCCTCGATCAGGTCGCTGCCATCACCGCCGAGGATGATGTTGCCAGTGGCAAAGCCGGTGACCGGCAGTCCGGCATCGGCCAGGAACTGGTCCAGTCCGCGGATCAATGCGACATTGGTCAGCGCACTGCCCGTGGTACCGCCGTGGTTGATGATAGTGTCCGCATCGACATCATCACCTCTGAGTACATCGCCAAAACTCGAACCGGACAAGCCTTCGACCTCGGCAAAACGGTCGAGAATCGAGGCTGGCGAGGCACCGACCGGATTGAATATGCCGGCATTCTGGCTTGGTGTATTGCCATGGGGCTGAGCCAGCGCGGCCATGCTCAGGTCAGCGGTCACGCCGACCCTGTCGTTCTTGTAGGTCACCCAGTCGAAGCCGGACATGCCGTCCATCTTGTCCTGGGCATCGCTGCCAACGAAGATGTCATCGCCACCCTCGCCGATCATTTCGTCGAAACCGCCACCACCAGTAAAGATGTCGTTGCCGATCACATCGTCATTGAGCAACGGCGAGGCGTTATCGCCAGGTGCACCGTCCTGGGTGCCCTTCTCGATCCAGTCATCACCTTCGCCACCGGTAGCCGGCAGGTTGGTCTTGGCACCGAGAATGAAGTCGTCACCCTGGCCGCCGAAGGAAAGGGAGATGTCTTCAGTGGTGATGATGAAGTCCTGGCCGTCGCCACCCAGGATCAGGTTGCCTCCGGCAAGCATGCTGCCAGCCACGATCACATCGTTACCGTCATTGCCTTCCAGACGGTTGTCACCGAACGAATCGCTGATGATGTCATCGCCCGCGCCGCCCAGTACCGCATCGTTCCCGGCACCGCCTTCAAGGCGGTCGTTGCCGCCGTCGCCGTAAAGGGTGTCATCGCCCTCACCGGAAATGATGATGTCATTGCCGGCGGTGCCGCCCATGACGATATGGTCTTCACCGGTGTACTGCAGATAATTGGTGTCCGGACCCACGGTGTCAGGGTTGTCGCGAATCACCAGCGACACGACTTCCACGCCGTTGATCATGATACCGCCGGTCGGATCGGCGCGGCCATCCACGCCAAGGCCGGTGAACTGGGCGGTCTGATCCACCTCAAGGGTGAACGTCGGCGTCAGGAACACGGTGTTCGACAGGTGGGTGACATCGGTGTTGAGCATGATCAGCTTGGCAAAGGAGTTGTTTTCCAACTCGGCGCCGAAGTTCAGGCCCGCGGTACGCGCCAGGTAGTAGAAGCGGTCGCCGTTCTGCAACGCCTCCATCTGGGTTTCAAACACAAAGTTGAACGTCGAGCCGAGCATGCCGCCGAACGGCATCTTCTGTTCGGCGAGGCCACCGACCCAGAAGTCGATGTCGTCGACGCCCGTGACCGTCACACCGGTCAGGTCATCGGCAGTACCCAGTACCCCATCCGCGCCGGCCAGCGTTACGTTGGCATAGGCACCGGTGCTGTTGAGGAAGTCCAGGCGGTCAGCCGGCGAACCCGCACCGTTGAATACCAGCGCAAAGGCTGCAGCGCGTTTGTCTGCCAGCGTGGTCGCCGCCGTGATCGTGCTATGCGTGCCATAGGCCGCGATGAAGTTGACCAGCGACTCGGGGTGCTTGAGGCTGTCTGCCAGGTCAGCCCAACTGATGTACGGCTTGAGTTGGCTGTCGCCGGTGGATGCGTAAAACTCGCGACGCGCCTCATTCAAGGTGGGGATGCCCGTGTCGCGACCACGTGCCAGGTTCAGGCTCGGCAAATCGAGCGGCAGACCGAGCAGGTTGTTGCGCAACGCTTCGGTGACGAACTCATCGATCTCGTTGCCGACCTGGCGGGTCACACCGCGAATGATCGCCCCTGCCGCCTGGTCCGCAGTCACCCCGCTGCTGGCGAACGCCAGCGGGTTGAGGAAGGCCGCGATCAGACCCAGTTGCGAGTCCGGGTTGGTGGGGTCAGTGAGCAGCGGATTGAACGCGGGGTCGAAGCGATCGACAGTTTCGGTCAACATCGAGTGACCGAAGCGATACACCACGTGGGCGAACTCGGCGAGGATTGCCGGGTTGATCGAGGTGTCATACCCGCTGGGTGCAAGGAATTCGTCGATCTGCGGCTGAATGGTCCGCCCGAACTCTTCGAACACCAGGTGTTGGTACTGCATTTCGGTGCCGAACTTGGCGGCCTGGAACAGGCGTTCGCCATCCCACACCAATGCCGCAATCTCGGCAGGTGTAGTCGGTATTGCAGCCACGTCGTCCACCAGCCACTCATTGAGGAAGGCCAGATCGCCTGCGGCAATGATGGTGTCCTTCGATTGCTGGACCAGGCGGTTGTGCTCGGAGTGGAACACATGGTGCACGGTGGTCAGGCCAATGTTCTCGTTGACCCGGCCGTCGCCGGCAATATAGTGGGCGTCGAGCAGTTCGTTGTCATAGGTCAGGTTGTTGCCGCCAGGGCCAACGGGCTGCGCATTGCCGATAGCGATGTCGGCATCCGCCTGCAGAACCCCGCCGACGACGACCGGCGCGGCATTATGGGCGATGTCGTCGAGGAAACCATGCCCGGTGCTCACGGCATTGGCCAGACTGATGGGAGCTGCCAGGTTGCCTTCGACCAGTTGAGTAACGTCATCAGCGGTCCCGGCGATGCCGTCAGCACCGTTACTGATGCGAATCACCACCTGCGGCATGCCGTTCGGCCCGCGGATGAAGTTGCCGTACGCATCGGTTGCCAGTAATGGCACGTTGTGCACATCGGCGTCAGTCAGGTTGATGCCCAGAATGTCACGGGCCTGGGCCTTGACCACTGCCCAGGTCGCCATGCCGCCATTTTCGCCGTCGCCATCATCGGCCGTGCCGAACCGGCCATCCGGGCCGAGGTCGCGGTTGGTAATCAAGCGCCCCGTTGCAACAGGATCGCCCGCCGCATTGATGACGTACTCGCGCAGAAACACCTGGTGCGAAGGGTGCGAGGCGTAGGTCTGGCTTTGGTCGACGAACGGCGAGGTGGTGTTGGTCTGGCCATCATCGGCCGTGCCGACTACTCCGTCCGCGCCGGCGGTATGCACTGCGCGTGACAGCACCATGAAGTTGGTCAGGCTGCCCGGGACGAACAACGGATCGTCCGCCTGCAGCGGAATGAACACGACGTCGGTAGTGCTCTTGGTGACCAGGTCGAGACCGTGATCGAAGAACTGGCCGAAGAAGGTCATCCACGAGTTGAAGCTGGCGGTCAGGCCGACGTCCGGCGACACGTTGGGCATGAAGAACACGTCCTTGTCATCGGCCGTGCCGAACACGCCATCCAGTCCGGGGCTGGTGACTATCTGTACGCCATCCTTGAGTACGTCGTCATTACCCACCGTGCCGAAGTTGAGTACACCGTCCAGGCCCGGGTCGAACGCAGAGGCATAGGCCGCCGGGTTGTTGGCGGTCTGGTCGACGACCAGGTTACTGATAATCCGTGGTTGCGGGTCGATCACCGTCCCTGTTCCGGCGTACTGCGCCGATAGAAAGGAAGGATCGAGCAGGCGTGGGAAGTCAGCGTCCGCGGCGCCAAAATCACTCTGGCCGGTGACCAGGTTATTGAAGCTGCCATCGACGGTACGCAGGCCGAACGGCACCTGGGTATTGGGAAGCAAATCAATGAGGCTGGTGCCGGCGGCATTCGCCTCGGCGATAAAGATTTGCTTGAGGATGAATTCCAGGTCCGACTTGCTGAAATTGGCCATTTTGGATTGCCCTCGATCTGTCTGGTTAAAGGCGCGGGACGAGAAAATCCTCCCGCGCCAAGTCAAGTGATGGCTTGCGCAGTTTGTTGGTTATGTTTTTTTGCGAGAGCTGGCGTTACCCGGGACCCGGGATTCGCGCCTGGAATTCGCGATATGAATTGCTCGCCGGGCGATCAGGCAGAGCGGATTCGAGCCTTGGGCGGGCCATGGAATCTGGAAGTGAAGGCGAACGTCCTGGACAGTCCCTTCCCTCTGCAAAACAACGAAATGATCGACATGGTTCTGCTCCTCCCGGGAAATCACCGCGCCTTGCGTTGCCAAAGCGATGGCAAGCTTCAGGCGGGCGGCCCCCCCGATAACTAAGACTAAAGTTCCATAGCAAAACTTTGTCAATATTACGTCGTTAAAACAGACGACTGGTGGCAGGCATCACAACTATCTGTTTTTTAAGGACATATAGAAAGTTGTGTGCTGGTATAGAGCGAAATGTTATTTCGGAGTGATTCAGCGCCACCTACGCTGCTGCATAAGGGAGCAACGCAGCGATTTCGGAAGACTCGCCATCCATAGAGCGACCAGCCTGCGTGTCCATAAGCTGTTTACAGGACTACATTTACTGTTAGCTGTTGCGCTCCAAGGGCAATCGGCTTTTCGCAGTGGGAGGATCAAAATGCCCAAGCAGTCGAGCATCCGTTCAGAACTGGCCGACGCGCTCTTTCGCCTGCGCCGCAGTTTTTATTCGCTGGCTGCTTTCAGCGGTGTCATAAACGTCATGATGTTGACGCCAGCTATTTATATGCTGCAGGTTTACGATCGAGCCCTGGTCAGTCGCAACGTCACGACGCTGACGATGCTGACTGTCCTGGTAGTAGGTCTGTTCTTGCTGATGTCCACACTGGAAATGGTCCGCACCCGCGTACTGATCCGGGTCGGCAACTGCCTCGACATGGACCTCAACCGACGCATTTTCACTGCTGCATTCGAGCGCAACCTGAACCGCGCCGGAGGTAACCCGGCCCAGGCCCTGCAGGACCTCGCGCAGGTTCGTCAGTTCGTCACCGGCAACTCTCTGTTCGCTTTCTTCGATGCACCCTGGACGCCTATCTACCTGCTGGTCGCCTATTTGATTCACCCGATACTCGGACTGATCACGCTGATCGGCTCGCTGATTCTGGTGGCCCTGGCCTGGCTCACTGAAAAGGCGACGCAGAAGCCGCTGGCCGAAGCCAATCAGGCCGCCCTCTCCTCCGGCCAGTACGCCAACAACAACCTGCGCAACGCCGAGGTCATCGAGGCCATGGGCATGCTGCCGTCGATCAGCAAGCGCTGGTACCAAAGCCATTTGCGCATTCTGGAAATGCAAACCCTGGCCTCCGATCGTGCCGCCGTGATCAGCAGCACCGGGCGCTTCGTGCGGATCACTTTGCAGTCGCTGATCCTCGGCGCCGGCGCGCTTCTGGCGATCGAAGGCAAGATCACCCCGGGGATGATGATTGCCTGCTCGATCCTCACCGGCCGCGCACTGGGTCCGGTGGAACAGGTCATCGCGTCGTGGAAGCAATTGCTCGGCTGCCGCTCGGCCTGGGGCCGTCTCAACGAGATGCTGCAAGACTTTCCGCGCCGGCCACCGAGCATGTCGCTGCAGCGGCCAATGGGCATGCTGGCGGTGGAGAATGTGTATGCCGGTGCCCCAGGGACCACCAACACGATTCTGCGCGGTGTGAGCTTCAGCCTTGTCCCCGGCGAAAGCCTTGGCATTATCGGTCCGTCCGCCTCGGGCAAATCCACCCTCGCCCGCTTGCTGGTTGGCGTCTGGCCGACGCAGGCCGGCAAGGTGCGCCTGGACGGCGCGGACATCTTCAACTGGAACAAGGGCGAACTGGGTCCCTGGCTCGGCTACCTGCCACAGGACGTGGAGCTGTTCGAGGGCACCATCGCCGACAACATTGCGCGCTTTGGCGAAGTGGACAGCGAAGCGGTCATCCGCGCCGCCAAGATCACTGGCGTGCACGAGATGATCCTGCGTTTTCCGCAGGGTTATGACACCCGCCTGGGCACCGATGGCAGCCCGCTATCCGGCGGCCAGAAGCAGCGCATTGCCTTGGCCCGCGCGCTGTATGGCGAGCCCAATCTGATCGTGCTGGACGAGCCGAACGCCAACCTCGACGACGTCGGCGAAAAGGCCTTGGTCGATGCTCTGGCCGAACTCAAGGGCCGTGGCGCCACCGTCATTCTGATTTCTCACCGTCCCAACGTACTCTGTGCCGTCGATAAGGTGCTGATGCTGCGCGACGGCGGCGTGCAGATGCTAGGTACGCGCGATGAAGTATTCGCAGCGCTGCGCAAGGCCAGTGTGATCCCTGCAGGCGCATCAACTCCGCTGGCCTCCGTCAAAGCACGGGAGTGACCGATCATGCAAATGAGCCAACATACCGAGATGATTACAGCCGATCCCAGGAGCGTGGTAGACCTGGACGTCGGCAAACCCGCGCGGTGGGGCGTGTGGCTGGTGCTTGCCGGCTTCGGCGGCTTCCTCCTGTGGTCCTGGCTGGCGCCACTGGATGCCGGCGTGGTAGCGACAGGCACGGTCAAGGTCACCAGCAATCGCAAAGCCGTGCAGCATCTGAGCGGCGGTACCGTGGAGGCCATTCTCGTTCGCGAAGGCGATCTGGTGACAAAAGGCCAGGAGGTGGTCCGCCTCGATTCACTGCGTGCCGCTGCCGAACAGGGGGCGGTCAGCGCCCAGTACATCGTCAGCAAGACGGTGGAAAACCGTCTGGAAGCGGAACGTGACAACCGCGATGTGGTGAACTTCGATCCTGAACTGCTCAAGCGCTTCAAGGATGACCACCGCCTGGAAGCCGCCATGGACCTGCAACAGCGCCTGCTCGACACCCGGCGCGCCGGTCTCGCTGGCGAAATCAGCATCCTGCAGGAGAACCTGGCGGCGTCGGCAGTGCAGCTCAAGGGCCTGCAGCAGGTCTATAGCGCCCGCGCCTCTCAGATCAGTTTCCTCAACCAGGAACTGCAAGGCACCCGCGTGCTGACGGCCGAAGGCTATGTGCCGCGCAACCGCCTGCTTGAGCTGGAGCGCAGCAACGCCGACCTCGCCGCCGGCCAGGCCGAGAACCTCAACAACATCGCCCGGGTGCGTAGCCAGACCACCGAAATCAAGCTGCGCATCCTGCAGCGCCAGCACGATTACCTGAAGGAAGTCGAGTCGCAGCTGACGGAAACCGCCAAGGAAAACACTACCCTGGCCGACCGCTTGCGCGCCCTCGACTACGAAGTGACCCACACGGTGATTCGTTCGCCGATCGACGGCATGGTCCAGGCCCTGAGCATCGCCACCGTCGGCGGGATCATTCAGCCCGGCTTCAAGATCATGGAAATCGTTCCGGTCAACGAACCGTTGCAGGTCGACGCGATGATTCCCGTGCAGGCCATCGACAAGATGTTCCCCGGCCTGCCCGTGGACATTTCCTTCCCGGCTTTCAACCATGCCCAGACGCCAAACATCCCCGGCCGCGTGATGACCATCTCCGCCGACCGTCTGATGGACGAGGAAAGCAAGCAGCCGTTCTATCTGGCCCAAGTGGAAGTCACCCCCGATGGCATGAGCCTGCTTGGCACCAATCACATTCGCCCCGGCATGCCCGCCAGCGTCACCATCAAGACAGGCGAACGCAATATGTTGAGCTATCTTCTTAAACCAATGCTCGAACGTGTGGACAGCTCATTCAAGGAACAATGAAATGGACCGTCATTGCCTGCTCTTCTGCCTGATGGGGTTGGCCTTGCCGGCCGACGCGATGGACCTCAAGCAAGCCTGGGACCTGTTGCAGTTCCAGGGCCCTATCTATCAGGCCGCCGTGCATGAAAAAAAGGCCGGCGGGGAAAACCGCGCTATCGGCAAGGCCGGCCTGCTACCGCAGATCAATGCCTCGGCCTACGACAACAAGGTCAACGGCACACAACGCCAGAGCGGTATCGAAAGAGATCTCGACTACGACTCCAAGGGCGCTAACGTGCGCCTGCGCCAACCACTGTTCAACAAACAGAAAATGGCCGAATACCGCCAGGGTCAGCAGCGTGCCGACTACAGCAACGCAGTATTCGACGCCAAGAGCCAGGACGCCGCGGTGCGCCTGGCCGAAAGCTATTTCGATGTGCTCCTGGCCAGCGAAACCATCACCCTGGCCAAGTCCAAGCTGAACGCCTTCGACGAACAACTCGCCTCGGCGAAACGGCGCCTGGAACTGGGGGCCGGCACCGTCACCGACGTCGACGAGTCGACCGCTCGCCGCGACCTCGCCGAAGCCGAACTGATCGAAGCGCAAGACAACCTGGTCAACGCGCGCCGCAAGCTCGAGGAATACATCGGTGAAACCCCCGAATCGCTGACCACCTTGCGTCCGAGCTTCGATACACCACCGCTGCAGCCGAGCAACCTGCAGGATTGGCTGGTCAAAGCCCAGACCGACAGCCCCCTGCTCCATGCGCGCCGCTATAGCCGCAACCTCGCCGAGGAAGAAGTGAAGCGCGCCAGGGCCGGCCACTGGCCAACCCTGGATTTCGTTGCCGGCTACACCGCGGGTGAGAGCCAATCACTCTCCGAGCTGAATCAACGCAACCGCTACGGTTCGATCGGACTGGAAGTCAATATCCCGCTGTACAGCGGTGGCGGCGTCAGCGCGCTGACACGCCAGGCCAGCGCCAACAGCGACAAGGCCTCGGACGAGCTCGACGCTGCACGACAGGAGGTCATCACTGGAACCACCCGTGAGTATCAAGGCATTCTGAGCGGTGCCAAACGCATTCGCGCGCTGGAGAAGGCCGTAGCGTCCAACGAACGCTCACTGGCATCGTCACGCAAGGGCTTCAAGGAAGGCGGCACCAGCACCAACTCGGACGTCCTCAATGCCGAAGAGCTGCTTTTCGTTGCGCGCCACGATCTGTTCGATGCCAAGTTGCGCTATTTGATGTCGCGCCTGCGCCTGGCCTCCTCGGTGGGCAGCCTGGGCGACGACGATATCGACCAGATCAACAACTACCTCGGCCCGGAACTGCTGGTCACCAACTGACGCTCACCTGCCGGTCGGTCAAGCCAAATGATGGCAGACCGGCGCCCCTCCTCCCATGATCCCCATCCAGCCATTCATGGCCGCGTCGCGGCGCAGAAAGGCAGCCGCCAGCGAAAAAAACAGCCAACGCTTGAAATTTGCCCACTAAGGCCTTGATTCCCTTTATGCTCGAACCGGTTCCAGGCTGTAAACTGTTTCCCCATGCGCAAACTTTTGTACCTGACATTTTCCATGGCGTTGCTCGCCGCCCTCACGACCTACGCGATGTGGGCCGCAGACCGGCCGGTGGGTCATTACCTTTCGGATCTGCGGATCAACCTGGCTGTCGACCAGGGCACGCCTGCGGACCGTGGCAATCTGTTGGGCATTCAGCCCGAACTGTTTCCCACCGATTATCAAAGCCCCGAGCGTTTGCACCGCAAGCTCGCGGCCTATCTGCAAGCAGCCCGGGACCAGGGTCTGTTGAACGACAAGACCGTCGTCGTGTTGCCGGAGCACGTCGGTACCTGGCTGATGGTCAGCGGCGAGAAGGATGAGTTGTACCAAGCCAGCACCCTCAAGGAGGCCATGAACTGGCTGGCGGTGAGCAATCCCCTGAAGTTCGCCAAGGCGTTGATCAGCGCCGAGGGCGGCAACCGTCTGGACGATGCCCACTTGCGTATGAAAGCCAAGGCGATGGCCAGAGACTACCAGGCATTGTTCGGAGGGCTGGCCAGGGAATTCCACGTGACGCTGGTGGCGGGTTCCATCGTACTGCCCGAACCGAGCATCATCGACGGCACCTTGAGAATCGGCCGCGGCGCGCTGTACAACAGCAGCGTGGTGTTCAACAGCGAGGGCCTGCCGATCGGCCAGCCCCAGCGCCAGATACACCCGTTCTTCGCAGAACAGAACGGGATCAAGGCGAACGGCGAGCACTCGCTCAATGTCGTTGATACCCCCGCCGGAAGGCTGGGCGTATTGATCGGTCACGACAGCTGGTACCCGGAAAACTACCTCAAGCTCAACGACCAAAGCGTACAACTGGTCGCGGTACCGGCCTTTGTTGCCGGCCGTGGCACCTGGGATCAACCGTGGCGTGGCTACAGGGGCTCGTCAGCGCCGACATCGGTCATCTTGCAGCCTGGAGAAGTCAGTGAAGGCCAGGCCTGGCAGCGCCTGAATCTCACGACCCGGACACCTGCCAGTCAAGCCGTCGCTGGCATGAGTGTGTTCCTGCGGGGTCAGTTCTGGGATCAGGGCAGCGCCGGACACAGCTTCCTCAGCAGTAACGGCCAGCATTTTGCCGACGGCAATGCCCATGGTGCGCGTTTGCTGAACCTCTGGTTGTAGCCATGAAGCCGCAGCCGATGCGCCTGGGCGATCTGTCGGTGGGCTTTGTTCATAGCCTGGCCGATGCCGTGCGCAGTCATGGCGTAGATCCTCAGCCACTGCTCGATCAATACGGCCTCGACGCCGGGCGCCTGAGCGAAGCCGGTGCCCGACTGTCGATACCGCGCTACATGCGCCTGGGCCACAGCGCCATTCAACTGACCGGCAACCCGGCCCTTGGCTTGCGCATGGGCCAGCTCAGTCGCCTGAGCCAGGCTGGCCTTGCTGGCGTCACTGCGGCCCAGGCGCCGACGGTACGTGAAGCCGCCCGCTGCCTGATTCGATTCGAAGCCTTGTATGGCTCCAATTATCGGGGTCAATCAAGCTTTCACGAAGACGCCCAGGGCGCCTGGCTGCGCTTCTATTCGATCAGCCCCTATAACGCCTACAACCGCTTTGTGGTGGATTCGATCATCGCCGGCTGGTTGCAGCAATTGTCCAGTGTCAGCCCTGCCCCGCTGCGCGCCGAACGCATCGAGATCGAATTCGAGGAGCCCGGTTACCGCGCGGCCTATGACGTGTTGGGTGACTGTCCGATTCAGTTTGGCGGCGAGCGCAATCAACTGCGCTTGAGCCTGGAAAGTCTCGCCCAGCGCAACCCCGAGCATTGCCCGAGTACCTGGCGGCATTTGCTGCAACTGTGTGAGCGAGAACTGGAACAACTGACACGCACCCGCAGCCTGCGCGAACGCATCATCGCGCTGCTGGGCCCCCTGCTCAATGGTGGCCGGGAACCCGACCTGCAAGAGGTGGCGGCACGCCTGAAGCTGCCCACCTGGACCCTGCGCCGCAAGCTCGCCGAAGAAGGCACGCAGTTTCGTGCAATTCTCAACGACACCCGTCGCGACCTGGCCATGACCTACATACGCGACACCGAACTGGCGTTCGGAGAGATCGCCTACCTGCTGGGTTTTGCCTCAGCCGAAGCGTTTCAACGCGCATACAAACGCTGGAACGGACAGACCCCCGGCGAATTTCGCCGCAGTCATCGCCAATCCGCCTGATGCCTACAACTCGGTAGCGTCTTCCGCCGGCTCCAGTGGGTCCAGTTCGAAAGCCTGGTACTCGAGCAGCTCTTCTTGATAATCGTCCATTTTTGAATCCCCCAACCCATATTAAAAACGTCTGAATAAATGACCAATTCCCAGAGCATAAAGTGCCCGCATGAAAGAAAAATGACGCGGACACGACACTCTGTCGCTACTGAATAAAACGTAGCAGCTGGTCAGGAATTTATCATCGGATTTTTTCGCGGGAGGCCACAGAACAGTGGTCTTGGTTGACGAGGGTCAATCTTTTGGCTGGCCACGGGATCGGGTCATCCGACCCAATCCCGTGGCATATCCATCACTGGCCTGAGGCAGGCATCGCCGGGATGGGTTCGCTCGGCGCAGGCAAGTCACTCGGGTTCGACGGTGGCGTGACGACTTCCTGGAACGATGCAGGCTCTACACGCTCGGTCGGCGTGATCGGCGCCGCTTCAGGAGGCGGGGCAACCGGCTCGGAGGCCGCTGGAGCCGCTTCAATGGATGCAGGTGCAGGTGCAGGTGCAGGCGCTGGTGCAGCAGGCTCTACAGCGGGAGCCGCTGCCGGGGCAGGTGCCAGTGGTGCCGGCGCTGCCTGGGCTTCAGGCATGCCCAGGTCCGTTTTCGGCTTTTCGGGGATGTGCGCAGCCTTTTTCGCTTCCGGCGGCAGGAACAGTTCGACCAGTGCGAAGAAACGCTCGTAGAACTTGGCAGACGATACGGTTTCGCTGGCGACCTTGACCATCGAGTCATCGGAGGAGCCGATCGGCATCGACACCGAGCCCAACACACCCACACCGAGACTGGCGGAGTTGTTGGTCTTCTTCAGCGCATAACGATCCTGCAGGGCGTTGGCGAATACGGTCGCGTGGTGCCCTTCGCTGCCGTCATCGGTACAGACCACGCTGAAGCTGATCTCCATGTGGTTCTCGCCGGTCTGCTGGAAGCTCTTGTGACCGCTGACCAGCTTCGAATCGTTGCTGGTGATGATGTAACCCTGGCTGAGCAAGGCACGACGAGCGGCTTCACAGCTCTGGGTATCGGTGACCGGATAGTTTCGGGAAAAGGTACCGGAGTCGTCGAAATTCTCATGCTCATAGATGGCGGTCTTGTTCGATGAACAACCGGCCGCAGTAGCAAGCACGGCTGCCAGTCCGACAACCCGCATGGGAAGTGATTTAAACATTGAACATCCTGAAGAAAACGGTTCGGGGCATATTGTGCAACAGATCGATGCTTAGCGGAGCATCGATCATGTCTTAAAACGGTTACAGGCTGATTGACCCCGGTTTTACGCAAAAGTCACCGCGGCAAGTGACGTACGGCCAAACAAAAAGACCCCAGCCTTCCGGCCGGGGTCTTTTGTGCAGCGCTAAACCTGATCAGGCATCAGTAACGCTTGATTTCCGCCTGGCTTTCCAGCTGCTTGCGGTAAGCCGCGAAGTCTTGCTGGCCGATGCGGGAAGCGAGGTAGCGACGATACTGTGCTTTCTCTTCTTCGGTCGGCGCCGCTGCTTCGTTCACGCCATTGAGGCGCACGATCATCAGGCTGCCATCCGCCAGCGTCACGCTGGTGAAGGTCGGCTTGTCCTTGGACGCAGGCTTCGCCATGCGGAACAGCGCTTGCAGCACCGCAGGGTCGACCCCTTCCTGAGCGCGAGTCGCCGCCTCGGTGACTTTCCAGGCCTGGCCGTCGACCGCCTGATCCAGCGGGGTCTTGCCATCGCGCAGGCTGGCAATCAGGGCGTCAGCCTTGGTCTTGGCATCGGCGCTGGCGTGTTCCTTGGCCAATTGCACACGGATCGCAGCAGAGACGCTTTCCAGCGGCAATTGCGAAGGCTTCAGGTGCTCCTTGGCACGCAACACGACCACGGTTTCCGGATCGAGCTCGATGGCAGTGCTGTTCGCACCCTCATCCAGGACCTCCGGGCTGAACGCGGCAGTGATCACGGCACGGTTGGCTGCAATACCCTCACCGCCTTCACGGCCGAACGGCTTGGACGTGTGGACGTTCAGTTTCAGGTCTTGTGCCGGTTGCGCCAGGTCCGACGCTTCGAATGAAGCGTCTTCCAGTTGCTTGGTCGCCTCGACAAAACGCTGTTCGACCTGCTGGGCCTTCAACTCGCGGGTCAGCTTGTCTTTCAGGCTGGCGAATGTCGGAACTTCAGGCGCTTCCACGCCCAACAGCTTGATCAGGTGGAACCCGAAATCGGTGCGAACCGGCGCGGAAACCTGGTCCTTGGCCAACGAATACAGGGCTTTCTCGAACGCCGGGTCGTAGACGCCAGGACCGGCATAACCCAGGTCACCGCCGTTGTTCGCCGAACCCGGATCCTGGGAGAATTCCTTGGCCAGCGCCTCGAATTTCTCGCCCTTGGCCAGACGAGCCTGGATCTCTTCGATCTTCGCCTTGGCTTGCGCCTCGGTGGTCTTGTCATTCACTTCAATCAGAATGTGCGCCGCCTGGCGTTGCTCGGACAGGTTCGCGATTTCTTTCTGATAGGCCGCCTGCAGGTCTTCGTCATTGACGCTGACCTGATCGAAGAAGGAAGCCTTCTTCAGCTCGAGGTAATCGATGACCACCTGATCCGGCGTCATGAATTCCTTGGCGTGCTCGTCGTAGTAGGCCTTGACCTCATCGTCGGTCAGCTTCACCGCTGCCGGGTCGGCCTTGATGTTCAGCGAGGCGAAATCGCGGGTCTGTTTTTCCAGACGGGCAAACGCCAGTACCTGTGCATCGGTCACGAAACCGCTACCGGCGAGACCGGCACGCAGCTGACCAATCAGCATTTCCTGAGCCAGCATCTGGCGGAATTGCATGCGGGTATAGCCGAGTTGGCGAATCACCTGATCGAAACGCTCGGAGCTGAACTTGCCATCCACCTGAAACTCAGGCGTTTGCAGGATGACCTGATCCAGAGCCGCTTCGGAAAAGGCGAATTTCGAGTCTTCTGCGCCTTGCAGCAGCAGTTTGCGATCGATCAGGCCCTTGAGAGCCGACTCGCGCAGCATTTTTTCATCGAGCAAGGAAGCATCGAAATCCTTGCCCAGCTGTTGCATGAGCTGACGGCGTTGCATATCGACCGCCTGGCTCAGTTCGTTCTGGCTGATTTCTTCGCCATTGACCTTCGCCGCTTCATTCGTGTTCGTCGTGGCCTGAAAAATGGCGTCGAAACCGGTCAGAGCCATCAGTGCAACGATGACCCCGATAATAGTCTTGGCAATCCAGCCTTGTGAATTGTCCCTGATATTCTGCAGCATGCGTCCCCCAGAAACGGTTGAACTTCAAAAATTAGGCAACCGTGGAGCGTGGGTAGAATCCGGATAGAAGAAAGGCGCATCCGAGGATGCGCCTTCTCGTAACTGGCGGAGCGGATCGAGGGGCTCGAACTGGCGACCCTCGGTGTCTTGAACCGGCGACCTGCAGTCAGGACTGCCGCTCCGCTGCCAAGTCAGGCATGACCCCGACCCGGATGGGTAAAAACCTGAATCGAACTTAGTTGACAGCTTCTTTCAGTGCTTTACCGGCTTTGAAACCTGGTTTTTTGGCTGCTGCGATTTCCAGCGTCTTACCGGTCTGTGGGTTACGACCAATGCGAGCCGGACGATCAGTTACGGAGAAGGTACCGAAACCAACCAGAACAACAGAGTCGCCAGCCTTGAGAGCGCCAGTGACGGATTCGATTACAGCGTCCAGCGCACGGCCAGCAGCAGCTTTCGGGATATCAGCGGATGCAGCGATAGCATCAATCAGTTCCGACTTGTTCACTCTAAGTCCCCTTATATCTATTTGAGTATGATTCTAAGTTTTTTTGGTGAAAGCAAAAACGAGTGCTGAATGGCCTACAGACACTTAAGAGCCGCTTTATAACAAGGGCTCTAAAAAGCTGTCAAGAAAGCCCCCCAGGCAAATACGTACTAATGCGTGCTAATTCTTTCCTTAGAATCTGCGTCGCGTTTCTCATCCTTCGCGACTATCTCCGGAGCCACGTCCGGCAAGGGCTCCGGCGCGTATTGCAACGCAATTTGCAGGACCTCGTCAATCCATTTAACCGGTTTAATCTGTAGATCCTGCTTGATATTGTCCGGAATCTCTTTGAGATCGCGCACATTCTCTTCAGGAATGATCACTGTCTTGATTCCGCCACGGTGGGCAGCCAACAGTTTTTCTTTCAAGCCGCCAATGGCCAAGACCTGGCCACGCAACGTGATCTCGCCGGTCATGGCGACATCCGCGCGTACCGGAATGCCGGTCAATGCCGATACCAGGGCCGTGCACATGCCTACACCGGCGCTAGGGCCATCCTTTGGAGTCGCCCCTTCCGGCATATGGATGTGTGTGTCGCGCTTCTCATGGAAGTCCAGAGGGATCCCCAGGCTCTTCGCCCTGCTGCGGACAACGGTCAAGGCCGCGGTGATCGATTCGACCATCACGTCACCCAATGAACCGGTCTTGATCAACTGGCCCTTGCCCGGTACGACGGCCGCTTCGATGGTCAGCAGTTCGCCGCCCACCTGAGTCCACGCCAATCCGGTCACCTGGCCAATCTGATCCTGCTGCTCGGCCAGGCCGTAGCGGAATTTACGCACGCCCAGGAAGTGCTCCAGCATGTCTGCGGTGACTTTCACCGAGAAGCGTTTCTCCAGCGCATGTTCCTTGACGGCCTTGCGGCAGACCTTGGCAATCTGGCGCTCCAGCCCGCGCACACCGGCTTCACGGGTGTAGTAGCGGATGATGTCGCGGATCGCTTCTGCGTCAAACTCCAGCTCGCCTTTCTTCAGGCCGTTGGCCGTAATCTGCTTAGGCGAAAGGTATTTGACGGCAATGTTGATCTTCTCGTCTTCGGTGTAGCCCGGCAGACGGATCACTTCCATCCGGTCCAGCAACGCCGGCGGGATGTTCATCGAGTTCGAAGTACACAGGAACATCACATCGGACAGGTCGTAATCGACTTCCAGATAGTGATCGTTGAAGTTGTGGTTCTGCTCGGGATCGAGCACCTCCAGCAACGCCGATGCCGGATCGCCACGCATGTCGCTGCCCATCTTGTCGATTTCATCGAGCAGGAACAGCGGGTTGCGGACACCCACTTTTGTCATCTTTTGAATCAATCTTCCTGGCATCGAACCGATGTAAGTACGGCGATGGCCACGAATTTCCGCCTCGTCACGCACGCCACCGAGGGCCATGCGCACGAATTTGCGATTGGTGGCGTGAGCAATCGACTCCGCCAGGGACGTTTTACCCACCCCGGGAGGACCGACCAGGCACAGCACCGGACCACGAATTTTCTTCACGCGCTTTTGCACGGCGAGGTATTCGAGGATGCGTTCCTTGACCTCTTCGAGGCCATAGTGGTCGGCATCCAGAATGTCTTCCGCGCGCGCCAGGTCCAGGCGCACCTTGCTCTGGGCCTTCCACGGCACTTGAACCAGCCAGTCGATGTACGAACGCACCACGGTCGCTTCCGCGGACATCGGCGACATCTGCTTGAGCTTGTTCAGCTCGGCCGTCGCCTTGGCCAGCGCGTCTTTCGGCAAGCCGGCGGCATCGATACGCTTTTTCAGCTCTTCGACTTCGTTGTGGCCTTCGTCACTGTCGCCGAGCTCTTTCTGAATGGCCTTCATCTGCTCATTCAGGTAGTACTCGCGCTGACTGCGCTCCATTTGTTTCTTGACGCGGCCGCGAATGCGCTTTTCGACTTGCAGCAGATCGATCTCGGCATCCAGCAACGCCAGAACGTGCTCGACCCGGGCCGACAAATCGATGATTTCGAGGATTTCCTGCTTCTGTTCGATCTTCAGCGCCATGTGCGCGGCCATGGTGTCCACCAGGCGGCCTGGCTCATCGATGCTGTTGAGCGACGACAGGACTTCAGCCGGGACTTTCTTGCCCAACTGCACGTATTGCTCGAACTGGGACAGCAAGCTGCGAACGAACACTTCCGATTCGCGCTCCGGTGCTTCAACTTCGTCGATCAGGGAGACTTCGGCACGGCAGTGGCCGTCCACTTCGCTGAAGCGCTCGACAGCGCCCCGCTGCTCGCCTTCGACCAGAACCTTGACCGTTCCGTCAGGCAGCTTGAGCAGCTGCAGAACGGTGGCAATCGTACCAACGCGATACAGGGCATCTTCACCGGGATCGTCGTCAGCCGGGTTTCTCTGGGCCAGCAGAAGGATCTGCTTGTCACCCGTCATCGCAGCCTCGAGGGCTTCGATGGATTTCTCGCGCCCCACGAACAGCGGGATAACCATGTGCGGATAAACCACGACATCACGCAATGGCAGGAGAGGCAATTCGATGGTTGTCTTCATGATTTCGCCTCTACGGCGGCCATAAGGCCGTAAACAGATGGAAGTAAGCTTGAAACCAAGATGGGGGCTGCCCAGGAAAAAAACAAGCGGATAAAAGAACCACTTGAAAGATTGCAGCATACGGATGCTGCTGTGACGGGCCGGATACGCCTTCAAAGACCGCCTTCGCTGGCAAGCCGGCTCCTGCAGGCCAGATCCCGAAATAGCAAAGGGGCCCGAAGGCCCCTTCTTTATTCAAGCTGCGTGACGCTTATGCGTCTGGCGCAGCCTTGGCGGTCGGCTCACTGTTTTCATAGATATACAGTGGCTTGGACTTGCCTTCTATCACGCTTTCATCGATCACTACTTTGCTCACCTCCGATTGCGAGGGGATTTCATACATAGTGTCGAGCAATACACCTTCGAGAATCGAACGCAGGCCACGGGCACCGGTTTTACGCTCCAGGGCACGCTTGGCGACCGATTTCAGAGCGTCGGTCCGGAATTCCAGATCCACGCCTTCCATCTCGAACAGCTTGGCATACTGCTTGGTCAGAGCATTTTTCGGCTCGGTGAGGATCTGCATCAATGCAGCCTCGTCGAGCTCGTCCAGCGTGGCAAGTACCGGCAGACGACCGACGAATTCCGGGATCAGACCGAACTTGACCAGATCGTCAGGCTCGACTTCACGCAGGGACTCACCGACTTTCTTGCCTTCTTCCTTGCTGCGCACTTCTGCGTTGAAACCGATGCCACCCTTGGTGGAACGGTTTTGAATGACCTTCTCAAGACCAGAGAACGCGCCACCGCAGATGAACAGGATGTTACGGGTGTCGACCTGCAGGAATTCCTGCTGCGGATGCTTGCGACCACCTTGAGGCGGAACGGAAGCGACCGTGCCTTCGATCAACTTGAGCAGGGCCTGCTGCACGCCTTCACCGGAAACGTCCCGGGTGATCGACGGGTTGTCAGACTTGCGCGAAATCTTGTCGATTTCATCGATGTAGACAATGCCCATCTGGGCCTTTTCCACGTCGTAATCGCATTTCTGCAGCAGCTTCTGAATGATGTTCTCGACATCTTCACCCACGTAACCCGCCTCGGTGAGGGTAGTTGCGTCGGCGATGGTGAACGGAACGTTCAGCAAGCGGGCCAGTGTTTCGGCAAGCAGGGTCTTACCCGAGCCTGTCGGGCCGATCAGCAGGATGTTGCTCTTGCCGAGTTCGACGTCGTCATTCTTTTTGTCACGCTGATTCAGGCGCTTGTAGTGGTTGTACACCGCTACGGCCAGAACCTTTTTCGCACGCTCCTGACCAATCACATACTGATCAAGGATGCCGCTGATTTCTTTAGGCGAAGGCAATTTATGCGCGCTGCTTTCGGCCTGTGCTTCCTGCACCTCCTCGCGGATGATGTCGTTGCACAGGTCGACGCACTCGTCGCAGATAAAGACCGAGGGGCCGGCAATCAATTTGCGTACTTCATGCTGGCTTTTGCCACAGAAGGAGCAATAGAGCAGCTTGCCGTTGTCCTCGCCGTTGCGGGTGTCAGTCATTCGTTCGATCCAAATCCGATAGGCTTGCAACACAAGATGAAGGCTATTGCGGGCTTTTTCAAGCCCGCCGGTGATCGGACCCGCCGACCAACCTTATTTTGAGCTGCTTATTTTAAGCGGGGCGCTGGCTGATCACTTCATCGATCAACCCGTACTCACGCGCGGCTTCTGCACTCATGAAATTGTCGCGGTTGGTATCGCGCTCGATTTCTTCAAGAGTACGCCCGCTATGCAGGGCCATCAGCGTGTTGAGACGCTCGCGAATGAAGAGGATTTCCTTGGCATGGATTTCGATATCCGACGCCTGGCCCTGGAAACCGCCCAGTGGCTGGTGAATCATCACACGCGAGTTCGGCAGGCAGTAACGCTTGCCTGGGGCACCGGCCGTCAGCAGGAACGCGCCCATGCTGCACGCCTGACCGATGCAGGTGGTCGACACGTTGGGTTTGATGAACTGCATGGTGTCGTAGATCGACATGCCCGCCGTCACCGAACCGCCCGGGGAGTTGATATAGAGATGGATGTCCTTGTCCGGGTTTTCCGCTTCAAGGAACAGCAGTTGCGCACAGATCAGATTGGCCATGTAGTCCTCTACCGGGCCAACCAGAAAGATCACTCGCTCCTTGAGGAGGCGCGAGTAGATGTCGTAGGCGCGCTCGCCACGAGCGGACTGCTCGACAACCATCGGGACCAGGCCGCCTGCGGCCTGGATATCAGAGTTCTGCTGAATATACGAATTACGGAACATGCTCTGCAGTCACTCCCAAATAGTTATGTCTTGAATACGCATAAGCCAGCACGAAGGCTGGCTTATGGTGTTTGCTTCTTACCGCAAAAGTGATCAGTCGGCTTGTGGTGCTTCTACCGGCTTGACTGCTTCTTCGTAAGAGACCGATTTGTCGGTCACGCTAGCTTTCTGCAGAACAGTATCCACAACTTGCTCTTCCAGCACAACCGAGCGAACTTCGTTCAGTTGCTGGTCGTTCTTGTAGTACCAGGACACAACTTGCTCAGGTTCCTGGTAGGCCGAAGCCATTTCCTGAATCATCTCGCGAACGCGGGTTTCGTCAGGCTTGAGGTCGAATTGCTTGACCACTTCAGCCACGATCAGACCCAGTACTACGCGGCGCTTGGCTTGCTCTTCGAACAGCTCGGCCGGCAGTTGGTCAGGCTTGATGTTGCCGCCGAACTGCTGAACAGCCTGCACGCGCAGACGGTCAACTTCGTTGGACAGCAGAGCCTTTGGCACTTCGATCGGGTTGGTGGCCAGCAGACCGTCCATTACCTGATTCTTGACCTTGGATTTGATCGCCTGACGCAGTTCACGCTCCATGTTCTTGCGAACTTCGGCGCGGAAGCCTTCCAGACCGGTTTCCTTGATGCCGAATTGAGCGAAGAATTCTTCGGTCAGTTCTGGCAGCTTTGGCTCGGAAACGGTGTTGACGGTCACGGTGAACTCGGCGGTTTTGCCAGCCAGGTCCAGGTTCTGATAGTCCTCTGGGAAAGTCAGGTTCAGAACGCGTTCTTCACCGGCTTTGGCGCCAACCAGGCCATCTTCGAAACCAGGGATCATGCGGCCGGAACCCAGAACCAGCTGGGTACCCTTGGCGGAACCGCCAGCGAACACTTCACCGTCGACCTTGCCGACGAAATCGATGTTCAGCTGGTCTTCGTTTTGAGCAGCGCGATCGGCCACTTCGAAACGGGTGTTCTGCTTGCGCAGGATGTCCAGCATCTTGTCCAGATCGGCATCAGACACGTCAGCGCTCAGGCGCTCTACGGTGATACCTTCGAAACCGGCAACGGTGAACTCAGGGAACACTTCGAATACGGCTACGTATTCCAGGTCCTTGCCCGCTTCCAGGGATTTTGGCTCGATCGAAGGCTGACCAGCCGGGTTCAGCTTCTGCTCAACCACAGCTTCGTAGAAAGAAGACTGGATCACGTCGCCTACAGCTTCCTGGCGAGCGTCAGCACCGAAACGGCGCTTGATTTCGCTCATTGGCACTTTGCCTGGACGGAAGCCAGCAATCTTGGCCTTTTGGGCGGTCTGCTGCAGACGCTTGTTGACCTGGCTCTCGATGCGCTCAGCCGGCACGGTGACGCTCATGCGGCGCTCAAGAGCAGTAGTATTTTCAACAGAAACTTGCATGGATATTCCTCGTTGCACAGACGTTAGCCGGCCGTTTCCGACCCCAGAATCAAGGGCATGCATTCTAGTGGGTCAAACTCAAGAAGTCACCCTACTGAAAACGGGTAAAAACGCAGCAGGCAATTTATAGGTGCGAATGCACGAATGCACCTCGCCCCGATGGCAAATACAACCAATCACGCCAGGGCTCTGCGCCAACCTTTCCCTATATAGAGAAGGTCGCCAATCATCTCCCTGACAGCCGATCTCGCAAGCAAGGCCGGCGGGCAGGACAGCATCATCGAGAAACATAAATACGACGAAACGCCCGCCCCTGCGACCCGGAACCTGCGGCCGCCGAAACAAAAAAGGCGCCAGACTTTTCAATCTGGCGCCTTTCGAAATATGGGGTGGACGATGGGGATCGAACCCACGACAACGGGAGTCACAATCCCGTGCTCTACCAACTGAGCTACGCCCACCATATTGCCTGTTAAAGAAGCCAAACAACTTCTTTATCAAGCTCCAGCCAGGCCAAATGCCTGAATGAAGCTTTATTTGGTGCGGATGAAGAGACTCGAACTCTTACGCCTCGCGGCGCTGGAACCTAAATCCAGTGTGTCTACCAATTCCACCACATCCGCGGATGAAGCCTTTAAAGCAAAGGCGCCAGACTGTTAATCTGGCGCCTTTCGAAATATGGGGTGGACGATGGGGATCGAACCCACGACAACGGGAGTCACAATCCCGTGCTCTACCAACTGAGCTACGCCCACCATATCGCGCTACTTGTGCCAAAGCTGCCTAATGGCGCACCCGGCAGGACTCGAACCTGCGACCATCCGCTTAGAAGGCGGATGCTCTATCCAGCTGAGCTACGGGCGCCTTGTTAGCTGTAACCTTGGAGGACTACAAACTAAGTGCTTTCCAGTCTTGCAGAATCGTAATCCTGCTCAACCTTCCTAACCAGTGCTAGGCTGTGCCCGACAAGTGCGACGAATAGTATAGAGCCCCCCGAAGGTCGTCAAATCCTTTTTAAAAAAAATTCATTTAATTAAAGGAGTTAGGGGAATTTGCAGACCAAGCGCCTTTGCCCTCACCGCATGACATGCGAGAATGCGTTCTCTTTTTTTCCCCTCTCGATGGTTAATCACGCGCAATGACTGCACAACTTATCGACGGCAAATCGATCGCCGCCAGCCTGCGCCAGCAGATCGCCCAACGTGTCACCGAGCGTCGCCAGCAAGGCCTGCGCACGCCCGGCCTTGCGGTGATCCTGGTCGGCAGCGATCCTGCCTCTCAGGTTTATGTCTCGCACAAGCGTAAAGACTGTGAAGAGGTCGGCTTTCTATCCCAAGCCTATGACCTGCCTTCCGAAACCACTCAAGAAGCGCTGACCGAGCTGATCGATCGCCTGAACGACGACCCTGCAATCGACGGCGTCCTGCTTCAACTTCCGCTTCCCGAACACCTGGACGCCTCCAGGCTGCTGGAGCGCATTCGTCCGGATAAAGACGTCGACGGTTTCCATCCTTATAACGTCGGTCGCCTGGCCCAGCGCATTCCACTGCTGCGCCCATGCACCCCCAAAGGCATCATGACCCTGCTGGAAAGCACCGGTGTCGACCTTTACGGGATGGATGCCGTGGTCGTCGGCGCGTCCAATATCGTTGGCCGCCCGATGGCGATGGAATTGCTGCTGGCCGGCTGCACCGTGACGGTCACCCACCGCTTTACCAAGGACCTGGCCGGCCATGTCGGCCGTGCGGATCTGGTCGTCGTCGCCGCCGGCAAGCCGGGCCTGGTCAAGGGCGAATGGATCAAGGAAGGCGCGATCGTGATCGATGTCGGCATCAACCGCCAGGACGACGGCAAGCTGGTCGGTGACGTGATCTACGAAACCGCCCTGCCCCGCGCTGGCTGGATCACCCCGGTACCGGGCGGCGTAGGCCCAATGACCCGTGCCTGCCTGCTGGAAAACACCCTGTACGCCGCCGAAACCCTGCACAGCTGAGTTTCAACGCACACGCTGTCAGCGTGACAAGGAACCCCGCCCTGGCGGGGTTTTTTTTGCCTGCGAGAAACACCGACCGCCCGCCGGAAAATGACTTTTTTTTCATGTTTCTCAGGACTTTCACCTGTTACTTGAACAACCATCGACAGTTATTCAGCCATACTCCAGAATGACGCGCTTTTCAGGAAACAGTCCGTTACAGAACGGCTTATCAACACTTTATGAGTCTGCCAGCGTGAATATCCGTCTTTCCATCCTGAGCCTATTTTTTGCAGTTGCAGGGACTCTCATCACGCCCTTCGCCAGCGCTGGCGAAACCACCGCAGCACCGCGAGATACGAAAACACTCAAGCTCGCTTCCGGCAGCTCCTTGCTGCTGGACATGCAGACCAACAAAGTCATCTACGCCAGCAATCCTGACGTGGTGGTACCGATCGCTTCCGTCAGCAAGTTGATGACTGGCCTGGTCGTGGTCGAGTCTCGGCAGAACATGGACGAATACATCAACATCAACATCAGCGACACACCGGAAATGAAAGGTGTGTACTCCCGGGTCAAGCTCAAGAGCGAACTGCCGCGCCGGGAAATGCTGCTGATCGCCCTGATGTCATCTGAAAACCGAGCCGCTGCAAGCCTGGCCCACCACTATCCGGGTGGCTATGCCGCGTTCATTGCTGCAATGAACGCCAAGGCCCGGGCCTTGGGCATGACCAATACCCATTTCGTCGAGCCGACCGGTCTCTCGCCGCGCAACGTTTCGACCGCTCGCGATTTAAGCAAACTGTTGATCGCCGCGCACAAGTACCCGCTGCTGACCGAGCTGAGTACAACCAAGGAAAAGACCGTTTCGTTTCGCAAACCGAACTACAGCCTGGGTTTCCGCAACACCGACCATTTGGTCCGCAAGCCGGATTGGGACATCCAGCTGACAAAAACCGGCTTCACCAACGAGGCCGGCCACTGCCTGGTGCTGGTGACCCGGATGGCTAACCGCCCGGTGGCCTTGGTGATCCTTGACGCCTATGGCAAGTACACACACTTTGCCGATGCCACGCGCATGCGTAATTGGGTAGAGAGCGGAAAGAGCGCGGACGTGCCTTCCGTAGCCTTGCAGTACAAGGCAGACAAGAACCTCAAGCAGCGGCAGAGCGGCGTGGTAGAAGCGTCGAAGTAACCTTGCTGCAAACGCATGAAAAAGCCCCGGACATCCGGGGCTTTTTTTCGTCGCAAAGTCAGTCGTTAGGCAGCGGCATCTGGTCGTCATCCGGGATACCATCGCCGGTACTTGGATCTCTCCAACCCTTCGGCTTTTCAGTGGGCGCCACCGTTGGCCGCGCCAGGGGATCCCTCAACGGGCTGTCGGGATCCATCACCGGATCGGTGCTTTGCTCGGGGGTTGTGGGGACAGTTTCCGGACGTTTGTCATCGAAACTGGAATCGGTAGACATACACACCTCCATTGGACCTAAGGCTTCAGATCACCCAGTGGATCGTAGGGCTTGGCCGGAGCCTTGGGGTTGTCACCCGGTTTCACGTCCCTCGGTGCCTTGGCGGGCCCGATCGGGTCGACCTGAGGATCGGCAAGGTCCGGGGAATCGGGATCGAAACCCAGCTCATTGCCAGACGAATGCTCGGATGAGTGTGGACCGACGGGCGTAGTTGAATGAGCCATGGGCGCCTCCTGTATCAAGGCCCGGAAAGATCCGGGCCTTTGCAGATTAGAGGCTGGCATCGGGCGCTGGTGCCCGGAGGGTGACGAACGGACTTACTGTGCGACCAGGGCTTTTTTAGCCTTTGCTGCCGCCGGCTCCTGGCCCGCCTGCGCCAGATCATTGGCTGCCTTGAGCCAGCGTTGCTGATCGACCTGGGCGGGAATCTGCGTCGGATTCTGGATCAACACTGCCCAACCGCCGGCATCCTTGAACGCCGATTCAAAAGAACCGAAGCTCATCAACGTCCGCTGACTCATGCCAGCGCGCAGCAGCACGGTCTGCTTCTGACGGTTGTACCCGGTGAGAATCGCATAACGCGGTTCGGCCCACATCGCCGAGCCTTCGGTGAAGCGCACCATCACCGGATAACCGGCCGCGACCTGGGTCAACAAGGCCGGCAAGGTCGCGTCAAGGGGATAGACCACCATCCCGTACTCACGCGCGAGGTTCACCATGTTCTGTTGCAGCTGGGCTTCGGCGCCCGGCAAATGCAGCGGTTTGTCGAGCAAACCCGGCGTAATCACGATGTTCTGCTGGGACAGCATGCTGGCCAGCACCTGCGGTCCGCTTTGATTGGCCACGCCCTTGTAGAAGCGGCCACTGAGTTCGACCCGCTCCGGCAGACGCTTGATCTCAGGTGCAACACTCCCGGCGCAACCCGCCAGCGCCACCACACATCCCGCCATCAGCGCCGCCGACAGCATTCGAGAAAATACCCGCACCATCATCACTCTCTTGTTCAGGCGCCAGGCAACAATATTCCCGGCAAGGCCGTTGATCATAGGACGCCGCGCGACAGCGGTATAGCCTTAACCGGCAGTTGTTTGCATTCGATAGAGCGAACTGGTTGGTGACTGCCGACTTTCGGTCAATAGCCTGAAATACAGCAACGGCTAGACTGTTCCTTGAAGAGACGACAGCGAAGCGTGAGTGCCCATTGAAGGGCAAAGAGGAGGCACCGATGAGCCTGACCATGATCATTGTAATGTTGGTTTGCGGCTGGCTGGCGGTAGCCGCCGCCATGCTGTGGGGCGTGCTGCGCATTACTCGCCGCCACCATCACCCTGTCCAGCCGGCGCCTGCGCAAGAAGCGGACAAGGCACCGAGCCAGCACGCCAACGCTCACTGACACCACCTTTATCCGAGACCAACAAAAACGGCCGCCTGCACTCCTTCGAGTTCAGGCGGCCGTTTCTTTTAGCGGCGGTCAGACTTCAGTGGCAACCCGCTTCTGCCTGGACCGACGGGACATCATGTTCAACACCTCGATCGCAGCCGAGAATGCCATGGCCGCATAGACGTAGCCTTTCGGTACATGGGCGCCAAAGCCTTCGGCAATCAGTGTCATGCCGATCATGATCAGGAAGCCCAGGGCCAGCATCACCACTGTCGGGTTGTCGTTGATGAACTTGGCCAGCGGATCAGCCGCCAGCAACATCACCAGTACCGACACCACCACCGCGATGACCATGATCGGCAAATGCTCGGTCATGCCGACAGCGGTAATGATGCTGTCGATGGAGAACACCATATCCAGCATCAGGATCTGACCGATCGCGGCCGCGAAGCCCAGGGTCACGGTCGAGGTCGCCGACTTCGGATCTTCCGGTGCCGGGTCCATGCTGTGATGGATCTCGGTGGTCGCCTTCCACAACAGGAACAGGCCACCGGCAATCAGGATCATGTCTTTCCAGGAAAACGCGTGGCCGACAATCTCGATCACCGGATTGGTCAACTGGACGATGAACGCGATGGTGCTCAGCAAGCCCAGACGCAGGATCAACGCCATGCCGATACCGATGCGCCGTGCCCGCTGTCGATTGTGCAAGGGCAGCTTGTTGGTCAGGATCGAGATGAAGATCAGGTTATCGATGCCGAGCACGATCTCCATCACGATCAGGGTGGCAAGGGCGACCCAGGCGGTGGGGCTGGCGGCAAGTTGTAAAAGGTAGTCCATGGGTCAGTCCTGACTCGTTGTAATACGGTTTAGATTTCCTGGGAGGAAGATTCGGTTTTGTCCGAGTCTTTTTCCGATGATTCTTTTTTGCTGATCAACCCGCCGGTGGCGTCACTGAGTGCTTGCTCGGCGGCCTTATGGGTATCGTCAATCGCCTGTTTGGCGCTTTCGGCAGCCTTGCCCATCAATTGTTGCGCGCTTTTCTCGGCCTGGTCGCAACCGGCCAGTACCAGTAAAGACGTGATCAGCAATGCCGTGGCTTTAAGCTTCATGATGCTTTCCTCGATAGAACGAACGGGACCTAAACGATGGCCCGTTGATAGCGATGCATTCTAGGGAAGTGAATACTTCAGGAAAATTCGTATTTTCAGCGGCTATACTTCGGTTTTTACGAACTGTAGATCGCCATGCTCAACTATCGGCAATTGCATTACTTCTGGGTGGTGGCCAAGACCGGCAGCATCGTGCGCGCCTGTGAGCAGCTCAATCTCACGCCACAAACCATCAGTGGGCAGATTTCATTACTGGAACAGACCTTTGGCATCGAGTTGTTTCGGCGTGTCGGACGGCAACTCGAACTCACCGAGGCCGGCCGGCAGGCACTGCCCTACGCCGAACAAATGTTCCAGCTGGGTGGCGAACTGGAACTGATGCTGCGGGCACAACCCAATGAGCAGCAGATCCTGTTTCGCGTCGGCGTGGCCGACGTGGTGCCCAAGTCCATCGTCTATCGCCTGATTGCACCGACCATGGAGCTGAGCGAACCGCTGCGCATCACTTGTCGCGAAGACAAGCTTGAACGTTTGTTGGCCGACCTGGCGATCCAGCGCCTGGACCTGGTGATATCCGACAGCCCGATGCCATCGCACCTGGACATCAAGGGCTACAGCCAGAAACTTGGTGAGTGCGGGATCAGCTTCTTCGCCACCCCAGAGCTGGCGGCCCGTTACGGCCACGACTTTCCGCGCAACCTGCACGGTGCGCCGCTATTGATTCCCGGGCCGGAAACCGTGGTGCGCAGCCGTTTGCAACGGTGGTTTGCCGAGCAGCAGATCCAGCCGCAAATTGTCGGCGAGTTCGACGACAGCGCCCTGATGCAGGCCTTCGGCCAATCCGGCAGCGGGATCTTCATCGGCCCGAGCGTGATTGCCGATGAGGTGCGACGCCAATATGGCGTGCAGGTGATCGGCCAGACCGACGCGGTGAGCGAGTCGTTCTATGCCATCTCAGTGGAACGCAAGGTCAAGCACCCCGGCATTGTCGCCATTACCGAAGGTGCCCGACGCGAGCTGTTTACCGAGTTTTAGGACACTCAGGCGCAGACTTCCCGGGGTTTGAAGGTCATCAGCGCAATGGCCAGCAGGATCGAGGCGAGAATGAACGCCGCCGCGGCGAAGCCAAGGCCTTGCAGCCCGACGCTGTCGATTACCCGGCCACCGATCATCGCGCCCAGACCGATACCGAGGTTGGCCCCGGCGATGTTCAGCGACGCGGCGAACGCTGGCGCCTCGGGCGCAGCTTTCATCAGGCGCACATGGCTGACCAGGAACAACGCTGCCTGGGTCACGCCCCAGATGCCCATCGCTGCTGCCAGACCCAGCGGCGAGTGGATGTTCGGCACCAGCGCCACCAGGCCGGCAATCATGAACGCACAGAACATCATCGACGCCATCAGCGGATGACGATCCACCGCACGGCCACCCAGTGAGTTGCCGATCAGCCCGACCGCACCAAAGCCCATCAAGCACCAGCCGACCACGGTGCCGTTGAAACCGGCCAGTCGCTCAAGGATGTCCGCCAGATAGGTGTACGCGGTGAACATGCCGCTGAACACAATCACTGACAGCAGCACGTGTCCGAGCATCAGCGGGCTGCGCAGGATCTTGAACTGCGACCGCAAGCTCACCTGATGCTGGTGCAGGTTGGTCTTCGGCAGATAGATAAACAGCAGCAGCGCCTTGGCAAAGGCGATGACCGCCAGAATCGCGAAGGCACTGCGCCAGCCGAACGCATCGGAAATCAGCGTGCCCACGGGAATGCCGAACACCGTGGCGCAAACGATGCCGAAGCCGATCTTGGCGATGGCGCGACCGGCGTAATCCGGCCCGACGATGTCCACCGCCGTTTCGCTGGCCAAGGCCCAGAACACTGGCAACCCCAGCGCCGGGATCAAGCGGGCAAACGCCATCACCCAGATGTTCGGCGCCAGCGCCGCGACCGTGTTGGCCAGGCCAAACATGATCAGCACCGAGATGAACAACTTGCGACGCTCGAAGCGGGCGAAATACGCCGTCAGGAACGGCCCGAACGCGGCCACGGTGAAGGCGAACAGGGTCACCAGCAAACCGGCCTGCGGGATGCTGACCTCCAGGTCCCTGGCGATAGCCGGCAACAGGCCAACAATGATGAATTCCGTGGTCAGCACCGTGAAGCCGGCGGCGGACAACAGAAGAATGGGCAGCAGCATGCAAAACTCCAGAAAACGAAAACACCAGCGATAGCCCGAAGGCCCACTGGCAGACATGAAAATGAGGATGGCGAATCTTAACAGAGTGTTTTCGGATGCGGTTGCACGAACCTGCAATTCGCGTTGAAGACCAGGGTGGCAGTTCGTCACAGGTCTGAAAGATCGTTCCTGCGCTGTGATAAAGTCCGCGCCCTGAAAAACGTACACCCTGTGATCAATGCCGATCATTTAAGGGGCAAAACCTGTGGGAGCGAGCTTGCTCGCGATGGCGGACCGTCAGACAACGCAAGTGTCGACTGTGCCAGCGTCATCGCGAGCAAGCTCGCTCCCACAAGGAATGCAGTGTTCTACACCCTGTATTCCCCTCCCGGTTTCCGGTCTGCGGCCTGCCCTGCTTGTTGCTGCAACTGCGACGAAACCATGCACTTATAAAAATTCAGAGATGCCGTTTTATGACAGCTTCATCCCCTTCTCTATTGCAACGCCTTAAACGCCTGAGCCTGGTCACACAGATCGTGATCGGCCTGATCGCCGGTATTGCCCTGGCGCTGATCGCCCCCGACATGGCGAAGTCCACGGCGTTCATCGGCAAAGTGTTTGTCTCGGCGCTCAAAGCCGTCGCGCCGATTCTGGTGTTCGTGCTGGTCATGGCGTCGATTGCCAACCACAAGCACGGCCAGGAAACCCACATCCGGCCGATTCTGTTCCTGTATCTGCTGGGCACTTTCGCCGCGGCCGTGGTCGCGGTGGTTGCCAGCATGACGTTCCCGTCGAGCCTGGTGCTGTCGACCCAGGACGTCGCGGTCACTGCACCAGGCGGGATTGGCGAAGTGTTGCAAAGCCTGTTGCTGAGCGTGGTCGATAATCCGGTCAGCGCCCTGATGAATGCCAATTTCATCGGCATCCTGGCGTGGGCCATCGGTATGGGTATTGCCATCCGCCACGCCGGCGACACCACCCGTGAAGTGCTGGGCGACCTGTCCAACGGCGTGACGGTGATCGTGCGCCTGGTGATCAGCTTCGCCCCGCTGGGCATCTTCGGCCTGGTGGCCTCGACCCTGGCCACCTCCGGCTTCGGCGCGCTGATCGGCTACGCGCACCTGCTGGCCGTGCTGCTGGGCTGCATGCTGTTCGTGGCGCTGGTGATGAACCCGCTCATCGTGTTCTGGAAACTGCGTCGCAACCCGTACCCGCTGGTGCTGACCTGCCTGCGCGAGAGCGGCATCACGGCGTTCTTCACCCGCAGCTCGGCGGCGAACATTCCGGTCAACCTGGAGTTGAGCAAGCGTCTGGGCCTGCACGAAGACACCTACTCGGTATCGATCCCGCTGGGCGCGACCATCAACATGGCGGGTGCTGCGATCACCATCACCGTACTGACCCTGGCGGCCGTGCACACCCTCGGCATCACCGTGGACGTTCCGACGGCGATCCTGCTGAGCGTCGTCGCGGCGATCTGCGCCTGCGGTGCTTCCGGTGTAGCCGGTGGTTCGCTGTTGCTGATTCCACTGGCGTGCAGCCTGTTCGGCATCCCGAGCGAAATCGCCATGCAGGTGGTGGCGGTCGGTTTCATCATCGGCGTGTTGCAGGACTCGGCGGAAACCGCGCTCAACTCGTCCACCGATGTGCTGTTCACCGCGGCGGCTTGCCTGGGTGAAGAGGCGAAAGCAGAACGCCTGGCCTGACCCCGCCGCCCCTGTGGGAGCGAGCTTGCTCGCGATGAGGGAGTGTCAGTCGACATCAAAGTTGAATGACCCGCCGCTATCGCGAGCAAGCTCGCTCCCACAGGGGTCTGCGGTGTAAATGAAAAATGCGGCCCCATGAAAAAGCCCCCGCAGCCTCAGGCTCCGGGGGCTTTTTTGTACCCGGACGGTTTAGAACGCGCCCATATAGTCCCGCTTGCCCACTTCCACGCCGTTATGGCGCAGCAGTGCGTAAGTGGTGGTGATGTGGAAGAAGAACTGCGGCAGGCCGTAGGTCAGCAGGTAGGACTGGCCACTGAAGCGCTTCTCTTTAGGCGTGCCCGGACGGGTGACAATCTCGATGCCTTCCTTGCCGTTGATCTGCTCCGGCTTGATCGAGCCGATGAAGGCCAGTGCCTTGGCAATCAACGCTTGCAGTTCAGCGAAGGTGGTTTCGCTGTCGTCGTACTTCGGCAGCTCGACTTCAGCCAGACGACCGGTAACACCCTTGCTGAAATCAACGGCGATCTGCACCTGACGCACCAGAGGGAACATGTCCGGGAACAGGCGCGCTTGCAGGAACGCGTTAGGGTCGATGTTTTTTTCGGTGGCGTGAGCCTCGGCCTTTTTCAGTACATCGCTCAGGGCGTTGAGCATTTGCTGGAAAACAGGCACGGAAGCGTCGTACAGGGAAATGGTCATGGCAGGTCTCGTATGGTGACTGGAGGGATCGCAGGTAACCTGTGGGAGCGAGCTTGCTCGCGATGGACGCGAACGATAACGCGTTCTGTCTGAATAAACGCGTAGCGCTGGAGTCCATCGCGAGCGAGCTCGCTCCTACAGGTGATCAGCGTTGAAACGTGGGCCGATTATAGCCATGCACACGCCTCCCGAGACCGGTCTTTTTCAGCTGCCGTAAACTTTGGCCGCAGGAACCGCCTGCGTCATCAGTTGAGCGACGGCATCGCCCATCTCGCCGACCGCCCAGCGGCCCTGGCGATCCAGTTGCGGACCACGGCGCCAGCCATCGGCGATCGACAACTTGCCGCCCTCGACTTCGAACATCTGCCCGGTCACCTCGGCGGAAGCCTCGGAGCCGAGCCACACCACCAGCGGCGCGACGTTTTCCGGGGCGAAATAGTCAAAGCCCTCTTCAGGCTTTTTCATGGTGTCGGCGAACACTTGCTCGGTCATCCCGGTGCGCGCGGCCGGCGCCAGGGCGTTGGCGGTGATCCCGTAGCGGCGCAGTTCAGCCGCCTGCACCAGCGTCAGCGAAGCAATGCCGCCCTTGGCCGCCGCGTAGTTGGACTGACCGATGGAGCCCTGCAAACCGGCGCCGGAGCTGGTGTTGATGATCCGCGCATCGACCTTGGCGCCGCCCTTGGCCTGCTCACGCCAGTACTTCACGGCGTGGCTGGAAATGCAGAAATGGCCCTTGAGGTGCACGGCCACCACGGCATCCCAATCGGCTTCACTGAGGCTGGCGAACATGCGATCGCGGCAGATGCCAGCGTTGTTGACCACCACGTTCAGGTCGCCGAAGGTTTCGATGGCCTGGCGTACGATCAACCCCGCCGAGTCATAGCGGGTAATGTCATCGCTGTTGGCCACGGCGCTGCCGCCCTGGCCGAGGATTTCGCCGACCACGGCCAACGCCGCTTCACGATTGATGTCGTTAACCACTACTTTTGCACCTTCGGCGGCGAAGGCCAACGCGTAGGCACGGCCCAGACCACCGCCGGCACCGGTGATGATCACGACGCGGTTTTCACAGATTTTCATGTTCTACATCCTTCAAATTCATCACGGGTCGCCACAATTCCCTGTAGGAGCGAGCCCGCTCGCGATGGTCGTTAACGAATACGCGGGGTATCTGAATAACCGCATCGTTTTTGAGTCCATCGCGAGCAGGCTCGCTCCTACAGGATCGGTGTACATCCTGGTTTACAAGCGTTCGATGATCGTCACGTTGGCCTGACCGCCGCCTTCGCACATGGTCTGCATGCCGAAGCGTCCGCCGCTGCGCTCCAGTTCATGCAGCAAGGTGCACATCAAACGGGTGCCGGTGGCGCCCAGCGGATGGCCGAGGGCAATCGCGCCGCCATTGACGTTGGTTTGTTCGTGGGGGTAGCCAGTCTCTTTCAACCAGGCCATGGCCACCGAGGCGAAGGCTTCGTTGATCTCCACCCGGTCAATGTCTTCGAGCTTCATGCCGGCGCGCTTGAGTGCGTAGGCGGTGGCCGGGATCGGTGCGGTGAGCATCCAGATCGGGTCTTCGGCGCGCACGCTCAGGTGATGGATGCGTGCCCGTGGCGTCAGGCCGTAACGCTTGAGCGCCGCCTCCGAGACGATCAGCATCGCACTGGCCGCGTCGCAGGTCTGGCTCGACACCGCGGCGGTGACCCGGTCACAGCCAAACAGGAATTCCAGCTCGGCCATTTTTTCCAGGCTGGTCTGGCGCGGGGTTTCGTCATGCAGCACACCGGCCAGCGGCACGATCTCGCGGTTGAAGCGGCCTTGCTCGATGGCCTGCAAGGCACGTCGATGGGACTCAAGCGAATAGGCTTCAAGTTGCGCCCGGGACAGGTCCCACTTTTCGGCGATCATCTGCGCCGAACGGAACTGCGTTGGGGGTTGCGCGCCATAGCGCCTCACCCAGCCTTCGGAACCGCTGAACGGATCGGTGAAGCCCAAGGGTTCGGCGGCGATCATCGCCGAGGAAATCGGGATCTGGGTCATGGTCTGCACGCCACCGGCGATGACCACATCCTGAGTGCCGCTCATCACCGCCTGGGCGGCGAAGTGCACCGCTTGCTGCGACGAACCGCACTGGCGATCGATAGTGGTGCCCGGCACCGATTGCGACAGGCCGGCCGCCAGCCAACTGGTGCGGGCGATGTCACCGGCCAGCGGGCCGATGGTGTCGACACAGCCGAAGATCACGTCGTCGTAATCCTCGTCGGGAATGGCATTGCGCTCGACCAGCGCGCGCAATACGTGGGCGCCCAGGTCGGCGGCGTGGATCTGGCTCAGACCACCTTTGCGCCGCCCGGTGGGCGTACGCAGGGCGTCGACTATGTAGGCTTCAGGCATGGTCTACCTCTGTGAAAAATTGAAATCTGGTATTAAGAGCGCCGAAAAACCTGTGGGAGCGAGCTTGCTCGCGATTGCGTCAGTTCAGTCGACAAAAATGTTGAATGTGCTGCCGCCATCGCGAGCAAGCTCGCTCCCACAGGGATGTAGTCACCCTTACTGACGGGTTAGAACGTACTGCCCACACCCAGCGCAGGCTTGCCGTCCAGCAACACAGCGCGAATCCGCCCCTTGTGCACACCGCGATCGCCCCAGACCTTGTCCAGCGCCCAGGCGCGCTTCATGAACAGATGCAAGTCGACTTCCCAGGTGTACCCCATGGCGCCGTGGGCCTGGATGGTGTTCTTCGCCGCAAGCATGGCCGCTTCCGCCGTTGCCAGCTTGGCGTGGGAGACGAATACGTCCTGATCTGCCTGCTGCTCTGCGAGCGCATAGGCGGCGCGATACAGCGGGCCTTTAGCGAACTCGATCTGCACCGCGACGTTAGCCATCAAATGCTTGACCGCCTGGAACGACCCCACCGGTTTGCCGAACTGCTTGCGCTCGAAGGTGTAGTCCACCGCCAGGTCGACCATGCGCTTGGCCAGCCCGAGCAATTGCGCGGCACTGGCGAGGGCGCCACGGTTGAAGGCAGCGGCCCACAAACGCCGGCCTTGCTCGCCACTGGCGACGCAGGTAGCGGGCGTTGGCGTCCACTCGACCTGGTACAACTGACGGCTCGGGTCGACCGACTCGTTGCGGGTCAGGCGCACGGCATCACGCTCCAGCGCATGCACTTCATCGCCATGGGCCAGCAACAGCAGATCGGCGACATGGGCATCGCTGACCAGCGGGTTGCCCGGCTCGGAAACCGCGAGACGTGCACGGCCCTCGGCCACTCGCGACAGCCATTTTTGTTTGAGCGGGGCGTGTTGCTCATCCAGGGCGGCGAGCAACGGCACGCCGACCAGCATGGTGTCCACCAGCGGCTCAGGCAGACCGGCGTAACCGCATTCCTGGGCAATCAGCACGAAGTCCAGCTCATTCATGCCCATGCCGTCCTGTGCCTCGGGCACGGTCAGGGCGGTCAGGCCCAGTTCCACCAATTGCGCCCAGAGTTGCTCACTGCGCCCGCTGTCGCTCTGCCACAGTTCGCGAATGCGTTCCGGGGTGACTTCGTTGATCAGAAAGCTGCGGACGTTGTCCTGAAACAGCAGTTGGTCGCGGCTGAAACTAAAGTCCATGGTCTATTCCTCAGGCACGCGGCATGCCGAGCATGCGTTCGGCAATGATGTTGCGCTGGATCTCGTTGGTGCCGGCGTAGATCGGCCCGGCCTGGGCAAACAGGAAACCTTCCAGCCAATGGCCGACGTCACCGGCGGCCGGAGCTTGGGGCAGCAGTTCGCCACGCAAACCGAGAATGCTCATGGCGGTGTCGTGCATGCGCTGGTCGAGTTCGGACCAGAAGATCTTGTTGGTCGACGATTCCGGCCCGATCTTGCCGCCCTGCACCAGCTGCGAGGCGGTCATGTAGGTGCCCAGGGTGTAGGCCTCGGCATCGAGCCAGGCGCGCATCACTGCTTCGCCAATGGCCGGGTCGCGGTCGGCCTGCTCGCGGTTGGCCAAGTACAACTGCACCAGGCGCTTGGCGGTTTCCTGGAAACGCGCAGGCGAGCGCAGCAACAAACCGCGCTCGAAACCGGCGGTGGACATCGCCACGTGCCAGCCCATGCCTTCGCCACCGAGGGCGTTCTCCACCGGCACCTTGACGTCGTCGAAGAAAATCTCGGCGAAACCCGGCAAGCCATTGAGCTGCGGAATCGGCCGCACGGTGATCCCCGGCGTGTTCAGCGGCAGCAGGATGAACGTCAGGCCGTGATGGCGCTGAGACTGCGGGTCGGTGCGGAAAATACCGAAGGCCCAGTCAGCCCACACCGCGCGGGTCGACCAGGTTTTCTGGCCGTTGATCACGTAGTGGTCGCCCACCCGCTCAGCCTTGGAGCGGATCGCCGCCATATCGGAGCCGGCTCCCGGCTCGGACCAGGCCTGGGCCCAGATGTCTTCACCGGTGGCCATGCGCGGCAGGAATCGCGCTTTCTGCTCTTCGCTGCCGTACTCCATCAGGGTCGGGCCGAGCAGGAAGATGCCGTTCTGGTTGACCCGTGCCGGCGCCCCGGAACGGTAGTATTCCTCTTCGAAAATCAGCCACTCGATCAGGTCGCAACCACGGCCACCGAGTTCGGTCGGCCAGGTGACCATGCCCCAACGGCCTTCATTGAGCTTGGCTTCCCAAGCGCGGTGCTCGGCAAAACCTTGCTCGGTGTCGAACGATTGCAGCGGTTCACTCGGTACATTGGCCGCCAGCCAGGTCCGCGCATCAAAGCGAAAGGCCTGCTGGGCCGGGGTATAGGTCAGGTCCATGGATATGCCTTCAGCCGTTGAATCGGGCATCGCGTTTCTCGACGAACGAGTCGCGTGCTTCCTGAGAGTCCAGTGAGCGGTAGGCTTCGAGGGTGAAGCCCTGCTCCCAGCGGTATTTGTCTTCCAGATTGCCGTCTTCGATGCCGCTCAGCGCTTCCTTGGCCAGGCTGATCATGCCCGGGCTCTTGGCGGCGATGGTGCGGGCGATCTGCAACGCGGCTTCGCGCAAGTCTTCGCGCTTGACCACCCGCTCCACCGCGCCCAGACGGTACGCTTCGGCGGCGTCGATGGCCTCGCCGGTGAAGTACATGTGGCGGACTTTCTGCACCGGGAACAACCGCTGCAAATGCGCACCGCCGCCCATGGCCCCACGATCCACTTCCGGCACGCCGAAGGTGGCGCACTCGGACGCGACGATGATGTCGGCGGCGCCGCAGATACCGATGCCGCCACCGAGCACGAAGCCGTGCACGGCGACGATCACCGGTTTCGGGTTGCGGTGGATCGCCTTGAAACTGTCGTAGTTGCCCTTGTTCACCGCGACGATCAGGTTGCCGTCGGCGGCCAGTTCCTTGATGTCGACCCCGGCGCAGAAGCCGCGCCCTTCGGCCCGGATCAGGATCACCCGCACCTCGGCATTGCGCCCCAGGCTTTCGATTTCGCTGGCGATATCGGCCCAGCCCTGGCAGTTGAAGGCGTTGACCGGTGGTCGGTTGAAGACCAGTTCGGCAATGCCGTTATCGATGCTGACGCTAAATGGTTTCATGCTTTCCCCTTACGACACACGGCGGCACAGCTCGCCCAGGCGCACTTCGGCGTCGCGGACGATCTGTTCAATCAATTGGGCGCAGCTGGGCAAGCTGTCGATGGAGGCGGCGATCTGCCCGGCGGGCAAGACGCCCGCGGCCGGTTGGCCATCGACCATGGCTTTCTGGATCACCATCGGCGCGTTGGCGGCCATGATGCTTTGCGCGGCGGTCAGCTCCCCGGCGCCGCGCATCTTCAAGGCACTGCCGAGCAACTGAGTCAGGCTCATGCCGGTGTGGCGGCGGTAGGCCAGGCCACTGCGCAATGCCAGCAACAGGCGCTTGAGGCCGCCGCTGTTTTCCAGTTGGTTGAGCAATTCGTTGCGGATCATCCGTTGCGGCATGCCGTCGATGGCGCGGCTGATGATGATCGCCGCCGGGTCCTTGACCGCCAGGTAACGGGCAAGCGTCGCCTGGGGCACCGGGCTGTCGGCGCACATCAGGAAGCGCGTACCCATGGCGATGCCTTCGGCGCCGTAGGCCAGGGCAGAAACCAGGCCCCTGCCGTCCTTGAAACCGCCGGCCGCCACCACGGGCACCGACACCGCATTGACCACTTGATCCAGCAGCATCGAGGTCGGCACGGAGCCGGTATGCCCACCGCCCTCGCCGCCCTGTACGGTCACCGCATCGGCGCCCATTTCCACGGCTTTCTGCGCATGCTTGAGCGCGCCCACCGTGGGAATGCACACCACGCCGGCGTCCTTCAGGCGACTGATCATTTGCTTGCCCGGCGAACGGCTGTAGCTGACCGCCCGGACTTTGTGACGCAACACCAACTCGACGATCTCGCCGGCGTTGGCCTGGTACATGTGGAAATTCACCCCGAACGGCTGATCGGTCAGGCGCCGGGTTTCGATAATCGCCGCTTCCATCTGCTGCGGTTCGATGGTCGCCCCGGCCAGGAAACCGAAACCACCGGCATTGCCCGTGGCCGCCACCAGTTTCGGGTCGGCGACCCAGCCCATGGCGGTCTGGATGATCGGATAACGGCACCCGAGCAGTTGTGTCAAACGGGTATTCAACGAGATCGCCATGCTCACGCCTCGCCCGTTTTACGCTGGGAACTGGCCATGGCCTTGGCGTCGTAGCCGCCGAGGCGGTCGCCGGACACCAGTTCGTTGTGGGCATGAGCGAAGTGATGCAGACCGAACACCATGTCCATGGTCGCGCGCTTGCCCATCAGGTCTTCGGCGTTGTTCACCGCCTGCTTGCTCAGCTGCAGGCCCAGGCGCGGCATCTGTGCGATGCGCCCGGCGATGTCGAGGGTCTGTTGTTCCAGCTCGTCGCGAGCAACCACCCGATTGAGCATGCCCATCTGATAGGCACGCGGTGCCGGCATGCGCTCGCCGAGGAACAGGAACTCCTTGGCGATGCGCGGATTGAGTTCATGCACGTGGGCGAAATACTCGACCCCGGGAATGCCCATGCGCACCACCGGATCGGCGAAGTAAGCATCCTCGCTGGCGACGATCAGGTCGCAGACCCAGGCCAGCATCAACCCACCGGCAATGCACGCGCCCTGGACCATGGCGATGGTCGGCTTGGGCATCTCGCGCCAACGGCGGCACATGCCCAGATAGACTTCCTGCTCACGGGCATACAAAAACTCGCCGCCCGGTTTGTTCACATGGTCGTACCACAGGCTGGCGCGGTCGAACGTCTTGTCGACGTCGCGGCCCGGGGTGCCGATGTCATGCCCGGCGGAGAAATGCTTGCCGGCGCCACGCAACACAATGACCTTCACTTCATCGTCATCGCAGGCCCGGCGAAACGCCGCGTCCAGCGCATAGGTCATCTGCGAGTTCTGCGCGTTGTGGAACTCGGGGCGGTTCATGGTGACAAGGGCCACCGCGCCTTGCACTTCGTAAAGCACCACGTCGGCCTGGTCTTTATCGTTATTTTCAGCCATCACTTTTCTCCGCAACGCCTTGCTCAGCGTTGGCCTGGCGGGTTGTCTTTGAGTTGCAGGGCGCGCAGGTTGTGCGGGTCCAGACGCTGGATCAGCTGCAACTGCTCGGCCGTCGGCGCGGCAGTGGTCGGGCAATCGTCCGGCACGTGCAGCTCGAAGCCGGTGTTGTCCTGGACTTGCGCCGCCGTCACGCCGGGGTGCAGCGAACGGATGCGCATCTGCCGTTGCGGGCCCTGGAAATCCAGCACGCAGAGGTCGGTGATGATCAGGCGGATGTCGATGTCGTTCAGCGACCAGCCCCGTGCCAGTCGGGCCGGGTTGTAGCCGACCGAGGCGACCATATCGACCTCGCCTTCGACGAATAACCGGCGGTTGTGGCTCGGTACGCAAAACGAGTTGGCGTGGCTGATCGAGTTGCCGGGGAAACCGCGTACACCGAGCATCTGCGCCTTGGGTTTGGCGTAGTCGCCGATGCAGGAAATGTTGGCCTGACCAAAGCGGTCGATCTGGGTCGGGCCCACCAGGGCATGGCGCTTGCCGCCCCAGACGTTGTCGAAAATCCGCGAGAAACCCATCCAGCTGTCACGCTTGGGTTCATAGCCTTTGCGCGCGCCCAACGGCACCGGCTCGGCAACCATGTAGGCTTCGGAGTCGGTCATCAGCAGTTGCGGGTTGCTGGTCAGCATGGCCAGCGAAGCGGCCAGACGCGGAATCACGCCGATGCCGGAGGCCAATACTTCGCCGTCTTCGCGCCAGGCTTCGGAGGCCGCGCAGATCATCAACTCGGCGAGGCTGTAATCAGTAGTGCTCATCGGAAGGTTCCCTTAGAAAATCGGCAACGGCAGTTCACGGATCGCAGCCAGGCCGCCGACCTTTTCCAGATACTGTTCGTGGGTGCAGTCGACGTAGTCGCGGACATAGCCCTGCCAGCCATCGGCCGCCTGGACCGTGGCGTTGTAGGCCTTGAAGTGCGCGACGTCGAAACCGTACAGCGGCGCGCACGAAGACGGATGCGCCCCGCCCGGCACATGGGCCACGGCGGTGGTCAGGTTGCGTTCCCAGAACACCTGATGCGCGTGGGCGCTGTCCTGATGGAAATACTCGCTGTCGACCAGCTCATCGCAGGTCACGTAGCTGTGGGTCGCGGCCCGCACGAACAGGTCGTCCATGTAGTGATCCGGACCGCTGATCTGGCACACGCCGCGTGCATCGGCACGGTCGACGTGCACCAGCGCCGCGTCGAGCTTGAGCGCCGGCATCGCCACCCAGTCCTTGCCATCGGCATAGGGCGAGGCGATCAACTTGATCTGGCGGTTGTGGCGCAACACATCGGTGCCCAGGCCCACCGCCGTCGGAATGAACGGCACATTCATCGCCGCCGCGCGCAGACCGAGCAGCAGCATGCCTTCGTCGATCTCCATCACTTCCAGCGCCGCTTCCTGGCGCGCCTTGCGGAAGTATGGTTCCAGCGGAATAAAGTCCAGGGAAACGAAGGCGAACACCAGTTTCTTGATCTTGCCGGCCGCGCAGAGCATGCCGACATCGGCACCGCCGTAGGCAACCACGGTCAGGTCCTTGAGGTCCGAGCGCAGGATCTCTCGCACCAGCGCCATCGGCTTGCGCCGCGGGCCCCAGCCACCGATACCGATGGTCATGCCGTCACGCAGTTGGCCGACAATCTCGGCGGTGGTCATTTGCTTGTCCATCGTCATGTTCCTCATTGGCGACCGACACTGAAGTCGTGGCCCCAGTGGCTGACCACGGTGCTTTCGAACGGCGTGTGGCGGTCCCAGTCGACCACCAGGCCAT
The DNA here is from genome assembly GCF_017350115.1 of Pseudomonas sp. GW456-L13. Classification (NCBI taxonomy): domain Bacteria; kingdom Pseudomonadati; phylum Pseudomonadota; class Gammaproteobacteria; order Pseudomonadales; family Pseudomonadaceae; genus Pseudomonas; species Pseudomonas sp. GW456-L13. The sequence continues at coordinate 421,226 of NZ_JACNAS010000002.1, forward strand.
CGCAGCCGTATTCCAGGTCAAACCCGGACGGGGTCTTGATATAGAAAGAAATCATCTGGTCGTTGGTGTGCTGGCCGAGGGTGGCCGACAGCTTCACGCCATTGGCGTGGACGCGGTCCAGGGCGCGGCCGACTTCGTCCAGCGCGTTGACCTCGACCATCATGTGCACGCAGCCGTGGGGCATCGGGCACTCGAAAATCGCCAGCGAGTGGTGGCGGCCGTTGTTGCAGTGCAGGAAGTGGATACGCTTTTGCGGCTCGGCCGGGTCCGGGGTGAAGCGGACTTTCATCAGGTCCGACAGGCCAAAACCCAGCACCTGTTCGTAGAAGTCGCGGCAGCGCTCGAAGGCAGGTGCCGGCAGCACTACGTGGCCCATGCCCAGTTCGTTGGTAACGAACCCTTTGACGCCCACCGGCGAGACGAAACGGGCGAAGTCCTGCAACGGGCCCCAGAAGATTTCGTGACGGTTGCCATCCGGGTCGCTGAAATGCACCAGCTCCTGGACCTTGCGCAGCTCGGCCTCGGCCGCGGTACCACGGGTCACTTGCACATCGGCCTGTTGCAACTCGCTGACCGCCTGTTCCAGCGCCGCCTTGCCGGCCACTTCCCAGCCGCAGGCACCGAAGCCGTTCTCGACGTTCTTCTGCACCAGGATGCGGTAGTGGCGCTCGTCCATCTTCAGGTACAGGTGCGCGTCGTCATCAGAGCCGATGACCATCATGCCCAGCACCTGGCTTGCGTAATGGCGCCATTGCGCCAGGTCGCTGGATAACAGGGTGACGTAACCCAGACCACGGATATCCATGGATGCACTCCTCGTTTTTCTCAGGCGGTGCCGCCCTTCGGCGACTGCCGGGGGAGACTTTATGTAGGGCCTATTCAAACGGGTTCGGGGAGGGGCAACATCGTCCAATGGGACTAGCGGAAATGATGGCGCGGAACCTGAAAAACCTGTGGGAGCGAGCTTGCTCGCGATGGGGCCATACCACTCAACATCGATGTTGAATGCAAGACCGCCATCGCGAGCAAGCTCGCTCCAACAGAGGGCATGTGATGGTCAAGTTAGTGCAGGCATAAAAAAACGGGCCTTGGGGACCCGTTGGAAAATTGGCCTGACGTCCGTGCCAGGCCTGAAATGCGTTCAACTGTAGGAGCGAGCCTGCTCGCGATGGTCGCCAACGATAACGCTGCAAGCCTGGCACCCCGCGGCGTTCTCCGGTTTATCGCGAGCAGGCTCGCTCCTACAAGGGGTATGCGGTGTTCATGCGTTTAGCGTCAACTATCACGCCTTGCGGAAATGCGGAATCACCTTCTCGCCAATGTTCTTCAAGGTCTCCAGCTGCGCCCACTGCGGCACGGTGCCCATCTGGCAGATGAACAGGATTTCGTCGGCGCCGGCATCGATCAGGCGCTGCACGTAGCCGATGCAATCCTCGACGGTGCCGTAGGCGTGGTTCGGGTTCATCATGGCCATGGTCGGGTCGGAGAAGTCGACACTGACTTCTTCAGAGGCGAAGCGCGACTTGATCACGCTCTGGCCATTGCCATCGACGAAGGTGTCGTCCTTCCACTTCTCCGGATCCGGACGCTCGCCACCGCCGTACCAGTAGCCCAGCGACTCCATGAAGTAACGCTGGCCACGGATTCCGATGCGGCGCGCTTCTGCGTTGTCGTCCAGCACGATGGCCGGGCACAGCGCGGCAATGTGACGGTTAGGGCGGAAGCCCACTTGCTTCTTTTCATCGCGGTTGTCGTAGGCCGTGTGATACACCTCAACCTTCTTGGCGATTTCTTCCGGGCCACCAAAGCCCAGCACCAACGCGCCCATGCCGCGACCGCCGGCATTTTTCAGCGACTCGGTGTTGGTGCACGCCAGGTACATCGGCGGGTGCGGGTCCTGATACGGCTTTGGATGGATCGGACGCTTGGGGATCTGCACGAAGTCGCCGTTGTGCTCGATCTCGTCCTGCACGAACATTTTCGGAATCAGGTACATCATCTCGTCGACCTGCGGCTGCAAGGTCGCCAGGTCGTAACCGAAGGTGCCGGCTTCCTGCTGGGTACCGCCCTTGCCCACGCCAAAGTGCACACGACCCTTGGACAGCAGGTCGAGGGTGGCGATGCGCTCGGCGACCTTGACCGGGTGGTTCATCGCCGGAGGCAGGCAGACCACGCCGTGGCCGATACCGATGCGCTCGGTTTTACCGGCCACGAAAGCCAGCATGGTTTCCGGCGCGGACATGTGCGAGTAGTTGCTCAGCGCCGTGTGTTCCACGCACCAGAAGGTGTCAAAACCCAGCTTGTCGGCCAGCACGGCCTGCTCGACGGTGTCTTCGAAAATCTTGCGGTCGCCTTCGCGGCTGGAGTCCACCGTCTGGGCTTCGTAAATCAGGGAAAATTTCATGGTTGATCCTTGTGCTTATTTGGATGCGCAGTCGGCGCCGTAGACCTTCGCCTTACCGCCAATGCTCGGGCATCGGCGGGGCGCTCGAATCACGCAAACGGACTAGCCCGATTCATAGAAAAGAGCTGTACGCCAGCGTCAGAGGAAAAAGTCGCTGCTGTCCTGCCCCATGCTGACCCCGCCGAGGTTCCAGGCGTACTTGGCCGGGCTGTTGGCGACGTGGGCGCGACCGGTGTGAATATCACGGAACGCTCGGTTGATCGGATGGCTGCGGAAGATCGTCGAAGCACCGCTGTTGAACATCAGGTCACCAGCGGCCTTGGCGCACTTGTCGGCCACCAGCGCCGAGTCGTAACGCATCTTCACCCGCTCGGGCATGCTCAACGGCTCACCCTTCTGCGCGCGCTCCAGCATCAGGGCGAAGTTGCGATGCAGCACGGTCTTGCACTCATCGACGCAGACCATGGCGTTGGCCAGCGCCGATTGCGCGGCCGGGTCCTGGACCATCTTGCGGCCGTCATTGACCCCGACCCGGGCGCGGTTGTGCTCGACAAACTGATCCACCGCGCCTTGCAGGGCACCGATGGCCGAGGACGAAACCGCACGCACGAAGATCTGCCCGAATGGCAGGCGGAACAACGGCGCGGTGTTGACCGCATTGCCCGGACTGTTCTGCATGAAACCATCGAGGGCGCGATGGGTGCGGTACTCGGGAACGAAGGCGTTCTCCACCAGAATGTCGTGGGAGCCGGTGGCTTCCAGGCCCATGACGTTCCAGTTGTCGAGAATCTGGTAATCGCTGCGCGGCACCAGGAACGTCCTATAATCCGGCGCACCGCCCGCCTCTTCCGGCGGCACCAGCGCACCGAGGAACGCCCACTCGCAATGCTTGCTGCCGGAGGAAAAGCCCCAGCGACCGCTCAATTTGAAACCACCCTCGACCCGCTCGACCTTGCCCACCGGCATATAGGAAGAGGAGATCAGCACGCTGGAATCCCTGCCCCAGACATCCTGCGCGGCGCGGTCGTCGAACAGCGCCAGTTGCCAGTTGTGGATCGCCACCACCCCCAGTACCCAGGCCGAGGACATGCAGCCTTCGGCAAGGGTCATCTGTACGTCGAAGAAGTCCTTGGGCTCCAGCTCATAGCCTTCCCAACGGGACGGTTGCAGGATGCGAAAGAACCCGGCGTCCTGGAAATCCTTCAGGGTTTCTTCGGGCAACTGGCCTGCTTGCGCGGCATTCAGGGCACGTTCACGCAGGATCGGCACCAACTCGCGGGCACGTTGGCTCAGACGCTGGCGAATCAGGTCTTGGTTGAGCATTTTTATTGTTCTCCTTTGTTCACCCCATCCGCCGGGGCGCGCGTGCAACGGGGCGGATGTAGCGCCCCTACACTGGCATTCAAACAATGCGCAACGCAGGGGACATCCCTCAAACGGACCATGTGGGATTGGGGAACTGGTCTTTGGCGGTGTATCTGGACGGGATGTGTTGCTTGGCAGGCTGCCATCGCGAGCAGGCTCGCTCTCACATTGGGTCTCCGGTTTAACTCGGGACCTATGGCCACTGAAGATCCCGGTGGGAGCGAGCTTGCTCGCGATGGCTTTGTGTCAGGCGATAAGTGTTTTGTGGGTGTACATATCCGTTGCTGCGGTAACGGCCACTCAGGGTTCCGCCCTTACGGCGGGTCACTTGGAAAAGCCCCAAGTAACCAAGGGCTCCTGCCCCTTTCGTTCGGTGCCTCGCTTAGGCTCGGCATGCCCTCGCTCCGGTCCTGCTCCGTGTGCCCGCCGCCATCGGCCATCCATGGCCGGGGGCGGCTAACCCGGCATCCATGCCGGGTTGCCCACTGCGCAGAACCTCCACTCGGCCTCACGAGGGGGCGTACACCGCAGCAGCGCCCGAGGCGGCCTACCGGCCGGCCTGTTTGCTGGATGCGTTCGTCTGTGGGGTACCTCGTCGGCTAGCAGGCCGCTATCGCGAGCAAGCTCGCTCCCACAGGTATCGAGTACATCTGCAAGATTTCGGTCGGCTGGCAGGCCGCCATCGCGAGCAAGCTCGCTCCCACAGAAGAGCAGAGCAAAAGCAGAGCATCCCGCACCACCGCGTCGCTTCTCACCACTCATCAGGCCGAGCGTTAGCTCGCCTGCAGCTTTTGATCTTGATCCACCCGCCCCCTCGGCAGGCTGAGTGGAGGTGTTCATCCGGGGATTGGCGCGCAGCGCCGTTCGACGCAGTCGAACTCATTGCATGTAGGTCGAAGCGAAGCCGACCGGAGGGCAATGCCCCCGGATGAATGCCGCAGCGAAGGAACCCCGAGCCTCAGCGAGGGGCCGTACGTAAGGGGCGAGACTTTTTGGTTCCTTTTGTGTCGTTTGACAAAAGGGACTCGCCGTAAGGGCGAAACCGCCAGCCGCCGTTACCGCAGAAACGGATATGTACTCAATCAACCAAGAGCCTGGTCGGCCCAGAGGCCGCCAAGGCCTAGTCCCCTCGGACGATGCTCCAGACAAGAGCCAGAGCAAGAATCCATCGCACTCCCCACCCAACAAAAAAGGCCCAGTGCGATGAACGACGTCAATCTCAAAGCCGACATGCTCCAGGCCATGCGCCGCCTGGCCAAGTCAGTCACCATTATCAGCACCAGCAACGGCACCGAACGCTTCGCCATGGCCGCCACGGCCGTCGACTCGCTGAGCACCGAGCCACCATCGCTGCTGATCTGCGTCAACAAGACCGCCTCGCCCCACGCCGCACTGGCGACCGGTGCCGACTTCTGCGTCAACATCCTCGGCGTCGAACAACAAGACCTGGCCAACCTGTGCAGCGGCGCGATCAAGGGCGAAGCGCGCTTCGACCGCGGCAACTGGCTGACCAGCCCCGGCGGCATTCCTTACCTGGGTGACGCACAGTCGGCGATCCTCTGCCGCCAGGACGGCCACTTCAGCTACGGCACCCACACCGTTTTCATCGGGCGCATCCTGCAGATCCACACCACCGCCGAAATCACCCCGCTGGTCTACCTCGACGGCAGCTACACCACCACCGCCAAACCCGCACCCTCTCTCGCTGCTGCTGGCTGAGGCCCGAACATGGACAGCCTGAACGGGTTGACGGCGTTGCGAGTGAACAGCGCCGACCAGTTGCCATGGGATGACCGTTGCGACTTGCTGATCGTCGGGTTTGGCGGTGCCGGCGCCTGTGCCGCCATCGAAGCCAGCACTCGCGGCCTGTCAGTGCTCGCACTGGATCGCTTCGAAGGCGGCGGCGCCACGGCGCTCAGTGGTGGCGTGGTGTACGCCGGTGGTGGCACGCCGTATCAGCGTCAGGCCGGCTATGAAGACACCAGCGAAGCCATGTTCAATTACCTGCGTCAGGAAGTCGGCGAAGCCGTCAGCCACGCGACATTGCGCAATTTCTGTGACGGCAGCCGCGAACAACTGGCCTGGCTGGAGCGACAGGGCGCGGCGTTCGAAGCCAGCGTGCCGCCGCATAAAACCTCGTACCCTAGTGACCAGTACTACCTCTATTACTCTGGCAACGAAGCCGTGCCGGCCTATGCCGCCAGCGCCAAACCGGCACCCCGTGGCCACCGCACCAAAGGTCCGGGCATGTCCGGCGCCAGCCTGTTCGCCCCGCTCAAGGCCAGCGCCTTGCGTCACGGTGCGCGCCTGCGCAGCCAGTGCGAAGTGCGGCGACTGGTGCTCGACCTCGACGACAAGGTCATCGGCGTCGAAGCCTGGCAGTTGCCTTCCGGCAGTCGCGCAGCCCGACAACATGCGCGTCTGTCGCGCTGGGCCGCCGCCATTCATATGTACGCCCCCGCATTGGCTGACCGCTTACGCGCCCGTCAGCGTCGCATCGAGCAGACCAGCGCCATTCGGCAATTGATTCGCGCCGAACAGGCGGTGCTATTGAGCAGCGGCGGTTTTATCTTCAATCGCGACCTGGTGCGCCAACACGCGCCGCAGTACCTGGCCGGGTTGCCCCTGGGCGCCACCGGGTGCAATGGCAGCGGCATCGCCCTGGGCCAGAGCGCCGGGGGCAGCGTGGCGCGGATGGACAAGATCAGCGCGTGGCGTTTCATCAATCCGCCACTGGCCTGGGCCCGCGGGCTGATCGTCAATGCCCGCGGACAGCGTTACGCCAACGAAGAAATCTACGGCGCGACCCTCGGCCACGCCATGGTCGAAGAACAAGACGGTCGCGCGATCCTGGTGCTCAACCGTGAGCTGATGCGCGAAGCGTTGCGTCAGGTGGGCCCGGGCAAGGTGTGGAATTTCCAGCGCCTGCCGGTGCTGCTCAATCTGCTGTTCAACGCCAAGCGCAGCAACACCCTCGCCGGATTGGCCAAGCGCTGCAACCTGCCGCCCGAACTGCTGCGCCAGAGCGTCGAACGCTATTCCCGCGCGGCACACGGTGAGGTCGCCGACGAGTTCGGCAAATCCGCCGCAATGCTTGCCAACCTCGACCAAGGCCCTTGGTACGCCCTCGACCTATCCTTCGACAGCAAACTCTTCCCCTGCCCGGTCATCACCCTGGGCGGGCTGAAGGTCTGCGAGGACAGCGGTCGGGTTCTGGACCACGCCGGCCAGCCAATAAACGGTCTCTACAGCGCCGGCCGCAATGCGGTCGGGGTCGCTTCCAACCTGTATGTCTCCGGCCTGTCCCTGGCCGATTGCATTTATTCCGGTCGCCGGGCTGCCGCCCACGTGGCCGACCAATTCGCACTTCAAACCGCACGATCAGGAGAACAACAATGCAACGTGTAGAAGGCAAAGTCTGCATCATCACCGGCGCCGCCAGCGGCATCGGTCGCGAAGACGCCCTGCTGCTGGCCCGCGAAGGCGCCAAAGTAGTACTGACCGACCTCAACGAACAGGCCGGTCGCCAGGTGGCTGCAGAAATCGGCGCCAACGCGCTGTTCATCCGCCACGACATCGCCAGCGAAAGCGATTGGCAACAGGTGATCAAGACCACCGTCGAACACTTCGGCCGTCTCGACGTACTGGTCAACAACGCCGCGATCCTGGCCCTGGGCAGCATTGAAGACACCACGCTGGAGCTGTGGCAGAAGGTGCAGAAGATCAACGGCGAAGGCTACTTCCTCGGCTGCAAGTACGCGATCCAGGCGATGAAGGAAACCGGTGGCGGGTCGATCATCAACATGTCGTCGGTGGCCGCGTTGGGCGCGATGCCGATGTTCTGCGCTTATTCGGCGTCCAAAGGCGCGGTCGCGGCGATGACCCGTTCGATTGCCCTGCACTGCAAGCAGCAGGGTTACCGCATCCGCTGCAACAGCGTGCACCCCGATGGCGTGAACACGCCGATGACCCAGGCCCTGGCCGGTGGTCAGCCGATCCCGCAGGAAGCGCTGGACCAGGACCCGATGAACCGCATGGCCGCGCCACGGGACATTGCCAACGTGGTGCTGTTCCTGGCCACCGACGAGTCGCGATTCGTCAACGGTGCCGAGATTCGCGTCGACAACGCCCAACTGATCAGCAGTCTCTGAGGTCGAGGTGAACATGGGCACGCAACAACAGAACCTGACCCCGGCCGAGCACACGACGGCAAGCGTCTCATTGCAAGTGTGCGCGGTGATCGACGAGACCCTGGATGCGCGCTCGCTGGTGCTGGACGTACCGCCAGCCCTGCGTGAGCGCTTTCGCTACAAACCGGGCCAGTTCCTGAGTTTTCGCGTGCCCTTCGCCGGCAAACTGTTGACCCGCTGCTACTCCATGGCCAGCTCGCCCCTCGCGGACGCGCTGCCCAAGGTCACGGTGAAACGGGTCGACGGTGGCCGGGTGTCGAACTGGATGAACGAAGTGCAGGTCGGCGACTGGCTGGAAGTGCTGCCACCGGCCGGGCATTTCTGCCTGGACCCGCAGGCGGACACCGAAAAGCCCCTGGTCTTGTTCGGGGGCGGCTCGGGCATCACCCCGGTGTTTTCCATTCTCAAATCGGTGCTGCACAGCAGTCGGCGACCGATCAAGTTGATCTACGCCAACCGCGATGAGGCGTCGGTGATTTTCAAGGACGAGCTGTGCCAGTTGATCAAGGCGCATCCTGATCAACTGCACGTGGTGCATGTCCTCGATTCGGTGCAGGGTTTTTTGACGGACCATCAGGTCCGTCATCTGCTGCGCGGATCGGCCGGCGGCGATTACTTCATCTGTGGGCCGGGACCGTTCATGGACACCGTGGAGCGCACGCTGCTGGCAGTGGGCGAAGCGGCCGAGCGGATCCATGTCGAACGCTTCGTCTCGCCGCCGGACCCCGATGAACTGCTGGCCGAAGAGGCCGTGGCACGAGCGGCGGCCATGGATTCGCAATGCGAAGCGCTGATCGTCGAGCTCGATGGTCAGCAACACGAAATTGCCTGCAAACCCGGCGACACCCTGCTGCAAAGTTGCAAGGCCGCCGGTCTGGACGTGCCGTCGTCCTGTGAAGAAGGTTTTTGCGGGGCCTGCATGTGCGTGGTCAGGGAAGGTGAAGTCCAGTTGGCGCGCAACGACGTCTTGACCCCGAAGGAACTCGCCGACGGCTGGACACTGGCCTGCCAGAGCCGACCGACCGGTGCCCGGGTACGCCTTAAATTCCCCGACTGAGACCCTCCCCCCCTGTAGGAGCGAGCATGCTCGCGATGGTCGTCAACGATAACGCGGGGTATCTGAATACCCGCGTTGTCAGGGCATTTTTCGCGAGCATGCTCGCTCCTACAGGAAGGCATGATCAAAGGCGCTCTGTCGCCTTAGTCCCAATGGACGATCACCCAGGCCGGGTCTGCGGTTAGACTCGACCACAGCATTAGCCCACAAAAATAAAGAGGTGCAGTTATGGCTCGTTTGCAGAATAAGGTCGCGGTGGTCACCGGCGGCGCTTCGGGTATCGGTCTGGCCTGCGTGCGCCGTTTCTCGGCCGAAGGCGCGCAAGTGATTGGGCTGGACATCGGCAGCGCACCGGCAGACTTTCCCGGCCTGTTCATGACCCTGGACGTGCGCGACGAAGCGCAGGTACAGCAGGTCATGCAAGAAGTCATCAGCCGCTTCGGGCGCATCGACGTACTGGTCAACGCCGCCGGCGTCGCCGACCAGGGCAGCGTAACCCAGACCACCACCGCCAACTGGCAACGGGTGATGGACATCAACCTGACCGGCAGCATGCTCACCAGCAAATACGCACTGGCGTCGATGGTTGAACAACGCAATGGCTCGATCATCAACGTCGGTTCGATCTTCGGCCTGCAAGGCTGCGACGGCAACGTGGCCTATAACGTGTCCAAGGGTGGCATCAACCAGCTGACCCGCTCGATGGCCATCGACTACGGCTACGCCAACATTCGTGTCAACGGCCTGTGCCCCGGCCTGATCGAAACGCCGATGACCAGCATGGTCCGCGACAATGACGCGTTCCACGCCTTCTTCGCCTCGCAGCACATGCTCAACCGCTCCGGGCAACCGGAAGAAGTGGCCAACGTCGCGCTGTTCCTGGCGTCCGACGAAGCCTCCTTTGTCAGCGGCCAGATGATCGCCGTGGACGGTGGTTTCTCCGCCGGTCGCCGTTTCGCCCCGCCCGCCCAGTAATTCGCAATCCGGCCGGGCGCCCTGCCCGGCCTACTCCCTTTTTCGTACTTGTCTTCTAACCGGGGAGGCCCCATGCCGCCTGTCGCCACCGCACTGACCATTGCTCAACTGTTCGCCAACGCGGCCCAGGCCTACGGCGACCGCCCGGCCATCGAGGACGCGGACCACACCATCAGCTACCGACAACTGGACCAACTGCGCCGCCAGGCTGCCCGCGCACTGCTGGCCCTCGACGTACAGGTCGGGGACCGCGTGGCGATCTGGGCGCCGAACGTGTGGGAGTGGATCGTTGCGGCTGGCGCCCTGCAAAGTGTCGGCGCCGCCCTGGTGCCGCTCAATACCCGGATGAAGGGCAGCGAGGCCGGCTACATCCTGCGCGAAAGCGGCACCTGTGTACTGTTTGCCATCGGCGAATTCCTCGGCGCGGACTACCCCGGCATGCTGACGCCGGAAGACCTGCCAGCCCTGCGCCACATCGTCAGCGTGCGTGGTGCCAATTCGGGCACCCTGGCCTGGGAGCGGTTTATGGATCTGGCGGCCGATGTGCCGCAACTGGCCCTGCGCACCCGCGAACAGAGCGTTGGTCCGCAGGCCTTGTCCGACGTGTTGTTCACCTCGGGCACCACTGGTAAACCCAAAGGCGTGATGACCAGCCACGGCCAGAACCTGCGAATCGTGCGCGACTGGAGCGATATCGTCGGTTTGCGCGAGGGCGATCGCTACCTGATCGTCAATCCGTTTTTCCACTCCTTCGGCTACAAGGCCGGCTGGCTGGCAGCGCTGATGCGTGGCTGCACCCTCCTGCCGCAACAGGTGTTCGACGTGCAGGCCGTGCTCGAATGCGTGCAGCGCGAACGCATCACCGTGTTGCCCGGGCCACCGACGTTGTATCAGTCGTTGCTTGCCCATCCGCAACGCAGTGAATTCGATCTGAGCTCCTTGCGCGTGGCGGTGACCGGGGCGGCAGCGATTCCGGTGGAGATGATCCACCGCATGCGCGACGAACTGGGCTTTGCCACCATCGTCACCGCGTATGGCCTGACGGAAGTCTGCGGGTTCGCCACGATCTGCCGGTCCGGCGACTCGGCGGAACTGGTCGCCAACACCAGTGGCCGGGCGATGCCGGGGGTGCAAGTGCGCTGTGTCGGCAACAGCGGTCGCAGCCAGCCGGCCAACATTCCCGGTGAAGTGCAGATTCGCGGCTACAACCTGATGCAGGGCTATCTCAACAACCCCGAAGCCAGCCAGGAAATTCTCGACGCCGACGGCTGGCTGCACACCGGCGACATCGGCATGCTCGACGAACAGGGTTACCTGCGCATCACCGACCGCCTCAAGGACATGTTCATCACCGGTGGCTTCAATGTGTACCCGGCGGAGATCGAACAGTGTTTGCTGACCTATCCGGGCGTGGCCCAGGCAGCGGTGATCGGGATTCCCGACGAACGCTTGGGCGAAGTGGCGATGGCGTTTCTGCTGCCTGCTCCAGGTATGGAAATCGAGCAGACCCGATTCCTCGCCTGGTGCCGTGAGCAGATGGCCAACTACAAGGTTCCGCGTCGGGTGCAGGTGCTGCAGAAGATGCCGATCAATGCGGCGGGGAAAGTGACCAAGAATGTGTTGCGCGAGTGGGCATTGCAGCCAGTCGACTAAACACAATCCCTGTAGGAGCGAACCTGCTCGCGATGGTGTGTCAGTCGACATCAATGCAACTGATAGACCATCGCGAGCAAGCTCGCTCCCACAATGTTCGAGGGTGTACACAGGTTTCGAGTCCGACACAGATCAACTGTGGGAGCGAGCTTGCTCGCGATAGCGTCAGGTCAGTCGAGATAGATGTTGGCTGACACTCCGTCATCGCGAGCAAGCCCGCTCCTACAGTGTTCGGGGGCGTACACAGATTTCGAGTCCGACACAGCTCAACTGTGGGAGCGAGCTTGCTCGCGATAGCGTCAGGTCAGTCGACATAGATGTTGGCTGACACTCCGTCATCGCGAGCAAGCCCGCTCCCACAGGTTTTGTGTGTGCCGAGATGACGTAGTTAAACCACCCGCGCCGGATGCTGCTGGCGCGGGTCGCCGAGCATGGCGCGGTGGGACGGTGGCTGGCGGCCTTCGGCTTCGCTGATGCCGTAGCCAGGGGCGATTTCGGCGGTGATCAGGGTCTGCCCGGACAACGCCATCAACTGCGGATCATTGAGCAAGGCATGAATCACCCGCCCGTTGAATTGCGGGGTTTCGGCGTGGGCCAGAAACGCCTGGTACTGCTCGCCATGCTGTTCGCCGGCAATCTTCGTACGTTCGGTCAGTTGCGGGCCGAGCCACAGCGACAATGCCGCCACGCCCTGCCCTTCGAAATCGATCGCCATGTCCGCCGCCAGCTTGTCGACGCCGGCCTTTTGCGCGCCGTACGCCGGGCCATGCATGTAGCACCCGGCACCGAACGACGAAGTGAAGCAAATCAGCCCTTGTGCACTTTTGAGCAACAGCGGCGCGGCATAGAAGCTGGCGATGTAGGCCGAGCGCAGGCCGACATCGAGAATGCGCACCAGGTCCAGCGGTTTAGCCCAGAACGGCCCTGGCTCGATCAACTGGTCATGGATGAACGCGGCGTTGTTCACCAGCAGATCCAGATGCCCGCACTCATTTTCCACACGGGTAAACAGCGCCTGAACCTGCGCGTCATCGGCGTGATCACAGACCACCGCGATACCGCGCCCACCGGCGTCGGTGATCGCGGCGGCGGTGTCCTCCAGCGAGCCGCGCAAGGCATGCCCGTACAAATTGGACCCACCCTGCGCCGGGGCGCGACCGGTGACATACACCGTCATGCCCGCCGCTCCAAGGGCCAGGGCAATGCCCTGACCGACTCCGCGACTGGCGCCGGTCACTACGGCGATCTGTGGACGCTGGTTGTTCATTCGACACTCCCGGACAAGGTTTTCGCCGAAGCGGTTTCGCTCTGGCGCTTGATGTGATTGGCGGCCAGGTAACCGAAGGTCATGGCCGGGCCGATGGTCGAACCGGCACCCGGATAGGTGCGGCCCATCATCGAGGCGGCGCTGTTGCCGATGGCGTACAGACCGTTGATCGGTTCGCCGTCTTCATGCAACACGCGGGCGTGCACGTCGGTCAGCAGGCCACCCTTGGTGCCGATGTCGCCGGCGTCGATGCGCACGGCGTAGAACGGCCCCTTGAGCAACGGCGCCAGGCACGGATTGGGTTGCACGTTCGGATCGCCGTAGTAGCGATCGAACAGTGATTCGCCCTTGTGGAAATCCTCGTCGACGCCCTGCACGGCCATGCCGTTGAAACGCTGCACGGTGCGCAACAGCCCGCCAGCGTCGACGCCGATTTTCGTCGCCAGTTCTTCCAGGCTCGACGCCTTGTGGAAGTAATCACGCAAATGCTCGGGCAATTGCCAATCGCGCTGGGCATAGCCCGGCAACAAGGCGCCGCACGGATATTTGCGGCGGAACTCGGCGTCGAACACCATCCAGCACGGCACGCTCGCGGCACCTTCGCGGTTGTTGGCGTACATCGCGTAAACGATATCGGTATAGGGCGCGGCTTCGTTGACGAAACGCTCCCCCGCCGCGTTGACCATCACACACCCCGGCAGGGTGCGTTCGACGAACAGCGCCCGCTGTTTTTCTTCGCCCTTGACGTAAGTGGTCGGCGCCCACCAGCTGTGCTCCATCAACGCGGTCCGAGCTCCGATGGCCTGGCCAGCGCGAATACCGTCGCCGGTATTGTTGGGTGGCGTGGCACTCCAGTTGGCCCGGGACGGCTGCGGCAGGTACTGCTCACGCATTGCCTGGTTACGCTCGAAACCACCGGCGGCGATGATCACCCCGTAGCGCGCCTTGACGTTGAGCAACTGACCGTTGCGATTGACCCGTGCCCCGCCGACCCGGTCGCCGACCAGCAGCAGCTCTTCGAGTGCACAATTGAGCCACAGCGACTTGCCGCGATCCTGCAACGAACAGCGCAAGGCACCGATCAAGGCATTGCCCAGGGTCAGGAAACGGTCGCGACGGGATAAACGCCGCCCCTCGCGATCACGCCAGTAGCGCCACATCACCCGCAGGGTCAGGCGCAACCAGCCGGGGCCACGGCACAGCAGCACTTGCGCCTCTTTCATGGTCATCGCCATGCGTCCCATCATCAGGGTGCCGGGGGACGGTGCGCGCATGCGCAAAAATTCTTCGCCGAGTTCGGCGGCATCGAACGGTTGCGGATCCATCGAACGATAGCCCGGTTTTCCGCCCTCGACTTCCGGGTAGTAATCGGCGTAGCGCGGTTGCGCCTCGAAGCGCACGCGGGTGTGTTTTTCCAGGTACTCGACCATCTCCCGGCCGTGTTCGACATAGGCTTCGATGCGCCCATCGTCGATCTCGCCATGGGTCACGGCGCGGATGTAGGCAATCGCTTCGGCCGCCGAATCACTGCCGCCAATGGCGTTGATCCGGTGGTTGTTGGGGATCCAGATGCCGCCGCCGGACACCGCCGAGGTGCCGCCGTACTCGCCGCTCTTTTCGATCAGCAGCGCATTCAGGCCCAGGTCGTGGGCGCGCAGCGCTGCGGTCATGCCCCCAGCTCCCGAGCCAATCACCAACACATCACAGCACTCGTCCCATTTGATCCCGGCAGCGTTCATGCGATCACCCTTGTTCAGCGCCCATCAGGCAGAAACCGCCACCGCCGGATCTTCGCCCGGTGCAGTCGGTCTCGGGATTGTTCGCCCCGTGCGCCGGGTGTTCATCGTCCGATAAGACTAAGGCCGGGACTGCGCCCGCCCCGTACAAATCGCTTAGTCCGCTTGGACGATGTTGCGCGCAAGTCGTGACTCCATAGTCGCCCACAGCACCAATCACTCCCCTGAAATGCAGGTCGGGCAGGTCTGACCTGGGCCATGAGGACGACATGATAAAAACAATAATCGCCCCACCAACACAGCACCCTCGCACACAGCTTGTTCTATTGATGCTGGCTGGTGGACTTAGCGCTCACGTTAACGCCATGAGCTTTCAGCCAAGCGAAGACTTGAGCATCGACTGGGACACCACACTGACCTACAGCCTCGCCTGGCGGACCGAGTCTCGCGATCACAAGCTGACCGCCAATGCCAACGGCAACGACGGCGACAACGCGTTCGACAAAGGCAGCCTGATCAACAACCGCAGCGGCTTTCTCACCGAAGCCAACATCAAGTGGCAAGACGACTACGGCGTGTTCGTCCGGGCGACGGGCTTCTACGACAACGTCTACGATCAGGACAACGACAACACCACCGGCACTTCCAACTGCTTCGCCGGCGGCCATTGCAGCAAACCCGACCGTTTCTCCCAGGACACCATCGACCAGCATCGCAATGAGTTGCGCATGCTCGACTACTACGCCTATGGCACCTGGGACGTGAGCGGCCACGCCCTCAATGCGCGCCTGGGTAATCAGGTGGTGAGCTGGGGTGAAAGTCTGTTCTATCCGGGTATTTCCGCGGCCCAGAGCCCGGTGGATGCGACCAAGGCGACCACCCCGGGCGTCGAGGTCAAGGAAATCCTGCTGCCGGTCGGCCAACTGTTCACCCAGTTCGCCCTGACCGAAAGCCTGGGTATCCAGGCCTACTACCAATACAAGTGGGAGAAAACCGAGCTGTTCGGCGTGGGTAGTTACTTCTCCACCACCGACTTCATCGACGAGGGCGGCTTCAACGACGCTTCCGGTTTCGTCACCCGCCTCAAGGACGACAAGCCGAGCGACAGCGGCCAGTACGGTGTGGCCTTCACCTACGCCGCCGAGTCACTGAACAACACCGAGTTCGGCCTCTTCTACTCGCGCTATCACGACAAGACGCCGTCGCTGGACTTTGCGACGAACCTGGGCCGCTACCAGGTGCGCTACTTCGACAACATCGACCTGTTCGGTGCGAGTTTCGCCACGGTGCTGGGCGATGTCAGCTGGGCCGGTGAAGTCAGCTACCGAGACGGCACGCCAGTGATGGTCGACAACGGTTTCTCCAGCCCCGTGCGCGGCAAGACCATACAAGCGCAAACGTCGATGATCTACGTGCTCGGCCCGACCTCCTTCGCCGACAACACCAGCCTGACCGGCGAGCTGGTCTACAACACCGTGGTCAGCAACGACGAGTCGCAGCCAGTGACCCTGGCCCCTGGTTTCGCGCTGCCGGGCACCGACAGCCTGGTCTATGACCGCGATGCCTGGGGCTACACGGTGCAGGCGAACTTTGACTACAACGACGTGTTCAGCGGATGGGACATGTCGGTGCCTGTCACCTTCAGCGCCGCCGCCCACGGCGACAGCTCGATGGTCGGTTCGATCAACGCCGGCCAGAACGATAACCGCGCCAGCATCGGCAGTTCGTGGCGCTACTTGGGCAACTTCACCGTCGAGGCCCGCTACAACGCCTACCTCGGCAGCGCCAACAACAGCCCGTTGGCCGACCGCGACAACGTCGCGCTCAACTTCAAGTACCGGTTCTGATTCCCCTGTCGGAGGAGCACAGCATGTCCAGATTCACCCAAACATTATTGAGCACTGCGCTGACCGTCGGCCTGCTCGGCAGTGGCCTGGCCTACGCCAAGGTCAGCCCCGAAGAAGCCGCCCGCCTGGGCCAGGACCTGACCCCGATGGGCGCCGAAAAAGCCGGCAACGCCGACGGCAGCATCCCGGCCTGGTCCGGCAAATGGCGCGGCCTGCCGCCAGGACTCAAATACGCCGGCCCCGGCACGCCGTACCCGGATCCGTACGCCGCGGAAAAACCGCTGTTCGTGATCGATTCGAAGAACATGGACAAGTACGCCGACAACCTGACCGATGGCCAGAAGGCGCTGTTCAAGCGATACCCGGATACTTTCAAGATCCCGGTCTACCCGAGCCACCGCGACTTCCGCCTTGATCAGCGCCTGGAAGACCAGATCAAGAAAAACGCCGTCACTGCCGAACTCGAGAATGACAACAACGACACCAAAAACGCCTGGGGTGCCTCGCCGTTCCCGATCCCGAAGAACGGCAGCGAGTTGATGTTCAACCATACCTTGCAAGGGCGCGCCAACACTGAAGAGGCCAACTACGGCCAGGCGGTGGTGTACTCCAACAAGGAAAAGGTGCTGGAAGAGGTCAACTACAAGATCTTCTCGATCTGGTCGAGCCCGGACAAAACCCTGGAGGCCGCGAACGGTGTATCCACCCACTTCCTGCTCACCACCCTGGAACCGGTGCGCAAGAAAGGCGAGATCGTGGTCGGTCACGAGTTCATCAATCCTACCGCCTCCCCGCGCCAGGCCTGGCAGTACAGCCCCGGCCAACGCCGGGTACGTCGCGCTCCGACCGTGGGTTATGACTCGCCGACCGGCGCGGGAGGCTTTCGGGTGTACGACGAAGACCGCCTGTTCAACGGTGCGCCAGACCGCTACAACTGGACCATCGTCGGTAAGAAGGAAATCTACATTCCGTACCACAACTACAAGATCGACGACCCGAGCGTAACGGCCGACCAGATCCTGGACACCACCGGCCACGTCGATCCGCAGTACATGCGCTACGAGAAACACCGCGTCTGGGTGTTGCAGGCCAACCTCAAGGAAGGTGCCCGCCACGTATACGCCAAGCGCGTGCTGTACCTGGACGAGGACACCTGGTCCGCGACCATGGCCGACAATTACGACAGCCGTGGCCAGTTGTGGCGCACCAACATGCAGACCTCGATCTACGCCTATGAGATGCAGCGCTACCACGCTCGTCTGGGCATCTACCACGACCTGATCGCCGGCTCTTACCTGGTTGACCGCATGCTGATCGATCAAAAGCCGGCCAAGCTCAACGCCACCGCCTTCACTGAAGACGAATTCACCCCTGGCAACCTGCGCAAACTCGGCACCCGCTAAACTCACCGCGCCCCGACCGAATCATTCGGTCGGGGCGTTGTGCTTTGTAAAAACCGCTGCGCCCACGGAAGACTTCACCATGAACAAACTCCTCACCGGCATCATCGCCATGGCCAGCGTTGGCCTGTCGATGCAAGCCAACGCCCTGAACATCCTGCTGACCAACGACGATGGCTGCCGCGCGCCCGGCATCGATGCGATGTACCGGGCGCTAACCGCCGCCGGGCACAAGGTCACCCTGGTCGGCCCGTTGAACGACAGCAGCGGCATCAGCGCCGCCAGCGTGGTCGTACCTGGCCAGGCCCTGGCGGTGACCGAACTGGCGTCAGGCAAATTTTGCGTCGGGCCGCCGCAGGACTACACCCCGCCCGCCGGCAAGACCTCCGCCATCGGCACGCCGGTGGATGCGGTCAACGTCGGCCTTGATGTGATCCTCAAGGATTCGCCACCAGACCTGGTGGTGTCAGGCAGCAACTTCGGCGAAAACGTCGGCCCGCTTACGCAGATGTCCGGCACCCTCAACGCCGCCGTTCGCGCGATGTTCAAGGGAATTCCGGCGGTGGCGGTGTCCACGGGTATCGACATGGACCTGATCATCCGCGACCAGCAGGCCGGTTACCGCAAGACCCTCGGCGCCATGGACGACACGGCGCGCTTTGCCGTGAAGGTCATCGAACAGGCGGGCCTGGCCGGTACAGACGCCAAACAGGCCTGTGCCAGGAACAAACATCAGTGTGATTTGAACGTGCTCGGCCTGCCGGGTGTCAGCGGCCTGAACCTCAACTACCCGCCCCTGAAACCCGATGAAGTCAAAGGCGTGAGCTTTGCGCCGATCGGCAACTGGGATCGGGTCAACTTCACCTCTCAGCGCGGCGCCGACGGCGTGGTCCACGTCAACCTGGCCGCCCCGTCGACACCGACCGAAACCCAGCAAAAGGCCGATGCCTATCAACTGTGGCAAGGCCACGCGGTGATCACCGTGATCGACGGCAACATGACCGCGCCGCAGGCGATGCAAGATCAGGCGAAGAAGATATTGCGCGGGGTCAGGCCTTAAGCAAGCACGGAACGGTGTTAATCACAAAACCATTGCTCGCGATGAGACCGACACATTCAACACCGATGTCGACTGACACTCCGCCATCGCGAGCAAGCTCGCTCCCACAGGGTTACCGGGTGTGCGCAACATCTGCGGTTATCCAAAAATCATTGTGGGAGCGAGCTTGCTCGCGATGAGGCCGGCCCAGTCCACATCAATCTCGCCTGACTGTCCGCCATCGCGAGCAAGCTCGCTCCCACAGGGTTACCGGGTGTGCACAACATCTGCGGCTATCCAAAAATCATTGTGGGAGCGAGCTTGCTCGCGATGGTGGCTACGCGGTTACGGATCAAACCCAGATCGCATCCCACAACGGATAGTCGCCAAGCTTCTCAACCAGCCCAGCCCGCAACGGGTTCGCGACAACATATCGAGCAAGCTTGACCAGGTCCTCATCCCGCCTCAACGCCCGATCGTGATAGCCCTGCTGCCATAGACTGCCTTTACGTCCGACGGACATGTTCACGGCCCGCGTACTCAATGATTTGGTTTTTTGCATCAGCTGACTGAGTGAGCACTGCTGCAACTCGATCAACCAATGAAAATGATCGGGCATGACGACCCACGCTAAAGAGTTCGCCCAGTATTGTTCCTGTGCATATTGAAATTGCTTGACGACCAGCCTGCCCAAACCGAAATCCTTGAAAACCGGTTCTCGATCCAGCGTGTTGCTCGTCAACAGGTAAACCCTGTTGGGCTCGGCATAGCGGCCGATGCGCAGACGAAATGAAGCAGGTAAATCAGGCATTCCTTTGCCCTCTCCATGGTGAATTCAGGAGCAAGGCTAGACCGGTGGATGCTTGGGCGTTGGGTCAACCTTTGACCGGATGTGACCAATCGAAAGCTATCGCGAGCAAGCTCGCTCCCACAGGTTTTGTGTTTGCTTCAGACTACAGGTTGAAACGGCACAAACTCCGTCACTTCCAGATCAAACCCGGACACGGCGGTGTACGGCACCGGCGAACTCATCAGGCGCATTTTGCGCACGCTCTGGTCGCGCAGGATCTGCGCGCCGATGCCCAAAGTCCGTTGCGGAAACTGTGGCGCCCGGTGCTTGCCGCCGCTGCGCTGACGCAGTTGCTCAAGCACGCCCTCGGCGGATTCCTTTTGCGCCAGCAGCACCAGCACACCGCTACCGGCCGCCGCGATACTGGCCAGCGAACGCTCCAGCGTCCACTGTTGCGGCCCGCCTTCGCTTTCACACCCCAGCACGTCACGCAACGTCTCGATGCTTTGCACCCGCACCAACACCGGTTGCGTACTGTCGATCCGGCCCTTGACCAGCGCCAGGTGCAGCGAGCCCTGGTAGGTGTCCTGATAGGTGGTCACCTGGAACTCACCGTGGCGAGTATGCAACGGATATTCGCCGCCGCGCTCGATTGTGCCTTCATGCAGGATGCGGTAGTGAATCAGGTCGGCAATGGTGCCGATCCGCAAGCCATGACGTTGGGCGAACTCATGCAATTCGGCACCACGGGCCAGTTCGCCGTCCTCATTGAGTATGCCCACCAGGGTTGCCGCCGGTTGCAGCCCCGCCAGTCGCGTCAGGTCGCAAGCGGCCTCGACATGTCCGGCCCGCTGCATCACGCCACCGGGCAAGGCTTGCACCGGGAAGATATGCCCCGGTTGCACCAGGTCCGTCGGAACGCTGGCCGGGTCGACCGCCACCTGAATCGACCGCGCCCGGTCCGCCGCCGAGATACCCGTGGACACCCCGGTGGCGGCTTCGATCGAGCGGGTAAAACCCACGCCATGCTGCGCCCGGGAGTTGGGCACCATCAGGTCCAGGCCCAGCGCGCGACAGCGCTGCTCGGTCAGGGCCAGGCAAATCAGCCCGCGTGCCTGCACCGCCATGAAAGTGACGGCTTCGGCCCCGGCCTGTTCGGCGGCCATCAGCAACGAGCCTTCGCCGTTGTGTTCGTCGTCGGTGATCACCACCATCCGACCGGCGCCGATGGCCTCGATCAGTTGCGGAACCGTATTGAATGCCAGACCGTTCATTTGAGCGCCCCGCGCAGGTCGGCCGCCGCGTCAGTCAGGGCATGTGCCGCACCTTCAACAAACGGCGCCATGCTGATAAAACCATGGATCATGCCGTCACAACGCTGTACGCGCACAGGCACGCCGGCCTCGCGCAGACATTCGGCCATTGCCTCGCCCTCATCGCGCAACGGATCGAATTCGGCAGTCATCAGGGTGGTTGGCGGCAATCCCGCCAGGCTCTCGGCACGCAACGGCGAGGCCAGTGGGTCATCCGCCTGCCCGACGTCTTGCAGATACTGCTGCCAGAACCAGCGCATCATTGCGGCGGAAAGCAGATAGCTCTCGGCAAAGTCTTCGAAGGACTGAGAGTCGCAACCCGCATCGGTGACCGGGTAAAACAGGCACTGATAGCTGATCTTCGGTCCTTGGCGTCGTGCCGCCAACTGACTGACCGCCAGCGCCAGATTGCCCCCTGCGCTGTCTCCGGCCACAGCCAGCCGGCTGCCATCGACGCGCAGTTCAGCCGCGTGCTCGACCAGCCAGCAGGTGGCCGCATAACAATCGAGAGGCGCAGCGGGGAACTTGCTTTCCGGCGCCAGTCGGTAGGCGACCGACACCACCACCGCTTCGGTCTGGCGGGCCAGCGAGCGGCAGAGATTGTCGTGGGTATCGAGATTGCCCATGACAAACCCGCCGCCATGGAAAAACACCAGCAACGGCAGGTCGGGTTCTTCCGATGGCCGGTACAGCCGTGCGTCCAGTTCACCGTCCGCGCCGGCCACCCGCAAGTCGCGCACTTCGCTCATCGGATCGCCGGGGATGGCCGGCAGCAGGTTGTCGGAGAACTGCCGGTACTGAGCGGCATCGACCTGGCTGAAATCGGGCTCGGGGATGTCGCGAAATTGCTGGAGCACCCCAGCGATCTGCTTATCGAGCGGCATGGGCATCGTCCTCTACGTCGGCCATTTGAAACTGCGGATTGGTCTCGCCCAGGATGCTTTGTACCCGGCGCTCAAGGGCCGGCTTGAAACCCTTGTGGGGCAGGATCCAGAAGCGTTTTTGCGCGATGGCGGCGAACACTTGCGCGGCCAGTTCCGCCGGGGTCATGCCCTGGCGAATGGTGCTGTCGAGCAGTTGGCTGAAGTCGGACCCGGCAGTGTCCACCACCTGGTTCGACGCCATGATTTCACTGGCCACCGGCCCCGGGCACAGCACCGAAACCGATACCGGCGCACCGATCATGGCGAGTTCGTAATGCAGGGTTTCCGAGAGCGCGACCACCGCCTGCTTGGTCACGTTGTACGGCGCCATCAGCGGACTGCTGACCAGCCCGGCAAGGGACGCGGTGTTGATCACATGAGCTGCCCGGCCCTGACTGAGCAGCAACGGCACAAAGGTGCGAATGCCGTTGATAACGCCGTTGAGGTTGACGTCCAGCATGCGCTGCCATTGCGTCTCGGTGATTTCCCAGCTGAAGCCGGTTTGCATCACCCCGGCATTGTTGAACAGCAGGTCGACCCCGCCGAAGTGCTCGACAGCCCGGTCACGCAAGCGCTCGACCTGTTTCACATCACCGACATCGGTGACGCAGGCAATCGCTTGCACACCGCTGGCCTTCAATTCGTCGCACAGGGCTTGCAGGCCCGCTGCATCCCGATCCGCCAGCACCAGGCGCATGCCCAGTGTCGCCGCGTGTTCGGCCAGGCCACGGCCAATACCACTGGCGGCCCCGGTAATCACCGCTACCGGCCCTTGTTCATTACTCATCGCCAACTCCTGCCATGGGTCCAATGGCGCCAGTAGAGCGGGCCTACTTAAAGCAGCCATCGTCCATTCAGACGATGCCCGCTTTTACAGGGGCGGCAGAATCCGTTACATGCGCCAACCCCGTGATCCCTTGGGAGAATAATAAGATGAGTACCCTGCACCGCATCGAAGCCAAACTGCTGGAAGACCGCTACGCCCGCGGCTGGCATTGCCTGGGCCTGGCCGCGCAATACCGCGACGGCAAGGCCCATCGCCTGGAGGTGTTCGGCACCCGTCTGGTGGCGTTCCAGGGCGAAGACGGCGAGCTGCATATTCTTGATGGCTACTGCCCGCACATGGGCGCCGACCTGAGCACCGGTTGCGTTGAAGGCAACTCGATCCGCTGCCCGTTCCACGCCTGGCGTTGGGGTGCCGATGGCGTGTGCGATGACATCCCCTACGCCAAGCGCATCCCGCCACGGGCCAAAATCAAAAGCTGGCCGATCATGGAAGAGAACCAGTTGCTGTTCGTCTGGAATGACCCCGAAGGCAACCCCCCGCTGCCGGAACAACGCATTCCGCGCATCGACGCCTGCTACAGCGACGAATGGGCGGCGTGGGAAGTCGCTGAGCTGCAGATTGACACCAACTGCCGCGAACTGATCGACAACATCGCCGATATGGCGCACTTCGGTACCGTCCATGGCGCGCCGGTCGACGAGTTCATCAATATTTTCCAGGGCCACCTGGCCACCCAGATCATGCGCGCCCGCAGCGAGCGCCTGTCCGGCGACAGCGTGCTGACCACCGAGGCCACCTATTTCGGCCCGGCCTATCAGATCACCGAGATGAACGGTGCCATGAACGGCCAGCCGATCCACTCGATCCTGCTCAACTGCCATGTGCCGGTCGACCTCGACAGTTTCACCCTGCGCTACGGTGTGCTGGTGAAGAAGATCCCGGGCTTGAGCGAAGAGCAGAACCAGGCGATGGCCAAGGCCTACGTCGCGCAGGCGCAGGCAGCCTTCTACGAAGACGTAGCCATCTGGCACAGCAAGACCCGCGTCGATAACCCGCTGTTGTGTGACGGCGACGGTCCGGTCTATCAGTTGCGCCGTTGGTACGAGCAGTTCTACACCGACGTCGAGGCGCTGTCGGCGGACGTTGCCGAACACAAGAAGTTTGTCGTGCGCGCCAGCGAACGGGTCTGACGCCAGCGGTTTTTCGCCCGTCATGGGCCTGTTCGGCAGCCGCCGGTCAGGCCCTGA
This sequence comes from Pseudomonas sp. GW456-L13, assembly GCF_017350115.1. NCBI lineage: Bacteria > Pseudomonadati > Pseudomonadota > Gammaproteobacteria > Pseudomonadales > Pseudomonadaceae > Pseudomonas > Pseudomonas sp. GW456-L13. Next base: position 445,219 of record NZ_JACNAS010000002.1, read on the forward strand.
GCCCGAGCGTTGCAAGGAGTCGATACCGGCGCTTATTCTCGGCCACCGCCAACGCTAATAATAAAAACGGTTTTTCCCTATGCAGCAGAGCCTCAGCCTCGATACGTTCAGTGATTTGATCGGCAACCTCTATCAGGGTCCGCTGGAAACCATTCCCTGGGCTACTTTTCTCAATCAGCTCAATGTGCATCTGAACAGCAAGTACGTGACCTTCATCCTGCGTCCGCCCAGCGCCCACGTGGACGGCTTGATGGTCAACACCACCGGCACCTCGACCGAGGCGACCGCGTCCTATAACAAACACTTTTTCAGCCTAGATCCGTTTGTCGACCTGCCCAACCGCCAGGTGGTGACCCTCGCCGAGTTCGTCTCCAACGACGACTGGCAGAATTCCGAGTTCTACAAGAACTTCCTTGAACCGGTGGACGTGTTCCACATCCTCGGTGCCGACATCAACACCGTCGACGGCGCCCAGTGCCGCATTCGGATCAGCCGCGGACGTGACGACAAGCCGTTCGGCAACGAAGAAAAGGCCATGCTCACGCATTTCATTGCGCACCTGGAACGTTCGATCAAGATCCACATGCAGCTCAACCGCATCGAAGCCGAACGCAATCTGTACGCCGGCGCGGTGAACCAGATGGCGGTCGGCACGATCATCCTCGATGAGGCCGGCAAGGTACTGCAGACCAACCAGGTCGCCGACCGACTGATCCAGGAAAAGGACGGCATCAAACTGGTCAACGATGGGCTGCAGGTCGGTACGGCCCGGGACACCCAGGAGTTCCGTCGCCTAGTCAAGCAATCGCTGCTGTCGCAAAAAAGCAGCAACCCCTCGGTGGTCGAAGCCCTGCGCGTGCAGCGGCCGTCCGGCAAAGCGGACCTGGGGATCATCGTGCGCTCGGTGCCATTGACCGACTGGAGCGAAGGCAAGCAGTGCCCGACCGTGGTGATTTTCATCAGCGACCCGGAACAACAATCCACCGCACCGCAGGAAATCGTTCGCGCGCTGTTCGACTTCACCCCGGCGGAAACCCAGCTGGCGATGTTGCTGGCCAACGGCTTGACCCTCGACGAAGCGTCGGAGGAGCTGGGCATCAGCCGCAACACCTCGCGGGCACACCTGCGCTCGACCTTCTCCAAGACCGGCGTGACCCGCCAGACCATGCTGGTGCGCCTGATCCTGCGTAGCGTGGCGACCCTCGGCTAGCCCTCATTGCCGCCCTCGTCCGCTCGGACGATGGCGGCTCCCGTTGCACAGCGCACAGTGTCTTTATCCCAAACAGGGGACTGCCCCATGCGCAACTGCCCAACCATCCTCAAGACTGAACTGCTGGCGCAAAGCGGCCACTTTCAGATCGAAGCCCTGCACCTGCAATTCAGCAACGGCCAGCAGCGGGTCTACGAACGCCTGCGCGGCACCGGTTATCGCTCGGTGATGCTGGTGGCGATGCCCGATCCAGAGCATGTGCTGCTGGTGCGCGAATACGCGGTCGGTGTGGAAAAAACCATTCTCGGCCTGCCCAAGGGCGGCGCCGAGCCCAATGAAGACTACTTGCAGGCGGCGCAGCGCGAGCTGAGCGAAGAAGTCGGCATGCGCGCCGAACGCCTCACTGAACTGGGCGAGCTGACCCTGGCACCGGGGCACTTGTGCCACCGCTACCGAGTCGTACTGGCCGAACAACTGAGCCCCTGCCAACTCGAAGGCGACGAACCCGAACCCCTGGAATGCCTGCGTGTCCCCCTGGCGCAAATCCCCGAACTGGTGGCCCGCGGTGAACTCCACGAGGCCAGGGCGATTGCGGCGCTGTTCATGGCAATAGGCGCCCTCGCCCGACGAACCTGACACCACACCGGCACATCCAACATCCATGTCGCCTGATAGGCCGCTATCGCGAGCAAGCTCGCTCCCACAGGGGATCACGGCCAGGCACAGATCCCGGGGACGCCCAATAAACCTGTGGGAGCGAGCTTGCTCGCGATGAGGCCGGCAAATCCAACACCCATGTCGCCTGATAGGCCGCCATCGCGAGCAAGCTCGCTCCCACAGGGGATCAAACACCCACAACGGAAGGGGCAGTTTCAAATTGGTCGGCTAGTCCATTCGGACGAGGCGACTCGCGCGCTGCAGCCATAACCTGTCTCTACAACAATAAAACCGTGTCGAGACTCATCATGCGCAAAACGACTTGTGCTCTGTTCATCATCCTCTGTGCGGGCGCTTCCACCAGTCTGTGCCAGCTGTTCAAGAACGAAGCCTACCGACCGACCACGGCTTACTTCAGCTGTACGAGCTCGGCCATCAACTGCTACCCGCCCGTGGTGCGCAATCTGCTGCCTTGAGCACGGTTTCCACCGGCCATAAAAAAACCACCGGATCGGTGGTTTTTTCGTTGCCGCATTAATCAGGTCGGCAGTACACCCCTGGCCCGCGACAGGGTCAGCGCCAGGTCTTCGATCATGTCTTCCTGACCTCCCACGGTTCCGCGTCGGCCCAGCTCCACCAGCAGTTCGCGAGCAGCGATGCCGTACTTCTGCTCGGCACGCTTGGCGAACAACAGGAACGAGCTGTAGACCCCGGCGTAACCGAGTGTCAGTGCGTCCCGGTCGAGGCGGATCGGCTGGTCCATCATCGGCACCACCAGGTCTTCGGCCACGTCCATGATCTTGTACAGGTCGACGCCGCTGTTGACGCCCATGCGCTCCAGCACCGCGACGAACACTTCCAGCGGCGTATTGCCCGCTCCCGCGCCAAGACCCGCGACCGAACCGTCGATCCGTGCAGCACCGGCCTCGATGGCAGCCAGGGAGTTGGCGATGGCCATGCCCATGTTGTGGTGGCCGTGGAAACCGACTTCGGTCCCGGCGTTCAGTCCCGCACGCAGGGCCCCGATCTTTTGCGTCACTTCATCGGGCAGCATGTAGCCGGCCGAGTCAGTGCAATAGATGCAATTGGCGCCGTAGCTTTCCATCAACCGCGCCTGCTCCAGCAGTTTTTCCGGGCTGACCATGTGCGCCATCATCAGGAAGCCAACGGTGTCCAGGCCCATCTTCGCCGACATGCCGATGTGCTGGCCGGACACGTCCGCCTCGGTGCAGTGGGTCGCCACACGAATGGTCGACACGCCGTGTTCGTGGGCCATCTTCAGGTGGTCGAGGGTACCGATCCCCGGCAACAACAGGGCCGAAACCTTGGCCTGTTTCATCTTCGGAATCACCGCAGAGAAGTATTCCTCGTCGCTGTGGGCCGGGAAACCGTAGTTCAGCGAAGCACCGCCCAGACCATCGCCGTGGGTGATTTCGATCAGCGGCACACCGGCCGCATCGAGACCGGTGGCCACCGAGACCATTTGTTCGATACTGATCTGGTGCTGTTTGGCGTGCATGCCGTCGCGCAGGCTCATGTCATGCAGACGGACGCTCTTACCTTGCAAATTCATAGCGATTCTCCACTCAACGGGCAGGCAATTGCAGGGTGCCCTTGTGGGCTTCTTCGGCGAACATCTCGGCCGTGCGCAAACCGGCGGCGGTCATGATGTCGAGGTTGCCGGCGGACTTGGGCAGGAAATCGCCGAGGCCTTCGACCTCGATGAAAATCGACACCTTGCGCCCGTCGAACACCGGCCCGTTGATCAGCTTGTAGCCGGGCACATAGCGCTGCACTTCACGGACCATCTCCAGCACCGAGGTGCGGATTGCATCCTGGTTCGGCTCGTCATCGGTCAGGCAATGGATGGTGTCGCGCATCATCAGCGGCGGCTCGGCCGGGTTGATCACGATGATCGCCTTGCCGCGTCGGGCGCCGCCGATCTTCTCCACCGCACCAGCGGTGGTGCGGGTGAACTCGTCGATGTTCTGCCGCGTGCCCGGGCCCACCGAACCGGAAGAGACCGTGGCGACGATTTCGCCGTAGCTCACTGGCTGCACCCGCGACACCGCCGCCACCATCGGGATGGTCGCCTGGCCACCGCAAGTGACCATGTTGACGTTCATCGCCAGGCTCGACGCGTGCTCCTTGAGGTTGACCGGCGGCACGCAGTACGGACCGATGGCCGCCGGCGTGAGGTCGATCATGATCACCCCGAGTTCGTTGAGCTTGCGGCTGTTTTCCGCATGCACGTAGGCCGAGGTGGCATCGAAGGCAATGCGAATGTCATCGTCGAGGACGTGAGGCAGCAAGCCATCGACACCGCCGGCGGTGGTTTTGATGCCCATTTCCCGGGCACGTTTCAGGCCTTCGGAATCAGGGTCGACACCAACCATCCACACCGGCTCGATCCATTGCGATCGGCACATTTTCATCAGCAGATCGGTGCCGATGTTGCCCGGGCCGATAATGGCCGCTCTGAGTTTTTTGCTCATGGGGTCAAACTCCAAAAGTCAGGCGCAGAAAGACACCCGGGCACTGCCCAGGCCATCAATGGTCAGTTCAAAACGGTCGCCGGCACGGGCCGGTTCCAGCGGTACCAGCGAGCCGGACAGGATGATTTCCCCGGCCTTGAACGGAATGCCGAAGGCGCCCAGGGTATTGGCCAGCCAGGCCACCGCCGTCAACGGGTTGCCCTGCACCGCCGAACCCAGGCCTTCACTCAGGGGCTCTGCGTTTTTGAACACACGCATGCGCAAATTCGGCAGGTCCAGTTCGCGCGGATCCACCTTGCTGTCGCCCAACACAAACACTCCGCAAGAAGCGTTGTCTGCGACTGTGTCCTGGATGCGGATGCGCCAGTCGTGAATCCGTGAGTCGACGATCTCGAAACACGGCATCACGTATTCGGTGGCGGCCAGCACGTCGGCTTCGGTGATGCCGGGGCCGACCAGGTCATGCTTGAGCTTGAAGGCGATCTCGCCCTCGGCACGGGGCTGGATCAGTTTGTTGGCGGACAGGGAAATTTGCGCATCGTCATCGAACGACATCTGCCGCGTGATGAAGCCGAAATCCGGCTGATGCACGTTGAGCATCTGCTGCACTGCCGCCGAGGTCACGCCGATTTTCTTGCCGACGATCTGGTCACCGGCCGCCACCCGACGTTCAATGGCGTACAGGGAAATGTGATAGGCGTCTTCGATGCTGATCGACGGCCAGCGCTCGGTCAGCGGCGCCAAGGTGGAGCCGCTGAGCAGCGCCTGATAAAGCTCTTCGCCGAACTCACGGCGCAATTGCACGCTCATCCACGGGCCTCCTGAAAAAACGCCAGGCACTGGCGGTTGAAAAAGTCACGGTGCTCGACCTGGACCCAATGCCCGCACTCGCTGAGCATCACGAAACGTATTTGGGTGCAGTGTTCAAGCATGGTCTGGGCACCGGAGGACGGGCAGAACTTGTCGTTCATGCCCCAGAAACCGAGGATCGGGCACTGCAACTCACCCAGGCGCGACGTCATGTTCGGCACCTGCATGGTCGACAGCACGCACACCGGTTGCTGCTTAACCACGGCGACGCGCTCGTTCACCGTTTCGTCGCTGATCAGGGTTTCGTCGAACAGTTGCAGGGCCAGCAGGCGACGCATGCCCGCCGCATCGTTCAGCTCACCCTTGGCGAAAGCCGCGCCCATTTTCTGGATACCTTCCATCTGCAGGTAATACTGTTCTTTTTCCATCAGGCCACCGGGCGCCATCAGCACCAGACGGCTGATACGCTGCGGTTGGTCGAGGGCCAGTTTGATCGCGATCGCGCCGCCCAGGGAGTTGCCGACCAGCACGCAACGCTGGATGTCGAGGGCATCGAGCAAACCGCTGAGGGCGGCGACAAAGAAGTCCAGGGTGTAGAGGGTGTCGGGCTTGTCCGAAGCGCCGTAGCCGGGCAAATCCGGGACGATCACCCGGTAACCGGCTTCGGTGAACAGCGGGTAGTTCTGCTTGAAGTTGCTGTGACCGCTGGCACCCGGTCCGCTGCCATGGATGAAAATCACCGGCTCGCCGTTGCCGGTGTCTTTGTAGTGCAGCTGCAAACCATCCGGCAGCGTAACGAAGTGCCCTTGCGCTGAAGCGCCCATAAGGTGTCCTCCCGGCCTGTTGTTGTAGCCGGATTATTCCGATGGGTCGGGCCATCAACATCGTCCGACAGGACTACGCGCCTGTACTTGTAGGAGCTCGCTCGCGATGCTCGTCAACGATGACGCTGGATACCTGACACCCCGCGGTGCTCTCAGGTCCATCGCGAGCAGGCTCGCTCCTACAGACAATCTCTAGTCCCTTTGGACGTTGGCCTGCCGGGGTTGCAGACCTAGCATCGGTTACATTCCCGAGCGACTGAATGAGACACCCCCATGCTTGATCCAATGGACTTTCGCGGCAAAGTGGTACTGGTCACCGGAGGTGGCAAAGGTGTGGGTCGCGGCATCAGCCAGCGCTTTCTGGACTGTGGCGCCGAGGTGGTGATTTGCGGTCGCGAAGCACCACAAACCTTGCCGGCCAGCGCCGGGCGCGAGGCGCTGTTCGTGGCCTGCGACCTGCGGGATGTCGAGCAGTCCGGGCGCTTGATTACGCAGATCGTCGAGCGCTTCGGCCGCCTCGATGTGCTGGTCAACAACGCCGGCGGTTCGCCGAATGCCGACGCCGCCACGGCTTCGCCGCGCTTCAGCGAGGCAATCATCCGCCTGAACCTGATTGCGCCACTGAACCTGTGCCAGCAGGCCAACCAGGTGATGCAGGCCCAGGCCGACGGTGGCGCGATCATCAACATCTGCAGCGTCAGCGCCACCCGCCCTTCCCCCGGCACCGCCGCTTATGGCGCGGCCAAGGCCGGCTTGCTCAACCTGACGACCTCGCTGGCGGTGGAATGGGCGCCCAAGGTGCGGGTCAACGCCGTGACCGCCGGGCTGATTCTCACCGAGCAGGCGGCCATGCATTATGGTGACGACGCGGGCATTGCCAGGGTGGCCGCGACCATTCCGTTGCAACGCCTGGCGACCCCGGAGGACATTGGCGACACCTGTCTGTACTTGGCATCGACATTGGCCCGTTACGTCAGCGGCGCGGACATCGCGGTGCATGGCGCGGGAGAACGCCCGGCATTTCTCGATGCGGCTCAATCCCATCCATAAGAGGACTTTCGACATGCCCGTAGCCAGCCACAGCGTTGTGCTGAACCTCACGCGACAAGCCGCATGGACTAAACTGCGCGACCTGAGCCTTGCCCCGCACTATGTACCAGGCCTGACCGGTTGCCAGTTTCATCCTGGCGCAACGGAAGGTATCGGCGCCAGTCGCCGGGTGTTGCGCAAGGGCGGTCAGTATCTGGATGAAAGCGTGGTGCAGTGGCAGGAAGGCACGGGGTTCGTACTGCGGTTGCACAAGGGCGGCAATGACTCGCCCTTTCCGTTTCGCCAGGCGAGTTTCAGTTATGCCTTGCAAGCCGAAGGCAACGCGACCCGCATCACTCTGCAAATGAGTTACAGCCTGCGCGGTGGCAAGCTGTTTGAAGGGTTGCTGGCCAAGGCCTTCAACAAGGTCGTTCGGCAGATTGCCGAGAACCTCAAGGCCTACTACGAAACCGGCCGAACGCAGAATCCGGATATGGCTGTCAGCACATCCAATATCAATGCTGCCTGACACACCACCATCGCGAGCAAGCCCGCTCCCACAGGGGATTGGGGGCTCGCAATGCCGGCGTCACCTCAAAAATTGTGGGAGCGAGCTTGCTCGCGATGAGGTCGGCACATTCAACATTGATGTTGCCTGACATGCCGCCATCGCGAGCAGGTTCGCGCCTACAGGAGCCACCTCTGGAGTGAGCAACCTTCAGGAACGCGCCACTTCCGAGTGAGCGGTAAAGCGGGTGGCGACGATCTTCCATTGGCCGGCGATACGCTGATAACGGTCCTGATAGAACCCACCCAACTGCCGCGTCGCCCCGCTCTCGCCATCCAGGTTGAAATACCACAGGGCCCAACGGCCCTGGGCTTCATCTTCGCTTAGCACCTGGATTTCCGGATTGGCGCCGTGATGCAGGTCGATCACCCGCTCATGGCAAGCCAGTTCGCGGTACAGCGCGACAAAACTGTTGCGCTCACGAAAGATCCCCAGCGGGCCGTAATCGATCAGCACTTCACCTTCGGCGAAGCAGTCGGCAATCACCTCGACCTGCTTGAGATCGCAGGCGTTGAGGTAGCGATGCTTGAGCTGGCGAATATCCTCCAGCGCTTCCAGGCGGGCGATCCGCTGCTCCAGGTTCATGCTGCACCTCGCGCGATTACGTTAACTTCACTCCAGTAGGCTTTCATCGAGCGGACTTTGCCGTCGGTATCAAATTCCATCACGTCGATCACATGCAGCGAGCACGGTTGCCCGCCCCACTCCATGTCGACCCGGAACGGCATCGCGCCGCAACCGTTGAGCGTTGCGCGCACCGGGCCGGTCCGGGTTGCGGAGACTTTCATCGCCCCCAGCCCTTCACGGTAAAAGCGCGCGATAGCGTCGATGCCCTGCAACGGCGCCTGGCCGACCGGGTCTTCAACGGTGGCGTCTTTGGCATAGAGCGCGAGGATGCCGTCGATGTCGCCGGCATCCACCAACTCCACGTAACGCGCCATTGTCGTCTGGATATGTTGTGCGCTGATCATTCAGACCACCTCGAACAAAGCAGCAGCGCCCATGCCGCCACCGATGCACATGCTCACCACCACGTAACGCAAGCCGCGACGCTGGCCTTCGACCAATGCGTGGCCGACCATCCGCGCCCCGGACATGCCGAACGGATGGCCGATGGCGATCGCCCCGCCGTTGACGTTCAGGCGCTCGGCCGGAATGCCCAGGGTGTCACGGCAATGCAGCACCTGGCAGGCGAACGCTTCGTTCAACTCCCAGAGGCCGATGTGGTCCATGGTCAGGCCATGACGCTTGAGCAGTTTCGGAATCGCGTAGATCGGGCCGATGCCCATCTCGTCGGAATTGCAGCCGGCGACGGCCATGCCGCGATAGATCCCCAGCGGTTCCAGGCCACGTTTCTCGGCCATTTTTGCGCTCATCAGTACCGAAGCCGATGCGCCGTCGGAGAGCTGGGAGGCGTTGCCGGCGGTGATGAAACCACCCTTGTCGCTCCACTGACCGCCCGGCCACACTGGCTCCAGCGCCTTCAGGCTCTGGAGAGTGGTGTCGATGCGGTTGCACTCGTCGCGCAGCAAGGTGACGGTTTCATAACTGGTTTCGCCGGTGGCCTTGTCGAACAGTGCCTTGCGGCTGGTCAGCGGCGCGAGCTCCCGGTCGAAGCGTCCGGCGCTCTGGGCCTGTGCGGTACGCAGCTGGCTCTGGTAGCTGTATTCGTCCTGCTCGTCGCGGGAGATGCCGTAGCGCGCGGAGACGATCTCGGCGGTTTCGATCATCGGGATATAGGCGTGCGGGTCCAGCTCGATCACCGAACCCGACTGATTGCGATACAGGTTCTTGTGCTTGTTCTGCACCAGGGAAATCGACTCCAGGCCACCGGCCACGGCGATGTCGATTTCGTCGCACATGATGCCCTTGGCGGCCATGGCGATACTCATCAGGCCCGACGAGCACTGGCGCTCGACGGCCATCCCGGCAACCGATGCCGGCAAGCCACCGGCAATTGCACACAGGCGCCCCAGGTTATAGGACTGCGTACCCTGCTGCGCGGCGGCGCCGATGATCACGTCGTCCACTTCACCCGGTTCGATACCGGCACGGCGTACGGCTTCGCGCACCACATGTCCACCCAGTTGCGGCGCTTCGGTGTCATTGAACGCACCGCGAAAGGCTTTACCGATCGGGGTGCGGGCGGTGGAAACGATGACGGCTTCTTTCATGCTTGATTCCTCGAAAATGCTGTTGAAGGTCAGGCCGGGTAATAGCGACTGATGGTGTCGACCACGCAGCCGGGGCGTTCCTCGCCGTCGATTTCGACGCTGACGCGGATGGTCGCCTGCACGCCGCCCTTCACTTCCTCGACCGCGATCAGTTGCGCACTGCCGCGCACCCGCGAGCCGACGCGCACCACCGAGGGGAAGCGCACCCGCTCACAGCCGTAATTGACACCCATGGCCAGGCCACGGACCTCGACGATCTGCGGCAAGAACAGGTTGACCAGCGACAGGCTCAGGTAGCCATGGGCAATGCAGGCGCCAAACGGACCGTTGGCGGCCTTGAGCGGATCGACGTGAATCCACTGGTGATCGCCCGTGGCGTCGGCAAACAGATTGATTCGGTCCTGACCCAGCAGCAGCCATTCGCTGACACCGAGCTCCTGGCCCACGGCGTCGAACAAGGCCATCGGCGTGTCGAAAATACGTGGCATGGTCACGCCCTCTGGCTGGACACCGACAACACTTCGCCGGTCATGTAGGAGCTGTAGTCGCTGGCCAGGAACATCATCACGTTGGCCACCTCCCAGACTTCGGCGGCGCGGCCGAACGCTTCGTTGGCGGCGAGTTGATCGAGCACTGCCTGGGGCGCGGATTTGCGCAGGAAATCGTGCAGGGCAATGCTCGGGCTGACCGCGTTGATACGGATGCCGTAGTCAGCCGCCTCGACCGCTGCGCAGCGGGTCAGCGCCATCACGCCAGCCTTGGCGGCGGCGTAGTGCGCCTGTTCTTTCTGCGCGCGCCAGCCCAGCACCGAGGCGTTGTTGACGATCACTCCGGCACGCCGCTCCATCATTTTCGGCAGCATGGCGCGGGTCATGCGCATGGTGCCGGTGAGCGTCACGTCGATGACCCGATTCCACTCTTCATCGGCCATGTCCACCAGCAACCGCGAGCCGCCAAGCCCGGCGTTGTTGATCAACACATCGACGCCTTGCAGGTCACGCTCGGCGCAGGCGATCAGCTGCTGTACCTGGGCTTCGTCGGCAACGTTGCAGACCTGGCCGAACACGTGTTGCAGCCCGGTGGTTTCGCGGATTTTCAGCACCGCTTCGGCCAACCGGCCTTCATGGATATCGCTGATCATCAGCGCACGGCAGCCTTCTTCGGCGGCACGCACGGCGGCGGAAAAACCGATCCCGGCGCCTGCGGCGGCGGTGATCAGCACCGACTTGCCGCGCAGCAGGCCGCGACCTTCAACATATTGAGGTACAGACATGAACTCTCTCCTTTCAGGCGCGCGGACGCGGCTCTTTGGGCATGCCCAAGGCACGCTCGGCGATGATGTTGCGCTGGATTTCGTTGCTGCCGCCGTAGAGGGTGTCGGCGCGGCTGAACAGGTAAAGCGACTGCAAACGGGTCAACTGGTAAGGCGCGGCTTCGAGCAATTCCGCCTCGGCGCCGAGGACGTCCATCGCCAACTTGCCGAGGCTGGCGTGCCAGGTCGACCAGAACAGCTTGTAGATGGTCGCCTCTTTGCGCAGCGAACCGTCCTGGCTACCCGAGAGCATGCGCAGCGAGTTGTAGCGCATGATCCGCAACCCGCTCCAGGCCTCGGCCAGGCGCTGACGCAGGATCGGGTCGCGGTCGGCGCCATTGGTCTTGGCAATGGCGATGATTTCGTTGAGCTCGTTCTGAAACTGCATCTGCTGGCCGAGGGTCGACACACCCCGCTCGAAGCCCAGCAGTGCCATGGCGATCTTCCAGCCTTCGCCCGGCGCGCCAATGATGTTGGTGGCGTCGGTGCGGGCATCGTCGAAGAACACTTCGTTGAATTCCGAGGTGCCGGTGAGTTGCTCGATGGGTCGTACGGTTATTTCTGTCTGGGCCATGGGCACCAGCAGGAACGACAGACCGCGATGGCCGACGCTACCCGGTTCGGTGCGGGCGATGACAAAGCACCAGTCCGATTCGTGGGCCAGGGAGGTCCAGACTTTCTGGCCATTGATGATCCAACTGCCGGTGGCTTCATCCAGCGTTGCACGGGTCTTGACGCTGGCCAGGTCGGAACCGGCGCCCGGCTCTGAATAGCCCTGGCACCAGAACGACGTACCGCTGACGATCCCCGGCAAAAAACGCTGTTGCTGTTCGACCGTGCCGAATGCGGCGATGGTCGGCCCGGCCAGGCCTTCGCCGATATGCCCCATGCGGCCGGGGCCGCCGGCGCGGGCGTATTCTTCGTTGAAGATCACCTGCTGGGTGATCGACAGGCCACGCCCGCCATGCTCCGGCGCCCAGCCGACGCAGGTCCAGCCACCCTCGGCGAGTTTGCGCTCCCAGGCTTTGCGCTCTTCGGGAAACATATGCTCATCGCCTGGACCACCGCGAAAACGCAGGGCTTCGAACTCGCCGCAGAGGTTGGCGCTCATCCAGTCGGCGACTTCCCGACGGAAGCGTTCGTCCTGCTCGCTGAAACTGATTTTCATGGCTGCTCTCCCAGAATCACCGAAGCAATGCGCTCGCGATGCCAGGCCGGTAGCCCGAGGAAGCTCTCGCTGGCGCGGGCGCGCTTGAAGTAGAGGTGCGGGTCGTATTCCCAGGTGAAACCGACGCCGCCGTGTAGCTGGATCGATTCGGACGCGCAGGAGAAGTAGGTCTCGGAGCACTGCGCCTTGGCCAGCGCCGCCGCCAGCGGCAGTTCGGCCGCGACCTGCGGATCACCCTGGGGATCGAGGACTTCCTGGGCCACGCACGCGGCGTAATAACTGGCCGAACGGGCGCATTCGACTTGCAGCATCATGTCGGCGGCACGGTGTTTGAGGGCCTGGAAACTGGCAATCGGGCGACCGAACTGCTGGCGTTCCTGCATGTAGGCCACGCTGAGGTCGAGTACCTGCTGCGCGCCGCCGGTCTGCTCGGCAGCCAGGCCGATGCAGGCCAGTTGCAGGACTCGCTCAAGGTGCGACCAGCCATTCCCGAACTCACCCAGCAGGCAGTCGGCTTCAAGGTACAGGCCCTTGAGCTGGATCCGCGCCTGGCGCCGGGTCTGGTCCATGGTCGGCAGCATTTGCCGTTCGATGCCGGCCCGCTCCGCGCTCATGGCAAACAGGCTGATGCCCTTTTCGCCAGTGGTTCCGGGTTGCCGTGCGGCAATGATCAACAGGTCAGCGCCATGGCCATCGAGCACATGCTTGAGGGTGCCGTCGAGGACGTACCCGTCGCCTTCGGCCACCACCGTTGCCTGGACATCGTCGGCGGACCAGCCGTTGGCACTGCTGAACGCCAGGGTCGCGGTCACGCTGCCATCGGCAATCGACGGCAACCAGCGCTGCTTCTGTTGATCATTGGCCGCCAGCAACAGCGCAGGGGTGGCCATGCAGGCGGTGGCGAAAAATGGCGAGCACAGCAAACGCCGGCCCATCTGTTCCAGCAGGATCGTCAGCTCGACAAAGCCGAGGCCCAGGCCCCCATAGGTTTCGGGGATATGAATGGCCGGCCAGTACATTTCCTGGCACAGACGCTGCCAGAGGGCTTCGTCGAACCCCCGTTCGCTGACCATTGCCGCGCGCACGGCGGCAGAATCCGAGACATCGGCGAGGAAACCCTCGGCCGATGCGCGGATCATTTCCTGTTCGTCGCTGAATGCAAACTCCATCGCGGCGCCTTCTGCTCGTTTGGCGGGGCGCGCGTGGCGCAACACCCCTTTGAGCATGAAGTTTGGCGCCGCCCGGACGCGGCAGAATCGTTAGCCTTGCCTAGTCCGAACGGGCGATGTCAAAGTGCGCCTACGCAAGTGAAAAACATGAATCGGCTAAGGATGCAGAACCATGAGCACTGAGCAAGAGACGACTTTCGACGAGCCACGGCTCAGCAGCACGGAAATCCGCATTCTGGGTTCGTTGATCGAGAAACAGGCCACCAGCCCGGAAACCTATCCCCTGACCCTCAATGCCCTGGTGATTGCCTGCAACCAGAAAACCAGCCGCGAGCCAGTGATGAACCTGACGCCGGGCCAGGTCGGTCAGAGCCTGCGCGCCCTCGAAGGACGCGGCTTCGCCAGACTGGTGATGGGCAGCCGCGCCGACCGCTGGGAACACAAGGTCGACAAGGCCCTGGAACTGGTACCGGCTCAGGTCATCCTGACCGGGCTGATGTTTCTGCGCGGCCCGCAGACCGTCAATGAACTGCTAACCCGCAGCGGCCGCATGCATGAATTCGAAGACACCGAACAGGTGGTGCATCAACTCGAACGCCTGATTGCCCGGGGTCTGGCCGTGCTGATTCCGCGTCAGGCCGGCCAACGCGAAGACCGTTACACCCACGCCCTGGGCGACCCGGCGGATATCGAAGCGATCATGGCGGCACGGCAAAACCCGGCCGAGCGTGGCGGCAGCGGGGTTTCGGTTGAACGGATCGAAGAACTGGAAGCGCGAATTGCGGCGCTGGAAGAAAGACTGGCCCGGCTCGAATAACCTGGATGTTTACCTGACACAACACTCCCACAATGGATCGTGGACCGACGGGCATGTGTGATTGACACAACACCTGTAGGAGCGAGCCTGCTCGCGAAAATCGTCCAGACGACGCGCTCATTCAGACAGCACGCGTTATCGTTGACGTCCATCGCGAGCAGGCTCGCTCCTACAGTGGTTTGACGGTGCGTGTGGTTACTCGCCGTCCCAGTAATCCACCCCGTCCGCCTGCCGGGCCACCGCAACAAAGCCTGACGCATTACCCTCGGCATCCACCTTGAAGTCATCCATCACGGCGTATTTACCGGAATCCGGGTATTCACAGATTTCCGGTGATTGCTGGGTGCTGACAGCCAGGTACCGCAACTCGCCGTTACTGGTATTGATGATCTGATGGGCCTTTTCAGGCCCACCCGGTGGACAGGCGATCACATCACCGGCACGGATTGGAAAGCGTTCGGATCCCAGGCGAACCTGCCCTTCCCCGGCCACGACGTAGAACATTTCCTCATTGACCCGATGACTGTGAAACGGACTGCCGCGCATGCCTGGCTCCAGCACATACAGGCGATAACCCAGTTTTTGCGCCCCCAGTTGCTGACCGACAAGGGCCAGGCGCTGTTGATAGCGACCGGCGGTTTCACCGGTCGGCGCAAACGCTTCGGGTAGCGGCTCAAGTTCGACCGAATCCAGATTGAGAATGGGGGGATGCATGGACACCTCCTAGCTGCGGGCAAACGCTACGGCCTTCTGGAATTGCTCGTCCGTCGGCCGTACACCGGTATAGAGCACAAATTGCTCCAGTGCCTGGATCGCGATCACTTCCAGCCCGGTGATGACCCGTTTGCCTTCGGCACGGGCACGCACGATCAGCGGTGTTTCCGAGGGTATCGCCACCACATCGAAGACAGTTTCCGCTTTTTCGATCACATCAGGCTCAAAGGCCAGTTGATCGGCCTCCGGTCCTCCCGTCATGCCGATCGGGGTGACGTTGACCAGCATCTGCGGGCGACGCCTCCCCAGCTCGGCCTGCCACTCATACCCCAAAGACTGCGCCAGCGCCTGCCCGGCGCGCTCGTTGCGGGCCACGATCAGGCCGTTTTCATAGCCGCCATCGCGCAAGGCACTCGCCACGGCCTTGGCCATGCCGCCGCTGCCGCGCAAGGCAAAGGTCGAGTCCTTGGGCACCTGGTGTTTTTCCAGCAACTGGGCAACGGCGATGTAGTCGGTGTTGTAGGCCTTGAGATGCCCGTCGGTGTTGACGATGGTGTTGATCGATTGAATGGCGGCGGCAGATGCGTCGAGTTCATCCACCAAGGCAATGCAGGCTTCCTTGAACGGCATCGACACGCCACAACCACGAATCCGCAGGGCGCGAATGCCGGCAACAGCACCCGTCAGGTCCTGGCTGGCAAAGGCCTTGTAGTAAAAATTCAAGTCCAGTTGTTCATACAGATGATTGTGAAAACGCAGGCCAAAGTTCCCGGGGCGTCCTGAAAGGGACATGCACAACTGGGTGTCTTTGTTGGGGTTCATCTGCATGGGCAAGCTCCTTCAAATGCACTTTTCGGATGGACGGGATTAGCCCTCCATCGGGTTCTGATCGATCATGTAAGCGTGTTCGCACGGGCCTACACGGGTCGGTAAGAAAGTCGGTACAGACCTTACACAAAATTTACCTCGCGGCCGTGCTGTTTTTCAGAAAAACGCTGTCTTAGAAGTATCCCCGCGACAATCCTTGGGTCTATTGCAGACACAAGCGCCGGGTTGAAGAACCGAGGTACTATCATGATCCGTAAAGTCCCCACAGTAGCCTTGCTGATCGGCACCCTCGCTATCGCAGGTCAGGCGCAAGCCGGGCATGGTAATGACGCGGCGGTATTTGGAGCGATCGTCGGTACTGCCATCGTCGGCTCGGCTCTGATCAACGCCAACCGCCCGGTCTATGTCGCGCCGCAACCGGTCTACTACCAGCCCGCGCCGGTTTATTACGCACCACCGCCTCCGGTTTACTACCAACCGGCCCCGGTCTACGTGCAACAACCGATCTACTACCGCCCGGCCCCGGTTTACTACGGACCACCCCGTGGTTACTACGGCCCGCCACGCGGCTACTACGGCCGACATTACGGTCGCTGGTAACAGACTCAACCGGCCCCGCTGAAACAGCGGGGCTTTTTTATATCCATTTGTCGGTCCAGGTCTGGATAAATCTCGCCAAGGTCGCTATCGGGACAGTGTCCGTGGCAGAAACAGGCAAGATGGACTCGACCCGATTTCTGCCCTGCGGCACAAAACGGTCATATTTTTGTCATGTCAGTTCCGCAAGCTCGGTGCTGTCCGTCGAAAACAGGTTCATAACAACAAGGACGACCACATGCCAACGCAAAACCCGCACCGCATCGTCGGTCTGTGCACCTCCAGCAAGGTCTACAACGCACTGACCGAACTCAAGCACCTGGAAGGTCATCGCAGCGCCAAGTTTCTCTCGCTGCTGACGCAAAGCCTGGTGCGCAAGGGCCTGCTCAACGAGCAGGAAGTGGTTCATATGCTCGATCAGGTGGTCAGCTGACCGACCAACGGTCGTTTACCCCCTCTGGCATCAATGACCACTATCGAAAACGTTGATTACCCCTCAAGGTACCCGGACCTTAAAGTAACTCCACAGATTGATGGAGGTACTTCTCATGTCCAAGGTTCAGATCATGTCCGTTATCGGCAGCGCCGTCCCCGCACAGCTCAGAGAGCTGGGCATGCTCGCCTGCTGGTACCTGGTGCAGGACGGCGTACAGATCAGCGGCCCGCTCACTTCGCTGCCCGCCGCCCGTGAGCTGTCGCAACGCATCGGCAGCGGCCAGTCCGGCAGGTTCAGCGCCTAAGGCAGCTGCACCCGCGGTTTGGTTTCGATGAAAATGTCCCAGCTCGACATGAACAGGGCCGCGATCAACGGGCCGATGACAAACCCGTTCAGCCCGAAAATCGCCAGGCCGCCCAGGGTCGAGACGAGGATCATGTAGTCCGGCATCCTGGTGTCCTTGCCCACCAGCAATGGCCGGAGCAGGTTGTCCACCAGACCGATCACCAAGACCCCGAACAATACCAGCACCACGCCCTGCCAGATCGCCCCGGTGAGCAGGAAAAACGCCGCCACCGGCACCCAGACTATTCCCGCCCCCACCGCCGGCAGCAACGACAGAAACGCCATCAACACCGCCCAGAGCAACACGCTGGGAACGTCCAGAAACCAGAAAATCAGACCGCCCAGCGCGCCTTGGGTGATGGCCACCAGCAAGTTGCCTTTCACCGTGGCCCGCACCACACGATTGAACTTGAGCTGCAAACGGCGTTTCTGCTGTTCCTGCAACGGCACCGCCGCACGCACCTTGCGCGCCAGTTCCGCACCGTCACGCAGGAAGAAAAACAGCAGGTACAGCATGATGAAAAAGCTGACGATGAACTCGAACGTGCCCTGGCCGAAACTGAACGCCTTTGAGGCCAGCACCTGCCCGCCGGTCATCGCGCTCTTGACGATTTTCTCGCGCAGCCCGTTCAACTCGCCCATGCCGAAGCGATCCAGCAGATGCTGGAAATACGGCGGCAGGCTGTGCTTGAACTGCGACACATACCCGGCAATGTCGAGTTCGCCGCTCTCGACGCTTTTGTAGAGTGACGCGCCCTCCTGAACCAGCAAGGCGCTGATGATGATCACCGGCAGAATCGCAATCACCAGGCAAATGCTCAATGTGCACAGCGACGTGAGGTTGCGTTGCCAGCCGAACTTCACTTGCAGCCGGCCCTGCAGTGGCGCAAAGAGGATGCCCAGGATCACCGCCCAGAACGCCGCGCCGTAAAACGGCAGCAGGATCCAGATGAAGGCAGCGCTCACCAGCACCAGCAATACCGTCAGCGATTTGTCTTGTGGGTTCGTTTCGTTCATGTCCGATCCGTGCCAGCCAGTCAGGACGAAAAACTTTCGCCTTGATGTTTAGTCCGCCACGGCTCGCGCGAGTGCCATCGGTTTGTTGATCAGACATAGATCCAGGTCAATAAACCCTTGGCACAGGGCATTTACCCTGTGCGGCTTTTGCGACCGACACCGCCATGAACCTCACCGCGCCAGAACTGCTCGCCCCCGCCGGCACCTTGAAAAACATGCGTTACGCCTTCGCCTACGGCGCCGATGCCGTGTACGCCGGCCAGCCGCGCTATAGCCTGCGGGTGCGCAACAACGAATTCGACCACGCCAACCTGGCCCTCGGCATTCGCGAGGCCCAGGCCCGGGGCAAGCGCTTCTACGTGGTGGTGAACATCGCGCCGCACAACGCCAAGCTCAAGACCTTCCTCAAGGACCTTGAACCGGTGATCGCCATGGCCCCGGATGCGCTGATCATGTCCGACCCCGGCCTGATCATGCTGGTGCGCCGACACTACCCGCAGATGCCGATCCACCTTTCGGTGCAGGCCAATACGGTGAACTGGGCCAGTGTCGAGTTCTGGCAGCAGCAAGGCTTGAGCCGGATCATCCTGTCCCGAGAGCTGTCCCTGGAAGAAATCGCCGAGATCCGCGAGCAAGTGCCGGCCATGGAACTGGAGGTGTTCGTGCACGGCGCGTTGTGCATGGCCTATTCCGGTCGTTGCCTGCTGTCGGGCTACATGAACAGGCGCGACGCCAATCAGGGCAGCTGCACCAACGCCTGTCGCTGGAAATACTCGGCGCAGCCGGCCACGGAAAACCAGCTCGGCGAGATCGTCCGGACATTCGAACCCGAACCGACCCTGGGCATCGGCGCGCCCACCGATCAGGTGTTCCTGTTGCAGGAAGCCAATCGTCCCGGCGAACAGATGCCCGCCTTCGAAGACGAACACGGCACTTACATCATGAACGCCAAGGACCTGCGCGCCGTGCAGCATGTCGAACGCCTGACCCACATGGGCGTGCACTCCCTGAAAATCGAAGGCCGGACCAAATCCCATTTTTATTGCGCGCGCACCACCCAGGTTTATCGCCGGGCCATCGACGATGCGGTGGCGGGCCGGGCCTTCGACCGCGGCCTGATGACCGACCTGGAGTCCCTCGCCCAGCGCGGCTACACCGAAGGTTTTCTGCGCCGGCATGTGCATGACGAATACCAGAACTACCAGAACGGCAGCTCGGTGTCGGAGCGCCAGCAGTTTGTCGGTGAACTGACCGGACAGCGGCGGGATCGCCTGGCCGAGGTCAAGGTGAAAAACCGCTTCGGCCTGGGTGATCACATGGAGCTGATGACGCCCAAGGGCAACTTCCACTTCGATCTGCATCAGTTGCAGAACGCCAAGGGTGAAGCGATCGACGTTGCGCCGGGGGATGGGCATACGGTGTATTTGCCGATACCGGATGCGGTGGATCTGGAGTTTGGGTTGTTGATGCGGGATGTGAGGGGCTGAACATCAGCAACAGTGCCATGTGAACCTGTGGCGAGGGGGCTTGCCCCCGCTGGGGTGCGAAGCAGCCCTAAATCCAGAAGACGCGGTTTTTCTGTACAAGTACTTTCGTCGGGATTACGACGGCTTCGCCGCCGATCGGGGGCAAGCCCCCTCGCCACAAACGCTGCCTTACCCCATTTCTACAGCGATCAATGATTACGTAAATTCCTCGCGGAGCATCGCCACAAACGCCTCACGCGCCGGGTGCACCCCGGCGTTTTCGTGCCAGTAAAACAGGTTGTCGACGGCGGTCAGCTCAGGAAACTCAAACCCTGCGCACCCTGCACCTTTGGCGTATTGGTCAAAGATCCCCTTAGGCACCAGCGCCACGCCGGCCCCGGCGCTGACGCAACCGACAATCGCGCCATAACTGGCCAGGCTGACAATCGGCAGCGCCTGCCCCTTTCGCAACAACCAATGCTCCAGCGCCGCCCGGTACGGACAGCCCTGGGGCCACATGAACACGGTCTGGTCCTGCAAATCACTGATGTCCCGCAGCGGCCCCAGGGAGGTCGAGGCGATCAGCAGCAAGTCCTCGCGGTACATCGGCGTGCGCTTGAGGTGCGAACGCTCGACATCCACCGCCACGATGGCGCCGTCGAGCTTGTGGTTGAGTGTGTCGTCGAGCAACTGCCCCCAGGAGCCGGTGGTCAGCTCCAGCGCCACCTGCGGGAAACGCTTGTGGAATTTCGCCAGCAGGCGCGGCAATCGCCCGGTGGCCGACGACTCGATGGCTCCGATGCGCAACGGCCCCGAGGGTTCGGCCGAAGGATCGACCGCGCGCTTGGCCTCGGCGGTGAGGGCAAGAATTTTCGAGGCGTAGGCCAGGAAGGTTTGCCCCGACGGGCTGATGCGCAGCCCTCGACCCTCACGCAAAAACAGCGCTACACCCAGTTCGGCCTCCAGGGCCTTGATCCGGGCCGTGATGTTCGACGGCACGCAATGCAACAGCTCGGCCGCTCGGGCGATGCTGCCGACATCGGCCACGGTCTTGAACATGCGAATCTGAGCCAGCTCCATACATCACCTATAGTGAACGGTTAGCGCAGTATAAGTCAGTTGTGGCGAACGATCCGCTTTCTGATACTCAGTGCATCCACCCACAGGTGCACGACCATGACGCCGCTCACCCCCTCCCCCGTTTCACCCTGGAAAATCATTCTGGCCATGGCGTTTGTCGTGGCGTGCTGGGGCTACTCCCCGACCGGCATCCATATCGGCTTGCAGGCCTATGACCCGGTGCACCTGGCGCTCCTGCGCTTCCTGCTGGCCTCTGTGTTCATGGCCGTGGTCGCGATGTTCAAGGGCATTCGCCTGCCGAGCCTGCGGGATCTGCCCCTGATGTTCGGCCTGGGCTTCTTTGCCGTGAGCCTGCACCACGTGGCGATCAACTTCGGACAACAGGGTGTCAGCGCTGGCGCTTCGAGCGTCCTGGCCCAGACCACGCCGCTGTTCAGTACGTTGATCGCGCGCTTCGTGTTCAAGGATCAGGTGAGCCTGTGGCGCTGGGGTTGTGTGCTGCTCGGGTTGTTTGGCGTGATGATTGTGGTGGCGGGCGATCATGGCTTGGGCAGCATTGATGCCCACGGCTTGCTGATCCTGCTGGCGGCGGTGTCCTGGAGTCTCTACTTTGCCCTGCAAAAGCATCACACCGGGCGATACGACGGGCTGACGCTGGTGTGTTACACGGTGTGGTCCGGGACGGTGCTGTTGCTGGTCTACTTGCCCGGTCTGGCGGATCAAGTCGCCCAGGCGCCGCTGCGCGTGCAGTTTGCGGTGATTGCCCTGGGGATATTCCCCAGTGCCCTGGCGTACCTGGCTTGGGCCTATGTACTGGCGCATGTCGATTTGAGCCGGGCGACGATGACGCTGTATTTGACGCCGCCGACGGCGATGGTCATTGCGTCCTATGCGCTGGGTGAGCGGCCGACATTGATGATCGTGGTCGGCGGGCTGGTGGTGTTGGCAAGTGTGCTGGCGTTGAATCTGGAGCGGCGGGCTGTGGTTGTTCAAACTGTCAGGGTCTGACTCAGGTTTTTCGCTGTCAGGTCCGGCGCTATCGCGAGCAAGCTCGCTCCCACAGGGGAAATGCGGTGCTCACACAATCGGTGTGGGAGCGTGGCTTGCCCGCGATGAACGATGACGCGGTATCACTGACCATCAGCTGGGCGAAAACCGGTCGCGACTGTTGGTCAGGTGCAGCCACATCGCCGCCCGCGCCGCATCCGGGTCCTGGCGTTTGATGGCGTTGAGAATCGCCTCGTGCTCCAGGTTGGCCAACTGACCGAGCTTGCTCAAGTCCACCGCACCACGCTCGGCGGCATTGACCCGGGTGCGCGGGATCATCGCACTGCCCAGGTGCTGCATGATTTCAGTGAAGCAGACGTTGCCGGTGGCTTCGGCGATCAGCAGATGAAAACGCCGGTCCGCTTCGACACAGCTGTCGTTGTTGGCCAGCAGGTTTTGATAGTCGTCCAACGCTTCACGCATCTGCACCAGTTGCAGATCGGTGCGGCGAGTTGCCGCCAGCGCCGCCGCCTGGGTTTCCAGACCCATGCGCAACTCCAGAATACTGCGCACCCCCAACGCCGTATCGACATTCAGCCGCAGCCCCTGCTCCGGAGCGCGCTCGATCACAAACGTGCCAATCCCATGCCGGGTTTCCACCAGCCCCGAGGCCTGCAACTTCGAGATCGCCTCGCGCACCACCGTGCGACTGACCCCGTGCTCCTGAACGATGGTGTTTTCCGACGGCAGCTTGTCGCCGGGCAACATCTGGCCGAGCAGGATGCGCTGGGTCAGTTTCTCCACCAGATCATGGGCCAGGTTGTGGCTGCGCTTGCGGGCAGGTGCTTCGAGGTCTTCTTGCATGGGCGTGTCCGAAATCAGGGCTATCGAATCGTAGCACCGCGCCGGACGGGAATTCCGAAAAATCTCGCTCAACTTGTATGACAACACTCAACAAAAGCCCATATTGAGTCGCTCAAAAGGCCAATCAGCACCACCAATGGAATTAAAAACCTCTGAATTACCGCCATTTCATTGGACAAACATGGTTGCAAGTTCAAAAAACCTAGTTGTATGATGTCTATCAACAACGCAACACCCAGCTTCACCCCGCATAAAAATAACGAGTGGGAGAAAACGCAGTGAATACATCCATCTCCGGGATGCACGACGACGCCAATTCAGCGCTGAAGTCGGCCATCGCCAAAGTCAAAAGACACGTCTTGCCGCTGTTCGTCATCATGTTCATCGTCAATTACATTGATCGCGTGAACATCGGTTTCGTCCGCTCCCACATGGAGCACGACCTGGGCATTGGCGCGGCCGCCTACGGCCTGGGTGCCGGTTTGTTCTTCATCGGTTATGCACTGTTCGAGGTGCCCTCCAACATCCTTCTGCAGAAAGTCGGCGCACGCATCTGGCTGACCCGGATCATGCTGACCTGGGGCCTGGTCGCCGCAGGCATGGCGTTCATCCAGAACGAAACCCACTTCTACATCCTGCGTTTTCTGCTGGGCGTGGCCGAAGCCGGGTTCTTTCCCGGGGTGATCTACTACTTCACCCGTTGGTTGCCTGGCGTGGAGCGAGGCAAGGCGATTGCCATCTTCCTCAGTGGCTCGGCGCTCGCGTCGCTGATCTCAGGCCCCCTGTCCGGTTTGCTCCTGCAAATCGAAGGGCTGGGCCTGCACGGCTGGCAGTGGATGTACTTCATCGAGGGCATGTTTTCGGTGGGGTTGTGCGTGTTCGTCTGGTTCTGGCTGGACTCCAGGCCCCACGACGCCAAATGGCTGAGCCGCGAAGAGCAGGACGCACTGGTCAAGGCCATCGACGACGAACAACTGGCCCGGGAAGCCGCCACGCCCATCAAGCCGTCGCTGGGCAAACTGCTCAAGGATCGCCAGATCATCCTGTTCTGCCTGATCTACTTCTTTATCCAGCTGACCATCTACGCCGCGACCTTCTGGCTGCCAAGCATCATCAAGAAGATGGGCGATTTGAGCGATGTCCAGGTCGGGCTGTTCAACTCGATTCCGTGGTTGCTGTCGATTGTCGGCATGTACGCCTTCGCTTCCTTGTCGGCCAAATGGAAACACCAGCAAGCCTGGGTCGCCACTGCCCTGCTGATCGCCGCGGCCGGGATGTTCATGTCCACCACCGGCGGGCCGGTCTTCGCCTTTGTCGCCATCTGCTTTGCAGCACTGGGCTTCAAATCGGCCTCGTCGCTGTTCTGGCCGATTCCCCAGGCCTATCTGGATGCGCGCATTGCCGCTGGCGTCATCGCGTTGATCAACTCGGTGGGCAACCTCGGCGGCTTCGTTGCGCCGACCACTTTCGGCCTGCTGGAAGAGCGCACCGGTTCCATTCAGGGCGGGCTGTACGGCCTGGCCGCGACTTCGATCATCGCCGCCATCATCGTGTTTGCTGCCCGCAACACACCGAAACCCGCACCTGCCGTGGCGCTGGGCAAACCCGCTCCCGACCACGCCTGAATTCTGCTTTTTAAGGATTGGAAAATGAACCCACAAGACACCGCAAAAGCCCCGGTCATCACCAGCATGCAAGTGGTTCCGGTCGCCGGCCACGATGGCATGCTGCTCAACCTGAGCGGCGCCCACGGCCCGTTTTTCACCCGCAACATCGTGATCCTCAAGGACAACGCCGGCCACACCGGCGTTGGCGAAGTGCCGGGGGGCGAGCGCATTCGCCAGACCCTCGAAGACGCGCGCAGCCTGGTGGTCGGCAGCCCGATTGGCACTTATCAGAAAATCCTTAATCAGGTACGCCAGACCTTCGCCGACCGCGATGCCGGTGGCCGCGGTTTGCAGACCTTCGATCTGCGCATCACCATTCACGCCGTCACCGGCCTGGAAGCCGCATTGCTCGATTTGCTCGGTCAGCACCTGGACGTACCGGTGGCCGCCCTGCTCGGCGAAGGCCAGCAGCGCGATGAAGTGAAAATGCTCGGCTATCTGTTTTACGTCGGTGATCGCAACGAAACCGACCTCGCCTACCGCAGCGAACCGGACGCCGACAACGACTGGTTCCGCGTGCGGCACGAGAAAGCCATGACCGCCGATGCGGTGGTCCGCCTGGCCGAGGCGGCTCACGCGCGTTATGGCTTCAAGGACTTCAAGCTCAAGGGCGGCGTGCTCAGCGGCGACGCCGAAATCGAAGCGGTCACAGCCCTTGCCGAACGCTTCCCCGATGCGCGCATCACCCTCGACCCGAATGGCGCCTGGTCACTGAAAGAAGCCATCCGCCTGTGCCGCGATCAGCACCGCGTGCTGGCCTACGCCGAAGACCCGTGCGGGGCAGAAAACGGTTACTCGGGGCGAGAAGTCATGGCCGAATTCCGTCGCGCCACGGGTTTGAAAACCGCGACCAACATGATCGCCACCGACTGGCGGGAGATGGGCCATGCGATCCAGTTGCAGTCGGTCGACATTCCCCTGGCCGACCCGCACTTCTGGACGATGCAGGGTTCGGTGCGCGTGGCGCAGATGTGCCACGAATGGGGCCTGACCTGGGGTTCGCACTCTAACAACCACTTCGACATTTCCCTGGCGATGTTCACCCATGTCGCGGCAGCGGCGCCGGGCGAGATCACCGCCATCGACACCCACTGGATCTGGCAGGACGGTCAGCGCCTGACCAAGGCCCCGTTGCAAATCGTCGACGGCTGCGTGCAGGTGCCGCAGAAACCGGGGCTGGGGGTCGAGCTGGATATGGATCAGGTCGCCAAGGCTCACGAGCTGTACAAAGGCATGGGCCTGGGGGCGCGGGATGACAGCGTGGCGATGCAGTTCCTGATTCCCGACTGGAAGTTCGACAACAAGCGGCCTTGCCTGGTGCGTTGAATCGCCAAGCGCGTTGAATCAAGGGTTGCGTGTGGCCGCCTGATGGCGGCCGATTTTAAAAAGCGCTCGGAGCATGGCGCTTGAGCCCCTAAAATGACGCGCAACTGAATCAACGACGGATGAAACCAATATGGACAGGCTGAAAACCATCGCCGCTTGCATGGCGATATTCGCCGCGGCCCAGTGCGTTGCACAGGATCAAGTCGAGACAGTGGTAAACGCCGCTGTACAACCGGTAATGCAGGCCGAGGGTATCCACGGCATGGCCGTGGCGGTCACCGTCAACGGCCAGGCGCATTACTTCAACTATGGCGTCGCCTCGATAGAAACCGGCAACCCCGTCACACAGGACACCCTGTTCGAAATCGGCTCCGTCAGCAAAACCTTCACCGCCACCCTCGCCGCCTACGCCCAAGCCACCGGCAAGCTGTCCCTGACCGACAAGGCCAGCCAGGTCCTGCCGGCCTTGCGCGGCAGTGCTTTCGACCACATCAGTGTGCTGCAACTGGGCACCTACAGCGCTGGCGGTTTACCCCTGCAATTTCCTGCTGAATCTGATTCGGCCGACAAAATGCTCGGCTACTACAAACAATGGAAACCGCTCTACGCCCCCGGCAGCCACCGACTGTATTCGAACCCCAGTCTGGGCCTGTTCGGCTACCTCGCCGCCCACAGCATGGGCCAGCCGTTTGATGACCTGATGGAGAAGACCCTGCTGCCAAAACTCGGCTTGCGGCACACCTATGTGCATGTGCCGCAGGATCAGATGGCGCTCTACGCCCAGGGCTACAACAAGGACGGCAAACCGGTACGGGTGGGTCCGGGCGCGCTGGATTCCGAGGCGTATGGGGTGAAGACCAGCGCCGCAGACTTGCTGAGCTATGTCGGCGCGAACATGAAACCGGCGTCCCTGGAAAAGCCGTTGCAGCAGGCCATCGCCTTGACTCACAGCGGTTACTACACCGTAGGCGATATGACCCAGGGCCTGGGCTGGGAGATGTATCGATACCCGATCACACTGGATCGCTTGCTGGACGGCAACTCCACGCCAATGGCCATGCAAGCCCATGAAGTCCAGTGGCTGAACCCGCCGCAGGCGCAGCCGCAGAACGTGCTGATCAACAAGACAGGTTCAACCGGTGGCTTTGGTGCTTATGTGGCGTACGTGCCTTCGAAGGACATCGGCATCGTGATGCTGGCCAACAAGAATTATCCCAATGCGCAGCGGGTCAGGATCGCTCATCAGATACTGAGTGCCCTTGCCCGATAGTTGCTGATCCATCTGTGGGAGCGAGCTTGCTCCGGGCGGCGCTCCGAGGATGGAGGTCTGACATTCAACATTTGTATCGACTGTTACGACGCTATCGCGAGCAAGCTCGCTCCCACAGAAAAGCCTGCCATCGTCGCCAGATAGAGGATCAATCATCCGGCATTTCAGGCGGCTTGGCGGGCTTGGCCGGTTTGCCAGGTTTTGTACCTTTGGCGCCTTTTGCCGCCGGCTCGGCTTCAGTGACGGGAGCGGCCACGGTCGCGGTAAATTCTTTCTCGGCCGCCGGCAGCTGATCGACAGCGCTGAAAACATCTTCCAGCTTGATGGCGTCCGATTGTTCAAGTTTCTTTTCGCCGTCCTTGCCGACCAGAATCACCTTGGTCTTGGCGCCGGCCCCCAGCTTGAGCGAGCGGATCAGCGCCGCCGTGTCCTGCGGCCCGAGGTCCTTGCCGTCGCGTTGGCCCATCAGGTTGAGTACGGTGTAGAGCACCATGTTGCGGTCGGTGAAGCCCTTGCGGTTAGCCGGCTCATCCAGGGACTTTTTCAGGCTGACCCAGGTCGGGTCAACGGTGCTCGGAGCGATGACGATCAGTGGCCGGGCCCTGCCCTTGTCCATGTCCAGCGGTGAGTCGCCATCGGCGGCGAACGAGGTGCCGGCAATCGCCAGCAAAGTAGCCAGAGTCAGTGACCTGATGAGCATGCGCATCTCCTTTTGATATTCACGCTCTAATGATTGCGCATCGCGGCGATCGTTCCGGGTGACATACCGCAAATATTGTTCGCCTTGCCCCAAGCTTAGGTCAGGGCGGTCATTGCGCAACAGACTGGGCTAATCTGAAGACTCATGGCAACCAGCCTGATCCCTTGTGAGGACTTGCCCATGAGTACTCAGTTGAATCACACCATCGTCTGGTGCCGGGACAAGCAGGTTTCGGCGAATTTCCTGACTGGCCTCCTTGGCCTGCCTGCCCCCGAGCCCTTCGGCCCCATGCTGATCGTCAAACTGGATAACGGCGTATCACTGGATTTCTACGACAACGAGCCGCCGATTGCGTCTCAGCACTACGCATTCCTGATTGGCGATGAGGACTTCGATGCGGCCTTCGCACGCCTGCAAGCCAACGGTCAGCCATGGTGGGCCGACCCGGGCAAGCAGCGACTGAGGGAGATCAATGATTACGCGGGAGGACGGCGGGTGTATTTCGATGACCCGGACGGGCATCTGCTGGAAATTTTCACCCGCGAATGAAGCTGGCGCGGCGGCTTGATTCAGAACGCCAGTTTGTAGCCGATAAGCAACAGCATGGTCGCCAGGCAAGGACGCAGCAATTCGTCGGAGATGCGCCCGGTCAGGTGGCTGCCCAGGTAAATCCCCGGCAACGAGCCCACCAGCAAATAACCCAGGACGTGCCAATCCATGTTGCCCATGCTGGCGTGGCCAAGGCCCGCGACCAGGGTCAGCGGCACGGCGTGGGCGATTTCAGTCCCCACCAGGCGGCGGGTCGGCAGCATCGGATAGAGAATGAACAGTGCCACGGTGCCCAGTGCGCCGGCACCGATGGACGTCAGCGCGACCATGGCGCCAAGGACCAGCCCGGTGATGACTGTCATCACGTTCAAGCGCAATCCGCTGGGGTTGTAGTTGCCACCCGCACGTTTGTGGGCGAAGTCGAGCAGGCGCTTCTTGAACAGGATCGCCAGAGCCGTGGCGAACAACACGAACCCGAGGGCCTGCTTGATGATCGCGTTCATCGACTCGGGGGCGCTGTGCAGGGTACTGAGGAACCACAGCGTCAACGCCACCGCGGGCACACTGCCCAAGGTCAGCCAGCCGGTGATCGCCCAGTCGATGTTGTTGTTCTTGCGGTGAACCAGTACGCCGCTGGACTTGGTGATGGCGGCGTACAGCAGGTCGGTACCGACCGCCGTCGCCGGGTTGATGCCGAACCCAAGCAGGATCGGGGTCATGAGCGACCCGCCACCTACGCCAGTCATGCCGACGATGAAGCCGACAACCAGCCCGGCAACGACCAACCCGATGTTCACTAAATCCATGAATACTTCCACAAAGATCGCAGGGGAAATCTGGCCCGCAGCATAGCGATATTTCTTATAACCAGTTATATCGATGCGATCTATCTTTATACCGGAAGCACCATGTCACCCTGTGGGAGCGAGCTTGCTCGCGATGGCGGTGTATCAGTTGGCATCATGGCGACTGACACTCAGTCATCGCGAGCAAGCTCGCTCCCACAGGGTTGCGTGCCAGATTCACTGCACCGGCAGGAAATTCAGGAACAGCAGGCTCTGTGCATAGTTCACGCCGATGCGCCGGTAGCGTTCGTCGAGCATCCGGGTCAGCAGGTCCAGCCGGGCGACGATCTTGCCGAACTCGACGGCAAAGCTCAGGTTGCTGCCCTCCTCCGATATTTCGTTGGAGAACAGCAAGGGCTGGCCCTCTTTGTTCTGTCGCTGGCTGAGGATCCAGGTGGCGATTTCGATATTGCGCGCGGCATTGCTGACAAATACCGGGTTGATCGTGTCGGTCATGTAGAACTCGAGGCGATTGCCATGAGCGGTCACCAGCATGCTGCCGATGGCATAGATGAACGCCCCGACCCGGTCGCCCAGAAACTCCGGACTCATGGCAAAACGCAGGGCCGCGAGGTCCTTTTTGCCGCCCAGGGTCGGCAATGGTTGCTGCAGCTCAATGGCCATGCGCACTTGCTTGCCGGCGGTGCGGGCATCGAGGAAACCGGATTTTTTCAGCTCGTCGGGGTTACGCAGATAGAGCTTGCTCATCAGCAGGTAAAGGCTGTTGAGGTTGTCGCGCATGGTCAGGGTGGCCATGCGGTCGACGCTGGTCTGCAGGAACTCCTGGGGTTTGCCTTCGCGCATCTGGTTGATGATGTCGCCGCCCTGCTGCTGGCTGCAACCGGTGACGTAGAGCATCGACAGGCCTGCAAGCAGCAGGCAATGACGGCGGATTTTAGTGGTGATCGTAGGTGAAACTCGAGCCATGGGTTCTTGGACTTGGGCATGGGCCGGCGGTGGGGATCGCCGCAGGCTGCCATGGATAGAGCCGGACATTTCGAAAAAGTGCAGTATCGGCACAGAGCAATCGATCACCGGCAAGGTGCAGCTCAAGAGTTCGCAGCCTGCGGCGGAACCGATGGACTATTCTGGTGCCCACTGAAATAACCATCGGCATTCATAAAGGAGATTTGCATGCGCACGCTTGAACTGGCTGGCACCAGGGTCCCGGTCATCGGCCAGGGGACCTGGCAGATGGGCGAAGACCGTTCACGGCACACGGAAGAAGTCGCGGCACTGCGCCTGGGTATCGAGCTGGGCATGACCCTGATCGACACTGCGGAAATGTACGCCGAAGGCGGTGCCGAGGAAGTGGTGCGCGATGCCATTGCCGGCCAGCGCGACAACGTCTTTCTGGTCAGCAAGGTGTACCCGCACAACGCCAGTCGCCAGGGCATTCCCCAGGCTTGCGAGCGAAGCTTGCGCAGGCTTGGCACCGATTACATCGACCTGTATCTGCTGCATTGGCGCGGTCAGTATCCCCTGGAAGAAACCGTCGACGCCTTCGAGCGCTTGCGCGAAGCCGGCAAGATTGGCCGTTGGGGCGTGTCCAACTTCGACCTCGACGACCTGCTGGAACTGGACGCCCCGGCCTGTGCCACCAATCAGGTGCTCTACAACCTGGAGCAACGGGGCATAGAATTTGATTTGCTGCCCTGGAGCCAACAACGGCGGTTGCCGGTCATGGCTTACTGCCCGATTGGCCAAGGCGGTAAAATGCTCTTGGACGTCGCGCTCAAGCAGGTAGCTGCCCGTCACGGCGTCGCACCGGCTCAGGTGGCACTGGCCTGGATACTGCGTCAGGAAGGAGTGATCGCCATCCCCAAGGCGGTCCGACTCGAACATGTACGCCTCAACGCCCAGGCCGCCACGTTGCAGCTTGAGCCCGGGGATCTGGAGGCGCTGGACCAAGCGTTTCACGCGCCACAACGCAAACAGCGGCTGGCCATGGTCTGAACCACCGCAGCCTGTCAGAGAGCTTCGCCATGAGAAGCACCGACCACCTGGACCCGTTCAATCTGCAACGTTTTCTCCAGGCTCAGGACCCGGTATTCGACCGGGTTCAAAACGAGCTGAACAACGGACACAAGCGCAGTCACTGGATGTGGTTCATTTTTCCGCAGTTTGCCGGGCTCGGCGATAGCGAGATGTCGCGCCGCTTTGCCATCCGCTCGCGGGAGGAAGCCCTGGCCTACCTTGAGCATCCGTTGCTGGGCGCCCGGCTGCGTACCTGCACCCAGGAAGTGCTGAACGTCCGGGAGCGCTCGGTAGCGGGGATTTTCGGTCATCCCGATGACCTGAAGTTTCATTCCTCGATGACCCTGTTTGCCCAGGTCGCCGATGCCGACAACCTTTTCCAGCAAGCCTTGAACCAGTACTTCCACGGCATCCTGGATGACTGGACCCTGTCGCTGATGGACTCAAAACAGGCCCAGCTGCCCCCCAATCAGGGTTGAGAAGTCGTCGTCGACAAACGGCAGTATCGCGTCCGCCACCGGTTGCAGCTGCCGGGTGATGTAGTGGTCGTAATCGATGGGCGCACTGCGCACTTCCAGCGGTTCGGGGCCGGCGACGGTGATCACGTAGCTGATCCAGCCGCCGTTCTGATACTGCCGCGGGCGCCCCTGCCGGTCGTTGTACTCGTCGGCCAGGCGCGCCGCGCGCACATGGGGCGGTACGTTGCGCTGATAGTCATCGAGGGTGCGGCGCAGGCGTTTGCGGTAGATCAGCCGGTCATCGAATTCACCGGCCAGGGTCTTGCGCACGTAGTCACGCACATAATCCTGGTAGGGCTTGCGCAGGAAGATCCGCGAATACAGCTCCTGCTGGAACTGCCGGGCCAGCAGCGACCAGTCGGTGCGCACGGTTTCCAGGCCTTTGTAGACCATTTCGTCGCTGCCATCGTCCCGGGTGACCAGTCCGGCATAGCGTTTTTTACTGCCTTCCTCGGCGCCGCGAATGGTCGGCATCAAAAAGCGCTTGTAGTGGGTTTCGAACTGCAATTCGAGAACGCTCTGCAGGCCGTACTCCTGCTGCACGTGTTCGCGCCACCACTGATTGACGTGCGCCACCAGCGCGTGGCCGATCTGCGCCGCCTCCTGCTGGCCATGGGCGCGACGCAGCCAGACGAACGTCGAGTCGGTGTCGCCGTAAATCACCGCATGCCCCTGGGCTTCGATCAACTGGCGGGTGCGCAGCATGATTTCGTGCCCACGCAAGGTGATGGACGACGCCAGGCGCGTGTCGAAGAAACGACAACCGCTGGAGCCGAGCACACCGTAGAACGCGTTCATGATGATTTTCAGCGCCTGGGACAGCGGCGCGTTGTGTTCGCGCTTGGCGGTTTCCCGGCCTTCGGCCACCCGGGCGACGATGGACGGCAGGCAATGCCGGGTGCGGGAAAAGCGCGCGCCACGAAAACCCGGCACCGACTCGCTGTCGTCCGGGTGCTTGAGCCCTTCAATCAGTCCCACGGGGTCAATCAGGAAGGTGCGGATGATCGACGGGTAGAGACTCTTGTAGTCGAGCACCAGCACCGATTCGTACAGTCCCGGCTGCGAATCCATGACAAAACCGCCGGGGCTGGCTTCGGGTGGCTTGCCACCGAGGTTTGGCGCCACGAAACCCTGACGGTGCATCAGCGGCATGTACAGGTGCGTGAACGCCGCCACCGAACCGCCCATACGATCGGCCGGCAAACCGGTGACGCTGGCTCGCTCCAGCAGGAAGGTGAGCAACTCGGTCTTGGCAAAAATCCGCGTGACCAGTTCGCAGTCCTTGAGGTTGTATTTGGCCAGCGCCGGTTTGTCCTCGGCGAACATGCGATTGATTTCGTCCATGCGCTGGTACGGGTTGTCGATGGACTTGCCTTCGCCGAGCAAGGTTTGCGCGACGTTTTCCAGGCTGAACGAGGGGAAACTCCAGGTCGCCGAACGCAGGGCCTCGATACCGTCGATGATCAGGCGGCCAGCCGCAGATGCGAAGTAGTGATTACCGCTGCCGTGTTCGCGCCACTGCATTTCCTCGCCGCCACGCCCCAGTTTCAACGGCACCGCCAGGCGCCGGGCGTGTTCGTGGAGCACCCGCAAGTCGAACTGCACGACGTTCCAGCCGATGATCGCGTCGGGGTCGAACCGGGCAAACCATTCGTTGAGTTTTTTCAGCAACAGGGTGCGCGAATCGCAATATTCGAGCTGGAAATCCACCTGGCTGGCATCGCCATTAGGCGGACCGAGCATGTACACCTGGCGCTCGCCGCAGCCTTCCAGGGCGATGGAATACAACTCGCCCTGGGCCGTGGTCTCAATGTCCAGGGACACCAGCTTCAGGCTCGGCCGGTAATCGGGGTCGGGCTTCATCTGCGCGTCGAGCAGCAGGCCCTCGGCATCCGGTGTGCCACTGAAGCGCACCGGTGCGGTGATGAAGCGCTCCATCATGTAGCGTTCCGGCGGGCGCACGTCGGCTTCGAACACCTCGACACCAGCCCGGCGCAGCGCGGTTTCCAGGCGCATCAACTGGCCATGTTGCTGGCAATAGAGACCGAGGACCGGGCGATGTTCGAAATCCTGCAGGGCCAGGGGCTTGAGCTCGACGTTTTTCTCGTCATGCAAAACACTTTCGGCGGGCTGACGCTGCGCAGCCGGGATGAACGCCACCGACGGTTGATGAGGCAGGCGGATACGCCGGGGACCGCTGTCGGTCGCCAGCCAGAATTCGACTTCCGTACCGGCCGGGGTGTCGCGCCAATGCCGGGTCAGGACGAAGCCCTGCTGTAGATCCACCACTGCAAACCTCGAAACTGATTCAGAGGGTGATTCTACCCGTCATCAGTCGTGATAGCGCGTTTGCCGCAGGCCTGTCAGGCAGACACCGATCCTGTGGGAGCGAGCTTGCTCGCGATGGCGGCATTACATTCAGCGTTGGTGTTGACTGGCCCACCGCTATCGCGAGCAAGTTCGCTC
Organism: Pseudomonas sp. GW456-L13; assembly: GCF_017350115.1. Lineage (NCBI taxonomy): Bacteria > Pseudomonadati > Pseudomonadota > Gammaproteobacteria > Pseudomonadales > Pseudomonadaceae > Pseudomonas > Pseudomonas sp. GW456-L13. The sequence goes on from NZ_JACNAS010000002.1 coordinate 479,104, forward strand.
CCACAGGTGGTTCGTTAGCCGAAATGTGGGGTTTACCAAAGAAAAACCGCCAAATGACGTTTTTTGCGTGTTATCTGCCGCTTTCGCCCTTGCCCTGAACGCTTGCGTCTACGATTCTTCAAGAACAACGACAACACCCGAGTAACCACCATGAAAACCGTCGCCCAACTGCTCAAGCTCAAAGATCAGAAGAATCAGGAAGTGCACCAGATCAAACCCGACCACATGGTGCTCGAAGCGCTGATGAAGATGGCCGAGAAAAACGTCGGCGCCTTGCTCGTGGTGGAAAATGATGAAGTGCTGGGCATCATCAGCGAACGGGATTACGCGCGCAAACTGGTGTTGCACGGCCGCTCTTCGGTGGGCACGCCGGTGCGCGACATCATGGTGTCACCGGTGATTACCGTCGACACCCATCAAACCGTGGATACCTGCCTGGGCATCATGTCCGATAGACGCCTGCGTCACTTGCCGGTGGTCGAAGGCGGCAAATTGATCGGCCTGCTGTCGATCGGTGACCTGGTCAAGGAAGCCATTGCCGAACAGGCTGAACTGATTCGCCAGCTGGAACAGTACATTCGCGGGGAGTGAGACCCAGACAAAACATTCACCCCAAAAACCTCTGGGAGCGAGCTTGCTCGCGATGGGGCCATATCGGTCGACATCTATGTTGAATGTCAGGCCGTCATCGCGAGCAAGCTCGCTCCCACAGGGTAAGTGGTGTTTTCAAGCCGGCCAATGCCGGGCGAACACCGGTGCCAGTGCCGGGTGGCGGTCGATGCGTTCCAGCCAGGCGAAAAACCCCGGCCGGGCGTTGCGCAAATGTTCCCGGCTGCCCGCCCATCGCGAGATCACCGCCGCCAGCACATCCAGGCCCCCTGGTTTTTCGCTGCCCAGGTACAACTCACCCGAAAACTGATCGGCAAACACCTCCCAACTCCAGTGCAGGCGCCGGCGGGCGCCCTCCATGAGGTTCTGCCTGGACAACTCATCCGCCTCGGCCAGCCAGCGTTCGGGGTAATCGATGATGCCGATGGCCGCATAGCAATTGCTGACGATGTACGCCATGCCGCGAATGGCCTGGTCCCGCTCGGCCGGATCCTGCGGCAACAATCCCGATGCGGGAAAGGTGAGCCCGAGGTGGATCAGGATCGCCGCGCTCTCGGTCAGGACAGCGCCATCGGGTAGCTGCAAGGTCGGAATCTGTTTGAGCGGGTTGAGCTTCTCCAGCGCCTGGGCCGCCTCCGCGGACGTCTCGACATCGATGAAGCGATAAGGAACATCACAGAGCTCAAGGGCGGCTTCGATGGCCGCCGCCCCGGAGTTCTGATGGCCATAGAGCTGGTACATAAACGTCTCCTTGCATACCGTAACCTCTGCAGTGCCGCATCAAGCGTCGCGGCAGAGGAACGCGCCAGCTAACCAGTGTAGAAGCCACCACCCGCCACACCACGACCATCCGACGATCGCACCATCACGTTCACTTGGGGTGTGGCGTCGCTCCTATCATTGCCGTCGATGTTCACCATCATCTCAATGAAGTTCTCTTAAAAAATCCCCGGCGTAACATCTGCTCCATACCAACCCATAAGCACCCCGGAGCACACCATCATGAAACGCCAAACCCTCCTCAGCATCGCTTTCTCGGTTTTCGCAGTTAACGCTTTCGCCGCAAACTCTGCTCAACCTGTAGTCGCTGAAGGCGGCTCGGATCGTCTGATTGAAAGCCGTGTGGCCGAGGGTGGTTCGGATCGCCTGATCGAAAACCGCGTCGCCGAAGGCGGCTCCGACAAGCTCCTGCAAAACCGCGTCGCTGAAGGCGGTTCCGACAAGCTCCTGCAAAACCGCGTCGCTGAAGGCGGTTCCGACAAGCTCCTGCAAAACCGCGTCGCTGAAGGTGGTTCCGACAAGCTCCTGCAAAACCGCGTCGCCGAAGGTGGCTCCGACAAGCTCTTGCAAAACCGTGTCGCCGAAGGTGGCTCCGACAAGCTCTTGCAAAACCGTGTCGCCGAAGGTGGCTCCGACAAGCTCTTGCAAAACCGTGTCGCCGAAGGTGGTTCGGATCGTTTGATCGAAAGCCGCGCTGTCTGAATGCAGTGCCTGACCGCAGGACTCAATGAAAACCCGGCCTCACCCGCCGGGTTTTTTATGCTGTTTTTGCGCCGCGATTACTGCCCTGCCCGCGCCATGCAGCGCTGGTAGCGTTCATCGACTCGCTTGGCGAACCACGCGGTGGTGAGTTTGCGGGTGATTTTCGGGCTTTGCAGCACGATCCCGGGCAACACTTGACGGGGTAACGGCCGGCCCTCGGCCCGTTCGGCCAGTTCGAAAACCCGCCGATAGAGTTTGCTGTCTTCGAACGCCAGGGTGTTCCCCTCTTCCAGTTGTGCCCGGATCGTCGGATTGCGCATGTCCAGTTGCTTGCCGAGGGTACGCACGGCCAGTTCCGTGGTGCCGGGCATGATCGAACCGTAGCGCACCAGGTCGCCATCCAGCGCCAACGAGATACCGGAAGCCCGGCTCACCGCGTTCTGGAACGCGGCGTTACGGCTGGCGTACCAACCCGCGTTGAAGTCCGCAAAGCGGTACAACGGCTGTGGGTAGCTCACTGGATACCCGAGCAGATGCGCAATGCCGAAATACATGCCGCCGCGCCGGGTGAACACTTCACGACGAATCGAGCCCTTCACCGGGTATGGATAGCCCTTGGCCTGCTGTTCGGCAAAATCAATGCTGACCTGCATCGGCCCGCCGGTATGCACCGGGTTGAAGCCGCCGAACAGGGTCTTGCCCATCGGCACCATGCCGATGAAGTCATCGAAAACAGCGCTCAGTTCCTTTTCACTGCGCGCGGCATTCAGGCGGCTGCTGTAGCTTTTGCCGTTGGGCGAGTCGAGCATTAACGCACCGCTCACCAACAGCCCGGGAATATGTGCCTTGGCGGCACGGCGGTCGATCTCGTCGCGGGCGATCTTGCCCAGGCCCGGTACGCTCGGATCGACCTGAAAGGTCGATTCCTGTTCAGTCACCGCCAGCACCGAGCACAGGTTTTGCGTGGTCGGCGAGATGTCTTGCGCGGTAAACGCCACCTGGATATCCGTGGCCCAACCCTGGCGATCGGCAGCCTTGGCCGGCAGCAAACGCACAATCTCGGCCTTCACTTCGGCCGGGCTGCGCGCCACCGGTTCCTGGGTCCGTTGGCTGCCGCAACCGGTCAATACCAGCAACACGGCGACGCTTGTGATCAATCTGATTTGCATGTCGTTCCATCTAATCCGTTGGTCCCGGCCAACCATACGACCAATGGCAGGTCTGCGGCTACGTCCGTGGCAGTCCGACGGTTGCCGCCCTCCCCGACTGGACCATACTTGATTCACACAGCGAGGAGGACAGGTTCATGCACCGCAGCGACGTGTTGATCATCGGTGCCGGCCCCACCGGGCTGGTCCTGGCGTTGTGGCTGAGCAAACTCGGCGTGCGCGTGCGGATCGTCGACAAAACCTCCGCCCCCGGCACCACGTCCCGGGCGCTGGCCGTCCAGGCACGGACGCTGGAGTTGTATCGCCAGCTCGGACTGGACGACGCCGTGGTGCAAAACGGACATCAAGTAACGGCCGGCAACTTCTGGGTAAAGGGTGAGCCCGTGGCGCGCCTGCCCCTGTCTCAGATCGGTGAAGGCCTGACGCCCTACTCGTTTCTCGAGATTTTCCCCCAGGACGAACACGAACGGCTGCTGATCGAGCGCCTGAACGCTTTCGGTATCACAGTGGAACGCAACACCGAACTGGCGGACTTCGAGCAAACCGCAGACGGCATCACGGCCACGCTGCACTTGCCCGACGGTCAGCAGGAAATCTGCCAGGCCTGTTACCTGGCCGGATGCGATGGTGCCCGGTCGATTGTGCGCAAAACCCTGGAGACCGGGTTTCCCGGCGGGACTTACCAGCAGATTTTCTACGTCGCCGACGTACAGGGCAGCGGCCCGACATTCAACGGCGAACTGCATGTGGACCTCGACGAGGCAGACTTCCTCGCCGTGTTCCCGTTGGCCGGCAGTGGTCGCGCGCGCTTGATCGGCACGGTACGCGACGAACGCGCCGAACACGCCGAGACCCTGCGCTTCGAGGACGTCAGCAGCAGGGCCATCGAGCACATGAAGGTGAAGATCGAGCAACTGAACTGGTTTTCGACCTATCGCGTACATCATCGGGTGGCGGATCACTTTCGCAAAGACCGGGCGTTTTTACTGGGGGATGCCGCCCACGTGCACAGCCCGGCGGGCGGCCAGGGCATGAACACCGGGATTGGCGATGCCATCAACCTGGCCTGGAAACTGGCGGCCGTGTTGAGCGGCGGCGCCGAGGCCAGACTGCTCGACACCTATGAAACCGAGCGCATCGCATTTGCCCGCAAACTGGTGGCCACCACCGACCGGGTATTTAACTTCATCACCGCCGATGGGCGAATTGCCGACTTGCTGCGTACACGCCTGGCCCCGTTCTTGATACCGAAAATAACCTCGTTCGAAACCTCTCGCGAATTCATGTTTCGCACGGTGTCGCAGATTACCCTGAATTATCGTGGAATGCCGCTGAGCACGGGCGTTGCCGGGCACGTGCATGGTGGCGATCGCCTGCCCTGGGCCCATGACGGTGAGGGGGATAATTTTGAGTCGCTCAAGTGCCTGACCTGGCAGGTGCATGTCTATGGCGACACCAGCGACGAGATGATCGCCTGGTGCCACGAGCACCATTTGCCACTGCATGTGTTCGACTGGCGACCGGCGTTCGAAGCCGCGGGCCTGGGGCGCAACGGCTTTTATCTGTTGCGGCCCGACACCTATGTGGCGATTGCCGAAACTTGCGCGGACCCGAAAGTGATCGAACGGTATTTTCGTGATCACGGGATCCGGCCGTTTTTCGGCGCTCCCTGAGAACACCACATCTCCCTGTAGGAGCGAGCCTGCTCGCGATGGACTCAAGGGCGCCGCGTTTAGTCAGTAAACACGCGTCATCGTTAACGACCATCGCGAGCAAGCTCGCTCCTACAAGGGGGATATGCGCTGGTGCCTAGATCCCCGCCAGCGCCAGGTCCATCGCAAAGTACGTAAAGATCAGATCTGCCCCGGCGCGTTTGATCGCCCCCAGGCTCTCGCGCACCACACGGTCTTCATCGATGGCCCCGGCCTGGGCGGCAAACTTGATCATCGCGTACTCACCGCTCACCTGATAGGCCGACAGCGGCAGGCGCGAGGCTTCGCGGATGTCGCGGATGATGTCCAGATATGCACCGGCCGGTTTGACCATCAGCGCATCGGCGCCTTCCTGTTCGTCGAGCAACGATTCGCGTATCGCTTCGCGGCGGTTCATCGGGTTCATCTGGTAGCTTTTACGGTCGCCCTTGAGCGCACTGCCGCCGGCCTCGCGGAACGGGCCATAGAGCGCCGAAGCAAATTTGGTCGAATAGGCCATGATCGCCGTCTGGGTAAACCCGGCATCATCGAGCGCCCGGCGAATCGCCTGGACTTGCCCGTCCATGGCCGCCGAGGGTGCGATCACGTCGGCACCGGCCCGGGCCGCCGCGACGGCTTGCCTGCCGAGGTTGATCAGGGTCTGGTCGTTGTCGACTTCATGGTTGTGCAGCACGCCGCAATGACCGTGGTCGGTGTACTCGCAAAAGCAGGTGTCGGACATTACGATCATTTCCGGCACCGCGTCCTTGGCGATGCGCGACATGCGCGAAACCAGGCCGTCCTCGCGCCAGGTGTCGCTGCCGCTGCTGTCCAGGTGGTGGGAGACGCCGAAGGTCATCACTGACTTGATCCCGGCACGGGCGTAGCGCTCGATCTCGCCGGCCAGCTTCGACTCGGGAATGCGCATCACGCCGGGCATGCTCTTGATCGGCACGAAGTCGTCGATTTCTTCTTCGACGAAAATCGGTAGTACCAGGTCGTTCAGGCTGAACTCGGTCTCCTGGAACAGGCTGCGCAGGCTCGCATTGCGGCGCAGACGGCGTGGGCGTGCTTCGGGGAACTGACTGGACATGGGTTTTCCTGAATTTCAGAGGACAAGATGTAGGAGCGAGCCTGCTCCGGGCGGCGTTCCGACGATGGTCGTAAACGATAACGCGCATTGTCTGAATGTTCGCGTTGCCCTTACGTTTTTCGCGAGCAAGCTCGCTCCCACAGGTAATGCGGTGGATCAGCTGGAGACGGGGCTTGGAATCTGCAACCCGCGCACCACCGCCGGTCGCGCCAGGAAGCGTTCCAGCACCCGCGTGACGTTAGGGAAGTTCTGGATACCCACCAGATCGCCGGCTTCATAGAAGCCGATCAGGTTGCGCACCCACGGGAAAATGGCGATGTCCGCGATGGTGTAGCGCTCGCCCATGATCCAGTCGCGCCCTTGCAGACGACCGTCCAGCACCTTGAGCAGGCGCCTGCTTTCCTCGACGTAGCGGTCACGGGGACGCTTGTCTTCATAGTCCTTACCGGCGAATTTGTTGAAAAACCCGAGCTGGCCGAACATCGGACCAATACCGCCCATCTGGAACATCAGCCACTGAATCGTTTCATAGCGCGGTGCCGATTCCTGGGCCAGCAGTTGCCCGCTCTTGTCGGCCAGATAGATCAAAATCGCGCCCGACTCGAACAGCGCCAGCGGCCGGTCGTCCGGACCGTGGGGGTCGAGGATCGCCGGAATCTTGTTGTTGGGATTCAGGGAAAGAAATTCCGGGGACATCTGGTCGTTGGTGTCGAAGCCTACCCGGTGAGGTTCATACGGCAGGCCGATCTCTTCGAGCATGATCGAGACCTTGACGCCGTTGGGGGTCGGCAAGGAGTACAGCTGAATCCACTCCGGATACTGGGCAGGCCATTTGCGGGTGATGGGGAATGCGGACAAATCGGTCATGGGCACGATCCACGAAGACATTGAGAGTGACGATCATAATGTAGATATCGGCTCAGCGATCCCTTGAAGCCATCGATCTCGCTGATAGGCGAGATCAAAAGAAATCACGACTGTTTCAACGCCCTTCGGTGTAGCGTGTCCACAATTGTGCAACATCCTGTCGATAACCTTCACTGCAAACCCGTGAAGGTTACCGGTACATTGCCGCCCACTCGGCCGGAATCGAACCAAACGGGCTCAGGGGACTCTGAGAACCACCCCTTTGATGACGGACCGGCTTCAATGACATGGAAAACACCCGACGCAGGACAATCGTGGTGTAGAGGTTTGTCAGCCTTAACCGAATTGCGCTGAAGACCCTTTACACATGAATCTGTTTAATTTTGCCAAACGCTTCAAACATCGCGCTTACCTTTTGTTGCCCGCCTTATTGGTGGTTAGCGCGGTGTGCCTGACGCTGGAGTCCGGCCTGAGTCGCGCCCAACCGATGGATGGCACCCAGACGCTGGTCTTCCTGCGTCACGGGGAAAAACCCGCCGGAGGCCTGGGCCAGCTCAATTGCCAGGGACTGAACCGCGCCATCGACCTGGCCACGCTGCTGCCGGAAAAGTTCGGCAAGGCCAACTATGTGTTTGCGGCGAACCCGACGCGGAACGTCGAGGAAGGCGAGCTCGACAATTCCTACAGCTACATCCGCCCACTGATGACCATCAGCCCCAGCGCCATCAAGCTTGGCCTGCCGGTGAACATCAACTTTTCCGCCAATGACACCAGTGACCTGGCCGATGAACTGCTCCACGACAAGTACCACAATGCGGTCATCTACACGGCCTGGTCCCACGGCTATCTGCCGGAGCTGATCAACAAGGTAGCCGGCGACGCCACCGGCAAGAAAATGACCATCACGGATGACTGGGAGTCCAGCGACTACGACTCGCTGTATGTACTCACCTTGACCTGGCACAACGGCAAGGCCAGCTTGCAGAGCCATGTGTACAAGCAAGGCCTGGATAATGGTGCCGAAACCTGTCCGACCTGAAACCTGTAATGCCTGATCCGGCCTCATCGCGAGCAAGCTCGCTCCCACATTGGATTTGCAGTGTGATCACGAAGGCATGAGCACTACTGAACCCTGTGGGAGCGAGCTTGCTCGCGATAGGGCCAGTTAAACCTACATCACTTTCGTTGATTCACTCGCTCACGCAGATACTCGAGAACCGCCCCCCGCTCCCCGACAAACTCGATCCGCGCGTCTTTCTTCTCCCGCTGAAACGCATACATCGGATCGTAATACTCGCACAGCAGGCCTTCGATCCAGCCCCGGTGCAGATCCACCGCGCCACTGCGGGCCTGCTCGGCCAGCGCATCCTCCATCAAAACCAGCATGCGCCGATGACGTTCGCCACCCAGGCGCTTCTGCACATTGTTCAGGCTTGCCAGCAAGCGTTCGGAAAACAGCGCAAAGCCCTCCTCGCCATGCACGTCGATGAATTCGGCGCACAGATCCACCACGTAATCGCGCAGGATCCGCTCGACCCGCCCTTCCAGGCTGTCTTCAAGCCACACCATCGGAAACTGCTGCATGCCCTGGTAAAGCGGCAACGGCAAGGCACAACTGCCCACCGCACGGCTTTCGTCTTCCAGTACGAACTGCTCGATGCCACGGGCGCGTTTTTTCAGTACGTCTACGGCCAAGCGGTTTTCGAAGTCGATATTCGAGGGTTGGCCCGTGGCGCGCTTGCCGAAACTGGAGCCGCGATGGTTGGCATGACCTTCAAGGTCCACGGCATTGTCGAGTTGCGTGAGCACCTCGGTTTTGCCGGTGCCGGTCATCCCGCCCAGCAAGACGAAATTGCACTGGGTCACGGCTTGATCGAGGGTGTCCAGCAGGAAGGTGCGCATGGCCTTGTAGCCACCGCCCACCCGTGGATAGTCGATGCCCGCCTCGTCCTTGAGCCATTGCTGGACAATCTGCGAGCGCAGGCCGCCGCGAAAGCAATACAGCAGGCCATCCGGATGCGCCCGGGCAAAATCGGCCCAAGCCTGGATGCGTTCGGCCTTGACCGCGCCCGACACCAGTTGATGCCCCAGCACGATAGCCGCTTGCTGGCCGTGCTGCTTGTAGCAGGTGCCGACCCGCTGGCGTTCATGGTCATTCATCAACGGCAGGTTGATCACGCCGGGAAACGCACCCTTGTTGAATTCGACCGGCGCGCGGGCATCCATCATGGGACGGTCGTTGAGGAAGATGTCGCGGTAATCAGTGCAGTCGACGAACATCAAAACACCTCGACTGCGTTGCTCTGTCGCTCGACCAGTTCACCGATCGGTTCCAGGCTCAGGCCCAGTTCGGCGGCCACCGAGAGGAATTGCTCGTTGCCTTGAGGCGTCACGGCAATCAGCAGGCCACCGCTGGTCTGCGGGTCGCAAAGCACACGTTTGTGCAGCTCCTGAAGGCGTCCGAGCTTGCTGGCGTAGCTGTCGAAATTGCGCAGAGTCCCGCCCGGTACGCAGCCTTGTTCCAGGTAATACTCCACTCCCGGCAGGCGCGGTACGCGGTCATACTCAATGCGCGCCGTGAGCTGGCTGCCGTCGGCCATTTCCACCAGGTGCCCGAGCAGGCCGAAACCGGTGACGTCAGTCATTGCGGTCACACCGTCGAGCTTGCCGAAACGGCTGCCGGGTTTGTTCAGGGTGCACATCCAGTCCCGGGCCAGGCCGATGTCGGCGTTGCGCAATTTGCCCTTTTTCTCGGCCGTGGTAAGGATGCCGATCCCCAAGGGCTTGGTGAGGTAGAGCAGGCAACCGGCGGTGGCGGTGTCGTTGCGCTTCATGTGGCGCTTTTCCACCAGACCGGTGACGGCCAGGCCAAAGATCGGTTCTGGCGCGTCGATGGAGTGCCCACCTGCCAACGGGATGCCCGCCGCGTCACACACTGAACGACCGCCGCGTATCACTTCCCGGGCAACTTCCGGGGCCAGCACGTTCACCGGCCAGCCCAGAATCGCAATCGCCATCAACGGATCGCCGCCCATCGCATAGATGTCGCTGATGGCATTGGTGGCGGCAATTCGACCGAAATCGAAGGGATCGTCGACGATCGGCATGAAAAAGTCGGTGGTCGAGACCACGCCGCGTTCATCATCGATTGCATACACCGCCGCATCATCGCGCGAGGCATTGCCGACCCAAAGTTTCGGGTCGAGGTTCTGCGCCCCACTGCCGGCCAGGATCACTTCCAGCACCTGGGGAGAAATCTTGCAACCGCATCCAGCGCCGTGGCTGTACTGAGTCAGGCGAATCGGCTCGCTCATAGGGGTACCTCATTGGGTCAATGGGCCGATTCTAGCAGAGCGAGGCATGCGCAAGGCGTTGCACAGCCTCGGACTTTGTGGGAGCGGGCTTGCTCGCGAAGAGGCCTTCACAGCCGACATCCATGCCGGCTGATACTCCGCCATCGCGAGCAAGTTCGCTCCCACATTGATTGCGGTTACGGCAGCAAAATCACTTTGTCACCACTGCCCTGATTCACCTCGGCATAACGCTCCAGGCCTTCGGCCAATGGCGACTCGAACAAGCCCTGGGGCAACGGCAACAGGTCTTGATCGAAGAACCGGCCGAACTGTTCGAGCATCGCCGCACACGCCTGCACCCCGTACAGCAACGAGTTGATCCCCACAACCGAGCCACCCTTGCGATACAACGCCAGGGCCGGCAACTGCACGTGACCGTCCACGGGTGCCGCGATGATCGCGATGCGGCCGAACGCGGCCAGGGCCGCTACCGAGGCCGGCAGCCAGAAACCGGTGGTGTCGAAAATCACGTCGGCGCCGCCGGCATACACCGCGTTGACCTGTGCGCCCAGGTCTTCGGGTTTATCCAGTTGCAGGGTCTGGTAGCCCTGGTCCTGCAAATCCTTGACCTGCTCCGGACGCCGCGCGGCCGCCAACACCCGGGCACCGCGCACCTTGGCCAAGGCCAGCGCGGCGCTGCCGACTGCCCCGCCACCGATGACCAGCAATCGGGTTTGGGCCGTCACCAGGCTGCGCTCCAGCGCATCCCACGCCGTGGTGTACGGCACGCCGAGGCTGGCGGCCTGGGCAAAGCTCAGATGCGTAGGTTTGAGCGCCACGCCGTTGGCCGGCAGCTTGACGAACTGCGCGTGGGAACCGTCGGCGAAAAAGCCCAGTTCCTTGCCCGTGCCCCAGACTTCCCGACCGATCATCGCCTGCGGGCCGGCCACGACAACACCGGCAAAGTCACGACCGGGAATCCGCGGCAAGGTGGTGTAGGGAAAACGGCCCAGCACGTTCTTCACATCGCTGGGGTTGAGGCCCGCGGCCTTGATCTCGACCAGCACTTCATCGGCGCCGGGAACGGGGGTAGGCACCTCAACGTAGCGCAGGGCCGAGAGATCACCGGTTTTATCGAATTGCAGAGCTTTCATGGGCGTATCCATCGAGTCGAAAAGGGTTCAGGAGATCCAGCCAGCCACCAGCCCTCGCCCCATCGGCCAGAGTTTTTCGCCGGCGAGCATGCCGAGCAGGCCCACCAGGGCGATGGCCGGGGGTGCGGGGGAACGAAAATCCAGGGCGCCGTAGAGCAGACCGACGCCCAGACCGATGGCCAATGACACGAGGTAGTTCATCGCAGACTCCGGGGCAATTGAGATATGCGCCAAGTCTAGGGGGCGACGCCTTTGATCATCGGTCAAGTGCTTCTGAATTTCGGCCAAAGCCTGGCTTCGACGAAATCAGTCCTGGCGTTGCGCCGCAGGAAACTGCGAAGGGGCAACGCCCAGCTCACGACGAAACATGTCGCTGAAGCTGCTCGGAGAATATCCCAGCTCCCGGGCAATCGCGCTGACCGGTACGCCCTGGATCAGCTCGGCCACCGCCGTCGCCAATTGCACCTGACGCCGCCACTCGGCGAAGCCCATGCCCAAACCGTCCTTGAACAGCCGCGCCAGGGTGCGCACGCTGGCTCCGGCGTTATCCGCATGTTGTTCGAAAGGAATGTCCAGTGAAGGCGCGGCCATGACCGCCTGACACAGGTTCATCAGCCGTCGGTCGGAATCGTCCGGCAGCGGAATTTTCAGCAGCGAACGCCTGGCCCGCTTGAGTTCCAGCAGCGCCAGGCCCACCAGTGCGTCGTAATACTCGGGCGCCCCGTCGTTACCCTGCTCCACCAGCCCGACGATCAGCTCGCGCAGCAAACCGCCGACCTCGATCACCTGAACGCTGTCATCCAGGGTCGCCGCCAGGGACGGCCGCAGGTAGATATTGCGCATTTGCAGGTCCGATACCACACGGATGCCATGCGGCACGCCGGGCGGCAACCACACCGCCCGTTGCGGAGGCACCACCAGCGCCTCATGCGGCGTCTCGACCCACATCACCCCGCTCATCGCATACAGCAACTGGCCCCAGACGTGCTCATGGGGCTCGATGTACAACCCGCGCGGATAGGTGCGGGCCAGCGGTTGCACAGGCACATCGGTGTCACTCAGGTCAGGTGGTGCGGCGAGGGCCATGGTCTATGTTCATTGGGTACGGGAAGGCTTCATGGTAACGAGGCGCCGAACGTGTCGCCAGCAACCGCCGGTATCTGACAATCCGAGTGAATTTTTCTGATGGCGCGCGATCCTTTTATGTACAACAGGGAGGAACCGGGGCTTTATGAACAGTGCAAAATTATTCGTCATCGAGTACACCCTCCATGGTGCTCCGAAATCATTCATCATCCGCCTGGAAAAAATGGATAACGCAGAAGCCTGGCATTGGGCGAGTTGTGACGCGGGGGTGGGGCGAATCCCCCGATTCGGACGCGAGAAGGTGCAAAAGACCAGCAAGCCGATGGCTGAAAAATTCGGCGTGGAAAACGTCAAGTGGCGGCCGGCGAACTAATATCCGGTAACCATCAGGTTCGGGGGAAGGGATATGAGCGCAACACCCGTCAACAGCCCTGTGCAACTGGACTACGATCTGGACACGCCGAGCGGCGGCATCACCAGGAGCACCGAGTGCCGAATCGGATTGGAACAGGTCGAAAATGACCCATTCTGCTTCGCCATACGCGTCCCGGTGCCTCTGCCGGAAGATCTGGAGCAAGCCAAGACCCTGGTGCTGCGGGTCGAAGGGCGGCGCTTGCAAGGCACCGTCCGCCACAGCGAACGCCTGGAAGATGACAGCCTCAGGCTGGAAGTGGAGCCGGACTAGGCTCCACTTTTGCGTATGCCGTGGTTTTCAGTGGGCACACTTGCAGCCTTGGGAGGCGCACTCCTCGCCGTGCTCGTGATGCTTGGCACAGGCTTCACAGCAATAGTGCTTGCCGTGACGCACGATCGGGTGCTCGCCGAGTTTGCAGGAACACTTCGGACAATCGCATATACGCTCAGTCATGGGTTTGACTCCTGTGGGTAGTGGTCGTCGGGGGGAGATGAAAACAACCCGTGCTTTTCAGTGTAGGGGTCGACTGCAACACCGCAACAGCGCGTATCGCGCACTACTTGAGTCCTTGATGAATTATCCGTTTCGCGAGGACAGGGAATGACGCGTAAGAGGCGATGCCACACTGATTATCTTTGTTTCTGGACATCCTTATATACCCGGCCTCCCCCCACTCCGGCCCCCTGCTATTTTTCACCAGCCAATAATCCTCGCCATCTTCGGTGCCATAACCAACAATAAGCACGGCGTAATTCAAATCATTTTCATCGCAATCTTCATCATTCAATACCCCGCCGGAGTATTTTTTAAAGTTGTCGGAAGCGTCAATCGCCGCCGATACCGGCCCTTTGGCTACGGCCTGGCGCAGTGCCTCCTCGTCGCCACGAGGAATATTCGTATAGGTCACCGTATTGGCGGCGACAGCCTTGATCATGCCTGCATCACAGCGTCCCCCGCCGCCTGTGTAAGGGTAATATTCTTCTGACTGAATACCGTGTTGCTTGACGTAGTCATAGGTGTAATCCATCAGCCCGCCATCACATCCTTGATTACCTTGCTCACTGCTGCAATCAAGAATCTGCTGCTCGGAAAGCTCGACCAGTCTTTTGGTTTGCAAAAACAATGCGCCCTCCAGGGCACCCACCGCTGAAAAAGCATAACCGGAGCCACAAGTCCCCAATTGCTTGACTCTGGTAACAGCTCCCTGGGTACGCCAGTCCACTGAGCTTGGTATATCCAGAGCCTGTGCCGTCACGGTAACGGCACAGCCGCCAACCAGGATGAAACATGAGAGTTGCCAAAACCTCATACTTAGCCCCTGTTTCTATATGGTTTGCAGTTACCTCGCTATGTCATTGAAATGAAAGACCAATAAGCCAACGGCAACAACTGTCAAATATGACAGTTGTTCAATACTGTTTAGTTATAAAAACCACACCATTTCGCGTTGTTAACCATAACTGTCAAATACGGAACTGCCCGACCAGGCTACCCAGGCGCTGACCGAGGTCGGCCAGGCTGCGAGAGGTTTGCGCGCCGAGTTGGGTTTCGTCGGCGACGCTGTCCACCGCCACGGCAATCTGATGCACGCTGCGATTGATCTCTTCGGCCACGGCGGTCTGTTCTTCGGCGGCACTGGCGATCTGTGCGTTCATCGAGTTGATGGTCGCGATCAGCTGAGCCATGGTGTCCAGCGAAGCCCCCGCCTCGTTGGCCTGGGCCGAGGTGCCGTCGCCGGCCTCGCTGGAGCGACGCATCGCCTCCACCGCCGACTGGGTGCCGGCCTGCAAACGGTCGATCATGCCCTGGATTTCCTGGGTGCTGATTTGCGTGCGGCTGGCCAGCGCCCGCACTTCATCGGCCACCACCGCAAAGCCGCGCCCGGCCTCGCCGGCGCGGGCGGCTTCGATGGCCGCGTTGAGCGCCAGCAGGTTGGTCTGCTCGGCAATCGAGCGGATCACCCCGAGCACGCTGACAATCGACGACACGTCTTTTTGCAGGCTGTCCAGGGACACGCCGCTGCTGCGGATGTCGTCCACCAGGGCATGGATCTTCTCGATGCTGCCGGCCACAACACGCTTGGCCGCCTGCCCTTCTTCGTCGGTCTGCTGGGCTGCTACCGCGGCGTTCTGCGCGCTCTTGGCCACTTCCTGGGCCGCCGCCGACATTTCGTTGATCGCTGTGGCCACCTGATCGGTTTCGTGACGCTGGCGTTCCATGGCCTGGTCCGAACGGTTGGCCTGGTCGGACACCTGGTTCACCAGCCCGGTCAGTTGCGAGGTCATTTCGGTGATCTGCCGTACCAGGCCGTGGATCTTGTCGACGAAACGGTTGAACGAGCCGGCCAGTTCACCGAGTTCGTCCTGACTGGTGATGGTCAGGCGGCGGGTCAGATCGCCCTCGCCCGCCGCGATGTCGTCGAGGTTGGCTTTCATCAGATGCAGCGGACGCAGAATGGTGTTGGCCAACAGCATCCCGGCAGCAGCGATCACCAACAGCACCACGACTGCTACGCCAACGATACTCAGCACCATGCCTTGCATGCGCTCCTGGACCTTGGCTTCGACCACGGCCACTTGTGCTTCGATGCCGTCGAGGTTGACCGCGGTGCCGACCGCCATGTCCCACTTCGGCAGGTATTCGGTGTAGCCGAGCTTGGGCACCAGCACCTGGGTGTTGCCAGGCAATGGCGAGCTGTATTGCAGGTAGTGCGTACCGTCCTTGGCGACTTTCACCAGGTCGCGGTTGACGTAGACACCGTTCGGGTCGCGGTTGTCCTTGAAGCTCTGGCCCACGCCCTCGGGGCTGTTGGCCTTGAACAGGCGCACGGTGTTGGAGTCGTAACCGAAGAAGTAACCGTCCTTGCCGTAGGTGATGCTCGACAGCAGCTTGATCACTTGGGCCCGCGCCGCCTCATCGCCGGGGGCGGCGGCGTCGTAGAGCGGTTTGATCGTGGTCATGGCCACGGCCACGTAGCTTTGCAAGGTTGCCTTGGCATCGCTGAGCAGGCGCTCGCGGGTCTGCTCGACTTCCTTGCGCGCCTGATCCTGAAGAATGAACAGCGTGGTCAGGCTGATGACCAGCGCAAACAGCAACACCGGGAGGACGGCAAGGGACAGGACTTTGGCCTTGAGGCTCATGCGCATGACGTTCACTCTTTTGATTTTTTGTTGGCGTGGTTAAAAGCTTTAACGGCACGCCAAGGCAAAAGTTGAACGCAGTCAATCGGAGCAGTGGAGATCCCCTGTGGGAGCGAGCTTGCTCGCGATAGCGGACTGTCAGCCAAATAGATGTTGACTGTTTCACCGCCATCGCGAGCAAGCTCGCTCCCACATTTTGATCCAGGGTAATCAGAAGGGAATTGGTTACAGGACCATCGCAGCCACCCAGCCGAACGCCAGCAACGGCAGGTTGTAATGCAGGAAGGTCGGGACCACGGTGTCCCAGATGTGATGGTGCTGGCCATCGATGTTCAGGCCGGAAGTCGGGCCCAGGGTCGAGTCGGAAGCCGGTGAACCGGCGTCGCCCAGGGCACCGGCCGTGCCGACGATGCACACGATCGCCAACGGGCTGAAGCCCAGTTGCACGCACAGCGGCACGAAGATCGCCGCCAGGATCGGCACGGTGGAGAACGATGAGCCGATGCCCATGGTCACCAGCAACCCCACCAGCAACATCAGCAAGGCGCCAATGCCTTTGCTGTGATCGATGTACGACGCCGACGACTCGACCAGCGTCTGCACCTCACCGGTGGCCTTCATCACTTCGGCAAACCCGGAGGCGGCGATCATGATGAAGCCGATCATAGCCATCATTTTCATGCCTTCGGTGAACAGGTCGTCGGTGTCACGCCATTTGACAATGCCCGACACCGAGAAGATCAGGAAGCCGACCAGCGCACCGATGATCATCGAATCGAGCAACAACTGAATGATGAACGCCGCCGCGATGGCCACGCCGGCCACCATCAGGCTCAGCGGGTTGTATTGCACCGCCACTTGCTCGACCTGTTCGATCTTCGCCAGGTCGTAGACACGCTTCTTGCGGTAGCTGACAAACGCGATCAGCAGGCCCGCCACCATGCCCAGGGCCGGAATGCCCATGGCGTGGGTCACGTTGATGCCGCTGATGTCCACGCCGCTGCGGGCGACGTTGGCCAGCAGGATCTCATTGAGGAAGATGTTGCCGAAGCCCACCGGCAGGAACATGTAGGGCGTGATCAGGCCGAAGGTCATGACGCAGGCGATCAGTCGACGGTCCAGTTGCAGCTTGGTCAGCACATAAAGAAGCGGCGGCACCAGCAACGGAATAAACGCGATATGTATCGGCAAGATGTTCTGCGAGGCGATGGCCACGACCCAGAGCAGGCCAATCAGCAGCCACTTGACCTGGCCACCGCCGCTGGCGTGCTGGCGATCGACCATGGCCAGGGCCTTGTCGGCCAGCGCATGGGCCATGCCGGACTTGGCAATGGCCACGGCGAAAGCACCGAGCAAGGCGTAGGACAACGCCACCGTCGCCCCGCCACCGAGGCCGCTGTTGAAAGCCTTGAGCGTCGCCTCGATTCCCAGGCCACCGGTCAAGCCACCGACCAGCGCACCGACGATCAGGGCGATCACCACATGCACGCGGGACAGGCTGAGGATCAGCATGATGCCGACCGCGGCAATTACTGCATTCATTTCATTACCTCGATACAAACGAAAAGACTCCGTCCGGCAGTCTGCGAAGAGCCACCAGCGGATTAAGGAATGGGTTTTATTAGAGGGCGCGCACTGTGCCGCAGCGTCACCTCCTTGTCAAAGCACCTCGGCGCTGTCGATATGTAACGACATGTAATGACCTGTAGGAGCGAGCGAGCTCGCGATGCACCTGAGAGCACCGGGGGGATCAGGTTTCCATCGTCATCGTTGACGACCATCGCGAGCATGCTCGCTCCTACAAGGGGGAAGTGTTTGATAGCCGATAGACGGGATAAAGAAACCAAAATCGCGGCCGTTACAGTGCAAAGTCTCAGATATTTATCGAATAAGGACGTCTCCATGTCGCTCAGACAACTTTCCATTCAATGGAAAATCACCCTGCTGGCCGGGCTGTGCCTGGCGGGCATCGTGACCCTGCTGGTGGGTCTTTCGCTGTACCGCATGGAGCACAGCTCCGAGCTGGTGAAAGCCTCGAGCATGGAGATGCTGACAGAGGCGGCCCAGGCCCGGATCGAGTCCCAGGGCGAAAACCAGGCGCTGGGGATACGCCAGCAGTTCATGGACGCCTATCAGTACGGCCACGGCTTCTCCCGGCAGGTGCTGTTCCTGCGTGACCAGGCCGAGAAGCGCTTTCACGATGCCTTCGACCTGCGCGAAGACCTGACCCGCCAGGTCAAGTCGGCCCTGCAAGCCAACCCGGACCTGCTCGGCCTGTCCCTGGTGTTCGAACCCAATGGGCTGGACGGCAAGGACGAACTGTTCGCCGGGCAAGCCGAGCTTGGCAGCAACGACAAGGGTCGTTTCGCCCTCTACTGGTCGCAGCCGACGCCGGGCAAGGTAACGTCCATGGCGCTGCCGGAAAAGGACATGGCCGACACCAGCACCGGCCCCAGCGGCGAAGCGGCCAACGCCTGGTTCACCTGCCCGCGCACCACGCTCAAGCCGTGCGTGATCGAACCTTACTTCTATGAGATCGACGGTCAGAACGTGCTGATGACCAGCATCGTTTTCCCGCTGATGGTCAACGGCAAGGTGATCGCCTCGCTGTCCGTGGACATCAACCTCAACAGCCTGCAAGCGGTCAGCCTGGGCGCGAGCAAGAAACTCTATGACGGCCAGACCAGCGTCAGCATCATCAGCCCGGCCGGCCTGCTCGCCGGCTACAGCCCGGACGCCGGCAAACTCAGCCAGCGCCTGGACGCCGTGGATAAGGCCAATGGCGCCGAACTGCTGCGCATGCTCGCCGCCAGCAGCAAAACCGCCAGCCTGCACAGCCATCAGCAACTGAAAGTGCTGGCTCCCTTCCAGCCGATTCCCGACGGTAAATCCTGGGGCGTGCTGCTCGACGTGCCGGAGAAAGTCCTGGTCGGCCCGGCCGAAGCCCTGAAAAAGCAACTCGATGACAGCAATACCGCCGGTACCCTGGTCGAGCTCGGCCTGGGGGTGCTCGCCGCGCTGCTCGGCCTGCTGCTGGTGTGGCTGATGGCCCGCAGCGTCACCCGACCGATCCTCGGCGTGGCGCACATGCTCGAAGACATCGCCAGCGGCGAAGGTGACCTCACCCGCCGCCTGGCCTACGACAAGCAGGATGAACTGGGCCAGTTGGCCGGCTGGTTCAACCGTTTCCTCGACAAGCTGCAACCGATCATTGCCGAAGTGAAGCGCTCGGTGCAGGACGCCCGCAGCACCGCGGATCAGTCGTCCGCCATCGCCGCACAGACCAGCGCCGGCATGGAGCAGCAGTACCGCCAGGTGGACCAGGTGGCGACCGCCTCCCACGAAATGAGCGCCACCGCCCAGGACGTCGCCCGCAGCGCCGCGCAGGCGGCCCACGCCGCCCGCGATGCCGATCAGGCGACCCGTCAGGGCCTGACCGTGATCGACCGCACCACCGCCAGCATCGACAACCTCGCCGCCGACATGAGCACGGCCATGGTTCAGGTCGAAGGTCTGGCCGCCAACAGCGAGAAGATCGGCACCGTACTGGAAGTGATCCGTGCGATTGCCGAGCAGACCAACCTGCTGGCCCTCAACGCCGCGATCGAAGCGGCCCGTGCCGGTGAGGCCGGGCGCGGGTTTGCCGTGGTGGCCGATGAAGTGCGCAACCTGGCGCGGCGTACCCAGGAGTCCGTGGAAGAAACCCGTCTGGTGATCGAACAACTGCAAAACGGCACCCAGGAGGTGGTGGGTTCGATGAACAACAGCCATCGTCAGGCCCAGGGCAGTGTCGAGCAGGTTGGCCAGGCCGTGACGGCGCTGCGCCAGATCGGTGATGCGGTGACCGTGATCAACGATATGAATATGCAGATCGCCAGTGCCGCCGAAGAGCAAAGCGCGGTGGCCGAGGAGATCAACAACAACGTGGCGACCATCCGCGACGTGACCGAGTCGCTGTCGGGCCAGGCCAATGAATCGGCGCGGGTCAGCCAGTCGCTCAATAGCCTGGCGAACCAGCAGCAGAACCTGATGGATCAGTTCCGCGTCTGAACCCTGCTGGCCGAACAAAATACCTGTGGGAGCGAGCTTGCTCGCGATGACGGATTATCAGACACATTGATATTGAATGTGCCACCGCCATCGCGAGCAAGCTCGCTCCCACATTTATTCTTCCGTGCTGCTCAATCAAATGATGGCAAGTGGATATCTGCCGCATGCCGATTATGCTTCATGGAACCTTGCAGCGCCTTCGGGCGTCAATCTGAATGCAAACCACGTAATCCAATGACTTCAGCCCCAGGGCCTGGGTACGGTAAGTGTTGGTGGGAACTCCGGCCTACAACAAGAGCAAGACGGAGAATACTCATGGCAGCAATCGACAATGCAACCACGGGCAGCACGCCCAACCGCGGGCTCACCCGGGAGGAGCGCAAGGTCATCTTCGCCTCGTCCCTGGGCACCGTGTTCGAATGGTACGACTTCTACCTGTACGGCTCCCTCGCGGCGATCATCGCCAAGCACTTCTTCGCCGGTGTCAACGAAACGACGTCCTTCATCTTCGCCCTGCTCGCCTTCGCCGCAGGCTTTGCCGTGCGGCCCTTCGGCGCCATCGTGTTCGGCCGGTTGGGCGACATGATCGGGCGCAAGCATACGTTTCTCATCACCATCGTGATCATGGGTATCTCCACGGCCGTGGTGGGTTTGCTGCCCGGCTATGCGACCATCGGCGTCGCCGCGCCGATCATCCTGATCAGCCTGCGCCTGTTGCAAGGCCTGGCGCTGGGCGGTGAGTACGGCGGCGCCGCGACCTACGTGGCCGAACATGCCCCCAAGGGCAAACGCGGCTACTTCACCTCGTGGATTCAGACGACAGCCACCCTCGGCCTGTTTCTGTCACTGCTGGTGATCCTCGCCTGCCGTACCGCGCTGGGCACTGAAGCCTTCGAAGCCTGGGGCTGGCGGATTCCGTTCCTGCTGTCGATCCTGCTGCTGATTATCTCGGTGTACATCCGCTTGCAGCTCAACGAGTCGCCGGTGTTTGTGAAAATGAAGGCCGAAGGCAAGTCTTCCAAGGCGCCGCTGACTGAATCTTTCGCACGCTGGGAGAACCTGAAGATCGTGATCATGGCCCTGCTCGGCGGCACCGCCGGCCAGGCAGTGGTCTGGTACACCGGGCAATTCTATGCGCTGTTCTTCCTGTTGCAGACGCTGAAGATCGAACCGCAAACCGCCAATTTATTGATTGCCGGCTCCCTGCTGATCGGCACACCGTTCTTCGTCATATTCGGCAGCCTGTCCGACCGTATCGGGCGCAAGGGCATCATCATGGCGGGCTGTATCATCGCGGCACTGACTTACTTCCCGATCTTCCACGCGCTGACCCAATACGGTAACCCCGACGTGTTCATCGCGCAGGAGAAGAATCCGGTCACGGTCGTCGCCAATCCCGCCCAGTGTTCGTTCCAGTTCGACCCGGTGGGCAAGGCCAAATTCACCAGTTCCTGTGACTTGGCCAAGACCGTGCTGGCCAAAAGGGCCATCCCTTACAAGAACGCGGACGCCGAGCCAGGCGCCGTTGCGCAGGTGCGCATTGGCGATAAAGTGATCGAGAGCTTCGAGGGCACCGGCATGCCGGCCGCCGACTTCAAGGCCAAGAACGACGCCTTTGCCACCACCCTCGCCACCGCCCTCAAGGACGCCGGCTACCCCGAAAAGGCCGACCCGGCCAAGACCAACTACCCAATGGTGTTGCTACTGCTGACGATCCTGGTGATCTACGTGACCATGGTCTACGGGCCGATTGCCGCCTGGCTGGTGGAACTGTTCCCGGCACGCATCCGCTACACCTCGATGTCGCTTCCCTACCACATCGGCAATGGCTGGTTTGGTGGCTTCCTGCCAACGGTGGCGTTCGCCATGGTGGCGGCCACGGGGGATATCTACTACGGGCTGTGGTATCCGATTGTCATCGCGGTGATGACGGCGGTGCTGGGTATTTTCTTCATGCCGGAAACCAAGGATCGGGAGATTCATCACACATAAACCTGACACCTCACCCTGTGGAACCGGGTGTACTCATAATCGGCGGCCATGAAAAACCACTGTGGGAGCGAGCTTGCTCCGGGCGGCGATCCGACGATAGCGTCAGCACATTCAACATCAATGTGTCAGACAGATTGCCATCGCGAGCAAGCTCGCTCCCACAGGGCTCCTGGTGTGACTTCAAGTATGTTTAGGCAACTCGATGACAACCTTCAACCCGCCCCATTCGCTTTCCAGCAACGACAGTTTGCCGCCCCAGCTATCGACGATGTCGCGCACGATGCCCAGCCCCAAACCATGCCCATGGGTTTGCTCATCCAGTCGCGTACCTCGGCCGAACACCTGATCGCGACGCTCTTCGGGAATGCCCGGGCCGTCATCTTCCACGTTGAGTTCAAAGCCCTCTGCAGTCTCGGCCACACTCAGGCGAACCTCGGCATCCGCCCACTTGCAGGCGTTATCCAGCAGATTGCCCAACAGTTCCAGCAGGTCTTCGCGATCCCAGGGCAATTGCAGGCCGGTGGGTGCGCGGTAGCTCAGCGCCAGGTGTTCGCCATGGATCATGTTCAGGGTGGCCAGCAACCCGGGGAGTTGCGCATCGCAATCAAACAGTGCGCCCGGCAACGCATCGCCGGACAACCGCGCACGATTGAGTTCCCGATTGAGCCGTTGCTGGACTTGCTCCAGTTGCTCCTTGAGGACCTTGCGCAATTGCGGGTGCGCGTCGAGTTGCTCGCTTGAAGCCAGGCTCAACAGCACCGCCAGCGGAGTTTTCAAGGCGTGGCCGAGGTTGCCCAGGGCATTGCGTGAGCGCTTGAGGCTGTCCTCGGTGTGGGCCAGCAAATGGTTGATCTGCGCCACCAGTGGTTCCAGTTCCACCGGCACCTGATCATCGAGTTGCGAACGCTGGCCCTGCTGAAGCTGCGCAATCTGCTCGCGGGCCTGCTCCAGCGGACGCAAGGCCCGGCGCACGGTAATCCGTTGCAGCAGCAGAATCAGCAGCAGCGCCGTCAAACCGAGACCAAACCCGAGCTGTTGCATGCGCCGGAAGCTTTCGCGAATTGGCGTGTAGTCCTCGGCGACGCTGATGGAGATCGGCAACCCCGAACGTCGATAGTCCGTACGCAGCACCAGTAACTGTTGCCCTTCCGGACCCAGTTGCAAGTTGCCATGCAGGCCGGGGTGATCGAGCACCGGCAGTTCCTGATCCCATAAAGAACGGGAACGCCAATGGCCGTCGGCGAAATCGATGCGGAAATAATGCCCGGAGAACGGCCGTTGATAAGCCGGTGACAGGCGTCGCTCATCCAGTTGCAAGCCTTGCGGCCCGCGCACCAGTGCCGCCAGCAGGTTCTCGCTGTCATTGCGCAACCCGGCTTCGAGGTAGCGCTGCAACCCCAATTCGAACAGCCACAGGCTGGTTTGCGCCAGCACCAGGCCAACGACCACCATCACGCTGATCAGGCCCAGGCTCAAGCGGCGTTGGATCGATCTCACCGGGCTTGCCCGCCGAACAGATAACCCTGGCCGCGACGGGTTTCAATCACACTTTTGCCGAGCTTGCGGCGCAAGTGGTTGACGTGGACTTCCAGCACATTGGAATCGCGCTCGGTTTCACCGTCGTAGAGGTGTTCGGCGAGGTGGCTTTTGGAGAGGATCTGCTCGGGGTGCAGCATGAAATAACGCAACAGGCGAAACTCCGCGGCGGTCAGTTGAATGTCCGCACCGTCGCGCACAACGCACTGGCGACCTTCGTCCAGATGCAACCCCGCAGCCTTGAGCGTTGGCTGGTTGACCTGGCCATGGGAGCGGCGCAACAACGCCTGGATGCGCAAAAACAACTCTTCGGGATGGAATGGCTTGGTCAGGTAGTCGTCGGCGCCGGCCTTGAGGCCTTCGATGCGTTCGGCCCAGGAGTCTCGGGCCGTCAGGATCAGCACCGGCGTGGCCAGCCCCGCCGCGCGCCATTGCGCCAGCACCTCAAGCCCCGGCACGCCGGGCAAACCGAGATCGAGGATGATCAGGTCGTAAGGCTCGGTGCTGCCCTGATGTACCGCATCGCGACCATCGGCCAGCCAGTCCACCGCATACCCCTGGCGATTGAGGCCGGCCAGCAGTTCGTCGGCCAGGGGCACATGGTCTTCCACCAGGAGCAAACGCATGGATCAGTCTTCCTTGTCTTTGAGTAAACGGCCGGTGGTGGCATCGATGCCCAGTTCGCGGACCACGCCCTCAGGGGTCAGCAGCTCGACTTCATAAATGTAGACGTCGTGTTTTTCTTCGAGCTCGGCTTCCAGCAGCTTCGCACCGGGGTAGTGACCCATCGCCTGCTGCAGCAGTTGCTCCAGCGGCAGGATCACGCCCTGTTGACGCAGGCTCAGGGCCTCATCCTGATCCAGGTCGCGGGCCAACACTGCCGAGCAAAATGCCAGAAGCAACAGCGCCATCCGGCTACCGGTGCATCGCTTGAATAAAAACACCTTCATTACGAATCCTGATGATCCTTGAGAACCTGCCCGCTGACAGCGTCTAATTCCACATCCCAGTCGATGCCCTGAGGATCGCGCAGCTCGACCTTGTACAGGTATTTGCCATAACGCTGTTCCAGCTCGGTTTCATTGACGGTGGAACCCGGATGCCTGGCCACCGCGTTGGCATTGAGTGTCTCGAACGACACAATGGTACCAGCGTCGCGCAATCTCAGCGCTTCATCCGGGCCAAGTTCCCGGGCGTGGGCGAGGCTGGCGGTCATGCCGAGGATCGACGCGGTGAACAGGGTGGTCAGGGTTTTCATGGGTGTCTCCGTATTTCTTCAGGTGCTGCCTGTGGGCGCCACCTTAACCGGATGAACTTAATTGAAACTGAATTGCCATCATTGGCAACACCGCCCTCCTTTGTGGGAGCGAGCTTGCTCGCGATAGCGGCGGCACATCCAACAATGATGTGACTGCAACACCGCTATCGCGAGCAGGCTCGCTCCTACAGTGATCGTGTTTATAATTTCTGTCGGCCCGACATCGAGACTTTAATGACCGCCATCCACATCAAGTTCCCCTCCCTGACCCTCAAGGCCGGTCCAGGTGCCTTTGCGCGCATTCGTGACAGCGGCTTGAACGCCGCCGACGTCGGCACCTTGCCTGGCGCGGCTGGCGGTCCGAAGGCGCTGGGGATTCAGGGTCTGGACCTGGCGCTGTTCGGCGAGTGGCTGCCGGCGGCACCGCGGGAACGCTCGCTGATTGGCGCATCGGTGGGTTCCTGGCGCTTCGCCAGCGCCTGCCTGCCGGACGCCGCCGAGGGCATCCGGCGTCTCGGGCAGCTCTACACCGAGCAACACTTTGCCAAGGGCGTGACCATGGCGCAGATCAGCCAGAGCTCACAGCGCATGCTCAATGACCTGCTCGACGGTCGCGATGCCTCGATCCTCGACAACAACCATTACCGCCTGAACATCATGTTGGTCAAAAGCCACGGCCTGCTCGCCGACGATCATCGCGGCCGCCTCGGGCTGGGCCTGTCATCGGTCATCGCCGACAACCTGCGCGGCCGGGCGCGGCTGGCACGACACTTCGAACGCCTGATCATCCACGACCCGCGCCTGGCGCCGCCAGTCAATGCCTTGAATGACTTCCCGTCGCGCTTCGTCGCCCTCAATGCCGGCAACTTGCGCCAGGCCCTGCTGGCCTCGGGCTCGATCCCGATGGTGATGCAAGGCGTGCGCGACCTGCCGGGCGCCGGCGCCGGGACCTTCCGCGACGGCGGTCTGCTGGATTACCACCTGGACCTGCCCTACAGCGGCAACGACATCGTGCTGTACCCGCATTTCACCGACCGGGTGATTCCCGGCTGGTTCGACAAGACCCTGCCATGGCGCCGCGCCTGCCCGGTTCGCTTGCAGAACGTGCTGTTGCTGGCGCCGTCGAAGGAATACCTGGCGCGCCTGCCCTACGGCAAACTGCCGGACCGTAACGACTTCAAGCGCTTCATGGGAGACGCCCCGAGCCGGCAGAAATACTGGCGCACGACCATGGACGAAAGCCGCCGCCTGGGCGACGAATTCCTCGAACTGGCCGCCAACGGTCGCCTGGGCGAGCGCTTGCTGACCCTTTAGTCAGGACAAACTGGTAAACTCGCCACCTGCCCGAATCGCTGCGGCGAACGCCACCTGAACAGAGCTGAAGATACTGTGGAAATTTTCAAAGAGTTTACCTTCGAATCCGCCCACCGCCTGCCCCACGTACCGGACGGCCACAAGTGCGGGCGCCTGCACGGTCACTCGTTCAAAGTGGCAATCCACCTGAGCGGCGACCTCGACCCGCACACCGGCTGGATCCGCGATTTTTCGGAAATCAAGGAGATCTTCAAGCCGCTGTACGAGCGTCTGGACCACAACTACCTGAACGACATTCCTGGCCTGGAAAACCCGACCAGCGAAGTGCTGGCCAAGTTTATCTGGCAGGAGTTGAAGCCGCTGCTGCCGGAACTCAGCGCGATCCGTATCCACGAGACCTGCACCAGCGGTTGCATCTATCGCGGCGAATAAGCCGGCAGACAAATGCAGAACCCTGTGGGAGCGAGCTCGCTCGCGATGACGGCGCCACATTCAACATCGATGTGACTGACACAACGCCATCGCGAGCAAGCTCGCTCCCACAATGGAACAGCGTTTTGTCAGAGAAAAAGAAAACAGCCTTCATCGGCTGTTTTTTTATGCCTATGCTTTTTGCCTCGCACCCGCCAAGAGGACACACCTATGACTGACTGGCCACTGCCCCAGACCTACCGCTTCAAAGGGCACTCCGTGCGCTACGCCGTGCGCGGCGACGGCCCGCCGCTGGTGTTCGTGCATGGCACGCCCTTCTCCTCTTATGTCTGGCACCGGATTGCCCCGCACTTCATCACCACGCACCGGGTGCACTATTTCGATTTGCTGGGCTACGGGCAATCCGAGAAAGTTGATGGTGACGTGTCCCTGGGTGTGCAGAACGAATTGCTGACGCAGTTGCTGGATCATTGGGGCCTGGATCGCCCCGACGTGTTGGCCCATGACTTTGGCGGTGCCACAGCCCTGCGAACGCACCTGCTCAACGGCAAGGATTACCGCAGCCTGACACTGATCGACCCGGTGGCGCTCACGCCCTGGGGTTCGCCGTTCGTGCAGCATGTGCGCCAGCATGAAGCAGCCTTCAGCGGACTGCCCGATTACATCCAGCAAGCGATTGTGCCGGCTTACATCCGCGGGGCGATCAAGCGGAAAATCCCGGACCGCGAACTCGCCCCCTATGTTCAGCCGTGGCTGGGAGAGCCGGGGCAAGCGGCGTTCTACCGGCAGATCGCGCAGATGAACGAGCGCTATACCTGCGAGGCCGAGGGCCTGTACTCGACGATCCGCTGCCCGGTGCAGATTCTCTGGGGTGAAGATGACCAGTGGATTCCCATCGAACGCGGGCGGGCCTTGCAGCAGATGATTCCCGGATCGCAGTTTTATCCGATTCCCAACGCCGGTCATCTGGTTCAGGAAGACGCGCCCGAAGCGGTAGTCGCGGCGCTGCTGCGGTTTTTGCCCCTGCAGTAATCCTCCAGAACAAACCCGCTCCCACATTTGAACGGTGGTGATCAATGTCACTGGCGGGAATCGCCGCTGGCGAGCTAACGTAAGAGTATTGCCTAAACGATTCGCCAAAAGGATCTGCCCGATGCACATCATCAATGCCCGTCTGCGCAACCAGGAAGGCCTGCATGAGTTGAACCTGGAAAACGGCCTGATCAGCAGCATCGGCCGCCAGATCGAAGCCCCGACCCTGGGCCCTGACGATCTGGATGCCGGGGGCAACCTGGTGGTACCGCCTTTTGTCGAGCCGCACATCCACCTCGACGCAACCCTGACCGCCGGCGAGCCGCGCTGGAACATGAGCGGCACGCTGTTCGAAGGCATCGAGTGCTGGGGCGAACGCAAGGCGACCATCACCCAGGAAGACACCAAGGCCCGGGCAAAGAAAACCATCCAGACCCTCGCCGCCCACGGCATCCAGCATGTGCGCACCCACGTCGACGTCACCGACCCGCAACTGACCGCGCTCAAGGCGATGCTCGAAGTACGCGAGGAAAGCCGGCACCTGGTCGACCTGCAAATCGTCGCATTCCCTCAGGAAGGCATCGAGTCCTACCGCAATGGCCGCGAATTGATGGAAGAAGCGATCCGCATGGGCGCCGACGTGGTAGGTGGCATTCCGCATTTCGAATACACCCGCGATCAGGGCGTCAGCTCGGTGAAGTTTCTCATGGACCTGGCCGAACGCAGCGGTTGCCTGGTGGATGTGCATTGCGACGAAACCGACGACCCGCATTCACGCTTTCTCGAAGTGCTCGCCGAAGAGGCCCGCAGCCGCGACATGGGCTCGCGGGTCACGGCCAGCCACACCACGGCCATGGGCTCCTACGACAACGCCTACTGCGCCAAACTGTTTCGCTTGCTCGGGCATTCGGGGATCAGCTTTGTCTCCTGCCCCACCGAAAGCATCCACCTGCAAGGTCGCTTCGACAGTTTCCCGAAACGCCGGGGCGTGACCCGGGTCAACGAGTTGCTGGAAGCAGGCATGAACGTGTGCTTCGGCCAGGACTCCATCGTCGATCCGTGGTACCCGCTGGGCAACGGCAACATTCTGCGGGTGCTCGAAGCCGGCCTGCACAT
Organism: Pseudomonas sp. GW456-L13; assembly: GCF_017350115.1. Lineage (NCBI taxonomy): Bacteria > Pseudomonadati > Pseudomonadota > Gammaproteobacteria > Pseudomonadales > Pseudomonadaceae > Pseudomonas > Pseudomonas sp. GW456-L13. The sequence continues at coordinate 507,833 of NZ_JACNAS010000002.1, forward strand.
CTGCCACATGCTCGGTTATCGCAACCTGCAAAGTGCGCTGGACCTGGTGACGGACAATAGCGCCAGAGCCATGAACCTCGGCGATCGCTATGGCCTGGAGCGCGGGCGGCCGGCGAACCTGCTGATTCTGTCGGCGGAGAGTGATTACGAGATGATCCGCAGCCAGGGGTTGCCGCTGTACTCGGTGCGCGATGGCAAGGTGTTGATGAAGCGGACGATGCCGGTGGTGGAGTTTAGTGGGCTGGACTGAAACTTGCGCTGACTGGACTGGCCCCATCGCGAGCAGGCTCGCTCCTACAGGTTTTGTGAACGACATAAAACCACTGTGGGAGCGAGCTTGCTCGCGAAAGCTATTTTGAAGTCAATCAATTAACCGAGCCGTACCAAACAGACTGACCCGACTCAACTCCCCCAACTCTTCCGCCAGCAAGATCGGCGCCGTGCCACCCGGCATCGTCACCTTCACCTCCCCGGCGCTGACCCAACCTGCCCGCCAGGCCGCACAGGCCACCGCGCTGGCGCTGGTCCCCGACGACGCCGTCGGCCCCTCGCCCCGCTCGAATACCCGCGCGGCGATGTGTCCTTCGGACACGCGCATTGCCCATTGCAGGTTGATTCCCGCCGGACAAGGCTTGCCTGCGCCGACCGGCATGGCGTAGGCGATTCGCGTCAGCCCCTCACCCAGCGCCGGCTCGCGCATCTGCTCGTTGCTCGGCAGGTCCTCGGCACTTTCCACCAGCGTCACGCAATGGGGATTGCCGACCCGCGCGAACTGGCTGTGCGACCACGCACTATTGAGTGCCGACAATTGTTCAACGTGGCTGAGTTCGCGACCATTGAAGATCGTCGCTTCAACCCCGTGAGCACTGACCGCCGACGGCCCGAACCCCGGCTGACCCAGATCGAGCCAAAAACCCTTCACGCCCCCGACCTCTGCGGCTTTCACTGAAGTCTGCCCCGGCGAAGGCGAATCAGCCTTGTCGTGGTGAACCCTGAGCAGACAGGCTTCGTTCTGCGGCAACAGCCCTTGATCACTGAGGGCCTGGGAAAAAATCGTCAGCCCGTTGCCACTGCGCTCGGCCAGGGTACCGTCGGTGTTGACGATCAACAGATCAAAGGGAGGCGACGACTGAAACGGTCCGACCAGCAAACCGTCGCTGCGATGATCCTTGCTACCGGACGGTTGAGTGCCTGGAGCCCAGCTGCAGCAAGCCTCGATCGCGGCCAGCGCCCAGGCTTCAAGGGTTTGCGCTGCCTGGCTGGCCTGGTCGGGCAGGTCGATGCCCTGACGGCGCAGTTCTTCGGGCGTTACCACGATGTAAATGTTGCCCCGTGCATCGTACCTCTGCGCCATGGCGCCCTCCGTGTGTCATTGGAATGGCTCAACATATCGCGAAAAACACTGGCGCTGTGCAACCATATCGCCCTGTTTGACCGTAAAACTTTCCGGGCACTGATCGAACCCTCACAGGCCGATCACTGTCCGTTGAGGACGCGACGCTTTTTGCCAAGGATTGTTATGACCAGCCTCAACAGCCAAACCACCTTCGTACCCGGGCGCCTGGAACAGATGTCCACGCGCATCGCCTTTTTCATCGCCGGGGTCGGCATCGCCGCGTGGGCACCGCTGGTGCCCTATGCCAAGGCCCGGGCCGGACTGGATGAAGGCACCCTGGGATTGTTGCTGCTGTGCCTGGGGGTAGGTTCGATCCTGGCGATGCCGCTGGCCGGGATCCTGTCCACACGTTTCGGCTGCCGGCGGGTGACGGCCGGCGGGACCCTGCTGATCTGTGCCGCCCTGCCGCTGCTGGCGACGGTGTCGTCGATTCCGGCGCTGATCGCCGCATTGTTCATGTTCGGCGCAGGGCTCGGCACCGTGGATTCGACGGTCAACCTGCAAGCGGTGATCGTCGAGCGCGCCAGCGGCAAAAACATGATGTCGGGGTTCCATGGCCTGTTCAGCCTGGGCGGGATTGTCGGCGCGGCAGGCGTCAGCGGATTGCTTGGCCTGGGGATCTCCCCTCTGGGGGCCACGCTGGTGGTGATCGTGTTGCTGCTGATCGCGCTGGCCAAGGCCGTGCCGCATCTGTTGCCCTACGGCAGCGAGAGTTCGGGGCCGGCGTTTGCCGTACCCCATGGCATCGTCCTGTTCATTGGCGGCATGTGCTTCATCGTGTTCCTCGCCGAAGGCGCTGCGCTGGACTGGAGCGCGGTGTTCCTGACACAGGAACGTGGCATCGACACCGCGTATGCGGGGCTCGGTTATGCGGCGTTTGCCTTGACCATGACGGCCGGGCGTTTGACCGGTGACAAAATCGTACGGCGGTTGGGCGCGACGCGGGTGATTGTGTCCGGCGGGCTGACCGCCGCCGCAGGTTTGTTTCTGGCGACGTTCGCACCGAGCTGGGAGGCGGCGCTGGTGGGTTATGCGTTGCTGGGTGCCGGTTGCTCGAACATTGTGCCGGTGCTGTACACCGCAGTCGGCAAGCAGACGGTCATGCCCGAAAGCATCGCCGTGCCGGCCATTACCACCTTGGGTTATGCGGGCATCCTGGCAGGTCCCGCCGTCATCGGCTTCGTCGCCCATGGCAGCAGCTTGAGTTTCGCCTTTGCCCTGATGGCGGTGTTGCTGGTGGCGGTTGCCATTGGCGGGAGAGTGTTGAAGGTCTGAATTGTGGCGAGGGGGCTTGCCCCCGTTGGGTTGCGCAGCAGCCCTAAAAGAAGGCCTGCTACGCAGTCCAACGGGGGCAAGCCCCCTCGCCACAGGTCGGTCAGAACCCGACACTGGCCTGCACAAAGAACGTGCGCGGCGCACCGACGTACATACCCGAGTTGTTGTCGCTGGAACGGGTGAAATACTGCTTGTCGAAGATGTTCTTCACCCCCGCCCCCAGTTTCAGGTTCGACACCTGCGGACCGAAGTCATAGCCGGCACGTGCGTTCCAGAGCACGTAACCCGGGATATCACCGAACTGGCCATCAGCGGTGCCTTCAGTGATGTAGTCGCCGTTGAAGCTGCCATCGGCGTTCACGCCGGTGCCCGGCGAACGCTGCTTGGACTGGGCGAACGCATCGAGGTTGTAAGTCCAGCGGTTGACGTCGTAACGCAGGCCGGCGGTGGCCACCTGGCGGGAGTAGAACGGCAGGTCACGGCCCTTGAAGCCCGGGATCTCACCTTCGTATGTGGCGCGGGTGTAGGTGAAACCGGCGTTGGCGGTCAGGCCGTCCAGCATCGGGTTCAGCGCGGCCATGTCGTAGTGCACCGAGGCTTCGATACCCTGGTGCTTGGTCGCGCCGAGGTTGGTCCAGCCCACGTCATTGCTGATGTATTGCAGTTCGTCGTCGAAGTCGATGTAGAACAGCGTCACTTCACCGCCCCACACGTCATCGTTGTAGCGCGTACCGATTTCGTAGGTCTTGGCCTTTTCCGGCTCCAGGCCGTTGGCGGGCTCATTACCGATACCGCCCTGCCCCAGCTGGAAATACTGCAGCGCGCCGAACGAGGTTTCGTAGTTGGCGAACAACTTCCAGGCATCGGACATGTGATACATCACGCTCAGGGCCGGCAGCGGCTCATTGCTCTCGATGCTGCGTTTTTTCTCCGGCACCCGTTTACCGGCGTTATCGAGTACCGGGCGATCGTGCCAATCGGTGCTGATGTGCTCGAAGCGAATGCCTGGCGTGACAGTCCAGTTGCCAACGTCAATCTTGTTGTCGACGTAGACCGAATTGGCCTCGGTTCCACCGGTACGGTCCTGATAGACATGGCCGTCCGCCCCCGGACGCACGACCGGCTCATTGTTGACCAGCGCCACACGGCTGGCCTCTTCGTGCATGGCTTCCTTGAGGTAGCGATAACCGACGCTGACTTCCTGGGTGGTCGGGCCCACATCGAAGACGTGAGACACCCGTGGTTCGATACCGTAGGTGTAGTAGGTGCGCGGGTAGGAGTTGAGTGTCTTCAGGTCACGGGAGGCGATGTTGCTGCCACGGAAACTGTCGGTGTAGTAGGTCAGCACTTCGGCCTGGGTGCGATCGTCGATCTGCCGCACCCACTTGAATGACACATCCTTGCGGCGGCCGCTGAAGCTGTCGTAGTCGCGCACGGACTGGAACGGGTCGGCGTCGTACTGCGCCTGGGTCAGGCCGCCGGGCATGTCGGCCTTGGCATCGTAGTAGTGAAAGTTGAGGCTGAAATCGTCGACATCGGTCGGCGCCCAATGGGTCTTGAGGATCACGTCGTCGATGTCGTTGCCGTTGTTGCTTTCACGGTAACCGTTGCCGTTCACGCCGGAATACAACAGCGCCACGCCCATGCCGTTGTCGGCGGTGCCGCCCATGAATGCCGTGTCGATGTGCTTCCAGCCACCGTGCTGTGAGGTTTCCAGGGTGGTGCCGATTTCCGCGGAGGCCTGTTCCGGGATCGCGCGGGTCACGAAGTTGATCACGCCGCCCACGTTTTGTGGTCCGTAGCGTACGGAACCGGCACCGCGTACCACGTCGATGCTGTCGAGGTTGCCGGAGGAAATCGGCGCCATGGACAGTTGCGGCTGACCGTAAGGAGCGAACGCCGCCGGGATGCCGTCGATCAGCACGGTGGAGCGAGGCGACAGGCGTGAAGTCAGGCCGCGCACGCCGACGTTGAGGGAAATGTCGCTGCCACCGGTACCGTTGGCGTCCTGTACCTGCACGCCCGGAACACGTTTGAGTACGTCGCCGACGTTCATCGCGCCCTGCTCGACCATGGCTTCGCGGCGGATCACGGTTCGTGCCCCGGGGTGGTTCTGCACCACGGCGGCATCGGCGTCGCCGAGCCAGTTACCGACGACCTTGATGTCAGTCACGCCCAGTTCCAGTGGACCGCTGGCCGCCGATGCTGGTGCCGGCATCAGCGTCACCGAACCTTCATCGATCTGGTATTGCAGGCCGCTGCCTTGCAGCAACTGGCGCAGCGCGTCTTCCGGGGAAAGGTTGCCATCCACCGCCGGAGCCTGCTTGCCGGCGACCAGTTCAGGGCTGAAGAACACCTGAAGCGAGGTTTGCTGGCCCAACTGACTCAGGGCCTGTCCCAAGGGTTGCGCCGGGATGCGGATGGCATCGGCGGCAAAGGCCTGGGGCAGCGCAACGTTGACCGCCAGCGCGAGGGCCAGCGGTAACCAGGGGAGTTTGTTGTTTTTAGCGGTGGAGTTTTTCACGTCGAACGTAATCCTGTGGATCGCAAGAGTGTGCGTTTGTTAATGCAAACCAGTTGCAGTTGAACAGGAAGACGATGAACTCGAAAAAAACCTGAATTTTATTTTGAAATTATTTCCTGGCTGCCATCGCCAAGGGTGCGCACGGCCACGGGGAGGATGCTCGGCAAAGCCTTGAGCAGCGCGTCGGTGTTGTCGGATTTGAACACGCTGGTCAGGCGCAGATCGCCCACCGCCGCACTGGCGACCTTGAGTGGCTTCTCGCGATAGCGCGAGACCTGCTCGGCGACATCGGCCAGGCTGGCATTGTTGAAAACCAGTTTGCCGTTGCGCCAGGCGGTCATTTCCGCCGGGTTGACGGCATAGGCGGCGGCAACTTTGCCCTGGGCATCGACGTGGGTGCCAAGGCCTGCCATCAGATTGATGAAGTCGTTATCGGCGGCGTCGCGACCTTGAACCTTGACGCTGCCCTGCTCCACCACCACCCGGGTTTCGCTGGCGCCATGACGTACGTCGAATCGGGTGCCGGTAACCGTGACCTTGCCGCTGCCCGCCGCGACCACGAAAGGCCGGCTGGTGTCATGCTCGACGCTGAACATCGCTTCGCCTTCGGTCAGCTCAACGTTGCGGCGATCCTTTTCAAAGCGCACCTGAATCCGGCTGCGACTGTCCAGATCGACCACCGAGCCATCGGGCAACGCCACCTGGCGTCGCTCATTCAGGGCCGTTGAAAACTCGGCGGTGTAAGGCGCAGGATGATTCAGGCCGCTGACCAAACCCAGGCCGAGCGCTACCGCCAACACGCTGGCAGCCACCGCGTAACGCAGCACGGGACGACGTTTTTTCAGGGCTGGCGGGGTTTCACACAGGGCTCGCAAACGCGCCGCCGGTAGCAGGTCGGCGGCGCTCCACAAGCCCTGGAGCACTTCGAATTCGTTGCGGTGCTGGGGGTGCTGCTCCAGCCAGAGTTGAAACTGACGCCGCACTTCGACATCGGCAACAGGCTCCTGCAAACGCACAAACCACTGCGCCGCGTCATCGCGAACCGCTGTTTGCCCGCACGCACAATCACGAGTATCCATCATGGAAGTTCCTGTTTGGCTGGGGAGGAGAAGGCGCGGCCGGTCATGACTGCAATCCGTCCAGGCGATCGCGCAGATGCCGAAGCGTGCGGATCATATACTTTTCCACCATGTTCTTGGACAGCCCCAGGCGTTCGGCGATTTCGGCCTGGGTCAGGCCCTCGATTTTCTGCCAGACAAACACCTTGCGGCAGTTGACCGGCAGCTCGGTGAGCGCCCGTTCGATGGAATCAGCCAGCTGGATCGCGTGCATGAAATGCTCCGGGTCGCCGGTCGGCGACTCACTGAGATCGATCGCCTCTGACTCCATGGCGCCCCGCCGGTCCTCACGCCGATAACCATCCACGGCAATGTTGCGCGCGGTCTGGTGCAAATACGCCCGGGGCTGCTGCACCACCGCCGAATCGGACTCAAGCACCCGCACGAAGGTATCGTGGGCCAGGTCCTCGGCCTGCTGACGATTCCTCAGGCGACGGGTCCAGGTGCCAACCAACTCTTCGTAATGCTCGAAAAAGCCGTGTCTGCGGGGCAGCTTGAGGGTCATTGCGGTGTGCTGTGGAGACGGGGCGCGAATAGTAATGCTTCCTATTAACTTGAAGCAATGGTTTGCGTCCGCCACACAGGGCACTTTATCCCCTTGCCATTGTGCATTTCGTCAGGAAAGCTCAATTGCGGCACGGAACCAAAGAAATATGGCAGGCATTCAAATGCAGCCATTGACTGGTTGTAACAAAGTGCAGAAATGCCCGTACCCGGCTTTCACCCAGGAATTCACACATGTTCAGCCCCAAAGCATCGCCCAAGAGAACACCGCTGGCCCGCCTCGCCCTGGCCATCACCCTGAGCACCCTCGGCCTGCCGTTCTGGGCGGGTAATGCCCAGGCCCACGGCGGTCACGCCGAAATGGTGCCGCTGCAAGCGGGTCTTGAGGAATTTGGCGCCACGGTGAAATGGGACGATTACGCCAACCTGTTCACCATTGCCAAGGACGGGGTCTACCTCAAGGTCAAGCCCGACAGCAAAGTGGCGATGCTCAACGGCAAGCGTATCGAGCTGACGGTGCCGGTGGTGTTCAAGGACCATACGGCGTTCATGTCCAAGGACTTTATCAACCAGGTGTTCCAGTCCGGGCTGGACAAGACCTTCGTCGTCGAGACCCGCCCCAACCCGCTCAACCCCCTGAGCGCAGCTGAAATCACCACGGCAGTGGACATCGTCAAGAAATCGGAAAACTACAAGCCTGGCTTCCGCTTCACCGAAGTCTCGGTCAAGGAACCGCCGAAGGATCAGGTGTGGAACTTCGCTCTGACCGGGCAGAACGTCGCCCAGCCGCGCCAGGCGAGTATCGTGGTGCTCGACGGCAAGCACGTGATCGAAGCCCAGGTCGACCTCGACACGAAAGAGCTCAAGTCCTGGAAGCCGATCGAAGGCGCCCACGGCATGGTGCTGCTGGACGATTTCGCAACGGTGCAGACCGCTGTCGAAACCAGCCCGGAATACGCCCAGGCCCTGGCCAAGCGCGGCATCAACGATGTGAAAAAGGTCGTGGCCACGCCGCTGACTGTCGGTTTCTTCGACGGCAAGGACGGCCTGGCGCAGGACAAGCGCCTGCTGAAAATCGTCAGCTACCTCAACACCGGTGACGGCAACTACTGGGCGCACCCGATTGAAGGCCTGGTGGCGATTGTCGACCTGGAACAGAAGAAGCTGATCAAGATCGAAGACGACGCGCTCATTCCGGTGCCGATGAATCCGACGCCGTATGACGGTCGCGGACGCCAGGGCGTCGCAGTCAAACCGCTGGAAATCATCGAGCCCGAGGGCAAGAACTACACCATCAGCGGCAACAGCATTCACTGGCAGAACTGGGACTTCCATGTTCGCCTCGATTCGCGGGTCGGGCCGATCCTGTCCACCGTCACCTACGACGACAAGGGCAAGAAACGCAAGATCATGTACGAAGGCTCGCTGGGCGGCATGATCGTGCCTTACGGCGACCCGGACGTCGGCTGGTACTTCAAGGCCTACCTCGACTCCGGCGACTACGGCATGGGCACCCTGACCTCGCCGATTGCCCGTGGCAAAGACGCCCCGCAAAACGCCGTGCTGCTGGACGCCACCATCGCCGACTACACCGGCACACCGACCGCAATCCCGCGCGCCATGGCGGTGTTCGAACGCTACGCCGGCCCCGAATACAAACACCAGGAAATGGGCCAGCCCAACCTCAGCACCGAGCGCCGTGAGCTGGTGGTGCGCTGGATCAGCACTGTGGGTAACTACGACTACATCTTCGACTGGGTCTTCCAGCAGAACGGGACCATCGGCATCGACGCCGGTGCCACCGGTATCGAAGCGGTCAAGGGCGTGAAATCGAAAACCATGCACGAAGACACCGCCAGGGAAGACACGCGCTACGGCACCCTGCTCGACCACAACATCGTCGGCACCACACACCAGCACATCTACAACTTCCGTCTCGATATGGACGTGGACGGCGAGCAAAATTCGCTGGTGGAAGTGAACCCGGTGGTGTTGCCCAACGACCGTGGCGGCCCGCGCACCAGCACCATGCAGACTGAAACCAAAGTGGTCGGAAACGAGCAGCAAGCGGCGCAGAAGTTCGACCCGTCGACCGTGCGCCTGCTGACCAACTTCAGCAAGGAAAACAAGGTCGGCAACCCGGTTTCCTATCAGTTGATCCCGTACGCCGGCGGCACGCACCCGGTGGCCAAGGGTGCCAACTTCGGCAAGGACGAATGGCTCTACCACCGCCTGAGTTTCATGGACAAGCAGCTGTGGGTGACGCAATACAACCCGGAGGAAAAGTACCCGGAAGGCAAATACCCGAACCGCTCGGACAAGGACTCAGGCCTGGGGCAGTTCACCCAGGACAACCACTCCATCGAGAACACCGACGACGTGGTCTGGCTGACCACTGGCACCACCCACATCGCCCGCGCCGAAGAGTGGCCGATCATGCCGACCGAATGGGTGCATGTGCTCTTGAAGCCGTGGAATTTCTTCGATGAAACGCCAACGTTGAACCTCAGCTCACCGAAATAAGGCACACGCAAAAACCTGTAGGAGCGAGCCCGCTCGCGATGGACGTCAACGATGACGCGGGCTGTCTGAATACCCGCGTTGTCCTGACGTTTTTCGCGAGCAAGCTCGCTCCTACAGGTACAGGCAAAATCTCACGCATGCCGCTTGCGATACTCCCCCGGCGCAATGCCGAAGCGCGACTTGAACGCTGTCGAGAAGTAACTCGAATCGGAAAACCCCCACGAATACCCCAGCACCGACAACTTCTCCTCCTTGCCCGATTGGCGCAGGGATTCGGCGCACAGGTCCAGGCGGCGGTTCTTGATGTAGCGCGCGACCACCAGCCCTTTCTTGGCAAACATCCGGTACAGGCCACGGGTGGACATACCGACTTCCCGCGCCAGCCATTCCGGGCACAGGTCTTCGGAGCGAATGTTTTCGTCGATGCAGGTGAGCGTCTTGCGAAAGATCCGCTCATGGGCATCGGTGCAATCGTCGGCCTGGCTGATCGCCGGGCGCAGCAGACTGACAATCGCCTCCAGGGTCGCTTCGCTTTCCTGTCGGGTCAGGTGCTGCTGGCGGGTGGCATCGAGGATCAACCGGTGCGAGAGCATCGCGATGGGCGAGGTTGCGGCAATCCGGTGGCCGCACTTGACCTGATTGAAACGCAGGGTTTGCTCGACCAGTTGATAGGGCAGGATCAGCGACAACTGCCGAGAGTTTTCGCCATAAGTGAAGTCGCTGGGCCGCGAAGCATCGATCAGCGTGATGTCGCCGGGGGACAGCAAGACCTTGTCGTCGCCTTGGGCCATGCCCGCCGTGCCGTCGAGTTGGAACACCGCAAAATACTTGCCGCCCTCGCCCGCCGCGACTTCCTGGGGCGTACGGTACAAACGCGCCTGGCACACGTCGACGAAACTGAGTTTGAGCGCATCGCTCTGGTATTCGCGGATACGTCCGGCAAATTCGCTGCCCAGGGGTTGTGCGTTGAAGGCGCCACAGATCTGGTTGATCTGATGGATCCACTGGTCGAACCCATCATGGCGCTGTGCTGTTGTGGAAATCATGTCAGGCCTCACGCAGGCTTATTTTTATTGTCTACGTCAATCCACACGACATCGGATGCTTCGAGTCTCCTGAACCGCACCACTCCCTGAACAATGACGTGCTATTTCAGTCCGCCAAAACGCCGATAGAAGCTTTCACCCACATCCGGCAACGGGCCGTCGGCCGTTTCCAGTGCGGCGTTCAGCCATTCTTCGGCCTTGGCGTAGATCAAACGGTAAATGTTGCGGCACAACTGGCGGGCGGCGCGGCCTTCCCAATCGCCGGGCAGCAACTCGTCCGGCAGTTGCGGGTCGCGCAGCAGCAGCTTGCGGTACTCGTGAATCAGCAGCACCCGCGCCAGGAAGCAGTCGGCCGGTTGCAGGTTTTCCTGCTCGCGCAGGGCTTGCCACAGCGGCCGGAACAGCTGGATGAACTCGCTGTAGTGCGCGGCCAGCTCCTCGATGTTCCAGCTCTCGCGCACCTGCAGACGCAGGGCCTTGGAGGCCAGTACGTCCTGGGCGGTGGTTTCGAAGACAATGGTGTCTTCCTGGACGCCGAGGTCGAGCAGGGTCGCATTGACGTCGGAGCGGTCGCTGCGCGGACAGGCCAACACCACCGGCGAAATCGCGCCGAAACCTTGCCACTCCAGTTCTTCACGCACCTGTTTGCGTTTGTCCTGGGTCAGCTGCGAGAGCATCACCAGACACCAGGAGCCATCCCAGGCCGGCATCGTGGTGCTGTAGACCCGCTTGAAGGCCTTGTCGAAACGCCGGCGACCGGTGCCGGTCAGGCTGTAGTAACTGCGGCGACCGACCTTCTCGGCGGTCAGCCAGCCTTCTTTGGTCAGGCGAAAAATCGAGGTGCGAATCAGCCGCTCGTTGATGCCGATGGGCTCGAGCAATTGAATCAGGCTGCCCAGCCAGACGGTGCCGCCATGGGGTTCGATGGCATCCCCGTACAACGTGATGATCAAGGAACTGGCACGGATCGGCGTCTGCTCCTGGAAGCGGGTAATCAGATGGTTCAAGGGAGTCAGGGACGACATGGGCGTTCCGTGTAAAAAAAGAAAAGGAATATACCGAATGCCGCAATCCCTGTGGGAGCGAGCTTGCTCGCGATGGCGGCCTGACATTCAACATTGATGGTGACTGACACTCCGCTATCGCGAGCAAGCTCGCTCCCACAGGGAAAAGGGGTGATCAAAAAGTACTGCCCTTGGGCCGCAACCCCCTGTCGCTGATGCGCGGGCGATCAGCTTCCGGCTCGGCCAGCGGTTCGCAGACCTGCATCTGCGTGAGGCAACGCTTGGCCAATTCCTGATACTCACGTGTGCCCGCCTGCTTCCACGCCACTTCCTGATCGCTGAGGCTGCGCTTGATGCTGGCCGGTGCGCCCATGACCAGCGACTGCTCCGGGCATTCGAAGCCGGCCTTGACGAATGCCGCCGCCGAAACGAATGAACGCGGGCCGATCCGGGCGTTGTCCATCACCACCGCATTCATGCCCACCAGCGCATCGGCGCCAATCCGGCAACCGTGCAGCACCGCACCGTGGCCGATGTGGCCATTGCGCTCGACCACGGTGTCGCTGTCGGGGAAACCGTGCATCACGCAGGTGTCCTGCAGGTTGGCGCCCTCTTCCAGCACGATCCGCCCGAAATCCCCGCGCAGGCTGGCCAGCGGACCGACATAGCAATGGGGGCCGATGATCACGTCACCGATCAATACGGCGGACGGATGCACATAAGCGCTCGGATCAACCACCGGAGTCAGGCCATCAAGGCTGTAGCAGGTCATGGAAGCTTCCTTCACAAAGCGATGCAAATAGTGACTCATTTTGTATCACATCACTTTTAACAGCACAAAGACTAAAAACCGTATCACTTGAAATACACCTTTCCGACGAATGCCAGCACGCCTCAAAAATCACTATAAAACCCAATGTTTTCTAGGCAAAACCCGCCATCAGCACCCCTTCAGCGGGAAGATTGAAAATCCAAACGCACACCAATAAGACACATTAAATCAATTTTCGTATTGCATTTACGTATCACGTTATAGCTATACTTGGGCAAAACCGGCCCCTGCGGCCGATCCAATAACGAGCCGGCACCCCGCCGAGCGTGCACCGTGAGAGCATCCGCCATGCCTCTGACCCTTGCCGTCGAATTGATCGAGCCTGGCGTCCGCCTGATTACCCTGCAGCGCCCGCAAGCCCTGAACGCCCTGACCACCGAGTTGCTGGGCGAACTGGCCGCTGAACTGAACATCGCGCAAGCCGACCCCGACACCCGCGCCGTGGTGCTCACCGGCAGCCGCAAAGCCTTCGCCGCCGGTGCCGACATCAAGGAAATGGCCGAGCGCGATCTGGTCGGCATCCTCGACGACCCGCGCCAGGCCTCGTGGCAAGCCATTACTCGCTTCAGCAAACCGCTGATCGCCGCGGTCAACGGCTTCGCCCTCGGCGGCGGCTGCGAACTGGCGATGCACGCCGACATCATTATTGCCGGCGAAGACGCCCGTTTCGGCCAGCCGGAAATCAACCTAGGGATCATGCCCGGCGCCGGTGGTACCCAACGTCTGCTGCGCGCCGTCGGCAAATCCATGGCCATGCAAATGGTGCTGACGGGCGAGTCGATCGACGCCCGTCAGGCCCAGCGCGTCGGTCTGGTCAGCGAAGTGACCCAGCCGGAATTTACCGTCGAGCGCGCCCTGCACATCGCTCACAGCATTGCGGCCAAGGCGCCACTGGCGGTGCGCCTGGCCAAGGAAGCGCTGCTCAAGGCCATGGACACCGACCTGGCCACCGGCCTGCGTTTCGAGCGTCACGCCTTCACCGTGCTGGCCGGCACCCGCGACCGCGACGAGGGCATTGCGGCCTTCCAGGAAAAGCGCTCGCCGACCTTCACCGGCCAGTAATCCGCAACGAATTCGAATGACCTCCGAGAGAACGCCAAGACCATGAACTTCGAACACATCCTGTTTTCCATCGAGGCCGGCGTCGCCCTGCTCAGCCTCAACCGGCCAGACCAGCTCAACAGCTTCAACACCCAGATGCATGGCGAAGTGAAGGAAGCGCTCAAGCAAGTGCGGCAGAACCCTGACGTGCGCGTATTGCTGCTGACCGGTGAAGGTCGCGGCTTCTGTGCCGGGCAGGACCTGAGCGACCGCAATGTCGCGCCAGGCAGCGCCGTGCCGGATCTGGGCGAGTCCATCGAGAAGTTCTACAACCCGCTGATCCGCCAGTTGCGCGACCTGCCGATGCCGGTGATCTGCGCGGTCAACGGTGTGGCCGCCGGGGCTGGCGCCAACATTCCGCTGGCCTGTGACCTGGTACTGGCGGCGCGTTCGGCCAGTTTCATCCAGGCGTTCTGCAAGATTGGCCTGATCCCTGATTCAGGCGGCACCTGGACCCTGCCGCGTCTTGTGGGCATGGCCCGGGCCAAGGCTTTGGCACTACTGGGCAACCGCCTTAGCGCCGAACAAGCCGAGCAATGGGGCTTGATTTACCAGTGTGTGGAAGACGCCGAACTGCGCGATGAAGCCCTGAAGCTGGCCCGCCACCTCGCCACACAACCGACCTACGGTCTAGCGCTGATCAAACGCAGCCTGAACGCCAGCATGAGCAACAGTTTTGACGAACAGCTCGAGCTGGAGAAAGACCTGCAACGTCTGGCCGGGCGCAGCGAGGACTACCGCGAAGGCGTCGGTGCCTTCATGGAAAAACGCACCCCAAGCTTCAAGGGACGCTGAGCCATGACCGCATTGAACACATCTGCACGCATCGCCGTGATCGGCGCCGGGGCCATGGGTGCCGGTATCGCCCAGGTCGCGGCCCAGGCCGGCCATCCGGTCTTGCTGCTGGACAATCGTCCCGGTGCAGCCGCCCAAGCGATTGAAGGCATCGACCGACAACTGGGCAAGCGAGTCGAGAACGGCAAGCTGTCGGCCGAGTCGCGCAGCGCCACCGTTGCGCGCCTGCAAGCGGTGGAAGTCATCGAAACCCTGGCCGACTGCGACCTGATCATCGAAGCCATCGTCGAGAACCTTGAGGTCAAACGCGCGCTGTTTCGCCAACTCGAAGGCATCTGCGGCGAGCACTGCATCCTGGCCAGCAACACCTCGTCGCTGTCGATCACCAGTATCGCCGCACAGCTTGATCATCCACAGCGTCTGCTCGGCCTGCACTTCTTCAACCCGGCACCGGTGATGGCGCTGGTGGAGGTTGTCTCCGGCCTGGCCAGCGATCCAGCATTGGCTGAGTGCCTGTACGACACCGCCAGGGCCTGGGGCAAAAAACCGGTGCACACCCGCTCCACACCGGGCTTCATCGTCAACCGCGTGGCCCGGCCGTTCTATGCCGAAAGCCTGCGGATGCTGCAGGAAGGCGCGGCCGACTGCCCAACCCTGGATGCGTTGATGCGCGAGGCCGGCGGCTTTGCCATGGGCGCGTTCGAACTGACCGACTTGATCGGCCATGACGTCAACTACGCCGTGACCTGCTCGGTGTTCGACGCTTATTACCAGGACACACGCTTCCTGCCGTCGCTGATCCAGAAAGAACTGGTGGATGGCGGGCGTCTGGGACGTAAAAGCGGACAGGGTTTCTACTGCTACGCCCAAGGCGCCGAACGCCCGCAAGCAGGTGAAATCAGCAGCAGCGCGAGCGTCGAGACTTGTATCGCCGAAGGTGACCTTGGCATCGCCCAGGGTTTGCTGGCGCGCTTGAGCGAGCAAGGTGTCGAAGTCATCCGGCGCGACGGCCGCGGATTGCTGCGAGTGGGTGACGCGGTGCTGGCCCTGAGCGATGGCCGCATGGCCTGCCAGCGTGCCCGGGAAGACGGGCTGCGCAACCTGATCCTGCTGGATCTGGCGTTCGATTACGGCAACGCCAAACGCATCGCTATCAGCCATGCGGCAGGCATTGATCCGCTGGCCCTCGAACAAGGCGTTGCTCTGCTGCAACGGGCCGGCCTCATGGTCAGCCTGCTCAGCGACAGCCCGGCCCTCGCCGTCCTGCGCACTGTGGCCATGCTCGCCAACGAAGCCGCCGACGCCCTGCTGCAAGGCGTGGCCTCGGCCGCCGACATCGATCTGGCCATGCGCGCCGGGGTCAATTATCCACAGGGGCCGCTGGCCTGGGCCGATGCCATTGGCCTGTCGCACATTCTTGAAACGCTGGAAAACCTGCAAGCCAGTTATGGCGAAGAACGCTACCGGCCGTCGCTGTTGCTGCGTCGCCGCGTCGCCGAAGGGAGAACATTCCATGACTAACCATGAAGCCATGACCCTGGCCAGTGAATGCGCGCAATCGCTGTTCCAGCGCGACGCCGCCAGCCAGGCCATGGGCATGCGCCTGCTCTCGGCCGGCCCCGGTTGCGCGCGAGTGGGCATGGCGGTGCGGGCCGACATGATCCAGGGTCACGGCACCTGCCACGGCGGCTACCTGTTCGCCCTCGCCGATTCGGCATTCGCCTTTGCCTGCAACAGTTACAACGAAGCCACCGTGGCCATCGGTTGCAGCATCGACTACATCGCCCCGGCGCGCCTGGGTGACACGCTGAACGCCGACTGCATCGAGCAGAGCCGTTCGGGTCGCACCGGCAACTACGACGTGCGCATCGAAAACCAGCAGGGCCAGTTGATCGCCCTGTTCCATGGCAAATCCTACAAAGTGCGCGGCCCGGTGCTGACGCAGGAGAACCCGAATGAATGACGCCCTGATCATCGACGCAGTCCGGACCCCGATTGGCCGTTACGCCGGTGTCCTGAGCAGCGTGCGCGCCGACGACCTCGGCGCGGTGCCGCTGCGCGAACTGCTGCGCCGCCACCCGCAAGTGGACTGGAACACGGTTGACGACGTGATCTACGGCTGCGCCAACCAGGCCGGCGAAGACAACCGCAACGTCGCGCGCATGTCGGCACTGCTGGCCGGGTTGCCGGTCAGCGTGCCGGGCACCACCCTCAATCGCCTGTGCGGCTCCGGGCTCGATGCCATCGGCACCGCCGCCCGCGCCATTCGCAGTGGCGAAACCGGGCTGATGCTGGTCGGTGGCGTCGAGTCCATGTCCCGCGCGCCACTGGTGATGGGCAAGGCCGAGCAGGCGTTTTCACGTACAGCCGAAGTCTTCGACACCACTATCGGCTGGCGCTTCGTCAATCCGCTGATGAAAAAGACCTACGGCATCGATTCCATGCCGGAAACGGCAGAGAATGTCGCCGAACAGTTCAACATCTCCCGCGCCGACCAGGACGCCTTCGCCTTGCGCAGCCAGCAACGCGCTGCCGCTGCCCAGGCCAGCGGGCGTCTGGCCAAAGAGATCGTCGCGGTGGAAATCCCCCAGCGCAAAGGACCGGCCAAGGTGGTCGAGCACGACGAGCACCCACGCGGCGACACTACCCTTGAGCAGCTTGCCAAACTCGGCACGCCGTTCCGCGAAGGCGGCAGCATCACCGCCGGCAACGCCTCCGGGGTCAACGACGGGGCCTGCGCGCTGTTGCTGGCCAGCCCGGAAGTCGCCAAACGCCAAGGCCTGACCGCCCGTGGCCGGGTCGTGGCCATGGCCACGGCTGGCGTTGAACCACGGATCATGGGCATCGGCCCGGTACCAGCCACCCGCAAGGTGCTGGAAGTGGCCAACCTGAGCCTGGCCGACATGGACGTGATCGAGCTCAACGAAGCCTTCGCCGCACAGGGCCTGGCGGTGCTGCGCGAACTGGGCCTGAGCGACACCGATCCGCGAGTCAACCCCAACGGCGGCGCCATCGCCCTGGGCCACCCGCTGGGCATGAGCGGCGCGCGCCTGGTCACCACCGCCCTGCATGAACTAGAAGAACGCAATGGCCGCTACGCCCTGTGCACCATGTGCATCGGTGTCGGCCAGGGGATCGCGCTGATCATCGAGCGTCTATCCCACTAAAGAATCGCGATTCCCAAGGAGCCGAGAGGTATCCTTGGGGCATGCACTCAAAGCCCTTGTGCAAAAGGGCTGGAACACAAAAACAATTCGAGTGAACACATGAACATGCCAATTGCCCAAGCCGTGCTGAACCCTGTGCTGGACCCGCTGGAAACCGCCAGCATCGACGAGCTGCGCCAGCATCAGCTGGAGCGCCTGCGCTGGAGCCTGAACCACGCCTACAACAACGTGCCGCTGTACCGTCAGCGCTTCGATGCGCTGGGCGTGCACCCGGACGACATCAAGTCCTTGGACGACCTGGCGAAATTCCCTTTCACCACCAAGTCCGACCTGCGGGACAACTACCCCTACGGCATGTTTGCCGTGCCGATGCACGACATCGTGCGCCTGCACGCATCCAGCGGCACCACCGGCAAACCGACCGTGGTCGGCTACACCCAGAATGACATCGACACCTGGGCCAACGTGGTGGCCCGCTCGATCCGCGCCGCTGGTGGCCATCGTGGCGACAAAGTGCACATTTCCTACGGCTACGGCCTGTTCACCGGCGGCCTCGGCGCGCACTACGGCGCCGAACGCCTGGGCTGTACGGTGATCCCGATGTCCGGTGGCCAGACCGAAAAACAGGTGCAGCTGATCAAGGATTTCCAGCCGGACATCATCATGGTCACGCCGTCCTACATGCTCAACATCGCCGATGAAATCGAGCGCCAGGGCATCGACCCGCACAAACTGGCCCTGCGCCTGGGCATCTTCGGCGCCGAGCCGTGGACCGCCGAACTGCGCAGCGCCATCGAGGCACGCATGGGCATCACCGCCCTGGACATCTACGGCCTCTCGGAAATCATGGGCCCGGGCGTGGCCATGGAATGCGCCGAAACCAAGGACGGCCCGACCATCTGGGAAGACCACTTCTACCCGGAAATCATCGACCCGGTCACGGGCGAAGTACTGCCGGACGGGCAGATGGGCGAACTGGTGTTCACCTCCCTGAGCAAAGAAGCCCTGCCGATGATCCGCTACCGCACCCGCGACCTGACGCGCCTGCTGCCGGGCACCGCGCGTCCCATGCGGCGCATCGACAAGATCACCGGGCGCAGCGATGACATGCTGATCATCCGCGGCGTTAACGTGTTTCCGACGCAGATCGAGGAGCAGGTTCTGAAAGTCAAACAACTTGCCGAGTGTTATGAGATTCATCTGTATCGCAATGGCAACCTGGACAGCGTTGATGTGCATGTCGAGCTCAAGGCTGAGCACCAGCACCTGGGCGATGAACAGCAGAAGGCTGTTTGCGGGGAATTGAGCCGGCATATCAAGACGTACATCGGGATCAGTTCGCGGATCGTTTTGCAGCCGTTCCATTCGATCAAGCGCTCGGAAGGCAAGGCTTGCCACGTGGTGGATAAACGTCCTAAAGCATGACTGCTGCACCCTTTATGGCCCCGCTTTTTGCGGGGCTTTTTTTTGCCAGGGCTTTACCGACTCTGGCGCCGACCACTATTACTGTGGGAGCGAGCTTGCTCGCGATGGCTTTATGTCAGGCGACATGGATTTTTGAGGGTGTACATATCCATTGCTGCGGTAACGGCCACTTAGGGTTCCGCCCTTACGGCGGGTCACTTGGAAAAGCCCCAAGTAACCAAGGGCTCTTGCCCCTTTCGTTCGGTGCCTCGCTGTGGCTCGGCATGCCCTCGCTCCGGTCCTGCTCCGTGGGCCCGCCGCCATCGGCCATCCATGGCCGGCGGCGGCTAACCCGAGGCGGCCTACCGGCCGGCCTGTTGGCTGGATTCGTTCGACTGTGATGTACCTCGTCGACTGCTAGGTCGCTATCGCGAGCAAGCTCGCTCCCACAGGTATCGAGTACATCTGCAAGATTTCGGTCGGCTGGCAGGCCGCTATCGCGAGCAGGCTCGCTCCTACAGTTGATCCGGGTAGGTCTGCAAGAAATTGGTCGGCTGGCAGGCCGCCTTCGCGGGCAAGCCCGCTCCCACAGGGGTTGGGGACATCTGCAAAAACCAGGTCGGCTGTCAGGCCGCCATCGCGAGCAAGCTCGCTCCCACAGAAGAGCAAAGGCAGATCGGCGTACACAAACGCTCTTCACCACTCATCAGGCCGAGCGTTAGCTCGCCTGCAGCTCTTGATCTTGATCTTGATCCACCCGCCCCCTCGGAAGGCTGAGTGGAGGCGTTCATCCGGGGATTGGCGCGCAGCGCCGTTCGACGCAGTCGAACACATTGCATGTAGGTGCAGCGAAGCAAACCGGAGGGCAATGCCCCCGGATGAATGCCGGAGCGAAGGAACGCCGAGCCTTAGCGAGGGGCCGGACGCTCGGGGCGAGCCTTTTTTTGCTTACTTTTTTTTGGCGCTTGAAAAAAAAGTGAGTCGCCGTAAGGGCGAAACCGCCAGTGGCCGTTACCAAAGAAATGGATATGTACGCCGACCTCCCTCCCCATTCATCCCAAAGCGATACAAAAAACAATTACGACACGTCATTTTGTGTTTGATATTAAATTCTGTATCGCTTATAAAGTTCTCCATGCCCCAGAACAGATTCAAGGCGGGAACTCAAAAATGTACGCACAGCTCGTAGAAACAGGCGTCAAGCGCATAAAAGACCTCTCGGAAATGTCCGAACAGGAACGCGCCTTCCAGGAAAAAATCGATTCAGAAATCAAGATCGAAGCCAAGAACTGGATGCCAGATGCCTACCGCCAGACCCTGATCCGGCAAATTTCCCAGCACGCCCACTCCGAAATCGTCGGCATGCTGCCCGAAGGCAACTGGGTCACCCGCGCGCCAAGCCTCAAACGCAAACTGCAACTGATGGCCAAGATCCAGGACGAAGCCGGCCACGGCCTCTACCTGTACAGCGCCATGGAAACCCTGGGCGCCGACCGCGATGAAGAAATCGCCAAGCTGCACAGCGGCAAGGCCAAGTACTCGAGCATCTTCAATTACCCGACGCTGAACTGGGCCGACATGGGCGCGGTGGGCTGGCTGGTGGATGGCGCGGCGATCGTCAACCAGGTGGTGCTGCAGCGCACCTCCTACGGCCCGTATTCCCGGGCGATGATCCGCATCTGCAAGGAAGAGAGTTTCCACCAGCGCCAGGGCTACGAAATCCTCCTGACCATGATGCGCCACGGTAACCAGGCGCAAAAAGACATGGTCCAGGACGCGATCAACCGCCTGTGGTGGCCGTCGCTGATGATGTTTGGCCCAAGCGATGAACATTCGCCGAACAGCGCGCAATCCATGGCCTGGAAAATCAAGCGCCAGAGCAACGACGAACTGCGCCAGCGCTTCATCGACCAGACCATCCCGCAGCTTGAGCTATTGGGCTGCACCTGCCCCGACCCGGACCTGAAGTGGAACGCCGAACGCGGCCACTACGACTTCGGCGAAATCCAGTGGAACGAATTCTACGAAGTGCTCAAGGGCAACGGCCCGTGCAACCAGGAGCGCGTCGCCACCCGCCGCAAGGCGATTGAAGACGGCGCCTGGGTTCGTGAAGCCGCCGTCGCCCACGCCCGCAAAAAACAAAACAAGAACGCCGCCTGATCCGGCCACCTGATGTGGAGTAACTGAAATGTCCGAGTGGACCCTCTTCGAAGTCTTCGTGCGCAGCAAGCACGGTCTGAACCACAAGCATGTCGGTAGCGTGCACGCCGCCGACACCACCATGGCCATCGAAAACGCGCGCGAGCTCTACACCCGTCGCAGCGAAGGCGTGAGCCTGTGGGTCGTGCCTTCGGCGTTGATCACCGCTTCGTCGCCGGATGAAAAAGACCCGCTGTTCGATCCGTCGGACGACAAGGTCTACCGCCACGCCAGCTTCTACGAGCTGCCGGCCGAAGTCGGGCACATGTGAGGTCGACCATGAATAACAAGACCGATCTGATCGAATACCTGCTGCGCCTCGGCGACAGCGCCCTGATCCAGGGCCAGCGCCTGTGCCAATGGTGCGGCAAGGCCCCGGCGCTGGAAGAAGAACTGGCGCTGATGAACGTCGGCCTCGACCTGGTGGGCCAGGCGCGCAACTGGCTGGAGTACGCCGCCGAACTGCTGGACGACGGCCGTGATGCCGATCACCTGGCGTTTCGTCGCGACGAGCGCGCCTATCGCAACCTGCTGCTGGTGGAACAACCCAACGGCGACTTCGCGATAACCATGCTCAAGCAGTTCCTCTATGACGCCTGGCATTTGCCGGTGCTGCAGGGCCTGAGCCAGTCCAGCGACGAGCGCATTGCCGGGATTGCCGCCAAAGCGGTAAAGGAAGTGACTTATCACCTGCGCCGCTCCGGCGAATGGATCGAGCGTATGGGCGACGGCACCGAGGAAAGCAATCGGCGCATGCTCGCCGCGATTCCAGAGGTCTGGCGCTTCACCGTTGAACTGATCGCCGCCGATGACAGCGAACAGCGTCTGTGCGCCGCCGGCATCACCCCGGACATCGCCAGCGTCGCCACCCAGTGGCAGACAAAGGTCGAGCAGATCTTCACCAGCGCCACCCTGCCCGTTCCAGCGGCGCCGAGCTATTTCTACCTGAATGCACGCAAGGGCCTGCACACCGAACACTTAGGGATTCTGCTGGCCGAAATGCAGTGCCTGCCACGAGCGTACCCCGATGCAACCTGGTGAGCTGATCGCCAGCGACCTCGGCGCCCGGCCGGCTCAACCGACCGACCTGGCTGCCGCGTGGGCGATTCTGGCAGAGGTCATGGACCCGGAAGTGCCAGTGGTCAGCGTGGTCGACCTGGGCATCGTCCGCGATCTCGACTGGCAGGCCGGTCACCTTCACGTGGTGGTCACGCCGACCTACTCCGGTTGCCCGGCCACCGAAGTGATCGAAAGCGACATCCGCGAAGCCCTGGAACTCGCCGGATTCAAGGCGCCGCAACTGGAGCGCAAGTTGACCCCGGCCTGGACCACAGACTGGATCAGCGACAGCGGCCGCGAACGCCTGCGCGCTTACGGCATCGCGCCGCCCGAGGGCAGCACCAGCAAGCGCAGCCTGCTCGGCGAGAACCCGCAGGTTGTGTGCCCGCAATGCGGCAGCGCCCACACCGAGGTCCTCAGCGAGTTCGGTTCCACCGCCTGCAAGGCCCTGTACCGCTGCGTCGATTGCCGGGAACCGTTCGACTATTTCAAGTGCATCTGAGCGGCGAATCGGCCGTCCCAGCTGGAGAACAACAATGAGCAAATTTCACAGCCTGACCATCAAGGACGTGCGCGCCGAGACCCGTGACGCGGTGTCCATCGCCTTCGAGATTCCGCAGGACCTGCAAGACAGCTTCCACTTCACCCAGGGCCAGCACCTGGTGATGCGCACCCAACTGGACGGCGAAGAAGTACGCCGCTCCTACTCGATCTGCACCGGGGTCAACGACGGTGAGCTGCGCATCGCCGTCAAGCGTGTTACCGGCGGACGCTTCTCGGCATTTGCCAACGAACAGCTGAAAGCCGGGCACACCCTGGAAGTCATGCCGCCCGCCGGGCATTTCTGCGTCGAACTCGATCCGGCGCGCCATGGCAATTACCTGGCCGTGGCGGCAGGCAGCGGCATCACGCCGATTCTGTCGATCATCAAGACCACCCTGGAAACCGAGCCCCACAGCCGCGTCACCCTGCTGTACGGCAACCGCTCAAGCTCCGGTGCGCTGTTCCGCGAACAGCTCGAAGACCTGAAAAACCGCTACCTGCAACGCCTGAACCTGATCTTCGTGTTCAGCCGCGAGCAGCAGGATGTCGACCTGTACAACGGCCGGATCAACGCCGAGAAATGCGAGCAACTGTTCAGCCGCTGGCTCGATATCAAAGCCCTCGACGCAGCATTCATCTGCGGCCCGCAGGAAATGACCGAGACCGTGCGCGACAGCCTCAAGGCCAAGGGCATGGCGCCCGAGCGCATTCACTTCGAACTATTCGCCGCCGCCGGCAGCCAGCAAAAACGCGAAGCCCGTGAGGCGGCGCGCCAAGTGGATTCAGCGGTCAGCCAGATCACCGTCATCAGCGATGGCCGCGCCCTGGCGTTCGACCTGCCGCGCAACAGCCAGAGCATTCTCGATGCGGGCAACGCCCAAGGGGCCGAACTGCCCTACTCGTGCAAGGCCGGCGTGTGCTCGACCTGCAAGTGCAAGGTCATCGAAGGTGAAGTGGAAATGGACAGCAACCACGCCCTGGAAGACTACGAAGTGGCCGCCGGCTACGTGCTGTCGTGCCAGGCCTTCCCGATCAGCGACAAGGTGGTGCTGGATTTCGATCAGCTCTGATATCCGCCTCACGCAAAACCCTGTGGGAGCGAGCTTGCTCGCGATAGCGGTGGGTCAGCCACCATCAATGCTGAATGTAATGGCCTCATCGCGAGCGAGCTCGCTCCCACAGGGGGCCGGTGATTCGGCACGAATACAACGTTTCACCCAAAACAAAAACAACAAAGGAGCGCGCGTCATGACACCCCAGGAAATAGAACTCATCCGCCAGCACCCGGACTTCATCCAGCTGGTTCGTCGCAAACAGAAGCTGTACTGGTCACTGAGCCTGGCCATGCTGGTGATCTATTACGGCTTCGTGCTGCTGGTGGCTTTCTCCCCTTCTACCCTCGGCCAATCCCTGAGCGGCGGCGTGACCACCGTGGGCATGCTGGTGGGTGTCGTCATCGTCGGGCTGGCCTTTGCGCTGACCGGTTTCTATGTCTATCGCGCCAACAACGTGATCGATCCGCTGAATGAAAAACTCAAGCAGGAGTGCGCCCGATGAACCGCCTTCTTGCACTGTTCCTGCTGCCGCTGGCGGCTGTCACTGATGTTGCGATGGCCGCCGACGGCGCATCCCGACCGTTAAACTGGAACGCCATCGGCATGTTCCTGGTGTTCGTGTTGTTCACCCTTGGTGTGACACGCTGGGCGGCACTGCGTACCCGCTCCACCAGCGATTTTTATACCGCTGGTGGCGGCATGACCGGTTTCCAGAACGGTCTGGCGATTGCCGGCGACATGATCTCGGCAGCCTCGTTCCTCGGCATCTCCGCGATGATGTTCCTCAATGGCTACGACGGTTTGCTCTACGCCCTGGGCGTGCTGGCCGGCTGGCCGATCATCCTGTTCCTGATTGCCGAGCGCCTGCGCAACCTGGGCAAATACACCTTTGCCGACGTGGTGTCCTATCGCCTGGAACAAACCCCGGTGCGCCTGACCTCGGCCTTCGGCACCCTGACTGTGGCCCTGATGTACCTGGTGGCGCAGATGGTCGGCGCCGGCAAGCTGATCGAACTGTTGTTCGGCATCGACTACCTCTATGCAGTGATGCTGGTCGGCGTGTTGATGGTGTTCTACGTGACCTTCGGCGGCATGCTCGCCACCACCTGGGTGCAGATCATCAAAGCGGTGATGCTGCTGTTCGGCACCAGTTTCATGGCGTTCATGGTGCTCAAGCACTTCGGCTTCAGCACTGAGGCGATGTTTGCCGGCGCCACCGCCGTGCATGCCAAGGGCAACGCGATCATGGCCCCCGGCGGCTTGCTGTCCAACCCGATCGATGCGATCTCCCTGGGGCTGGGCATGATGTTCGGCACCGCCGGCCTGCCGCACATCCTGATGCGTTTCTTCACCGTCAGCGATGCCAAGGAAGCGCGTAAAAGCGTGTTCTACGCCACCGGCTTCATCGGCTACTTCTACTTGCTGCTGATCATCGTCGGCTTCGGCGCCATCGTCATGGTCGGCACCGATCCGGCGTTCCGTGACGCCAGCGGCGCGATCATCGGCGGCGGCAACATGGTCGCGGTGCACCTGGCCCACGCGGTAGGCGGCAACCTGTTCCTCGGCTTCATCTCGGCGGTCGCCTTCGCCACCATCCTGGCGGTGGTTGCCGGGCTGGCACTGTCCGGCGCCTCGGCGGTGTCCCATGACCTGTATGCCTGCGTGATGCGCAAAGGCCAGGCCAGCGAGCAACAGGAAATGCGCGTGTCGCGAATCGCCACCCTGTGCATCGGTGTGCTGGCGATCGTCCTCGGCCTGCTGTTCGAGTCGCAGAACATTGCCTTCCTCTCGGGTCTGGTGCTGGCCATCGCCGCGTCGGTGAATTTCCCGGTGCTGTTCCTTTCGATGTACTGGAAAGGCCTGACCACCCGCGGCGCCGTCCTCGGCAGTCTGTCCGGACTGGTCTCGGCGATTGTCCTGCTGGTGCTGAGCCCGGCGGTGTGGGTCAACGTGATGCATCACGACAAGGCGCTGTTCCCGTACTCCAACCCGGCCCTGTTTTCCATGAGCCTGGCGTTCTTTAGTGCATGGCTGTTTTCCGTCACCGACACCTCGCCCCGGGCAGCCCTTGAGCGTGGCCGTTATCTGGCGCAGTTCATCCGCTCGATGACCGGCATCGGTGCCACTGGCGCCAGCAAACACTAAACGACGACCGATCAGTTGGCAGGGAATAAAAATAATGAAACCCGCACGTACCACGTCTTGTGAATCACTGTTTTCGCTGGCCGCCGCATTGAGTCTGCCCATGATCGCCCCCAGCGCCATGGCCGACTTCATCGGCGACAGCAAGGCCCGCATTGATATGCGCAACCACTACATCAATCGCGATTTCCGTCAGGACAACGCGCCGCAATCCAAAGCCGAAGAATGGGCCCAGGGATTCACTGCGCGCATCGAGTCCGGATTCACCGACGGCACCTTCGGTTTCGGTCTCGACGCGCTGGGGGAGCTGGGGATCAAGCTCGACTCCAGTCCCGACCGCCGTGGCACCGGGCTGCTGCCGTTTGGCCCGCAGAGCCATGAGCCCGACGACGAGTACAGCGAACTGGGCCTGACCGGTAAATTGAAAGTATCCAAAAACGTGTTGAAACTCGGCACCCTGCAACCCTTGTTGCCAGTGGCAACTTACAACGACACACGCCTGTTGGGTTCGACCTTTGAAGGTGGCTTGCTGACCAGCCAGGAAATCGACGGCCTGACGGTGAATGCCGGACGCCTGACCAAGGCCAACCTGCGGGACTCCTCCAGCAACGATGACATCGGCTACGCCGCCGCCACCAGCGATCACTTCGACTTCGGCGGCGGCACCTACGCGTTCAGCCCGCAACTGAATGTGAGCTACTACTACGGCAAGCTCGAACAGATCTATCGCCAGCAATTCGCCGGACTGGTGCATACGCAACCGTTGGGCAACGGCTTCAACCTGCGCAGCGACCTGCGTTATTTCGACAGCCGGGGCGACGGCGCCGAACGGGCCGGGCGCATCGACAACCGCAACTTCAACAGCATGTTCACGGTGTCCCACGGTGCCCACAAGGTCAGTGCCGCCTACCAGCAATTGTCCGGCGACAGCGCCTTTCCGTTCCTCAACGGCGGCGATCCGTACGTGGTCAACCTGGTGACTTTCAACACCTTCACCCGCGCCGACGAGGATTCCTGGCAACTGCGTTACGACTATGACTTCGCGGCGCAAGGTATTCCCGGCCTGACCTTCATGACCCGCTACACCGACGGTCGCCACGTCAAGGCTGGCACCGTCGACAACGGTCGCGAATGGGAGCGCGACACCGATATCAGCTACGTCGTCCAGAGCGGTGTGTTCAAGAACGTCAGCCTGCGCTGGCGCAACGTGACCTTCCGTTCCGGCAATGGCTTGACTACCGCCCTCGATGAGAACCGGCTGATCGTCGGTTACACCCTGGCGCTTTGGTAATTCCGAAAGGCGCGGTCGCCACCGCGCCACAACCCTTCATAACCAGGAGCAATCGTGATGTCCTCTTCACCTGCACTGCATGCCCCCACCCTGCAAAGCTTCATCGCCGGTCGCTGGATCGGCCAACACGGCGCGCAGGTCCTGCGCAGCGCCATCGACGGCCATGAAATCGCCCGCACCCACGAAGAGCGTCCGGACTTCGCCGAAGCCATCGAGCACGGCCGTCGCCAGGGCATCAGCGGCTTGATGGCGCTGGACTTCCAGCAGCGCGCCCAGCGTCTCAAGGCCCTGGCCCTGTACCTGAGCGAGCGCAAGGAACAGCTCTACGCGATTTCCCACCACAGCGGCGCGACCCGCGCCGACAGCTGGATCGACATCGAAGGCGGCAACAGCACACTGTTCACCTACGCCAGCCTCGGCTCCCGCGAGCTGCCGTCGGGCAACATCGTCCACGAAGGCCCGGCCATGCAGCTGAGCAAAATGGGCACCTTCGCCGGTACGCACATTCTGGTGCCTCGCGGCGGCCTGGCGGTGCACATCAACGCCTTCAACTTCCCGATCTGGGGCATGCTGGAAAAGTTCGCCCCGAGCTTCCTCGCCGGCATGCCGTGCATCGTCAAGCCGGCCAGCGCCACCAGCTACCTGACCGAAGCCGTGGTGCGCCTGATGGACGAGTCCGGCCTGCTGCCAGCGGGCAGCCTGCAACTGATCATCGGCAGCACCGGCGACCTGCTCGACCGCCTGCAAGGCCAGGACGTGGTGACCTTCACCGGTTCCGCCGACACTGCGGCCAAGCTGCGGGTCAACCCGAACCTGATCCGCAATTCGGTGCCGTTCAATGCCGAAGCCGACTCCCTGAACTGCGCGATCCTCGCCCCGGACGTAACCCCGGACGACGAAGAGTTCGAGCTGTTCATCAAGGAAGTCGCCCGGGAAATGACCACCAAGGCCGGGCAGAAATGCACCGCCATCCGCCGCGCCATCGTGCCGGCCAAGCACATTGATGCCGTGGCTACGCGCCTGCGTGATCGCCTGGCCAAAGTGGTGGTCGGCGACCCGTCGGTGGAAGGCGTACGCATGGGCGCACTGGCTTCCCACGATCAGCAGAAAGACGTGGCCGAGCGTCTGGAAAGCCTGTTGCAGAGCAGCGATATGCTGTTTGGTGCCCGCGACGGTTTCGAACCCCGTGGTGAAAACGTCGACAAGGGCGCGTTCTTCGCCCCGACCCTGTTGCAGGCCCGCGACCCCCATGCCGAGGGCGGCGCCCACGATATCGAAGCGTTCGGTCCGGTCAGCACGCTGATGGCCTACGACGATCTCGACGAAGCATTGGCCCTGGCCGCGCGCGGCAAAGGCAGCCTGGTGGCCAGTCTGGTGACCAAGGATCCGCAAATCGCCGCCAAGGCCATCCCGGTCGCGGCTGCCTGGCACGGCCGCTTGCTGGTACTGGATCGCCACTCTGCCGGCGAATCCACCGGCCACGGCTCGCCGCTGCCACAGCTCAAGCACGGCGGCCCGGGGCGTGCCGGTGGCGGCGAAGAACTCGGCGGCCTGCGCGCGGTGAAACACTACCTGCAACGCGCTGCGGTACAAGGTTCGCCGACCATGCTGGCGGCGGTCACCGGCGAGTACGTGCGCGGGGCCAAGGTCATCGAAACCGACGTGCATCCGTTCCGTCGCCATTTCCAGGACCTGCAGATCGGCGAGTCGCTGCTGACTCACCGTCGCACCGTCACCGAAGCCGACCTGGTGAACTTCGGTTGCCTGTCGGGCGACCACTTCTACATGCACTTCGACGAGATCGCGGCCAAGGAATCGCAGTTCGGCAAGCGTATCGCCCACGGTTACTTCGTGCTTTCGGCAGCGGCCGGGCTTTTCGTGTCCCCCGCTCCGGGTCCGGTACTGGCCAACTATGGCCTGGACACCTTGCGCTTCATCAACCCGGTGGGCATCGGCGACACCATCCAGGCGCGCCTGACCTGCAAACGCAAGATCGACCAGGGCAAGAAGAGCCCGCAGGGCATCCCGCAAGGGGTGGTGGCGTGGGATGTGGAAGTGACCAACCAGTTGGGTGAACTGGTGGCCAGTTATGACATTCTGACCCTGGTGGTCAAACGCGAAGATTGATCAGGTTTGCTGGTTGGCCACAAATCTCGTGGTCAACCAGCAACCCCTGTAGGAGCGAGCCTGCTCGCGATGGAGGTCAACGATAACGCGGGCAGTCTGACTGAACGCGCTGTCTGGACGTTCTTCGCGAGCAGGCTCGCTCCTACAGGGGTTGAGGTGATTCAGGCGTCAATTGGCGTAGGACATTTCTGTTTTTCCTAGACTTCGGACGTGCCCGTTGTCCCTCATCCACAACTCACTCCCCCCGTTTTGCGGATACAAGTTCCACAGGTCCTAGGACATTTCCGGGCAGGGTCTTCGGAGATTTCCTTCGAATTGCGGCGATTTGCGTGAACTGGTTTGAAAGGTGCTCAATCGATAGTCTTTGGTGGTCACTGAAATTCAGTGGCGAGGTGTAGGAACCTCCAGAATCTGAGATGCACTCTGGCGTCATTGCCTGGTTTGCGGCCGTTCAAATGCGTCCGTAAGATCAGCTGCGGCGGCTATGTACGGGCACGCCTCGGCGTGGTCGAGAGGTGCTCTCAGATCTCGATTTCCTACCCCGTACATGGCTGCCACCCTGGCCCGTAGGAAAGGCTTTTGGCAGCTCCATTTTCTTCATGAGAGCTCGAAACCATGAAAACCATTCATCCCGATCCACCCTACGAAAAACCAACCCCACACCCCAACAACCGCTTCATGGCGCTCACCAGCAATTGCAGTGAAATGCCCACCCTCTTCGTCGACACCCACGCACCGCTCGACGTCCTGATGGACGCCGCCAACTACCGAATCCGCGCCGTCACCCAATTGCTGGAAAACCTGTCCATGCGCGGCTCGATCGAGTGCGAATCCTTCATCCTCAGCGACTTTTCATTGCTCTGCGCCATCCCGTTGCGCGATGGCTGTGATGTGCTGGATGTGGTCGGGCGACGGTTGCGGGCACGCTGACCAACCCTGTAGGAGCGAGCCTGAACTGGCCTAATAATTCCGGACACCTCTTAAGGGCGATATGATTTCGCCAACTTGGAGGTTCCATGAACGAAAGAAAGGTCTATACACGCGAGTTCAAGCTGCATGCTGCCAGCATGGTGCTTGATGATAACTGCCCGGTTCCAGACGTTTGTGCATCGCTGGATATCGGGCCCACCGCTTTACGGCGTTGGGTCGATCAGGTTCGCAAGGAGCGCGAGGGGCAGCCAGTCAAAGGCACCAAGGCGATTACCGAAGATCAGCGCCAGATCCAGGAACTAAAGGCCAAGATCAAGCGCATGGAAATGGAAGCCGAGATCTTAAAAAAGGCTACCGCTCTCTTGATGTCGGATCCCGATCGTTTTCGATGATTGCGGAACTAAGAGAGTCGTTCCCGACGGCCGTCGTGTGTCGTGTTTTCGATGTGAAGCGCAGCAGCTTTTACGAGTGGCTTCAGCGGCGAGCCCAACCGCGGATCAGGCGCGAAGAGCTCAAGCTCAAAGTGGTTGAACTGCACAGCGAAAGCCGCGAAGCCATGGGTTCCAGAATGATCAGCAAGGGCCTGAAGTCCCAAAACATCGCGATCGGAAGAGGCCTTGTCCGAGCGCTGATGAGGGAGGCCAACATTGTCAGTAAACAACGCCAGCCGCACCCATTCAGATCCAAGGGAGTGGAAGCGTTTGTCGCGCCCAATCGGCTCAAGCGCAACTTCAAACCGGCTGCAGTCGATCAGGTCTGGTGTGGTGACGTGACCAGCTTGATGGTGGGCGAGCGCTGGGTTCATCTGGCCATCGTCATCGATTTGTTTGCTCGCCGGGTCATCGGTTGGGCATTTTCGCTGGTCAATGACGCCAACTTGGTCAGCAAGGCGCTACGCATGGCGACAGAGGTTCGAACGTGCCCTCCGGGACTGATGTTTCACTCGGATCAGGGCTGTCAGTACACCAGCCGCAAGTTTCAAGAAGAACTGAAGCGTCGTGACATATTGCAAAGCATGAGCCATCGCGGGCAGTGCTGGGACAACGCTCCAACAGAGCGATTTTTCGGCACGCTGAAATCAGAATGGGTGCCTCGTAGTGGCTACAGCAAGATCGAGGAAGCCAAAACCGATATGGTGCGCTTCTTCATGTACTACAACCGCACCAGGCTCCACAGCTACAACAACTATCTGTCGCCAATAGCCATGGAGCAAAAAGTGGCATAAACACCGTAACCGGTGTCCGGGATTACTTGACCAGTTCAGCCTGCTCGCGATGGAGGTCAACGATAACGCGGGCGGTCTGACAGAACGCGTCGTCAGGACGTTCTTCGCGAGCAGGCTCGCTCCTACAGGGGTATCGGTAGGCCAAAAATTCTGGTTAGTGCCTGCGCAACCACTCGATAAACAGCGCAAACAACTCCGACTGCGAACCCACCTCCAGTTTCAGGTACAGGTTCTTGCGGTGCATGCGCACGGTTTCCGGTGAGATGTTCATCTGGCTGGCCGTGGATTTCACCGAATGCCCGCGCAACACCATATGCGCCACTTGCCGCTCTCGTTCAGTGAGCAAGTCGCTGCCGAAATGCTCGAACGCCGACTGCACCCGGTGCTTGAGATCATCGCGCATGCCCTGGTCTTTATCGCACTGGATCTCGCGACTGCGCAGCATGCCCCGTTGACTGAATTCGCTGATGAATTCACGCACCAGCGGTTCCACGGCGCGCAGCAGATTCAGCTGTTCGGCGCTCAGGCATTCACCGCCGAAACCCTGATAGAGGCTGACGGAAATCTTCGTGTCATTGCCGATATCGACAATGTAGTAGCTGTCTTCCGAGCAGCCCGCCTTCAGGTAATAGGATTTGTAGTAGTCACTGTCGAAGAAGTTGTCCGGGGCAATTTCCTCAAGGTGATAGAAGCCTTGCGCCAACCCCTGCTCCACTGCCAGGCAGAACGGGTCGAGCAAATAACCCCCGGCAAAATAGCGCTCCAGAATCGAGACCTGATACTCCTGCGCAATCCCGCGCTGATGCAGCAACTGGGGCGCGCGGTCCTTACGCTCCAGGCTGATCATCATCGACTCGACGGACACCAGTTGCGCCAACGCCGACGCCAGGTGTTGCAAGGCGTCAGGCTCATCGATATGGGCGAATGCCTCGCGCATTCCCCCATGCCATTTGTGCAATGCCCCGAAGGGCACCGCGATCAGCGTATCGTCGTCTGGTTTGCTCATGCCCCGCAGTCTAGCGGCTGGACACGCCCTTGGTAACAGCCTGACTGACGAAATCATTGGCCCGCGTAC
This sequence comes from Pseudomonas sp. GW456-L13, assembly GCF_017350115.1. Taxonomy (NCBI): domain Bacteria; kingdom Pseudomonadati; phylum Pseudomonadota; class Gammaproteobacteria; order Pseudomonadales; family Pseudomonadaceae; genus Pseudomonas; species Pseudomonas sp. GW456-L13. The sequence goes on from NZ_JACNAS010000002.1 coordinate 540,168, forward strand.
TGTCCGCTCGCTTCAAGCTCGGCGGCCACTTCCAGAATGCATGTGCGCAAGGTCTCGACGATTTCATCGACCTGGACAGACGTCAGGATCAACGGTGGCGACATGACATTGAGGTGCATGATCGGCCGCACCAGCAAGCCCCGGGCCTGGGCCCGCACGTGGATTTTCTCGCCGATGTTGATCTCGTCGGGGAACAGCGCCTTGGTGCGTTTATCGGCGACGAACTCCACGCAGGCCATGAGTTTCTGGCAGCGCACATCCCCCACCAGCGGCAAGTCCCGCAGGGTGGCCAGGCGCTCCTCCAGATAAGCCCCCACCGTGTCGACATGGGCCAGCAGGTTTTCCCGCTCGATGATTTCGATGTTCTTCAGCGCCGCCGTGCAGCACACCGGATGCCCGCTGTAGGTGAAGCCGTGGGTGAAGCAGCGGCCCTTGCCCGGCTCGGCGATGACTTTCCAGATGCGCTCGGAAAAGATGCACGCGCCCAGCGGCAGGTAGGCCGAGGTCAGGCCCTTGGCAGTGGTGATGATGTCGGGCTGCACGTCGAACACCTCATAAGAGGCAAAGAACTTGCCGAGGCGCCCGAACGAAGTGACCACTTCGTCGGCGACGAACAGGATGTCGTAGCGCTGGCAGACGTCCCACATGCGTTTGAGATAGCCCCGGGGCGGAATGATCACCCCGCCGGAGCCCATGATCGGCTCGGCGAAAAAACCGGCAACCTTGTCCGCGCCAATCGAGAGGATCTTGTCTTCGAATTCCTTGACCAGGAACTCGAGGAACTGCGCCTCGTCCATGCCATCGGGCGCGCGGTACGGATTCGGGTTGGAGACGTGGTGGATCAGCGGGTTGGTGTAGTCGAACTCCGGCACGCGGTCGGCGGCCTTGTTGCCGATCGACATGGTCAGGGTGGTGGAGCCGTGATAGGCGTTGAACCGCGCGATGATGTGCTTCTTCTCTGGTTTGCCTCGGCAGTTCTGGTAGTACTGGATCAGCCGGTACGCTGTGTCCACGGCGGTGGAGCCGCCGGTGGTCAGGAACACATGGTCAAGGTCGCCGGGGGCCAGGCTGGCGAGTTTTTCGCACAGCTCGATGGCGACGTTGTTCGACATGTCGGAAAACGGGTTCGAATAGGCCAACTGGCGCACCTGGTCGGCGATGGCCTCGGCCATTTCCTCGCGGCCCAGGCCAATGTTGGTGCACCACATGCCGCCCACCGCATCGAGAAAGCGGTTGCCCTGGGTGTCGTAGATGTAGGCGCCGTCGCCTGCGACGATGTTCAGCGAGCCCTGTTCGGCGTGTTCGTCGAACACGTGATAGCCGTGCATATGGTGAGCCTTGTCGGCCTTGACCAGCCGGGACTCGTCCGCTGGGGAAAAAACGGTGCGTGTTGGCGTCGCCATAAATAAACCTCTAACCGAATTGACTAACGTTCGAACAAATCAGATGCCGCTTTTCACGGTGCTCCAGACCCGGGTAATCGCCCGCATGTCCTTGGCGTTCTGGGTCTTCTGCGGAAACAGCCGCTCGCGAGTTTGCGCGTCGGGGTAAATCGCCGGGTTGTTGCGCACATCGGCGCTCAACAACGGGGTGGCCGCGGCGTTGCTGTTGGCGTAATTGATGAAGTCGCTCACATCCGCCATCACCTGCGGCTGCATCAGGTACTCGAGAAACTTGTGGGCATTGGCGACGTGGGGCGCGTCGGCCGGGATGTACAGGTTGTCGAACCAGATCAGCGAGCCTTCCTTGGGGATGAAGTAGGCCAGGTCGATCTTCTTCTTGGCTTCTGCGGCGCGGGCCATGGCGGTGGCGTAGTCGCCGGACCAGGTCATGGCCATGCACACATCGCCATTGGGCAGGCTGGTCAGGTAATTGACCGAGTCGAACTTGCGGATGTACGGCCGCACGGACAACAGCAAGTCCTGGGCGGCTTTCAGATCTTCCGGTGCGGCGCTTCTCGGATCACGTCCCAGGTACTTCAGGGCCATGGGAATGACTTCGGTCGGGGCATCGAGCAGGGTCACGCCGCAGTCGGCGAAGCGCGAGACGATCTTCGGATCGAAGATCATCGCCAGCGAACCGATCGGTGCGTCGGGCATGCGTTCCTTGATCTTGTCGACGTTGTAGGTGACGCCGTTGCTGCCCCAAGTATAAGGCGCCGAGTACGTGGTGCCCGGATCGTACCCTTGCAGATCCTCCAGGACTTTCGGGTCCAGGTTGGTCCAGCCCGGCAGCAGTTTCTTGTCCAGCGGCTGGAACACCTTGGCCTTGATCAGCGGTGGCGCCAGGGACGCATTCAACACGATCAGGTCATAACCGGAGTGGCCGGTGAGCAATTTGGCCTGCACCGTTTCGTAGGCATCGAAGGTGTCGTAGATGACTTTGATGCCGGTGGCCTTTTCGAAGTCGGCCACGGTTTTTTCACCGATGTAATCCGCCCAGTTGTACAACCGCAGCGTATGGCTGTCGTCCACTTGAGCGGCGTAGGCATTCAATGTCAGCGGTACAACAAACAGACTGGAAATCACCTTAAGCAGCGTCTTGCCCATAGCAAATGCACCTTATAGCGAGTTCGGCTCTGGATGAGCGGATGCCCCCACTATTGGTGGATTCGCCGGGCGCGGCCATACCCCGAATGGGTGTGTGTCGCTTTTTGGGCACACCGGCATGGCAAAAAGCGGCAGTGCAGTTGACCCGTTTTGCCATAGATCCGGGGTTTGTCCGGCGCTTAAAGTGGCAGCCCTGAACCGACCCTGCAGAGCCTGCGATGACCGACCTGATCAAACACGAGCAACGCGACGGCGTGTTGACGCTGACCATCGACCGCCCGGACAAGCTCAATGCGCTGAACAACGCCATGTACACGCAACTGGCCGAGCTGTTGCTGGCCGCCGACGAAGACCCGCAGACCGGCGTGATCATCCTCACCGGTGGCCCGGCGTGCTTTACCAGCGGCAATGACCTGGTGGATTTCCTCCAGCACCCGCCGACTCATCTGGACGCCCCGGCGTTCCACCTGATGAAGGTCGTCACGCGCCTGCAAAAACCGCTGATCGCGGCAGTCTGCGGTGCGGCCATCGGTATTGGCACCACATTGCTGCTGCATTGCGATCAAGTACTGGTCACCCGCAACGCCAAGCTGCGCATGCCGTTCGTCAACATCGGCCTGTGCCCCGAATTTGGCGCCAGCCTGTTGCTGCCACGCCGGCTCGGCCATGCCCGTGCCGCGAGCCTGCTCCTGTTGGGCAACGGCCTGGACGGCAACGAAGCGGTGGCCTGGGGCCTGGCCAACGAAGCCTTCGATGACGGTGAACAATGCCTGGCGGCGGCGAAAAAAATCGCCCAGCGCTTTCTGGCCATGCCCCAGCAAGCCTTGCGCCAGTCCCGGCTGCTGATGAAACAGGCTTGCCTGGCCGAACTGGAAGCCACCCTGCGCGAAGAAAACACGCTGTTCATTCAACGCCTGAATACCGACGAGGCGAAAACCGCCTTGAACGCCCTGCTCAATCGCAGTACAGATAAGAATCCACCGAAAGGAAACCAGCCATGAACACTCCAGAAATCTACGTCGTCAGCGCCGCCCGTACCGCCATCGGTACCTTCGGTGGTTCGCTCAAGGACGTGCCGCTGGCCGACCTCGCGACCACCGCCGTGAAAGCCGCCCTGGAGCGAGCCGCCGTGGACCCGGCGCTCGTTGGCCATCTGGTGATGGGCAACGTGATCCCGACCGAAACCCGCGATGCCTACATCTCCCGCGTCGCGGCGATGAACGCCGGCATTCCGAAGGAAACCCCGGCCTACAACGTCAACCGCCTCTGCGGTTCGGGCCTGCAAGCCATCATCAACGCCGCCCAGACCCTGATGCTCGGCGATGCCGACATCGTCGTCGGTGCCGGTGCCGAGTCCATGAGCCGTGGCCCGTACCTGATGCCGGCCGCCCGTTGGGGTTCGCGCATGGGCAACGCCCAGGTCATCGACTACATGCTCGGCATCCTGCATGACCCATTCCATGGCATCCACATGGGCATCACCGCCGAGAACGTCGCCGCGCGCAACGGCATCACCCGCGAAATGCAAGACGCCCTGGCTTTCGAAGACCAGCAACGCGCGGCCCACGCGATTGCCAACGGCTACTTCAGCGAGCAGATCGCGACCGTGGAAATCCAGGATCGCAAAGGCGTCAAACTGTTCAGCGTCGACGAACATCCGCGCGCCACGTCCCTGGAACAGCTGGCAGCAATGAAGCCGGCGTTCAAGAAGGACGGTTCGGTCACCGCCGGCAACGCCTCGGGTCTGAACGACGGCGCCGCCGCACTGGTCATGGCCAGTGGCAACGCGGTCCAGGCCAATAACCTGAAACCCCTCGCCCGCCTGGTCAGCTACGCCCACGCCGGCGTCGAACCGGAATTCATGGGCCTGGGCCCGATCCCGGCCACCCGTCTGGCGCTCAAGCGCGCCGGCCTGACCGTTGCCGACCTGGACGTGATCGAAGCCAACATCGCCTTCGCGGCCCAGGCCTGCGCCGTCAGCCAGGAACTGGACCTCGACCCGGCCAAGGTCAACCCGAACGGATCGGGTATCGCCCTGGGCCACCCGGTGGGCGCGACCGGCGCAATCATCGCCACCAAGGCCATCCACGAACTGCACCGCACCGGCGGCCGTTACGCGCTGGTGACCATGTGCATCGGTGGTGGTCAGGGGATTGCGGCGATTTTCGAGCGCGTCTAAGCAATAGCTGTAAAAAAGGCCGGTGATCGCGCAGATCACCGGCCTTTTTCATTCCAGCAAACCAGTAGCGATTCCCTGTGGGAGCGAACCTGCTCCGAGCGGCGTTCCGACGATTGCGGCGTGTCAGGCACCGTCATTGTTGACTGGACGGCCGCTATCGCGAGCAAGCTCGCTCCCACAGGGGTTCTCTAGCGCAAATAAAATCCCATTCTCGCTAAACAAACCACCTGACGACCGGCAGCAAAAACCATTTGCCACAAAATATTACATTCGTCATATTATGATCATCATAATTAACCACCGCCCCCACAGGTAATCCTCCATGACCAGCATGCCCACCGTTGAACCCGACCTGGTTGCCCCGGTGACTGCCGCCAAACCTCCCCTGCTCAAACGCCTGCTGTTGCCAACACTGGGCATCGCGGCACTGGTGCTGGCCGGTGTGTATGGCACGCATTGGTGGACTGCCGGACGTTTCATCGAGGAAACCGACGACGCCTACATCGGCGGCGATGTGACGGTGATCGGGCCGAAAGTGGCGGGCTACATCGACGAAGTGCTGGTGACCGATAATCAGAAGGTCAAGGCCGGTGACGTGCTGGTCCGTCTCGATTCCCGCGATTACCGCGCCCACCTGGCCAAGGCCGAAGGCGCAGTGGCCGCCCAGCAGGCCCTGCTCGCCAACCTCGACGCCACCGAGCAACTGCAACAGGCCGTCATCGGCCAGGCCCGTGCCGGCATCGACGCCGCCGGTGCCGAAGCCGTCCGTTCGCGGGATGACGATGCCCGCTACAAAAAACTGGTGATCACCAACGCCGTCTCGGTTGAAAGTGCCCAGCGGGCCAATACCACGTTCAAGACGGCCCAGGCCCAAAGCAACCGCGCCCAGGCTGAATTGCTGGCCGCACAACGCCAGTTGAATGTGATCGACACCCAGAAACAACAAGCCCGGGCCGCCTTGATCCAGGCCAAGGCTGAGCGCGACCTGGCGCAATTGAATGTCGGCTACACCGAACTGAAGGCACCGGTTGACGGTGTGATCGGCAATCGCCGGGCACGGGTCGGCGCCTATGCCCAGGCCGGCTCGCAATTGCTCTCGGTGGTGCCGACCAGCGGTCTGTGGGTCGATGCCAACTTCAAGGAAGACCAACTGGCGCACATGGTGCCGGGGCAACGGGTGGTGATCCGTGCCGACGTGCTGTCGGGGCAGGAATTCCACGGTCACCTGGACAGCCTCGCCCCCGCCAGCGGTTCGCAATTCAGTGTGTTGCCACCGGAAAACGCCACCGGCAACTTCACCAAGATCGTGCAGCGGGTGCCGGTGCGGATTCACCTCGACCCGGCCGACAGTGTGCTCGGCCACTTGCGTCCGGGGTTGTCGGTCACCGCTGAAGTGGACACGCGCAAGGAACCTGAAGCGCCAGCCGTGGCCAGCGCACCATGAGCCGTGCCCTCGCCGCCCCGGCGCAACCGTTCAATGCCGCGAACATGGCGACGGCGACCAAGGTTTTCGCCTTCGCCAGCATGTGCATCGGCATGTTCATTGCCCTGCTGGACATCCAGATTGTCTCGGCTTCGTTGCGTGACATCGGCGGCGGGCTTTCCGCCGGCACCGACGAAACCGCGTGGGTACAAACCAGCTACCTGATCGCCGAAATCATCGTGATCCCGCTGTCCGGTTGGCTGTCGCGGGTGTTCTCGACGCGCTGGCTGTTCTGCGCATCGGCGGTGGGTTTCACCCTGGCCAGCCTGCTGTGCGGCATAGCCTGGAACATCCAGAGCATGATCGCCTTCCGCGCCCTGCAAGGGTTTCTGGGCGGTTCGATGATCCCGCTGGTGTTCACCACGGCCTTCGTGTTCTTCACCGGCAAACAACGGGTGATCGCCGCCGCAACCATCGGCGCAGTGGCGTCCCTGGCACCGACCCTGGGGCCGGTGATCGGTGGCTGGATCACCGACATATCGTCCTGGCACTGGCTGTTCTACATCAACCTGGTCCCCGGCATCTTCGTCGCCGTGGCCGTGCCGATGCTGGTAAAAATCGACCAGCCGGAACTGTCGCTGCTCAAGGGCGCGGATTACTTGAGCATGGTGTTTCTGGCGCTGTTCCTCGGCTGCCTGGAATACACCCTCGAAGAAGGCCCGCGCTGGAACTGGTTCAGCGACCGCACGATCCTGACCACCGCGTGGATCAGTGGCCTGGCCGGGCTGGCGTTCATCGGCCGGACCTTGCATGTGGCCAACCCGATTGTCGATCTGCGCGCCTTGAAGGACCGCAATTTCGCCCTCGGTTGTTTCTTCTCGTTCGTCACCGGCATCGGCCTGTTCGCCACCATTTACCTGACACCGCTGTTCCTCGGTCGGGTGCGTGGCTACGGAGCGCTGGACATTGGTCTGGCGGTTTTCTCCACCGGAGTGTTCCAGATCATGGCGATTCCGCTGTATGCCTTTCTGGCCAATCGCGTCGACCTGCGCTGGATCATGATGTTCGGGCTTGGGCTGTTCGCCTTGTCGATGTGGGATTTCAGCCCTATCACCCATGACTGGGGGGCCAAGGAGTTGATGCTGCCGCAAGCCTTGCGCGGGATTGCCCAGCAATTGGCGGTGCCGCCGGCGGTGACCTTGACCCTCGGCGGCTTGGCGCCGGCACGGCTCAAGCATGCGTCGGGGTTGTTCAACCTGATGCGCAACTTGGGCGGGGCCATCGGCATTGCAGCGTGCGCGACCATCCTCAACGACCGCACCAACCTGCATTTCACCCGGTTGGCGGAGAACCTCAACAGCACCAACGAGGCGCTCAACCAATGGCTGTCCCAGGTCGGCAACAACTTCGCCGCCCTCGGCCAGAGCGGTGACGCCGGGGTCACCGCCAGCCTGCATCAACTATGGTTGCTGACCTACCGCGAAGCCCAGACGCAAACCTATGGCGACGCGTTCTTGATGATCATGGTCTGCTTCATTATCGCCACGGCGATGGTGCCTTTGATGCGCAAGGTACAACCACCGGCCGCGCCGAGTGCCGATGCTCATTGATGCTTGTGCAGGTCAGGCCTGAGGCATTTTGCGAAAACCTACGGCCAGACGGTTCCAGCTGTTGATGGTGCTGATGGCCACGGTCAGGTCGACCATTTCCTTGGGCGTGAACTGGGCGCTGACCATTTCGTAGTCTTCATCCGGAGCGTGGGTCAGGCTGAGCTGGGTCAGGGATTCGGTCCAGAGCAGCGCAGCGCGTTCGCGCTCGGTAAAGAACGGTGCTTCGCGCCAGGCTGTCACGGCGAACAGGCGGCGCGGGGTTTCACCGCCCTTGATCGCATCAGCGGTGTGCATGTCGATGCAGAAGGCGCAGCCGTTGATTTGCGAGGCACGCAGTTTGACCAGTTCGATCAGGTTTTTTTCCAGCGGCAGTTTCGAAACGGCGGTTTCCAAAGCGATCATCGCTTTGAGGGCGTCAGGGGACGCGGTGTAGAAATCGATACGAGGTTGCATGGGGTGCTCCAGGGCAGGTGGGTGTGTGACTACGTTAGTCCCCCGATCGTTCTACACAAATAGCCAATCTTTCAGAAGTCGAGGAGGCCATTGGCGGTGCCTTCCTGGTTGTTGGTGGAGGCGCGGGTGTGATGGGTTTCACTCTTCACTTTTGGTGAGTTCACTGCCGTCATCGCGAGCAAGCTCGCTCCCACAATTTGACCGTATTTCCCTGTGGGAGCGAGCTTGCTCCGGGCGGCGATCCGACGATCCGCGCAGCGGCCATTCACACCCGACTGCGCAACCATCGCAGGAAGCCCTTTTTCTCCACCGCCACCGGTAGGTCCTGAGTCAGGGATTTCGCTTTTTGCAGCCGGTAATCGAGCAAGGTCTGCATTGCATCGTTGATATCGTGACGGGCATCCAGGCACGGCTTGAGGTATGACTTTTCGATGCGGTACAGGCCACTGAATGTCTTGGCGGTAAACTGCGCAGGCAGCGCGCTGTCGGTGAGAATACCTGCCTCGCCGAACACCTCCCCCGGCCCCATGCGGCCGGATTCAAATGGCGCTCCATGGCGCATCAAGGTCACCGAGATCACGCCGGATTCGATAATGAACAAGTGATCGCTGACCTGCCCCGCTTCCAGGATCACCTCCCCGGCGCGAAAGGTTTGCAGGGTCATGTTCTGGCTGAAGGTGTCTTTCTCTTCCTGGCGCAAGGTGGAGAAAATCGGCGAGCTGTCGAGCAACGCGCGTTTGCGAGTCGAGTTGACCGGCGGACTGGGCTCCACGCTCGACAACAAACTGACCCCGGATGCCTGCAAGTGCCGATAGGCCAGATCGTACAGCTGGTTGCGCACTGAACGTTTCTCGTCCATCGACGCGACAAAGCCGCTGATTTCGTAGACCACTCCGGTGTTGCTGGCGGTTTTCAGGCCGACGCTTGGCGACGGTGTATCGAGCAACGCACGACAACCTTGAATGGCCCGCTCCAAAGCATCGATCACCGTGTTCGGCCGCGCGTGGGGGCTCACTTCCAGCGAGACGGAAATGCCGAACATATCGCTCGGCCGACTGAAATTGATGATCTTGGCCTTGGCTGCCAGGGAGTTGGGAATCACCGCCATGCAACCCTGGGAGGTCTGCAGGCGCGTGGCACGCCAGTCGATGTCGGTGACCCGGCCCTCCATGCCATCGATGGAGATGTAGTCATCGAGTTGATAGGGCTTGGTGGTGTTCAGGACGATCCCGGAAAACACGTCACTGAGGGTACTTTGCAAGGCCAGCCCGACGATGATCGCCAACGCACCGGACGTCGCCAGCACGCCCTTGACCGGCAGATCGAGCACATAGGCCAGGGCGGCAATCACCGCGATCAGGAAAATCACCGCACCGAGCAGATCCTGAAGCAATCGCCCGGTGTGCCCGACCCGTTGCATCATCACCGCGCCGATCAGCACGGTCAGGGTCCGCGCGCCGAACAACCACCAGCCGATCTGCAAGCCGGTGGCCGCCAGATGCAAGGGTACGTTGTCAGCCCAGGGCGGCGGCTCCATCGGGTTCAGGCCTTCGTTGAACAACAGCAGGCTGAACAACGAAAAAATCACCACCCGTACCAATAGCCGCCAGGCGCTGCCAAGTGCACTGAGCAAGTACCACAACCCAAGATCGATCAGGATCAGCGCCATCGCGCAAATCAGCGGGTGTTCGGTGAGCAATGACAGCATCAAGCAACTCCAGCCAAGGCCAATAACGCGAAGATCGCATGGATTGGCCTCAGTGTAGGAGCATTTGATTTGGCGGGATGAACCCCCTCCCAAAAACACCACAAAACCAATGTGGGAGCGGGCTTGCTCGCGAAAGCGGTATAACAGTCAACACATAGGTTGAAAGTTAAGCAGCCTTCGCGAGCAAGCCCGCTCCCACAGGGGGGATGAGTGATGCCGAAGTTACTTGCTGTTGGCCAGTGTGCTGTAGCTGGTCATCAGGTTGCGGTAATCCGGAATATGGTTGGAGAACAGCGTGCCCAATCCTTCGATGTCGTTGCGCCAGTCGCGGTGCAGTTCACAGGCCAGGCCGAACCAGGTCATCAGTTGCGCGCCCTGAGCGGTCATACGGTGCCACGCCGATTCGCGGGTCAGTTCGTTGAAGGTGCCGGACGCGTCGGTGACCACGAACACGTCAAAACCTTCGGCCAGCGCCGAAAGCGCCGGGAACGCCACGCACACCTCCGTCACCACACCGGCGATGATCAGTTGTTTCTTGCCAGTGGCCTTGATCGCCTTGACGAAATCTTCGTTGTCCCAGGCGTTGATCTGGCCCGGGCGAGCGATGTACGGCGCGTCCGGAAAGAGTGCCTTGAGTTCGGGCACCAGCGGTCCGTTTGGACCGGTTTCGAAACTGGTGGTGAGGATGGTCGGCAGCTTGAAGTACTTGGCCAGGTCAGCCAGCGCCAGCACGTTGTTCTTGAATCGATCCGGATCGATGTCGCGCACCAGAGACAACAGGCCCGCCTGATGATCAACCATCAAAACCGCGGCGTTGTCCTTGTCCAGACGCTTGTAGGAAGAAGTCATTGCAGTAGTCCTCGCATGTTATCGATGCCGATTGGAAATCGGCGTGGGGTAACCGGTTAGCGCTGGGAGTCCAGCGCTTCGTGTTCGTTCGCCACTTGCTGGGCCTTGAGGTAGCTCTCGATCAGCAACTGATAATGCGGCATGGCCTGGGCGTAGACAGCGGCCCACTGCTCGGCGTCCGGGCGGTTCCACGAGCCTTGCAGCTCAGAGAGCGTAGCCATGATGTCGATCGGCACCACCCCGGCCTGGGCCAGACGGGCAACGGTCAGATCAGTGGCCAGTTTCGAGTGGTTGCCGGAGGCGTCGACCACGGCAAACACCTTGTAGCCCTCATGCACGGCGGCGATGGACGGGAACGCCAGGCACACGCTGGTCAAGGTGCCGGCGATCACCAGGGTTTTCTTGCCGGTGGCTTTGACCGCCGCGTGAAACTCCGGATTGTCCCAGGCGTTGATTTCACCTTTGCGCGCCACGTACTGCGCATGGGGCGCGGCCTCGTGGATTTCCGGGATCAACGGCCCGTTCGGCCCCTGGGGAACGGAAGCGGTGGTGATCACCGGCATCTTGAGCAGGGTCGCGGCCTTGGCCAGGGCAATGGCGTTGGCGCGCAATTGGGGCACGTCCATGTCCTTGACGATCTGGAACAGTCCGCTCTGGTGATCGATCAACAGCATTGCGCTGTCGTTGGGGTCGATGGTCGGTTTCTGGCCGTTGAAGTTGGCCGCGTAGACAGTGTTCATGTGCGTTTCCTCTTTCTTTTGGGCAACAGCCATCCCTGGCCTGAAAACCGGCCTACTCATCCTGTGTAGAGTCGGGTGTTAAAGCGCTGCGAATTAAGCGTGCATCCGGCCGAAGCGACCGGACTGGAAGTCGGCGAAGGCCTGGTGGATTTCTTGCTCGGTGTTCATCACGAACGGCCCGTGGCCGACGATCGGCTCGTCTATCGGTTCGCCGCTGAGCAACAGCACCACCGCGTCTTCGCTGGCTTCGAGGCTCACCTGATCGCCCTTGCGGTCGAACAGGGCCAGTTGCCCCTGGCGCACCGATTCCAGGCCGTTGACCTGAACCGTGCCACGCAAAACCACCAGGGCGGTATTGCGTCCTTCATGCAGGTCAAGGGTGAGCAACTTGCCGGCATTCAAACGAATGTCCCACACGTCGACTGGGGTGAAGGTGCGCGCCGGGCCTTTGTGACCATCGAACTCGCCGGCGATCAGGCGCAGGCTGCCGGCGTTGTCCTTCAAGGGGATGGTCGGGATGTCACGGTCGAGAATCGTCTGGTAGCCGGGGTCGGCCATTTTGTCCCTGGCCGGCAGGTTGACCCACAGTTGCACCATCTCCAGGGTGCCGCCGCTCTTGGCGAAACCTTCGGAGTGAAACTCTTCATGCAGGATCCCCGAGGCTGCGGTCATCCATTGCACATCGCCAGGGCCGATCTTGCCGCCACTGCCGGTGGAGTCCCGGTGCTCCAGTTCGCCCTTGTAAACGATAGTCACGGTTTCGAAGCCACGATGAGGATGCCGACCAACGCCACGCCGTTCGGTGGTCGGGGTGAATTCAGCGGGGCCGGCATGATCCAGCATCAGGAACGGGCTGATGTGTTTGCCCAGGTTGTCGTAGGAAAACAGCGTGCGAACCGGAAAACCGTCGCCAACCCAATGGGTCCGTGGACTGGTGTAGATACCGATGATGTTTTTCATGGTGTCTCCTGGTGAGGTGAGTGAAGCCATGGACAAAGCTTAAAACCGTGACCTTTGCTGCGCTAGACTGCAAAAATCAGCTTTAGCGTTCTATCTGGAGAACGATGGTGGAAGACCTCAACACCCTCTACTACTTCACCCAAGTGGTGGAGCATCACGGTTTCGCCGCGGCCGGCCGGGCACTGGACATGCCCAAGTCCAAGCTCAGCCGACGCATTGCCGAGCTTGAAGAACGTCTCGGCGTGCGCCTGCTGCACCGCACCAGTCGGCATTGCTCATTGACGGAAATCGGCCAGGCCTATTACCAGCGCTGCCTGGCCATGCGGGTGGAGGCGGAAAGCGCCGCCGAACTGATCGAACGCAATCGCTCCGAGCCTCAGGGCCTGGTGCGTGTCAGTTGCCCGACGGCGCTGCTCAATTCCTGGGTCGGGCCGATGCTGACCCGCTACATGCTCAAGTACCCGCTGGTGGAGTTGTTCATCGAGAGCACCAACCGCCGGGTCGACTTGATCCATGAGGGCTTCGACATTGCCCTGCGGGTACGTTTCCCCCCGCTGGAAAACACCGACATGGTGATGAAGGTGCTGGGCAACAGCACCCAGAGCGTGGTCGGCAGCCCGGCCTTTTTATCGCGCCTGTCGACACCGGCCTCCCCGGCCGACCTCAGCGGTTTGCCGAGCCTGCACTGGGGCGCGGCGCAGCGCGAATATCAGTGGGAACTGTTCGGGGCCGATGGCAGCACCGCGATGATCCGGCATGCACCGCGGATGGTTACCGATGACCTGTTGGCGTTGCGCCATGCCGCGGTCGCCGGGATCGGCATCGTGCACCTGCCCAGCGTGGTGGTGCGCGATGAAATCGCTGCCGGGCAACTGGTGGAACTGGTGCCGGGCTGGGCACCGAAAAGCGGTGTCATCCATGCGATCTTCCCCTCGCGTCGGGGCCTGCTGCCTTCGGTGCGCACGTTGATCGATTTTCTTGGGGAAGAATTCAGCCGCAGTGATATTGCTTAAGGGCGGGGTAAGGCTTTGGACCGAGTGATGGCTATCGCGAGCAAGCTCGCTCCCACAGGGGATTTGTGGTGCATATAGATCCAATGTGGGAGCGAGCTTGCTCGCGATGGCGTCAGACCAGACACCATCAACACATCTTCCTGCCCCGATTCTTGATTTCCGGTAAACATTGCTTTGCCGCTCCAGCGGTTTTTCTCACGGATGCAGGCGCCGATACTGCCGCCCATTCCCACTGCAACCTCTGGAGTCTTCAATGTCTATTCCCGCTTTCGGCCTGGGTACGTTTCGCCTGCAAGGCCAGGTGGTCATCGATTCGGTGAGCACCGCCCTGGCGCTCGGCTATCGGGTGATCGATACCGCACAAATCTACGAGAACGAAGCCGACGTCGGCGAGGCTATCGCCGCCAGCGGCATCGCCCGGGAGGAGTTGTTCATCACCAGCAAGATCTGGGTCGCCAACCTGGCCGGTGATCGTCTGATCGACAGCTTGAAGGAAAGCCTGCGCAAACTGCAGACCGACTACCTGGACCTGACCCTGATCCACTGGCCGTCGCCGGACGATCAGGTGCCGGTCGAAGAGTTCATGGGCGCCCTGCTCGAAGCCAAACACCTGGGCCTGACCCGGCAGATCGGCGTGTCCAATTTCACCATCGACCTGATGAAACAGGCGATTGCCGCCACGGGTGCCGAGCACATCGCCACCCACCAGATCGAACTGCACCCTTACCTGCAAAACCGCGAGGTCGTCGAGTTCGCACGCAGCCGGGGCATCGGCATCACCTCGTACATGACCCTGGCTTACGGTGAAGTCCTCAAGGATCCGCTCATCCAGCAGATCGCCGAACGTCTGCACGCGACACCGGCGCAGGTCACCCTGGCCTGGGCCATGCAATCGGGTTACGCCGTGATCCCGTCTTCCACTCGCCGGGCCAACCTTGAAAGCAACTTGAAGGCTCGCGAGCTGACCTTGAGCGAAGCCGACATGGCCTTGATCGCAACGCTGGATCGCGGCCATCGCTTGACCAGCCCGAAAGGCATCGCACCGAACTGGGATTGAGCCTCAATCCTGCTCGAGATGCCGGTCCAGGCGGGCCATGGCTTGCTGTAGCTGGTCGACGGCGTCGTCGATCAGTACCCCGCGACCGTCATTGCACGCCTGCTCCAGCTGTTCGCAACACTCGACCAGGGCAAGCGCTCGCACCATCAGCGCCCCGCCCTTGATCCGGTGTGCCAGTTCCTGCAAGCCCGGGCGATTGCCGCCGGCATGCAAGGCCAGTAAATGCACGCGATCCTCGCGGTTGCTCAGCGCCAGATCGTGCAACAGTTGATCGATCAGCTCACGGTCCGCATCCGCAAAGCGCTCCAGCCCGCTCAAATCGAATTCGGCGACGCCATGGTCGTCAGTTAGCGCTGAGGGTGCGCTGGCAAACCGCTGGGCCAGCCACGCCTGCAAATCCACCAGGCGAATGGGTTTGAACAGGCAATCGTTCATGCCCGCCGCCTGGCATCGGACCTTCTCCTCGGCCTGCGCATTGGCGGTAAAGCCCAGAATCAGCGTCGGCGACAGCCCCTGTACCCGCTCTAGCTCACGTATTGCACCCGCCAATTCGTAACCACTGAGCACCGGCATGTTGCAGTCGGTGATGACCAGATCGAACCCTTGCCCGCGCCACTGTTCAAGCCCCTGCGCCCCATCTTCAGCCAGCACCACGCGATGGCCCAGGTAGCTCAGCTGCCGCGAGAGCAACAGGCGATTGGCCGGATAATCGTCGACCACCAGAATCGACAACGCCCGGGTCGTGAGCTGCGCCGGATCCAGGGGTTTGCCCCCCGCGGGTAACGCTTGCAGGGCGGGCAGCACCAGGCTGATGTCCACCCGCGTCCCATGCCCAGGCTGACTGTCGAGTTGCAACCGGCCGCCCATCATTTCGCACAGGGTACGACTGATCACCAGACCCAGGCCGGATCCTTGCCGGGCGCTCTGCTGGTTGTTGCCCGCCTGCACGAACGGGCTGAACAGGCGTTGCTGGTCGATAGCGCTGATGCCGATGCCGCTGTCCTCGATCTGTACGCTGACGGCGAGGTGCGCCGGGGCTTGAGGTCGCACTTCCAGCGTCAGCTTCACCTGGCCTTCCCGGGTGAACTTGATCGCATTGCTCAGCAGATTCGACAGCACCTGTTTGAAGCGCGTGGGGTCGAGCATCACGTCACAGTCACTGTGTTCGTCGAGTTCGACCCGCCACTGCAGATTCTTCTGCACCGCCAGCCCTTCGAAAACCCGGCAGACCGACGTCACCAGCGCCTGCAGATTGACCCGCTCCGGCGCCAGTGACAAATGCCCGGATTCGATCCGCGCGACGTCCAGAATGTCGCCGATCAAATCCAGCAATTGCTGCCCGGCGTTGGACGCCACCTCGATGGCGGCGCGGTCGGTCTCCCCTTCATCGGCCCGTTTCAGCGCCAGTTCGAGCATGCCGATCAAGGCGTTCATCGGCGTGCGGATTTCATGGCTCATGGTGGCCAGGAACGTGGTCTTGGCCCGGTTGGCGTCGTCCGCCGCGTCCTTGGCTTCCTGCAGTTGTCCGAGCAATTGCTGACGCTGGCGAATCTGGCGCCGCTGCCAGACGATCCCGGCCAACGCGAGCAACAGCAAGACACCCGCCACTGCAAACGCCTTCACGATCGCCTGCCGGTGTCGCAACCAGTAACTCTGCTCGACCATCGAGTCATAGCGCCAGGGCTGGGTCAGCTCGTCAATTTC
The DNA here is from genome assembly GCF_017350115.1 of Pseudomonas sp. GW456-L13. NCBI lineage: Bacteria > Pseudomonadati > Pseudomonadota > Gammaproteobacteria > Pseudomonadales > Pseudomonadaceae > Pseudomonas > Pseudomonas sp. GW456-L13. The sequence continues at coordinate 556,413 of NZ_JACNAS010000002.1, forward strand.
TTCGGGAGGGATGCTCAACAGCGCCTTGTCCAGGATCGAATGCAGCTCGGTGGCCTCGCGACTGGTCGCCAGGGTGCTTCGTGCAGGGTCGGTGCCCACGGTGCTGGTCACTTGCAGGCGATCGCGATACTGCCGGGAAATCAGGTAACGGGCGCTGATGAAGGAGTTGATGCCGCCGTGGGTCTTGCCTTGGGCGACCATCTCCATGGCGTCCGTCGACAATGGTGCATCCACCAGCTGGACCAGCGGGTAATGCTGGCGAAGGTACTCGCCGACAATGTTGCCCTGGGTCAGTGCCAGGGTTCGCCCTGCCATGTCATCCAGCGTCCTGGGGCTGTCCGCGGCCACGCGGGTCACCAGCACCGAAGGGCTGCTCAGGAACGCCCGGGTGAACAGCAATTGATCTTCACGCTGGGAACTGAGGCCGATACCGGCCAGCACATCGATCTGCCCGCTCCTGATGCCGGTCATCATCTCGGCCACCGATTTCATGCCCCGGATGTCGAATTGCAAGCCGGTGCGCAAACTGATTTTCGTCAGCACATCGACGCCAATACCGCGGAACTTGCCTTCGCTGTCGATAAATGAAATCGGCGGAATGTTTTCGTTGATCGCGACCCTCACCCGTGGGTGGCGTTCGAGCCAGCGTTGTTCGGCCACGCTCAATTGCAATGACTGGGTGCCGGGGATAGACACCCCGTTTGCCCCCCAACGACGCAGGATGTTCATTTGTTCATTGGTGGTGATGGCCGCCAGCGCCTTGTTGACGATGCGCAACAGCGAATCGTTGTCGCGGGCCATCGCAAAGGCAAAACGCCCGGACTCCATGGGCGAGAAGTCCGTCAGGTGTACGTTGTTCAGGTAATTTCTGCTGATCAGGTAATGGGCATTGATCGCATCGCCCAGGTAGACATCGGCCTGGCCGAAAGCCACGGCGCCCATCGCCGCCAATGTCGAAGGAAACAGCTGGACCTGCGCCCTGGAATAGAACTGTTGCACGCTGTATTCGGGCAGGTAGTGATACAGCATCACCAGCCGCTTGCCGGCCAGTGTCGGGTCGCGCACCGGAGGGAAATCGGTGCGCGTGACCAGCACCGGTTGATCGACCGCGTACGCGCTGGACATCTGTAACTGTGGATCTTCGGCTTCAAATCGATTGGCCGTTCCCAGCAGGTCTGCCTGCCCTTCCTTGATGGCTTGCACCGCGTCGGCCCGCGACGGATAACGTTGGACCTCAATGACGACGTTCAGCAATTGTTCGAGCAAGCCGGCGTAATCGGCTGTCAGGCCTTCGAACACCTTGCCCGCCGTGTTGAACTCGAAGGGGGGATAGTCCGGTGCCGAGACAGCCAGCACCAATCGGCCCTTTTTCTGTAGCCAGCGCGACTCGGTTTCCGACAACCTGACGCTCTGGCCTTCGACACTCGAGCGTCCCAACAGGGTCAACGACTGTTGTGCACAGACCGTTGATACCCAGAGAAGAAGGCCGATCAGTACCCCACCTGCCAGTCGTCGGAGTGCGTTCATTCAGATCAGATGATTGCGCAGGGCGAAATCCCTCAGGTGCACCGACGAGTTCACGTTGAGCTTGAGGGTGAGTCGGGTCTTGTAGGTACTGACGGTCTTGTAGCTCAGGTGCATGATCTCGGCGATTTCGAGGTTTTTCGACCCCCGGGCCAGGTACTGCAGGATGGTCAACTCACGATTGGACAGCCTGTCGATCAACTGCTTTTCGCTGCGTTGCAACTCCCCCATCGACACGGAACTGGAGGGAATCTGAGCGAAATAGGTGTAGCCGGCCATCACGCAATTCACCGCCGCCTTCAGGTCATCCAGGTCCTTGCTCTTGCAAACATAGGCAACAGCCCCGGCACGCATGCAGCGGTCCTGATAGAACTGGGCCTCCAGCGAGGTGAACACCACCACGCGACATCGCATCTTTTCGGTCTTGATACGGTCCATCACCTCAAGCCCCGCCACACCGGGAAGGCCCAGATCAAGCAGCACGACATCCGGTTGATGCTCCCGGATCAACGTCAGGACCTTATCGCCACGGCAGGCCTCGTAAATCCGCTTGAACCCTTCGCCCTTGAGTACGAGTTTGATCATGGAGCGAACCACCGGATGATCTTCCGCAATCAGTGCTGACTTCATGACATCTCCCGTGCAAACCAACACGATCGGGCAAAAAATGCCCTCCAGGCACCGCAGCGGTTGGACACAACGCTGCGCATAGACTTTTGCATGGAAGGCTGCAAAGAACTACCTGACAGAAATGACAGTTCCGACAAACGGTAGCCGACGATCGACAGCGCTCATCAGCTGCGTAATGCACACCAGGTCAGGCAGGGCAGTCCGGCTGACCTGGACGTTGCCCGCGACGAGCGGCAACGGCGTCTGCTGTTCATTGAAGATAAACGCGTGATGAACCTGCGGGTTGTCGGCAAAAAAACTGAACAGGTCCAGCCCTTCGCTGGCCATCGCCCCGTTGATAAGCACCAGGTCCAAAGGCTCGCAACCGTACTCCACCAGTGGCAGGAGCTCGTCGAGGCTCTGCACCGGTGCTACGCGAAAGTAGCCGAGCTGATTGAACAGTCGCTCGATCCGCAGGCGGTTGAAGTGCTGCGCATCGGCGATCAGGATGCGCAAGGATTTGTTCGGCATGGTGACCTCCAAAAGGATGTCGATTTCAAGAGGTCGCAAAGCCTACGGAAGACCTTCCTGGGTTTATGTAGGAATTTTCCTAAATAAAAGCCGGTTAGTCTGACGCTTGCCAGGGAAACCTTGGCCCTTACTCCGTGGTACTCGGACTCCAGAACGCCTGCACCACCAGGGTCGAGGTCGAAATCCGTGCCACCAGCGCATCCAGCTCATCACCATCGACCGAAGTGGTGGCCAGGGTGGCTTCGATTTCAATTTCATCCGTGCCGAAGGCGTGCACATCGACATCGCTGGCCGGGTAGTTACTGCGTTCCAGCTCGGCTTCGAGCAAGGCCAGCACGGCTTTCTGCTGCGTGCGTCGGGCAATGACATAGACGATGTTGGTGACCTCCGCCGAAATCACATCCAGCGGCTGACGGTTGATGTTGTTGACGATCGGCCGCAGCAAGGTGTTGGCCGCGAGCACAAACAAGGTGCCAAGCAACGCCTCGGCCAGCAGGTCGGCACCGGCGCAGGCACCGACTGCCGCCGAGGTCCAGAGCGTGGCGGCCGTGTTGAGACCGCGCACGTTGCCCTCTTCGCGCATGATCACCCCGGCACCGAGAAAGCCGATGCCGGAAACTACGTAAGCTACGACCCGCACGGCACCTTCGGCACCGGCGAGACGGTTGGCCATGTCGACGAAAATCGCCGCGCCCACCGCCACCAGCACGTTGGTGCGCAGGCCGGCGGTGCGCTGCCGGTACTGGCGTTCGAAACCGATCAGGCCACCGAGGATGAAGGCCGCGCTGAGGCTGACCAGGGTGTCGAGCAGGGAGGTCAGGTTGAGGTTGTTCAGTGCTTGCATGATGAATCCTTTGAAAAACACACGATCCCCTGTGGGAGCGAGCTTGCTCGCGATGGCGGTGTATCAGTTGACATGGATATCGACTGACACTCAGTCATCGCGAGCAAGCTCGCTCCCACAGGGGTTGCGTTGATTGGCCAGCCTCGCGGCTTTATTGCCAGCCAAACCGGCGAATGTAGAACCCCTTCACCGCCTGGGTCAGCGCCATGTACGCCAGCAGGATCACCGGCAGGAACACGAAATACAGCGAAGGCAACGCCTGCAATTTGAAGTAATGGGCCAACGGTCCCATCGGCAGGAAAATCCCCATGGCCATGATCAGCCCGGTCATCACCAGCAAGGGCATGGCCGCGCGGCTTTGCAGGAACGGGATTTTCGGCGTGCGGATCATGTGCACGATCAGCGTCTGGGTCAGCAGCCCGACCACGAACCAGCCGGACTGGAACAGGGTCTGGTGATCCGGGGTGTTGGCATCGAACACGTACCACATCAAGGCGAACGTGGTGATGTCGAAGATCGAACTGATCGGCCCGAAAAACAGCATGAAGCGGCCGACATCCGCCGGCTGCCAGCGCTGCGGTTGCTTGAGCATTTCGTCATCGACGTTATCGAACGGAATGGCGATCTGCGAAATGTCATAGAGCAGGTTCTGCACCAGCAGGTGCATCGGCAGCATCGGCAGGAACGGGATGAACGCACTGGCCACCAGCACCGAGAACACGTTGCCGAAGTTCGAACTGGCGGTCATCTTGATGTACTTGAGCATGTTGGCGAAGGTCCGGCGCCCTTCCAGCACACCCTCCTCCAGCACCATCAGGCTCTTTTCCAGCAGGATGATATCGGCCGCTTCTTTGGCGATGTCCACGGCGCTGTCCACCGAAATACCGATGTCGGCGGTACGCAGGGCCGGGGCGTCGTTGATGCCGTCGCCCATGAAACCGACCACATGGCCGTTGCCCTTGAGCAGACGGACAATGCGCTCCTTGTGCGAGGGCGTCAGTTTGGCGAAGACGTTGGTGGTCTCCACGGCTTTCGCCAGTTCGGCGTCGCTCATGCGTTCGATGTCATTGCCCATCAGCAGGCCCTGCTGCTCCAGGCCGACTTCGCGGCAGATTTTCGCCGTCACCAGTTCGTTGTCGCCGGTCAGCACTTTCACCGCCACGCCATGGGCGGCCAGGGCCTTGATGGCCGGTGCGGTGCTTTCTTTCGGCGGATCGAGAAATGCCACGTAACCGATCAGCGTCAGTGCCTGTTCGTCGGCCAGGCTGTAGGTATCGCGGCCTTCGACCATTGGCCGTGCCGCTACCGCAACCACCCGCAGGCCCTCGGCGTTGAACGTGGCCGTGACCTGACGGATGCGCGCCAGCAGTTCTTCGGTCAAGGCCTCATCGACTTCGCCATGACGCACCCGCGAGCACACCGCCAGCACCTCTTCCACCGCGCCCTTGCAGATCAGCAAGTGCGGTTGATCGCGCTCGGCGACCACCACCGACATGCGCCGGCGGGTGAAGTCGAACGGGATCTCGTCGACCTTGCGAAACGCCGTGCCGACCTTCAGTTCACGGTGGATCTCGACGTGTTCGAGCACCGCCACATCCAGCAGGTTTTTCAGGCCGGTCTGGTAGTAGCTGTTGAGGTAGGCCATTTCCAGCACGTCATCGGAGTCATGGCCCCAGACATCGACGTTGCGCGCCAGGAAGATCTTGTCCTGGGTCAGGGTGCCGGTCTTGTCGGTGCACAGCACGTCCATGGCGCCGAAGTTCTGGATAGCGTCGAGGCGTTTGACGATGACTTTCTTGCGCGACAGGAACACCGCGCCCTTGGCCAGGGTCGAGGTGACGATCATCGGCAGCATTTCCGGGGTCAGGCCCACGGCGATCGACAGCGCGAACAGCAGCGCTTCGGTCCAGTCGCCCTTGGTGAAACCGTTGATGAACAACACCAGCGGCGCCATCACGAACATGAAGCGGATCAGCAGCCAGCTGACTTTGTTGACCCCGGTCTGGAACGAAGTCGGTGCCCGGTCGGTGGCGCCGACCCGCTGGGCCAGGGCACCGAAATAGGTGCTGTTGCCGGTGGTAATGATCACCGCCATGGCCGTGCCGGACACCACGTTGGTGCCCATGAACAGGATGTTGTCCAGGTCCAGGGGATTGAGCGTGTCACGGTCCTGCTGGCGGGGAAACTTTTCCACCGGCATCGATTCGCCGGTCATGGCAGCCTGGCTGACGAACAGGTCCTTGGCGCTGAGCACCCGGCAATCGGCGGGAATCATGTCGCCGGCAGACAACACGATCAGATCGCCCGGCACCAGGTGCCTGATCGGCAATTCGATACGCTGCGCGCCGCGGTCCTCAAGGTCCCGGCGCATCACCGTGGCGGTGTTGCTGACCATCGCCTTGAGGGCATCGGCGGCCTGGTTGGATTTGGTTTCCTGCCAGAAACGCAGGAAGGTCGAGAGCACCACCATGGAGAAAATCACGACGGCGGCTTTCATGTCTTCGGTCAGCCAGGAGATGACCGCCAGCAACGTCAGCAGCAAGTTGAACGGATTCTTGTAGCAGTGCCACAGGTGCATCCACCAAGGCAGTGGTTGTTCGTGCTCGACTTCATTGAGGCCGAACTGCTCGCGCAAGGCATCGGCTTCAAGCTCGCTCAAGCCATCGGTGTGACTCCCCAGGGTGTTGAGCAATTGACCCGTGTCGCTGCCGGCAGCGGCCACCAGGGTTTGCGCCAGGCTGGGCGGGACTTCACGGCTGACCGTGGTGTCGGTGAAGGTTTCCAGCAACGCCAGGCTACGGAAGTGCCGGGCGATGTGGCGGTTACGCAGGAAGCCTGCGAAGAATTCCTTGAGGTTAAGTTTCATGGCTGGTGCCCCTTTGGTCAGCCGGGAAACCGTCGAGCAGGCGGGTCCACGCCTCTTGCGCCGGAACAACCGGCAAAGCAAGGCCTGGCACGCCGGTCACGAATGACAGGCGTGTCGATAGAGCGGCGGCCACGACAACAAGTCGAAACCACGCACTGTTCAGCGTCGATGAGAGGGACGTCGGGACACGGCCAGGACGGGCCATGATCGGGATGCCGCTGCTCGCTTGTCGGCGAGACAACGGCACAGGAGACTGCGCGTTATCTTGCCGAGAAAATGCCGATTACCGAGACCGGCCGACAACTGTCACTCGAACAAGTACCCACTGTGGGTCTCCGTAATGGATGAAAACGCGCGAAGCTTACGCCCCGAAGTTTGGAGAGTAAACCCGCTATAAAAGCTTGCCGGGGGGAATCGCGGGGTTCTTCAGGAAGGGTTCAGGATTGACTGTTTTGGGTGATTTCAATGGCCCCATCGCGAGCAAGCTCGCTCCCACATTGGTCCTGTGGACACCGGTCCACTGTGGGAGCGAGCTTGCTCGCGATGGCGGCCTTTTAGTCGCCGCAGGACTCAGCTGGCAGTGGCCAACAACAAATCCACCACCGACCGGCCATGCCCGCGATGCTTGCCGTGTTCATACAGCGAGCCGGCAATTTCATCGGCGCGAATCGGCAGGATCGACAGCAAGGTGTCGCTCAGCCCATGGCTGGCCTGGCAAAAGCCCTGCATGTAGAGGCCGGCCTTGCAGCGTTCATCGGTGATCAGTTTGTAGTTGCGATCGACCTCGAAATCACCCAGGTACTCTTCGAGCGGTGCCAGCAGCTTGCGGTGCATCTGCCGCTCGTAACCGGTGGCCAGCACCACAGCGTCGTAGTGACGCACCGAGACTTCGCCGGTGGCGTTGTTGCGCAACACCAGTTCGATGCCCCGTTCGTTGGCGGTGGCCTTTTCGATGGTGGTCAGGGTGCGGAACGCATGACGGGCGATGCCCGAGACCTTCTGCCGATAGAAGATGCCGTAGATTCGCTCGATCAGATCGATGTCCACCACCGAGTAGTTGGTGTTGTGGTACTCGTTCACCAGGCGCTCGCGCTCGCTGCTTGGCTGCTGGAACACCAGGTCGGTGAACTCCGGGGAAAACACTTCGTTGACGAAGGGGCTGTCGTCGGCCGGCTTGAGTGCCGAGCCGCGCAGGATCATGTCCACCTGCACCGACGGGAAGCTGTCGTTCAAATCGATGAAGGCCTCTGCCGCGCTCTGCCCGCCTCCGATGATCGCGATGCTCATCGGCCGGTTGTCCACGCACGGCTGCTTGGCCATCTGCGCCAGGTACTGGGAGTGATGGAACACCCGGCCGTCATCCCTGAGTGCCTTGAATACCTCGGGAATACGTGGCGTGCCACCGGCGCTGACCACCACCGACCGGGTGGTGCGCACCTGCTGATGCCCGGTCGCATCGCGGGAAATCACCCGCAACGCCTCGACCTGATGGTTGTGCAGCACCGGCTCGATGGTCAGCACTTCTTCGCCGTAGCGGCTTTGCGCGGTGAACTGCCCGGCGACCCAACGCAGATAGTCGTTGTACTCCATGCGGCACGGATAGAAGGTGCCCAGGTTGATGAAATCCACCAGGCGCCCGTGGGCCTTGAGGTAATTGACGAACGAGTAAGGGCTGGTCGGATTGCGCAGGGTCACCAGGTCCTTGAGGAAGGAAATCTGCAACTCGCTCTGGGTCACCAGGGTGTTGCCGTGCCAGCGGTAGTCGGCCTGCTTGTCGAGAAACAGCACATCCAGGTTGCCCTGGCTCGCCCCGCGCTCTTGCAGCGCGATGGCCAGTGCCAGGTTCGAGGGGCCGAAACCGACGCCGATCAGGTCGTGAACGAGGGGCGATGCAATTGCCTGTGTCATTTCCAGTGTCCTCTGGATGTTCCCCTCAAAGGCGGGGGCATTGAACCTAAGTGACCTGACCCACCAAGGGCCGCACAACAGGTCGTCTGTTGAGTAGGAACGAGGACCGTGAAAAAAAATTTAACCGCGCAGGCTCACTGGGTGTCCCACTGTCGCATCCGTATACGGCAATGCTTCATGGCATTGACAATGTGCTTCTCGACCATTGCCCGGGAAATGCCCAGTTGCTCGGCAATTTGCGGATGGGACAGGCCTTCGATCTTGCGCAGCAGGAAACTCTCGCGGCACAACCTCGGCAACTCCGCCAGGGCACACTGGAGCATTTCCAGACGCTGGCCATGATCGAGCACGTTATGCGGCGAAGGGGTGAAATAGCGCTCTTCATTGTCGAGCACCTCAAGAGGTTCGGCCTGACGCAGGGTGTTGCGCCGATGGTCGTCGATAACCAGGTTGAGGGCGGTGCGATAAAGGAACGCCCGGGGCTGCTCGATCGGCGTATCACTGGAGCGCTCCAGGACCCGCAGATAAGCGTCATGCACCACATCTTCGGCCACCTGACGGTTGCCCAGCCTGGCGTTCAGGAAACACACCAGTTCGCGATAGTAGTTTTCCAACATGACTCCCGTCCGCACGGGGGTGCGGTTTCTGTCCTTGAGCCCTTTGCGCGACCATTGAAATAAACAGTGGCACGATAATGGCAGTTCGAGTCGCGTAATTTATAGTAATTCTCATATAGATTTAAAGTACTGCTTCAACTTGCCTGGTATTTAGTCACGAACCCTGTAGGAGCGAGCTTGCTTGCGAAGGCATCAAGGACAACGTGTTGACCCAGACGGCACGCGTTATCGTTAACGTGCATCGCGAGCAAGCTCGCTCCTACATTAGTTTGTGTCAGCACCTAAATTCCCCGGCGCTTTCTACGTTTACAGGACAGCTCCCCGTCCCTGTCCGGCCCTGCCGGCAGCGTTCAGCCATCGACCTGCTGCTGAACGACGGGCCGATTTCCTAGGCCGGAACCCTGCATGAAACGTCCCCGACAGACCCGACGCGCCCTGCTTGCAGCATTTTGTCTGATCCCCGTGGTAGCCGTCGCCGCCTGGCAGTTCATCCCGCCGGGCCGCGACGGGCTCGTCACCGTTCAGGTCAGCCGCACCGACATTGAAAGCAGCGTCACGGCATTGGGCACCCTGCAACCGCGGCGCTATGTCGACGTCGGCGCCCAGGCCTCCGGGCAGATCCACAAGATTCACGTGGAAGTCGGCGACGTGGTCAAGGAAGGCCAGTTGCTGGTGGAAATCGACCCGTCCACGCAACAGGCCAAACTCGATGCCGGGCGCTTCTCCATCGAAAACCTCAAGGCGCAGCTGCAGGAGCAGCGAGCGCAGCACGACCTGGCCCGGCAGAAACACCAACGTCAACAGAACCTCGCCGCCGGCGGCGCCACCCGAGAAGAAGACGTGCAGACCGCCCAGGCCGAACTGCGCGCCACCCAGGCACGGGTCGACATGTTCCAGGCGCAGATCCGCCAGGCCGAAGCCAGCCTGCGCAGCGATCAGGCGGAGCTCGGCTACACGCGGATTTATGCGCCGATGGCCGGCACCGTGGTGGCGCTGGATGCCCGGGTCGGCCAGACCCTCAACGCCCAGCAGCAAACGCCGCTGATCCTGCGAATCGCCAAGCTGTCGCCGATGACCGTGTGGGCCGAGGTCTCGGAGGCCGACATCGGCCACGTCAAACCCGGCATGCACGCCTGGTTCACGACCCTGAGCGGCGGCACCCGGCGCTGGACCAGCACCGTGCGGCAAATCCTCCCCGTTCCGCCCAAGCCGCTGGACCAGACCAGCCAGGGCGGCGGCAGCCCCGCCAGCACCAGCAAAAGCGGGAGTGCCCGCGTGGTGCTGTACACCGTATTATTGGACGTCGACAACGCCGACAACGCCTTGATGGCGGAAATGACCACCCAGGTATTTTTCGTCGCCAATCAGGCGCAGAACGTTCTCACCGCGCCCATCGCCGCCCTGCAGGCAGGCCCGCAGACAGACCAGCAGACCGCGCAAGTGGTCGCCAGCAACGGCAGCATCGAGCAGCGCAACGTGCGCACCGGCATCAGCGACCGCCTGCGGGTGCAGATCCTCGATGGCCTGCAGGAGGGCGATCACCTGTTGATCGGCCCAATCGACGGGAGTGGCGGTTGAATGCACACGCCCCTGATCGACCTTTCGGACATCCGCAAAGCCTACGGCGGTGGCGACGCGCCTGAAGTCCATGTGCTGCGCGGCATCGACCTGTCGATCCATGCCGGGGAGTTCGTGGCAATCGTCGGTGCTTCCGGCTCCGGCAAGTCGACGCTGATGAACATCCTCGGCTGCCTCGACCGCCCGACCTCGGGCGAATACCGCTTCGCCGGGGAGAACGTCGCGGCACTGGACAGTGACGAACTGGCCTGGCTGCGTCGTGAAGCCTTCGGTTTTGTGTTCCAGGGCTACCACCTGATTCCCTCCGGTTCGGCCCAGGAAAACGTCGAGATGCCGGCCATCTACGCAGGCACCCCAGCCGCCGAACGCCACGCTCGCGCCGCCGCCCTGCTCGACCGTCTCGGCCTGGCTTCGCGCACCGGCAACCGCCCCCATCAACTCTCCGGCGGGCAGCAGCAAAGGGTGTCGATTGCCCGCGCATTAATGAATGGCGGCCACATCATCCTGGCTGACGAACCCACCGGTGCCCTCGACAGCCACAGCGGCGCCGAGGTCATGGCCCTGCTCGACGAACTGGCCAGCCAGGGCCACGTGGTGATCCTCATCACCCACGACCGCGAAGTGGCGGCCCGGGCCAAGCGCATCATTGAAATTCGCGACGGCGAGATCATCAGCGACAGCGCCCGGGAGAATCCCACCGCGCAAAACTCTGCCAACCCCGGCGCCCTGCAAGCCGTCGATTTGCGCAAGCGCCTGAGCGAAGGCGCCGAAGCCACCGGCGCCTGGAAAGGCGAATTGGTCGATGCCGTGCATGCGGCGTGGCGAGTGATGTGGATCAACAAGTTCCGCACCGCGCTGACCTTGCTCGGCATCATCATAGGCGTGGCCTCGGTGGTGGTGATGCTGGCCGTGGGCGAAGGCAGCAAGCGCCAGGTGATGGCGCAGATGGGCGCGTTCGGCTCCAACATCATTTACCTCAGCGGCTCGGCGCCCAACCCGCGCACGCCCATGGGCATCGTCACCCTCGATGAGGTCGCCGCGATTGCCAGCTTGCCCCAGGTGATGCGGATCATGCCGGTCAACGGCCAGGAGGCCGGGGTGCGCTTTGGCAACCTTGATCACATGAGCTACGTCGGCGGCAACGACACCAACTTCCCGGCGATTTTCAACTGGCCGGTGGTCGAAGGCAGCTACTTCACCCACGCCGATGAACAGAACGCCGCGGCGGTCGCGGTGATCGGGCACAAGGTGCGGACCAAATTGCTCAAGGACGTGGCCAACCCGATCGGCCAGTACATCCTGATCGAAAACGTCCCCTTCCAGGTGGTCGGCGTGCTCGCGGAAAAAGGCGCCAGCTCCGGCGACTCCGACAGCGACGACCGTATCGCCATCCCCTACTCCGCCGCGAGCGTGCGCCTGTTCGGCACCCACAATCCCGAGTACATCGCCATCGCCGCCGCCGACGCGCGCAAGGTCAAGGAAACCGAAAAAGCCATCGAGCAACTGATGCTGCGTCTGCACGACGGCAAGCGCGATTTCGAACTGACCAACAACGCGGCGATGATCCAGGCCGAGGCGCGCACGCAAAACACCCTGTCGCTGATGCTCGGTTCGATCGCGGCCATTTCGCTGCTGGTGGGCGGGATCGGCGTGATGAACATCATGCTCATGACGGTGCGCGAGCGGACTCGCGAGATCGGTATCCGCATGGCCACCGGTGCCCGCCAGCGCGACATCCTGCGCCAGTTCCTCACCGAAGCGGTGATGCTCTCGGTGGTGGGCGGCCTCACCGGGATTGCCCTGGCGCTGATCGTCGGTGGCGTGCTGATTTTCAGCGAAGTCGCTGTCGCGTTCTCCCTGATAGCGGTGCTGGGTGCCTTCGGCTGCGCCCTGGTCACCGGTGTCGTTTTCGGCTACATGCCGGCCCGCAAGGCTGCCCGACTCGACCCGGTCACGGCCCTTACCAGTGAATGATCGATTGATGAAGCCGCCACTCAGTGTGTTAACCCTGTGCCTGTTGCTCGGCGCCTGCAGCACCCCGCCACAGCGCCCCGACAGCGGCGTCCAGCCGCCGGCTACCTGGCAATCGCCGCACACCGCAGGCGCTGTCCATGACAACCAGCAATGGTGGAACCGCTTCGGCAGCCCACAACTGGGTCGCCTGATCGAACAGGCGCGGCTCGGCAGTTACGACCTGGCCGCGGCCATCGCCAGAGTGCGCCAGGCCCAGGCCGACACGGTGATTGCCGGCGGCTCGCAACTGCCCGAAGTCAAGGCAGGGGTCAACGCCAACCGCCAGAAATTGCTGCGCGGCAACGGCTACAGTCAGCTCGATGCCGACAGCGATAACGACGCCGTCGACTACTTCACGGCGAACCTGGTTGCCAGCTACGAAATCGATTTCTGGGGTGGCCAGCGGGCCAGCCGCGACAGCGCGCAATTCAGTCTCAAAGCCAGCGAGTTCGATCAGGCCACCGTGGAACTGACGTTGCTCAGCGGTGTGGCCAACGGTTACGCGCAAGCCTTGTCGTTGCAGGAGCAGAGCCGCATCGCCGAGTTGAATCTGGCCAATGCCCAAAGCGTGTTGAAACTGGTGCAGACCCGTTTCGATTCGGGTTCGGCCACAGCCCTGGAACTGGCACAGCAAAAAAGCCTGGTGGCGGCGCAGCAACGCCAGCTGCCGCTGGTGCAGCAACAGGCCGAGGATGCACGGATCAGTCTCGCCGCCCTGCTCGGCCGCCCGATTCAGGCGCTGTCGTTGGGTCAGGAACGCTTCGATCAACTGACCTGGCCTGCGATTGACGCCGGGGTACCCAGCCAGTTGCTCAGCCGCCGTCCGGACATTGCCCAGGCCGAGGCGCAACTGGCCGCGGCCCAGGCCGACGTCACCGTCGCCCGGGCCGCGATGCTGCCGACCGTGACCCTCACCGCCGAAATCGGCTCTGGTGCCGACCGGGCCGACGACATCCTGCGCAGCCCCTTCTACAACCTCACCGCCGGGCTGCTTGCGCCGGTGTTCAACAACGGCCGCCTCGGCGCCCAGCGCGACAAGGCCACGGCGCGTCAGCAAGAACTGCTGGAAACCTATCGCGGCGCGATCATCAACGGCTTCGCCGACGTCGAAAAAGCCCTCAACAGCATTCGCGGGCTGGATGAGCAGCGCGGGTGGCAGAGTGAAGAACTGAGCCAGGCGCAGACCGCCTTCAATATCGCGCAAAGCCGTTATCAGGCCGGGGCCGAGGATTTGCTGACGGTGCTGGAGACCCAGCGCACCCTGTACGCGGCGCAGGATTTGAACGTGCAGCTGCGGTTGTCGCGGATGCAGGCGAGTATTGCCCTGTACAAGGCGCTTGGGGGTGGGTGGCAAGTCTTGTAGTTGCTGGGCCTGTCAGGACGCCATCGCGAGCAAGCTTGCTCCCACAGGTTATGCGTCGTGCCCGGATCATGCGGCAAATACAAAACCCTGTGGGAGCGGGCTTGCCAGCGAAGGGGCCGGCACATCCAACATCAACATTGCCTGACAGGACGCCTTCGCGAGCAAGCTCGCTCCCACAGTGGATCGTCAGTGAACACAAAGTCTGTGTACGACCAGGTTCAAATGTGGGAGCGAGCTTGCTCGCGATTGAACGATAACGCGGTATCAAGCCTGGCTTTGTTTAGCCTTCAGATTGCGCGCATACCACGGCCGCTGCGGCACTTTGCGGAACAAATCCTTCAGTTTCGTCTCGTCCTCGCCAAAGGTAATGCGCAACGCCAGCTTCATGGTTTCCGGGTCCATTTCCACTGACTTGCCGACCTGCAACCCCGGTGTGGTGCTGCAACCGTGGGTGCTCGGGCCGAGCCACGGGTCGTCGATCTCGACCCAGCGTCCCGGCGCGAACCATTGCACGCCGTTGACCTGCAGCCGACTGACCTGCCCCGGATGAAAACGCTCGTGGGCGCGGAACCAGTCTTCCAGGCGATCGTCGATCCAGCCATGGAAATGCCAGAACACCGGGCTGACATGGGAAGAAAACGGGTCGCCGAGAAAGTCGTTTTCCGGTGCAAACCAGCGCGCGGAAAAGTCCGCCGGATCCCGGGCGAACGGCACCGGCTGACCGTTGGACGGATCACGCGGCACCGAAGCCCAGCGCATGTGCAGCCAGTCGTGCAGGCCCAGTTCGACCTCCGAGCCGAACTGGCCGAGGGTCAGCGTCGACAGGTAACGCGGATCGCGGTAGCGGGATTCCCAGACCTGGAAATTGCTGTGATACGTCTCGCCGGTCTTGATGTCGCTGACCCATTGCGTGTACTCGTCATCGTCCTCGGCCAGCCAGGTCGGCGGCAGCGCGGTGCCGTCGTGATTGTCGAAGTAACGCGCAAAGCCGAGCCGGTCCCGCGCCAGCTCCGGTTGCGGCAACGGGAAGTGCGTCCAGGACGGCAGGTCCTGCATCGAACGCGCGGTGCCGAGCATGTGCCGGTGCATGAAGAAAAAGTCCACGCCAGAACCGTTGCGATCCTTGCGCACACCTCGGGCATCGCGCTCCTGGTCCCGCGGTCCGGGTTGCCAGCCGAGCCCGCGCAAGGCGCCGCGCTGGTCTTCGGACAGCTTGTGCCACTTGTCCCGGGAGGCATGCCAGAGCTGGTGGAACAACCGGTGCTCCGGCGATACCAGCCAGGCGAGCAGGGTCGGATTGAGGCCGGCGCGCTCGCGAGCTTCAGGGAATACCCGTTTAACGGCGATGAAGCGATTGTCCTGGGCGGTCAGCATCAGTGGCCGATTCAGGTCCAGCACACGTCCACTGAGACTGCCGCTGCCAGCATTGCCGAAACCGGCCCAGACCTCGTCCAGGGTCATGTCGAACTCGTAATCGCAACAGCCGCTGGCGCCCAGCAGACGCCAACCCAGTTGCTTCGGGTTGGTCCCGGACAGATCGCCGAGCACCCGGTAACGGGGCGCTTCGGTGGAGCGCAAACGCTCGGCGGTGTCGAGATAACCACTGACACCGCGCCCCTTGTGGCCGATGTCGAGGAACACTTCCAGGCCTTCGAGGGGCAAGCCTTCGATACCGGCGTCACGACCTTCGAAACGAATCTGCCAGACCCCGCGCAAGGTATCCGCCAAGCGTTGGCCGGCAACATCCGCCACCTCGAACGAAGCTTCGCCGGGGGTGATCGTCGGGTCCGGCCTGGTCAGTTCGCGATGCCCGTAATACACCGCCGGCACGGCGGCACCGGTCAGCGCCAGACCCGCGAGAAACCATCGTCGAGAAATCGTCATTGCCCTACCTGTGTCAGCCATGGAGCAGGCTTTATCCAAGCTAGAACGATTGTTGCAGCGCAGAATTTAAGAGCATCGCGAGCAAGCTCGCTCCCACATTGGATCTATGTCGCACTGAAGATCCCTGTGGGAGCGAGCTTGCTCGCGATGAGGCCATCAGCCAC
This sequence comes from Pseudomonas sp. GW456-L13, assembly GCF_017350115.1. Lineage (NCBI taxonomy): Bacteria > Pseudomonadati > Pseudomonadota > Gammaproteobacteria > Pseudomonadales > Pseudomonadaceae > Pseudomonas > Pseudomonas sp. GW456-L13. The sequence goes on from NZ_JACNAS010000002.1 coordinate 572,314, forward strand.
GCTAAATTTTCCGGTCAGCCACTCGTTCCCCCCAGATAGCAAAGGCCCCAGCGCCTGATCCGGGGCGGCGAACCTGACTGAGACGGCAATGACAAAATTACGTTCGAAAAAGGCTCTTTTCATCGGCCTGCCGCTGGCCCTGGCGATCAGCGCGGGTGCAGGCTTCGCGGCCTGGGATCACTGGTTCAGGGACAACCCCGGCTACCCGGTCAAGGTGATGAAACAGGCCGAGCAACTGCAGGAACGCATCCTCTCGTTCGACAGCCACATCACCGTGCCCATGGACTTCGGCACCGCCGGCAACGAAGTCGACAAGGATGGTGAAGGCCAGTTCGACCTGGTCAAGACCGGGCGCGGGCGCTTGTCCGGTGCAGCCCTGACGATTTTCGGCTGGCCGGAAATCTGGAACGGTCCCAACGCGCCCCATCGCCCTACCGCCGGCTTCGTCGACGAAGCCCGCTTTGAGCAGGAAACCCGCTACAAGATCATCAGCGCGATGGTGCGTGACTTCCCCAATCAAGTGGCTATCGCCTACACCCCCGACGACTTGCGCCGCCTGCACGGCGAAGGCAAGTTCGCGGTGTTCATCAGCATGCTCAACGCCTATCCGCTGGGCAATGACCTCAACGCCCTGGACAAGTGGGCAGCGCGCGGCATGCGCATGTTCGGCTTCAGCTACGTGGGCAACAACGCCTGGGCCGATTCGTCGCGGCCGCTGCCGTTCTTCAACGACTCCCGGGATGCCTTGGGCGGGCTGTCGGACATCGGCAAGCAAGCGGTGCATCGCCTCAACGACCTGGGCGTGATCATCGATGTGTCGCAGATGTCGACCAAGGCCCTGGAGCAAGTGGCGCAACTGAGCCGCACGCCGATGGTCGCCTCCCACTCGGCACCACGCGCCCTGGTGGACATCCCGCGCAACCTCAGCGACACGGAAATGCAATTGATCAAGCACAGCGGCGGCGTGGTGCAGATCGTCGGCTTCCCCACCTACATCCGCCCGCTGAGCCAGGCCACCCAGGACAAACTCAACGCCCTGCGCGCCCGTTTCGACCTGCAACCGCTGCAAGGTCTGGAGATGGCATTGATGCCCGGCGATCCGGTGATCACCGTCTGGCCAGAGCAGCGTTTCGGCGAGTACGCCAGCCAGCTCTATTCGATCCTCGACGAAGAACCCAAGGCCACCCTCAAGGATTACGGCGATGCAATCGACTACACAGTGAAAAAAATCGGCATCGACCATGTCGGCATCAGTTCCGACTTCAACGACGGCGGAGGCCTGGACGGTTGGAAAGACGTCAGCGAGGCCCGCAACGTGACCGCCGAACTGATCAGCCGCGGCTACAGCGACGCCGACATCGCCAAGCTCTGGGGCGGCAACTTCCTGCGGGTTTGGGACCAGGTGCAGAAGTCTTCCCGGCCTGTCGTAAAAAACTGATTTTTCCTTTTGCCAAAGCGAACCGAATCCATGACCAACCGTCGTTCATTCCTCAAGCAGGCCGGCATTCTGGCGGCCGGCATCCCCCTGGCCTCCGCCGTGAGCCTGCCAGCACACGCCGCCAGCCCCGTGCCACTGCCCAAGGACAAATGGGACCAGTTGCGCCAACTGTTCACCCAGGACCCGAACTACCTGCACTTCGCCAACTTCCTGGTGACCTCGCACCCGCTGCCTGTGCGTGAAGCCATCGAGATGCATCGCGCCAATCTCGATCGCAACCCGGGCCTGGCCATGGACTGGCATCGCGGCGAAACCGAACGCCGCGAAGAAGAGGTGCGCGTGTGGGCCGGTCGCTACTTGAAGGCCAAGCCGTCGCAGATCGCCCTGACCGGCAGCACCACCGAAGGCCTGGCGATGATCTACGCCGGTATCCACGTGCGCCCGGACCAGGAGATCCTCACCAGCGAACACGAACACTACGCCGCCAACAGCGTGTTCGAATACCGCACCCAAAAGGACGGCACCCAGGTTCGCAAGATCAAATTGTTCGAAGACCCGTACAAGGTCTCGACCGCCGAAGTGCTGGCCGCGATTGAACGCAACATTCGCCCCGAAACCCGTGTACTGGGCATGACCTGGGTGCATTCCGGCAGCGGCGTGAAGCTGCCAATCGGCGAGATCGGCAAACTGGTGGAGGAGAAAAACCGTGGCCGCGCCGACAAGGACCGCATCCTCTACGTAATCGATGGCGTACACGGCTTCGGCGTGGAGAACGTCGACTTCCCGGACATGCACTGCGATTTCTTCATTGCCGGCACCCACAAATGGATGTTCGGCCCACGGGGCACCGGAATCATCTGCGCCCGCTCCGACGAGCTCAAGGACGTGACCCCGACCATCCCGACCTTCTCTGAAGCCACCCAGTTTTCCACCGTGATGACCTACGGCGGCTACCACTCGTTCGAACACCGCTGGGCACTGACCGAAGCTTTCAAATTGCACCTGGAGCTGGGCAAGGCCGAGGTCGCGACGCGCATTCACGACATCAACAGCTACCTGAAGAAACGTTTGCAAGCACACCCGTCGGTGGAGCTGGTCACGCCGCTGTCGCCGGAATATTCCGCCGGCTTCACCTTCTTCCGCATCAGGAACCAGGACTGCGACGAAGTCGCCAACTTCCTGATGGATCAGCGCGTGGTGTGTGACGCCGTGGACCGTGATGTCGGGCCGATCATTCGTGTGTCGCCGGGGCTGCTCAATACCCAAGCGCACATCGACAAGTTGATGGAACTGATGGCCAGCAAGCTCTGAACCGCCGATTCCCTTTAGCGAGAACCCTTATGAAAAACATCCTGAACAGGGGGCGTTCCAAAGGCCTGGGCGCCCTGATGCTGCTGGCATTGCTCGGCAGTGCCATGCCCGGCCTCGCCCAGGCGTATACGGCGCCGCTTCCGGGCAAGGTCTTCAAGGATTGCCGTAACTGCCCGGAAATGGTCGTGCTGCCCGCCGGCACGTTCACCATGGGCACCCCGGAAGACGAAGTCGGCCGTGAGCCTGATGAAGGCCCGATGCATGAGGTGACGTTCGACAAGCCGTTCGCCATGAGCCGCTACCAGATCACCGCTGGCGAATGGGACCAGTACCTCAAGGAAACCGGAATCACCCTGCCCGATGGCGACACCCGCCCCGGCCGCGAGTGCATCAACAGCAAGCCGCGTTATCCACAGAGCCCGCGCCAGCCGGCAGTGTGCATGAACTTCGCCGAGGTCAGTGCCTACGTCGCCTGGCTGTCGATGAAGACCGGCCAGCACTACCACATCGTCAGCGAGGCCCAGCGCGAATACGCCGCCCGCGCAGGGGCAACGGGACCCTTCCCCTTCCCGTTCGACCCCGGCACCGAGTACAGCATCGCCACCCACGCCAACACCTATGGCCCCACCGATGGCTACAGCTACAGTTCACCGGTCGGCAGCTACCCGCCCAACGCCTTCGGCATGTACGACATGCACGGTAACGTCTACGAGTGGATCGCCGACTGCTACCACCCGGACTACGTCGGCGCTCCCACCGATGGCAGCGCCTGGACCGAACCGAACTGCGACACCCTGCGCATCCGTGGCAACGACTGGGGCGAAGCACCGGTGTTTTCCCGCTCGGGCAACCGCAATGACATCGACCCGCAAACCCGTGGCGACTGGATCGGTTTTCGCGTCGTACGCACTCTCTGACCCCCCTTGCCCTTGTGGGAGCGGGCTTGCTCGCGAAGGCGTCGTGTCAGCCAACATCAACTTTTCTGATCCACCGCTTTCGCGAGCAAGCCCGCTCCCACAGGTTTGGCACCACCTGTCTCCCACCGTTTAAATTAAGCCCTTCACCAGACGTTCTACTGGGTATCTGCCTTACGACCCAAGGAACTGCCTGCCATGACCCAGCCTACCCGAGGCGCCATCGGCGAATTACTGGCCCTGTTGAAACCGTTTCGACTGATCGTCGCCGCGTCCATTTTCCTGGGCATGGTGGGTGGCCTGAGCGTGACGGTGTTGCTGGCCACCATCAACAACGCGCTGCATTCGCCGCACGGCCTGACCCAAGGCGTGGTCGCGCTGTTCGGCGGCCTGTGCCTGCTGGCTCTGGGCAGTTCGATCTGCTCCGACATCGGCACCAACTATGTTGGCCAGCACATCATTGCCAGGCTGCGCAAAACGCTGGGGGAGAAAGTCCTTTCGGCCCCCATCGAGCAGATCGAGCGCTATCGCAGCCACCGGCTGATCCCAGTGCTGACCCACGACGTCGACACCATCAGCGACTTCGCCTTCGCCTTCGCGCCGCTGGCGATTTCCCTGACCGTGACCCTTGGCTGCATGGGTTACCTGGCGATGTTGTCGTGGCCGATGTTCCTGATGATGGTGCTGGCAATTGCCATCGGCACCGGCATCCAGTTCTATGCGCAGGGCAAGGGCATCCAGGGTTTCATGGCCGCCCGCGATGCCGAAGACGATTTGCAAAAGCACTACAACGCCATTGCCGGCGGTGCCAAGGAGTTGCGCATCCACCGCCCGCGCCGCCAGCGCATGTTCGTCAAGGGCATCCAGGGCACCGCCGATTTCATCTGTAACACCCAGGTGCGTTCGATCAACACCTTCGTGATCGCCAAGACGCTGGGCTCGATGTTGTTCTTCGTGGTCATCGGCCTGGCGCTGGCGCTGCAATCGTTCTGGCCGAGCGCCGACCAAGCGGTGATGAGCGGTTTCGTGCTGGTGTTGCTGTACATGAAAGGCCCGATCGAGCATCTGGTCAGCACCTTGCCGATCGTGAGCCGGGCGCGGATTGCCTTCCGCCGTATCGCCGAGCTGTCGAGCCAGTTTTCCTCGCCCGAGCCGCACCTGTTGCTCAACGACAACGGCATCCGGCCAACCGTGGTCGACCGCCTGCAACTGAACAACGTCAGCTACGCCTTCCCCGCCGCACCGGGCAGTGACGCGTTTCGCCTGGGCCCGGTGAACCTGACCATCGAGCAAGGCGACATCATTTTCATCGTCGGCGAAAACGGCTGCGGCAAGACCACCCTGATCAAGTTGCTGCTGGGCCTCTACGCGCCGCAACAGGGTTCGATCCAGCTCAACGGCCAGGGCATCGATGCGCACAATCGCGACGACTATCGCCAATTGTTCACCACGATTTTTGCCGATTACTACCTGTTCGATGACGTGGTCCAGGGCGACCAGCACATCCCCGAAGATGCCAACGCCTACCTGCAACGGCTGGAGATCGCGCACAAGGTCAGCGTCAGGGACGGCAGCTTCACCACCACCGACCTGTCCACCGGCCAGCGCAAGCGCCTGGCGCTGGTCAATGCCTGGCTGGAAGAACGCCCGGTGCTGGTGTTCGACGAATGGGCCGCCGACCAGGACCCGACCTTCCGCCGCATCTTCTACACCGAGCTGCTGCCGGACCTCAAACGCCTGGGCAAAACCATCATCGTCATCTCCCACGACGACCGTTATTTCGATATGGCCGATCAACTGGTGCGCATGGAATCGGGCCGGGTCGTCACCGAGCGCGCAACCGCCTGAGCGCCGTGGCCGCACGCAAATCCTTGTTTTTTGAAGTTTGTTTTCCGGTTTAGCCAAAGTGGTCCGTCTAATAATAATTATCATTAACTAAAAAACTGCACACACTATTCTGGAGCGATTCGAGCAATGCAAAGCCTTACTCTGTCCCGCGCACCCTTGGCGTTAGCCATCGAACGGCAAAAGAAATTCCGAACGGTCGTGCCGGGCGCGCTGCTGACCCTGTTGCTGCTGGGTACGTCCCAGGTCGAGGCAGCCCCGGTGAACGTCAATGTACCGGCTCAGTCGCTGGCCAGTGCATTGCGCCAACTGGGCCAGCAGACCAACCTGCAGATTCTCTACAGCCAGGACATGGTCAACGGCATCAAGTCCACGGCGGTGTCCGGCAACATGGAACCGGAACAGGCACTGAAAACCTTGCTGCTGGGGAGCGGCATCAATTTTCAGTTGAATGGCAACACCGTGTCGCTGGTGCCATCGGCCGGTGACTCCAGTGCATTGCAACTGGGTGCGACGTCCATCACCGGCGTGGCGCTGGGGCCAACCACCGAAGGCTCGCACTCCTACACCACCAATGAAGTCACCATCGGCAAAGGCAACATAAAGCTCAAGGACATCCCGCAGTCGGTGTCCGTCGTCACGCGCCAGCGCATGGACGACCAGAACCTGAACAGCCTGCAGGACGCCATGCGTCAGGTCACCGGCGTGACCATCAAGACCTACAACTCCGGCTCCAGCCTCAATGACGTCTACATGCGTGGCTTCCTCGTCGACCAGGTGCAGGTCGACGGCGTCTCGCAGCCCACCGGCCAGGGCGACATGGCCACCAGTTTCGACCTGGCGATGTACGACCGCATCGAAGTGCTGCGCGGCCCGTCGGGCCTGTACCAGGGCGCGGGCGAACCCGGCGGTACCATCAACGTGGTGCGCAAGCGCGCCCTGAGCAAATTCGCCCTCGGTGGCGAGCTGGCTGCCGGCTCTTACGATCGCTACCGTTCTTCGGTGGATGTCACCGGCCCGTTGAACGAACAGGGCACCGTGCGCGGTCGTTTCATCACCGCCTACGAGAACAACCAGTCTTTCGTCGACTACGCGCAGAACGAACGCCCGATGGTCTACGGTCGCCTGGAATTCGACCTCGACCCGGCCACCACCCTGTCGATCGGCGGCGCTTACCAGAAGAACAACTCCACCCCGGCCTTCGGCCTGCCGGCCTACGCCGACGGCTCATTGCTCGACGTGCCGCGCTCGACCTTCGTCGATGCCAAGTGGAACACCCTCAACGAAAAAGTCTGGGAATCCTTCGCCGAGCTCGACCACGAACTGGACAACGGCGGTCAGTTCAAGACCACCCTGACCTACCGCGATGCCGAAACCCCGGAGCGTAACTTCACCTGGGCCGACGGCGCGGTCGACCCGGCCACCGGTGACAGCTGGGCCGTGGCCTACGACTACTACACCCACATCAAGACCGTCGGCGTCGACAGCTTTGTCACCACGCCGTTCGAGTTCGCCGATCGCCGACACGAGTTCACCGTGGGTGCCGAGTACCAGCACCTGGACAAGGATTTCACCTACGGCGGCGGCGAGTACTTCCCGATCAACGTATGGAATCCGGGCAGCATCGACATTCCCCGCAACGACTATGCGCACGTCAATGGCAACTGGTCCAAGTCCGATCAGTACGGCGTCTACACCCGCGCCAAGTTCAACGTCACCGACTGGCTCGATGTCATCGGCGGCAGCCGCGTGACCTGGTACGAAAGTGATGCGAAAAACGCCAACGCCTTCTTCAACAACTTCGGCGAAGCCCACACCAGCATCAACCGCAAGGTCGTGCCGTACGGCGCCATCATCGGCAAGATCACCCCAGAACTGTCGACCTACTTCAGCTACACCGGCGTGTTCAAACCGCAAAGCGAAATCGGCACAAACGGCGAGCCCGTCGGCCCCCGCGAAGGCAAGCAATACGAAATCGGCCTCAAGCGCGAATTCTACGACGGTCGCCTGAACGCCAGCATCGCCGCCTTTCGCATCTACGATGAAAACCGCGCCGAATACGACAACACCTCCGGTGCCTACATGACCGAAGGCAAGGCACGCAGCGAGGGTTGGGAAACCGAGCTGAGCGGCAACCTGACCGACAACTGGAGCATCGTCACCGGTTACGCCTACACCTCCACCAAGTTCCTGGACGGCGACCAGGCCAACAAAGGCAAGACCTTCAGCACCATCACGCCCAAGCACAACTTCAACCTGTGGACCAAGTACGAATTCACCGACGGCCCGCTCAAGGACTTCAGCGTCGCCGGTGGCGTGCGTGTGGTCAGCGACACCTACTACCAGCGTGACGTGAAGTTCCATCAAGGCGGCTATGCTGTTACCTCGGCGCAAGTCGGCTACAAGTTCAACGAACACCTGTCGTCGACACTGACCGCCAACAACCTGTTCGACCGCAAGTACTACGACCGCGTCGATGCCTCCTGGGGCACCAACTTCTACGGCGACCCGCGCACCCTGACCCTGAGCCTGCGCGCGCAGTACTGATGGCCGACTGCCTCCACCTGTAGGAGCGAGCTCGCTCGCGATGGTCGTTAACGATAACGCGTGTTCACTGGCTAAACGCTGCGCCTATGAGTCCATCGCGAACGAGCTCGCTCCTACAGCGGCCCTGATGGCTGACTGCGACCACTTGTAGGAGCGAGCTTGCTCGCGATGGTCGTTAACGATTACGCGTGTTTACTGGTTGAACGCGGCGCCTGTGAGTCCATCGCGAGCGAGCTCGCTCCTACAGTGGCACGGTTCCGTTTTCTGCTTGCGCAGCGGCCCTGAGTTGCTCGGTATCGACACGGACAAACGTGGAGTCCCCGACAGCGGTCAGGACATCCCCGGCGAAGACCTCGCAAATAACCCGACTTTTACGCCCGACCTCGCCCTCGACTTTTGCACGCAGTGTCAGGGGGACACCCATCGGGGTGGGCTTGATGTACTTGATGCCCAGGTTACCGGTGACGCAGGTGATGTGGGGCAAGCTGCCCACCTCGCGCTGTTCTGCCCGGTAGTGATAAGCCATCGCTGCCCAGTTGGAGTGGCAATCGACCAGCATCGCGATCAAACCGCCGTAAACCAGACCCGGCCAGCCGCAATACTTGTCATCCGGCATGTGCTGCGCCATGACATGCACGCCGTCTTCATGCCAGAAGCTCTTGATGTGCAGCCCGTGCGGGTTTTGGCTGCCGCAGCCATAACAAACGCCTTCAGGTGCGGCGATGTCTTGAAGCGAAATGTCCTGCGTGGTCATACCGTGTCCATCCTTAATACCGGGTGGTTCAAAACGGACCAGGTCGCCCTGGTCCGCACCGTCTGATCAATACTGGCAGAAGCGAATCCGGTTGCCGAACGGGTCGTAGACTTGCAGCTCCTTGCCCCAGCCCTGCTGAACAATATCCGGGCGTCCGTATCCGTAGCGCTTGCCCTGCAATTCGTCCCTGAGCAGTTCGATGTTGTGCATGGGCACGAACACCGTCGAGCCCGGGCTGGCATCGCCGTGGTGCTCGGAAAGATGCAGTTGCAGCCCGTCGCGACTGATGCCCAGGTACAGCGGCAAATCCGCCTCGAAACGATGCTCGAACTCGACGCTAAAGCCCAGGAAATCCAGATAGAACTCACGCGCCTTGGCTTCGTCGAACATCCGTAAGATTGGAATAGGTTTGTCGAACGTTGCAGCAGGCGTGGACGGGGTGTTTGCCTGGGCAAGCAACGCTGACGCGGTGTTCCAGTCCTTGTAGCCCAGTTGCTGGGCGACCAGTTCCAGCGCAGTAGAATGGGTCACCACTTGATTGCGTTCCTCCAGCGAGGCGCGCAACTGTCTGGCCATTTGCTTGGCTTGCTCGATTGAAAACATGACTGCTCCTGTAGCCGAGATGCTTTGGTGCTCGCGTTGCCAAACCTCGACCGTCAAGAGAGGCGACAGGGTTTGTAGAAGGAGGAGACGCTTTCACCTTTCCCAACGGGAGCGAGCGGCGGGCAGCATCGGGCCGAGGTCGATAATACATAGCCGATACGGAATGCGGAAGATGGCTCGGCAGAACCCTGTCCGAGGCCTGAGGACTACTCCTTTAGACGTGAAAGTTGCTGAACCACAAATGCCCCGACGGTCACCGCGCTGGCTGCCCATGCGCAAGCCACCTGCCAATACCTGAAGGGACCGAGCACATCTCCCATCAGGAAACCGGTCGAAAGCAGAAACAGAAACAACGCAATGGCTGCCAGGACGACGCGTGGAATCGCCATCAACCACCGCCACCAGGCCCCGGGTTCAAAACGCCGCGCCACCCATCGAGTCAACGCTGTCAGGCCCGCAAACAAAAATGCGGCAATGACCAGCAGGAGCGGAATGATAAAGAGAGCCAGCGTAGGCTCGACTTCTCCGCCGTCCTCGCCGGGTGTGTAGAAGTTTTCCGCCCAGATTTCCCTGCACAGGGCAAAGGTCAGAAAGATGACGCCGACCGGGGCGATGGGAAATATCAGGCAACTGATGAGGTTTTTTTTATGATTCATCATTGAATCATCCTTGGTTTTTTCAGAACGCCAATGACTTCATATGCGTCGCAAAATCATCCTGGATCGGCCGGAACCCGCAGCGAAGGTAAAAGGCGGCGCCCTCGGGTGTGTCCGTAGACAGTCGTACAACGCGAAAATGCTCACTCGCCAATTCCAGCAGGTGCTGCACCAACGCTTTGCCCACGTTCTGGCCCCTTGATGCACGTGCGACGTAGACCCGCCGTAATCTTCCTGTGTCCCGCCCGGCAAATGGATCGCACGAGAGCCCGCCAATGGCAATCAGCCGCCCGTTCCGGAACGCCCCGAAAAGACACTCACCCTGCTGATCGAATCGATTGGCACCGCTTTCCCATTCCTCGATCAACCGGGAGAGGAACCTGAAGCCTTCGGCAACGGCCTGCGTTTCCAGCTCCCGGAGTTGCGGCGTAATCCCTGAGATTTCAAGTATCGCCAAAGGGTCCGTTGACGTGACCACTTGCAGGTTACTGCCAGACTTGTCTGCGTGGTTCCCTTCGCGCCCGGCTTTCAAGACGCACTCTCGGTAGCGTTTACGGGTGTGCACAGCTCAACCAGCGTTCCGTCAGGGCATCGAACGTAAGAAACGGTTTGCCCCCAGGGTTTGGTAGTCGGGGCAGCGATTTCGTTGGCGCCTGCTTGAATCGCTTTGGCATGGGCCACAGGGACATCCTCGGTTACCAGCCCGACTTCGATGCCTAGCGGCTTGAGGGATGAGTGCGCCGGGACATGACCTGTGCTGAAGTTCGATGCGGCCAGTTCATCGGCGGCGAATGCCAGCGCGGTTTCGCCGGTTTCCAGTTCGCCATAGGTGCCGGACTCATGGATGAACCGAACGCCGAGCCCGAAGGCCGATGAGAAGAACTTGAGAGAGGCCTCTACATCCTTGACGTAGATGATCAGGTAGCCAAATTTCATGAACGAACATTCCTTGTCGTGCCAATCGAGCGGTGAATCTAGCAGTTTTGAGTGAAGTGTCGAGGGACACCAAACCGAAAACCCATCAGATGTTTCCCGTTTATTTGTTCGAAACACAATCGGTACAGAAATCAGATCGTCGCTGACAAACACCAGTCAGCAGCACTTGTTTAAGCGCCCTACAGGTTACTTCATGAAAGCCACAACGCCTTGCGTCGTTGCCTACAGGTACGCCAGAATCCGCCGGCTTGTGCGCCTTGGAGGTCGTCGGTAACTTGATTCGGGTCACTGATTGTCGGTGATCGGGTTTAGTAGCCCGGCCAAGGTTAGAACGGTCGCATGAGTATCATCAGTCAGGCATCCGCCTGTGCTTGATGGTGGCTGTGCGCATGGCGCCCCCGGGCGCGCCGGTTCCTCACCTTGCCGGTCTACTAACTTGCGCACAGCTGCCACCCTTTCGTTTAGTAGCGAACTGGTGCTGCCCTACTTTAAAGGTAAGTATCGATGTTCAAGGTAACGCCAAATCCGCCGGATTCCGACCCGGCCTCGACGTACGAAAGCCCCGACTCAAAACAATTCCACGAAGCCGCCGAGCGCGCGCTCAATCACCACCTCAACCCTGGCCCCAACATCATGGCCACCCCGCGCACACCCAACACGATGTTCATCGTCAACCCAGAACTCAGTACCGAAACCCTGCTGGTGCACGCCTGTGAGTCGCTGGCGTCGGCCAATGTCATGGCCAACGATCTGGTGGATCATCTGGAAGGGACAAGCCGCAATGCGCTGTTGGGGATTGCGCAGGTGATCATGTTGGGGGAACTGGCGGTGAATCGGGCGCTGGATCGGCTTGATCCGCCTTAGTTATCCGAGTCAGCGCAAAACAAACTGTGGGAGCGAGCTTGCTCGCGATGGCGGAGTGTCAGACACATCAATGTTGAATGTGCTGCCGCTATCGCGAGCAAGCTCGCTCCCACAGGGGGACGGCGTCGCTGATCACTACGCCATGCGTCAGGCCAGACTCTCGCTGATCTGCGCCGCCAGTTGCCCCAGCATCCCCGGCACTTCCTGGACCATCTCGCCCATGCGCGCAAAGTCGTGGGTCATGCCGGCCTTGACCTCCAGCACCAGGGGTTGCCCCGCAGTACGCAGTTTCTCGGCCCAGGCCAGGCCTTCATCGAGCAACGGGTCGTATTCGGCCAGCCACAACACCGTCGGCGTCAGCCGTTGCACGCACTCGGCGTACAACGGTGAAAAACGCCAGTCGGCACGATCCGCTTCACTGCGTTGGTATTGCTGGTAGAACCATTCCAGCGTGGTGGCTTCCAGCAGATAGCCTTCGGCGAATCGCTCGAGGGACGGGCGTTTTTTTACCGCGTCGATCACCGGGTACAGCAACACTTGCAGGCGCGGCACAAGCGGCCATCCCAACGGGTCCTGGGCGATGGCGATGCACAGCGAGGCCACCAGGCTGCCGCCGACGCTGTCCCCGGCCAGTGCGATCCGTCTCGCGTCCAGACCCAATGCTTTGGCACCGGTAATGGCCAGCCAACGGGTGATGTCTTCGGCATCGTTGTATGCAGTGGGAAAACGGTGCTCAGGTGCCAAGCGATAGTCCGCTGACAACACGGCAAATTCCCCCGCCAGCGCCAGTCGCCGGCACAGGGTGTCGTGGGAATCGAGGCTGCCCACCACGTAGCCGCCGCCATGGAAGTACAGCAACACCGGGCGCGGCTCGTTGTCCGGTTGTGGTTTGGCGTACAGCCGCGCATTGAGCACATGCCCATCCCGTGCAGCAATGCTGACCTCCGTCACCGTCAACGCCCCCGTTGGCGCCGCATCGAGCAACTGCGAAGTCTGTTCGAATTGCTGCCGCGCTTCGCTCGGGTTCAGCTCATGCATGGGTTGGCTTTTGCCGCTGAGGCGGCCGAACTCGGCCAGCTCTAGAAACCCTTCGATGTCCGGGTGCAGTGCCATGGGCGGTAGTCTCCAAAAATAAACAGTCTTGCCCTGGTAAACGAACCGGGCGGGATGTTCATTAGGGCTCAATGAAGACCCTCCCATGCCGAACGAAAACATGTGGCGAGGGGGCTTGCCCCCGTTGGGTCGCGAAGCGGCCCCAGAACCAGCGTTTGAGATTAGTCAGACATACCGCGTTGTTCGGGATTGCGACTGCTTCGCAGCCGAACGGGGGCAAGCCCCCTCGCCACAGGTAAGTGGGCCTGACCACGAATGAACGGTTTAGACCTGCGCCACCACCTCCCGGCCAAGCGCAGCCACCACGGCGTCCAGGCACTCCTCCTGCTGCAGGATATCGAAGTGGCCGGCCGTTACCGTTTGCACCTTGCTCAGCCGTGGTTGCTGACGCTCCAGGGTCGCGCGTTCGGCCGTCGGGTTGCCATCGGCCCACCAGCAATGCAGCTCGGCCTGCGGAATCGGCAAGGTCTCGACCTGTCGCGACAGCGCCTTCATCCGCGTGCTGACCATGAACGTCTGGGCCAGCTCATCGGCACCGAGCAGCGCGTAGCCGCTGGCCTGATCGCTTTCGCTGTCGATCACCGCACGAATGATCCGCGCCACTGCCTCGTGGTCCCCCGTCGACTCGGTACTCAACACCCGGGCAATCACCTCGCCATCCATGCCCAAGGTTGCACCGAGGAACTCGGCCAGATCCGTGCGCCACTCATCCGGGCTGGCGACGGCATTGACCTGGGTCGGCACAAAGCTGTCCACCAGGCCGACAAACGCCACTCGCTGGCCCTGCTGTTCGAACAAGTCACTCACCATCAACGCCAACGCCCCGCCCAGCGACCAGCCCAGCACGTGGTACGGCCCCTGGGGTTGCCGGGCGCGGATCGCCTCGACGTAATCTTGGGCCATCTGCGAAAGCGAGCTGTCGTGCCACTGCCGGTCGAGCAGCATCCGGCATTGCACGCCGTACACCGTGCGCTCGCCATCCAGGCGCCGGGCCAACGGCTCGTAGTCGAACACCGTGCCGAAACCGGCGTGCAGGCAGAACAGCGGCGGCTGATCATTCACCACCTGGTTTAGCAGCAACAGCGGTTGCGGACTCTGTCGCAGCGGCTGTTCATCGACACCGGACAACCCGGCAATCGTCGGCTTGGCCATCATGTCCCGCAGCTTGAGCTGGAAGCCCGGCTCGTTCAGGGCGCGCACTTTCGAGATCACCTTGAGGGTGCGCAGCGAATCGCCGCCCAACTCGAAGAAGTTGTCGGTAATGCCAACCTTCTCGATGCCCAGCACCTGTTGCCAGATATCCGCCAGCGCCCATTCCAGAGGCGTGCGCGGCGCCACGTAGTCACGGCCGGTGAAGGCCGGGTCCGGCAAGGCCTTGCGGTCGAGCTTGCCGTTGGGGGTCAACGGGAAACGCGGCAGCACCACGACCTGGGTCGGCACCATGTAGTCGGGCAGGCTCTCGCGCAATGCCGCCTGGCAACGCGGGCCGAGGCCATCGTCTTGCGCCGCCACCACATAGCCCACCAATTGCGGCCCCTGACCGTTGTCACGCACCACCACCAGCGCATCATTGACCCCTGCCTGCTCGCGCAGGCGGGCTTCGATTTCACCCAGTTCGATGCGGAAGCCGCGCACCTTGACCTGGTGGTCGATACGCCCGACGTAATCGAACACGCCATCCTCGCGACGGCGCACCAGGTCGCCGGTGCGGTACAGGCGCCCGCCTTCGGTGCTGAACGGATCGGCAACGAAGCGCTCGGCGCTCTGCCACGGGTGACGATGGTAGCCACGCGCGACACCCCGTCCGCCGATGTACAGCTCGCCGACCATGCCCACCGGCAGCGGGTTGAGGTCCATGTCCAGTACGTGCAGGCTGCGGCTGCCGACACGTTGGCCAATCGGCGCATACATCGCCTGGCAGTGGCCGTCGGCGGCGATTTTCCACAGCAGCGGCGTGACCACGGTTTCCGTCGGCCCATAGCCGTTGACCAGGAACTGCGGCTTGAGTGTGTGCTTGACCCGCTCGAAGGTGGCGTCCGGCACCGCATCGCCACCGAAGCAATAGATGCGCACCGGTGGTGGATCACCGCCCTGCAATTCGGCGTGTTCGGCCAGTTGCAGCAGATAGGCCGGCGGGAAGCAGGCGACGCTAATGCGCTGGCGGTGCAGCACGGCCAGGGTCTGTTCGGCGGTCCACAAGGTGTTATCGCGGATCACCAGGGTCGAGCCGCTGATCAGCGCGGTGATCCAGCGTTCATGGGCGCCGTCGAAGGCGAACGACATGAAATGCAGCTCGCGATTGTCCGGGTCCATCTCGTATAGCTCGGCGATGGCTTGCACGTGCATGCTCAAAGGCCCGTGGGCGACGGCGACGCTTTTCGGCTTGCCGGTGGAGCCCGAGGTGTAGATCAGGTAGGCAAGTTGCCCGGCGTGCACGGAACTCGATGGCACCGCAACATCGACGTCGAGGTTCAAGCGATCCACTGCGACCATCGCCGTGCCCGGATTGAGTTGCGCGCTATCGCACAGACGCTCCTGGGTCAGCAACAAGCGCATGTCGCTGTCGGCCATCATGTAGCGCAGGCGTTCCTGCGGGTATTGCGGGTCCAGCGGCACGTAGGCCGCACCGCACTTCATCACCGCCAGCAGCGACACCACCAGCTCCAGCGAGCGCTCCATGAACACACCGATCACATCTTCGGCCTGCACGCCTTGCTCCAGCAGATGCACTGCCAGGGCATCGGAGCGATGGTCAAGCTCGGCATAACTCAACTGCTCGGCGTCGCGATCGGCATAACTGAGCACCAGCGCCGTGTGATCCGGTTGCAGTCGCGCACGCTGACGGATCAGTTCGTGCACCGGCGTCTCGTCACCCTCAGCCACCACCGGCAGTTCGCCGTCCAGCGCCCGGCCTTCGTCCTGGGTCAGCAGGCCCAGCTCACCAACGGCGCGCCCGGCGTCGTCGCACAAGCGCTGCATCAGGCTTTCCATGTGGCTGCGCAGGATTTCCACGGTGGCCAGATCGAACTGATCGCGCTGGTGCATGTACTCGATGCGCAGCCCCTCGTCGAGGCTGACCATCAGGTCCATGGCGAAGCTGGTCAGGCCGAAATCGGAGACGTCCTCGAAGCGCAGGGAATCGCCGTTCCACTCGCGAAGGGTACGGTCCACCGGCTGGTTTTCGAACACGATGATGCTGTCGAACAACGACTGCCCGCCCTGCCCGGCCCAGCGCTGAATATCACTGAGCGGGGTTTGCTGGAAGTCGCGGATGTCGAGGTTGAAGGCCTGGATCTCCCGCAGCCAGTCGCCGACGCTGGCTTCGGTCGGCACCGTGTTGACCACCGGCAAGGTGTTGATGAACAGCCCGAGCATGTTCTCCGAGCCGTTGAGTGTTTCCGGGCGCCCGGACACCGTGGCGCCGAACGTCACCGTGCGCTGGCCGGTGTAGCGCTGCAACAGCAACAGCCACGCGGCTTGCACCAGGGTGTTGAGGGTCACTTGCTGTTGCTGGGCAAAGGCCTGCAAACCCGCGGTCTCCCCGGCGCTCAGGTGCGTATAGATCGCGTGATAACCGGTTTGCGGCGCCTTGACCGGCAGTGCGCGGGCCAGGTGCGTGGCGCCTTCGAGGTTACTGAGTTTGTCTTTCCAGAACGCCTCGCTGGCCTCGGCGACTTGCTGGCCGAGCCAGTCGATGTAGTCGCGATAGGCGGCCACCGGCTCGTGCTCCTCGCCGCTGTAATGGCGCAGCACTTCACCGATCAGGCGCGACACGCTCCAGCCATCCATGAGGATGTGGTGGTAGGTCCAGATCAGGCGATAGCGGTCGTCTTCCAGGCGCACCAGCAATAGGCGCAACAGCGGCGCGCGGTTCAACGAGAAGCCGCGTTCGCGCTCCTCGAGGGCCAGTTGGCGGACGCGCTCAGGCTGATCATCGAGCCCGCGCCAGTCCAATTCAGTGAGCAGTGACGGCGCGTCACGCAGCACCACTTGCAGCGGTTCCTTGTCGCCTTCCCAGAGGAATGCGGTGCGCAGAATCCCGTGACGTTGGGCAGCATCCGCCCAGGCTGCACGGAAACGCGCACCGTCGACGCCGCGCACACCCACTTCGATCTGATTGACGTACAGCCCCGAGTCGCCGTCCTGCACCGAGTGGAACAGCATGCCCTGCTGCATCGGCGACAGCGGATAAACATCCTCGACTTCGTCCGCTGTCAGTTCCAGCGCCTGATACTGCGCGTCACTCAGTTCGATGTTCGCGGTCGGTGCAAACACCGTCTGTACGGCTTGATCTGCCGTGAGCGGTTGAGCGACCGCGGCCAGTTCGGCGATGGTCGGATGGCTGAACACATCTTTGGGCGAAATGCTCAACCCGGCCTTGCGTGCGCGACTGACAGCCTGGATCGAGACGATTGAATCGCCGCCCAGTTCGAAGAAGTTGTCGTGCATGCCAATCTGCGGCACTTCGAACAACGCCTGCCACACGGCTTGCAGCGTCGCTTCCACGGCACTGCGCGGCGCAACGTATTCGCGCACTTGCAGGTCCGGTTGCGGCAATGCGCGGCGGTCGAGCTTGCCGTTGGGCGTTACCGGAAACTGATCGAGCAACAGCACGTGGCTCGGCTGCATGTGCTCGGGCAGTGCGTTGCGCAGGTGTTGTTTGAGTGGATCAACGGCAACAGGACCTGTGACGTAAGACACCAATTGCTTGGACTTGCCAACGTCGAGGGCGATCACCACGGCCTCGCGCACCGATGGATGCTCCAGCAGGCAGGCTTCGATTTCCCCCAGCTCGATGCGCAAGCCGCGGATCTTCACTTGATGGTCGATGCGCCCGACGTATTCGATCACGCCGTCCGCGCGGTAACGCGCCAGGTCGCCGGTGCGGTACAGGCGCTCGCCCTGCTCACCGAACGGGCTGGCAACGAAGCGTTCAGCGGTCAGCTCCGGACGGTTGTGATAACCACGGGCCAGGCCGATGCCGCCCAGATACAGCTCACCCACACAACCTTGCACTTGCGGTTGCAGACTGTCGTCGAGGATGTAGGTCACCAGGTTGGCAATCGGCTGACCGATCGGCACGTTGAAGCCGCCGTCGTCGACACAAGTCCAGTGGGTCACGTCGATGGCCGCTTCGGTCGGGCCGTACAGGTTGTACAGGCCAACGTTGGGCAGCACGCGGAACAGGCTCTGCTGCAAGTCCGCCGACAGGGCTTCGCCGCTGCACATGATCTGCCGCAGGCTGGCGCAACGTTCGAAGCCTTCGCCCTGAACGAACGCCTGCAGCATCGACGGCACGAAATGCAGGGTGCTGACCTGGTACTGCTCGATCAGGCTGACCAGTTGCGCCGGATCGCGATGGGCACCCGGCTCGGCCACGGCCAGGCGTGCGCCGGTCATCAATGGCCAGAAAAACTCCCAGACCGACACGTCGAAACTGAACGGGGTTTTCTGCAATACGGTGTCGCGCCCGTCCAGTGGGTACGCGCCCTGCATCCACGCCAAGCGGTTGTACAAGGCCTCATGGTGGTTGGCCGCGCCCTTGGGTTTGCCGGTGGAGCCGGAGGTGTAGATCATGTAGGCCAGCGATTGCAGCTCGACCACACAGGGCAGGTTTTCGTTGCCCAGGCCGTCCAGCAAACCGGCCATGTCATCGAGACAAATCGCCGTGGTGGCGGGCGGAATCGGCAACTGCTCAAGCAAATGACGCTGGGTCAGCAGCAGGTGTACGCCGCTGTCGTCGAACATGTGCTCCAGGCGTTCGCGCGGGTAGTCCGGGTCCAGCGGCACGTAGGCGCCACCGGCCTTCATGATCGCCAGCAGGCCGATCACCAGTTCCAGCGAACGCTCGGCGGCAATGCCCACCAGCACTTCGGCGCCGACGCCCTGGCTGCGCAGGTAGTGCGCCAGCCGGTTGGCCTGTTGATTGAGTTCGCGATAGCTGAGGGTCTGGCCGGCAAACACCAGGGCCGGAGCCTCTGGGGTTTGCTGCACCTGGGCTTCGAAGCACTGGTAAACCGGACGCACATCCGGCCAGGCCTGCGCGGTGCGGTTGAAACCCTCGATCTGCTGCGCCGTTTGTGCGGCATCGAGCAGGTTCAAGCGCCCCAATGGCTGCTGCGGCGCACTGACCATGGCATCGAGCAATGCCAGCAGACGTGTGCTCAGACCTTCGATAGCCTCTGCGCTGAACAGCGCCGTGTCGTAGTTGAAACGCAAATCCAGGCATTCACCCAGCTCGGCGGCAATGGCCAAGGGGAAGCTGGTCTGGTCGTGGTTGCTGATGCCGGAGAACTTCAGCGCGCTGGCATTGCCCTCCTCCAGCGCCTGGGCCACCGGGTAGTTTTCGAACACCAGCAGCGTGTCGAACAGCGCCTCGCCAGAGTGACCGGCCCAACGCTGCACATCCGCCAGAGGTGTGTATTCGACTTCGCGCAACTTGAGGTTGAGCGCCTGGACTTCATCGATCCATTGGCTGACCGTGCGCTCCGGGTGCGGTGTGGCGATCACCGGCAAGGTGTTGATGAACAGACCGATCTGCTGCTCGATGCCTTGCAATTCGCTTGGACGCCCCGACACCGTGGCGCCGAACGCCACTGTTTGCTGCCCGGTGTAGCGCTGCAACAGCAACAGCCACGCCGCTTGCAGCACCGTGTTGGGCGTGACTCGGGTCTGACGGGCGAACCCGCTCAGGCGCTCGGTGGCCGCGCGGTCCAGGCTCAGGTGCAGGGTGCGATGAGCATCGCCCTGCCCGGCAACCGGCCCCGGCAAGGCGCCGGCCAGTCGCGTCGGTTCGGTGAACGACTGCAATTGCTCCAGCCAGAACGCTTCGCACGCGGCGCGATCGCGGGTGCCCAGCCAAGTCATGTAATCGCGATAACCGCCAACACTCGGCGCCGGCATGATTCCGCAATACCGCTGCAGCACTTCGCCGAACAACTGCGAAGTGCTCCAGCCGTCCAGCAGGATGTGGTGGTTGGTGAAGATCAGGTGATGGCGGTCATCGGCGGTCTGCACCAGGGTCAGGCGCAGCAACGGTGCCAATGTCAGGTCGAAACCGCGCAGACGGTCGTCCTCGGCCAGGCGATCCAGCGCTTCGGTAACCTTGGGTTGATCGCACCAGTCGAGCACGGTCAGCGGCAGCGTGGCGTCGGCCAGGATCACTTGCAGCGGCCGCGAGCCATTGCTCTCGCTGAAGAACGCCGCGCGCAGCACTTCATGGCGCTGCAGCGTCTGCTGCCAGGCAGCGCGGAACGCCTCGACGTCGAGCCCCTGCACATCCACGCGCATCTGCGGGATGTAGGCCCCGGCATCCGGGGTGAACAGGCTGTGAAACAGCATGCCCTGCTGCATCGGCGACAACGGCAGGATGTCTTCGATCTGGCTGGCCGCCAACGGCAAGGCATCCAGCTGCGCCTGATCGACGCGCACCAGTGGCACGTCGCTCGGGGTCAACCCGCCGGCACCGCTCAGGCAATGTTCGATCAGCTGTTGCAGCTCCAGGGCGTAGGCATCGGCCAGACGTTTCACGGTCTGCGGGTTGAACACGTCACCGCTGAAGGTCCAGCTCAGGCGCAGTTGCCCGGCATACACCTGACCGTTGATGCTCAGGCCCCGGTCCAGTTCGGCCGATGCGCCCTGCTCGGCGCCACCGCTTTCCCGGGCCGGACGCCACGGCGCCTGTTCGTCGAAACTGGCATCGAACTGGCCCATGTAGTTGAAGGTGACGTGCGGTGACGGCAGATCCTCAAGGCCGGCGTCGGCCAGATAACGCAGGATGCCGAAACCGATGCCCTTGTCAGGCACGGCGCGCAGCTGTTCCTTGACCGCTTTGATGCTTGCAGCCAGATCGCCCGCTGGGGTGAGTTTCACCGGGAAGATCGAGGTGAACCAGCCCAGGGTGCGGGTCAGGTCGATGTCGTCGAACAGGTCTTCGCGACCATGGCCTTCCAGTTTCACCAGCGTCGAAGTTTGACCGGTCCAGTTGCCCAACACCCGCGCCAGTGCCGTCAGCAACAGGTCGTTGACCTGGGTGCGGTAAGCCGCCGGGGCGTCCTGCAACAGTTGGCGGGTCAATGTGCTGTCGAGCAGCGTTTCCACGCTCACGGCATGCTGGCTGGCCAGGCTGCCTTGGGGGTTGTCGGCGGGCAGTTGCACCTGTACGTCGCGGTATTGGTCTTGCCAGTAACTGGCTTGGCTGGCCAATACAGCACTTTGCGCATGGGATTGCAGGCGAGCGGCCCAGGCCTGATAGGCGCTGGTTTTCGCTGGCAGACGCAGGGGTTGAGATTGCTGCGCTTGTTGATACGCGGTTTGCAAATCTTCCAGCAGCAATCGCCAGGACACGCCGTCCACCGCCAGGTGATGCACCACCAGCAACAGGCGCTGGCCCGCCGCGCCCATGTCCACCAGCAAGGCACGCAACAGCGGGCCGTCCTGCAGATTCAGGCTGGCTTGCGCGGCGTTGCACAGTTCAAGCAGTTCATCGGCATTGGCGGCCTGGCGCTGCCACAGCACCTCGGCGCTGTTCCACTGCTCGGCCTGGGCCTGTTGCCAGACGCCGTCGACCTGACGCAACCGCAGACGCAACCCGTCGTGATGTTCTACCAGCGCGGCCAAGGCCTGTTGCAGGCTGGCACTGTCCAGCGGCTCGCGCAGTTCCAGCAGCAGCGACTGGTTCCAGTGGTGACGAGCCTCGATGTCTTGCTCGAAGAACCAGTGCTGGATCGGCGTCAGCAGCACCTCGCCACGCACCGGCCCCTGGTCGATGAGCAACCCGGCGCTGCGTATCGCGACCTTCGCCAGGCTCTGCACGGTCTGGTGCTGGAACAGGTCCCGCGGGGTGATGCGAATCCCGGCCTGACGCGCGCGGCTGACCACCTGGATCGAGATGATCGAGTCGCCGCCCAGTTCGAAGAAGTTGTCGTCGATGCCTACGCGCTCGAGCTTGAGCACGTCTTGCCAGATCGCCGCCAACTCGGTTTGCAGCTCATCCATCGGCGCCGTGTAGGCCTGCTGCGCCAGCGTTGCGTCGGGCTTGGGCAATGCAGCGCGATCCAGTTTGCCGTTGCCGGTCAGCGGCCATTGGTCGAGTTTGATCAGATGCGCCGGCACCATGTAGTCCGGCAAACCGGCCTGCAAATATTCGCGCAGGGAGTGGCGCAAATCGCTGTCGTCGCCGCTCGCGGTGAACCACGCGACCAATTGCGGGCTGCCATTGACCTGCGGTGCCAGGACCAGCGCCTGCTCGATGGCCGGATGGCTTTGCAGACGATCCTGGATTTCCCCCAGTTCGATGCGGAAACCACGGATCTTCACCTGATGGTCGATACGCCCGGCGTACTCGATGCTGCCATCGGCGCAATAACGCGCCAGATCGCCGGTGCGATACAGGCGCGCGCCCGACTCGGCGGCGAACAGGTCCGGCACAAACCGCGTGGCGGTCAGATCGGGCCGCTGGTGATAACCGCGGGCAAGGCCGGCACCGCCGACGTACAGCTCACCGACGCAGCCCTTGGCCACCGGGTTCAGGCGCGGGTCGAGCACGTACCAGCGCAGATCGCCGATCGGCTCCCCCAGCGGCGAGCTATTGGCACCATCGAGGTCGGCGCGGGACAGCGGGCGGTAAGTCACGTGCACCGTGGTTTCGGTGATGCCGTACATATTGATCAGCAACGGCTGCCGGTCGTCGAAGGCGTCATACCACGGACGCAGGCTGGCCACGTCCAGCGCCTCGCCACCGAACACCACATACCGCAGGGACATGTCTGGCGCATTGGCGCAGGCGAACGGCATCAACTGGCGAAAGGCCGAAGGGGTCTGGTTGAGTACCGTGACTCCCTCATCACTGAGCAAGCGGGCGAAGTCTTCCGGGGAGCGGCTAACCGCGTGGGGCACCACCACCAGCTTGCCGCCGTAGAACAACGCGCCAAAGATTTCCCACACGGAAAAGTCGAAGGCATAGGAGTGGAACAGGCTCCACACATCCTGCGCATTGAAACCGAACCAGTGCTCGGTGGCGCTGAACAGCCGCGTCAGGTTGCTGTGGGGCAGCAGCGTGCCTTTGGGTTTGCCGGTGGAACCGGAGGTGTAGATGACGTAGGCCAGGTTCTCTGGAGCGGTCAGGTTCGGCAGGTTGTCGGCACTGGCTTCAAGCAGCCAGTCGCTGGCGTGATCGAGGCAGATCACTTCGATGCCTTCGTTCAACGGCAGCTGCGGCAACAGCGCGGAATCGGTCAGCAACAGGCGCGTGCCGCTGTCGGCGAGCATGTAGGCCAGGCGGTCCTGCGGGTATTGCGGGTCCAGCGGCACGTAGGCGCCACCGGCCTTGAGGATCGCCAGCAGGCTGACGATCATCTCCAGCGAACGCTCCAGGGCGATGCCCACCAACACATCGGGGCCGACACCGCGCTCGCGCAGGCGATGGGCGATGCGGTTGGCGCGTCGGTTCAGTTCGGCGTAATTGAGGGTGACGCCGTCGCAGGTCACAGCGATGTTGTTCGGGTGCGCGACGGCCTGGGCTTCGATCAGTTGATGGGCGCACAACAGGTTCGCCTGATCGCTGTTCAACCCGGCAGTGCGATTCCAGTCGCGCAAGGTGGCCTGCTGCTCAGAGGCGTCGAGCATGGACAGGTCCGCCAAGGCAACCGTGCTGTCAGTGCAAATCGCCTGCAACAGGTTCAGCCAGTGCCGGCCGAGACGCTCGATGGTCGAGGCGTCGAACAGCTCGGTGGCGTAGACGAACGACGCGTGGATGCCCTCGTCGCCCTCGACGGTGTCGAGCATCAGGTCGAACTTGGTGGTTTTCTCATCCCAGATCAGCGGTTCGACGCTCAGCCCCGGCAGGTCCCAACGTTGCGGGCCGCCACTGTCGCGCTGGTGGTTGAACATCACCTGGAACAGCGGCGTGTGGCTCAGGCTGCGTTCCACGCCCAGGCCATCGACCAGTTGCTCGAACGGCAGGTCCTGATGGACCTGTGCGCCGAGTGCCGCGGTCTTGATCTCGGCCAGCAACTGCACAAATGGCCGGTCGGCCCGGGGCTGGCTGCGCAACACCTGGGTATTGACGAAAAAGCCCAGCAGGTTTTCCACGTCCTGGCGGGTGCGGTTGGCAATCGGCACGCCGACACGAATGTCCTGCTCGCCGCTGTAGCGATGCAACAGTGTCTGCAACGCTGCCATCAGCACCATGAACAGGGTGCAGCCTTCGCGGCGGGCGAGCTCACGCAGTTGAGCAGTCAACGCAGTGGGGATTTCCAGCTCGACGCTAGCCCCCTGCAGGCTCGGGATCGCCGGGCGACGACGGTCGGTCGGCAGGTTCAGTGGCGGGTGTTCGCGGCCCAACTGCACGCGCCAGTAATCGAGCTGGCGATCGGCCTCGCCGGCCTCCAGCCACAGCCGCTGCCAGCGGGCGAAGTCGGCGTACTGAATGCCCAGCTCCGGTAGCTGCGGGGTCTGCCCGGCGCTCAGTTGTGCATAGAGCCGGGTGAACTCCTGCAACAGGATCGGCAGCGAACCGCCGTCGGTGACAATGTGGTGGAAGGTCAGCACCAGCACATGTTGCTGCGCATCGAGGCGGATCAAGCGGCAGCGCATCAACGGACCGCTGTGCAGGTCGAACGGCTGCTCGGCGTTGAGGGCGATCTGCCGTTGCAGTTCGGCCTCGTCGCCAGCGCTGACTTCGAGCAGCGGCGCATCCATCCGTGGGTGAATCTTTTGCAGCACTTGCCGGTCGTCGAAAACGAAGGTGGTGCGCAGCACTTCGTGACGCTGCACCAGCGCGCTCAGGGTTTGCGCCAGCGCCTCAGGGTTGAGCTCGCCGCTCAGGCGGAAGGCACCGGTCAGGTTGTAGGCAGTGGCCTGGGGCTGCATCTGCTTGAGGAACCACAAGCGCTGCTGCGCGTAGGACGCCGGCAGCGTGTCGACGGCGCGGTCCCGTGGCGGGATCGGCAGCAGTTCCAGGGTCAGCCCCTGGGCATGCATCTTCTGTTGCAACGCGCGCCGGGCGTCCGCGCTCAAGCCGCAGAAACGCTGGGCCAGGGTCATCATTCTGTCCGGTGCAGCACTCATCGCGCGTGTTCCTCATCCACTTCGTCGAACAACGCTTCAAGGGCGTCTACATCGTTTTCTTTATGTTCACTGTGCTGACGGAACTGCTCGATCTGCGCCGCCAGGCGTTCCAGGGTGTCACCGTCGAAAAACAGCTTGAGCGGGATCGCCAGGTTCAGTTCTTCCTGAATCCGCGCACGAATGCGCGTGGCCAGCAGCGAGTGCCCGCCGAGTTCGAAAAAGTTGTCATGCACGCCGACGCGCTCGACGTGCAGCGCTTCGGCCCAGATCGCCGCCAGGTTTTTTTCCAGGTCGTTGCGTGGCGCCACGAAGACGCTGCGGCGCACATCGAGATCGAGCAAGGCCTGGCGATTGAGTTTGCCGTTGGGCATCAACGGGAAGCGCTCCAGCACCTGCAAGCGCGCCGGTTGCATGTGCTCGGGCAGTGCCTCGGCCAAGTGGCTGCGCAATTCGTTGAGGCGGATGTCGGCGGTGTCGGCCGGGGACACCACGAAGCCAAGCAGTTGCGGGCCGGTCGGGGTTTCCCGGGCAATCACGGCGGCGTCCTCGATGCCCGGCGCGTTGCGCATGGCCGACTCGATTTCGCCCAGTTCAATGCGGAAGCCACGGATTTTCACCTGGTGATCGACCCGACCCAGATACTCCAGCACGCCATCGGCGCGATAGCGCGCCAGGTCGCCGGTGCGGTACAGGCGCTGGCCCGCCGCCTTCGCGAACAGGTCGGGGACAAAACGCTCGGCCGTCAGCGGTGCCTGTTGCAGATAACCTCGGGCAATGCCGGCCCCGCCGACATACAACTCGCCTTCGACGCCCACGGCCACCGGTTGCAGGTCCGGACCGAGCACATGGATGCGCATGCCGGCAATCGGT
This sequence comes from Pseudomonas sp. GW456-L13, assembly GCF_017350115.1. Lineage (NCBI taxonomy): Bacteria > Pseudomonadati > Pseudomonadota > Gammaproteobacteria > Pseudomonadales > Pseudomonadaceae > Pseudomonas > Pseudomonas sp. GW456-L13. Next base: position 598,234 of record NZ_JACNAS010000002.1, read on the forward strand.
TGGCCGATGGGAATGCTGTCGTCATCGTCGCTGAGGGGCAACTCCCAGGCCGAACACCACACGGTGCCCTCGGTCGGGCCGTATTCGTTGACCAGCGCCACCCCCGGCAATGCCTCGCGATGTCGCTGTACCAGTGCGTTGCTGCAGGCTTCGCCGGCGACGATCACACAGGCCAGCGCCTGGCGGTCGAGGTGTTCGAGAATCTGTGCGTGGTACGACGGCAAGGTCAGGTAGTGGGAAATCTCTTCGCGCTGGATCAACTCGGCCAGTTGCGCCGGATCCTTGTAGCTGTCTTCGTCCGGCAGGCACAGGGTCGCGCCCTGCCCCAACGCCCAGAAAACCCCGGCCACCGAGCTATCGAAGGAGAACGACGAGAGCATCAGGAACCCGCGCAGCGGCTGGCGATAAAAGGCATTGCGCGCCAAGGTCGAGGCCACGGCGTTGGCATGGCTGATCATCACGCCCTTGGGTTTTCCGGTGGAACCGGAGGTGTAGATGACGTAGGCCAGATTGGCGCTGTCGCCTTGTGGCTCAGGCCGGGTTTGCGCGGCGGACCAGACTTCGGCCCCCGGCATCAGGGAAATTGTCCGCTCACCAGGCAATGCATCCGGCAGCGTTTGGCAGGCCAGCACATGGCGCGCGCCGGTATCGGCGAGCATGAACGCCAGACGCTCGATCGGGTAGTTCGGGTCCAGCGGCAAGTACGCAGCGCCAGCCTTGAGCGTGCCCAACAGGGCGATGACCATTTCCACGGAGCGCTGGCCGTAGACCGCAACAATTTCATCCGGTGTCACGCCTTGGCCGCGCAAGGCATTGGCCACCTGATTGGAGCGCGCATCCAGTTCGGCATAGCTCAGGCGCTGACCGTTGACGCTCAGGGCGATGCGTTGCGGATGCAGGCGCGCCTGTTCGCTGAACAGTTCTTGCAGGAAGCGGAACGGCAATGCTTGCTCGGTGGCGTTCGGGTTGAAGCCTTCGACCAATCGGGTCAGTTGTGCGTCATTGACCAGATTCGCCTGAGCCAGGGTCATTTCGGGCGAGCCCAGCAATTGGTGACTGAACTCGACAAACTGCTCCAGCCATTCAACCAGCATCGATTCGGGCAGCGCACCGTCAAGACACGACAACTGCAACTGATCGCCCTGCACACGCAGGCGAAGGACTTCGGGGTTGCCGTCGTCCACCTCGATAGCGCTTTCAATGGCGGCCTGATAGACGAAGCCGTAACGCAGCGGCGCGGTACCTTCGGCGCTCAGTTCGAATTCATTGAGGCAATCGAGCCACGACAGCGACTGTTCGACGCTGGCGGCAAACGCCACCAACGCTTGTGCCAGTGTCTGCTGGCTGCGGTGATCGAAGGCCACCGGCAAACGCCGGGCGAAGCGTCCGAGGGTGGCGACGGTTTGCTCGTTGCGCCCCTCCACCTGCCAGCCCATCAGCAGCTTTTCCTGGTGGCCGATGCGTGCAACGAATGCGGTCCACAGCAAAAGCGCCAATTGCTCTGCCTCGGCGCCCGTTTCGGCAGCGACCTGTTGCACGCCAGCAAGCCATGGGGCGTCAATCAACGTTGCCTGACGACGAACCAGAGTGACTTCGACGGCTTTTTCGAACGGCAAGCGATGGGCCACGACGAACTGCGATTGCAGGTTGCGCCAGAACGCCGCGCCCTGGTGGCCGATGTCCTCTTCGCGCAGTTCTTCCTGCCATGCGCTGTAGTCCAGGTATTGCAGCGCGTCCTCGTCGTCGACCAGGGTTTCACCACGCAACAGGCTGCCAAGTTCACTCGCCAGCACCCGCAGCGATGCCTCGTCGATGCTGCATGCCGGGGCCAGCAGGGTGATGAAAGGCTGCCCTGCCTCGTCTTCAACCTGCGCCACCACCAGCGCCTGATTCGAATCTTCAACCATGACTTCACGGCTGCGGCTCAAGGCACCGGCCACTGAAGGCTGGTTACCCGGAAGGGTGAGCGGCAACCCATCGCACAGGCTCTGCACCGGCCACTTCATGCCCGGCAGACGACGGTACAGCGTGCGCAGGATTTCATGGCGCTGACTGAGTGTTTCCAGTGCCCTGCGCAATGCCTGAGCGTCCACTGGCCGGGCGACCGGCAACGTCAGCGTGGCGAACAGCGGTCGTGCGCCCAGCTCCTGGGCACGCAAATAAAAGGCCTGCTGGGCCGAAGTCTGGAATACGTCTACCGAAGGTTCGAGGGCGGTGGTGTTCATGTCGGGTGTCCTTATTCCTGTTCCAGGTCGGCGCTTTTCTGCGCGATGGCCATGGCCGTGAGGATTTTTCTGTAGCCGGTGAATTCGTTGCGCGCATGCACACTGAGGATGTTGTCGAGCAGGACCACGTCGCCCTTCTCCCAGGCGAACTCGACCATCACCTCGCGGTAGATGCCTTGCAGGTGACGAATCACGTCCTCGGGAATCGGCGAGCCATCGCCGAAGAAGGTGTTTTGCGGCAAATCTTGCGGGCCGAATTCACGCAGCAGGTTGTCGCGGATGCTGTCCGGCAGGGTCAGTGCGTTGAAGAAGGTGCCGTGGTTGAACCAGATGCGCTCGCCGGTCAGTGGATGGCGCACGATGGCCGGGCCGTTCTGCCGGGTGCGCAGGCGATTGCCCGGCTTCCATTCGGCCTGGATACCGATTTTGGCGCAGTAGGCTTCGACCTCGGCGCGATCCTCGCTCTGGAACACGGTCTGCCATGGCAGGCCCATGCCGTCGCCGTAGTTGCGCACGTACATGATGCGTTTGCGGGCAAACTCTTCGCGCACCGCCGGGTCGATCCGCGCGAGGATCCGGCGGGTATCGCCAAAGGGTGTTTCACCACCGGTGGTCGACGGCGTGTCGCAGTAGAAGTACAGGTGACGCGGGAACACCGGCGAGTACGAGTGTTCGTTGTGCGGGAAGATTTTCTCCGGCGCAGGGTAGTCGGTGGAGCTGTAGATCTTGAACTGGCCGCTGATCTGGGTCCGTGGCGAGGCGCGGAACAGGTATTCCAGGGCACCGCCGGAAATTCCGTCGACACAGCGGTTGAACTCGCCGATATCAGCCACCTGGAAGCCACGGAACAGGATCACCGCGTGTTCCAGCAGCTTGCTTTCGATCAGCGCGCGATTCTGGGTCGCCCATTCCACCAGGCTCACGCCGGACACGGCCGGACGGCACACCAGCGGCATGCTCAGGCCTTCGAACATCGGCGCAAAACTCACCAGCCGCGTCGGATCGGTGGACAGGCTCTTGCGGGCACCACGCCCCATCTTGGGAATGGACTTGGTCGTTGAAACGGTCATAAACCCCTCCAGAAAATGTTGACGGCGGCGCTCAAAGGCGCCGCCGACTGAATCAGTCCGCCGCGGATTGCGTTACCGGTGCGCCGAGCGGCGCTTGATCGCCATGGCGCCGCCGAGCAACGCCTTGCGTTGCTCGTTCAAGCGCGCATCGGCACGGCGTTGCACATCGGCGGCCAGGTCCAGCAACTCACCGACCTGCACTCCGTCAGCGCGTATCAGCGTCTGGAGTACCGCCCGGATCTGTTCGAACAAACACTCCAGCGTGCTCGCCAGGTACTGGCCCACCGGCGTTTCGAAACTCAGGTGAATGTGCTCGGCATCGTTGTAGAACGCGGCGACCATGCCGATCTCGGCAGCCTGACGCCCGGATGGGAAGTCCTCGACCTCCAGGCCCTCCATCGACGACAAGCGACCGACGCCTTCCTGGTAGATCAGCTTGATGTCGAACAGCGGCGAACGGCCGGCCCGGCGCGGCAAGCGCAAGGCTTCCACCAGACGCTCGAACGGCAGGTCTTGATGATCCGAAGCCTCCAGCACCGCCCGGCGACAGGCCTCCAGCAACTGCGCCGCCGACTGCTCGGCATCGACCTCCACTTGCAGTACTAATTGGTTAACGAAGAAGCCGACCATTTCTTCAAGCTCGGCTTGATTTCGGTTGGCGATATCGGTGCCGATACGCACCCGACTGACCTCGGTACGCTGGCGCAGGACGAGGGTGAAACCGGCCAGCAGCAGCATGAACAGCGACAGATCGCGCTGTTGGGCAAAGTCGCGCACCTGCTGGCTGAGTTCGGCGCTGAAGGTGAAATGGGCGCTGGCACCCTCTTGCGCCGTGCGCCGGTCGCCATCGGCGGGCAACTCGAGCACCGCTTGTGGCTCGGCAAGGCGCTGCTGCCAGTAGTCGAGTTGGCGCTGCAACTCGCCGCCCTGCTCCAGCCACTGGCGCTGCCATTTGGCGAAGTCGGCGTACTGCACGCTGTGCGCCGGCAGTTGCGGGGTCTGGCCACGGTTGAGGGTTGGATAGAGCGTGACGAATTCATTGATCAGGACGCGGAACGACCAGTCATCGGCGACGATGTGGTGCACCGTCAGCAACAGCACATGTTCGTCATCCGCGACCCGCAGCACCCGCACCCGCAGCAACGGACCGTGGCGCAGGTCGAATGGCCGGGCGACCTCCTCGCGGGCCAGTTGCTGCGCTTCGACGTCCGGCGCCGGTCGATGCCGCAGGTCGCTGGCCTCGAAGCTCAACGGCAATTGCCTGTGCACCCGCTGCCAGGCCTGGCCGTCTTGTTCGTAAAAGGTGGTGCGCAACACGGCATGACGCTGCACCAGGGTTTCGAAGGTTCGGCGCAGGGCGTCGAGGTTCAGTTCGCCGCGCAGGCGCAAGGCACCCGGCATGTTGTACATCGAACTGTCCGGTTCGAGGTTCCACAGGAACCACAAGCGCTGCTGGGCAAAGGACAACGGCTGGCGTTCGCCGGAGGTATCCGCCACCAGCGCCGGGCGCTCACAGCTGTGTTGCAGCGCCTGCACCTGAGCGGCGAAATCCTCGAGGCGCGGGTGTTCGAACAGGCTGCGCAAACTCACCGAAAGGCCCAGGCGCTGGCGGATCTGCGAGATGATTTGCGTCGCCAGCAACGAGTGCCCGCCCAATTCGAAGAAGCTGTTTTCCCGATCGACGCGATTGACCTGCAACACCTGCCGCCAGATCTGCGCCAGTTCGATTTCCAGTGCGCCTTGCGGGGCGCTGCCAACGTCGGCCTCCCAGACCTGCGGGGCCGGCAACGCGGCGCGGTCGAGTTTGCCGTTGCGGTTGAGCGGCAACGCGGCCAGCAACACCAGTTGCGCCGGCAGCATGTAGTCCGGCAGGCGCTCGCCCAGGGCGCGGCGCACGGTGTCGGTGAGTTGACGGGGATCCGAGTTCAGCCATTCATCACTGGCCAGCACTACGTAGCCGATCAATTGCTTGCCACCAACGCCTTCATGCACCAGCACTGCGGCTTCGCTGATCATCGGCAAGCCTTGCAGATGCGCTTCCAGCTCACCCAACTCAACCCGGAAACCACGGATTTTCACTTGATGATCGATGCGTCCCAGGTACTCCAGCGCACCGTCCTCGCGATAGCGCGCCAGGTCGCCGCTGCGGTACAGCCGCGCGCCCTGCGTGCTGGAAAATGGATCGGCGATGAAGCGTTCGGCGCTCAAGCCCGGTCGCTGGTGATAACACTGGGCAAGGCCGGCGTCGCCGCCGATGCACAATTCGCCGACGCAACCGGTCGGCAGCAGGTGGCCTTCGCTGTCCAGCACATACAGCGCACGCCCCGGCAGGGCTTTGCCGATGGGCACGCCAATGTGATTGCGGGTATCGGCCAGTGTGCATTCGTGAGTACTGGACACCACCGTGGCTTCGGTTGGCCCGTAGGTGTTGAGCAGGCGCACATCGCCCAGGCCGGCGGCGTGCCACAGCTTCAAACCTTCCAGCGACATGGCTTCGCCGCCGACGTGGACCTGACGCAAACGCCCCTTGTCCCGCTGCGGGTGCGCGGACCACTCCTGAGACAGCAGGAACCAGTACGCCGCCGGCAAATCCGCCAGGGTCACGCCATGCTCGATGATCTGGCGATAGAGGGTGTCGGTGTCCCACAGTTCATCGCCGCGCATCACCAGCGCCGCGCCCACGCACAATGGCGGGTAGCACTGCTCGACAAAGCCGTCGAAGCTGAACGTTGCGAATTGCAGCACGCGGTCTTGCGGGGTGAGTTGTGAATAGTGCGCCGCGATCACGCAAAACTCGCGCAGTGCGGCATGGGCCAGGCACACACCTTTCGGGCGTCCGGTGGAGCCGGAGGTGTAGATCAGATAGGCCAGGTCTTCGGCGCTGGCGAGGTTGATCAGGTTGTCGGTGGAATACCCGGTGTCTGCGCCCGGCTCCAGCGCCAGGCGCGGCAAACCTTGCGGCAGCGCTACATCGGCCAGCAGGCCCGGTTGCGCCAGCAGCAGGTCCATGCCGCTGTCTTCGATCATGTAGGCCAGGCGCTCGGCCGGGTAATCCGGGTCCAGCGGCACATAACCGGCGCCGGACTTGAGGATCGCCATCAGGCTGACGATCATCTGCCCATTGCGCCGCACCGACAGGCCCACCCGCTGCCCCGGCGCCACGCCCTGGGCACGCAGGCGATGGGCGAGCTGGTTGGCTTGCGCATTGAGCTGGGCGTAGGTCAGGCGCTCGTCACCGACCATCACCGCCAGCGCATCGGGGGTGCGTGCCGCTTGTTGCTCAAACCGCTGATGAGCCAACAACGGGCTATCGATTGGCGGCGCCGGCGGACGGGAACACGCCAGCACCATTGCTTGCGCCTGTGCATCCAGCAAGCTGACCGCGCCCAATGCCTGTTGTGGCTGTGCGACGAACTGCTCCAGCACCTGCAACAGGCTGGCGCCCAACTGGCTGATCTGCGCGGCACTGAACCGGGTTCGGTCGAAACTGAAATCCAGGCGCAGGCTGGCGCCGACTTCGATGCCCAGGGTCAGCGGGTAACTGGTGATTTCGTGATTGTGCAGCGCACCGAAGGTCAGGCCCGCCGGCGCCCCTTGCTTGAGGGCTTCGGCCACCGGGAAGTTCTCGAACACCAGCAGGCTGTCGAACAGCGCCCCCTGTTGCCCGGCCCAGCCCTGAATGTCGTACAGCGGCACGTGTTCGAACTCGCGCAGGCTCAGGTTCAGGGCTTGCAGGTCGCTGAGCCACTGGGCCACCGACTGCCCCGCTTGCGGCGCGGCGATGATCGGCAAGGTGTTGATGAACAGCCCCAACTGCTGCTCTATGCCCGGCAGCGGCGCGGAGCGTCCGGCAATCGTTGCGCCAAACGCCACACAGGACTGGCCCGTGTAGCGTTGCAACAGCAGGCCCCAGGCGCCTTGCAGCAAGGTGTTGAGGGTGATTTTCTGCTGGCGGGCAAAATCGCTCAGGCGCTGTAGCGCGACGCTTTCAAGGGTCAATTGATGTTCACCCATGCCGTACCCTTGGGCAGGCGTCGGCAAGGCTTGCGCCAGCAGCGTCGGCGTTTCCAGCGGCGCCAGCGCCTGTCTCCAGAACTGTTCGGCGGCCAGCAGCGGCTGCTGTTGAATCCAGCCCAGATAGTCGCGGTATTGCCCCAATGGCCTGGCCAACGTCTGGCCGGCATAGTGCTGGATCACTTCGCCGAGCAACTGGGCGTTGCTCCAGCCGTCCATGAGGATGTGATGGCTGGTATGGATCAGGTGCCAGCCTTCACTGCCCCGACGCACCAGCAGCAGGCGGAACAATGGCGCGGTGCCGAGTTCGAAGCCACGGCTGCGCTCCTCGGCGGCCAGTGCATCGAGGTCGATGTCGGCTGCTTCGATCACTTGCAGTTGCAGGTCGATCTGGCGATGAATCACCTGATGCGCGCACTCAAGCCCCAGCCAGTGAAAGCTGCTGCGCAGGATGTCGTGTCGGTTGATCGCCGCCTGCCAGGCCCGGCCGAATGCCGCCAACTCCAGCCCCTGGATGTCCAGGCGCAATTGATTGATGTAGGCCTCGGCCTGGGGTTCGTACAGGGTGTGGAACAGCATGCCCTGTTGCATCGGCGTCAGCGGGTAAACGTCCTCGATGGCCGGCGCCGCAACAGGCAAGGCATCGAGTTGTGCCTGGGTGATGCGCGCCAGCGGGAAGTCCGACGGCGTAACCTGGCCTGGCGCTGTCGCGCAGCAATGCTCGATCAGCGTCTTGAGTTCTTCGGTATAGGCATCGGCCAGTCGTTGCACTGTGGACTCGGCAAACATGTCACGGCTGAAGCCCCATTGCAGCGAGAGCTGCCCGCCATAGACCTGGCCCTCCACGGTCAGCCAGTTGGCCAGCGGTGCATCGTCGCCCTGAGCCTGGCCGCCGCTTTCCGGGGCCGGGACGAACAGCGCGGCGTCGTCGAACTGACGATCGAACTGCCCCAGGTAGTTGAAGGTGATCCGTGGCGCCGGCAAGTCTTGCAGGGCCTGGCGCTGCGCCGGTTCGCCCAGATAGCGCAGCAGTCCATAGCCCAGGCCTTTGCCGGGAATGGCGCGCAGTTGCTCCTTGATCGACTTGATCGAATTTACCATCCCGGCCTCGGGTTGCAGGCGGACCGGAAACAGGCTGGTGAACCAGCCGACGGTGCGGCTCAGGTCGAGGTCGTCGGACAGGTCTTCGCGGCCGTGGCCTTCCAGCTGGATCAGCGTCGAGCCCTGCCCGCTCCAGCGGCAGATGACCCGCGCCAACGCCGTGAGCAACAGATCATTGACTTGGGTGCGATAGGCCGCCGGGGCCTGTTGCAGCAACTGACGGGTCAGTTCGGCATCCAGTCTGGATTCGATCTTGTGCCCGTGGCGCTGCTGCAAGCTGCCCTGGGGGTTGTCGCACGGCAGGTCCCGGGCGTCCGCCAGTTGCGCCTGCCAGTACGGCATTTGCCCAGGCAAGGTGCCGGCATGCTGTTGCAGATGCGCGGCCCAGGCTTGATAGGCGCTGGTTTTCTCGGGCAGCGCCACTTGCCGGTAAGCCTGTTGCAAATCTTCGAGCAATACCCGCCATGACACCCCGTCCACGGCCAAATGATGAACCACCAGCAACAGGCGCTGACTGCCATCGTCGAGGCTGATCAGCAAGGCACGCAGCAGCGGCCCACTTGCCAGATCGAGGCTGCGTTGCGCTTCATCGCACAGGGCGGTCAAGGCTTCGGTCGAAGACGCCCGACGTTGCCACAATCCAGCTGATTCGACTGGCGCTGCGTGGCGCTGCTGCCAGCCTTCGGCACCGTCGATGAAGCGCAGGCGCAAGGCGTCGTGGTGGTTGATGACGGTAACCAAAGCCGGCTCCAACACCTCAGGATTCAACGCGTCCCGGGGCGTCAGCAGCAGCGACTGATTCCAGTGCTGACGCTGGGCGATGGCCTGTTCGAAGAAGTAATGCTGTGCCGGGGTCAGGATCACCTCGCCACTGACCGGGCCTTGATCGACAGTGCTGCGGCTGTCGAACGCCGCGACCAGCGCCAGGCTACGCACGGTCTGGTACTGGAACAGATCCCGCGGGCTGAGGCGAATGCCCGCCTGGCGGGCACGGCTGACCACCTGGATGGAAATGATCGAGTCGCCGCCGAGCTCGAAGAAATTGTCTTCGAGGCCCACGGGTTCCGCGCCCAATACGTCCTGCCAGATCTGCGCCAGCGCGATCTGCATCGCATCTTGTGGCGCAACGAATGCCTGTTGCGGCGTGGCATCGGGCGGCGGCAAAGCCTTGCGGTCGAGCTTGCCGTTGGCGGTCACCGGCAAGGCGTCCAGCGGCATCAGGTAGGTGGGCACCATGTATTCCGGCAGGCTGTCGAGCAGCCAGGCCTTGAGGGTTTGCGGCCACTGCGCATCGGTGTCGGCGTTTTCCAGCACCAGATACGCCACCAGATGCTTGCCGCCCTGCACCAGCACCACGGCCTCACGCACCAACGCATGCTGCATCAGCCGGGTTTCGATTTCCCCCAGTTCGATGCGCAGGCCGCGCAATTTGACTTGATGGTCGAGGCGCCCGAGGTATTCGATCACCCCATCGGCGCGCTGCCGCACGCGGTCGCCGGTGCGGTACAAACGCGCACCGTCATGGAAGGGGCACGGCACAAAACGCTCGGCGCTGAGCGCCGGACGCCGGTGATAACTGCGCGCCAGCCCGGCGCCACCGAGGTACAACTCCCCCGCCACGCCGGCCGGAACCGGCAGTAATTGCGCATCCAGCACATGGGTGCGCAGGTTGGCGATGGGCCGGCCGATGGGCACGCTGTCGGCGCCTTCGTCGATGCAGGTCCAGTGGGTGACGTCGATGGCCGCCTCGGTCGGGCCGTAAAGGTTGTACAACCCGGCACCCGGCAGCTTTTTGAACACCTGCAATTGGGCATCCAGCGGCAAGGCTTCACCGCTGCAGACGATGCGCTTGAGGCCGGCGCACGCCTCGACACCCGGTTCGTGGATGAACGCCTGGAGCATCGACGGCACAAAGTGCAGCGTACTGATGCCGTGGTCACCGATCAGGCGGATCAACCGCGCCGGTTCACGATGCGCCCCCGGTGGCGCCACCACCAAGCGCGCGCCGGTCATCAGCGGCCAGAAGAATTCCCACACCGACACATCGAAACTGAACGGGGTCTTCTGCAACACCGAGTCGCTGCCATCCAGCCGGTAAGCCTGCTGCATCCAGCACAAGCGGTTGACCAGCGCCGCGTGACTGTTGCCGGCGCCTTTGGGCTTGCCGGTGGAACCGGAGGTGTAGATCACATAGGCCAGGTTCAGTGGATGCACTTCAACTGGCGGGCAGGACTCGCTATAGCCGTCGAGCCAGTCTTGCTCCTGATCCAGGGCGATGACCTTGACGCCCTCGGTGGGCAGTGCGCCGAGTAAAGTGCTTTGGGTGAGCAGCAGGCCAATCGCACTGTCTTCGATCATGTAGGCCAGGCGTTCAGCCGGGTATTCCGGGTCCAGCGGTACGTAGGCACCACCGGCCTTGTGAATCGCCAGCAGTCCGATGACCATTTCCAGTGAACGCTCGACACAGATCCCCACCAGCACATCCGGGCCGACACCCTGCTCGCGCAAGCAGTGCGCCAGTTGATTGCTGCGGGCGTCGAGTTGCACGTAGCTGAGCTGACGATCGCCAAACACCAGTGCCGGCGCGCCGGGGGTGCGTCGGGCCTGGGCCTGGATCAATTGGTGCATGCACTGCTCGACCGGATAGATCTCGGCGGTGCGGTTCCAGTCCTGTACCAACACTTGCTGCTCATCCGCCGTCAGCATCGGCAACTCGCCGATTTTTTGCGTCGAGTCGTCGACTATCGCCTGCAACAGGCGCGTCCAGTGCCGGGCCATGCGCACGATGGTATCGGCCTCGAACAGGTCGCTGGCGTAGGTCAGCGCGGCGTGCAGCTTGCCGCCCTTTTCCCAGGTGTCGAGGGTCAGGTCGAACTGGGTGGTGCGGCTTTGCCAGTCGATGCTGCCCAGCTCCAGGCCGGACGCAGTGCTGACCGAGGCCATGTCGGCCACATGCGGCTGGTGGTTGTACATCACCTGGAACAGCGGCGTGTGGCTGAGGCTGCGCTCCAGTTTCAGCGCTTCGACCAGGCGCTCGAACGGCAGGTCCTGATGGGCCTGGGCGCCAAGGGCGGTTTCCTTGATGGCGCGCAGCAGGTCGTCGACCCGGGTCTGGCCGTCCAGTTGGGTGCGCAGCACCTGGGTGTTGACGAAGAAGCCGATCAGGCCTTCGATTTCCGCGCGGTTGCGGTTGGCGATGGGCACGCCGACGCGGATGTCGGTTTGCCCGGTGTAGCGATGCAGTAAAGTGTTGAAAGCGCCGAGCAACAGCATGAACAGGGTGATGTTGTGCTTCTGTGCGGTGCTGCGCAGTTGCTCGGCCAGTTGCGCCTGGACCGCAAATTCGTAGCGGGTACCGCGATAGCTCGGCATCGCCGGGCGCGAATGATCCAGCGGCAGTTCCAGCACAGGATGTTCATCGCCCAATTGCGTCTGCCAGTACGCCAGTTGCCGCGCCTGCTCGCCCGCCTCCAGCCAGCGGCGCTGCCACAGGGCGTAGTCGCTGTACTGGATAGGCAGCGGCGTCAGCTGCGGTTGCGTGCCGGCATCGAAGGCGTCGTAGCAGCGGATGAATTCGTCGATCAGCACGTTCATCGACCAGCCGTCGGAGACGATGTGGTGCAGGGTCAGCAACAGCACGTGCTCAAGCCCTGCGAGCTTGAGCAAGGTGACCCGCAGCAGCGGACCGGTCGACAGATCGAACGGCAGTACCGATTGCTGTTCGGCGGTTTCAGCCACGGCACGCTCGCGCTCCTCGGCGGGCAGTGCGCTGAAATCCACCTGCTCGATGACCAGCGGCGCGGTGGCCGGGACTTGCAACAGGCTGTCATCGGCCTGACGAGCGAACACCGTGCGCAGGGTTTCATGCCGCGCCACCAGGCTGGCGAACGCCTGCTCCAGCGCCGACAGGTTCAGGCAACCGGTCAGCCGCACCGCACCCGGCAGGTTGTAGGCACCGCTGAGGGGATCCAGTTGCCAGAGAAACCACATGCGTTGCTGGGCGTACGACAGCGCCTGGCGATCCTCAGCCTCGATGCTGGCCGGAATCGGAAAACGGGCGAAATCCACGCCCTCCTTGTGCAAGGCCGCAAGGAACATTTGACGCTTTTCCAGGGGCAACCCGATAAACCGGCGAGCGAGTTTCAAGGAGTCTTCAGCATTCATCTATCGGCATCCGCATCAGTAGGCAGCAGGCGCAAGGGCGCGTCGTCCCTATAAAACGAATGCAGGCGGGAAAAATTAGCGGATGGGAACAAGTATCAGGAGGGAGTGAAACGCGAAATTCTGGGCCGCTGAAAATCAAAAATGTGGGAGCGAGCTTGCTCGCGATAGCTGTGTGTCAGGCACCATTATTGCCGGCTGACACGACGCCATCGCGAGCAAGCTTGCTCCCACAGGGATCGGGTAGAATTTTGGAGTGGTGTTAACCCACGGCAGCCATGGAAAGCCGCCGATGATGCACCTCAAGCTGATCCTTGATCACCCGCAGCACCTTCGCTTCCTGCTCATGGATGAAGAAGTGCCCGCCAGCCAGCATGTCCACCGAAAAACTGCCACGGGTTTCCTGGCTCCAGCCGATCAACTGTTCGGTGGTGGCGCGGTCGGCCTTGCCGCCGAGCACGTGCACCGGGCACCTGAGCAACGGGCGCTGCACCGGCTCGAAACGCCCGCACAGCAGGAAGTCCGCGCGCAACACCGGCAGGGTCAGGCTCATCAACTCTTCATTGGCCAGGATCTCTTCGCTGGTGCCGTTGAGGGTGCGCAATTGCTCGATCAGTTCGGCGTCGGTTTTCGGCTCGGCATACTGACGGTCGTAATCGGCGCGCAGCGTCGGTGCGGCGGTGCCCGAGGCGAACAGCGCCACCGGTTCCGGGCAACCCAGCGAGCGAAACGCATGGGCCATCTCGCAGGCCAGCAGCGCCCCCATGCTGTGGCCGAACAACGCGTACGGCGCCTTGAGCGTGGCTTTTTGTTCCTGGGCCAATTGCAGCGCCAGGCGGCGCATGTCGGTGTGCAAGGGCTCACCGTAGCGCGCGCCCCGCCCCGGAAGCTCCACCGGTTGCAGCTTGAGCCACTCCGGCAGTTTTCGCCGCCAACGGCTATAGACCATGGCACTCGCGCCCGAATAGGGCAGGCACAGCAATGTCAGCGGGGTCACCGGGCTTTCCTCGAAAGTTATCTGTAAAGAGAACGGATGAGGTGCCCAAAGAATTAGCCATGTGAGTAACCCTGTGGGAGCGAGCTTGCTCGCGATAGCGGAGTGTCAGTCGACATCATGAGTGCCTGACACACCGTCATCGCGAGCAAGCTCGCTCCCACAGGAGGCTGTTTCCAGCATTGAATCTTTATTTCAGATGGCGATAGCTCGGGATTGCCGAACCGAGCACCACTGCCCCCGCCGCAATCGCCAGCCAGAACCCGCTGCGCGCGCCGAAGGCGTCCACCAGCCAGCCGGAGCCGGCGGCGCCGATCGCCACGCCGATGCTCAAGCCGGTGACCAGCCAGGTCAGGCCTTCGGTGAGTTTGGCCGGCGGTACGATCTGCTCCACCAGAGCCATGGCGACAATCAGCGTCGGCGCGAAAAACAGGCCGGCGACAAACACCGCCAGTGACAAACCGAAAATGTTCGTCGCCAGCAGCAACGGCAAGGTGGTCACCGCCGTCGCCACCCCGCCGTACAGGAACAGGCGCGCCAGCGGCACTTTCGAGCGCAGTGCGCCGAACGCCAACCCGGCCAGGCACGAGCCGATGGCGTACACCGACAGCACGATGCTCGCCGCCGCCGGTTGGCCCTGATGCTGGGCGAAGGCGACGCTGACCACATCCACCACGCCGACAATGGTGCCCATGGCGACCATCAACAGCATCAGCAACTGAATGTCGCGGGAACGGATGATTGAACCCTGGTGATGCTCTTCATGGGGATGCACCGGCGGCTCCGTGCTGCGCTGCAGGACGAACGCGGTGACACCGATGGCCAGCGCCAGCAAGGCCGCCAGCGGCCCGGCCTCGGGGAATGCCACCACGCACAACCCCACCGACAGTGGTGGCCCGACAATGAAGCAGACTTCGTCCAGCACCGACTCCAGGGCGTAGGCGGTTTGCAACTCGGGGCGGCCGCGATACACCTCAGTCCAGCGTGCCCGCACCATCGCCGACATGCTCGGCATGCAACCGGCCAGCGCGGCGAAGAAAAACAGCGTCCAGTGCGGCGCCTGCAACCGCGTGCACAGCAACAACAGCAACAGTGCCCCACCGCCCAGCAACGCCGATACCGGCAGAATCCGCCCCTGGCCAAATCGATCCACCAGCCGCGACACCTGAGGCGCACAAAACGCCGTGGCCAGAGCGAACGTCGCCGCCACCGCGCCGGCCATTGCATAGCCACCCTGCAACTGCGAGAGCATGGTGATCAGGCCGATGCCGGTCATGGAAATCGGCATACGCGCGATCATTCCGGCCAGCACGAATGCGCGGCTGCCGGGGGCTTTGAACAACTCGCGATAGGGGTTTGCCATGGGACGGGTCTCATCAGGGGACTGCACGTTGCCATAAGGGCTGATTGCGGGGGAAGCGTGGAATTGTTGGTTGAATGTGAAGGTCCCATCGCGAGCAAGCTCGCTCCCACAATTGATTGGTGCAGGCAGTTCTTTGTGGAAGCGAGCCGAACGGAAATACCTTGTTGCCAGCCATGACATCCCCACCTAACATCCTTGATGAACGGGTACAGCGGAGCTGTGCAGAACCACCCGAATTCAAGGAACCAGAATGACCCAACGCATCCATCGCAGCATCGCCTCCCCGCTCCGAAACGGTTTGAACCGCGAAGAACTCTGGGAGGCCGACGACAAGGGCCTGATCAAATGCTGGGAAGTCGGCCGCCAGCGCGCCGCCCGCTTCCCCGACCTCGCCCGACAGTGCCTCGCCGGCGAGTTGCCGGTACTGGGCTGGAAAGGTGGCGTCAGCCGCAGCCTGAAGAAACTCGAAAAGTACGGCTCCCTCAAATACCTCGCGCAGTGGCAGGGGCTGCGTGGGGAAGATCTGGATGTTGATTTGAACCAGGAGCGGGCGCTGACTTACTCGCGAACCGGGATGGTGGTGACGTTTACCCCGGACCGGGCGAAGTATTTCAATCAAATAGCGGAAGTTGAATCCTAGGAGCAGGGACGATGGTCGATTTGCATCAGGAATTTCAAAACAGTGGATTTTTCCACGAAGCACGCATTGATAGACGTTCAGCCGACGCACTGGTAGGCATTACGGCTGGACTCGCTGCCGATGGCCAGATCAACCAGCAGGAAGCCGAGTTTCTCAAGAGCTGGATCGAAGTTCATTTGTGTCATCTGGGTGATCCGGTCGTGAACATCCTCTACAAACGCCTCTCCGACATGCTGAGTGATGGTGTGCTGGACTCCGAAGAATCGGCTGAGCTACTGGATATGCTGCACCAGTTTGCAGGTCTGCCGGTTGGCTCTGACCAGATCTTCACAACGCCTTGCAGTCTTCCACTCGACAACCCTGCCCCCACACTGAACTTGGTTGATCGGATTTTCCTGTTCACCGGAGTCATGGCTTACGGTCCGCGCAAAGAATGTGAATCGCTGATTGTCGAACGCGGCGGTCAGATCGGTGGTTCGGTCAGCAGAAAAATCAACTATCTCGTGGTGGGCAGCATCGGAAACGATCAGTGGCTTCATAGCACTTATGGAACCAAGATCAAAAAAGCGGTCGAGCTAAGAGAGAGCGGTGTTCCTATCGCGATCATCAGTGAAGAACACTGGCAAAGGGTGCTGTTCGGGTGACCGTGGGGTAACTGCATCAGGCTCAGGCTAAAAGATGCTCAAGGCACCATTGAATCTGCACCAACACTGACCGAAAACCGCTCCCGATAAGCCTGTGGCGTCACGCCCATGGCCCGCAGGAAACTGCGGCGCAGGGTTTCTTCGCTGCCGAAGCCGCATTGCACCGCTACTCGTTTGATCGGCACGCCGGTATCGCTGAGCAAACGTCGCGCGGTTTCGACGCGGATCAGTTCGATGGCCCGGGCCGGGGTCTGGCCGGTGTCGGCGCGGTAGTGGCGCACGAAGCTGCGTTCGCTCATGCCGGCCTGCAAGGCCAAGGTCGGAATGCCAAGGTCGTGGGCCAGATTTTCGCTGATCCAGGCGTGAAGTTCATCGAAACGGTTGCCTTCCTGTTGCAGTGACAGGGTCACGCTGAATTGCGACTGGCCACCCGGACGTTTGAGAAACACCACCAGTTGCCTCGCGACTTCTAGGGCCATGGTGCGTCCCAGGTCTTCTTCGACCATGGCCAACGCCAGGTCGATGCCGGCGGTCACCCCGGCCGAGGTCCAGACCGGGCCGTCGTTTATGAAGATCGGGTTGGGCTCGACGTGCAATTGCGGATGCTGCTGCGCCAGTTGCTCGCAACGGGTCCAGTGGGTGACCACGCGCCGGCCGTCGAGCCAGCCGCTGGCCGCCAGCAGGAACGCACCGGTGCATACCGAGGAAACCCGCCGGCAGCCACGGGCATGTTCGCGCACCCAGGCGACCAACGGCGCATCTTGCGCCGCTGCGTAAACTCCCCAGCCACCGGCGATGATCAGGGTATCAGTGCCCTCATCCGGCAACGGTTCGGCCAACAGCGCCAACCCCGCCGACGACATCACCGCCCCGCCGCCACTGGCAATCACGGTCGGTGCGTAGGGTGGCGGCAGGCCTTGCTGGCGGGCTATGTCGTTGGCCGAAGCGAAAACCTGCAACGGCCCAGTGACGTCGAGTATTTGCACGTTGGCGAAAGCGAGTACATGGATGGTTTTCGACATTTGGCGTAATTCGTGGGGATATTGGCGTATGCGCCAAAGCCTACGAGCCTAGAGTCAAACCGTCCACCCACTTCACGAGAAAAAACACCATGACGTTGCAGATCGGTTTTCTGTTGTTTCCACAGGTTCAGCAACTGGACCTGACCGGCCCTTACGACGTACTGGCCTCGCTGCCGGATGTGAAAGTGCATCTGATCTGGAAAGACCTGATGCCGGTCACCGCCAGCACCGGCCTGCTGTTGAAACCGACCACCACCTTCGATGATTGCCCAGCACTGGACGTGATCTGCGTGCCCGGTGGCAGTGGTGTCGGACCCTTGATGGAAGATGACCAGACTCTGGACTTTCTCAAGGCCCAGGCCGCCAACGCGCGGTACATCACGTCGGTGTGCACCGGCTCGCTGGTGCTGGGTGCGGCGGGATTGCTCAAGGGCAAACGCGCCACCACTCACTGGGCATATCACGAACTACTCAAGCCGCTGGGCGCAATCGCGGTGCAAGACCGGGTGGTTCGTGACGGTAATCTGTTGACCGGTGGCGGCATCACCGCCGGTATCGACTTCGCCCTGACCCTGGCCGCCGAGCTGTTCGACCAGGCCACCGCCGAGTTGGTGCAACTGCAACTGGAATACGCCCCGGCCCCACCGTTTACCGCGGGCAGCCCCGAGACGGCCCCGGCCAGCGTGTTGGGAGAGGCTCGCCAGCGGGCTGCCGGCTCGTTGAAACTGCGGGCGCAGATCACCGAGCGCGCGGCGGCGAAACTCGACCGAGAGTGAAAAAATGGCGGCGGGAACCCGGTTCCTGCCGCCACGACTTTTCATGCGCGCAAAAAAAACCCGCCGTAGCGGGTTTTTCCAAGACCATGACGACTCCTTGTCGTAGCGTTCCTTGCATATGGTCGATCATCCATGATCCTGAGCACATCCTGTGCTTCAGTGGGTGAAACCAGATTACGCTTCGGATCCAATTTGTAACAGGCGATATCGCTACCATCGCGTGTAAGACATTCGCTATAAACCATCCTCCGAAAACCCTTAGACGCCTCAGGTTTCGAGCCGACTTCAGCCACTCTGTTGCTCGTGGGCTTTGGCATTGTCGATCAAAAACTGCTCGATATTGTTCATTTGCTCTTCCCAGCCACGACTGTCCATGCGGAAAGCCCTTTCGCGACGAGCCTGGGGAATGTGATCGAAACCGGACTCGGAGACCTTGAGCAACGTGCCGTTGTCCATGTCTTCGAGCTCGAATTTCACCAGGGTGGTGGGTTCCTGGGAGTAATCGACTTCAGGGTTCACGGCATACGGGTGCCAGCGAAACGAAAGCAGCCGTTCCGGCTCGACCCGCTCTACCAGTACATTCCAGCGCAAATGTTCATAACCGGGATAGGTAACCTGCCCCTGGGTCCATTCGCCTGCCACAAAACGCTTGCCTTCCAGCGCCACGCCAAACCACTGTCCGAACACTTCGGCATTGGCCAGCACACGCCAGACCTGTGAACGCTTGGCCTTGAGCAGGATTTTCCTTTCGATGCGATCAGATGCTGGGTTCATAAGTCACCTCCTGTACTTGAACAGTAGGCCAGTAAGACCACAAGACCAACTCTAAAGTTGTACCAATCGGGATGTGCAATCAACCATACCTGAGATATTCGGTTGCATTTGCGTGAATAAGTTCTGGGCAATCGCAAAGTCAGCGGGTCGAAACTGCTAACGTTCGCCCTCGAAACAGCATCGAAAAGGATAGCGACATGAAAAATCTGCGCGGCAGTTGCCTGTGCAAGGCCATCGAATACGAGCTCGATAGCCTCGACATGCCCATCAGCCACTGCCATTGCCAAACCTGCCGCAAGGCACACGCAGCGGCTTTTGCATCGACCGCCGGAGTCATGCGCGAGCATTTTCGCTGGACCAAAGGCCAGGATCGCCTGAGCCACCATGAATCGTCGCCGGGCAAGTTTCGGTATTTCTGTTCAGTCTGCGGTTCACACCTGATGGCCGAACGGCCGGCCCAGCCTCACGTGATTGTTCGGGTGGCGACGCTGGATACCGATCCGCGGATGACGCCCCAAGCGCATATCTGGACGTCTCACGATGTGCCATGGCTTGAATACGATTCGGTGGAAAAGCACGTGCAATGGCAAGCGTAGAGAGCCAAATGCCCCTCGGCGCTACACTGCACCTCTCTTTCGGTCACAGCGAGCACTCCAGCATGAACCCACGCTTACTCTTGGCGCTGACACCCCTGTTGTTCACCTCCATGGCGTTCGCCGTGGACTGCGACAACGCCAGCGATCAGGCGACGATGAACCAGTGCGCGGCGCAGCAGAACGCGGCCGCCGACAAGGAATTGAATGCGCTGTACCAGCAAATCACTTCGCGGCTCAAGAGCAACCCGGACAGCAAGAAGCAGTTGGTGGGTGCGCAGCGGGCGTGGGTTGCGTTCCGCGATGCCGAGTGCAAGTTTTCGGCATCCGGGGTGGAAGGCGGGAGTGTGTATCCGCTGATATACAGCAACTGCACCACGGAACTGACCAAGGCACGGGTTCAGACGTTCAAGAACTACCTGAAGTGCCAGGAGGGGGATATGAGTTGCCCGGTGCCGGGGGTTTGATTTTTGCTGTTTTTGCGGTGTTTTTGAGGGTCCCATCGCGAGCAAGCTCGCTCCCACAGGGGATTAGGGTGTACTCGCAATGCCGGCGTCACCACAAAAACTGTGGGAGCGAGCTTGCTCGCGATGAGGTCGGCACATTCAACATTGATGTTGCCTGACATGCCGCCATTGCGAGCAGGCTCGCTCCCACAGGGTTCAGTGGTGTTCACACAATAGTGACCACACCAAAAATCCACTGTGGGAGCGGGCTTGCCCGCGAAGGCGTCAGTTCAGGCGCCGCAATTACCGGACAAAAATCTGCGCCGTGGTAATCGCCATGTCTCCGCCCGGCAACTTGATGCTGCCCGTCTGTTTCAGGCTGTCGGCATCAAAGATCGCCACGTCGTTGAACGTCCCCGCCAGGTAGATCTTGCTGCCGTCCTTGTTGAAGGAAATGCAGTAATACGAGTGATCGAGCGTGGCGGACTGGAGCATTTTCTTCTGCTTGATGTCGTACTTGGCCAGGCGGTTGAGTACGCCAAACATCAGGTTCGGGTCCTTGGGCGAACGCATGCCGCTGAAGTAGATTTCAGTCAGAGGCCCGAAGTCGGTGGTTTCGGTCTTGCCGGTCTTCAGGTCGACGCTGAACAGGCCGTACAGGTATTCGGCGGTGGCCGGGTCCTGTTTCTTGTCCTTGAATTTCGCCGCGGTGTACAGCAGCGAGAAGTCATGCCGGTAGGTCTGCTGGTTCCACACGTAGAGCACGTCGGGCGCGCTGTAGTTCGGGCGTTTCCAGTGACGGCTGGGGATCAGTACGTCGAACTTGCCGGTTTGCACATTGACCTTGTAAACGTCCGCCCCGGCCACGTACAGCGTGCCGTCGTCACCGCTCTGCATGATGGTCAGTTGGCGCGGCGCCGGGAAACTGCGCAGCGGCTTGGCGTCCATGCCGGCATCGGTCGAATACACGTCGAGCCGTGGCTGCTGCACTTCGTAGCGATCGTTCATCATCAGCGTCGGGTTGGCGACGGTGTACAGTTCCTTGCCGTCGTGGCTGACCGTGAAGGCGAACATGGACCTGGCCTTCTCACCCGGCTTCTGGGTGATGCTGGCGTGGAACACCTGCTTGCAGTTGTCCAGTTCGACACCGTAGACATCCGCATAGTGATTGTTCAGCACGTAGGCGGTCTTGCGGTCCGGCGACAACTGCACGGAGCCGGGGCCGAAGGCATCGGGCATCTTGCAGGTCTTGAACAGCGTGTCGGTGGCCAGGTCGATCACGTGCAGGTAGTTCGGGTAGTTGGTGGTCACCATGTATTCGTGACCGACTTGCAGCGCGGTATTTTCATCGGCCAGAACACTGACAGAACAGCTGTTCAGGACGGCGAACGCGGCCAGGCCGCAGGCTTTGATGTTACGCATGCTGGAATCCTTCTTCTGTGATCACTTGTCTTTGGGGAAGACAGTGCCGAGGTTGCGCCAGTTGTCGTTGGACGCCTGGGCATCCTTGTTCCAGTCCGGGTAGGTGCTCATCATGTCGGGCACCTGGGCCGGCCACCAGCAAGGGTCGGAGCACCCGTAGAGGTCGGCCTCCATCGGCTGGCACAGCGACGACACACCGCCAAACGCATCGATTTCCCAGCCCGGGTCGGTGGTCGAGGCACAGCCCGCCACGGAACTCATGGCCACCACTTCTTCTATGCGGTTTTCATCCGCGGCCTGATCCAGCTTCAACGCTTTGTTATTGATTGCCTTGAGATGTTTCATATCAGTGAGCCTTGCGCGGAGTGATGTAACTGCTGATGAACGCAGGGTTATTGGTCATGATCCGGGTGTAGACCTCGATGCCGAAGTCGACCCAGTCACGCATCAGTTCGCAGTAGTGATAGGTTGGGTGGGTCGGATCGCCATAGCGGGCGTAGCTCTCGTGGTAGCAGCCGCCGGAACACAGGTTGCGGATCTGACAGTCTTCGCAGCCAGTGTTGGTACGGTCAAGGCGCTGGGACAGGAAGTCGTTCAACTCCACCTGTTTCACACCGCTATGGACGTTGCCGAAGGTCGGCAGGCTCGAACCGGTAAAACGGTGGCACAGGTTCAGCTCGCCCTTGTGATCCACCGCCAGCATCTTCAGGCCCGCGCCGCACGGCAGGGCTTTCTTGTGGCCTTCGTGGATGTCGGTGATGAGCTGGTGCAGGTTGGAGAAACCGATGTTGCGGTGCTCCAGCGCCGCTTCCAGGTATCGACGACCCAGCGCCTTCATGTTGGCGAACACCTGCACCAGTTCATCGCTGGTGAGATTGAAGCTGCTGATGTCGCCGGAGGTCACCGGGGCAAAGCCGACTTCGGCAAAACCCAGTTCGTTGAACAGGTGATCCCAGATGGTTTCGACGTCGGTCACGCCGGTGGTGAGCGTTACGCGAGCTCCGACCGGACGGCTGTTGTAGCGCGACAACAGCATCTCGGCCTTGCGTCGCACCACGTCATAGGTACCCTGCCCGCCCACGGTGATGCGGTTGCGGTCGTGCACGGTCTTCGGCCCGTCGATGCTAACCGACAGCCCGAAACGATGGGCATTGAGGTAATCCACCGTTTCTTCGGTGAGCAACGTGGCGTTGGTGGTCATGACGAATTCGACGAACTTGCCCGCCTCGCGAAAACGCTTCTCACAATAGTCGACCATGTACTCGATCAGCTTGCGGTTGCTCAGCGGTTCGCCGCCGAAGAACACCACGGTGAAACGCTCTTCGTCCGGGGATTCGCGCAGCAGCATTTCCACCGAGGCGATCGCCGTTTCGACGTCCATCTTCTTGCCCGCCGACGGCTTGTCGAGGTCTTCCTTGTAGCAATACGTGCAGCTCAGGTTGCAGCCGGTGTTGACGTTGAGCACCACGGTATTGATCGCCGTACGCTCGACCCGCTTGGTCGCGATGTCGGGGGTCAGCGGCGAGCCGTCGCTGACCAGTTCCAGGGCCATCAGCTCGCGCAGGGTCTCGGTGATTTCCTCGCCGTTGAAACGCGCGGCCAGGCGCTGGATCAGGTCGTCCGAGGAACAACCTGGCCCGCGCAAGGTGTCGATGATGGTGCCCGTCAGTTCATCGCTGGCGAACAGCGAACTGCTGGGGATGTGAAACAGCATGCGGTCGGCATCGACCTGCACTTCGTGCAGGTTGCGTTCGACCAGATTCAATATAGCGCCCATGGCAAACCTCCTGTGCAGGCCCCGCTTGGCGGGGCTTGCGGTCATTCCGAAAAGTGTCTGAAGCCTGTGCCGTCAGCCAACTCACGGAATGGGTGGATTGTTCCAGCGTTGCACGGTCACGATCAGGTGGCCTTCGCCGGTCAGGGATTTCCCTGCATCGTCGACGGCGGCGATCACCTTGAGGTTGCCGGCATTGTTGGTGGACATCTTGCGTGCAGGGTTCGGCCCGGCATCGCCCGGAGTGAACACGCCAGTGTCGGCCTGCATGGTGCCGGCGAACTTGACGTCTTCGTCTTCCTTGGCGCGGTCGTCGAAGGCTTCGACCTTCCACTGCGCCGGGAACACACCGATGCGGTACGGCTTGCCATCAGCGCCCTTGCCCCAGGCTTCCGCGTCGAAACGGCCCTGGACTTTCGGCGTCGAACCACCACCCTCGCCGATCCGTGCCACCGAGAATTCCGGCACAATCTTGACCGAGGCGATCTTGCTATACACCGACAGGCTCGGGCCCTTTAGCGTGCCGACGCTGACCGCGCGCACGCCCGGTTGGGCATTGGCGGCGGCCTTGAGCTTGACCTTGATCCGCTCAGGGCTCTGCTCGACCACTTCGAGCAATTCCACGCCTTTGCCGAAGTCCGGCTTGCCGGTCAGGCCGCTGCCGATCAGGGTCACTTCGGTTTCACTGCCGGCCTTCAGATAACCCGGCTGCACCGCCAGCAAACGGTTGGAGCCTTGCTTGGCGGCGACGAAGTCCAGGCCACGCTCGTCGTGTTCGGCCTCGAACATCCGGCCTTGCATCGCATTGCCCTGGGCGGCAAACACCTGGCGCATGGTCACGCCATCGATGGTCACGTTGCCGCGCCATTCGTAGCCGGTGTAGAGGATTGCACTGCCGTCGCCGTTGAACGGCGTGCCGTCGGCGTACTGGCCTTTGACGCTGACCTTGAAAGTGTCGCTGCCATCGGCACTCACGGTCATTACACCCGCCAGCTCACCCTTGCCCGGCAAGTGGCCGCTGAAGCTCCAGTCGCCCACCAGGGCATCGGCTTTCGGCGCGACGCTCTGCCATTTTTTCCAGGCCGGGTTGTCCAGCGGATAACGCTTGGCCAGCAGCGGTACCATCTCTTTGCGGGCCATATCGAACCAGTCGCGGTCCCGGGACAGCGCCTGGTATTCCAGGGATGGCCATTGGCCGAGGTGGAAGTTCACCAGACGCTCCCACTCCTGGGCCGGACGCCGTTGCAGGGCGACCCGCGCACCGGAGTGGCAGCGGCCGCACATCTGGCTTGTCTGGTCGTCGAACTGCTCGACGGTATTGAGCCGGCGCTCCAGTGCATAGCGCACGCCGTCGGTTTCGCTCGGCGCCAGGCCCTGGGTGTCGGCCAGGTATTTGACCAGCGTGCGACGGTCCTCATCACTGATCTGCAAACCGTGCATGGTCTGCATCCGGGCAATGCTCATCAGCCAGCCTTCCGGCGTTTTGCGCTGGTGGCTGATGCGGCTGAGGGCGTTATCGGCTTCGGGGGTGTGACAGCCCTGACAGGTTTCCTTGAGGATGGTCTGGGCGTCGCGGGCTGCCAGGCTATGAGGCGAATGCAGCGCTACACAAGCGGCTACGGCCAGCAGGCTGGCGCTCATGCCTGATCGGAGTTTTCTCTTCATCAACGTCGAACCTCGCACGGTGCGTTCTTATTGTTGTGGCTTATCGTTTTTATGGTTTCTGCCGCCGGCGTTGATCCGCTGACGGAGGCAAGAGAAACGTCTGCGATGAGCAATACACGGAGCGTGCCAGCTTATTAATATCTCAATGAATCAATGACTTGTGACTATTAACCGGTTTTTTTCGGGAGACGTCATGGGCGTTGCACGTTTAATTTCGCGACAACTGTTTCACTCTGAGACAAGCATAGTTTTCTGTAGGAGCGAGCCTGCTCGCGATGGTCGTTAACGATATCGCGTGCTTACAGGCTAAACGTAGTGCTCTTTCGTCCATCGCGAGCAGGCTCGCTCCTACAGGGTGTTGTGTTCGGGGCGTCTCACGTCGTCGCAATTTGCGACGTTTATCGATCTCACGGTGATCCGGAAAATATCTGTCACCCCACTAGATCGGGCCTTCGGGCCGAAAAAACACAACTGGCACAGGCATTGCGAAAGCCCGGTTCTCACGAACAACAAGAGGCCTCGCCAATGTCGCTCCCAAACCTGCTTCCCGCCACTTCGGCATTCATCCAGCGCGCCCCGCGCATGCTCATCGGCGGTGACTGGGTCGAGGCCGCCGACGGCCAGACCATGCCCCTGCACAACCCGGCCACCGGTGAGGTGCTGTGCGTGGTGCCACGGGCAACACCGGAAGATGTCGACCGTGCGGTGCTCGCCGCCCGCCAGGCGTTCGACGATTCGGCCTGGACCCGCACCCGTCCCCGGGAGCGGCAGAACCTGCTGTGGAAACTCGCCGACCTGATGCAGCGCGACGCCGAACTGCTGGCGCAGCTGGAATGCCTGAACAACGGTAAAAGCGCGGCGGTGGCCCAAGTGATGGACGTGCAACTGGCCATCGACTTCCTGCGCTACATGGCCGGTTGGGCGACCAAGATCGAAGGTTCTACGGTTGACGTGTCGGCACCGCTGATGCCCAACGACCAGTTCCACAGCTTCATCCGCCGTGAAGCGGTGGGCGTGGTCGGTGCCATAGTCGCCTGGAACTTCCCGCTGTTGCTGGCCTGCTGGAAACTCGGCCCGGCCCTGGCCACCGGCTGCACCGTGGTGCTAAAACCCGCCGACGAAACCCCGCTGACCGCACTTAAACTTGCCGAACTGGTGCTGGAAGCCGGTTATCCCGAAGGCGTATTCAACGTGGTCACCGGCACCGGCATCACCGCAGGTTCTGCCTTGACCCACAACCCGCTGGTGGACAAGCTGACCTTCACCGGCTCCACCGCCGTCGGCAAGCAGATCGGCAAGATCGCCATGGATTCCATGACCCGGGTCACCCTGGAACTAGGCGGTAAATCACCAACCATCGTCATGGCCGACGCCGACCTGAAAACCGCCGCGGCCGGGGCTGCCAGCGCGATCTTCTTCAACCAGGGCCAGGTCTGCTGCGCAGGCTCGCGGCTGTATGTGCAGCGCAAGCACTTCGACAATGTGGTGGCGGACATCAGCGACATTGCCAACGCCATGAAACTCGGCAACGGCCTGGACCCAAGCGTCGACATGGGGCCCTTGATCTCGGCGCGCCAGCAGGAACGCGTCTACGGGTACATCGAAAAGGGCCGGGAAAGCGGCGCGACCATCGCCTGCGGTGGCGAGCAGTTCGGGCCTGGGTTCTTCGTCAAGCCAACGGTAATTGTCGACGTCGATCAGAAGCACTCACTGGTGCAGGAAGAAATCTTCGGCCCGGTGCTGGTGGCCATCCCGTTCGATGACGAAGCCGATGCCCTGCGCATGGCCAATGACAGTCCGTATGGGTTGGGCGCGAGCATCTGGTCCAATGACCTGGCGGCGGTGCACCGGATGATTCCGCGCATCAAGTCAGGCTCGGTGTGGGTTAACTGCCACAGCGCCCTGGACCCGGCGCTGCCGTTCGGAGGCTACAAGATGTCCGGGGTCGGGCGTGAGATGGGGTATGCGGCAATCGAGCATTACACCGAGCTGAAGTCGGTGTTGATCAAGTTGTGATTCGTAGCGTCCTTCAGGCCGCCTTCGCGAGCAAGCCCGCTCCCACATTGGAATGCGTTCCCCTGTGGGAGCGGGCTTGCCCGCGAAGGCGCCCCCACAGCCACTACGCCACTGTTTCGCGGCCCTGTGGTTGACCCACCCCATATTTTGCGCCGGCCCGAAGCGCGTGACGAAGCTTAAGGGCCGGCCGTTCGACGCAGTAGTACGAAACGCCGCTGAGCAGCAACGACAAGGCCAGCACTGTTGCAACAACGGCCCCATCGTAGGCAACCGACCAGACAGCGTGCAGGAAGTACATCACCACATAGTGATTCAGGAACACGCCGTAGCTGATATTGCCGAGGAACTCGTCAATCCGGTGAAACCTGAGCTTTGTCAGCAGGTACACGGCGGGCACACCCAGCGCTATGCCGGCGGTCACTTCGGCATTGAACGGTCGGCGCTCTATCCATCCCGCCATGATGGCCGCAAACATCAGGGCCGCCACCACGGCGGTGCCGGCAGCGATCGCCAAATCCTTCGGCTGCGCTTTGTACAGGTAGCTGCCGCACAGGAACATGAACAGCACACCCGGCAATAGACGGTAGCCGTACAGGTCGGTGTTGATGAAACCCAGGCACGCGGCCATGAAGACGACGACGGATAGAGCAAACGCAACGCCCCGCGCCCTATAGATGATCAGGAAAGGGATCATCAGGTAGAAGCACATCTCAAGCCCCAAAGACCAGGCCGGCGGCAAGATCCACGATCCCGCCGCGCCGAACATGTAGAAGCCGAGTGGCACGATAGCCAGGCTTGCGGCGATGTTTCGCAGCGTCAGCTCGGCGGCTTGAGGCGTGCCGGGCAGCAGGAAATAGATCACCGCACAGGAAACCACGAAGTAGAACAGGAATTGAGGATAGAGCCGCAGGGCGCGGTCCAGGTAGAACAGGCCGACTTTCTCCGGCGCCTTGTAGTTGCGTTCGATCAGCGAGGTCATCACGAAACCGCTGATGATCAGGAAAGAAATCACGGCAATCACGCCGGGGTTTAGCCCCATGAACGTTTTGCCCATATGAGAAACGGCCACCAGAACGGCCAATAGCAGACGATAAGCTCCCACTTACACCCCAACATTCCTTGTCATTATGGCGCGTAAATTACGATGCTTTGCGCTGGGAGAACAGGCTTTTTCGCCGTATCCGGACATTCTTCATTCAGGGTTTGAAACCCTGGCCCAGCAACCAGCTGCGAACCATCCGCCCCTGCTCCACCGTCAGCCCGGCCAACACCTGATCCGCCGGCTCTCCCTGCTTTAACCTCTGCACCAACGCCGCCACCTCAACCCCATGCACATGCCAGATACCCAGCGGTTGATCCACCGTGATCACCACCTCGGCTTCATCGACCAGTCCATCACGCAACACCGGCGCCCGTTCAATCCTCAGCGCATTGAAATCCGCCTCGGCATGGGCCACCTCGGCATCCGGCCAGCTCCGCCGTGCCTGCCAGAACGGCTGGTCCGGCCAGCGTTGCTCATCGGCATAAAAATCCCGGCCGATCCGCGCAAACCGCAAAAACAACTGCTCCACCCGCTGCTGGTGGAAACGCTGGGCCAGAGCCGTTCGTTCGGGTTTGCACAGCAGCGTGTTGATCACCGCAGGCGCCTGCAACGCCGAAGACAAGGACTGAAAGATCCCGTTGCCCGACAATGGGTCCACCGCCATTGCCGCATCGCCGACCCGAATCCAGTTTTCGCCACACACCTGCGGGCTCAGAATCGCCGTGCTGCTGCGGGCGTGCAGTTGTAGATCGCTTTGCGCTGCGCCAGCGAAAAATGCAGTGGCCAGCCGCGAACCCTCGCGCCGCTGTCGGCAGTAATCGAGCAACATAGCCTTGCCCGGCAACCCGGCACTGGCCACATCCACCGTCCATTGCCAGTAACACTGGCCGTCGGCGCGCCGCGCCATCCACGCCCAACCGTCCTCAAGGCTTTCCACTGCGCTGGCAGTGCTGCCCGGCGAACCCTGCCAGCGATTGAGCAAGCTGACGGTCTCGGGCCCACGCAAGCCTTTGCCGATAGCGGGGGCCTGTCGTCCTCGGGCCTCTACGAGAAACGGCGCGAGCAGTGGTTCGCGGCCGTCGATTTCGATTCGGTGGCCATTGGTCGATGACTGAACCGTCAGCACCCGGCCTTCGATCAACTCGACCCCCGCCAGGCGCAAATCCTCACGCAGGCCTCGGTCAAACAGCGGACGGTCGAGCAAGTATTCGATGTTCTGCGCATGCTGCTGGCCATTCCAGTTAACCTGGCGTTGAGAAGGCAGCGCTGCTTGCGCCAACGCCTGGTGCAGGCCCGCGCCGCGCAAAGCCTCGAGAACCCGTACGGACACGCCTTCGAGCGCCGCAAACCGGCGCCATTCGCTGATCAGCGTGACGCCATGGCCCAGCCGCTTCAAACCCAGCGCGACCGCGGCCCCCGCCGGGCCGGCGCCCAGAATGACGATGTCGTTCACGGCCCGAAACGCCGTTCAGGACCACGGTAACGGGCATGCTCGCGCAACCACTCGATGACTTGCTCATTGCTGGCACCAGGCTGTTCGACGAGGAACCCGGCAATGTGTCCGCTCAAGGCGGCACAACCGAGGCTCGCCCCGGATTGCCCCGGGTAGGTGCCATGCACACACGCGGCGAAATCCGCCTGGGCGCTGTTGAGCCACGACCATTCGTGCTCGGCGCACCGCGCATCGCCGGTCACCCGCAACACCTGCGGATAGTTCGCCGGAAACACCCCTTCCCCTTGGGCCGGGCTCGACGCACACAGCAGCACGCCCCGCGCCACCGCCGCCGCGCAGGCCGCGCGCAACAGGCTGCGATCCTGGCGCAGGCCAAGGCTCAAATTGATCAGTCGCACGTCCTGCGTCAGCAGCCAGTCAATCGCCGAGGCGATCTGCAAGGCGCTGGTGACACCCCGCTGGTCGAACACCTGAGCCACGCAAAACAGCGCCGAGGGTGCACGCCGGCCAATGGCCTCGATCACCGCACTGCCATGCCCCAGCGGGTCTTCGCGCAAGTCACCCTCGGCCAGGCCGTCTTCGAGCAATGAAAAGCGTCGACCGGCGATCACTTGCACCCGTTGTGCCGCCGAGTGACCGCTGTCCACCACACCAATGCGCAACTCAGGTTTCATGCAGCACCGTTTTCGAGGTCAGTACGCCGTCGAGCAATTCGAAGCGCAGGTCGGCGTCGGCCAGGGTTGAAGGGCGATGGCTGATCAGGATGCGCGTACGTCCGGCAAACAGGCGGTCGATGGCGTCGATGACCTCGCGTTCGGTGGCTTCATCCACTGCGGACGTGGCTTCATCGAGCACCAGGATCAGTGGGTCCTGCAACAGTGCCCGGGCAATCGCGATGCGTTGTTTCTGCCCGCCGGACAACTGCTGGCCCCGCTCGCCCAAGGGACTGTCGAGACCTTCGGGCAAGGACTCGATCAGGCTGTCGAGTTGCGCCAGTCGCGCCACGTCGGCAATCGCCTCGCGGCTGGCGTCCGGTGCCGCGTAGGCCAGGTTGTCGGCGAGGCTGCCGCGAAACAGCACGATGTCCTGGCTGACGATGGCGATGCGCCGACGCAACTGGAACAGATCCAGCTCGCGCAGATCGACGTCGCCCAGCAGTACCCGGCCCGATTGCGGATCGTGATGACGTTGCAGCAGGTCGATCAGGGTGGACTTTCCCACGCCCGAGCCGCCGCTGAGGGCCACTTTCATACCGTAGGGAATCCGCGCCTCGATGCCGCGCAGGGTCGATTGGCGGCCGGGATGGGCGAAGTGCACGTTGTCGAACCAGAGATCGCCGCCAGTGGGCATTGCCCTTGGCGTGGCGGGCGTCAACACCGTCGGTTGTTCGCCGCGCAACTCCATGACCCGGCCAAGGCTGACGGTCATCCGCTGGATCGCGACGTAGAGCCCGAGCAGGCTTTGCACCGGCCCCACGGCCATGCCCAGGTAGGTGGAAAACGCAATCAGGGCGCCGAGTTGCCAGGTGCCCTGCACCACCCAGTAACCGCCGATCAGAAATGCGCAGGCGCGGGACAGCGAGGTCAGGGTACCGGGCACGGCCTGGGTGAAAAACTCGGTGACTTGCAGGCGCAGCAACTGGCTCATGTAGCCCTGCCCCAGCGTCTCGAGGCGTCGCGCTTCGCGCTGTTGCTGGCCGGCGGACTGGATGAACTTCATCACCGGCAACGTCTCGACCATGAACGACGACATGTCCGCCGAACGCTCGCGCAACTGCCGCACATCGCGCTCCACCTTGCGCCGCATCCAGCGCAGCCAGAGCACGTCGAGGGGAATCAGCACCAGGGCCAGCAACGAGAGTTTCCAGGACAAGGTCAACAGCATCGCCACGGCCACCACCAGGCCGATCACGCTGGACACGGCCGAGAACAGCGAGTCCACGGCGAACCGCTGGATTTCCGCGACATCGCCATCGAGGCGCGACATCAGGTCGCCGATACGCCGCTGGCCGTAAAAGCTCGGCGACAGGGTTTGCAAATGCCGGTACAGGTCATCGCGCAGGGCAAACAGCATGCGCCCGGACAGTCGCGTGTGCAGGTAGCGGTTGATGCCCGAAAGTGCCGTGCCCAGCAACCCGGCAACGATCATCAGCCCGGCGATCATGACCAGCATCGGGAAGTTGCGCGCCAACAGGCCATCGTCGATCAGCAGTTTGGTCAGCCACGGCTGCACCAGCACCAGCGCCGAGGCGCAGACCGACAAACCCAGCAGCCCGGCAATCGCCAGGCGATGGGGTCGCACGAAGCTGTACAGCCAACGCAATGCCGCTTGCAGAGCCTCGGGGTTCTGGCTGTCGATCAGCCGAACGATCAAGCGCTGCATCACGAACGCAACTGTTTGAGCTTGCGATAAAGCGTCGCGCGGCTGATGCCCAGAGCGTCGGCGGCGGCCGAGACATTGCCCTGGTGCGTGTCCAGGGACTGACGGATCAGCTCCAGTTCGTTTTCCCGGATGCTGCCGGCCTGGGGCCGTTCGCTGGTGGTCAACTCGTCGAGCATGCTGTCGGGCAAGTGGTCGAGGGTCAGCACGGTGTCGCCCGGTTCGCGCATGGCCAGCGCGGTGCGCAGGACCATCTCCAGTTGGCGGATGTTGCCCGGCCACTGATAACCGTTGAGCAAGCGATCGAGATCATCGTGCAGGACCACGGCGGGTGCGCCCAATGTCGTCAGCATGCGAGTGACGAGCGCGCCGAAATCTTCGCGTTCGCGCAGGGCCGGAAGCATCACGCTGATGCCATTGACCCGGTAGAACAGGTCCTCGCGAAAGTGTTTTTCTTCCACCAGACGCTTGAGGTCGCGGTGGGTGGCGCAGATCAGCGCGACGTCGATGTCCTGCTCTTCGCCTGCACCCAGGGGCGCGACCTTGCGATCCTGCAGCACCCGCAACAACCGGGCCTGCAAAGCCAAAGGCATGTCGCCGATTTCATCGAGGAACAAGGTGCCGCCATGGGCCTGCTGCAAACGCCCGACCATGCCGCCCCGGCGTGAACCGGTGAACGCGCCTTCACGATAGCCGAACAGTTCGGACTCGATCAGGCCTTCGGGAATGGCCGCGCAGTTCACCGCCACGAAGGGTTTGTCGCAGCGCGCTCCGGCCATGTGCAGGGCGCGGGCGATCACCTCTTTACCGGTGCCGGTTTCGCCCAGTAACAGGACCGGCAGTTCATTGGCCAGGCCTTGACGGGCCATGCGCAAGGCACGGGCGTAGCGGGTATTGCTGCCGGCCAGCGCTTCCAGGTCCGGTTGCGCCTTGGCCGGTTTCGCGACTGTGCGCGGCGGGCTGCTGACGTTGATCGAGCGTTGCGGCGCGCGCAGGGTCTTGTAGAAGAATTCACCCTTGGCGGTTTGCAGGCTGCCGGCTCCACCCTGATGCAGACGCGCCAACAATTGCAGGCCGTCGACTCCGAGAAACTCTTCGCAGCGCCGACCGACCAGGGCCGAGCGCTCGGCGTGGAGCAACTGGCAGGCCTGGGCGCTGACCGCCAGGATCTGCCCGCCGAGGCTCACGGCCAGCAGGCCTTGCCACGGGGATTCCAGATATTGCCTGCGGCTGTGGAAGGCCAGGACGATTTCGTCCGGATAACTGGCGTTGAACACTCGGCTTTCGATCTGGCTGACCGCCATGGCCAGCAGCGCAGTGCTGTCGTGGGCACGGCCGAGCGGGCCTTCGCGGGTCAGGTCGAGGACGCCGAGAATGTCACCCTGGGGGCAATGGATCGGCACTGAAGTGCAGGAAAAATCACTGAGGCGATCCAGGTAATGTTCGCCGCAATCGATCAGGGTCGGCCGGGCTTCCACCAGTGCCGTGCCCAGGGCGTTGGTGCCGCGAACCGCTTCGCTCCAGCAGGTGCCGAGGGTAATGTCCTGCAGGCCGCTGCCCTTGAGACGGTCGGCGCGGCCTTCGACGGCGAGGATGGTGGCGTCGGAGTTGGCGAGGATGATCAGCCCTTCCTTGCCCTGACGCTCGGCCAGGTAATCGATGGCCGGCAACGCGGCGTCGATCAGCAAGCGGTTGCTGGCCAGCAACACGTCGAGGCTGGCACTCGATTCCAGCGCCAGCTCATGCTTGGCATTGAAATGCACGCCATGGCTGAGACTGCGTCGCCACGAGGCATCGATTTCCGCACGCAGGACGCCATCCGGCACTTCGCCTTCCAGGTGCAACTTTTCCCGAGCCAGCCGGGCTTCGCGATGCAGTTTGGGGGAGTTTGTTTTTATTGGCGTCATCAAGCGCTCCGGGTCATCCACCCTGCGCCTTCATACGTCGGCGCCCTGGAGCAATCTTTACGTTAACGTCAGGGCTATGGCAAGTCCTGTGGCGAGGGGGCTTGCCCCCGTTCGGCTGCGCAGCAGTCGTAAACCGACGAACGTCGTATTTGCAGGAATACAAGGTCGCTAGTTTTGGGGCTGCTGCGCAGCCCTACGGGGGCAAGCCCCCTCGCCACAACTCAGAGCTGCCACACCTCGGCATTCACAAAAAACGCCCGGGCATTATCCTCCAGGCTCTCCAGGTGATACCCGCCCTCCTGCACAATCAGGCACGGCAACCCGAGGCTGCGAATGCGCTCACCGAGCAGGGCAAACCCTTCGCGGGTCACCGCTACTTTGCTTTGCGGGTCCAGCTCGAAAATATCGAAGCCCAGGGACAGCACCAGCACCTCGGCGCCGAAGTCCTTCAGCGCCTTCAGCGCTACTTCCAATTGCCCGAGAAAAACCGCCTCGCTGGCGCCATGGGCCATCGGCAGGTTGAGGTTGAAACCCTCGCCTGCACCGACACCACGCTCTTCGGCAAAACCTGCGACCCCCGGATAGAAGTTGGTCGGATCGCCGTGCACCGACACGTAGAGCACGTCATCGCGGTCGTAGAAAATCTCCTGAATACCCTGGCCGTGGTGCATGTCGGTATCCAGCACCGCTACCCGCGAAAAACCGGCGCGCAATACCTGCGCCGCCACCGCCGCGTTGTTCACATAACAGAAACCACCCGCCGCTTCGGCCCGGGCGTGGTGACCCGGTGGCCGGCACAGGGCATAGGCTGCCGGCTCGCCATCGAGCAAAGCCCGGGCACCGGCGATGGCGCTTTGCGCCGACCAGTAGGCCGAACGCCAGGTCTGCTCGCCCACCGGGCAACTGCCATCGGCCAGATAGCGCGCCGCTTGCGCGAGAATCCCGCGCAGGGCATTGGGTTCGCGGACAAAGATGTTCGACATCACCTCGTCGCCCCAATCCTCGGGAATCTCTTTCCAGCGCTGATGGGCTTCCTGCAGGAACGCCAGGTACGGTGCCCCATGCACCGCCAGCAGCGGATCGAGCCCGGCATCGTTCGGTTGCTCAACGGCAAAACCCAACGCGTGAGACGCCTGCACCAGGCGCTGCGCACGCTCCGGTACTTCCTGCGGCGTGCGCATCTGGCCACGGGAGTAGTAGCTGCGTGGGTGGTGGAGCAATTGTTCGGGATGGAAAAAACTGCGCATGGAGTGAATACCTGTCAGTTAACTTGGATCTTGAACCCAGCCGCGCCCCACTGTGGGAGCGTGCTTGCTCGCGATGAGGTCAGCACATTCAACATTCATGGCGACTGATCCACCGCTATCGCGAGCAAGCTCGCTCCCACATTGACTGCGTTTATTCAGTTTTTACCGCGCGGGCCAATACGGCATTGAGCAACACATCGGTGCCCTGGCGCACATCCTCGGGCAGCACATCTTCCGCTTCGTTATGGCTCAGGCCGCCCACGCACGGGATGAACACCATCGCTGTCGGGCAGTACCGCGCCAGGTGGATCGCATCATGTCCGGCGCCGCTGACAATCGATTGTTGAGCGTAGCCCAGGGCGTCCACGGCCTGTTGCACCGCCGCCACGCAGTCCACGTCGAACGGCGTCGCCGGGCTGATCCAGTGCGGGGTGATCGCCAGTTTCAAACCGCGAGCGTCGGCAATCGCCTGAAGCCGCGCACGGACCTTTTGTTCCATGGTCTCGATGGTTTCATCACGGTGATGACGCAGGTCGACGGTGAAGTTCACCAGCCCCGGAATGGTATTGCGCGACGATTTGTTGATGCTCAATTCACCGACCGTGGTCAGGCCTTCGGGAGCGAAGTCCGCCGCCAGGACTTCGATGGCCTGGATCATCTGCGCCACGCCGTACAAGGCGTCCTTGCGCAGCGGCATAGGCGTGGTGCCGGCGTGGGCCGCCATGCCTTCGACCCGTACGTCGAGCCAGCGAATCGCCTGGCCGCCACTGACGACGCCGATGCTCTTGGCGTTGTCTTCGAGGATCGGCCCTTGCTCGATGTGGGCTTCAAAGTACGCATCCACCGCGCCGCCGAGCGGGCGCTCGCCGGCATAACCGGTACGTTGCAACGCCTCGGCGACGCTGATCCCATCGATATCGCGCACCGCCAGCGCAGCGTCCAGATCCATGATCCCGGTGAACACCGCCGAGCCGAACATCGCCGGGGTGAAGCGTGCGCCTTCTTCGTTGGTCCACACCGCCACTTCCAGCGGCTTGCGGGTCTGGATGCCCAGATCGTTCAGGCAGCGCACCACTTCCAGACCGGCGAGCACGCCGTACACGCCGTCGAAACGCCCGCCTTCGGGCTGGGTGTCGAGGTGGCTGCCCATCATCACCGGCGCGGCATCAGGATCGGTGCCGGCGCGGCGGGCAAACAGGTTGCCGATGGCATCCACGCTCAGGGTCATGCCGGCTTCGCGGCACCAGTGGGCAAAGAGTTCCCGACCGGCCTTGTCCTCGTCGCTCAGGGCCAGGCGGCAGCTGCCGCCACGGGCGGTGGCGCCGATTTCGGCCATCGCCATCAGACTCGCCCAGAGGCGTTCGCCATTGATCTTCAACATGTGTTTCTCCAGGAAAATTCAGGGGTCAGGCTTTGGCCAGTTCCAGGCGTTCAGCGCTGGCATGCCGACGGGCAAGGGACAGCACACACAGCAGCGAAGTCGCGGCGATCAGGCTGTAGAACACCGCCATCGGCCACCACTGGCCGACGAACCTGTGTGCCAGCAGCGTGCCGATCAGTGGCGTCAGGCCACCGGCCACAGCGCCGCAAATCTGGTACGCCAGAGAGATCGCGGTGTAGCGCACGCGGGTCTCGAACATGCCGCTGACGTAGCCGGCGATTACCGCGTAGAACGACGCCATGCACACCACCGCCAACGCAATGCCGAGGATGATCAGCGGCGCCTGGGCCGAACTGACCAGCACGAACATCGGGTACGGCGAAGCCATCGCCAGCAGCGACACCAGACACAGGAAGCGGGTGGCGCCAATCTTCTCGGCGACCCAGGCCGCCAGCGGTTGGATGCAGAACTGGATGATCGCGACGACAAACAGACACTCAAGGATCAGCGAGCGCGGCAGTTCCAGTTGCTGAGTGGTGTAGGCGATCATGAAGGTGTTGGTGAAATACACCCCGGCGATCCCCAGGGTGTTGGCGCCGATGCACAGCAACAATGGACGCCACGCGGTGCGCAGCACTTCCATGACCGGCGCCTGCTCCTTGCGTTTGTTTTTGCTCGCCAATTCGCGGCTGGCAAGAAACTCCGGCGACTCATTGACCCCCAGGCGAATCGCCAGGCCCACCAGCAGCAACAGCGAACTGGCGAGGAACGGCAGGCGCCAGCCCCAGCTCATCAGGTCTTCTTCCGGCAGACGGGTGACGGCGCTGAAGGCCAGCAGCGACAGGATCAAACCCGCCGGGCTGCCCAGTTGCGCAAACGAGGCGAAGAAATTGCGCCGGCCTTTCGGCGCATGCTCGCCGGCCATCAGCACCGCCCCGCCCCACTCGCCACCCACGGCAATGCCCTGGACGATGCGCAACAGAATCAGCAGCACCGGGGCAGCGGCGCCGATTTGCGCGTAAGTCGGCAGCAAGCCGATGCACACCGTGACCACGCCCATCATCAACAAGGTGATGATCAGCGACTTCTTGCGGCCGATGCGGTCACCGATATGACCGAAGACAATCCCGCCCAACGGCCGCGCAAAGAAACCCACGGCGAAGGTGCCGAAAGCGGCCATGGTGCTGAACAGCTTGTCGTCCGAGGGGAAGAACAGCGCACCGAACACCAGCGCGGCGGCGGTGGCGTAGATGTAAAAGTCGTACCACTCGATCATGGTGCCAATGAAGGCAGCGGCGGCCGCACGGCGCGGCTGGGACGAAGCTTGAGGCTTCATGGGGTCGGGCTCCTTTGGTTATTTTTCTGGCAGGAGAGAAACGGCAAATCCGCGGCGCTCTGGCGGCGCCGGTCTGGGGATGATTTTTCGTTCCCGGGCCATGATTAGTCAATTTTCTATTTATTATTCGAATTATTAACACAACTTATAATTGAGGGTGGCAGTCGAATGCGATGTGCAACGCACAGGCGTCGAGCAGAATGTAAACGGGGGGCTGCAATGTCAGTTACAGGTCGCGGCTCTTCTCGACAGGCAGCAATCGATCAAAAGCGAACCCTCATCGGCCCGGGGGTAGCTTGGGACTCCTCAAAATGATGTCGTAACAATGGCATCTCTCGCTAATAGCCAACGCAGACACGTTCTCGCCCATAAAATCCCTCCTGGCCAGCGCTATAAGTAGCAAGCTATTTGTTAATGAAAGTCTGAAGTATTCATTTGAACTTTCAGATTCTTTCAGCGCGCGGCCTGTGCCTAACATCGGCTCCACAGCGAACCTGCCTCTTGGCAGCCTGGCGCCGTCGAAGTGCTTTTGCAGTAGGCCTTGGGATTTTTGAGGATCACCGATGAAGCTGGAAATTTTTCGCACGCTGTGGGGTTACACCGCCAGCAAGGCTCAGGCACTCGAGGAGTTGCTGCAAGCGGGCTTTGATGGCATGGAAGCACGCCTGCCACTGGACGCCCGTGAACGGACCGAGTTTGGCGCCTTTCTCCAGGCCAATCGCCTGGGCTATATCAGCACAGTCTTCACCGCGTATGACGTGCTGCCGGACCAGTCTGCGTCCCCCGCCATTCACCTCAATGACCTCGACCAGAAACTCGCCTGGGCCGCTGAACTCGGCCCACGCTTCGTCAACGTGCTGGCGGGCAATGACCGCTGGTCCTTGCCACAGCAAGTGGAGTTTTTCGGCCAGGCGCTGGATCTGGCGCGCAAGCACGGCCAGGTCTGCAGTTTCGAAACCCACCGTTCGCGTTCGCTGTTCAACCCCTGGGTGACCCTGGAGTTGATCCGGCAACTGCCCGATCTGTTGTTCACCAGTGACATCAGCCACTGGGTCGTGACCTGCGAACGCCTGTTGAATGACCCGGCCGATGACCTGAGCGCTTTCATCGAGCGGGTTCACCATATCCAGGCCCGGGTCGGTTACGACCAGGGCCCGCAGGTTCCGCACCCGGCAGCTCCCGAATATGCAAAAGAACTGGCTTTCCATCAGCAGCACTGGGAAAGCATCTGGCGCTCGCAGCAAGCCCGCGGTTACCAGGTCAGCACCCTGACCCCGGAATTCGGCGCCGACGGCTACCTGCATCATTTGCCCTTCACCAATGTCCCGGTCGCCGACCTATGGTCGTTGAACGTGTGGATGGGCCAGACCGAGCGCGAACACTTCGACCGTTTCAGCCACTCAAGCCATCCTTAGGGAGCCGATGCGTCATGCCTGACAATAAAAACAACAGCGCCAGCACTGACACACACAAAGCCAACTTCAACAGCATCCCGGAGGTCAATATCGCCGGTCTGTTCAGCGTTGAACTGGAACACCGCCTGGCCGTGGCCGAACAATTGGGGCGCGCCGCCAGCGAGGTCGGGTTCCTCTACATCACCCATCACGGTATCGACCCGCAACTGATCGCCAACCTGCGCCAGGCTGCCAAGGACTTTTTCGACCAACCCTTCGACACCAAGATGCAGCACTACATCGGCACCTCCCAAACCCACAAGGGATTTGTGCCCGAAGGCGAAGAGGTCTATTCCAAGGGCAAGCCGGACCACAAGGAAGCCTTTGACGTCGGCTTCGAAGTCCCGGCCGATGACCCGCTGGTGCTGACCAACACGCCATTGCTGGGGCCCAATGACTGGCCGCAGCTGCAAGGCTTCAAGGCGTCGGTGCAGGCCTACTATGAAGCCATCTTCGCCTTGGGCCGGCGCCTGTTCGGCGGCTTCGCCCTGACCCTGGGCCTGGAAGAAAACTATTTCGACAGCCTGGTCACCCGTCCCCCGTCCAAGCTGCGCCTCATCCACTACCCCTTCGACGGTGCCGCCCATGACGCACCGGGTCTTGGAGCCCATACTGATTACGAGTGTTTCACCATCCTTTTGGCCGACAAACCAGGCCTTGAGGTGATGAACAACCTTGGCCAATGGATCGATGCACCACCGATTGCCGATGCCTTTGTGGTCAACATCGGCGACATGCTGGAAGTGATGACCGCAGGCGCATTCGTTGCCACCGCGCACCGGGTGCGCAGCGTGAAGGAGGAACGTTATTCCTTTCCGCTGTTTTATGCCTGCGACTATCACACCCAGATCAAACCACTGCCCGGGTTCGCACAGGCAGGCAACGACTACGAAGAAATCACCATCGGCGAACACATGTATGGCCAGGCGCTGCAGACCTATCAGTATCTGCGCCAGAGGGTGGCCAACGGGGAAGTTCAACTGCCAGGCAAGGCACGCAAGCCCGCCAGTTTCGGACATTTGAAAAATCAGGCTCAACCGTCCTGATTGAAGTTTTCAGCTAACCCCCTACCTACGCCGGAGTCAGTACATCATGAAAAACAATAAGAAAAACCTTTTGAGCCTGGCTGTATTGGCAGCCGGTATGTTCGGTGCCTCGGTGAGCATGGCCGCGGCAGACACGTTCAAGGTCGGCATGGAGATCACCTACCCTCCCTTTGAGTCCTATGACAAGGACAAAAACGTGGTGGGTTCGGACCCCGAACTGGCAACGGCACTGGCCAAACACATGAACGCCAAGGTGGAGTTCGTCGACACCAAGTTCCCAAGCCTGATCCTGGGCTTGAACTCCGGCAAGTACGACGCAGTCATTTCCGGCATGTACATCACGCCTGAGCGCCAGACTCAGGCCCAGACCATCGCCTACGCCAACACCGGTGCCGCGGTCATGGTGCCCAAGGGCAGCGAGATCAATGCGAAGAAGCCTGAAGATCTGTGCGGCCTGAAACTGGGCCTGGAACAGGGCACCACCTGGGTCAAGGAATTCAAGAAGCTCTCCGACGACTACTGCGTGCCGAACAACAAAGGCGCCATCACCGTCAGCGAGTACCCTTCGGCCCCCGAAGTGACCCAGGCCTTGTTGTCCAGGAACATTCAGGCCCAGGTTGAAATCGCCGGCGCGGCAAAAATGATCGCGGAAAAGACCAACGGCCGGGTAGTGATCACCACCGAGCATCCGATTTATCAGCAAACCCTGGGCATCTTCGTCAAAAAAGGTAACGACGAAACCTTCCAGGCCGTGCAAAAGGCCTTCGAGGAGAGCAAAAAGAGCGGTGAATACGCCGCAATTCTCCAGAAATATGGCTTGGAAGAACCGACTGCCAATTAAGAACCTGTCCTTGTAGTCTGGTCATCTGCCTCCCCTGCACCGGGGCGGCAGATCGAGGTGCCCCATGCAATTCGATTGGTCATATTTCCTGTCCCTGTTCTCCCTGCCGGACTTCTGGAAGGCCTGCGTAACGGTGGTCCAGCTCAGCGCCCTGGCCTGGTTCATCGGCATGCTGCTGGGTTTTGTCCTGGCCACGGCCAAGCTGTCCCACACGCCCTTGCTGCGCATTCCCGCAGCGGTCTACATCTGGTTCTTCCGCAGCATTCCGTTGCTGGTGCTGGTGGTCTTCGTCTACAACCTGCCGCAACTGTTTCCCGGTAGCGGACCGATTCTGTCCAACCCCTTCTACTCGGGCCTGCTGGCCCTGGTGGTCACTGAAGCGGCGTACATGGCGGAAATCCATCGTGGTGGCCTGATCTCCGTGGCCAAAGGCCAGAAGGAAGCCGGGCGCGCGCTGGGTATCGGCCTGTTCGGCATGCAACGCTTGATCGTGATCCCCCAGGCATTCCGTATTTCGCTGCCCACGCTGATCAATGAATACATCACGGTGGTCAAGCTGACATCGCTGGTCTCGGTCATCTCCCTGACCGAAATCCTCACGGTCGGCCAACGCCTCTATGCCACCAACTTTCTGGTCATGGAAACCCTGGCGGCGGTAGGCGTCTATTACGTGTTGATCGTCACCGTGTTCGGTTTTTTCCTGCAGCGCCTGGAGCGCTACCTGGACCTGAACTTCCGCAAGCCTCACACACTCGACGCGGCCGCCATAGCCAACTTCAGGGCCAGCGCCGAAGCATTGCCCGACACTGCGCGCAAAGCGGCAGGCAACAATGCGACGCCCATCCTGCAACTGAAGAACATCCAGAAAAGCTATGGCACCCACCAGGTGCTGATGGGCATCGACCTGAATGTCGAGTACGGCCAGGTGGTCTCGATCATCGGGCCATCCGGCTCCGGCAAGACGTCGCTGATCCGCACCGTCAACGGCCTGGAAACCATCGATACCGGCGACATTCTGTTGTTCGGCGAAAAATTCATCGAAGCGTCGGACAAACCCAACAGCACCCGCCTGCGCAAAGGCGTGCGGCACATCGGCATGGTGTTCCAGAACTTCAACCTGTTCCCGCACCGCACCATTCTCGACAACGTCACCCTGGCGCCCCGTTACCATGGCCAGCCGGGCGAGCTGAGTGAACATCGTGCCTATGCGCTACTGGACAAGGTCGGCCTGCTGGCCCATGCCCACAAGTACCCGCACCAGCTCTCCGGTGGGCAGCAACAGCGTGTGGCGATCGCTCGAGCCCTGGCGATGGAACCGCAGATCATGCTGTTCGACGAGCCGACCTCGGCCCTCGACCCGGAACTGGTCAACGACGTGCTGAACGTGATCCGCGACCTGGCCAAAGAAGGCATGACCATGCTGATCGTGACCCACGAAATGGACTTTGCCATGTCGATATCCGACCGGGTCGTATTCATGGAGAACGGTAATATCCAACTGGATGCCGCACCTGAAACCATACGATGCGATGCCGAAGGAGAACGAGTGCGGCGCTTCATGGGCATCAGTGCTCGATCGCCAAGCCGGTCTGCAACGGTGGATCATGCATGAATAGGCAACTACTTTCTTTGAGCTTTCTTCTTTCAGGAAAACGCACATGAATCTGGGAATAGCAGGACGCTGGGCGCTGGTATGCGCCGCCAGCAAAGGTCTGGGCAAAGCCTGCGCACAGGCACTCGTCCATGAAGGCGTGAACGTGGTGATCACCGCACGCGGCGAGCACACGCTCAATGAAACAGCCCGTGAGCTCAGAGCGCTAAATCCTGAAGTAACGGTCATCGCCGTAGCCGGAGACATTTCGACGGCCGAGGGTCGGGCGGCAGCGCTCATGGCCCATGAGCATTTCGATATCTTGATCAACAACGCTGGAGGCCCTCCCCCCGGGGATTTTCGCGAATGGAATCGCGACGCCTGGCTCAAGGCGCTGGATGCCAACATGCTGACGCCTATCGAGTTGATCAAGGCAACGGTAGACGGTATGGCGGCACGTGGATTTGGTCGAATCATCAACATCACGTCGAGTGCCGTGAAGTCCCCTATCGAAAGCCTGGGCCTGTCCAACGGTGCGCGCAGTGGTCTGACAGGTTTTATCGCAGGGCTTGCCCGGCAAGAAAACATCGCCAGTCGCAATGTGACGATCAACAACCTGCAACCAGGCTCATTCGACACCGATCGATTGCGTGACAACCTGGTCGCTGCTGCCCAGGAGTCGGGGCAGGACAGCGAGGAATTCCTTGGCCAATGCCGTAGCGAAATTCCTGCCAAACGCTTCGGCTCACCCGAAGAGTTCGGTGCGCTGTGTGCCTTCGTTTGCAGCAACCATGC
The DNA here is from genome assembly GCF_017350115.1 of Pseudomonas sp. GW456-L13. Classification (NCBI taxonomy): domain Bacteria; kingdom Pseudomonadati; phylum Pseudomonadota; class Gammaproteobacteria; order Pseudomonadales; family Pseudomonadaceae; genus Pseudomonas; species Pseudomonas sp. GW456-L13. The sequence continues at coordinate 641,406 of NZ_JACNAS010000002.1, forward strand.
GGGCTACCTGACCGGGCAGAATCTGTTGATTGATGGAGGGGCCGTTCGCTCCAGCCAATAATGGGCAAGGGCTATGCAGGTGTACCCGGGCAATCAGGCTGGAGTTCGTGGCCTCGCCCGGGTGAGTATTGCTGATCAGGGTTTACGCGCAATGATCACCTGACTTTTCGCCACCACGGCATCCAGCGCCTGCTTGATCTGTGCGCCCCGTGGCGAAGCCAGGATCGCCTGCCAGGTATCCGCCCAGTGGTTGAGCAACGGATGGTCCGGGTTGCTGAAATCGACCTTGGCTTCCCAGAACAACAGCATCCACATCGACCAGTAGAATCCGTACTGGCTGTGGCTGATCACTTCCAGGCCGGCATCGCTGACCATGGCCTTGAACTGCTCTTCGCTGATGATGCGGATGTGGTTGGGCTTCTGGAAATACTCGGCCGCCGCGATATCTTTCTGCAGGTCTTCGGAGCTGGGGTGCGGGACGCTCAGCAGGTACAGCGCGCCCGGTTTACCGACCCGCACCAGTTCAGCGAGGAACTGAGCCGGATCGTCCACGTGCTCGATGACCTCGGTCGACACCACCCGCGTGGCGGTCGCATCGGCAATCGGTAGCGGGTTGCAGTCGGTGACATGGCATTCGACGTCGCGGGCCGGTGTATCGCTCAGGCGCAGGCGGGTCGCTTCAACCTTGGCCGCGTCGATATCGGCGATGATGATCTTCGCCCCGCGCATCCCGCAGAAATGCACGTTGCCACCGTCGCCGCAGCCAACATCCAGCAGCGTGTCCTCGGGGGTCACCGGGAATCCGCTGAACAGTTCGCCGGTCTGCTGATTGAACCAGCCGCTGAGCATCGCATCGTGCAGGCCGAGCATGTAAGGGTCGACTTTCTCCGCCACTGGCGCCGCGGGCGGGGTCTCTGGCTGCACAGGCGCGGGCGTGCCCGCCGTGAGTTTCTTCAAAAGGCTCAGCATGAGGTGGCTCCAGAGGATGTGACGGCTGTTCGGGAAGTGCCCAAGCGTTTGACCAGCGAGGCGCCGCGGTTGCGCATGGGCATTTCGATGACGCGATAGTTGAGTTCGCTCAGCAGCACGATCAGGCCGCCAGCCATCAGCAACATCAAGATCGGATGGCCAGCCGGACTGGGCAGCCCGGCAGCCTGCAAACGGAAAATGAATTCACGAACCAGCAAATAGGCCGGGATATGGATCAAGTAAATCCCGTAGGAACGGCTGCCGACCCACGTCATCAGGTTTTTGAACACGCCGCGCGGCAACAGATAATCGCGGTTGTAAGAAGCGATCCAGACCAGCAGCGCGCACAGCACCGCAATCACGCCGATCCGGTAAGAGGTGAAGGTAAAACGATCCGTTGCCATGAAGCTGAGCAGCAACGACAGCGCGATCAATGCGGCAACGCCCGCCCATGGACGACGCAAGAATTTTGGCTCCCAGCGCAGGTACGACGGTTGTGTACTCCACATCGCCAACAGCACGCCAAGGGCCAGCGCATCGGTGCGCACTACCATCAGGATCGGCGTGCGCAAGGTGAACAATTGCACCGCAACCAGCGCCAGCAACGCCCACACCAGGTGCTTGCGAAACAGCACGATCATCAGCGGAAACAGCAGGTAGAACTGCTCTTCCAGCGACAGGCTCCAGTACACGAAACTGGTGCCGTACTCGTAGTGATAAAAACTGTCGGCAAAGCGGAAATTGGCATATTGGGCGATGCCGGCCAGGGTCGCCTGAATGTTCGCGTGCAGGGTGCCGAACGCGCCGGAGCGGTTGAGAAAAAGGCACGCCAGCAACATCAGCGCCAGCCATAACCAGGCTGAAGGGAGCAATCGAAAGGCCCGTCTCAACCAGAAATTACGCGTCTGTTGCCAATATTCCTGACGCGATTTGCAACGGCGCAAGGCCGGGATCAGGCTGCGGGCAATGACGAAGCCCGAGATCGCGAAAAACAGATCCACGCCCCACCACGGCTGACCGTACAGCGTGATGGCCTGCAACAACGGCACGGCCGCCGCGAACAGGCTGTCCTGCAGGTGATGAAACAGCACGCCGAGTACCGCAATGCCGCGCAACAACTCGATGTCCATGATCCGTTTTTCGTTGCTCATGCGCCCTCCTGGACATGAGGTTTGCGAGCAATGATCACCTGACTCTTGGGCATGAACTGATCCAGCATCTGCTTGATTGCCAACCCGTCGGGCTGGGCCAGCAAGTCCTGCCAGGTTTTCGCCCAGCTCTCCATCAGCGGCGGATACGGCGCCTGAATCCGGTCGCGAACCGCGCCACCCAATTCACGCCCGGCAGCCCGCTCGCTGGCCCAGAAAAAAATCATGCCCATGACCCAGAAAAAACCGGACGCCTGGCGATGCTCGATGACCAGGCCCGCGTCTTCCACCAGCGCGGCGAATCGCTCGGGGCTGAAAATCTGTACGTGATTGGGCGATTGGAAATAGCTGGCCGGAGCGATGCCTTTCTGCAAATGTTCGCCCACCGGGGACGGTACGCTCAGCAGGTACAGCGCGCCGGGGCGGCCCATGCGCACCAGTTCGGCCATGAAGGGTTCTGGCTGATCGATGTGTTCCAGAACTTCCATGCACACGACTTTGCTGGCGCAGCCCTCGGCCAATGGCAGCGGCAAACTGTTGCTGACCAGCCCCAGGCTCGGCTTGTCTGATTGCGCCGCCACTTGTCGGGCAAGCTCGAGGACCTTGTCGTGTTCACTGTCGGTGAAAATCACCGAAGCGCCCTGGCGGACCGCGAACAAAGTCGCCACGCCTTCACCGCAGCCGACATCCAGCAAGGTGTCGTCGGCGGTGATGGCAAACCCCTTGAGCAATTCACCGCTGTCACCGAGAAACCAGCCGTCGAGCAGGGCATCGTACAAACCGATGTCCCTGGGCGAGACCCGCGTTTCTGGTGGGGCGACCGCTACCGGTGCGGGCCGCAACTTCGCAAGCAGGCGCCGAATCATGTGCTCGACGCTTGTGCGCAGTTTGCTTCACGCCGTTGCAGCAACTGCTCGAACACCGCCTTCAGGCGCTGTTCGGCAACGGCCTGGCTGCAGAATTCCTGCAGGCTGCCCACGGCATGGGCCGACATTCGCTGATAGCGCTCGACGTCCTGTCTGGCGACGTCATGGCTGGCGGAAAATGCCGTACACAGTGAGTCCCAATCCGTGACGTAGCGCAGAGTACGATACGCGGCGCGAGGATCGTGGGGCCAGGAGGTCAGTTCGTCGGTGCCTTCGACGATGAACGCGTTGTCACGGTCGATGTAGTCGGCCATGGCGGTGTTCAGCGGCGCAATGGCCGGCTTGCCGCAGGACATGAACTCCATCAACGGCAGGCATTGCCCTTCGCCGTAGGAGCAGTTGACGACGTAACTGGTGGCCTCGACCAGGCGCTCGTAGTCGATGTCGGACAGAAAGCCGTGGATCAGCACGATGCGGCACTGGTAGGACTGATTCTTGTAGACGTGGTGCAGCATGTCGTTCAAAGCATTGGCGATGTCATGGTGCGTGAGCTTGAGCACCAGGGTCGCGTCGGGCGTGTCGCGAAAGGCAGTGCAAAATGCACTGATCATGTCCTTCCAGTTCTTGCGTCCGTCGTAGGGATTGAACACCGAGGTGTAGACCACGCCCTCGAGCACCAGCTCACAATCGCGCGGCGGTTGGTCGAAGGCGATCGGCGTGCCTTCGCGCAAACGTTCGGGGCCGTAGGGACGCAAGTCCGTGGTGCGACTGTCGATCAACAGCCCGCGCAGGTTCAGACGTGTAGGGCCCACGACCGGACGCTTGTCCAGAAGCTCGCCACGGGCGGCAAAACGGTCCCAGACAGGTGCTGCGATAGCGCTGATCGGGTAATCGGGGCCCATCACATCGCGTACGGCATTCACGGTAAAACTGGAGTGGGTGATCGCCGTCCCGCTGGAGCCCAACACCGTCCGCCAGTCATGCCGTGGTTCGCCCTGCCAGCTCTCGGTGGGAATGGTGCTGAACTCCCAGGCGAACACCGGAATCGTCGGACACGCGTAGTGGACCGGCGTGCGATGCGGCGGGGAGAAGGACAGGAACACGCAGTCTTCGCCCCGGCTCAGGCAATCGAAATACAGCCGATCGACCAGCTCGTCCGGGTTGCTGACCTCGATCACCCGCCCCAGCCGTTCGAGCACCGGGCGGAATTCCTTGAGGACGAAGTAATAGCTGTACTCGGGCCGCCCAAGATTCTGCTGGATGTTGCTCTTGTTGGTTTCCGAATGAATGATGATCAGCACGATGCAGCCCCCGTTTCGGCAACCACCGGCACGACGTCACGGACAGGTTCCTGTTTGAAGAACAACGCCAGCCGCTGCTGCACCGGCGCGAAGCTGCAGTACTGGCGCATGCGTTCGCTGGCCGCGTCCGCCATGGCCTGCCAGGCGTCCGGCTGATTTTTTGCCATCGCGTAGCTGTTCTCATAAGCCGTTTTCAACGACCCCCAGTCCGGACGGTGGCGCAATGTGCGGTACAGGATGCGCGCGTCTTCCGGCCAGATCGTCGGCTCCTGGCTGGACTTGACGACGAAAGCCACACGCTCGTCGATGTAGTCGCGCATCGCCGTGTGGTTCGGGGCGATGACAGGCCGGGCGCAGGACATGAACTCCATCAGCGGCAGGCACAAGCCTTCGCAACGTGAAGCGTTGACGTAGTAGCTCGCCGCGCCATAAAGCCGGGCGAACTGCTCGTCCTGCAGATAACCGTGCATGACCACCACGCGACAGGCGAAGGGCGAGAGCTGGGACAGCAAGGTCATGAGCTCGACGTAATAGGTCGACAGGTCGTTCTGGGTCATCTTCAACACGAGCGTGGCGTCTTGCACATCACGCAGCGCCCAGCAGAACGCCGTGATCAGGTGATGCCAGTTCTTGCGACCATCATCGGGGTTGAACACGCTCACGTAGATGACGCCATCGACCTCGATTTCAACAGTTTCGCTGGTGTCGGGGAAAGCCGCCTGCGGATGTTCGTCCTGCACGGGGGGTTCGCTGATTGCGGGCTCATCCGGCGCGGGCGCCTCGCCGACTGCGTGTTCAACCGGCAACGCTTGAGGTGTCCGAAACCTGGCCAGCCACGGCCGAACGGCATCCGGCACCAGATCGCGTACGGCTTCGCGATACCACAACAGCAGGTAGTGTCTGGTTATGAAGAGGCGTCGACGCAGGGTCAACGGCGGCACCGAAGGTTCAGGCTCGGGTTCGGATTCCGGCTCGGGCTCGGCGATTTCCTGCGGCGGTTGCTCGATGATCGGCGCGATCAAACCATCGGCGGACAACCCCATCGAGCGGCTGTCCAGGATGCAACCCTTGATCTGCAACGTGGCACCCGCGTTCACCGGCGTACCGGGATATTGCTGGCGAATGTCGGCGAAGCGTTCCCACAAAGGCGTCGGCAGCACCAACACCGGGAAGTCGTCGCCCAGGGTCCGGCGGATGGCTTCGGCGGTGTGGGTGGACAAGGTGATCACTCGTCCCAAGCGCGCCAGTGTCTGGCTCCAGTCCTGACGCGGATCGTTGTCCCAGTGCTCGGCGGGAATGGTATCGAACTCCCAGGCGACCACGCACACCATCGGGCATTGCAAGTCGGTGGGGGTCTTGTGCGGTGGCGCGAACGAAATGAACAGGCAGTCCTGACCGGCCTGCTGCAACTGCCGATACAGCGGGTCGACCTCGGCGGCCGATGACACCACATGCACCGGCCCGAGGCTTTCGAACAACGGTCGGTACGCCTTGAGCACGAAGTAGTAACTGTACTCGGGACGGCCGAGACTCTGGCTGATGGAGCTGTCGTTGACGTCGGAGTAAAGAATAAAATTCATGGCATCCCACGGTGACACCGCCATCCCGGCAGCCTCACGCTATGACGGGGAGGATACGGTTCGAGTCCGTGTTTACTGGCGCTCGTCCATCGTCTTCCTGCCCGTCTTCGTTCTTGTTTTAGTGGTCAGTTTCTCGCAGTTTCGAAGCGACGCTGCCGAACCCCGGGTAATCGTGACGAGGGGCATTCTAACCACATCCGTTGAGGATTCGTGAACCGCCCGACGAGAATAAATCAGGCTACGCAGACGAGAACTGACCAGTCACGGTTGGACCTGTTGAAATTGCCGAGCAAATGGCACAGATTGGCTACCAAACAACTACAACAAAACATTTCATCTGTCTTACGAGCGATCCTGTTGATTCGTGAGACCCTTCCATTAAGCCAGTAGGAAATGGATGAAATGTATGACCGGGGGTCGCTGTTGAAAAAACGTCTGTTTGTCACGGGTCTGACTGGATTCGTAGGACAACACATCCAATCGCGTTTGCAGGCTGACGCCTCGGAATGGGAGCTGCTGCCTGTTCCCGGCCGCTACGATCTTGCCGCGCCGGACAGCCTCGAAGGCTTGTGGCCGGTCATGCCCGATGCGGTGATCCACCTGGCCGGCCAGACGTTCGTCCCGGAGGCTTTTCGTGATCCGGCCGGTACCCTGAATATCAATCTGCTGGGCACCCTGAACCTGCTGCAAGCCCTCAAGGCACGCGGCTTCAGCGGCACGTTCCTGTACGTCAGCTCCGGCGATGTCTATGGCCAGGTCGCTGAAGAGCATCTGCCCATCACTGAATTGCAGCCACCCTGCCCGCGCAACCCATACGCCGTGAGCAAACTGTCGGCCGAGTTCCTGAGCCTGCAATGGGGCGTGAGCGAAGGCTGGCCCGTACTGGTCGCCCGCCCGTTCAACCACATCGGCAGCGGGCAGAAAGACAGCTTCGTCATCGCCAGCGCCGCCCGTCAGATCTGCCGGATCAAGCAAGGCCTGCAAGGGCCACGACTGGAGGTCGGGGACATCGACGTCACGCGCGATTTCCTCGATGTCGGGGACGTGGTCTCGGCCTACCTGGCATTGCTGGAAAAAGGTACGCCGGGGCAGGTCTACAACATTTGCTCGGGGCGCGAGCAGAGCATTCGCAGTTTGATCGAACAGCTGGCAGATCTTGCCCAGGTCGACCTGCAATTGGTCCAGGACCCTGCGCGACTTCGCCGCGCGGATCAGCGACGGGTGTGTGGCAGCCCTGCCAGGCTGACCCAAACCACCGAATGGAAGCCTGAAATCACAACACAACAATCCCTGCGGGCGATCCTGTCCGACTGGGAGAAGCGAGTACGACAAGAATGACTAAAAGTGCATTGATCACAGGTATCACCGGCCAGGATGGCGCTTATCTGGCGAAACTGTTGCTCGACAAGGGCTACAAAGTCCACGGCCTGGTGGCGCGTCGCAGCAGCGACTCACGCTGGCGCCTGCGCGAGATGGGGGTCGAGGCGGACATCGTCTACCTGGACGGCGACATGGCCGATGCCTGTTCAGTGCAGCGTGCGGTGATCAAATCGGCGCCGGACGAGATCTACAACCTTGCCGCACAAAGCTTTGTCGCGGCTTCCTGGGATCAACCGGTGACCACCGGCATCGTCGACGGCCTGGGCGTTACCCACCTGCTCGAAGCGATCCGTCAGTTCAGCCCGCACACGCGTTTCTACCAGGCGTCCACCAGCGAAATGTTCGGCCTGATCCAGGCCGAGCAGCAGGACGAGAACACCCCCTTCTATCCGCGCAGCCCTTATGGCGTGGCCAAGCTGTACGGCCACTGGATCACCGTGAACTACCGCGAAAGCTTCAACCTGCACGCCAGCAGCGGCATTCTGTTCAACCATGAATCACCGTTGCGCGGCATCGAGTTCGTGACGCGCAAAGTCACCGACGCCGCCGCCCGCATCAAGCAGGGCAAGCAGCAGGAACTGTGCCTGGGCAACATCGACGCCAAGCGCGACTGGGGCTTTGCCGGGGACTACGTCGAAGCCATGTGGCTGATGCTGCAACAGGACAAGCCCGATGACTTCGTGGTGGCCACCGGCGTCACCACCACCGTGCGCGAGATGTGCCGGATCGCCTTCGATCACGTGGGCCTGAACTACCGCGACTTCGTGAAGATCGACCCGGCGTTCTTCCGCCCGGCCGAAGTCGAAGTGCTGCTCGGCAACCCGGCCAAGGCCCAGCGTGTGCTGGGCTGGAAACCAAAAACCGACCTGGATACCTTGATCCGCATGATGATGGATGCGGACATGAAACGCGTCGCCAAGGAGTAGGCCATGCTGATTCCCGTGATTCTCTCCGGCGGTGCCGGGACCAGGTTGTGGCCGGTGTCGCGTGAAGGCCATCCCAAACCGTTCATGGCATTGCCCGACGGCCAGTCGCTGCTGGGCAAGACCTATCGGCGTGCCGCGGACCTGCTCGACGGCTGGGGCGATATCGTCACGGTGACCAACCGCGAGTACTACTTCCAGAGCAAGGATCACTTTCGGGACGCGCACCTTGGCCGCCATCGCGGACACTTCCTGCTGGAGCCGACCGGGCGCAACACGGCGCCGGCCATTGCCGCCGCCGCCCTCTCCCTCCACGCCCTGCATGGCGACGACGCGATCATGCTGGTCATGCCCGCCGACCACCTGATCGTCAATGTCGACGCACTGAAGGACGCGGTCGAGCATGCCGTGGCATTGGCCAGGCGCGGTCACCTGGTGACCTTCGGTGTCGTGCCGACCGCCCCGGAAACCGGTTTCGGCTACATTGAGGCCGGCATGCCACTGGACGATAAAGGTGCTGCCAGTGTGCGGCGCTTCGTCGAAAAACCCGACCTGCAAACCGCGACGCATTACCTGGAAAGCGGCAACTTCCTGTGGAACTCCGGGATGTTCTGCTTCTCGGTCGCCACCCTGCTGGCCGAACTGCAAACCCATGCTCCCGACTTGCTGGAGCAGACGCAAACCTGCATGGCCGCCAGCGCCGCGGTGGAAAACGCCGGGAGCCTGCAACAGGAACTGTCACCGGCCCTGTTTGGCGAAATCATGGACATTTCCATCGATTACGCGTTGATGGAGCGCTCCGACAAAGTGGTCGTGGTGCCGGCCCGTTTCGACTGGAGCGACATCGGCTCCTGGGGGGCGGTGGCCGCGCTGGTACCGGCGGATGCACAGAACAACCGCACCGTCGGCGAATCGATTTTCATCGACAGCCACAACAACTTCGTCCAGAGCGAAAACCGTCTGGTAGCGACCGTGGGCGTGGATAACCTGATCATCGTCGACACCGCCGACGCGGTGCTGGTGGCCCACGCCGACCGTGCCCAGGATGTGCGCCGGGTGGCCAGGCAACTCAAGGATAAAGAGCACGAAGCCTATCGCCTGCACCGTACAGTCAGCCGGCCATGGGGCACCTACACCGTGCTCGAGGAAGGTCCGCGCTTCAAGATCAAACGCATCGTGGTCAAGCCCGGCGCCAAGTTGTCGTTGCAGATGCACCACCATCGCAATGAACACTGGGTGGTGGTCGAAGGCATGGCCAAGGTCACCAACAATGGCACCGGCACGCACCTGGTGGCCAAGAACGAATCGACCTTCATTGCCGCCGGTCACAAGCATCGCCTGGAAAATCCCGGCGTGATCGACCTGGTGATCATCGAAGTGCAAAGCGGCGAATACCTGGGAGAGGACGACATCGTCCGCTTCGAAGATCAATACGGCAGGACGGTTTGAATGCTGCGTAATCTTTACCAATCGCTGTGGAGTTACCGGGGTTTCATCCTCGGCAGCGTCAAACGGGAGTTTCAGGCGCGTTATCGCAACTCGCTGTTCGGTGCCTTGTGGACCGTGCTCAATCCGCTGTCGATGATCCTGGTCTACACGGTGATCTTCTCCACCATCATGCGCGCCCGCTTGCCGGGCGTGGACGACGGGTTGGCCTACAGCGTCTACCTGTGCGCCGGCCTGCTGACCTGGGGCCTGTTCGCCGAGATCACGACGCGCAGCCAGAGCATGTTCCTGGAAAACGCCAACCTGCTGAAGAAAATCAGCTTCCCGCGCATCTGCCTGCCGGTCATCGTGCTGCTCAATGCCGGGATCAATTTCGCGATCATCCTGGGGTTGTTCCTCGGCTTCCTGCTGATCAGCGGACGGCTGCCCGGCATGGCGCTGCTGGCGCTGGTGCCGTTGCTGGTCCTGCAGGTGATCTTCGCTGCGGGGCTGGGAATGATTCTGGGCGTGCTCAACGTGTTCTTTCGCGACGTCGGGCAGTTTTTCGGCATCTGCCTGCAATTCTGGTTCTGGCTGACGCCGATCGTTTATCCGCTGTCGATCCTGCCGACGGGCATCCAGCGCTTTATCGAGCTGAACCCGATGACGGCACTGATGAACAGCTACCAGAACCTGTTTCTCTACAACCAATGGCCAGACTGGAGCTCGCTGGTCCCGTTGCTGGTGATCGGCCTTTTGTTCTGTGGGATGGCGCTGCGGCTGTTCCGCCAGCGTGTCGGTGAAATGGTGGACGAGCTCTGATGGGACATATACGTGTCAGTGGCCTGGGCAAGGCCTACAAGCAGTACCCGAATCGCTGGAGCCGGCTGTTCGAATGGCTGGTGCCGTTTTCCCGCACCCGGCATCACCTGCACTGGGTCCTGCAAGGGGTCGATTTCGAGATTCAGCCGGGTGAAGCCGTGGGCATCGTCGGGGTCAACGGTGCCGGCAAAAGCACGCTGCTGAAGATGATCACCGGCACTACCCAGCCCACCTGCGGCGACATCCAGCTGCAAGGTCGCGTAGCGGCGCTGCTGGAGTTGGGCATGGGTTTCCATCCGGACTTCACCGGTCGGCAGAACACCTTCATGGCCGGCCAGTTGCTCGGCATGCAGGTCGAAGAAATCGAAGCGCTGATGCCAGAGATCGAAAGCTTCGCCGAAATCGGCGAGGCCATCGACCATCCGGTGCGCACCTATTCCAGCGGCATGCAGATGCGCCTGGCGTTCAGCGTGGCCACCGCGCGGCGGCCGGACATCCTGATCGTCGATGAAGCGCTGTCCGTGGGTGACGCCTACTTCCAGCACAAAAGCTTCGATCGCATCCGCAACTTCCGCAAGGCCGGTACCACGTTGCTGATCGTGTCCCATGACCGTTCGGCGATCCAGTCGATCTGCGACACCGCCATCCTCCTGGAGAACGGGCGCATGGCCATGCGCGGCAAGCCCGAAGAAGTGATGGACTACTACAACGCCATGCTCGCCCAGCGCGAGGGCCAGACGGTGCGCCAGGAAATGCTCGCCAACGGGCAGGTGCAAACCATTTCCGGGACAGGCGAAGCGGGCATTCTCAGCGTCCGCCTGCTTGACCCCAAGGGGCGTTCGGTGGAGGTGGCTGAAGTCGGCCAGGCGATGGTCCTGGAAGTGCAGGTCGAGGTGCGCCAGGACATCGAGCGACTGATTCTCGGCTTCATGATCAAGGATCGCCTTGGCCAGCCCATGTACGGCATCAATACCCACCGGGTGGACAAAGCCCTCACCGACCTGAGTGCCGGCGAACGCGTCACCTACCGTTTTGCCTTCGACATGCGCCTGGGCAAGGGCAATTATTCGGTGGCCCTGAGCCTGTCGCGGCTGGATTCGCACCTGGATCGCAATTTCGAATGGCGTGACTACGGGCTGGTCTTCCACGTGATCAACAATCGCCAGGAAGACTTCGTGGGTTGCTCCTGGCTCGAAGCGCAGACCAGCGTGACCCGTTCCAGTGAGAATCGGGTGGAATCCATTGGGGAAACACGATGACCAGACTGTTGGTGGAATGTACCTACGTCTTCGAACACCCGGATGCCAACTCGGGCATCCAGCGGGTCGTTCGCAATGTGATTCAGCAATTGCCGGCCGCGAACGCCCAGCGCGAATGCGTTCCGGTGGTGATGATCAATGGCGCGTTGTTCGAGGTGAAAAGCCTGGCGCCCCTGCCGACCGTCAAAGTGGATCTGGTGAGCCTGCGGGTGAAGCTCGAACAGTTCGCCAATCAGTTCTGGCTGCGCCACCGCGCGCTGGAACGTCGCCGTCCTTTCAGCCAATCGAAGTTCGCCCGCCGGGTGCTTTACGTCGGTTGCCGTCTGACCGCGTTCGCCTGCCTGAGCCTGCCGATGCGCCTGCTCGATCGGGCACTCAAGGGCCAGAAGGTTCCCGAGCGTTGCGTGCCGTTGCAGCATCGCGCCGGCGACCAATTGGTGCTGCTAGACTCGTCCTGGCACGCCAACTTCTTCCCCCTGGCCGAACAACTCAAGCGTGACGGGGTCGGCATCGTTTCGGTGATCTACGACCTGATTCCCCTGACCCACCCGCAGTTTTGCGACGCAGGATTGGTGAAGGTCTTCAACGAATGGTTCGACTGGATCGCCCGCACCGCCGATGGCTACGTGGCGATCTCGACCACCATCCGCGACCAGGTCCGCCAGGAGATGACCCGCAGGATCGGTACCGCGCAGGTTCAGCAACGCTGGTTCGACTATTTTCACCTCGGCTCCGAACTCGACCTGACCGATGCCCGGTCTACCGTCGACCCGGGGCTGCTGCAGATGTTCAAGACGCCGGACCCTGTGTTCCTGATGGTCAGCACCATCGAGCCGCGCAAGAACCATGCGTATCTGCTGGACGCGTTCGAGCGCGCCTGGGCGGCCGGGTCCAAAGCCCGGTTGTGCATCGTCGGCAAGATTGGCTGGAAATGCGAGGCGCTGATCGAGCGTATACGCCAGCATCCGCAATTGAACCTGCGTTTGTTCATGTTCAACAACCTTTCGGACAAGAGCCTGGAACACGCCTATTCCCACGCGACATCGCTGGTGTTCCCGTCCTACGTCGAAGGGTTCGGTTTGCCGCTGGTGGAAGCCATGCAGCGAGGCCTGCCGGCCATGGCCAGCGACATCCCGGTGTTCCGCGAAATCGGTGGCGAGTACATGGCGTATTTCGACCTCTCCGACCCGCAGAACCTGGCCGATCTGGTCATCGACATGGAAAGCGGCGGCGCATTTCCCGCGCCCCTCAACCTGGATAACTGGCGTTGGCTGAGCTGGCGCGAGGCGAGTGCCCAACTGGTCGATCGCATCCAGCGCAATCTGCACAGCGATGCGAAGGTGCCTGAGAGTCAACATGCGAATTGCCCTTAACGCCCGCATCCTTCAGGCCCCGCGCACGGGCATCGGCCACTACGTCGCCGAACTGGCGACGGCCCTGGCCCGCGAATCGGACGTCGAGTTGTCGTTGTTCCACGGCTGGGGCTGGAGTTCGACTCTGCCTGAGGCGGCGATGCCCGGTTACTCGCGTCTGACGCCGTTGCTGCGACAGATTCCGGGGGCCTATCAGGCGCGGCGCTGGCTGGAGCAGAAGCGTTTTGACCAGCGCCCTTCCCAGGCCATCGATCTGTATCACGAGCCAAGCCTGTGGCCGCTGTCGTTCAACGGCCCGACCATCATCACACTGCATGACCTCACGCACCTGCACTATCCCGACACCCAACCACCGGCACGCCTGCGCGAAATCGAGCGGCGACTGGCCGACGGCGTACAGCGGGCGCGCCTGATTCTGACGGACTCGCAGTACATCGCCGAGCAAGCGCAGGCCTGGTTCGCACTGCCGGCCGAGCGCTTCGTGGTGGCACCGCTGGGTGTGGCCGCGCGCTTCCACCCCCGTGAACCCGAGGCCATCGATCAGGTCCTCAAGGCCCACGGCGTCGAGGCGCGGGAGTATTTCCTTTGCGTCGGTACCCTGGAGCCACGCAAGAATCTGACCCTGGCCCTGCGCGCCCATGCCCGGCTGCCGGAAACCGTGCGCCAGCGTTTTCCGTTGCTGATCGCCGGCATGGCCGGCTGGCAACGTCAGCAGTTCAACGACGAATTACGTTCGGCCCTCGCGTCAGGTCATGTGTGCCTTCTGGGTTACTTGTCGGACGACGATCTGGCGCAGCTACTGGCCGGAGCCCGGGCGCTGGTCTTCCCTTCGTTGTACGAGGGGTTCGGCCTGCCGGTGCTGGAAGCCATGGCCAGTGGCACTCCGGTGATTCTGACGGGTGAGTCGGCGATGCCGGAGGTCGCTGGCGATGCCGGCAACTACATCGAGGCGCACGACCCCGACTCCTTGCGCGATGCCTTGCTGCGGTTGATCGACGACCCGGCGCATTGGCAGGTCTGTCGCGAGGCAGGCTTGCAGCGAGCGAAGCTTTTTTCCTGGGAGCGTTGCGCGACGGTGACCGCCCGCGCCTACCGCCAGGCAATGGAGAACTGATATGCGCGTTCTGCACTTTTATAAAACCTACTTGCCCGACTCCATGGGTGGCATCGAACAAGTCATTTTCCAGATGAGCGAAAGTGGCGCGCGCCATGGTGTCGACAGCACTGTGCTGACCCTGAGCAATAATCCGGCACCGGGCGTGTTGCAGATCCGCGAGCACCAGGTGCATCAGGCCAGGATGGATTTTCAACTCGCCTCCACCGGTTTTTCCTACAGCGTGTTCAAGCAGTTTCGAGAGCTCGCGGCTGAAGCCGACGTGGTCAACTATCACTTCCCCTGGCCCTTCATGGACCTGGTGCATTTTGTCAGCGACATCAAAAAGCCCAGCGTGGTCAGTTACCACTCCGACATCATTCGCCAACGCCATCTGCTCAAACTGTACCGTCCGTTGATGCGTCGGTTCCTGGACAGCGCGGATCGAATCGCCGTGGCGTCCCCCAACTACTTTCACACCAGCGACGTGCTCAAGGACTACCACGATAAGACCCGTGTCATCACCTATGGCCTGGACAAGTCGGGTTATCCGACGCAAGACGCGGCGCGGACCGAGCGCTGGCGCCAGAAGCTGGGGGACAAGTTCTTCCTGTTCGTCGGTGTGATGCGCTACTACAAGGGGCTGCACATCCTGCTTGAAGCGATGCAGGGGCTGAACTATCCCGTGGTGATCGTGGGCGCCGGCCCGCTGGAAGCGGAGCTGCATGCCCAGGCCAGGGCGCTGGGCCTGAGGAACCTGCACTTTCTCGGGTTCCTGGGCGACGAAGACAAGGTCGCCTTGCTCGAGTTGAGTTATGCGGTGGTGTTCCCGTCGCACCTGCGCTCCGAAGCCTTTGGCATTTCGCTGCTGGAAGGCGCGATGTATGGCAAACCGATGATCTCCAGTGAAATTGGCACTGGCACCAGTTACATCAACATCCATAACGAGACCGGGCTGGTGGTGCCACCGAGCAATCCATCGGCGTTTCGCGAGGCGATGCGCACGCTTTGGGAAAACCCGGTGCTGACGGCGCAAATGGGCGAGAAGGCGCAGGCCCGTTATCAAAATCTGTTTACCGCGGACGAAATGGGTCGCAAATGGGCAGCGCTGTATGAGGAACTGCTGGAAGAAAAAGCCCTCGCCTACGCATGAGGTTTTTTTGCAGATCCGAGTTGTCTCTGCTGCTGTGCTCTAACAGTGTTACGATCCCGCGACTGTAGATTTTCCATGGCTTGCGCAGGATGTGTGCAAGCCGTCGACTCTTCCTATTGGCCCCCCCGACTTTCTGCTGACCGCCTATGCAACGTCTGCTCAATGACCGCCTGGACTGGAACCTGCTGCGCACCTTTCGGGTGATTGGCCAGGAGCAGAGCATCAGCCGCGCTGCCGCCCGCCTGCACCTGACGCAACCGGCAGTGAGTCAGGCGCTCAAGCGCCTGGAGGAACAACTGGGCCGCCAATTGATTGCCCGTCGCGGGCCACGTTTTGCCCTGACTGAAGTCGGCGAGCAGATCTTCGCCCTGGCCGGGGAAATCTACGGGCAAATGTCCCAGGTCAGTAGCGTGCTGGAACAACCGGCCGACGAAGTGATCGGCAAAGTGCGGTTGCTGATCATCAGCCGGATCTTCTCCGAGCGCTTTGATGACTTTCTCGCCGACTTCCATCGTCAATACCCGCGAGTGGATCTGGAAGTCGACGTGATGCGCAGTTCCGACATCATCAGCGCCCTCCAGGAAAAAACCGCGACCCTCGGCCTGAGCCTCAATCGGCGCCCGCAGCCACGCCTGGAGCAGCGCTTGTTCCTGCGTCAACGCTATGCTTTTTTCTGCGGCAAGCACCATGGGCTGTTCGGCCAGCAGGACGTCGCCGAAGGGGATTTGCAACGGGAGAACTTCGTCAGTTTCACCAGTGACCAGATCGGCGGCATGCTCTCGCCGCTGACGATTTTCCGCGATCAGCAGGGTTTCAGTGGTCGCATCGTCGCGTCCTCACCGAGCCTGGAAGAAGTCCGGCGACTGGTGATCGCCGGCTTCGGTATCGGCTGTCTGCCCGAACACGTGGTGGCGGCCGACGTCGACGCCGGATTGCTCTGGCGCCTGCCGCCCCACGAGGGGATTGCCGATGTGGACATTCATTTGCTGTGGAACCGCGAACAGCGCATGAGCCGTGCCGAGACGATCTTTCTCGAAAGCCTGCAACAACGGCTGACGGACTAAACGCGCAAGACTTGCGTCACCGGTTCACCGGCCTGCAAGCGTTCGAGCAAGCGCGGCTCGCTGCGATCCGAAGCCAGCGCCTGATCGATGACTGCCACCGCCGATGCCGTGTCGAGAAACAACACGCCGTTGTCGTCCGCCAGCACCCAATCCCCCGGCTGCACCGTCACGCCGGCGCAGTGGATGGGCTGATTGATGGCGCTGTCGCCACGGCCGTGCAGCTTGGTGGTCAACAGGCTGGTGCCTCGGGCGAACACCGGCAACCCGGCTTCACGCAGCTCCAGCAGATCGGTCACTGCACCATCCACCACAATACCCACAGCCCCGGCACAGCGTGCTGCGCAACTGGTCACCGCACCGACCGGCGCGTGCCGATGATCGCCACCGGTGTCGATCACCAGCACGTCGCCCGACCTGATTTGCGCCAGGGCCCGGTTGACGGCAATGGCATCGGCGCCCACCAGTTTCAGGGTCAACGCACGGCCAACGACTTTTACATTGGGCACCATGGCCCGCAGTTGCGGATCGGCAAAACCTTCTTCGAGAAAGTGCCCGAGGGTCGGAAAGCTCACGGCCTTGAGCTGTTCGATCAGTTGCGACTCATCCATGCTGCGGCTCCCCGGCAATCAGTTCGGCAACACAGTCGATCTCCAGCGATACGCCCCACAATGCCACGCACACCGTGGTGCGCGCCGGTGGCGCATGGCCCAGGAACTCGCGGTACACGGCGTTGAACGGCTCCAGTTGCGCGGGGTCGGTCAGGTAGGCATTGACCTTGATCACATGGCTGAAACCGGAGCCCGCCTCGATCAGGATCGCTTCGAGGTTGCGCAAGGTTTGCCGTACCTGCTCGGGGAAATCAGCAGGCTGTTCGTCGAGGCTGCCGTGGGCCGGAATCTGCCCGGCGGTGAACACCAGGTGGCCGCTGACCACGGCCTGGGAGTAAGGCCCGACCGGGTCGATGTAGCCCGGGGCCGATTGAATTCTGCGCATGTTGTAGAACTCCAGATGTCAGGCCGTAGCCGATTTGAAGGGTTTACCGGGAGCCGGATCGTCTGTGGGGACGACGCTGGGGATCTCGCTGATGTCCTTCTTGAAGGTCTCGGTCAACAGCAACAGGGCCACCAGGGAAATCAATGCCGCACCGATCATGTACCAGGCCACCGACGAACCTTTGCCCGTCGCGGCCAGCAATGCCGTGGTGACGATAGGCGTCGCCGCGCTGCCGAGCAGGCCGGACAACATGTAGCTGATGGACAAACCGGAATAACGCACCCGGGTGCCGAACAGCTCGGCGAGGAAGGTCGCGATCGGCCCGTAGTTGGCGGCGAACGCGGTCATCAACAACAGATAACCGAACACCACCATCGACAGCTCCTTGGTGTCCATCAGCCAGAACATCGGGAACGCCACCAGCGCTTCGGCGATGATGCCGCCGACAATGATCGGTTTGCGTCCGAAGCGGTCCGAAAGCGCACCGAACACCGGCAACATGACAATGCACCAGGCGCAGGACAGCAGCACCACACCGAGCATCACGCTGCGGCTGAAGCCGAGATTCTGTGTGCCATAGGTCAAGCCGAACGCCACGATAATGTTGAACGAAGCGCCCGTGGACATGGTGGCAATACCCCCCAGCAGCACTTGCTTCCAGTATTTGCGGAATACTTCCGCCAACGGCATTTTCACTTGCACTTCGGCTTCCTTGACCTTGTTGAAAGCCGGGGTTTCCGAGATGTTCAGGCGGATATACAAACCGACGGCGATCAGTAACACGCTGGCCAGGAACGGAATACGCCACCCCCAGGCCAACAGATCCTCCGGGGACAGCCACGCCGCGATCAACAGGAATGCCAGGTTGGCAATCATGGTCCCGGCCGGCACGCCGATCTGCACCCAGGAGCCGTACAAGCCACGCTTGTTGGCCGGCGCATGCTCCACCGCCATCAGCACCGCCCCGCCCCATTCGCCCCCCAATGCCAGGCCTTGCACGACCCGCAGCAGCAACAACAGGATCGGCGCCCAGATACCGATGGTTGCAAAGTCAGGCAACAAGCCGATGGCGAAGGTGGCCGCGCCCATGGTCAGCAGCGAGATCAACAGCATCGACTTGCGCCCCAGGCGATCACCGAAATGCCCGAACAACGCCGCGCCGACAATCCGTGCCAGATACGCCGAAGCGAAGGTGCCGAACGCCAGCAGCGTTCCGATCAGCGGCACGAAATCCGGGAAGAACACTTTGTTGAACACCAGCGCTGAAGCCGTGGCAAACACGAACAAGTCGTACCACTCCACGGTGGTGCCAATCACACTGGCCACCGCGACTTTTTTCATGCTGATTGCAACTTCCGGTGGTGCGCCGGACTTTTCTGCGGACGATAGATCGCTCATCACTGTCTCCAGGAATTTATTTAATTGTTTTGAACTGGCAGTAAAACGGTTGAGGCGACGGTTGTTGTTATGGCTTACGGGAAACTGGTTCCTGTAGGAGCGAGCCTGCTCGCGATGAACTCAAGAACACCGCGTTTAACCGACAAACACGCGAAATCGTTAACGACCATCGCGAGCGGGCTCGCTCCTACAGGGGGTGAGTTAGTTCAATATCCCAATACTCGGTCGGCGCAGTTGAGTAACGGCTCGCCAGCATTCAATCGACGAAAGTTCTCTGCCACTTGCTCGGCAATACAGTCATGGGACGCCGCCGAAGCCATGTGCGGGGTGATGGTGACACCGGGCATTGTCCAGAGCCGGTGATCGACCGGCAGCGGTTCCTGCTCGAAAACATCCAGCATGGCGCCGCGCAAATGCCCGCTCGCCAGGGCCTGTTCGAGATCGTCGATGTTCAAATGACCGCCCCGGCCACAGTTGATCAGTGCCGCGCCGCTGGCGAGCTGTTCGAAAGTGGCTCGTCCGAGAATCCCGCGGGTTTCGCTGGTGAGTGGCAACAGGTTGATCAGCAACTCGACGCCGTCGAGAAAAGGATGCAACGCATCACCCCCGGCGAACGTGCGCACACCGGGCAAATCCTTGCTGCGCCGCGCCCAGCCGCGCACGTCGTAACCGGCTGCGACCAGATCCAGAGCAATCGCACTGCCCAGCGATCCGAGCCCCATCACACCGACTTTGAACTGCCCCGCCGCCCGTTGCAGCGGCCGCTCCCAGCGTTGCTCCCGCTGGTGCGACAACACCTGATCGAAACCGCGGTGATAGTGGATCACCGCCCAGCGCACGTACTCGGTCATGCCTTGGCGATGGCCCGGGTCGACCACACGGCAAACCTGCAGGTCCGGGCACGACGGATCGTGATCGAGGTGATCGATACCGGCGGCCACCGAGTGAATCACCTGCAGGTTCGGCAAGGCACCGAGACTGCCCGGCAAGGGAAACCAGCACGCCGCCATCTGTGCATTGGCGGCCCGGGAATCGTCGGCCAGCACGGCGGTGAGCTGCGGCGCACTGCGGGCAAACGCCGCCTGCAATTGCTTGAGCAGCAAGGTGTCGCGGGACAGCAGAACCACAGTGTTGATGACGGCGTTCATGACAAATATGACTCGCGCTGGGATTCGATCAACGTCAGGGCGGCCTCCCAGGCCAGGTCGATGATGTTGTCCTGCTCATCACGGTCGAACTGCTCGGCGGTGTGCGCGCAGACTTCCGGCGACGGGTAATGCAGTGCCGAACCACCAGCCAGCGCCTGCACCTGGGCCTGACAGGCCCGCTCCAGGAAGTGGATTTCCTGGAACGCCTGGGCCACGCCCGATCCACCCACCAGCAAACCGTGGTTGCGCAGGATCATCGCCCGGTGCGGACCGAGGTCGGCAATCAAGCGCTCGCGCTCATCCAGCGACAGCGCGATGCCCTCATAGGTGTGATAGGCCAGCTTGCCGTAGAACTTCAGCGCATGCTGACTGATCGGCAGTAGGCCCTGCTTCTGCGCCGCGACCGCCATGCCGGCCGCCGTGTGGGTATGGATCACACAGTTCAGGTCCGGACGCGCCATGTGGATCGCCGAGTGAATCACGAAGCCGGCAGCGTTGACCCGATGGCCCGCGTACTCCGGGTCGACCACCCGCCCTTCCTGATCGATGCGCACCAGGTCCGAGGCGCGCATGCGGTCGAAGATCACCCCGTAGCGGTTGATCAGGAAGTGATGCTCAGGTCCCGGAATCCGCAGGGTGATATGGGTGTCGATCAGGTCGGTCATGCGAAAGTGCGCGACCAGTCGATACAGCGCAGCCAGTTCGCAACGGGCTTGCCATTCAACCGGGTCGATGTGTGCAGGTTTACTCACGAATACACCTCTTTAGCAGCGTGGGTGACGACCGGGTTGGCGCGCAGGCGGGCCAGGCCGCAAACACCGATCAGGGACAGGGCCGAGAGCAAGGTGAAGAACACCGCCAGCGGCAACCATTGTCCGGAAAACTTGCTGGCCAGCAGGGTGCCGATCAGCGGCGTGGTGCCGCCGGCCACGGCGCAAGCCAATTGGTACGCGATGGAAATGCCCGAGTAGCGCAGGTGCACCGGGAAGGCCTGGGTCATGTAGCCGGCGATCACCGCGTAAAGCGCCGAAAGAATCACCACCGCCAGGGCAATGCCGGCAGTCATGAACACAATGTTCTGCGTGCCTACCAGCAGGAACATCGGGTATGGCGTGACCATGCAAAGCAACGCGACCCATTTGAGAAAACGACCTTCGCCGATACGTTCGGCGATCAGCGCCGAGAGCGGTTGTGAGAGCAACTGGATGACGGTCACCAGAAACAGGCAATCGAGAATCGTCGAACGGGCAATGCCCTGATATTGGGTGACATAGGTGATCATGAAGGTGTTGGTGAAGAAGAACCCGGCCGAGCCGATGGTCACGGCAGCGGCGGCGAACAGGATCTGCCGCCAGCAGGTACGGATCACGTCCATCACCGGGTATTTGGCGGTCTCGTTGTTGTCCTTGGCCTTGGCGAATTCCGGCGACTCGTGAACGCCGGAACGGATCAACAGCCCGACCATCATCAACACGCCGCTGGCGAGGAACGGCAAGCGCCAACCCCAGGCGAGGAAATCCTCTGGCTCAAGGGACGTCACCAGACGGAAAGCGATCAGTGCCAGCAACAAACCGGCGGGACTGCCGAGCTGGGCGAACGATGCGTAGAACGTCTTGCGCTTGGCCGGCGCGTGTTCGCTCGCCATCAACACCGCCCCACCCCACTCACCACCGACCGAAATGCCCTGAATGACACGCAGCACGATCAGACCAATGGGTGCCCAGATGCCGGCACTGGCGTAGCTCGGCAACAGGCCAATACCCGCCGTGGCGACGCCCATCAAGGCCATGGTCACCAACAGCATTTTCTTGCGCCCGAGACGATCGCCCAGATGACCGAACACCATCCCGGCCATGGGACGGGCAATGAAGCCGACCGCGAAACTGCCGAACGCCGCCAGGGTACTCATGACCGGGTCGCTGCTGGGGAAGAACACTTGCCCAAGGACCAGCGCCGCCGCGGTGGCGTAGATGTAAAAGTCGTAGAACTCGATGGTCGTGCCAATGAAGGCAGCGGCCGCGGCTCGGCGCGGTTGGGGAGTAGTGTGCATGCAAGGACCCTGTGTACTTATAGTTTTTGGGCAGGTGTTAAGGCTGATGACGGTTGCGCTCTGTGGCACTTGTGGGCTTTATCGCTTCCATGCCAGGATTAGTCAATTTTCAATTCCTTATCTTTACTATTAGCACCGCTACTGCATGAGGTTTTATGCCTTCTAATTCCAACCCGTGGGTCGGGCGTCGCTTTCTCAATGACCGCCTCGACTGGAACCTGCTGCGCACCTATCTGGTCATCGGCCAGGAAGGCAGCATGAGCCGCGCCGCCGCGCGACTGCACATCACCCAGTCGGCCGTCAGCCAGGCGCTGAAACGACTGGAAGAACAACTGGAATGCGTGTTGATTGCCCGCAGCGGACGACGCTTTGATCTGACGGAAACCGGGGAAGAAGTCCTGCGCATAGCGGCGGATATCTACGGGGATATTTCACGCCTGGGGACGGTAGTAGAGAGTCGTCACGACGACGTGGTGGGCAAGATCCGCATCCTCACCGTCAGCGGTGTGCAGGCTCGGCATTACGATGACTTCCTCGCTGATTTCCATGAAACCCATCCGAAAATCGAGCTGGAAGTCGAGGTCATGGGCAGTTCGAACATCATCAGTTCGCTGCTGCAAAAAACTGCGACAGTCGGCGTTGGCCTGTGCCGCTTGCCACAGCCACGACTGGAACAACGGGTACTGTTTCGCGAGACCTATGCTTACTTTTGTGGCCAACGTCACCGGCTGTTCGGGCAACAGAATCTGACTCTGGAACAACTGGCGGCGGAAAACTTCGTCAGCTTCACCAGCGATCAACTCGGCGGCAATCTTTCACCCCTGACGCTGTTCCGCGACCAGCAAGGCTTCACCGGCAAGATCGTCGCCTCCTCCACCAGTTTCGAAGAAATTTACCGCTTGATCTGCGCGGGTTACGGCATCGGCGCCTTGCCCACCCATCTGGTGCGCCGGGATGTCGAGCAAGGTCTGCTCTGGCGCTTGCCGCCGGAAGACGGGGTGGTGGATTTCGATATTCAGTTGTTGTGGAATCGCGAACAGAAGATGAGCCAGGCCGAAACGGTGTTCCTCGAGAGCTTCCAGCACATGCTCAGCATCCGTGAGCCTGTGCTGTGAAGCCATGAAGGTTCAGACGTGAGGTTCGCCCGGTGCCTTGCTCGGCGCTGCGTACTGCGGCTTGAGGTGCCCGTCCTGATCAAGTAGCCAGGCGTCCATGATCTCCCGCACGACCGGTCCGGCGACACGACCACCGGCCTCGCCGTTTTCGATCATCACCGAAATCACGATTTTCGGGTGCTCGGCCGGGGCAAAACCAACGAACAAGGCGTTGTCGCGGTTACGCTCGCGGGTTTTCTCCCGGTTGTAACGCTCACCCTGCCTGATCGCCACCACTTGCGCGGTACCACTCTTGCCGGCGATACGGTACAGCGCGCCCGCGGCTGCGGCCCGGGCAATCCCGCGGGCATCGTGCATCACCATCTGCATGCCATGGTTGACCTGCTCCCAGTCGCGAGGATCCTTGAGCAGAATGTTCGGCATCGGATGCTCATCCACCGGCGCGACACCGTCCACGGTTTTGGCCAGGTGCGGGCGATTCCACACGCCTTTGTTGGCAATCAGCGCCGTCGCCTGGGCCAACTGCAGTGGCGTGACCTGCATGTAGCCCTGGCCGATACCGAGAATCACCGTCTCGCCCGGAAACCAGGCCTGACGACGGGTGGCGCGTTTCCAGGCTTGGGATGGCATCAGGCCGGCGGACTCTTCATTCATGTCCAGGGAGACTTTCTCACCCAGTCCGAACATGGCCATGTAGTCGTGCAGACGATCGATACCGAGCTTGTGTGCCAGGTCATAGAAGTAGGTGTCGTTGGAACGCATGATCGCCGCATCCATATCCACCCAGCCGTCGCCGCTGTGGTTCCAGTTGCGGTATTTGTGATCGAAATCCGGCAGCTGGTAATAACCGGGGTCGAACACACGGGTCTGTGGCGTGACGACACCGGCATCGAGGCCAGCGATTGCCATTTCCGGCTTGATGGTCGAACCCGGCGCATAGAGACCGCGCAGCACACGGTTGAACAGCGGTCGGTCGATGGAGTCCCGTAGCGTGGAGTACTCCTTGGAACTGATACCGGTGACGAACAGATTCGGATCGAAACTCGGGTTGCTGACCATGGCCAACACTTCACCGGTCGAGGGATCCAGTGCGACCACCGAGCCACGGCGATCGCCCAAGGCTTGCTCGGCGGCTTCCTGAAGCTTGACGTCGAGGCTCAGGACAATGTTTTCGCCTGGCACCGGGTCAGTGTGCTTGAGCACTCGCAGCACGCGGCCCTGGGCATTGGTTTCGACTTCCTCATAACCGACATGGCCGTGCAGTTGCTTCTCGTAGAATTTTTCAATCCCGGTCTTGCCGATGGATTGGGTGCCTCGATACTCCACGGTATCCAGAGCCTTTGATTCTTTCTCGTTGATACGTCCGACGTAGCCGACCGAATGGGCGAAGTGCTCGCCCAATGGATAATGCCGAACGAACTGAGGCTCGACATCGAGGCCCGGCAAGCGGAACTCGTTGACGGCGAGTACGGCAATTTGCTCTTCGCTCAGTTCATAGAACAACGTCACGGGTACGAAGGGGTGACGTGCCTGCTTCATCGCCTTGTCGAACTGCGAGCGGTCTTCAGCGGGCAAATGCAGGAGATTGACTACCTCGTCCAGCTCTTCGTTTACATCGGTAGCACGTTCGCGGGTGATGGTCAGGTTGTAGCTGGGACGGTTATCCGCGAGGAGTACGCCGTTGCGGTCGTAGATCAACCCGCGAGTCGGTGTAATTGGCAGGACATGTACGCGATTGTTTTCGGAGATGGTCGAGTGATAGTCGAACTCGACTACCTGCAGGACATACAGGCGCACTACCAGCGCACAGGTGACAGCGGCAACGAACAAGCCGCAGGCCATCAGCCTTTTATTGACCAGGCGTGTCTCTTTCTCGTGGTCCTTGATGGGTATCGGTTCGGGCATTTCTACAGCAACTCTTTGAAAAGAATGCCGATCCGTGGGCGCAAACTCAGTCCATTAAAAATGAGCTGCACCTTAGCAAAAGCGCGGAGTCAGGTTTATGTGATTTTTTTTACAATGACCTTGTAGGAGCGAGCTCGCTCGCGAAGAACGCCAACGATGACGCGGGAAACCTGACGCCCCGCAGCGCTCGCGGGTTTTTCGCGAGCGGGCTCGTGCCTACATTGCGGACAAAAACAAAACCCCTACCTGCATACGCAGATAGGGGTTTCGGAATTTAATCTTGACGATGACCTACTCTCACATGGGGAAACCCCACACTACCATCGGCGATGCATCGTTTCACTGCTGAGTTCGGGATGGGATCAGGTGGTTCCAACGCTCTATGGTCGTCAAGAAATTCGGGTACTGAGTCGTGGCCGGCTGGCCTCGCTTCAGCAAATTGGGTATGTGACAGCTTTCGGTGTTTTGTGAGCGTCGAACTTTCGGTTCTTTCGTCTTCACACACCGCAATCTGATGCTCTTTCGAGTAGTCAAATTGCTTGGGTGTTATATGGTCAAGCCTCACGGGCAATTAGTATTGGTTAGCTCAACGCCTCACAGCGCTTACACACCCAACCTATCAACGTCGTAGTCTTCGACGGCCCTTCAGGGGACTCAAGGTCCCAGTGAGATCTCATCTTGAGGCAAGTTTCCCGCTTAGATGCTTTCAGCGGTTATCTTTTCCGAACATAGCTACCCGGCAATGCCACTGGCGTGACAACCGGAACACCAGAGGTTCGTCCACTCCGGTCCTCTCGTACTAGGAGCAGCCCCTCTCAAATCTCAAACGTCCACGGCAGATAGGGACCGAACTGTCTCACGACGTTCTAAACCCAGCTCGCGTACCACTTTAAATGGCGAACAGCCATACCCTTGGGACCGGCTTCAGCCCCAGGATGTGATGAGCCGACATCGAGGTGCCAAACACCGCCGTCGATATGAACTCTTGGGCGGTATCAGCCTGTTATCCCCGGAGTACCTTTTATCCGTTGAGCGATGGCCCTTCCATACAGAACCACCGGATCACTAAGACCTACTTTCGTACCTGCTCGACGTGTCTGTCTCGCAGTCAAGCGCGCTTTTGCCTTTATACTCTACGACCGATTTCCGACCGGTCTGAGCGCACCTTCGTACTCCTCCGTTACTCTTTAGGAGGAGACCGCCCCAGTCAAACTACCCACCATACACTGTCCTCGATCCGGATAACGGACCTGAGTTAGAACCTCAAAGTTGCCAGGGTGGTATTTCAAGGATGGCTCCACGCGAACTGGCGTCCACGCTTCAAAGCCTCCCACCTATCCTACACAAGCAAATTCAAAGTCCAGTGCAAAGCTATAGTAAAGGTTCACGGGGTCTTTCCGTCTAGCCGCGGATACACTGCATCTTCACAGCGATTTCAATTTCACTGAGTCTCGGGTGGAGACAGCGCCGCCATCGTTACGCCATTCGTGCAGGTCGGAACTTACCCGACAAGGAATTTCGCTACCTTAGGACCGTTATAGTTACGGCCGCCGTTTACCGGGGCTTCGATCAAGAGCTTCGCGTTAGCTAACCCCATCAATTAACCTTCCGGCACCGGGCAGGCGTCACACCCTATACGTCCACTTTCGTGTTTGCAGAGTGCTGTGTTTTTAATAAACAGTCGCAGCGGCCTGGTATCTTCGACCGGCGTGGGCTTACGGAGCAAGTCCTTCACCCTCACCGGCGCACCTTCTCCCGAAGTTACGGTGCCATTTTGCCTAGTTCCTTCACCCGAGTTCTCTCAAGCGCCTTGGTATTCTCTACCCAACCACCTGTGTCGGTTTGGGGTACGGTTCCTGGTTACCTGAAGCTTAGAAGCTTTTCTTGGAAGCATGGCATCAACCACTTCGTGTTCCAAAGGAACACTCGTCATCAGCTCTCGGCCTTAAGATCCCGGATTTACCTAAGATCTCAGCCTACCACCTTAAACTTGGACAACCAACGCCAAGCTGGCCTAGCCTTCTCCGTCCCTCCATCGCAATAACCAGAAGTACAGGAATATTAACCTGTTTTCCATCGACTACGCTTTTCAGCCTCGCCTTAGGGACCGACTAACCCTGCGTCGATTAACGTTGCGCAGGAAACCTTGGTCTTTCGGCGTGGGTGTTTTTCACACCCATTGTCGTTACTCATGTCAGCATTCGCACTTCTGATACCTCCAGCAAGCTTCTCAACTCACCTTCACAGGCTTACAGAACGCTCCTCTACCGCATCACCTAAGTGATACCCGTAGCTTCGGTGTATGGTTTGAGCCCCGTTACATCTTCCGCGCAGGCCGACTCGACTAGTGAGCTATTACGCTTTCTTTAAAGGGTGGCTGCTTCTAAGCCAACCTCCTAGCTGTCTAAGCCTTCCCACATCGTTTCCCACTTAACCATAACTTTGGGACCTTAGCTGACGGTCTGGGTTGTTTCCCTTTTCACGACGGACGTTAGCACCCGCCGTGTGTCTCCCATGCTCGGCACTTGTAGGTATTCGGAGTTTGCATCGGTTTGGTAAGTCGGGATGACCCCCTAGCCGAAACAGTGCTCTACCCCCTACAGTGATACATGAGGCGCTACCTAAATAGCTTTCGAGGAGAACCAGCTATCTCCGAGCTTGATTAGCCTTTCACTCCGATCCACAGGTCATCCGCTAACTTTTCAACGGTAGTCGGTTCGGTCCTCCAGTCAGTGTTACCTAACCTTCAACCTGCCCATGGATAGATCGCCCGGTTTCGGGTCTATTCCCAGCGACTAGACGCCCTATTAAGACTCGCTTTCGCTACGCCTCCCCTATTCGGTTAAGCTCGCCACTGAAAATAAGTCGCTGACCCATTATACAAAAGGTACGCAGTCACCCAACAAAGTAGGCTCCCACTGCTTGTACGCATACGGTTTCAGGATCTATTTCACTCCCCTCTCCGGGGTTCTTTTCGCCTTTCCCTCACGGTACTAGTTCACTATCGGTCAGTCAGTAGTATTTAGCCTTGGAGGATGGTCCCCCCATATTCAGACAAAGTTTCTCGTGCTCCGTCCTACTCGATTTCATGACTAAGAGATTTTCGCGTACAGGGCTATCACCCACTATGGCCGCACTTTCCAGAGCGTTCCGCTAATCTCAAAGCCACTTAAGGGCTAGTCCCCGTTCGCTCGCCACTACTAAGGGAATCTCGGTTGATTTCTTTTCCTCAGGGTACTTAGATGTTTCAGTTCCCCTGGTTCGCCTCTTGCACCTATGTATTCAGTACAAGATAACCATCTTATGATGGCTGGGTTCCCCCATTCAGACATCTCCGGATCAAAGTCTGTTTGCCGACTCCCCGAAGCTTTTCGCAGGCTACCACGTCTTTCATCGCCTCTGACTGCCAAGGCATCCACCGTATGCGCTTCTTCACTTGACCATATAACCCCAAGCAATCTGGTTATACTATGAAGACGACATTCGCCGAAAATTCGAATTTCTCAACTAAGAGAACTCACAAATTTTACCTTAGCCTGATCCGTTACCAGTGAAAGTAACGTTCAGTCTATCTTTCTATCACATACCCAAATTTTTAAAGAACGATCTAATCAAAAGACTAGAAATCAATATTCACATCGGAATACTCATTTCTAAACTTTCAGAAGCAGTTATATGGTGGAGCCAAACGGGATCGAACCGTTGACCTCCTGCGTGCAAGGCAGGCGCTCTCCCAGCTGAGCTATGGCCCCATAACAAAATTGGTGGGTCTGGGCAGATTCGAACTGCCGACCTCACCCTTATCAGGGGTGCGCTCTAACCAACTGAGCTACAGACCCAATTTCGAGCGCGTAACTGTTAGCTTGGAGCTATCAGCTTGGAGCTTAAAGCTGCTTCTATCGTCTTCTTCAATGAATCAAGCAATTCGTGTGGGAACTTATGGAGCAGCTGAGTCGTCGATTAAGGAGGTGATCCAGCCGCAGGTTCCCCTACGGCTACCTTGTTACGACTTCACCCCAGTCATGAATCACACCGTGGTAACCGTCCTCCCGAAGGTTAGACTAGCTACTTCTGGTGCAACCCACTCCCATGGTGTGACGGGCGGTGTGTACAAGGCCCGGGAACGTATTCACCGCGACATTCTGATTCGCGATTACTAGCGATTCCGACTTCACGCAGTCGAGTTGCAGACTGCGATCCGGACTACGATCGGTTTTGTGGGATTAGCTCCACCTCGCGGCTTGGCAACCCTCTGTACCGACCATTGTAGCACGTGTGTAGCCCAGGCCGTAAGGGCCATGATGACTTGACGTCATCCCCACCTTCCTCCGGTTTGTCACCGGCAGTCTCCTTAGAGTGCCCACCATAACGTGCTGGTAACTAAGGACAAGGGTTGCGCTCGTTACGGGACTTAACCCAACATCTCACGACACGAGCTGACGACAGCCATGCAGCACCTGTCTCAATGTTCCCGAAGGCACCAATCCATCTCTGGAAAGTTCATTGGATGTCAAGGCCTGGTAAGGTTCTTCGCGTTGCTTCGAATTAAACCACATGCTCCACCGCTTGTGCGGGCCCCCGTCAATTCATTTGAGTTTTAACCTTGCGGCCGTACTCCCCAGGCGGTCAACTTAATGCGTTAGCTGCGCCACTAAGAGCTCAAGGCTCCCAACGGCTAGTTGACATCGTTTACGGCGTGGACTACCAGGGTATCTAATCCTGTTTGCTCCCCACGCTTTCGCACCTCAGTGTCAGTATCAGTCCAGGTGGTCGCCTTCGCCACTGGTGTTCCTTCCTATATCTACGCATTTCACCGCTACACAGGAAATTCCACCACCCTCTACCATACTCTAGCTTGTCAGTTTTGAATGCAGTTCCCAGGTTGAGCCCGGGGCTTTCACATCCAACTTAACAAACCACCTACGCGCGCTTTACGCCCAGTAATTCCGATTAACGCTTGCACCCTCTGTATTACCGCGGCTGCTGGCACAGAGTTAGCCGGTGCTTATTCTGTCGGTAACGTCAAAACAGCAACGTATTAAGTTACTGCCCTTCCTCCCAACTTAAAGTGCTTTACAATCCGAAGACCTTCTTCACACACGCGGCATGGCTGGATCAGGCTTTCGCCCATTGTCCAATATTCCCCACTGCTGCCTCCCGTAGGAGTCTGGACCGTGTCTCAGTTCCAGTGTGACTGATCATCCTCTCAGACCAGTTACGGATCGTCGCCTTGGTGAGCCATTACCTCACCAACTAGCTAATCCGACCTAGGCTCATCTGATAGCGCAAGGCCCGAAGGTCCCCTGCTTTCTCCCGTAGGACGTATGCGGTATTAGCGTTCCTTTCGAAACGTTGTCCCCCACTACCAGGCAGATTCCTAGGCATTACTCACCCGTCCGCCGCTGAATTCAGGAGCAAGCTCCTGTCATCCGCTCGACTTGCATGTGTTAGGCCTGCCGCCAGCGTTCAATCTGAGCCATGATCAAACTCTTCAGTTCAAACATCTTTGGGTTTTGAGAAAACCCTAAACTTGGCTCAGCAATCGTTGGTTACATCTTTGATTTCTCGCGGAGTAACTTGTGATGCTGATAATCTGTTGACTAGCAGTCTGACTCCACAAGCACCCACACGAATTGCTTGATTCAGTTGTTAAAGAGCGGTTGGTTAAGATCTTTCGTCTCAACCGAGGCGCGCATTCTACAGCAGCCTCATTTGCTGTCAAGTGATTATTTTCAGAAGCTTTCAAAGTTTCCTTTGTAACTTCAACCACTTGCGCTTCAGATCTCTCATCAGCGGGAGGCGAATTCTACAGCGTTACACGCTGCTGTCAACACCTCTTTTTCAACTCCCTTTCGACTTCGATAAACTGAAGCAACCTGCTGCCGAAAACTGCGTAACTCTTTGTTTACCAAGGAGTTTTCCGTTTCGACTGCGCCGGAAGTGGGGCGAATTATAGAGATCTGAAATCTGCCGTCAAGCACTGATTTAGGTTTTCTATCGATATGTGCAAAAACACTGCTTATATATAGACGCGCCTGCAAGGAATGCGCAGTATATTGCCCAACACAAATAGAAACGCCCTGATTCCTATATTTCGGACGATGCCACGTAATGAATGACCAGCCTCGCAGCCTAGCCTCTACTCTGTTCTCGGTTGGGCTGCTGCTCATAGCCATGGCATCGATCCAGTCCGGAGCCTCCCTGGCCAAAAGCATGTTCTCCGTTGTCGGTCCTCAGGGGACGACAACATTACGACTGATTTTTGCCAGTGTGATCATGATGCTGATACTGCGTCCATGGCGGGCAAAATTCACTGCAAAGTCCCTGCGCACCGTCATCGTCTACGGAATGGCGCTGGGCGGCATGAACTTCCTCTTCTATATGTCGTTGCAAACCGTCCCGCTGGGCATCGCGGTGGCGCTTGAATTCACCGGCCCACTGGCGGTGGCGATCTACGCCTCGCGTCGCGCGATCGACTTTTTGTGGATTGCCCTGGCTGCCGCAGGCTTACTGTTACTGATACCGACGGGAGAAACGACCACCGGCATCGATCTTGTAGGCGCCGGTTATGCCTTGGGCGCAGGGGTCTGCTGGGCACTGTACATTTTGTTCGGTCAAAAAGCCGGGGCCGACAATGGCGTGCAAACCGCCGCGCTGGGGGTAATGATCGCTGCGCTCTTCGTAGCCCCCATCGGTATTGTCCATGCAGGCTCAGCTCTGCTGAGCCCGTCATTGATCCCTATAGCCCTTGGCGTCGCCATCCTGTCCACAGCCCTCCCCTACACCCTGGAGATGGTCGCGCTGACCCGCATGCCGGCCAGAACCTTCGGCACACTGATGAGTATCGAGCCAGCCTTCGGCGCGCTATCTGGCTTGCTGTTCCTTCATGAATACCTCTCGCTGTCACAATGGATGGCAATCATGTGCATCATTCTGGCATCCGTCGGTGCCACCATGACCATGAGCACTAGCACCAGACCAGCCGTAGCGGCGGATTGAAAGCAGATATGAAACGGCTCTGGTATTTGCCGCTCAATTAGGCCATGTTTAGCCCCGCACCCCAGTGTCATGACATGGACCATTTCAGATAGGGATATCGGTACGCGTCAAGCGAAAGTGAAAGCGGCCAAACCCGGGCACAAGATCCGGGGACGCTATAAGGACAGTAATGAAACGATTTTTGATGCTGATCGCCGTACTTGCAATTGCGGGCTGCGCAGCGACTTCGGAAACACAGATCAAGCACGGTAAGAAAGGGCTGCACATCAACTGTTCCGGACTGTCTTCGTCCTGGGACAAGTGCTACGCCAGCGCCGCCAATTCCTGCGCCCCCAAGGGATACAAGGTCATTGCCAAGTCGGGAGATGCAGTGGAAGAGCCCGGCGATTACCCGTTTGGCCTCAATCCTGCGGGCTATACCAGCCGCAGCATGATTGTCATCTGCAAATAGGCAGGGCCGTCGGGTCAGGTTCTCGGGCTTGCGATCTGACGGCCAATTTCCTCGTAGCTGGAGTTCAGCACTGTGCGCTGGATATCCGGACTAGCCAGCATGCGCGCTACGACCAGCGCGCCAATACATTGCGACAGAATCGCCCACGCCAGGCTGTCGCTTTGCAGAATACCCGCCCAACTTTCCTGAAGCCGACAAATCCAGTGCTCTGCCTGTTGACGGACAGTCAGGTCGGAACGGGCAATTTCCGCCCCCAATGCCGGCAATGCACAACCGGTTTCCGGATTCTCGACGTGAGACATACTCAGGTACTGCTTCAAGCAGCGTTCAAGCTTGTCACGGTCCTTTCCCTCCCCCAGTCGCGCCAGGCTTTGCCCCAACTCACGCTCGACAATGCTGGCGAACAACTCGTCTTTCGACGAGAAATGGCTATAGAAGGCGCCGCCACTCAAGCCAATCGCTTTCATCAGGCCGTCCACGCCCACCGTTGAAAATCCGGACTTCTTGGCCGATACCGCACTGCTTTCCAGCAGCCTTTGCCTGGTTTCCAGCTTGTGACTGGCCGAATAACGCATTGCCTTTCTCCCTAGCTTGCTCGCCTTGACGTCTGTCGAATCATAGCATAACGTTCGTTTAGTTAACGATCGTTTACCAAAAGGGATCTACCCATGAATAACAAGAAGGTCGTTCTTATCGTCGGTGCAGGTGATGCCACGGGTGGCGCCATTGCCAAGCGTTTTGCCCGGGAGGGTTTTGTCACCTGCGTTACCCGCCGCAGTGCGGACAAGCTCCAGCCACTGGTGGATGCCATAAAGGCCGATGGTGGCGAGGCCCACGGTTTCGCCTGCGACGCCCGCAAGGAAGACGACGTAGTCGCACTGGTCGAGCAGATAGAAAGCGAGATCGGCCCTATCGAGGCATTCGTGTTCAACATCGGCGCGAACGTGCCGTGCAGCATTCTCGAAGAAACCGCACGCAAGTATTTCAAGATCTGGGAAATGGCCTGTTTTTCCGGTTTTCTCAATGCGCGTGAAGTGGCCAAACGCATGGCCAAGCGCCAGCGGGGCACGATCCTGTTCACCGGCGCCACTGCAGGCCTGCGTGGCGCAGCCGGCTTCGCCGCATTTGCCGGTGCCAAGCACGGCATTCGTGCGCTGGCGCAAAGCATGGCCCGAGAGCTCGGCCCTATGAATATTCACGTTGCCCATGTCGTCGTCGACGGCGCCATCGATACCGATTTCATCCGCGACAGCTTCCCCGAGAAATACGCGACCAAGGATCAGGACGGCATCCTTAACCCCGAACACATTGCCGAGAATTACTGGTACCTGCACAGCCAGCCCCGCGACGCCTGGACTTTCGAACTGGACCTGCGTCCCTGGAGCGAACGCTGGTAATTCCCCCCCACACACAACAACAAGACGAGCGCCTTGAACATGAGCAAAACCGTGGAGTTCTACTTCGACCTCGGCAGCCCCGCCACCTATCTGGCCTACACTCAGCTACCGAAGATCTGCGCGCAAACCGACACCCGGTTGATCTACATTCCGCTCTTGTTGGGCGGAGTGTTCAAAGCCACCGGTAACGCCTCTCCGGCGACTGTCCCCGCCAAAGGCCGCTACATGTTTGAGGATCTGGACCGCTACGCCAAACGCTATGGCGTGCCTCTGAAATTCAATCCCCACTTCCCGATCAACACCTTGATGCTCATGCGCGCCGTAACAGGCATGCAGTTGCGCCACCCTGAACGCTTTGCAGCTTTCATCGATTGCCTGTTCAAGGCCATATGGGTCGAGGGTCGCAGCCTGGATGAACCGGCAACCGTCGCGGCAGTGCTCAGCGAAAACGCTTTCGATCCGCAAGAGGTGCTGGCCCTGACCGCCGATGAAGAAGTAAAAGCCCTGCTCAAGGACAACACCGAAAAAGCCGTACAGCGAGGCGTATTCGGAGCCCCAAGCATGTTTGTCGACAATCAGCTGTACTTCGGCCAGGATCGGCTGGACTTCGTGCTCGAAGCCTTGAGCTGAAACTCGACCACCAACCGCCCCTTCGCCGCTCTATGGCTCAGGCGCTGGATAAAGCGCCTGAGCTGCACATAAACAAATAGCTACGCCGGAACCAATAAAAGCTCCCGATCAGATAGCCGCCGTGCGGGTATTGAGCCACTCCAGCGCGGCACCTTCGACCAACGGACTCAGGCGCTCGCGCACTTCGGCGTGGTAAGCGTTGAACCACTGCTTCTCGTCCTCGGACAACAGCGAGGTTTCCAGGCAACGCGTGTCAATCGGGCACAGGGTCAGTGTTTCGAACTTGAGGAACTCGCCGAATTCGCTTTTGCCCGCCTCACGGTTCATCGCCAGGTTTTCAATGCGCACACCCCAACGACCCGGACGATAGGTGCCCGGTTCAATGGAGGTGATCATGCCGGGTTGCATCGCGGTTTGCGGGGCTGGCGCGGCCTGATAAGCAATGACTTGCGGACCTTCGTGGACGTTCAGGAAGTAACCGACGCCATGACCGGTGCCGTGACCGTAGTCGACACTTTCCGCCCAGATGGGCGCACGGGCGATGGCATCGAGCAGCGGCGACAGAATGCCTTTCGGGAACTGGGCGCGGGACAAGGCAATCACCCCCTTGAGCACTCGGGTGCAATCGCGTTTTTGCTCATCGGTCGGTGTGCCCACAGCAACCATGCGCGTGATGTCGGTGGTGCCGCCCAGATACTGGCCGCCGGAGTCGATCAGCAGCAGGCCGTCCCCTTCGATCACCGCGTGTTCTTCTTCGGTGGCATGGTAGTGCGGCATCGCGCCATTGGCGTTGAACGCGGCAATGGTGTTGAAACTCAGAGACACATAATCCGGACGGCGTTCACGGGCCGCGGTGAGTTTTTCGTCGATGGTCAGTTCGGTGATGCGCTCGCGCCCCAGCGCCGAGTCCAGCCAGGCAAAGAATTCGCACAGTGCTGCGCCGTCCTGTTCCATGGCCTGCCGGATGTGTTCGGCATCGGCCAGGCTTTTTTGCGATTTGGCCAGGGTGGTCGGGTTCAGGCCTTCGATCAGTTTCACCCCGCTGTCGAGGTTGTCCAGCAAGCCCGCCGTGACCCGCGCCGGATCGACTTGCAGGCTCGCGCCGCTCGGTACGGCACGCAATGCAGTAGCGACTTCGCTGTAATCGCGCAAGGTCACCCCGTCCCGTTCGAGGATGGCGCGCAGTTCGGCGCTGACTTTGCTCAAGGCGACAAACAGCGTGGCCTGTTGCTGATTGATCAAGGCGAAGGAAACAAACACCGGGTTGAACGACACGTCGCCGCCACGCAGGTTGAACAGCCAGGCGATATCATCCAGGGTGGCGATGAAATGCCAGTCGGCACCCCGCGCCTGCAGGGTTTCACGCAGTTTGGCGAGTTTTTCGCCACGGCTGACGGTCGCCTGTGGTGGCAAGTGCTGATAGATCGGTTCGTTCGGCAGGCCGGGGCGGTCGCTCCAGACGCCGTTCAGCAGGTCGATGTCGGTGCGCAGGCGAGCGCCACGCTCTTCCAGTTTACCGCCCAGGGTCCGTGCCGAAGCCACGGCCATGACCGCGCCATCGACCGCGACAACACCACCCTCGGGGGTTTGCTCGGCCAGCCATTCCAGTGGTCCGGGTTGACCCGGTTGCAGCTTGACCAGGTCAATGCCGCTGCCGTTGAGTTCCTTGGTCGCCTGCTCCCAGTAACGGCTGTCGGCCCAGACACCTGCAAAATCCGGAGTCACGATCAGGGTGCCGACCGAACCATGGAAACCCGACAACCACTGGCGCCCCTGCCAGTAGCCCGGCAGGTATTCGGACAGGTGCGGATCGGCCGACGGCACCAGCAAGGCGTGAATGCCCTCCCGGCTCATCAGTTCGCGGGTTTGCGCCAGGCGCTGGGGCACCGATCCATTGATCGAAAGCTGCGTATTCATCGTGTCTCCTGCTAACCACTTCATCATTATTGTTGAGTGCCGATCAATGTCGGCGCTTCGTCGCCCTATTGCCAGAATGCCGGAGCACTGGCGCAGGCTGCCTTGATCAGTTGAACCGCCTGGTCGATGTCCTGCTCGGTGGTGAAACGCCCGAGGCTCAAGCGGATGGTGCGACCGGCCGAGCGGGCATCGTGCCCCAGGGCCAGCAGTACATGGGATGGGGTATTGCTCGCGGAATTGCAGGCCGAGGTCGCGGAAAACGCGATCGAGGCCAGCAACGCCGCCGGGTTGAACTCGCCTTCGTCGAAGGTCAGGCTCAGGGTATGGGGAATGCGCCGGGTCGGGCTGCCGTTGAGACGCACGCCGGGAACGCTCTGCAATTGCTCGAGCAAGCGCTCACGCAAACGCACGATGGTGGCTTTCTCTTCATCGAACGCAGCCGCCGCCAGTGCAAAGGCCGCGCCCATGGCCGCGATCTGATGGGTCGCCAGCGTGCCGGAACGCAAACCGCCCTCATGCCCGCCGCCATGGATCTGCGCCTGCAAACGCTGTTGTGCACGCGGACCGACGTACAACGCGCCGATGCCCTTGGGGCCGTAGAGCTTGTGCGCGGAAAACGACATCAGGTCCACCGGCCACAGTGCGAGGTCGATCGCCACTTTGCCCGCGCCCTGTGCGGCGTCGACATGGAACAACGCCCCGCGATCACGCACGATCTGACCGATGGCGGGAATGTCGTTGAGGGTGCCCAGTTCGTTGTTGACCAGCATCAGCGACACCAGGAAGGTGTCTTCGCGCATGGCTTCGCTGACTGCTTGCGCCGTGATCAGGCCCTCGGCGTCCGGCGCCAGATAAGTCACGGCTACACCGGCATCCTCCAGTTGCCTGGCGGTATCGAGAATGGCCTTGTGTTCGATCTGGCTGGTGATGATATGGCCCCCGCCAATGCGGCGGGCTTGGGCCACGCCTTTGAGCGCGAGGTTGTTGGATTCGGTGGCGCCGGAGGTCCAGACGATCTGCCCGGGTGTCGCGCCGACCAGTTCGGCGACCTGGCGTCGCGCCTGTTCGACTGATTGCCGGGCCTGCTGGCCGAAGACGTGGGAACTGGAAGCAGGGTTGCCGAAATTGCCGGTAAAGCCCAGACACTCGATCATCACCTTGATGACCCGCTCATCCACCGGCGTGGTGGCGGCGTAATCGAAATACAACGGACGTTTATTCATAAAAGACTCGCAGAGCGTGTTCCGGGATCAGGAAGCTCGTGACTGCAAACGGCAAAGCGCAGCCTTGTGAGCTGCGCGCGGTTTTCAGAACGTTACCAATACCTGATCGGATGCCGTTAAAGAAGAATTACTTCATTTAAAAGTGCGTAGGAACGCTCCTGAAAAGTCAGCTTAACAGGCATCGGGCAACCGGTTGAAGCAATGCATCAGCTAAAGCTTTCGAGTATCAGCGGATACAGCGAACCCACAAGCAGCGCGGCCATGCCCCAATTGAACAGGCGCAGCCAGCGGCGATCCTTCAGAACATTGCGCAACAGCGTGCCGCAAGCGGCCCAGACACCCACGCTCGGCAGGTTGATGATCGCAAAGACGGCCGCGATCACGATCACATTCGTGAAGTACCCCTGCATCGGCGTGTAAGTGCTGATAGCGCCGATGGCCATGATCCAGGCCTTGGGATTGACCCACTGGAACGCGGCGGCCCCCAGATAGCTGATCGGTTTCGCCTCGCCCTGCTGGCTCTCCGACATTGGCCCGGAATGGGCGATTTTCCACGCCAGATACAGCAAATACGCCGCCCCCACATAACGCAGCACGGTGTAGAGCAAAGGGTAGGTCTGGAACACCGCGCCAAGGCCAAAGCCGACCGCCACCACCAGTACGAAGAAGCCACAAGTGATGCCGAGCATGTGCGGAATCGTGCGGTTGAAGCCGAAGTTCACCCCGGAGGCCAGCAACATGGTGTTGTTCGGGCCGGGCGTGATCGAGGTGACGAGGGCAAACAGGGCGAAGCCCAGCAGCAGGTCGAGTGAGAGCGTCATGGGTGGCAGTCCGTCAGGGTCGGTCAGGTGTTGACCCTATCGCACACCTTCGGCGAAACCCATGGACAGTTACGCGAAACTTGGAGCAGTACAGTTTCGCCTCAGCTCGGACGACCGTGAAGCTGTACAGATCGCCCAACGTTCATTTCACCCTGGTTGTCGAAACCGAACGACTTTTGCGGCTGACCGAGCAGCTCGGCTTTTTTCGCGTGGTATTCGTCGAAGGACAATCCGCGGCGGTTCAGCGCTTCCAGCGCCAGTTCCTTGCTTTCTTCCGCCGTGTAAGGCCGAAGCTCAGGGGAAACATGGCTGGCACATCCGGCGAGTACGGAGACGGCGAGCATCAGCAAAGTGGCGATCATCGGTTTCATTTCTGGCGTCCTGGCAACTGGGTTCGAGGCAATGAACACAGGCTACCCGCGCCTCCCGGGCAGCAGAAATCAACGCTTTCAATAGTGGCTATCAAGAAATGGCGATCATTGCCCTTGTCAGCGCCAGCCCACCAGGCTGCAGTGCAATGCATTGTCGTGGCTGCGCTCCAGGCTGTGCAGGACCTGGAACGAGCCGAAGGTCACGGCCTTCGCCTGATGGGCGCGGATCAACTGCCAGAAATCCTCTTCGCCGTTTTCAAAGGACCGGAACGCAGCCTCCCCGGCTTCGCGGGTTTGCCATTGCAGATAATTGAGTACCCGCCGGCCATCATCGCTGGCCTGGATGCTGGCACTGAGAAAGCCGCGGTGCTGCCGGGCCAGATGTTCGGTCTGCGCCGACAATGCCAATACCAGCGCGGGTTGTTGATGCGGCTCGATCTGGAACTCGATCAGTTGAGTAAAGCTGCGATTGTTCTCTGAGGCTTGCATGAAATGTCCCCCACTCACATGTAAGGCGAATCTTGCGATCCGAAGGTGTGCAGGGTAAAACCTCAAGTTAACTAGAGGTCAAGAGGCAATTTTTAAATGATCACCCCGGAAAACCTGCACAAGGAACTTACCGTCGGCCAAGTCGCGGCGCGCAGCGGTGTGGCGGTCACGGCGCTGCACTTCTATGAGTCCAGGGGGCTGATCAAGAGCAACCGCAATCAGGGCAACCAGCGCCGCTATCCCAGGGAAGTGCTGCGACGGGTGGCCTTGATCAAGGTTGCCCAGCGCCTGGGAATTCCTTTGGCGGAAATCGGCGAAGCCCTCAAGTCACTGCCCGACAACCGGGCGCCGACGGCGGCGGACTGGAAAATGCTGTCGGCGCAATGGAGCCGGGAACTGGATGAGCGCATCAACCAACTGACCCTGCTGCGCGATCGCCTCAACGGCTGTATCGGGTGTGGTTGCCTGTCGATGGAGGCTTGTCCATTGCGCAACGCAGGCGATGTGCTGGGAGAGCGCGGGCCGGGAGCGCACTGGTTGGAGCCGACCTGATAGCACTTGAATGGCGCTGCTGCTCGTCGGGCACTCGGTGAGGCGAAAGAGGCTGGCCTATATTTATTCGGTCGTACAACGGCACAGGTACTTTCCATTCACAAAACAACAACAGGGAGTTCCATCATGAGCGTCAAACCCATTCCAGAGGGGTATCACAGCGTCACCCCCTATCTGGGCATCAACAAAGCCGCCGAAGCCATCGCCTTCTACAAAAAAGCCTTCGGCGCCATTGAAATCATGCGCCTGGACATGCCCGATGGCGGTGTCGGCCACGCGGAACTGCGCATCGGCGATTGCCCGATCATGCTGGGCACGCCATGCGATCAAGGACCGCTGAGCAACCCGGACAATTCGCCGTCCGTGGGTCTGCATTTGTACGTGACGGATGTCGACAAGTCCTACAAACAGGCGATCGATGCCGGCGCAACCGTTGTATCGGAGGTTAAGGATCAGTTTTACGGCGACCGTTCAGGGACCTTGAAAGATCCCTACGGGCACCTGTGGTTCCTGGCCACGCACAAGGAAGACCTTACCCAGGAACAGATCGAACAACGGGCCAAGGAGATGTTTGCCCAGGGTTGAAATCCCTGGTGATGGAGCGGGCCTCTTCGCGAGCAGGCTCGCTCCCACAAGGGTCCCGTCTTCAGCAGCACCGCCGACATGCCAATCACTTGCGCAAGCAAGCCCGCCCGCGACCTGTCGACAATGAGAAACATTTTCTTTCATTTCCCCTTTCGGGATTTCCCCTGCTCATCCGTCCTACTTAGATGCAGTCCTTTCGCGTAGGCAAAAGCCACGACCGGACCTTCTGGGCGCTCATCCCTGCGAAGCCCGCAGCCGAGCTGCCCCTCATCCAGGCAAGACCTCCAACATGTCAAAGAAGTCCCGTTCAAAAATCTGGTTTCTGGTCCATAGCTGGCTGGCATTGCCGATCTGGTTTTTCGTGCTGATCGTCTGTGTAACCGGAACCCTGGCCGTCATCAGTCAGGAGATCGTCTGGCTGGCCAACCCGCCAATGCGCGCCAGCCAGCCCTCGGACGACGCCCCGCTACTCAGTTATCAGCAGGTCATCGAGGCCATCAACAAGGCCGAACCGCAGACCGTGGTGCAGAGCATCAGCCGCCCCGACGAGTCGCATTTTGCCCTGGACGTCGAAGTCAGCTACCCCGACGGGCGCTCGGTGGTGATTTATGTCAATCCGTACAGCGGCGTGATCCAGGGTGTCGCGCCGGAGTTCAACTTCCGCGCCTTCACCCGGGCGCTGCACGGCTGGTGGCTGGTGCCGTTCACCAACGGTTACAGCTGGGGCTGGTACCTGGTGTCGTTTCTCGGCTTGCCGCTACTGGCGTCACTGGTCACGGGGCTGGTGGTCTACAAACGCTTCTGGAAAGGCTTTTTTCGGCCAACCCTGCGTATTCGCCACGGCGCGCGGATTTTCTGGGGCGACTTTCACCGCTTGAGCGGCATCTGGTCGATCTGGTTCATCGCGGTGATTTCCATCACCGGCACCTGGTTCCTGATTCAGGCATTGCTGTTCGATAACCAGATTTCCATTTCCACGGAAAAGATCATCCCGGCGATGTCCCGCGAAGCGGTGCCGCTGTCAGCCGATGGCTCGCCCCCGCCGCGTATCGACCTCGACCGCGCAATTGAAATCGCCACGCAGAAAATCTCCGGGCTGGAGGCCAGCTTTGTCAGCTTGCCGGGCAATGCCTACAGCCACCTGGATGTCGGCGGACGCGGTTGGTATCCGTTGATGTTCCAGACCGCCACGATCAACCCGTACAACGGCGAAATCGCCGCCTCGCGCCTGATCTCGGACCGTTCGACCCTGGAGTTCGTCACCGAGTCCATGCGCCCGCTGCACACCGGCGATTTCGGTGGCCTGTGGATCAAGCTGATCTGGGCGTTCTTCGGCCTGTTGCTGAGCATGATGGTGCTCAGCGGTCTGCTGATCTGGACCAAACGCACGGCACTGGCCACGGCCAATGCCTTCAAGCGCAGCAACAAAAAACAGCGTGGCACCGCCGCGCAACCGGTCACGAACAACGAACCGTCGGAGGCCCACCTGTGAGCAAAGTCACTGCGGTCTCGCAACCCTCGCGCCTGCACGTGTTCTGGCACAAATGGCGCTTTCATCTGAACGTCCTGTTACTGCTGATTCCCCTGGGTTTCATGCCCAAGTACTTCGCCGACGAGGCATTGATGCGCGGCGACAGTGGCCTTGGCGAACGGGAGGTCGGCGAAGTCCGGGTCGGTCCCTGGAGCCTGCGCCTGGCGGAATTGCGCAATGCCGCGCCCATGCTCGACGGCCCGGCCGGTTACATGAAAGGTTTCAACGCCGCGTTGTGCGAGGCCTGTATCGGCCAGGTCAAGGCCACTTACCTGCGTATCGGCAAGCCCCGCAGCCTGCGCGCCGCCGGGGTGATTTTCTTCGGCACCCCGTACCGCATGGGTGCCTCGCTGCCCGTCCCGGAAAAGTCCACGGCCGACGCCGAACTGTGGA
Source organism: Pseudomonas sp. GW456-L13 (assembly GCF_017350115.1). NCBI lineage: Bacteria > Pseudomonadati > Pseudomonadota > Gammaproteobacteria > Pseudomonadales > Pseudomonadaceae > Pseudomonas > Pseudomonas sp. GW456-L13. The sequence continues at coordinate 683,730 of NZ_JACNAS010000002.1, forward strand.
TCACCATGGAAGGCTGGGACGGCGCCATGCATCAGGCATCCATTCCTTTGAGCCAGGCCTCCCCCGCCACTATCGCCTGGCTGAACAAACAAGGAGGCAAACCATGATCACCCCTCTTCGCCCGCTCAACGCCGTGTTGCTGGTGCTCTGCGCCGGCTTCAGCGCCGCCGCCCTGGCCCACAATCCGATGTGCGAATGCAAGGCCATCGACGCGGAGCAGATCAAGTGCACCGGCGGTTTTTCCGACGGCAGCGGCGCTCCTGGCGTGACCCTCGATGTGATCGGCTACGACGAAACCATCCTGGTGCCGGGCAAGCTCGGGCCTGATTCGACCCTGACCTTCAAGAAGCCCGGCGCCGAGTTCTATGTGCTGTTCGATGCCGGCCCCGGTCACGTCGTGGAAATCGACCAAGCGGACATCGAGGCACCATGAGCACTCCAACGACCCAAGTCGTGCGCCCGGCCGGGGCCGGTCACGAAACCCTTTATGTTCTGCTGCTGTGCCTGACGATCCTGGCGGTGGCCGGCTCGGTGGTGCTCTGGCGCGGTGAATCCCATGAGGTGAGCAGCGTCAGCAGCCATCAACTGGATGCGCGCCGTGACCTCAGTGCATCCGAGCAAGGTATCTACGCCGATTTGCGGGTGACGCTGGACGAGATCCATTTGCTGCGCCAGGAACAGCAAGCGCTGCCGACACCCGAGTTGCTGGCCGAGGAAGGGTTTGCCCCGTTTGCCCGGGACGCCAGCTCCGTCAGCCGGGGTGGCCATGCCTGGCAAATGCTCGACGCCAAGGCCTATTTCGGCCAGAGCCAGATGCCGACGGTCGCCGGTTCGTTTCTGCTGCGCCTGAGCGCAACCGCCGACGCTGCACCGGACATCTGGCTCAACCGCACCAGCACGCTCACGGCACCGGCCGACCTCAGCGATGCCGCGCTCGAAAGCGCCGGCTGGCAGCAGGTCATCGCGCAATTCGATGCCGGTGTGACCCGCCAGCACCGGCACTGAACCCTCGCCTTTTTCCGAGAGAAGACCGCTTTCCCATGCCCAATTCATCTCAATGTTCTTTTTTGCGCCTGCTGCTGGTCGGTTTGCTCGCCTGCCTGCTGCCATCCCTGGCCAGCGCCGACGAAGCCAAGCGCCTGCGCATCGGCATCACCCTGCATCCCTACTACAGCTACGTGGCGAACATCGTCGGCGACAAGGCCGAGGTGGTGCCGCTGATTCCGGCCGGTTTCAACCCACATGCCTACGAGCCCCGCGCCGAAGACATCAAGCGCATCAGCGGGCTGGACGTGATTGTGCTCAACGGTGTCGGCCATGACGACTTCGCCGACCGCATGATCGCCGCCAGCGAAACCCCGAACGTGCCGGTAATCGAAGCCAACGAGAACGTACCGCTACTGGCCGCCACCGGCGTGGCCGCGCGCGGTGCCGGCAAGGTGGTGAACCCGCACACCTTCCTGTCGATCAGCGCCTCGATTGCCCAGGTCAACAACATTGCCCGGGAGCTAGGCAAGCTCGATCCCGCCAATGCCAAAACCTACACCGAGAACGCCCGCGCCTACGGCAAGCGCCTGCGCAAGATGCGCGCCGACGCCCTGGCCAAACTGACCCAGGCACCGAACGCGGAACTGCGGGTGGCCACGGTACACGCGGCCTACGACTATCTGCTGCGCGAATTCGGCCTCGAAGTGACGGCCGTGGTCGAGCCGGCCCACGGTATCGAGCCAAGCCCGAGCCAGCTGAAAAAAACCATCGATCAACTGCGTGAACTGGACGTGAAGGTGATCTTCTCGGAGATGGACTTTCCTTCCACTTACGTCGACACCATCCAGCGCGAATCCGGCGTGAAGCTGTATCCGCTGTCGCATATTTCCTACGGCGAATACACCGCCGACAAGTACGAAAAGGAAATGACCGGCAACCTCGACACTGTGGTGCGGGCGATTCAGGAGTCGGGCGCATGACCGCCAAAGAAACACTCAGTGAATCCCCTGTGGGAGCGAGCTTGCTCGCGAAGGCGTCGTGTCAGTCGACCACCATGTTGCCTGATACACCGCCATCGCGAGCAAGCTCGCTCCCACAGGTTTCGGGGCCGACATTGGATTTTGCAGGCGTCAGCCTGACCCTCGGGCGCACGACGATCCTCGACAACGTGACATTTCAAGTCCGCCCCGGCAGCGTGCACGCACTGGTCGGCCCCAATGGCGGCGGCAAGAGTTCGCTGATCAAGACCCTGCTCGGGCAAATGCCTCACCAGGGCCGCTTGAGCCTGCATTGGCCAGGCGAGCCGGGGACCATCGGCTATGTGCCACAGGCACTGGAGTTCGACCGGGGCTTGCCAATGACCGTCGACGATTTCATGGCCGCCATGTGCCAGCGTCGCCCGGCCTTTCTCGGCTTGAGCAAACACTACGCGACGGCGATTGGCGAGGCGCTGGAGCGGGTCGGCATGCAGGACAAACGCAAGCGCCGCATGGGCGCGCTGTCCGGCGGCGAACGGCAACGGGTGTTGCTGGCCCAGGGGCTGATTCCGTCTCCGCAATTGCTGGTGCTCGACGAACCGATGTCGGCCCTCGATGAAGCTGGTATCCGGGTGTTCGAACGCTTGCTCGGCGACTGGCGAGCGGCGGGCATCACCGTACTGTGGATCGAGCACGACCTGGAAGCGGTCGGACGCCTGGCCGATCACGTCACCGGGCTCAATCGCCGGGTGCTGTTCGACGCCACGCCGCAACAGGCGCTGACACCGGAGCGTCTGTTGAATCTGTTCTCGACCCACCCACGGAGCCTTGCCTGATGAGTTACGAAGCTTTTCGCCTGATGGTCCAGGGCTGGGCGTCGTCGGGTTATCTGCCCGAGGCGCTGGCCTATGGATTCGTGGTTAACGCCCTGCTCGCCGGCCTGTTGATCGGCCCGGTACTGGGAGGCCTGGGCACGTTGGTGGTGGTCAAGCGCTTCGCGTTTTTCTCCGAGGCGGTCGGTCACGCCGCTCTGACCGGCGTGGCCATCGGCATCCTGCTCGGCGAACCCTACACCGGCCCCTACGGCAGCCTGTTCGGCTACTGCCTGCTGTTCGGCATCCTGCTCAATTACCTGCGCAACCGCACCGGTCTGGCGCCAGATACCTTGATTGGCGTGTTTCTCTCGGTGTCGCTCGCCTTGGGCGCTAGCCTGCTGCTGATTCTGGCGGGCAAGATCAACGTGCACATTCTGGAAAACGTGCTGTTCGGCTCGGTGCTGACGGTCAATGGCAATGACCTGCTGGTGCTGGCCATCGTCGGTTCGCTGGTCATGGCCCTGGCCTTGCCTTTGTACAACCGCATCATGCTCGCCAGTTTCAACCCGCAGTTGGCGGCGGTGCGCGGGGTGGCGGTGAAAACCCTGGATTATCTGTTCGTGATTCTGGTGACGCTGATCACCGTCGCCGCCGTGAAGGTCATCGGCGCGATACTGGTGGGCGCCCTGCTGGTGATTCCGGCCGCCGCGGCACGCCTGCTCAGTCAATCGCTGAAGGGCTTTTTCTGGTGTTCGGTGCTGATCGCCACGGTCAGCACACTGTGCGGGATTCTTGCACCGATTGTCTTCGACCTGCCGATCCCGTCCGGCGCCGCGATCATCCTAGTGGCCGGTATCGCCTTCGCCCTGGCCGCCATCGCGCGCGGCGTCGTCCCCAGCCTGAAAGGGAACCTTGGATAAATGATTTTTTCACTGCGCCAACTGACCCTCGCCATCGCCCTGTGCGGGCTGGCGACAACGACCATGGCCGCCGACAACGGCAAACCGCTGCGTGTGCTGGCCTCCTTGCCGATTACTTATGGCCTGGGTGAAGTCTTGCTCAAGGGCACCGATGTCAGCCTCGAACGCGCGACCCCGGCCAACCTGCCCGGCAGCCGCCAGACCGCCTACTTCACCGGCCGTGGCGCCCCGGCGCTGGCCAAACTGGCAAGCGACGCCGATGCGGTGATCGGCCTGCGCTCACTGTGGCCGGATGACCCGCTGTACCCGATCGCCCGGCGCAGCAATATCCGCATCGTCGAAGTCGACGCCGCTCGCCCCGTGGACGGCGCCCTGCCCGGCATAGCCGTACAGCCCGACAACAAGGTCGACGGGCTGAACAGTCAGCCGTGGTTCTCCAGCAATAACATGGGGCGCATGGCCGATGTGATGGCGGCGGACCTGGTGCGCCTGGCCCCCAAGGCCAAGCCGAAGATCGACGCCAACCTGGCAACGCTCAAGCAGCGTTTGCTCAAGCTCAGTGCCGACAGCGAAGCGCGGTTGGCCAATGTGGACAACCTCAGTGTGATGAGTCTCAGCGATCACTTCGGCTACCTGATCGGCGGTCTCAATCTGGAATTGATCGGCCAGGATGCACGCGCCGATGCCGAGTGGACACCGGAGGCGCTGAAGCAATTGGGCGCAACGCTCAAGGACAATGACGTGACGGTGGTACTGCATCACCGGCAGCCGTCGGATGCGCTGAAAGCGGTGATTGCCGGGTCGGGTAGCCGATTGGTGGTGTTGAGTACCGATGCCGAGGATCCGGTGGCGGAACTGGAGGGGAATGTGGATTTGCTGATCAAGGGGTTGAGCGGCGTTTAAGGTCAGTACGACCGCGTTATCGTTCATCGCGAGCAAGCTCGCTCCCACAGGATTTGTGCCATGCCGCAGATCACTGTGGGAGCGAACTTGCTCGCGATAGCGGCCTGATAGGCGACACAAGACTCCAGACCTGAAAAAGCCCGCTGACTGTCACCAGTCCAGCGGGCTTGTTTTTGCATGACGGATCAGTGCGCCACAGCCGCCTGCTCGTCCATCTTCTGCCGCAGGCTCAATGGACGCATGTCGGTCCAGGTTTCTTCGATGTAGGCCAGGCATTCCTTTTTCAGCCCGCTTTTACCCACGGTGCGCCAGCCTTGTGGCACGGCTTTGTAGTCGGGCCAGATCGAGTATTGCTCTTCGTGGTTGACCACGACCTGAAAGAGGATGTCCTCGCGGTCGAATACTGACGTCATGCTGTCTCTCCATCGTTTTCGGGCGGGTTGCGTTGTGCACGCAACCGTTATGTAGAAGGAACGATCCGCAGGGCGGAAAATTTAAGGATTGGCCGTGGCGGCGGCCAGGGCTCGCCCGAAAATCTCGGCCACGCGATCGATTTGCGCAGCGGTAATCACCAGTGGCGGCAGGAAGCGCACCACCGCGCCGTGGCGGCCACCGAGTTCCAGGATCAAGCCACGCTTGAGGCATTCGCGCTGCACCAGTGGTGCCAGACGGGCGAAAGCCGGTGGATGGCCTTGGGCATCCAGCGCGCCCGTCGGGTCCACCAGTTCGACGCCGAGCATCAAGCCACGACCGCGAATGTCCCCCAGTTGCGGGAAGTCCCGCTGCAGGATGCGCAGGTGCTCGGCCAGACGCTCGCCCATCGCGGCGGCATGCTCGCAGACCTTGTGTTCGACCAGATAACGCATCACCGCGCAACCGGCGGCCATGGCCATCTGGTTGCCACGGAACGTTCCGGCATGGGCACCCGGCAGCCAGGTGTCGAGCCAGTCGCGATAGACCACCACCGCCAGCGGCAGGCTGCCACCGATGGCCTTGGACATCACCACGACATCGGGAATGATCCCGGCATGCTCGAAGGCGAACATCTTGCCGGTGCGGGCGAAGCCACTCTGGATTTCATCGACGATCAGCGCGACACCCGCCTGTTCAGTGATCCGCCGCACACCGCGCAACCAGTCCAGATCCGCCGGAATCACCCCGCCCTCGCCCTGCACCACTTCCACGATCACCGCCGCCGGCAATTGCACACCAGCCTCGGGATCATTGAGCAGGTTTTCCAGGTAACTCAGGTTGGCTTTGACCCCTTGCGCGCCGCCGAGCCCGAACGGGCAGCGGTAATCGTAGGGGTACGGCATGAACTGCACGCCGCTGCCGAGCAAGGCGCCCAAGGGCTTTTTCGGCCCCAGACTGCCCATCAGGCTCAACGCGCCCTGACTCATGCCGTGATAGCCACCCTGGAACGAGATCACGGTGCTGCGACCAGTGGCGGTACGCACCAGTTTCAGTGCCGCTTCCACGGCGTCGGTGCCGGTCGGGCCGCAAAACTGGATCTTCGCTTCAGCGGCCAGGGCAGGCGGCAGCAGCCCGAACAGATCCTGGACGAACCGGTCCTTGACCGGTGTGGTCAGGTCCAGGGTGTGCAGCGGCAGCTCATCGGCCAGCACTTGCTGGATGGCTTCGATCACCACCGGGTGGTTGTGCCCCAGGGCCAGGGTTCCGGCTCCGGCCAGGCAATCGATGAAGGTGCGGCCTTCGACATCTTCGACGTAGATGCCCTTGGCGCGCTTGAGTGCCAGGGGAATGCGTCGCGGATAGCTGCGGGCGTTGGATTCCTGCCGGCTCTGACGGGCGAGCAATGGCGATTCGTTGAATTGATAAAGCGTCTCGGCGGACGTCGCCGGCTGCTCTTCGATAAGGTTGGTAGCGACTGACATCTCTCGACCCCTCAATAAGGTTTTCCTGTTCTGGAAACGCATCAGCGCTTGAGGGATTTAGGCGGTAACCCGGAAACCTTTGCAGGAGCGAGCTCTGCTCGCGATGGACTCAAGAACAGCGCGTGCATTCAGAAAGCACGCGTTATCGTTATCGACCATCGCGAGCAAGCTCGCTGCTACAGGGGAGGTGGTGTTTTTCAGACCGGTTGCAGCGGCATCGTCAGCTCAACCCGCAAGCCGTCCGGCCGGCTATCGAAATGCAACGTGCAACCGCAACGCTGAACGATGGCCTGCACAATCGCCAGCCCCAGACCACATCCGGTGCTCTGACCGTTGCGCCAGAAGCGCTGGGTCAGGTGTTGCAGATCTTCTTCGGCAATCCCCGGCCCATGGTCGCGCACCACAAACTGCACACGATTGCCGGTGGTTTCCAGGCTCAACTCCACCGCTTTGTCGGCGGGAGTATGGCGCAGTGCGTTGTCGAGCAAGTTGCGCAGCGCGGCAATCGACAGCACGGCGGGCATTTGTACCGGCGCGGCGGAAACCTTGCCCGGCGCCTGAAACCTGATGCGCTGGCGATCGCCGCTTGCCGCGTCCTGGATCGCCAGTTTCGCCACTTGTTCGGCGTTGCACTGCACACCGTCGTCGAATGACAGACTGCCCTCGACGCGCGCCAACAACAGTAATTGTTCGAGGGTCCGGTGCATACGGTCGGCGCCCTCTTCGGCCCGGGCCAGGGACTGGTCCCGGGCGCTGCCTTGCGTCATCCGCGCCACTTGCAGGTGGGTCTTGATCGCGGTCAGCGGGCTGCGCAGTTCGTGGGCCGCGTCTCCGGTCAGGCGACGTTCGCGCTCAATGGTCTTGCCGATGCGCTGGAGCAACTGGTTCTGGGTTTCCAGCAAGGGTTGCAGCTCGCTGGGCAGTGGCTGGATCTGCAAGGGTTCGAGGGAGTCGGCGCTACGGCGCATCAAGGCATCGCGCATGCGGTTGAGCGGCGCCAGCCCCTGGCCGATGCCCAGCCAGAGCAAACACAGGCAACCGAGCAGCGCCACGCCCACCGGCACCGAAGCGGCCAGCAGGATCGACATGTTCAACGCCTCACGCTCGATCTGCCGGTCGGCGGTGGTGATGCGCAGATCGCCCCGGGCCAATGTGAAACTGCGCCACGGCGCGCCGTCGATCATCTGATCGTGAAACCCGAGTTTCTCGGCCTCCAGGGTCTGCTGCGGATCGGTGTGACTGCGGGCAAGGATTTCGCCGCGCAACGAGCTGACCTGGCAAGCCATGCCACCCGGAATGTTCAGCTGTTCGGCACTGAAGTGGGTGCCCTCGCCCTTGCTCGGTACGGGCGGCAGTTGCTCCATCAGGCCGGCGACCATGCGTGCCGAGGCCACCAGGCGCTGGTCGAGGGAAAACATCATTTGATTGCGCAGATCGCTGAGCATCCAGGCCGCGGCCAGGGCCCAGATCAAGGCAAATGCGGCGCCGAGCGTCAGACTCAGGCGCAAACGCAGACTCATCACTTCGATTTTTCTCCGCCATCAGCCGGCCCCAGGCGATAGCCCAGACCGCGCACGGTCTCGACAATGCCATTGCCGAGTTTGCGCCGCAGGTGATGGATATGGACGTTAAGGGCGTTGCTTTCCAGTTCGTCGTTGAAACCGTAGACGCTGTCCTTGAGTTGCTCGGTGGACAACACACGGCCACGGTTATGCAGCAAGGCTTGCAGCAATGACTGCTCACGGCGCGACAGGTCCACCGGCTGCCCCGCGAGCGTGGTTTCGCGGCTGCTCGGGTCGTAGGTCAGGGCACCATGCTCGATCAGGTTGACGCTGCGCCCCGCCACCCGCCGCAACAGCGTGTGCAAGCGTGCAGCGAGTTCGCGCAAGTCGAACGGTTTGAGCAGATAGTCGTCGGCACCGGCTTGCAGGCCATCGACGCGATCAGTGACCGAGTCCCGGGCGGTGAGGATCAAAACCGGCAACTCCAGGCCTTGATGGCGCAACTGCTGCAGCAGCTTGAGGCCATCCTCGTCCGGCAACCCAAGGTCGAGCACCATCACGTCGAACTCCGCCACCTTGAGCATCGCCCGGGCGGCGGACGCCGTGGCGACGTGTTCCACGGTCAGGCCCTGGGCGGTCAGGCCGGCGACGATACCGCTGGCGATCAATTCATCGTCTTCGCAAACCAGTACGTGCATGGGCGCTCCAAGAGTAAAAACCAGAGTCAAACACCTGTGGATTAAGGCGCAATTATGACAAGGCGACTGACTGACGAACAGCACGGAAAAGCTCCAGCCCATCCGTCGCGCCCGACACGCGCGTTTACAGGAACACGCAAGATTAATCACCTCAACTAGCCTGGAAACATAAAGCCGATAAAAACACCTTAAACTCATTCAAGTAAAAACGATAATCTCGCACCAACTTCGAAAACCGAAAACAGCACATCTCGAAGTACTTCAGCACTTAAACAATCTGAAAGGAATCAGATCATGCCAGAACTTAAAAATTTTGTAGCTGTCGACCACCGTAACGGACCCGATCGCATTTACTTTTTTTTCAAGGACACAAACACCTACTCTCGTTTCAACTTGGGGGACAACAAGGCCGCGGATAACCATCCCCCCTCTGTAGTCTCTCACTGGGACGACTTCGACCAACATGTGAAAGACCTGCGTTTCGGATTTAATACTTCGGGCCGCAATTGGAACCTCGAATTCGAAAGTGATATAACTTGGTTTTTCTATTACAATGGCAATACACCGATGGTATGCAAGTACGATCAACAAAACGACAAAGTAATATTCAAAAAAAACATTTCAGAAACTGACTGGTCGCCACTACAACCTTACTTTGACAGAATTATTGGTGTCATGTGGGATGAAAAAGCGGAAATCAAGCACACTTTCCACATATTGCTGAATGACGGAAACTATCTCACCTACAGTCCGTGGTTGAAAAAAGCACCGAAATTAAAACCCCTCAAAGACTCTATATGGGGCAAATTGGAGCAATATAGAGGTCGCATGATAACGGCAGCACTTAACGACTACCCACTACTCGACACATTTTTTTATATTTTCCTGACCAATAATGAATATCTGAGATTTGACGTGAATAAACGGAGTATATCGGATCCGATCGCGATCGATGAAGAGTCGTGGCCAGGACTAATTGCAAACTAAGCATCAGCACCCACATGATTCGGGCACCCTTCATCGATCAACTGCCCGAAAAGCTGGAATCAAACGACGCATTTTTAATGCCACAACGGACGGGGTTAATCATCGGTTAATCGCCACCCGCCACTGTGCACCTCATTAGCACAGGACAAAGGCTTATCCATGCGTCGTCTGTTTTTACTTTTTACTCTCTTGATCGTGGGCCTGGCCCAGGCGGGAACCAATCCGTTCGACACCAAACCTGAATTCCTCCCGGTTGATAAAGCCTTCGCGTTTACCTCTGAACGCCTGGAGTCCGGTGAAACCCAGCTCTATTGGCAGATCACCGACGGCTATTACCTGTATCAGAAACGCTTGAAGTTCGATGGCTTGCCTGCCGACCAGCATCCTGTGCTACCGGAAGGCGAAGCCCACAGCGACGAGTTTTTCGGTGAACAGCAAGTCTACCGTCAGGGCCTGGAACTGAAAATTCCGGCGGGTGCCAGCGGTCAGGTCAAGGTCAGTTACCAGGGCTGCGCCGATGCCGGCTTGTGTTATCCGCCACAAACCAGAGTCGTGGACCTGGGCAATACCAATGCACTGAATGCGGCCACTGAAGCGCCGGACCAGGCGCTGGCCAGCGGCCTGCAACAACGAGCGCTGGGCTGGAGCCTTGTGCTGTTCTTCGGCCTGGGCCTGTTGCTGGCCTTCACGCCTTGTTCATTGCCGATGCTGCCGATTCTGGCCGGGTTGATCGTCGGCAGTGGCGCCACGCCCAGACGCGGATTCGCCCTGGCCAGCAGTTATGTAGTCAGCATGGCGCTGGTGTATGCGGCGATGGGTGTCCTGGCCGCCTCCCTCGGGGCGAACCTGCAAGCCTGGTTGCAGAACCCCTGGCTGCTGGGCAGTTTCGCGGCGATTTTCGTGTTGCTGGCGCTGCCGATGTTCGGTTTCTTCGAACTGCAACTGCCGGTGGCCGTGCGTGATCGCCTGGAAAACGTCTCGCGCAATCAACGCGGCGGCAGTCTGATCGGCGCCGGGGTGCTGGGGGCGCTGTCCGGTCTGCTGGTTGGTCCCTGCATGACCGCGCCACTGGCCGGCGCCCTGCTCTACATCGCGCAAAGCGGTAACGCGCTGCATGGCGGATTGATTCTGTTTGCCATGGGCATCGGCATCGGTGTGCCGCTGTTGCTGCTGGTGACCGTCGGCAATCGTTTCATGCCCAAGCCAGGCGCCTGGATGAATCTGGTCAAAGGCATTTTCGGTTTCCTGTTCCTCGCCACCGCATTGTTGATGCTGCGGCCGGTGCTCGACGAATCCCTGTGGGTCGGCTTGTGCGGTGCGCTGCTGTTGATCGCGGCCTACAGCGCCTGGAAGCAGTCGGAAGGTTTTGGCCGTATCGCTCACCTGTTTGGCGCCAGTTCGTTACTGCTCGGTTTATGGGGTGGCCTGTTGGTGATCGGTGCAGCCGGTGGCGGCGATGATCCGTTCAAGCCATTGCAGGTCTACCGCGCCTCGAACCAGGCTGTGGCCGCCGTGCCGGTTGGCCACGATGCCTTCATCACCATCAAGGATCCGCAGGCACTGCAACGGGAACTCGACGCCGCACAGGCTCAGGGTCAGTGGGTGCTGCTGGACTACTACGCCGACTGGTGCGTGTCGTGCAAGGTCATGGAGAAACAGGTCTTCGGCAAAACCCGTGTCCTCGAGGCCTTGAGCGATGTGCGCTTGCTGCGACTGGACGTCACCGCCGACAATGCCGCCAGCCGCGAACTGCTCGGCCGTTACCAAGTGCCAGGGCCACCGAGCCTGCTATGGATTGGCGTGGACGGTGAAGAGCGGCGCAGCCAGCGCATCACCGGCGAGGTCGATGCCGATACATTCCTGCAACGCTGGACCACCACCCGAGATGCCCGTTAATGCTGACTTTCACCCTCGGCACCTTTGCCATCGCGCTCAATCACCTGCTGTTGATCAGTGCGCTGGCGCTGGCCACTTTTGTCGGCTGGCGGGTCGCCAAGCGTGGTGGTGAAAACCCTGAGTCGGTGCTGTTCAGCCTGTTTCTGATGGGCATGCTGGCAGCCCGAATCAGTTTCGTGGCGGCCTATTGGGTGCACTATCGCAACGATCCGTGGCAGGTCATCGACCTGCGCGATGGCGGTTTCCTCGCCTGGCCGGGGGTAGTGGTCGTTTTGCTCGCCACGCTGTATCGCGGCTGGCGTCGCCCGGGTCTGCGCCGTCCATTGGGCTTTGGCGTGGCCAGTGGCCTGGCGTTCTGGCTGTTGGCGACGTTCTCCCTGTCGATTTATGAACAAGGCACACGCCTGCCGGAAATCATCCTGCGCAACGCCGCCGGCGAAACCGTGCAACTGGCCGACTACAAGGGAGGCCCGTTAGTGATCAATCTCTGGGCCACCTGGTGCCCGCCGTGCCGCCGGGAAATGCCGGTGCTGGAAAACGCCCAGCAACAACGGCCGGACCTGACGTTCCTGTTCGTCAATCAGTCAGAAAGCATGCAAAGCGTCGCGATCTTTCTGGAAACCCAGGGCCTGAGCCTGTCCAACGTGCTGTTCGACGGCAGTGGGCGTCTGAGCCAGGCCGTCGGTTCCATGGCATTGCCGACTACGCTGTTCTACAACCCCGAGGGTCGCCTGCTGGGCAGCCATCTGGGCGAGTTGTCGGAAGCCAGCCTGGCCCGCGCGCTGGAAAACTTCGACACCGTACCCGCCACCTCTTCAAGGAAACTGCCATGCCCCGCCTCCGCCACCTGCTGACCCTGAGCCTTGGTGCTGCCCTGTTGCACCTGCCATCGGTGCAGGCCGAAGAGTTGCCCGATGCCATCAAGAAAATCGAGGCCAAGGGCGCGAAAATCGTCGGCCAGTTCGACGCCCCCGACGGCTTGCGTGGTTATGCCGCGCAATACCAGAACCGCGGCATGGCGCTGTACCTGACCCCGGATGGCAAACACGTGTTGCTGGGCAACCTGTATGACGCCGAGGGCAATGACCTGAGCAGCGCACCTTTGCAGAAACTGGTGTATGCGCCGATGGCCAAGGAAGTCTGGGCCAAGTTCGAAACCAGCAACTGGATCGGCGACGGCAAGAAGGATGCGCCGCGCGTGGTGTACCTGTTCAGTGACCCGAACTGCCCGTACTGCAACATGTTCTGGGAACAGGCCCGACCGTGGGTCAAGGCCGGCAAAGTGCAGTTGCGCCACATCATGGTGGGCATCATCCGCGAAGACAGCCCGGGGAAATCCGCCGCGCTGCTCGCCGCCAAAGACCCGGAAAAAGCCCTGCAGGATCACGAAGCCGCTGGCAAGGAGAGTTCGCTCAAGGCCTTGAAGGAAGTGCCGCCGGCGATTCAGGCAAAGTTCGCGGCCAACATGCAATTGATGGAAGAGCTGGAGTTGCAGGCGACGCCGGCGATTTTCTACATGGATGACAAGGGCAATCTGCAACAGCAGCAAGGCGCTCCGTCGCCGGATAAGTTGGCGAAGATTCTCGGGCCGAAGTGAGTTCAGCGCCCCCATCGCGAGCAAGCTCGCTCCCACAGGGAAAGGTGATCACCTGTGGGAGCGAGCTTGCTCGCGATGGCATCGGTAGATTCGACTAATTTCTGTCGGCCAAAAATGCCAACAAGGTTTCCGTCACAAACCCTGGGTTCTCCAGATTGGAAATATGCCCCGCCTCCGGCACCAGCACCCACGGGCAGCCAATCAGCTCAGCCATTTCACGGGCTTCACCCGGTGGCCGAGGCTTGTCCTGATCGCCGCACATCACCAGCGTGGTCGCTGCGTCCAGTTCGCCCAGACGCGATAACTGGTCATCGCGTCCAAATGTAATCCGCCCCATCGGCGCGATGCTTTCACGCAGGCGATCCGCGGGTAGAGCCGCGAGGGAAGCACGAAAATCCCGGTAGAGCGCCGACTGCGGATCAATGCCCGGCCGGAAGAAAATCGGCACCACGATATCCAGCAGCGCTGGCGTGATGACACCCGCCTCTTCGATCTGCTTCAACAGTGAAAAGTAGTACTGGCGAGTCGGCTCCGGTTCGGCGCCGGCGTAGGTGTCCATCAGCACCAGTCCGTTGATCCGCTGCGCTGCCGATAAGGCCAGGCGCGCGCCCCACATGCCGCCGACCGACAGGCCGACCAGCGTGACCCGCTCGATGTCCAGATGATCGAGCAGGACCAGGGCCTGACGCGCCAGGTCATCCAGCGACGTCGTACCGACAGGCAACGGCCCGGATTGGCCGTGCCCCCACAGGTCCAGGGCTATCACACGATACTGTTGCGAGAGCGCGGCAATCTGCGGCGCCCACATGGCCTGGTCCCACAGGTAACTACCGGCCAGCAGTACCGCCGGGCCGGTACCTTGATCGATGTAGTGGAGGGCTTGTCCGTCTATCGTTACGAAGGGCATCGACTGTCTCCGCGAGCAAAAAGGGAGCCCGAAGACTGAGCGGCTGACGGATCGCAGTCAATCGCGAGAATGTATGCGTTTGTACAACCGCCTCGCCGCACCGCCGCTCCCACAGGGATTCATGCTGATCACAAATGATGTGTTCACCACCCACTGGGGGAGCGAGCTTGCTTGCGATGGGGCCAGTACTGACGCCAGGGAATCAAAGCCCCTCCAGCTCCGCCATCAGGTCATTCAAGCGATCCACTTTCTCCTCGGTGAGCTCGCTGGCCGTCAACCCGTCGATGTACCGGGCCAACTCTTCCACCGTGCTGCATTCGAACATCGCCCGCAGCGGCACATCCCGTTGCAGGGATTTCTGCACCCGCGAGGCGATCTGTGTGGCCAGCAGCGAATGCCCGCCCAACTCGAAGAAGTTGTCACGAACACCCACCTTCTCGACCTTCAATACCTCGGCCCAAATGTCTGCCAGGGTCTGCTCCAGCTCATTGCGCGGCGCCTGGTAATCCTGGCTTTGCAATTGACCGATCTCCAGCGTCGGCAGGGCCTTGCGGTCCAGTTTACCGTTGGCGTTGAGCGGTAGCTTGTCCAGCCATAACCAGTGCAGAGGCACCATGTATTCCGGCAACTCGACACGCAGGCGTTGCTTGATGCGCTCCAGGCGTTCCGCCGGATCGAGCGCAACATCCGCCGCGACCAGATAGCCCACCAGGTGCTTGCCGTTCGCCCCTTCCTGCACACCCACCGCCGCATCGCGGACTTGCGGTTGTTCGTGCAGGCGAGCTTCGATTTCACCGAGCTCGATGCGGTAACCGCGGATCTTCACCTGATGGTCGACCCGGCCGACATATTCCAGAACGCCGTCACTGCGACGGCGGGCCAGGTCGCCGGTGCGATACAGGCGCTCACCCGGTGCGCCGAACGGGTTCGGCACAAACACCGGTGCCGTGCGCAGCGGATCGCTGACATAGCCGCGACCGACCCCGGTCCCCGCCACGCACAGTTCACCCACCGCGCCCAGCGGCACCAGTTCCAGCGCTCCGTCGAGCAGGTACAATTTGTTGTTGTCAGTCGGCGTACCAATCGGCAGGTAGCTGCCGCGAGTCGACGCCATATCGACGCGGAAGAACGCCACGTCATCCGAGCACTCCGCCGGGCCATAGGCATTCACCAGGCCGATCTGCGGATAGCGCAGCAACCATTGATGCGCCAGTTCCGGCGGCATCGCCTCCCCCGTCGGCAACATCCAGCGCAGGCCATCGAGGCTCATGCGTTCCTGGGCGAGCATGCCCTGGATCAGCGAAGGCACGCTTTCCAGCACGGTGATGCCCTGGCTTTGCACATGGGCCAGCAAACCCTGGGGATCGTGGGCAATGGTGTTCGGCACGATGTCCACCCGGGCGCCGAACAACGGCGCGGCGAGGAACTGCCACACGGAAATGTCGAAGCTTTGCGACGCGGTTTGCGCGATCACGTCGGCGTCGCTCAGGTTCAGGTACGGCACCTTGCTCAACTGGTTGTTGAGCATGCCGCGCTGTTCGACCATCACGCCTTTGGGCAAACCGGTGGAGCCAGAGGTGTAGATCACATAGGCGAGGTTGTCCGGACCACTGTAGACACCAGGATTGTCCGCCGACAGCGCAAGGGCCTGGACTTCTTCCCAGACCAGCAGCCGTGGCCGGCTGGAGCAGCCGAACTCCTCGAGCAAGGCTTGCGCCTGCTCACGACAGGCTTGCGTGCACACCAGCAATGGCGTGCGGCTCAGATCGATGATCCGGCTCAGACGCTGACCCGGCAAACCCGGATCCAGCGGCAGGTAACCCGCCCCTGCCTTGAAGCTGCCGATGATCATGCCCAGCAAATCGAGGCTGCGTTCGGCCAGCAAGGCCACCGGTTGATCGCGCCCGACACCGGCGGCGATCAATGCATGACCGAGGCGGTTGCTGCGCTGGTTCAGCTCCAGATAACTGTATTGCCGGTCCAGACAACTGGCGGCAATTCGCAGTGGATGCCGGGCGACCTGCGTTTCGAACAATGAAACGTAGCTCTGCTCCAGCGGGTAATCGTGTTCGCTCTGGTTGCAGCCATGGATGAGGAAGTCCTGCTCCTCAGTCCCCAGCAACGGCAGGTCGGCCATGTCGCCATGGAAACCTTCCACCAATGCCAGCAGCAGACGCTTGAACTCAGCGAGCATGCGCTCGACCGTGGCCTCATCGAAGTAGCGTTGGTCGTAGGACAGGTGCAAGCCCAGGTCATCGCCCGGATAGCACACGGCCGTGAGCGGGAAGTTGGTATGGGTTCGGCCCGAGTCCGAGGTCGCGTTGAGGCTCTGCGCACGGTCGAGCACCGAGACTTCCACCGGGGCGTTTTCGAACACGAACAGGCTGTCGAACAGCGGCTGGCCTTTGGGCAGTTCGCTTTGCTCCTGGATGTTCACCAGTGGCAGGTATTCGTATTCACGCAGTTGCATATTGTTGTCGAGCAGACCGGTGAGCCACTGGCGCACGCTGCATCGCTGGCCGTCCTCAGGCATTTTCACCCGCAGCGCGATGCTGTTGATGAACAGGCCGACGGTGCGCTGCATCTGCGGCATGTCCACCGGACGCCCGGCCACGGTGACGCCGAACAGCACGTCGCGATCACCGCTCAAGCGCCGCAGCACCAGGGCCCACGCCGCCTGGGCAAAGGTGTTGATGGTCAACTGATGGGCCTGGGCCAGTTCGCGCAATTGCGCACCGTCACGGGCATCGAGCCTTGCATAGCGGTCGCCGACGATCATGCCACCGCTGTCGCCGGCATGTTCACGCAGCAATGGCCGGTCGCTCGGGATCGGCGTGGTCCGTTCGAAACCCTGCAGGTTGGTTTTCCACCACTGCCGTGCTTCGGCCAGGCTCTGATGCTGCAGCCAACCGATGTAGTCGCGATAACGTGGTGGTACCTCCAACTGCGCTTCCCGGCCTTCGCCGAGGGCGCTGTAGATCTCGAAGAAATCATTCATCAGCAGCGAACGGCACCAGGCATCGATGAGGATGTGGTGGTTGCTCATCATGAACCAGTAGCGCGCCGCGCCCACACGGATCAAACGCAAGTGGAACGGCGCCTGGTTGAGCAGATCGAACCCCGCCTCGCGTTCGGTCTTGAGCAAGGTTTGCAGCTTCGGCTCTTGCTCGGCTTCGGCGAGATTGATCCAGTCGAGGTATTCGATCGGCGTGCTGCCCGGTTTGTGGATCACTTGCAGCATGTCTTCGCCGACGTTCCAGCAGAACGACGCGCGCAATGCTTCGTGGCGGGCGATCACTGCTTGCCAGGCCTGGGCGAAACGCTGCGGGTCCAGTTCGCTGTTGATGCGGTAGCGGTCCTGCATGTAGTACAGGCCGGTGCCCGGCTCCAGCAAGGTGTGCAACAGCATGCCTTCCTGCATCGGGGTCAACGGGTAGACGTCTTCGATGACGGCGGCCGGGACCGGCAGCGCATCCAGTTGAGTCTGGCTGAGATTCGCCAGCGGGAAGTCCGACGGCGTCAGGCCACCCGCGTCGTCGCGCAGGCAATGCTCGATCAGGCTGTTCAACTCACCGAGGTAGGCATCGGCCAACTCGTCGATGGTTTGCCCATCGAAGCGTTCGGCGCTGAAAGTCCAGCGCAGTACCAGTTCACCGCCATACACCTGGCCGTCGACGCTCAGCTCGTTGGGCAACGGGGCATTGGCATCGTGGGCCGCGCCAATGGCTTCATCCAGTGGATGGAGCAGCGCGTCCGCCCCGAAGCTCTGGTCGAACTGGCCGAGGTAGTTGAAGGTGATCGGCGCCACCGGCAACTGCGCCATGCTGTGGCGGCTCAGGTCATCGGCCAGGTAACGCAGCACGCCATAGCCCAGGCCTTTGTGCGGCACGGCACGCAATTGCTCCTTGATCGCCTTGATCGACACGCCCTGCCCGGCGGCTTCTTCGATGTTCAGCGGCGTCAGGCGCAGTGGGTAGGCGCTGGTGAACCAGCCGACGGTGCGGGTCAGGTCGATCTCGTCGAACAGCGCTTCGCGGCCGTGGCCTTCCAGTTGAATCAGCGCCGATGGCTGACCGCTCCAGCGGCACAGCACGCGGGCCAATGCGGTCAGCAGCAAGTCGTTGACCTGGGTGCGATAGGCACTCGGTGCCTGTTGCAGCAACTGCCGGGTACGCTCGCTGTCGAGGCGCACACTTACGGTTTGCGCATGTCGGTTCTGCCGCCCGCCTGCGGGGTGATCACAGGGCAAATCGGCAGTGGGCCCGGCCAGGTGCGCCTGCCACCAGCCCAGTTCTTCGCGCAGGGACTCACTGCCGGCGTAGGCTTGCAGCCGTGCGGCCCAGTCCTTGAAGGCGCTGGTTTTCGCCGGCAGTTTCACCGACTGCTGCGCGTCCAGTTGGCGGTACACGGTTTGCAGGTCGTCCAGCAGTACGCGCCATGAAACACCATCGACGACCAAGTGGTGAATCGCGATGAACAGCCGTTGCTGGCCCTCGGGACCATCGACCAGCAACACGCGTATTAGCGGTCCCTCTTCGAGGTCGAGGCTGCGCTGGGCATCGGCGAACAAGGCCGCGCATTTGTCCATCGACGAAACGCGTACCTGCCACAACACCGGAGCCTCGGAAATCGGCTGATGCTGTGCTTGCCACTGACCGGCGACCTTGCTGAAGCGCAGACGCAAGGCGTCGTGCTGTTCGATTACCGCCAGCAGCGCTTGCTCCAGTCGATGGGGCTCCAGAGGTGCGGTCGGTTGCAGCAACAACGCCTGGTTCCAGTGCTGGCGCTGCGGGATGTCGGTGTCGAAGAACCAGTGCTGGATCGGCGTCAGACGCGACTCACCCATGATCAAGCCCTGCTCGGCGCTGACCTGCTCGCTGCGGCTGGCCACGGCGGCGAGGGTCTGCACGGTCTGGTGCTGGAACAGGTCGCGAGGGCTGAAGTGAATGCCCTGCTGCCGTGCCCGGCTGACCACCTGGATCGACAGGATCGAGTCACCGCCCAACTCGAAGAAGTTGTCGTTGAGGCCGACCTGTCCGACGTTCAGCACTTCGCACCAGATCTGCGCGAGGCTGACTTCAAGCTCGTTGCTCGGCGCTACGTAGTGATGGCGATTCAGCTCCGGGTCCGGCGCCGGCAGCGCGCGGCGGTCGAGTTTGCCGTTGGCGGTTAGCGGCATGCTGCCCAGCAGGATCAGGTGCGTGGGCACCATGTAGTCTGGCAGTTGCGATTTCAGATGCGCCTTGAGGGCCTCGCGCAAGACCGATTGCTGTGCTTCGTTCTGTTCGGCGACGTCAGTCACCAGATAGCCGACCAGTTGCTTGCCACTCGGTGCATCGAGCGCCAGCACAACGGCTTCACGAATCGATTCATGCTCCAGCAGACGGGTTTCGATCTCGCCCAGTTCGATGCGGAAACCACGAATCTTCACTTGATGGTCGATGCGTCCGAGGTATTCCACCAGGCCGTCGGCGCGCTGGCGCACCAGGTCGCCGGTGCGGTAGATACGTTCGCCGTTGGCGGCAAACGGATCGGCCACAAAGCGCTCCGCGGTCATGCCCGGACGCTGGTGATAACCCTGGGCCAGACCCGCGCCACCGACGTACAACTCGCCCGTCGCGCCTTGCGGCACCAACGCCAGGTCGGCGTCGAGAATGTAGGCCACGCGGTCGCCGATGATGCTGCCGATCGGCACACTGCCGGCGCCCTCTTCCAGCACTTCGGGGGCGAGACTGGCCAGCGGCATGACCACGGTTTCGGTCGGGCCGTAGGCGTTGAAGAACAGGCTCGGCTTGAAGGCTGCGCGAATGCGCGCCAGGTGTTCACCGGTCAGTGCTTCGCCGCCGGTAATGATCATGCGCACCGCCAGGGTTTCATTTTGTGTTGCCAGCCATTGCGCCAACTGGCTGCCATAGCTCGGCGTGAATCCGAGGACGTTGATCTGATGACGACGGATCAGGTCACAGATTTCTTCCGCGTCCCACTGCCCTTGAGCCCGCAGCACCACTTGCGCACCGCTGAGCAGCGGCACCAGCAAACGCTCGGTCGCGGCGTCGAAGTTGATCGAATAGAAGTGCAGTTCGCAATCGTCAGGGCGCATGGTGAAACGCTCGATCACCGCGCGGCAGTGCATGGCGATTTCGCCGTGGGATACCACCACGCCTTTCGGTTTGCCGGTCGAACCCGAGGTGTAAATCAGGTAGGCCTGATGCTGCGGCAGGCTGATCAACGGCAATTCGGTGGCCGGGTAATTGGCCAGTGCAGCGGCGTCTTCTTCAAGACACCAGCGGCCAACGGTCGCCGGCAACTCGCCCAGGGCCTTGAACATCGCCGCATCGCTGAGCAGCAAACCGATGCCGCTGTCTTTAATCATGTAATGCAAGCGGTCCAGCGGGTATTCCGGATCCAGCGGCACATAGGCGCCGCCAGCCTTGAGGATCGCCAGCAGGCCGACGACCATCTCCAGCGAGCGCTCCAGTGCCAGCCCTACACGAACCTGCGGTCCGACACCACGCTCGCGTAGCATCCAGGCCAGGCGATTGGCCCGGCCGTCGAGTTCGGCATAGCTCAGGGTTTGCCCGGCGAAGGTCAGGGCCGGAGCGTCCTGGCGCATCAAGGCTTGCTCGGCGAACAGGTGATGGATGCACTGGTCCAGCCGATGCTCGCCCGGCTCGACGCCGAGACTGTCGAGCAGATGTTGTTGTTCGCCACACGCCAGCAGCGGCAGTTCGCTCAAGCGCTGCTGCGGATCGGCAATCAGCGCCTCCAGCAGGTTGCGCCAATGCTCGGCCATGCGCGCAATGCGCGGCTCGTCGAACAGATCGGTGCTGTAGGTCAGGCAGCAACCCAGGCGATGGTCCAGGTCGGTGACTTCCAGGTTGAGGTCGAACTTGGTCGCGCGGGCATCGTTGGCCAGGTACTCGACCGTCATGCCGGCCAGGGTGCGGCTTTGCTGGAACTCCCAGCGCTGCACGTTGCACATCACCTGGAACAATGGGTTGTAGGCCGCGCTGCGGGGTGGTTGCAAGGCTTCCACCAGATGATCGAACGGCAGGTCCTGATGGGACTGGCCTTCGATCACCGTGTGGCGCACCTGCTCGAACAATTCGCCCACGGACATCCGCCCGTCGAGCTGGCAGCGCAGCACCTGTGTGTTGAGGAACGCGCCGATCAGCCCTTCGCTTTCCGGGCGAATGCGGTTGGCCACCGGCGCGCCGATGCGCAGATCGGTCTGGCCGC
This sequence comes from Pseudomonas sp. GW456-L13, assembly GCF_017350115.1. Lineage (NCBI taxonomy): Bacteria > Pseudomonadati > Pseudomonadota > Gammaproteobacteria > Pseudomonadales > Pseudomonadaceae > Pseudomonas > Pseudomonas sp. GW456-L13. The sequence goes on from NZ_JACNAS010000002.1 coordinate 705,053, forward strand.
TGTAGCGGTACAGCAGCGTAGCCAGGGCGGCGGTCATGGTCATGAACAGGGTCAGGCCGTGTCGCGCATTGAAGGCGCGGACCCGTGCCGCGAGGTCGTCGCTCAGGTCAAAGCGATACAACTCACCCTGATGGCTTTGCACCGGCGGACGCGGACGGTCGGCCGGCAACTCCAGCAACGGGTGTTCGCGGCCCAGTTGCGTGGTCCAGTAATCGAGCTGGCGCTGACGCTCGCCGGACTCCAGCCACTGACGCTGCCACACGCTGTAATCCAGGTACTGCACCGGCAACGGCGCCAGCGGTGATTCACGGTCATCGACGAACGCTTCGTACAGCGCGCTGAGCTCCCGGGCAAAAATGTCCATCGCCCAGCCTTCGGTGACGATGTGGTGCAGGGTCAGAACGAAGTAGTGTTCCTGTTCGGCGGTCTTGACCAGGCAGGCGCGCAGCAAGGGTCCGGTCTCCAGATCGAACGGCTGGTGCGCTTCGTCGTCGGCCAGTTGCTGGACCTGCCACTCGCGGACCTCGGCATCCAGCGCGGTGAAATCCTTCCACGCCATGCGCACGCCGGTTTGCGCGTGTACTTGCTGGCGGGCGACGCCGTCGATGCTCGGGAACGTGGTGCGCAGGGTTTCGTGACGCAGGATCAGGGCTTGCAGCGCGGCCTCGAAGCGCGCCACGTCGAGCACGCCACGCAGCCGCGCCATGCCGCCGACGTTGTAGGCCGGGCTGTCGGGCTCCATCTGCCAGAGGAACCACATGCGCTGCTGGGAATAGGACAGCGGCACCGGCTGCCCGCGGTCGACTTTTTCAATCGGCGGCTGTTTGTTGGTGCTGCCACTGGCCTGGATCAGGCGAACCTGTTCGGCAAACGCACCGAGTTCGCTGTGCTCGAACAGCGCCCGCAGCGGCAACTCGACGTCGCAGGCCTGGCGGGTGCGGGAGATGATTTGCGTGGCCAGCAGCGAGTGACCGCCGAGGGCAAAAAAATCATCGCGCAAACCGACTTGCGTCAAACCCAGCACTTCGCGCCAGATGCCGGCGATGCGTTGTTCCAGTTCTGTCACAGGCTCGACGTGCTCGCGAACCTGCCACTGCGGTTCCGGCAACGCGCGGCGGTCGAGCTTGCCGCTCGGGCCGAGGGGCATTTGGTCCAGGCGCATCAGTTGCGCCGGCACCATGTATTCCGGCAGTTCGGCGGCCAATGCGCTTTTCAGGCGCGCGGTTTGCTCGACCTCGTCCCCGGCATTGTCCGCAGCGGTGTAGTAACCGATCAACTGCGCCCCGGCCATGGTGTCGCGCACCAGCACCACGGCTTGCGCAACGCCGTCCTGGGCCAGCAGCCGTGCCTGGATTTCCTCCGGCTCGACCCGGAACCCGCGCAACTTGACCTGTTGATCGAGACGACCGAGGTATTCGATCACGCCATCCGCCGTCCAGCGTGCCCGGTCGCCGGTGCGATACAGGCGTGCGCCCGGCTCGCCCAACGGATCGACCACAAATCGTTCGGCGGTCAACGCCGGGCGACCGAGGTAACCACGGGCCAAGCCAACGCCGCTGATGCACAACTCACCCGGCACACCGACCGGAACGGGATGCAGATCGCTGTCGAGCACGCGGCAGATCACATTGCCCAGCGGCCGGCCAATCGGCGAGCGTTCGCCATCGGCGCTGGAGCATTGCCAGTGGGTGACGTTGATCGCGGTTTCGGTCGGTCCGTAGCGGTTGTGCAGTTGCATCGCCGGCAGTTGCGCCAGCACCCGGTTGCGCAGCTCCGCGGGCAAGGCCTCGCCCCCGGAGAACAGCCGGCGCAGGCTGGTGCATTCAGCACTGAGCGGTTCGTCGATGAACAACGAAAGCAGCGGCGGCACGAAGTGCAACGTGGTCACGCCGTACGCTTGCACCAGCTGCGCGATGCGATGTGGATCGCGGTGTTCGCCGGGACCGGCGATCAACAGACGTGCGCCTGTGATCAGCGGCCAGAAGCACTCCCACACCGACACGTCGAAACTGATCGGCGCCTTTTGCATCAGCACGTCGGTTTCGTTCAGGCGATAAGTGTCCTGCATCCATTGCAGGCGCTCGGCCAGCGCCGCGTGGGTGTTGCCGACGCCTTTGGGCTGGCCGGTGGAACCGGAGGTGTAAATCACATAGGCAAGATTGTCGCCGTGCAGATGCAGCCCCGGCGCATGGCTTGGCCAACTGTCCAGGTGCAGGGTGTCCATGGCGATCACACTGACACCCTCGCTGGCCGGCAAGCGCTCGAGCAGCCGGGTGTGCGTCAGCAGCAATTGAACACCGCTGTCGCTGAGCATGTAGGCCAGGCGTTCGGCGGGGTAATCCGGGTCCAGCGGCACGTAGGCGCCACCGGCCTTGATGATCGCCAGCAGGCCGATCAGCAGTTGCGGCGAACGCTCGCAGGCGATGGCCACGCAAACGTCCGGGCCGACGCCTTTGTCGCGCAGGTAATGGGCCAGACGGTTGGCCTGGGTGTGGAGTTCGGCGAAGTCCATATGGCCGCCCTCCCAGATCAACGCCGGGCGCCCAGGTGTCAGCCGGGCCTGTTGGTTGAGCGATTCGGGTAGCCATTGACTGGCCGCTGCACAGGGTGCGCTGGCCCAGTCCGATTGCTGATGCTGCTCGGCGGCCGTCAACAGCGGTAAGTCACCGATGGCGATGTCCGCTTGCTCGCAGACAGCCCCCAGCAGGTTGCTGAAATGGTCGGCCAGGCGCCCGATGGTCGCGGCGTCGAACAATTCGTTGGCGTAGTCGAAGGACAAGGTCAGGCGACCGTTGCGGTCTTCTTCGCTGTGCAGCTGCACATCGAACTTGGCTTCGCGGCTATGCCAAGGCAACTCTTCGGCCAACAGCCCCGGCAGGCGCTTCAAGGCGCCAAGGTCCCGTTGCTGATGGTTGAACATGACCTGGAACAGGCCCTGTTCACGGGCCTGCGGGAAGGCCTCGAGCAGTTGCTCGAACGGCAAGTCCTGATGTGCTTGCGCACCCAACGCCGCCTGACGGGTCTGCGCCAGCAACTCAACGAATGGCAGACTTGAGTCCACTTCGACACGCAGCACCTGGGTATTGATGAAGAAGCCGATCAGACCCTGGGTTTCCAGGCGTGGACGGTTGGCATTGGGCACGCCGATGCGGATATCTCGTTGGCCGCTGTAGCGGTGCAACAAGGTCTGGAACGCAGCCAGCAACAACATGAAGACGGTCGATTCATGGGCCTGGGCGGTCTGACGAATCGCATCGCTCAGGGGAGCGCCCAGACGCACGGTGTGGCGAGCGGCGCTGTGCAGTTGTTGTGCTGAGCGTGGATGGTCGGTGGCCAGGCTCAGGGTTAGATGTTCATCACCCAAGCGGTCTTTCCAATAAGCCAGTTGCCGCTCGCCTTCCCCTTGCGCCAGCCATTGCCGTTGCCAACTGCCGTAGTCGGCGTACTGCGTCGGCAATGGCGCAAGCACCCCTTGCAGGCCCTGGGAGGCGGTCGCATACAGGCGCGAGAACTCGTCGATCAACACATTCAGCGACCAGCCGTCAGCGATGATGTGGTGCAGGGTCACCAACAACTGATGGTCTTCGTCGTCGAGGCGCACCAGCGTCACCCACAGCAGCGGGCCTTTCTCCAGATCGAACCGGGTCCGTGCTTCGTCCTCGCGGATCTGCTGCGCCCGGGCCTCACGCTCGGCGGCCGGCAGGTCGCTGATGTCGATCAGTTGCAGGTTGAACTCACCCGCCGGATCGACCTGTTGCAGCGCCACGCCATCACGCTCGAAGAATCGTGTGCGCAGGGATTCGTGGCGCTCGATCAACTGCTGGAAACTGGCGCGCAAGGCGTCCTCATCCAGCTCACCGCGCAGGCGCAAGCCGCCAGGAATGTTGTAGGCGCTGCTGTGTGGGTCGAGTTGCCAGGTGATCCACAGGCGGTTTTGTGCCAGGGATTGCGGCATCGGTTGCTGGCGCGACAGTGCCGTGATCGCGCCCTGGGCCAGGCCACCGTCCTGTTGCAGACGGGTCACGACATCGGCGAATGCACCGAGGGTCGGCGCTTCGAACAGCAGGCGCAGGCTCAACTCCAGACCCAACTCTTCCCGCAGACGCGCCACCACTTGCGTCGCTGCAATGGAGTTGCCGCCGAGCAGGAAGAAATGATCGTCGGCGCCCACCTGCGCCACTTGCAACTGCTCACACCAGATACGTGCGATCAAGCTTTGCAGCGTCGATCCCGACTCGCTATTGCCCGTGCTTTCGTTGCTGGCCGACGGGAACACCGCGTAGCTGTCGAGGCTGCCGTCCGCCAAGCGATTGCGACACGCCGAGCGCTGCAATTTACCGCTGGACGTTTTGGGAAGCGCGCCCGGATTGAGCAGCACCACCACGCTCGGCGCCTCCTGATACGCCTCGGCGACGGCCTGGCGAATGGCTTTGATCAAGGATTCAGGCGGCAGGATTTTCTGCACGCTGCGGCTGATTTCAGCGGCGATGCCGATGCCTTCCTGACCGTCAACCGTGACGGCGAAGGCGGCGACGCGTCCTTTGCGCACCACTTCCACTTCGCGCTCGACAGTCTGCTCGATGTCCTGCGGGTACAGGTTATGCCCGCGCACGATCAGCATGTCCTTCAGGCGCCCGGTGATAAACAGTTCGCCGTTGCGCAGAAAACCCAGGTCACCGGTGCGCAGCCAGGTCTGCCCGGCGTGCTGGACGAAGGTCTTGGCGGACGCCTCGGGGTTGCGCCAGTAGCCTGAGGCGATGCTCGGCCCGCTGGCCCAGACTTCGCCGACGACGTTGTCGGCCTGTTCGCTGAGCGAGACAGGATCGAAGATCAACACCGCGTGCGCCGGCTGGCTGATACCGCAACTCATGATCGGGCTGCCCTCGCCCGCTTCGATGCGGTTCTGCGCCAGGGCCTGATCGTCTACCCGCAGGTTGCCGATGCCTTGGCCGCGAGCTGTGCCGGCCACGAACAAGGTGGCTTCGGCCAGACCGTAGGAGGCCATGAAACTGTCCGCGGTGAAGCCGCAGGTCGCGAACTTCCCGGCGAAGCGTTCCAGAGTGTCGAGGCGAATCGGTTCGGAACCGGAATACGCCACGCGCCAGCCACTCAGGTCGAGCCGTTCCAGGGCCGACTCGCTGACCCGCTCACTGCACAAGCGATAGGCAAAATCCGGCCCGCCGCTGATGGTGCCGCCGTATTCGCTGATCGCCTCCAGCCAGCGTAACGGCCGACCGAGAAAATACGCCGGGGACATCAACACGCAAGGCACGCCGCTGAAAATCGGCTGCAGCAAGCCGCCGATCAGGCCCATATCGTGATACAGCGGCAGCCAGCTGACGATGACGTCGTCGGGGTTCAGGTCAATGCCGAAACCGTGGCGAATCAGCAATTCGTTGGCCACCAGATTGCCGTGGCTGACTTGCACGCCTTTGGGCAGCGCGGTGGAGCCAGAGGTGTATTGCAGGAAGGCGATGTGATCGTCCTGCAAGTCCACCGCGACCCAGCGCTCGGCCAGTGCACCGTCGAGGGTATCGACACACAACAGCGGCGGCGCGCCGTCGATCTGCTGCAACCCATCGCGCAGCCCGGCGCTGGTCAACAGCAAGCGAGACTGGGCGTCGCTGATGATCGACAACAGGCGCTCCTGGTGATGACGGCGTGTCGACTCCGGCGGGTAGGCTGGTACCGCGATCACCCCGGCGTACAGGCAACCGAAGAACGCCGCAACGTAATCCGGGCCACTGGGGAACAGCAACACCGCGCGGTCGCCAACATCCGTCCGGGCCTGCAACGCGCCGGCAATCGTCCGTGCCCGCAGATCCAGTTCGCGATAGCTGAGCACCACAGCCTGGTCCGGGGTCTCGGCGAGAAAGCGCAGGGCCACCCGATCCGGCGTCAGCGCCGCGCGGCGCTGAAGGGCTTGGACCATTGTGCTGGGGAGTTCGAACGCGTCGGTCATGAGGTTTCCTGCCTGAATTCGGCTTGGTAGGAGCGAGCCTGCTCGCGAAAATCCGAAGAACGCCGCGGGGTGTCAGGCGCCCATCGTTGACGACCATCGCGAGCGAGCTCGCTCCTACAGGGTGATGAGGGTTGCGCTGTGCAATTCACCAATGAGAACGGATGACGTCTGGAAATAATTAGTCGCCAGGCTGGAACGCAAAGCGGACTGAAGTGAGTCAGCGTGTCGCAGTTCTCACTCTTTACCTTTGTAACGCATTAGTTCTTTTTCTCATTTGACAATCATTATCATTAAGCCTAATTTGTCGCTCGATGTGTAGGACGGCCCCCCCGGCTCATTCGCCGTCCCACTAACCTTTTGGCAGCAAGGTGATTTCCATGATGGAACCAGTATCCACAAGCAGGTGCGATACACCGCTACTTCAGGCATTCGTCGACAATCGATTGATTCTGGTGAAGATCGCAGCCCGAATTACCGGTTGCCGCTCACGTGCCGAAGATGTTGTGCAGGATGCATTCTTCCGGCTGCAATCGGCCCCGCCCATCACCAGTTCGATCAAGGCTCAGCTCAGCTACCTGTTCCAGATCGTGCGCAACCTGGCGATCGACCACTACCGCAAACAGGCGCTGGAGCAGAAGTATTCCGGCCCTGAAGAGGAAGGGCTGAATGTGGTGATCCAGGGTGCGTCACCGGAAACGTCGCACATCAATTTCTCGACGCTGGAGCACATCGCCGATGCGTTGACCGAGTTGCCGAGCCGCACCCGCTACGCCTTCGAGATGTACCGCCTGCACGGCGTACCGCAAAAAGACATCGCCAAGGAACTTGGCGTCTCGCCGACCCTGGTGAACTTCATGATCCGTGATGCGCTGGTGCACTGCCGCAAGGTGTCGGGCCAGCGTGGCGATATGGCTGCTCGCCACTAAGTTCTGAAATCTGCATCGCGCCCATCGCGAGCAAGCTCGCTCCCACAGGTTCAGCGCACACAGGAAAATGTAGGAGCGAGCCTGCTCGCGATGGGGCACTCAAGAGCGCCGAAGATATTTAGCCTCAAGCCTCAGGCCAGTGCGCACCGATCAAAAAACCGCTCCCGCCCCAACACCATCAGGGCCGCGCGCTTGTGCGGAAAGTCGAACTCTTTCTCGCAGTGAAAGCGCTGCTCTTGCATGTATCCGATCATCTTCGCGTTATCGGCACGAGGCTCGGCAACCACGCGCTGCGTGCGCGGGTCATCGAGAAACAGATAATGCACCAGCGCCGATAACCAACTCGCCACCTTGTGCGGACCACGGTGATTTTCTTCGCCCACCAGCATGTGAATGCCACGGTCGTAATCGCCGGCCTCGTAGAACGGCGCGATGCGATCTTCCCTGGCCCAGTAGGCCTCGAAATAAGCGAAGGGCTGATCGTCGAAACAACCGATCAGCGTCAGCGCGTGCGGGTCGGCTTCGAGTTTGCTCAGGTATTGGCGATGCTGTTCGAGGCTGCCCTCCTCCTGCCAGAAACTCGCGACACGCGGGCTGTTCTGCCAGCGGTTGAAGCGTGCCAGGTCTTGCTCGATGTCCAGCGTGCGCAGGGAAACCCGAGCACCCAGCCGTGCATCGAAGCGATGATACACTTCACCACGGGGTTTGACCGGCCGCCGTGGATGACGCTTGCCGTCGGTGATGAGCATTTGCTGCGGGTAGCTGCCGGTCAGGGAATGCCCCAGCCAAGGCTGCGGCAACTGCCAGAACAAGGTGCGCTCGCAGTGATACTGGCCGTTGACGGGAGTCGGAATCAGCAGACCGCTGAACACGGCTTCGTCCGGCACCTCCTGCAGTTGCCAGACCAGGCGCTGACAGTCGGGGTTGCGAGCGAACAGCCAGTAACAGGCCGCCCACAATGCCTGTCCTTCAGGGCGACTGAAACGCTCCTCCAGTTGCACGTGCAACTCGGGGCCACGATTCAGCCGCAGGGCAAGCAACGGTTGCCCTTCCAGACTGAGGCTCAGGCGGCAATCGGTTTCATCAGCGGCAAGACGACTGCCTGTCGGCAGACACAGGGCAGTCAGGTCATTGAGATTGGGCATGGGTCGGGCTCACGATAGTCGTCGACAGTTCAACGAAGTGACGTGAGCCAGGGCGGGAAATTTAGGAAAAGACCATCATTTGGCGACTTGTGATGCCGGTTCGTTGTGCGGGACCGGCACAAGCGCAATCTTGTACGGATCGAAAATCTTCAACATCTGGCCGTTGTCCCGCAAGCCTTGCAGCACCTTGGCGAATGCCTCGCCGCTGATGGGAGCCGTCGGGCGCAGGATGGCGTAATGGTGATAGACCTGATCGATGCGTTGGGACGCCAGCAACTCGCCGGCGACTTTTTCATTGCGCAGGAAGTAATCGCTCAGGTACGAACGCGTGACCAGGGCGATGTCGGCCCGGCCGCGCAATACCATCAGCAGATTGCTGTCATGGGAATAGGTCAGCGTGGCGTTGTAGTTTTTCGCGAGGTACAGGGGGTCGGCATTGAAATTGGCGAACTCGTAGTGATAGCCGCTGAACAGCGCCAGGCGCTTGCCGTTCAGGTCGGCGAAATAGCTTTGCTGTCGATCGGGCAGGCGTTGCGCGACAAAAATTTCGGCGTCCTCCAGCCCCATGTCGACGGCTGTGTGGGGGATCTCTTCCCAACCCCAGGCGGGATTTTCGAAGATGGCCATGTCGACCCGGCCCTGCTTGAAATCACCGAAGCGCCGGGGAATGGAAGTGGGCACCAGGACAAACTGGTAGTCAGTTTGCGATGCGTTCAGGGCCTCGACCAGTTGCGGCAGCAACCCGGTATCGGCCCCGGATTCCGGGCGCACGGTGTAGGGCGGAAAGTGCGCGGCACCGATGCGCACCAGTTGCGCAGCCTGGGACGGCATCATCGTTGACGCCGCAAGCATCGTCAGCAAAAGCCGCGAGGCTGACCGAATTGGCGTACCCATCAAAACGTCCCCACTCCCCTAATAAAACGGTACCAATGCATTCAAGCTAGGCGGTTTTGTCCAGTTAGCCAGTTTAATGCTGGCCAACACAAGCTTATTGCCGGTCTTCCAGCACCAGAATCAACGCCTCATCGGCCAACTGATCGAGACTCATGCTGCCATCGGCGCGAAACCAGGTGGTTGTCCAGGACAATGCGCCAGTCAGGAAGCGTCGGGTGATGAACACATCGCCGCGGATAAACCCGGCGGTCTTGGCTTCGCCCAATACTTGCAGCCAGATGTCTTCGTAGATGTCCCGCAGCGCCAGGACCTTGGCCTGGCCCTCTTCGGACAGCGAGCGCCATTCGTAGACCAGCACGGCCATGGCCTCGCCGCTACCGCCCATGATCGACTGCAATTCACAGCGGATCAGCGCCAGCACCTGCTCGCGCACACTGCCGGCCTCGGCGATGGCCGCACGCATCAACGCGGTGTTGTAGCGTATGGTTTCTTCCATCACGGCGCGCAGGATTTCGTCCTTGCTCTTGAAGTGATGGAAAATGCTCCCGGACTGAATGCCCACGGCGCCGGCCAGGTCGCGCACGGTCGTGCGCTCATAGCCTTTATTGCGGAACAGGTGGGCCGCCACTTGCAGCAATTTGCCACGGGCGCTGTCCGGGTCGGTCAATTGGCCGTCGTCCACCAATTGGCGCATCACCCTCAGGGCTTTTTGCTCGTCCACCCGTTCTCTCCTACAGTCGTTCAATCAATAACGCCGATCCCCCCGAAAACAACGGGGTTGCGCGGGCAATTTAAGCGCATGGATGCAACCAAGCAAGCGCTTGGGCAGAAGATAATCAAGTCATTTACAAACCAAGCGCTTGCTTGGTAATGTCGACGCACTTCGGTTGGAGGTGGCTATGGAATGGACTGCGCCTGAAACAATTCGCATCGGTTGTGCCAGCGCCTTCTGGGGCGATACCTCGACCGCTGCCGCGCAACTGGTGGAACACGGGCATCTGGACTATCTGGTCTTCGATTACCTGGCCGAAATCACCCTGTCGATCATGGCCGGCGCGCGGATGAAAGATCCCCAGGCCGGCTATGCGGGCGACTTCATCGAAGTGCTCGCGCCCTTGCTGGGGCAACTCGCGCAGCAAAACATCCGGGTCATCAGTAATGCCGGCGGGGTCAACCCCCAAGCCTGCGCCGCCGCCCTGCAAGCGGCCTGCGACAAGGCCGGGGTGGCGCTGAAGATCGCCGTGCTGCTGGGTGATGACCTGCAGCCGCAATTCAAAAAGCCGGGCAACCTGGGCATTCATGAAATGTTCAGCGGCGCGCCCCTGCCATCGATGTGCGTCTCGACCAACGCCTACCTCGGCGCACCCGGCATTGTCGAAGCCCTGCGCCTGGGGGCGGACATCGTGATCACCGGGCGGGTGGTCGACAGTGCGGTGGTCAGCGCCGCGCTGGTGCATGAGTTCGGTTGGTCGTGGCACGACTATGACAAGCTCGCCCAGGCGGCATTGGCCGGGCACATCATCGAATGCGGCGCCCAATGCACGGGCGGCAACTTCACCGACTGGCGCGACGTGCCCGACTACGAACACATCGGTTTTCCCATCGTCGAAGTCAGCGCCGACAGCCAGTTCATCGTCAGCAAACCCGAAGGTACAGGCGGGCTGGTCACGCCGCTGACGGTGGGCGAACAGATGCTGTACGAAATCGGTGACCCGCGCGCGTATCTGCTGCCCGACGTGGTGTGCGATTTCACTCAGGTCAAACTGCTGCAACAAGGCAAGAACGCGGTGCAGGTGCACGGCGCCAAAGGCCTGCCGCCGACCGCTCAATACAAAGTCAGCGCCACGTACCCTGATGGTTTTCGCTGCACCGCCAGTTGCCTGATCGCCGGCATCGATGCCGTCGACAAGGCGCGGCGTGTCGGCGAAGCGATCATCAACAAGACCTCGGAAATGTTCCGCCAGCGCGGCTGGGCGCCGTACAGCGACGTGAGTATCGAGTTGCTGGGCAGCGAGGCCACCTACGGCCCCCATGGCCAGCGTCAGGACAGCCGCGAAGTGGTGATCAAACTCGCGGTGCGCCATCCGGACAAGCAGGCATTGATCGTGTTCTCCCGGGAAATCGCTCAGGCCGCCACCGGCATGGCGCCGGGGCTGACCGGCATTGTCGGTGGCCGGCCAACGGTGTACCCGCTGATCCGGCTGTTCTCGTTCCTGATCGACAAAACCGCCTGCACGCTGGACATTGATTTCATGGGCCAGCGCCACCCGTGTGCCCTGCCCGCCCTCGATGTGCTCGACCCGCTGGACCTGCCAGCCCTGCTCGCGCCACCGAAACCGGATGGCCTGGCCGACGCCAGTGTGGCCCTGGTCAAACTGGCGGTCGCCCGCTCGGGCGACAAGGGCAACCACAGCAACATCGGCGTCATGGCCCGCGAGCCGGAATTCCTGCCATGGATTGCAGAAGCCTTGACCCCGGAAGTGATCGTCGACTGGATGGGCCACGTCCTCGATCCAATCCACGGGCGGGTCGAGCGCTGGTACTTGCCCGCCAGCCACAGCCTGAATTTCCTGCTGGAAAACGCCCTCGGCGGCGGCGGTGTCGCCAGCCTGCGAATCGATCCGCAAGGCAAGGCCTTCGCCCAGCAGCTGCTGGAAATCCAGATCCCGGTGCCGCAGCGCATCGCCGACCAGTTCAATTAGAGGATTGCCGCCATGGCCTACGATTCGATTTTCAAAGCCGATTTGTTTGCTGGCCAAAACATCATCGTCACCGGTGGCGGCAGTGGCATCGGCCGCTGTACTGCCCACGAACTGGCGGCCCTCGGCGCCCATGTGCTGCTGGTCGGGCGCAATGCCGACAAGCTGAAAACCGTTGCGGCGGAGATCGCCGACGACGGCGGCAAGGCCGACTGGAGCACCTGTGATATCCGCGAGGAAGAAGCGGTGACGCATCTGGTCAGCGAGCTTATCCGCAAGCACGGTCCGATCCACGGCCTGGTCAACAATGCTGGCGGGCAATACCCCTCGCCCCTGGCCTCGATCAATCAGAAGGGTTTCGAAACCGTGATGCGTACCAATCTGGTGGGCGGCTTCCTGATGGCCCGGGAAGTGTTCAACCAGTCCATGAGCAAGCACGGCGGGGCCATCGTCAACATGCTCGCCGACATGTGGGGCGGCATGCCCGGTATGGGCCACTCCGGCGCGGCACGTTCGGGCATGGACAACCTGACCAAGACCGCCGCGTACGAATGGGGTCATGCCGGGGTGCGGGTCAATGCCGTGGCGCCGGGCTGGATTGCCTCCAGCGGCATGGACACCTACGAAGGCGCCTTCAAGGCCGTGATCCCGACCCTGCGCGAACACGTGCCGCTCAAGCGCATCGGCACCGAATCGGAAGTCAGCGCGGCGATAGTTTTCCTGCTCAGCCCGGCAGCGGCGTTTGTCAGCGGCAGCACCTTGCGCATCGACGGCGCCGCCAGCCTCGGCGGCCGCGCCTGGCCGATCCATAAAGCGACCAACAGCGAGTCGTACAACGGTTTCCACCGCGCGTACATACCAGACGTGTTGAAGGACAAGGAATAACCCATGCCGGTGATTCAGTCGCAACTCGACCCCCACAGCGAGTCGTTCGCCCAGAACCGTGCGGCGATGCTGAGCGCCATCGAGCAAGTTCGCGTGCTCGAACAGAACCTGCTGAACAAGGCCGCCGAAGCCAGGCCGAAGTTCGAAAAACGCGGCCAATTGTTGCCTCGCGAGCGCCTCAACCTGCTGCTGGACCCCGGCGCACCGTTTCTCGAACTGGCGAGCCTGGCCGGCTACAAGCTGCACGACGACAAGGATGGCAGCTCCGCCGGTGGCGGCTTGATCGCCGGTATCGGCTACGTGTCCGGCGTGCGCGTGCTGGTGGTGGCGAACAACAGCGCGATCAGGGGCGGGACCATCTCCCCCAGCGGCTTGAAGAAATCCCTGCGCCTGCAACAGATCGCCATGGAAAACAAACTGCCAGTGATCACCCTCGCCGAAAGCGGCGGCGCCAACCTCAATTACGCGGCGGAAATTTTCGTCGAAGGCGCGCGCAGCTTTGCCAATCAGGCGCGGATGTCGGCCATGGGATTGCCGCAGGTCACCGTGGTGCATGGCTCCGCCACGGCGGGTGGCGCCTATCAGCCGGGGCTGTCGGATTACGTGGTGGTGGTGCGTGGCAAGGCCAAGCTGTTTCTCGCCGGCCCGCCACTGCTCAAAGCCGCCACCGGCGAAGTCGCCACCGATGAAGAATTGGGCGGTGCCGAGATGCACGCACAAACCGCCGGCACCGCCGAATACCTGGCTGAAAACGACGCCGATGGCGTGCGACAGGTACGCGAGATTATCAGCCTGTTGCCGTGGAACGAGCAGTTGCCTCCACTACCCGAACGTCGCTGGGAGGAGCCGCTCTACCCCATCGACGAACTGCTGGGCCTGATCCCGGATGATCCGAAAAAACCCTACGACGCGCGCGAAATCATCGCCCGCCTCGCCGACGCTTCGAACTTTCTTGAATTCAAGGGCGAGTTCGATCAGCAGACCCTGTGCGGTCATCTGAAAATTCAGGGCCGCGCCTGTGGCTTCATCGGCAACAACGGCCCGATCACGCCAAAAGGCGCGAGCAAGGCCGCCCAGTTCATCCAGCTGTGCGACCAGAGCCAGACGCCGCTACTGTTTTTCCACAACACCACCGGGTTCATGGTCGGCACCGAATCGGAACAGCAAGGCGTGATCAAGCACGGAGCGAAGATGATTCAGGCGGTGGCCAACGCCCGGGTGCCGAAGCTGACCATCGTGGTTGGCGGCTCCTACGGCGCGGGCAACTATGCGATGTGCGGTCGCGGTCTTGACCCGCGTTTCATCTTCGCCTGGCCCAACAGCCGTACCGCCGTGATGGGCGGCGCGCAAGCGGGCAAGGTGCTGCGCATCGTCACCGAGGCCAAACAGGCCAAGGACGGCCTGGTGCCCGATCCGAAAATGCTCGACATGCTCGAACAGGTCACCGCGCAGAAACTCGACAGCCAGTCCACGGCGCTCTATGGCAGCGCCAACCTCTGGGACGATGGTTTGATCGACCCGCGCGATACCCGGACCTTGCTGGGTTACTTGCTGGATATCTGTCACGAGGCCGAGGTGCGGCCATTGCAAGCCAACAGTTTCGGTGTGGCGCGGTTCTAAGCCGACTATCAGGAGAACAATAAAAATGATCTTCACCCAGGAACACGAAGCACTGCGCCGCACCGTTCGCCAGTTCGTCGAGCACGAGATCAACCCGCATGTCGAGGAATGGGAAAAAGCCGGGCGCTTCCCCATCCACGATATCTTCCGCAAGGCCGGCGACCTCGGATTGCTGGGTATTTCGAAACCGGAAAAGTTCGGCGGCATGGGGCTCGACTACAGCTATTCGATCGTCGCCGCCGAAGAGTTCGGCACCATCCATTGCGGCGGCATTCCAATGTCCATCGGCGTGCAGACCGACATGTGCACGCCTGCGCTGGCCCGGTTCGGTTCCGATGAACTGCGCGAGGAATTCCTGCGCCCGGCCATCAGCGGTGAGCAGGTCGGCTGCATCGGCGTCTCCGAAGTCGGCGCCGGCTCTGACGTCGCCGGGCTGAAAACCACGGCGCGCAAGGACGGCGACGATTACGTGATCAACGGCAGCAAGATGTGGATCACCAACTCGCCGAGCGCCGACTTCATCTGCCTGCTGGCCAACACCTCGGACGACAAACCGCACATCAACAAGTCGCTGATCATGGTGCCGATGAACACACCGGGCATCAGCTTGAGCTCGCACCTGGACAAGCTCGGCATGCGCAGCTCGGAAACCGCCCAGGTGTTTTTCGACAACGTGCGCGTACCGCAGCGCAACCGCATCGGCCATGAAGGTGCGGGGTTCATGATGCAGATGCTGCAGTTCCAGGAGGAACGCCTGTTCGGTGCGGCCAACATGATCAAGGGCCTGGAGTACTGCGTCGACAGCACCATCGAATACTGCAAGGAGCGCAAAACCTTCGGCAACGCGCTGATCGACAATCAGGTGATCCACTTCCGCCTGGCGGAACTGCAAACCGAAATCGAATGCCTGCGGGCGCTGGTCTATCAGGCCACCGAGCAATACATCAAAGGCCAGGACGTCACGCGCTTGGCCTCCATGGCCAAGCTCAAGGCCGGGCGGCTGGGCCGCGAAGTCAGTGACAGTTGCCTGCAATACTGGGGCGGCATGGGCTTCATGTGGGACAACCCGGTGGCCCGGGCTTACCGCGATGTACGGCTGGTGTCGATCGGCGGCGGCGCCGACGAAATCATGCTGGGAATCATCTGCAAACTCATGGGCATTCTGCCGGGGAAAAAGAAATGAACAGCCTGCCGGTTTGCCAGACTTTGCTGCTGGAGCTGCACAACGGCGTGTTGCACATCACCCTCAACCGCCCCGAAAGCCGCAATGCGATGAGCTTGCAAATGGTCGCCGAGTTGCGCTCGGTGCTGGCCGCGGTACGCGATAAACCAGGGGTTCGCGCACTGGTGATCGGCGGCGTCGGCGGGCACTTCTGTGCCGGCGGTGACATCAAGGACATGGCCAACGCCCGCGCTCAAGGCCCAACTGCGCACCGGGATCTGAACCGGGTGTTCGGTACGCTATTGCAAGAAGTGCAACACGCTCCGCAAGTGGTGATTACCGTGCTGCAGGGCGCGGTGCTCGGCGGCGGTCTCGGCCTGGCCTGTGTCAGCGATATCGCCCTGTCCGATCACCAGGCGCAATTCGGCCTGCCGGAAACCAGTCTCGGCCTGTTGCCGGCCCAGATCGTACCGTTCGTGGTGCAACGCATCGGCTTGACCCAGACCCGGCGCCTGGCCCTGACGGCGGCGCGTTTTGATGGCCACCAGGCACGGCGCATGGGCCTGGTGCATTTTGTCGAACATGATCCGCAGGCCCTGGCCGAGCGTCTCGATGAGGTGTTGGCCCATGTGTTGTGTTGCGCGCCGGGGGCGAATGCGGCGACCAAGAAACTCTTGCTCGCAAGTGCGGGTCAGCCCTCCGATGCCCTGCTGGATCAGGCTGCCGAATGGTTCAGCGAAGCGGTGACCGGAGCCGAAGGCATCGAGGGAACGATGGCCTTCGTGCAAAAACGCAAACCGGGGTGGGCCTCCTGAAAAGCATCGCGAGCAAGCTCGCTCCCACCTTGGATTTATGCCGTTCATAAACCCTGTGGGAGCGAGCTTGCTCGCGATGAGTCCCGACCAGACACCGCTAAAAATCAGAGAGCCTACCCATGCCCGGACTCAAAAAAATCCTCATCGCCAACCGCGGTGAAATCGCCTGCCGCATCCAGCGCACGGCCCAGGCGCTGGGCTATCGCACGGTCGCCGTGTTCAGCGACGCTGACGCCGATGCACTGCACGTGCGGATAGCCGACGAGGCGGTCAACATCGGTCCGGCCCCGGTGCAACAGTCTTACCTGAACATCCAGGCGATCCTCGACGCAGCCCGGCGCACGGGCGCGGATGCGATCCATCCGGGCTACGGTTTCCTCTCGGAAAACGCCGGGTTTGCCCTCGCGTGCAGGGACGCTGGCATCACCTTCATCGGCCCCAGCCCCGAGGCCATTGAACTGATGGGCAGCAAGCGCCTGTCGAAAATCGCCATGATCGAAGCCGGTGTGCCGTGCATCAACGGCTATCAAGGCGCCGGGCAGGACGATGCCACCCTGGGCCGTGAAGCCGAGCGCATCGGCTATCCGTTGATGATCAAGGCCAGCGCCGGCGGCGGGGGACGCGGTATGCGCCTGGTGCACGACGCCAGCGATTTGCTGGAACAGATTCGCACCGCGCGCTCCGAAGCCCTGAACGGTTTTGGCAGCGGTGAACTGATCCTCGAACAGGCACTGGTCGAACCCCGTCACGTCGAGGTCCAGCTGTTCGGTGACCGGCATGGCAACCTGATTTACCTCGGCGAGCGCGATTGTTCAGTGCAGCGCCGGCATCAGAAAGTCATCGAGGAAGCGCCCTGCCCGGTGATGACCGCCGAGCTGCGCCAGGCCATGGGCGAAGCGGCGCTCAAGGCCGGGCGAGCGGTAAAGTACGTCGGCGCGGGCACCGTGGAGTTTCTGCTGGATGCGCGCGGGCAGTTCTACTTCCTGGAGATGAACACCCGGCTGCAAGTGGAGCACCCGGTGACCGAACTGATCACCGGGCTGGATCTGGTGGCCTGGCAGTTGAGCATCGCCGAAGGGCAACCGCTGCCTTTGCGTCAGGAACAGGTGCAACTCACGGGCCACGCCATGGAAGTGCGCCTGTATGCCGAAGACCCGGCCCAGGGTTTCCTGCCGCAAACCGGGCGCGTCGTGGCCTGGGAACCGGCATTGCAGGACGGCGTGCGGATCGACCACGGCCTGATCGAAGGCCAGGTCATCAGCCCTTTCTACGACCCGATGCTCGGCAAGCTCATCGCTCACGGTGCCACCCGCGAAGAAGCCCGTCGCAAATTGTTGCGGGCGGTCCAAGACAGCGTGCTGCTGGGGCTGAAAAGCAATCAACGCCTGCTTGCCAGCCTGCTGGAACATCCGCAGTTCGCCAGCGGTGATTTCAGTACCGGGTTCATCGCGCAGCACTTCACCGATCACACCTGCCTGCATCCCGAAACCCCTGGCGCGCACCACTTGGCCATTGCCGCCGCCCTGTTCTATCAGGCTGCGGCGCAGGCTCACCTGGCCCCGCTTGGCGGTTGGCGCAACAACGCCAGCGTGCCGCTGCACTATCGCATCGGCCTTGAGGATCAGGACTGGCCGGTAGCGTTGCAAGCGATCCCGGGCGAGCCGTTGCGCATTCAGGTCGCCGAGCGCAGCCTCGAACTGAAGATCATCCACAGCGACGGACGCTGGGCCACCCTGGAAATCGAAGGCGTTCGCCAACGCCACGCTTATCGCCTGGAGGCCGGGCGTCTTCGGCTGTTCACCCGACCGGGCAGTCTGCAGTTCGTGGATCGCACCCAGGTGCAGGTTACCGGCCAGGCCAGTGTCAGCTCCGGCACCCTCAAGGCACCGATGGACGGGGCGATTGTCGACGTCCTGGTCAACGAAGGCAGCCAGGTGACCAAGGGCCAACTGCTGGTGGTACTGGAGGCGATGAAAATGGAGCACCCATTGAAATCGGGCATCGACGGTGTTCTCAAACGCTTGCAAGTCAAAGTCGGGGATCAGGTGAAAAACCGGCAGATTCTATTGGAGGTCGAATAAGCCGCTAGGCGGAACCACCGGGTTTGGCTACGCTCAAAGCTATCAGGACGCGGATACCAGGAACCCTGCAATGCCTCATTGGCTGGTCATTGATCTGGAGGCCACCACCGATGAGGGTGGATGGCCCGTAACAGATATGGAAATCATTGAAATCGGCGCCACTCTGGTGGACCGCAAGGGGCGTGAACTGGACCAGTTCCAGCGCTTCGTCCGCCCTGTTCGGCGGCCGTTGCTGACGCCGTTTTGCCGCGAGCTGACGCACATCACCCAAGCCAACATCGATGCCGCGCAACCGCTGGGCGAAGTCTGGCCGGCGTTCGAACGTTGGCTCGGCCAACACCACACGCGACTTGAGGGCTGGGCCAGTTGGGGCGATTACGATCGCAAACAACTGCTTCAGGATTGGCAGCAACTGGGACTCGCCAGCATGCTGGCCAACGTACCGCACATGAACCTCAAACAGCGTTTTGCCAAGGCCAGGCGCCTGGAACGTCCGTTGGGATTAAACGGCGCGTTGCAACTGGCCGGCTTGCAGTTCAACGGCCAACAACACCGGGCGCTGGAAGATGCGCGCAATACCGCACGCCTGCTGCCGCTGGTTCTGCCGCTTTAGACAGGTGACGACGCCAAGGGCCTTGTGCATACTGGCCGGCCCTTTTTAGCCCTTTTCGAGGAATCGCCCATGTTTAAAGTCAACGAGTACTTCGACGGCACCGTCAAGTCGATCGCCTTTGGCACCGCAGAAGGTCCAGCGACCATCGGCGTCATGGCTCCGGGCGAGTACGAATTCGGCACCAGCCAGCGTGAAATCATGCACGTGGTCAGCGGCGCATTGACCGTCAAACTGCCCGACAGCAGCGACTGGGAAACCTTCGCCGCCGGCAGCCAGTTCAACGTGCCGGCCAACAGCAAGTTCCAGCTGAAAGTCGCCGTCGACACCGCTTACCTGTGCGAATACCGCGGCTAAAACCCGCAGGCTTCACTGCAATAAAAAATGCCCGTGTTTTTCGACACGGGCATTTTTTATTCTGCGCAAAATTACTCGAGGATCTCCACCGGCATGCCGACTTCGAGTCGTCCGTTGCCGTCGTTGACCAGGTTCTGGCCGAACATTGCACCGTCTGCCTGCGAGCGATACTTCTGCAACGTGGCCAAGGGTTCGCGATCATCGCTGCGCTCCCCGGTTTGCGGGTCAATGGTGGTCAGGATGCAGCGTGAACAGGACTTGACCACGCGGAACTCGACCTCGCCGATACGGATACGCTTCCAGCCGTCCTCGGCGAAGGCTGCACTGCCTTCGATCACCAGGTTCGGCCGGAAACGCAGCATCTCCAACGGACGCCCGACCCGTTGCGACAAGTCCTCGAGGGAGGCCTGACCAATCAGCAACAGCGGATAGCCGTCGGCGAACGCCACCTGGTCGTCATCCTTGCCGTAGCCAGCTTCCGTCATCCGCGCCCGATCCAGTGGCACTTGCACCAGGCGTGTCGGTTTGCCGATGAACTGGCTGACCCAGGCCCCTGCTTCATCGCCTGCATCGGGGACGCGCAAGGTATCGCGCCAGATCGTCACGCCACGCAGTTCTGCATCGTTACCGGGCACAGCAATGTCGATCGGCGATTGGCCGGGCGCGTTGAGGGTCAAGCCACCTTCGGCATTCCACAGCGCCGACAACTGGCTCATCTGCGCCACCGCACGCTGGGTCAGGAAACGCCCGCTGGCCTCATCCACCAGCATCCAGCGTCGATCGCCGTCCAGCCCCAGCTTGTCGAGGCCGACTTGCTGCAAGACCTCGCCTTTGCCGGATTTCAACGGATAACGATACAGCGCGCTCAGACGCAACATGGCCAGCTCCCTGGTAGGTAAAAACGCCACCCTATACGAGCTTGGTCAGCGAATCAAAGTGCAAAAACCCTGCAGGAGCGAGCTCGCTCGCGAAAAACCCAAGGACGCCGCTGGGCTCCGGTTTACGCGTTATCGTTCAAGACCATCGCGAGCGAGCTCGCTCCTACATCCTACAGGTTGACCATGGCCTGATCAGGCCGGTACTTCGTCGAGCATCAAACGCTGGCGCACCACGTCGACGAGTTTGTCCGGCTGGAATTTGGAGAGGAAATTGTCGCAGCCAACCTTTTTCACCATCGAGTCGTTGAAGCTGCCGGACAGCGAGGTGTGCAGCACCACGTACAAGCCGCGCAGGCGCGGGTCGTTACGGATCTCGGTGGTCAGGCGATAGCCATCCATTTCCGGCATTTCCGCATCGGTGAAGACCATCAGCAGTTTTTCGGTCATGTCCACGCCGGTATCAGCCCAGGCCTTGAGCATGTTCAAGGCCTTCAACCCGTCGCTGGCAATATGCATCTTCACGCCCAGCTGTCCCAGGGTATCGCGCAATTGCGCCAGGGCCACGTTCGAGTCATCCACCAGCAGCACCTCACGGCCACGGGCGCGTTCCAGCACCGGATCTTCGAGCTTGTCGCGGGAGACTTTGGCGTTGTACGGGACGATTTCGGCCAGAACCTTTTCGACGTCGATGATTTCCACCAGTTGATCATCGACCTTGCTGATGGCCGTCAGGTAGTGCTGGCGGCCGGCGCTGCTCGGGGGCGGCAGGATGGCTTCCCAGTTCATGTTGACGATCCGGTCCACGCCACCGACCAGGAAGGCCTGAACCGAACGGTTGTATTCGGTGACGATAATCGTGCTGCCAGGCCCCGGCACCAGCGGGCGCATGCCAATGGCCTGGGAAAGGTCGATCACCGGCAGGGTCTGGCCACGCAGGTTGACCACGCCGCACACAAAAGGATGCCGCTGCGGCATCAGCGTCAACTTTGGCAGCTGCAGGACTTCCTGTACTTTAAAGACGTTGATCGCGAACAATTGCCGTCCGGCGAGCCGGAACATGAGAATTTCCAGGCGATTCTCACCCACCAGTTGCGTGCGTTGGTCTACCGTGTCGAGAATGCCGGCCATCAATGACTCCAGGTCTTGTTCGGATGAATTCACTCAAGGAAGGTTATCGGCTGTTTTTGCCGAAGCTTGACCCTCTCTAAAATGCCACGCCCGGCCATTGATGTCACATTAACATCATGCTTTACTGGCGCGGTGATTACATCTGCTGCACTTCTGCGCCCCGCGACCATTGTTCGAGCGAAAAGTTCCACTGCGTAAGGGATTCCCCTATCAATAATCAGGCGCAACCTGATATTCGCAATATCCGATAGCCATTAATGTGACGCCATTCTCATTGCATGAACGGAGTCAGGCTTTTGTGTGCGATCGCAAGTCAGTGGCCAACCACCCTCTCGTGTTCCCCAGCCTGCTTCCGGGCCAGCCGCTACTTGTTCATCCGACGACTCGGTAATGCCGGAGTTCCGACCGCCCTCGTCGACACACACGATATCCCCTCATTTGACATGACGTTGTGGAGATAAGTATGCCGAACGACCGTAAAGAGTGGGCCCAGCGTCTCACGGGGTTTCTTGTCGAGGCTGAAACACTCCTGGCTAAAACCGAGGAATGCCTGAGTCATCTGCAGTTGATCAGCAATGACAAGGACGCCATCGACTGTTTGCTCAGCACACTGCTCAAGCTGGCCAACAAGGCTGATGCCCTGGCGTTGGCGGCCGTGTCTGAATTTTCTCTGCATATTCATGGCCTGCTGAACCACGCACAGAACACCATGTGTCTGCACGACGAGGCGCTGAGTGCCCTGAAAGACTGCCTGACCCTGGTTGCCTGGCAACTCGAACTCATCGACCAGACCACCGGACAGCTCAGTCTCGACGACAGCGAGCAGGTCACCCTGATCGAAGCCTTTGCCTTTCAGGTCGGGCAAAGCCGGTTTCAACCACCTGTCAACTCCAGGCCCTTCACCCTCGTATCCTATTCAGAGCGACAGGCCTGAACTTTCCACACCATGCCGCATGGCGTGTTTTGGTTATCAATACCGCGCTGTAACTTGAGTGCGCACACGTCGCAAATGAATACTTCGTAGCTATAAGCGACACTTTTAAACAACTGGCATTTTGCGACGGCAACAACCCACTTGTTCCATTATGGAAGCATCGTCAAAACGACTGGATTCCTGACTTTTCGGACATACATACGGACGCGACCAACGGTATCTTAGGTGCTACTATGCCGCCTGTTAGTTGACGCCAATTAATGGCAGTGTGATCGCAGCCGAATACAGGTCGCTGCAGTTCGCAGCTGAACTCGTCGGCGCTCCACATAAAAAAACAGGGGCCTGTCAGCCAGCATGACCGGTCAGCCCGCAGCGAACATCCATTGGCTCCATCCGCTATGCACGCCAGCCTCAAGTCAATCGCCACGTGGCCACCCTCCCGAGCAAATGCACGCCTATTCACGCTGTTGCTATGTGCCTGCTCGACCCTCGGCAGCTTGCTGGTCCATGGCTTGTCCATTCCGTTGCCCCTGTCATTGCTGGTGCTCAACGTTGCGGCGCTGACCAGTGTTGCCGTGCAGTACTGCCTCTCGCGCAAATCGATCAAATTCCAGCCTCAGGAACTGGCGGACCGGCTGTTGCAGGTCCAGGAAAACGAGCGTCACCGGCTGAGCCGCGAACTGCATGACGACATCGGTCAATTGCTGACCGCCGCCAAACTGCAAAGCGACTGGCTCAAACGCCGGATGCCCGAAGAGCTCCAGGGACAATGCGCGGTCCTCTGCGACACGCTGGAAGAAACCCTGGCCAAAGTTCGTGACGTATCCGCCATTCTTAATCCCCGGCAGTTGACCAGCCTTGGGCTGGAAGCCAGTCTGCGGGCACACCTGCTCAAGACCCTGGCCAACACCCCGGTGCACTGGAGCCTGGAATGCCAGCAGCGCCTGACCGGCATACCGGAGGAAATGGCCGTGGCGGCTTTCCGTATTACCCAGGAAGCGGTCACCAACATCCTGCGACATGCCCAGGCCAAGAACCTGCTGGTATGCCTGCAGCGCCTGCCCCAAGGCCTGAAGTTGCAGATCAGCGATGATGGTCAGGGTTTCGCGCCCGCAACAGACCCTGGTCGTGAAGGGCAGCGCGGTATGGCCGGGATGTCGGAACGGATCGATCAACTGGGCGGCACACTGACCGTTACCAGCGAGCCGGGCAAAGGCACTCAAATCGAAGCTCTTTTTCCCTGGGCGCCCCGTGCGCTCGAACGGGCCAGTTCGAATAAGGTTATGCATTGACTTGTAACTTACTACTGGTGGATGACCACTCGCTGATCAGGGCTGGCGTGCGCGCCCTGGTAATGGATCTGCCCGGCTATGCCGTCATCGGTGAGGCCAGTGACGGCTCGCAGCTGCTCGAAATGGTTGGGCGTCTGTCCCCGGATATTATCCTGCTGGATATTTCGATGCGCCAGACCGGCGGCCTCGAAGCCTTGCAGCAACTCAAGCGGGTGCGCCCGCAGAGCAAGGTCCTGATCCTCTCGATGCACACCGACCCTGCCCTGATCATGCAGGCGCTGGAGTCCGGAGCCCATGGCTACCTGCTCAAGGACACCACGGCTACCGAACTCGAGCACGCGCTGGAAGCCTTGCGCAACAACGAGCGCTATCTGAGCCCGGCCATTGCCCACACGGTGATCACTCAGGCACTGACCCGAAACCAGAAGCACCGACCCGAACCTGCCGACTCGCACAACCTGACGGCACGTCAGCTGGAAATCCTGCGGTTGATCGTTCGCGGAAAATCCACCCGAGAGATCGCCAACGGCCTGGGGTTGAGCGTCAAGACCGTCGAAACCCACCGCTCGCAGATCATGAAGCGCTTGCAGATCTACGATGTGGCCGGCCTGGTGTTGTTTGCCGTACGTGAACAAATCATCAGCCTCGATGACTAGGCACTTCACTGTCGCGTAACAACGGCGAATTCTCAGGCAGATGCACGAGTAACGCCGCCGGGCGAACCGAGAAACGCAGGCTGTCCCCTTCCAGCGGTTCACCGTCAAGGTTGATGTACAACCCTTCCGAAACCTTGATCTCGACCCAGGGCAGGCGCGCCCGAACAAACATGCTGTCGATGCCAAAGCCTTCGGTCAGCAGGTTTTTCAAAGTACTGACCACCTCCTGCGGTGCCGGCAGGATGCTGATATCCAGCAAACCGTCATCAACCAGTGCCTGCGGGCACAATTCCCGCCCGCCTCCGGCCTGCCGACCATTGCCGATGCCCAGTGCCAGCAGATCGCCTCGCCAGTGAAAGTCCGACCCCTGCAATTCACCGTACGCGGTATGCAGCTCATTGAAGCGTGACAAGCCGGTGAACAGATACGCCGCACCGCCGAGGATTTTCTTCAGATCCTCCGGGGTGTTCGCTGTGACATGACTGCCGAACCCACCGGTCGCCATGTTCAGGAATATCTGCCCATCAACCTCCCCCAGATCAATGGCAGTCGGCACGCTATCGAGCAGCTCCAGCGCCTGATCGGGTTCCAGGGACACACCCGCCGCACGCGCAAAATCATTGGCGGTACCTAGCGGCATCAATACCAGGCTGGCTTTTATCGAATGCTGCGCCATAGCCTCGGCAATATCGCGCAAGGTGCCATCGCCACCGCCGGCAATGATGTATCGATACCCGGCCGCCAACGCTTCGCCCACCAGC
Source organism: Pseudomonas sp. GW456-L13 (assembly GCF_017350115.1). Classification (NCBI taxonomy): domain Bacteria; kingdom Pseudomonadati; phylum Pseudomonadota; class Gammaproteobacteria; order Pseudomonadales; family Pseudomonadaceae; genus Pseudomonas; species Pseudomonas sp. GW456-L13. The sequence continues at coordinate 729,858 of NZ_JACNAS010000002.1, forward strand.
CTTTGCGCATCGCCGGCTTCCCAGGTCAATCGAACAGCCAGCTCCCGACCTCGCTCACGCTGGCTTTCGACGGCGGTGCGAACCGCCTCGTTGAGCGCTTGCTTGCCATGCAGAATCAATAGCGCCTTGCGATCGCTCATTACTCACTCCCGGTTTGAATGGCATCTGGGAGATGTTGACCGCGAAGGCTCCGGTAAAAGTCGCCAGAAATCGAATTATTTCCAGTCGGAAAGTCTTGGCCCCCACACGGCAGGACTTTTCTTACAAAACGTTAGGAATCGGCTCAATTGACCGAAAATCTGAATTGGTAGACTTTGAGGATCCAGCTGGACATCACAAGGACGTGCCATGCAACACCAAAACCTCGCATCACCGGCCATCCTGGTCTTGCCGCTCGCAGATAACAAAAATACAGGCCATCGAGCTGAATGCCGCAACAGCACAAAAGCCACGGGAGAAATTGATATGGAACCTCGCGTCACCGAGCTGGAAACACACCTCAAGTGCATACGCCGGGACATTGAAGAAGCCCGGGATGACGTCAAATCCATCAGGCACCGGCTTGTCTATTCCGCCTGCGGAACAGCCGTGATCCTCTGTCTCCTTGGCTGGATCGCCAATAGCCGTTTCGAGCAGGTCATTTCATTGCTTCTGGCCCATTGAGTGGCCCCCCACACAAGACCCGACTCAATCAACCGGGTCTTGTGTGACAACGCCGCTGAAGCTATCAGCTCAGGACTTCGCTCAGCGGAATGAAGAAAACGCTATCGCCCTGAGCCAGCGTGCGCCCTTCCAGGACCTCTACCAGTCCATCAGCCCAGGCAGCGCTGCGCAGAACACCGGAACTCTGGTTTTTGTAGATCGTCGCCCTGCCGCTTTCCAGCCGTCCGCGCAAATACTCACGCCGATTGCCTGGCTGGAGCCAGTCAAACCCTGCCGGCACCTGTACCTTCAGCGGCTCAACGTCGATTACCCCCTGACGGCGCAAGAGATAGGGCCTGGTCAACAAGGCAAAGGTCACGAGGGTCGATGCGGGATTGCCCGGCAAGCCAATCACCGGCACACCGCGAAAATGCCCGAACGTCAGCGGTTTACCGGGCTTGATGGCGAGTTTCCAAAGCGTCAGTTCGCCCTCCTCGCGCAAAGCGATGCCCAGAAAATCGGCTTCCCCCACCGATACGCCACCGGTCGAGAGGATCAGGTCGACATCTTTCAACTCACCTAATCGGGTGCGAGTGGTTTCCAGATTGTCCGGCAGAATTCCCGCGTCGACGACCTCACACCCCAAACGCTGCAACCAGCTGCACAACAACACCCGGTTGCTGTTGTAGATCTGTCCTGGCCCCAGCGCCTGCCCCGGCTCAATCAACTCGTCGCCGGTAGACAGCACCGCCACGCGCACCTTTCGAACCACCTCCAGCTCAGCGCATCCCAGGGAGGCAGCCAATCCTTGCTCGATCGGCCCCATCTGCGTACCTGCTGGCAGAATCAACTCGCCGACAGTGGTTTCCTGGCCTTGCGGACGGATGTTCTGGCCTTGGGTCAAGGCTTGAGTGAAACGTACTCGCTCATCGGCCTGAACCTCGGCGTTCTCCTGCATCTCGACGCAATCGGCACCGGCGGGAACAGGCGCCCCGGTGAAAATGCGCGCACAGGTGCCTGGCTGCAACGGACCGGGGGCCTGGCCGGCAAACACCTTCTGACTGACCGGCAACGGCTCTCCCGTCCAGTCGACCATGCGCAAGGCATAACCATCCATGGCACTGTTGGGCCAGGGCGGCAGATCAAGCGTCGATACCAGATTTTGCGCCAGTACACGCCCCTGTACCTGCGCCAACGGCAAGCGTTCACGCTCGACAATCCTTGAGGCCTCGGCCATTTCCAGCAAGCGCGCCAACGCCTGCTCGACAGGCATCAGGCTGCCAGACTTGCCAGGCTTACCCACGGGATTCACAAGGCGCGGCCTGTTTCAAATGAGGCACGAAATTGCACGGCCGATGCCGCGCATCCAGCTGCTCGGCCAAAATGCCGTCCCAAGCGGTGCGCACGGCATTGGTCGAGCCCGGCAAGCAGCAAACCAGCGTGCCGTTGGCCAGACCGGCCAACGCCCGGGACTGAACGGTCGAGGTACCGATATCGGCAACCGAAATCTGGCGGAACAGCTCACCAAATCCATCGACCTGTTTGTCCAGCAGGCACGCAACGGCTTCCGGCGTGCTATCACGCCCGGTAAAACCGGTGCCGCCGGTGATCAGCACCACCTGCACGACATCGTCGGCAATCCAGTTGGCGACTTGCGCGCGAATTTTGTACAGGTCATCTTTGAGCAACACCCGGGCCGCCAGGTAATGACCGGCAGCGGTCAAGCCGTCGACAAAGGCCTGGCCTGAGGTGTCGGTTTCCAGTGTGCGGGTATCGCTGACAGTCAGCACTGCAATATTCAGCGGTGCGAAAGGTACATCAGCCTTGGCTTTCATAGGCTCGTCCAGTTGTAGGAGAAACAGCCCGGTGTTATATCACAGCGCTCCGTTTTTTCGCCGCCCCCATGGAGGCTTGCCATGACCACGAATTCACAATTGCCACCCTGCTCCATTCTGCTCCTGGCGGGCGGCCGCGGCCAACGTATGGGTGGGCGGGATAAAGGGTTGCTGGACTGGCACGGCGAACCGCTGATTGTGCATCTGCATCGCAAGACCCGCCCGTTGACCGATGACCTGATCATCTCCTGCAATCGTAACCCTGAGAAGTACGCCCCCTACGCCGACCAGTTGGTCCACGATGATGAAGGTGACTTCCCCGGGCCGCTGGCCGGTATTCGCGCAGGCCTGAAAGCTGCTCGCCATACCCATCTGCTGGTCATGCCCTGTGACGTTCCGGGCATTGATGCGGCGCTGATCGGCAATATGCGCGAGGCCGCCAACCTGCATCCGGACAAGCCGCTGATGGTGCGGCATGATCACCACTGGGAGCCGTTGTTGTGTGTGATTCCCGTGCTACACAGGGCAGCATTCGAAAATGCCTGGAACGAGGGTGAGCGCAGCCCTGGCCGGTTGATGCGCAATCTCGGCGCGACCGCGCTGCAATGCCCCGACAACGACCCTCGGCTGGCAAATCTCAACACGCCGGAACTTTTAAGCGGTCATGACACTGTGTCAGACTGATATCGATCAGGAACTTGCGCGGACGCTGCACGTCTCAAGTTCAGCAACCACAGAATTCTTATTCGGAGACACAACTCATGACTCAACGGACCCTCGCCACTTTCATGCTCGCACTGGGCCTTGCCACCCTCGCCGGTTGTGCATCGCCTACAGTGATCACCTTGAATGACGGTCGCGAAATCCAGGCCGTCGACACGCCGCAATTCGACAAGGATTCCGGTTTCTACGAATTCGAACAGCTCGACGGCAAGCAGACCCGCATCAACAAAGATCAGGTTCGGACCGTCAAGGAGCTGTAATCCCGACGCCGCCGGATACAGAAAAGCCCGCTTGATGCGGGCTTTTTCATGCCTGGAGAACAGCGCTTCAGGATCGCGCCCCGATCACCATTGCAGGGTGATTTCACTCTCGAACTCACGCGCCTGGCCCGTGACCGGATCGATAAACTTCAGCCCCTGAGCCAGCAACTTCAAAGGATTGGCGTAGTCATCCTGCGCATCCTTGAGCACCTCGGGGTAAAACGGGTCGTTGCAGATAGCGGCTCCCAACGCCGCCATATGTACCCGTAGCTGATGTTTCTTGCCCGTCACCGGGTAAAGAGCATAACGCCAGAGCTCTCCCAGTTTCTCCCTGACTTCGACCGCCGTCTCGGTATTGCTGGCCCCCGGGCCTTCCTGCATGCGGAAGAACGGTTCGCCATCGACCAGTCGGCTTTTATGCACCAACGGAAAAGCCAGGCCGGGCAGCGCCTTTGCGATGGCCTCGTAGCGCTTTTCGATCTGCCGGGTTGGAAACAACGCCTGATAAGCCGAACGGGTCTGCGGATTGGCGGAAAACAGCACCAGCCCCGCGGTGTGCCGGTCGATGCGATGCAATGGCACCAGGTGCGGATTGTCCAGGCGACGGATCAAGCGCCGGAGCAGCGTTTGTTCGACGTATTCGCCAGCCGGGGTCACCGGCAGGAAATGCGGCTTGTCGGCGACCACCAGGTGCTCATCCGCGTACAGAATCGACTCGATCACCGGGATCGGTTTTTCATCCGGCACTTCGCGAAAGTAATGAATCCGCAAACCTTCCCTGTAGGCCAGGTCGAGAGCAATCGGCATGCCCTGCCCATCGAGGACCCGGCCACGGGCAATTCTGTCCAGCCATTGTTCACGACCGATGGCGCTGAAATGCTCACACAGGCAATCGACAACGGTCTGCCACGGGCCAGGTGGCAAGTAGAGCGTACTGGCCTGACTGTGTGCCGCGGAAAAAGAAGAAGTGGACATACGAAAGCTCTAACCCTCAGTGCAGAGCGGCATTATCCAACAGCAAAGGGTACGAACCTAGAGAAGATTCCTCAAGCAGGGATCCGCGTGCGCGCCGCCGCTTCGGTGTACTCCTTGAGCCAGCGCAGTACATCGACCGCCTCCCAGCGGGCGGGATCATACAGGGCGTACAACAATCCCTGATAACCCACGACATCGAGTTGCCGGTGATAACCCGCGCGTTGAAACAAGGCTTCGATTTCTGCGAAACAGGTATTGAAATGCGTTTTGTTGAAGGGCGTTTTCCCCTCGGTCACCAGACCATCCAGGCGCAACTCAAGGACAGCCTCGCGCACGACGTCCGCGGACATCCGGTTCACGCTATTCTTCAACTGTTCGACATTGACCACGATTCATCCCTCTCACGCCCGGGCTTGCCTGCTCACTCCCGAAAATCAGGAACGGCAAGACAGGCACTTCGAATAACTGTATACGCATACAGTATCCGATCAACACCGAATAAGCCAAGGGGATCAATCGTAAAGTTCGACAGGCGGGACACGCCACCAACGCAAAAACCGCTCAACCCAGGAACGCCACCACCTGATCGGCACTGAAAGGCCAGCCCAGTTCAGCACCGGTATCGACTCGCCGCAACACCGGAATTCGCAGGCTGTAGGCTGCGAACCATGTTTCATCGTCAGCGATATCCACCAGCTCCACCAGCAGGCCGCGCTCGACGAATTCCATCAACATGGCTTCGGCTACTTCACAAAGATGGCATCCAAGGGTGCCGAACAGCTGACATTCGGGAAGCATGAGCGCTCAACCAGAAAATGAAGTGATCATTCTAGGCCTGCCCCGAAAAACCGTCGAGCCATTGCGGCCCCTGCCATGATGCCGCAGGCCATGAAAAGACCTGAGTCAGTCCTGGCTCACGGCGCCGATCTTGTGGATCGACAGGTCCGCGCCGTAATACTCTTCTTCCTGACTCAGGCGCAATCCATGCAGCGCCTTGATCACGCCATACACCGCAAACCCGCCGGCCAGTGCCACAGTGATGCCCAGCGCAGTGCCGATCAACTGGCTGATCAGGCTGACCCCACCCAACCCGCCCAAAGCGGTCTGGCCGAAAATGCCGCAGGCGATGCCGCCCCACACGCCGCACAAACCATGCAACGGCCACACACCCAACACATCGTCGATGTGCCATTTGCCTTGGGCCGCGGTAAAGCACCAGACAAACATCGCCCCCGCGACGGCACCGGTGACCAGCGCCCCCACAGGATGCATCAGGTCGGAACCGGCACAGATTGCCACGAGCCCCGCCAACGGGCCGTTGTGCAGAAAGCCGGGGTCATTGCGCCCGACAATCAGCGCCGCCACCGTACCGCCAACCATGGCCATCAACGAGTTCACCGCCACCAGTCCGCTGGCACCTTGCAGGGTTTGCGCGCTCATGACGTTGAAGCCGAACCAGCCAACAATCAGGATCCACGAGCCCAGTGCCAGAAACGGGATGCTCGATGGCGCGAACGCGACCAGCCGACCGTCGCGATAGCGGCCATTACGCGGTCCGAGCAACAACACCGCCGCCAGTGCCAGCCAACCGCCCATGGCATGCACCACCACCGATCCTGCGAAGTCATGGAAACCGGCGCCAAAGCGCTCCAGCAACCAGGCTTGCAGACCCAGGTTGCCGTTCCAGACAATGCCTTCGAAGAACGGATAGATGAACGCGACGATCAATGCGGTTGCACACAACTGGGGAACAAACCGGGCGCGCTCGGCGATGCCTCCGGAAATGATCGCCGGGATCGCCGCGGCAAAGGTCAGCAGGAAGAAAAACTTCACCAGGCCATAACCATGGTCGGCATTGAGCACCGCCGCTGGTTGCATGAACGTCACGCCATAGGAAATCCAATAGCCTATAAAGAAGTAGGCCAGTGTCGAAACGGCGAAGTCGCTGAGGATTTTCGACAACGCATTGACCTGGTTTTTCTGTCGCACGGTTCCGACTTCGAGAAAGGCGAAACCGGCGTGCATGGCCAGAACCATGACCGCACCGATCAGAATGAACAGCGTGTTGGAGCTATGGACCAGGGTGTCCACAGCGCTTTGCAGGTTTTCCATGGGATGGGCAGACCTTATGGCAGAAAAAAGCACCAAAGCAGTTCGCGATGACTGGCCATGCACCAAGTTGCAGCTTAAAGACATCAGCGCACTGATCTCGTTGAACCACTTTGGCGCACGGACGCCGTCCAGGAAAAACGCGCCCCGGACGTTTACGCGAGTTTTTGATTGTTGGTCCTACGGTTTTACTGAAATCATGCCCGGCAATAGCGCAATGGTGCGGACCGGCGCACCACGACTCAGCAAAAGTTGTACCAGTCATTTGTACTGAACCTTCGCCGAAGGCTCATACTCGAACGCATCAGAAAGCCACTTAAGGAGATCCACCATGGCCCGCCCTCAGGCAAAGACTGCTCAAGAAATCCTGATGAACGACTTTCAGACACTGGTCAGTGACACCGAACGCTTGCTGGAGCACACCGCGACCCTGGCCGGCGATCAGGCCGACGAGTTGCGCGAGCAGATCCACGAAAGTCTCTTGCGTGCCCGTGAAACCCTGAAGCTGACCGAAGACTCCCTGCGCGAACGCGGCAAGGCTGCTGTCACCGCCACGGAAGACTATGTCCAGGCCAACCCTTGGCAATCTGTCGGGATCGCGGCCGGCGTGGGTTTCCTGATCGGCCTGCTGGCCAGCCGGCGCTGATATGTCGATCGGCGAATCCGGCCCGTCCGTGACGGGAACAAGCTCCTCATCGCGGCGCCTGGGTGCTGCCTTCCTTGGGTTGCTGCACAGCCATGTCGAGCTGTTCGGTATCGAACTGCAGGAACAAAAAGCCCGCACCGTCAGCCTCTTGCTGTTTGCGGGCCTGGCGCTGGTGTTTGCGTTGCTGCTGTTGGTGGGGCTGTCGACGTTGGTGCTTATCGTGTTCTGGGACACGTATCGCCTGACCGCCATCATCGGGCTCTGTGTGTTCTACTCCCTCGCCGCCATATTCTGTGGAATGCGCTTGAGAGCGGCGATTTTCGATGAGTCCTCGCCCTTCCATGGCACCCTGGAAGAGCTGGCCAACGATCGGGAGCGCCTGCTGCCATGAACCTGCCTGAATTGCCACAAAACAGCTCACGCACGGAAATGCGCAAGGCCCTGATCCGCCTGCGCATGGAAATGCACCGCCAGGAAATCCGCCACGAATCCTCGCAACTGCTGCAGCCCTTGCAACGGGTGCGCGGGATGACGCAAAACCTGCAGGACGGCTTCGGCATCAAGCACGCTCCACTCTGGGGCGTGGCCGCCGTCACCTTGCTGGGCTTTCTGACCGGCAAGGGTGCGAAAAACGGGGGTGGCCTCAGCAGTCTGACCCGGCTGATCCGCCTCGGCACCACACTGGGGCCGCTGATCAAACTGATCATGCAAGGCTCTTCGCGCAAAGACTGATCAGTTTCTTTCTGGCTGCATGCTTGCAAAGTCGACGGGATGCGCTCCTCTATCGAGGGGTGCAATCCTGTGCGCCTACCCGGTCAACAGGCACCCTCCAGAAAATGATCTTGCAAGGAGGCCTCGATATCAACGCCGCCGGGTTGTAGTTCCGCTTGCAGGTCATGGCGCGAAACGGGAAGCTAGGCCATCAGACACCTGACGGAGTGACCCGCCTTGGATTGGCATACCCTGCTTACCCGCGAACGCCTCGGAAAACCTTTGCACAGCCCGGAAGAACTCGGCCGCAGCCCTTTTCACAAAGACCACGACCGCATCATTTTCTCGGGAGCTTTCCGCCGTCTCGGGCGCAAGACCCAGGTCCATCCGGTGTCCAGCAACGATCACATTCATACGCGCCTGACCCACTCGCTGGAAGTCAGTTGTGTGGGTCGCTCACTGGGCATGCGCGTCGGCGAAACCATCCGCAGGACCCTGCCCGAATGGTGCGAACCCAGCGATCTGGGGATGGTGGTGCAATCGGCCTGCCTGGCACACGACATCGGCAACCCGCCGTTCGGCCATTCCGGTGAAGACGCGATCCGCCATTGGTTCCAGCAAGCCGCCGGCCGTGGCTGGCTGGATGCAATGAGTGAAGCCGAGCGCAATGACTTCCTGAATTTCGAAGGCAATGCCCAAGGCTTTCGGGTACTCACCCAACTTGAGTATCACCAGTTCGACGGCGGCACCCGCCTGACCTATGCAACGCTGGGCACGTACTTGAAGTATCCATGGACGGCCAGGCACGCCGACTCGCTGGGCTACAAGAAACACAAGTTCGGCTGTTATCAGAGCGAGCTGCCACTGCTGGAGCAGATCGCCCAAAAACTCGGCCTGCCACAACTGGAGGAGCAACGCTGGGCGCGGCACCCGCTGGTGTACCTGATGGAGGCCGCCGACGACATCTGCTATGCGCTGATCGACCTGGAAGACGGCCTGGAAATGGAGTTGCTGGAATACGCCGAAGTCGAATCCCTGCTGTTGGGCCTGGTGGGCGATGACTTGCCGGAGACCTATCGCCAGCTCGGTCCGGACGATTCGCGCCGACGCAAACTGGCTATCCTGCGCGGTAAAGCCATCGAGCACTTGACCAATGCTGCGGCCCGCGCCTTCGTCGAGCAACAGGATGCTCTGCTGGCCGGTACACTGCCCGGCGATCTGGTGGAACACATGCACGGTCCCGCCAAGCGTTGCGTGCTCAATGCCAAGGACATGGCCCGCAAAAAAATCTTCCAGGACAAGCGCAAGACCCTGCATGAGATCGGCGCCTACACCACGCTGGAAATCCTGCTCAACGCCTTTTGCGGTGCCGCACTGGAACAGCACAATGGGCGTACACCGTCGTTCAAGAGCCGCCGCATCCTTGACCTGCTGGGCAACAATGCACCCGATCCTCACGGCCCGCTGCACACTTCGTTTTTGCGCATGATTGATTTCATCGCAGGCATGACCGACAGCTATGCCAGTGACATGGCCTTGGAAATGACCGGCCGCGCCAGCCACTGAGGTGTATCGATTGATCAGCCATTACGGCATTCGTTATGGCTGATACCCCCTTCAGCATCCAACTGCACTCAAGTTTCGTCGAATTGCCCTACAGCACATGTCGAGCAAACTGATCGCTTGCCCGGTACTCTCGCGAAACAATCGCCCTCCCTTCCGTTCGACAGATGAAGTGTGCGCCATGGCCGAAGACGATCTACGCATCCTCGTGGTGGAAGACCATCCCTTCCAACTGATAGCCACTCAATGCCTGCTGGAAAGTTATGGCTTCACCCGGCTGACGACCACCGACAGCGCCAAAGGCGCCCTGCTGCAACTGCTCGGGGCCGACCAACCGTTCGACATCCTTTTATGCGATCAATGCCTGCCCGACCTGACGGGACTCGATCTGGTCCGGTTCGCCAGCCAGCGAGGGTTGATCAGGCAGGCGATCATTCTCAGTAGCCTGACGACATCTGAACTGGATGAGCTTGAAAAAACGGCCTCTGAACAGGGGCTGCCATTATTGGGTTATTTGATAAAACCACTGAAACAATCTGAATTTAGAGACTTGTTGACCTCAGCACCACTATAGAAAAAAACATATAAAAACTGACAAACATACATTGAAAAGTTTACAAACAACTTCCATTTAAAGCACACCCGCATGCTGGACTTCTTTCAGCCTTCCTAATAAGAAACCTAGTTAATACGTAGTCCCATTCTTTTTCATCTGTAGGATTTTTCCTATATTGCTGCTACAGACTGGTCAGTTCATGCGTCCCTTCAAGTATCTGAGCTATGGTGCGCGCTTTATTTGAGCTCGCATGGGACTTGATTATGAACTCCGTTTTTATTGTCGACGATCACCCGGTTATCCGCCTTGCCGTTCGAATGTTACTGGAACATGAAGGTTACAAAGTCGTCGGCGAAACTGACAATGGGGTCGATGCCATGCAGATGGTTCGCGAATGCATGCCGGACCTGGTCATTCTCGACATCAGCATTCCAAAACTGGATGGCCTGGAAGTGCTATCCCGATTCAATGCAATGAGCACCCCTCTTAAAACCCTGGTACTGACAGCGCAATGCCCGACACTTTTCGGTATTCGTTGCATGCAATCGGGTGCATCGGGCTATGTCTGCAAACAAGAGGACATCAGTGAACTGGTCAGCGCCATAAAAGCGGTATTTGCAGGTTACAACTATTTTCCGAGCGAGGCTTTGAACCCCATCCGCGGAGATGAAACACGCTGCATGGAACTGGAACTGTTCAAATCCGTAAACGACCGGGAACTGATGGTCCTGCAACTTTTTGCCCAAGGCCGCACAAACAAGGAAATCGCCAAGGGCATGTTTCTGAGCAACAAGACCGTGAGCACCTACAAAAAGCGCCTCATGCAGAAACTCAAAGCCAAATCCCTGGTTGAACTGATCGAGATGGCAAAACGTAACGCACTCGTGTGAGAACCTGGATGCCCAGACGTTTGAAGGTCTATCTGATTCAATTGACCGCAGGTCTATGCGTGAGCACCTCGTTGTTCGGGGCACCGGGCAATGAAAACTACACGCTGCTCAGCCGCTCGAAGGTCGGAGCGCTGGAGGTTCGGCTGGATGAATCCCAGCGACAATGGATAAAACAAAAAAACCAACTGACGCTCGGTACGTCAGCCCCGGACTATCCACCATTCGACCTGACCACCAGTGGTCAGGACTATGAAGGTTTTACCGCCGATTACGCCGGTCTCCTGGAAAAAGTAACCGGTCTGCCCGTCACGGTTCAGCGTTTCGATTCCCGAGGGGCCGCGATCACTGCGCTGGAAAATGGCGAAGTCGATCTGCTCGGCACCGCCAATGGATTCGAAGCTGGCAACGCCGACATTGCACTGTCCATACCTTATGCCGTCGACCAACCCGTATTGGTCACCCGCGAAGGGGAAACACGATCGCTCACCGATGGCCTGGCCGGATTGCGCCTGAGCATGGTGTATCACTACTTGCCACTGGCGGAAGTCAAGGCGTTGTATCCGAAGGCGATCATCACGTCTTATCCGTCCTACCAGAATGCGATCAATGCCGTTGCTTTCGATCAGGCGGACGTGTTTCTCGGTGACACCATTTCAACTCACTACATGATCAACAAGGGGTATCTGAACAACATCCGCATGGCCAACTTCGGCAAACATGAAGCCTTTGGTTTCAGCTTCGCCGTCAACCGGAACAACCCTGAGCTGCTCGGCATCATCAACTCCATGATCACGGCCATCCCCTCCAGTGAACGAGAAAACATCGCCAAACGCTGGAGCGCCGGTAGCGACATTCTGCTGACCGATCAAAAGCTGCAACTCACTGACCGCGAAGAACGCTGGCTGAGCCACCACCCGGTTGTGCGCGTTGTCGTCAACGAAGCCTTTGCGCCACTGACATTTTTCGATAGCAATGGCAATTTTCGCGGGGTCACCGCAGATTTGCTTGAGCTTATCAGGCTGCGTACCGGCTTGCGCTTCGATATCCGGAGCAGTCGAAGCGATGACGAGATGATCAAACAGATCAAGGACAACAAGGTAGATGTGATCGCCGCGTTGCTCCCCAGTGCCGAACGTCAAACCCAGCTGAACTTTACCCGCCCCTTTCTGGAAAATTCCTACGTCCTGCTGACCCGCAAGGCCGCCGACAGCTCGACCAACCTCGCGCAGCTACAGGACAAGCGCCTGGCCATTGCCCGCGGCAATCCAATCATCGATTACCTGCGCAGAGAGTTTCCCCGAATCAATTTGATCGAAACCCCGGACACCTTCAGCGCCGTGGAGTTGCTCGCCGAAGGCCAGGCAGAGGGCGCGGTGAACTCACTGGTCATTGCCAATTACTTTATTTCCTCGCGGCTGTTCGAGCACACATTGCAAATCAGCACCACCATCGGCACCGAGCAGGCAGCGTTTTCCCTTGCCACCGCTCGGGGCGCCAAAGAGCTGAACGCCATTCTCGACAAGGCATTGCTGAGCATCTCGCCGGAAGAACTGGGCATCATCAACAGTCGCTGGCGCGGCTATTCGGCGTCCTCGCAAAGCACCTGGCGCAACTATCAAAGACTGTTCTACCAAATCGTCATCGGTGCCGGCGTGCTATTGCTGATTTCCATTGCGTGGAACGACTACATGCGACGCCAGATCAAGCAGCGCAAGGCCGCCGAGCGTGCGCTGAACGACCAGTTCGAGTTCATGCGATCGCTGGTCAATGGCACGCCCCATCCGATCTACGTACGTGATCGCCAGGGGCTGCTGCAAAGTTGCAACGACAGTTACCTGCAAGCGTTCTGCGCCCGGCGTGAAGATGTCATTGGCAAAAGCGTCATGCAGGGATCGATGAGCAATGTGTTCGAAGCCCGGGAGTACCAGGCCGACTACCAGCGCGTAGTGGCCGAGGGCAGACCGTTGATCGTCGATCGCGAGCTGCACATTGGTGGCCGGCGGCTGACGATCTATCACTGGATTCTTCCCTATCGGGATTCCAGCGCAAAAGTGCAAGGCATTATCGGTGGCTGGATCGACATCAGCGAACGGCGGCAACTGCTCGACGATCTGCGTTGCGCGAAAGAACGCGCCGATAACGCCAACCGGGCCAAAAGCACGTTTTTGGCCACGATGAGCCATGAGATCCGCACGCCGATGAATGCAATCATCGGCATGCTTGAACTGACACTCAAGCGTCTTGATCATCAGCACCCGGAGCGTCCGGCCATCGATGTCGCGTACAACTCGGCGAATGGGTTGCTGGAATTGATCGGCGACATTCTCGACATCGCCAGAATCGAATCAGGACGCTTGAGCCTGACTCCGGAGCGGGTTGATCCGGGTGAACTTGTGACCTCGGTCGTGCGGATTTTCGAAGGTCTGGCCCGACAGAAGGAACTCGAGCTGATGCTGGAGTTTTCATCGGCGAACCCGACCTTCGATGTATTGCTGGACCCATTGCGCTTCAAACAGGTGCTGTCCAACCTGATCAGCAATGCCATCAAGTTTACCGAGCAAGGCCAGGTCCGGGTCATTGTCGACCTGCACCCGGCAACGCAACCTGAGCATGTGCAGATGCGGGTGCAGGTTCACGACAGTGGTATCGGGATCAGCGAACAGGATCAACAACGCCTGTTCGAACCCTTCGCTCAGGCCGACCATGCCATGCAATCGGCCAGGGGAGGCGCAGGGCTGGGGCTGGTGATCAGCCGAAATCTCTGCGAGATGATGGGCGGCAGTCTGCAATTGCGCAGCGAGCCGGGCATCGGTACCCAAGTGGAGGTGTTGCTGCAGCTGGAAACGTTGCCGCTGCAACAGTCGGCCCGTGCGGTCGAAACCCAAGTCGTCGTCGCCACAACCCCATTGAATGTTCTGGTAGTCGACGATCACTCGGCCAATCGATTGCTCACATGCCAGCAACTAGAGTTTCTTGGACATCGATTTACCGTCGCGGCCGATGGACAGGAGGGATTGGAGGCATGGAAGGACCAGCCTTTTGATCTGGTGATCGCCGATTGCAACATGCCGGTCATGAACGGTTATGAGCTTGCCCGTGCCATTCGCCAGCATGAGCGACAACTCCATCGTCCTCCCTGCACCGTTCTCGGCTTTACCGCCAACGCCCAACCGGAAGAAATACAACGCTGCAAACAGGCCGGAATGGACGACTGCCTGTTCAAACCCCTCAGCCTCGGAGCCTTGAGTCAATGGGTGCAAGGCATTGAACCAACCCATGTAGCCCCGGCGTTCAGCCTTCACGGGTTGAAACTGCTGACCGGGGGCAACCCGAAATTGAACCGACGATTGCTGAACGAGTTGGTGAACAGCAACCGCCAGGATCTGCCAACGCTGCTGTCGCTATCCAGCTCTGGGGATACGCAAGCGCTGCAGGACATTGCCCACAAAATCAAAGGCGCAGCCCGGATAGTACAAGCCTCCCGACTGATCGACCGCTGCGAGGCACTCGAAGCCGCCTGTCATGAGGATTCCGATCGCGAAAAAGTGGCCGGATGCTGCAAATCCATGGAGCGCACCATGCTCGAACTGGAGGACGCGTTGCTACGTCAGATCGAGCATTACGACGAAGGCAAACTGCCAGAGCCTTAACTATGCTTGGTCCCTCAGCGGTGTGTTGACCATCATGGAGAAACCCGCAATGCCTGACCCACTGCGCACGGATCCACGCCGGTTTCCGCTGCATGTCCATATCAGCGTGATGTTCACCTTTTTGCTGTTGCTGACCGGGGCGGTGCTGGGGCTTTTCAACTACCGGCAAACCACACAGATCATCTTGTCCAGCAGCGAAAAACTCTTCAACCGCATTGAGCAGGATGTCCGCCTGGACCTGCACGCGACCTATGACCCCATTCGTCATCTGTTGAGCCTGCTGGCACTCAATCCGGCGGGCCAGTCCCCTGATCTGGAACAGCGCCTGGCACTGCTCGAACCGTTCAGCCAGTCACTCGAGGACAACCCCAACCTGGCTTCACTGTACCTGGGCTACGACAATGGTGACTTTTTCATGGTCCGCCCGCTGCGCACCCCGGAAGTCAAAGCCCTGGTCAAGGCTCCGGATACGGCGGTTTTCCAAGTCTGGAGCATCGAGCACGACAGCAACGGCCAGCCCCACTCCCAGTCGTTGTTTTTCGACCGGAACCTGGCACTTGTCAGCCGTCAGGACAACCTGAACGACACGTACGACCCACGCAACCGCGCCTGGTTCACCAGCGCCCGCGGCGACAACGACCAGATCACGACCGAACCCTATATCTTCTTTTCCACCCACAACATCGGCACGACGCTGGCACGACGCAGCGGCGACAAGGCAATCCTGGCCGCCGACCTGACTCTGGCCGAACTCAGCGCGACCCTGGCCAAGCACGTCGTGACCCCCAGTACCGAAATCGTGCTGTTCGACGCCGAAGGCAATGCCATTGCCTACCCCGACAGCCGCAAGCTGATCATCGATGATCAGACGTCCCGCCTGGTCAAGGCGGCGGACCTGAGCCCCGGCCTGGACGCATTGCTCAACAGCCCCCCTCGGGGCAGTCGCCTGAACGCCGACGGCCGGCAGTGGATCGTGGCCCGCAGCAGCATGCAGGAAGGCGGCCCCCAAGGCCTGCAATTGGCGCTGCTGGTACCGGAAGACGAGTTGCTCGTCGACGCTTACCGGATGCGCTGGCAGGGTGCGTTGATTACCCTGGCAACCTTGCTGTTATGCGTGCCGCTGGGTTGGCTGACATCAAGAATCCTGGTCAAACCCTTGCGCGCCCTGGTGCAGGAGGCCGATGCGATTCGCAGTTTCGATTTCAATTTTCCGCTTTCCCGTCGCTCGCCGGTGCTCGAAGTCGACCAGTTGAGTGTGTCGATGGCACGAATGAAAGACACCCTGGCGAGCTTCTTCCAGATCACTGACAGCCTCAGCGCCGAAACCCGTTTCGCCCCGCTGCTGGAACGGGTGTTGTTTGAAACCGTGAAAATCGGCCAGGCCCAGGCCGGCCTGATCTATCTGCGCGAAGGTGATGGCGAGCACATGAAACCCCACGGACTGGTCATCAATAACACCGCCGAAAACCTGCAAGACTTCGACATCTGCGGACACTCGCTCGAGAACCCGCAAAGCCCCCCATGGCTGCACCAGTTGGCCAACGTCGACAATGTCGTCAGCAACCTGGGGTTCGAGCAGGCGGGTGATCTGCAGAAAATCCTGCTCGCGCTGGAAAGTCCTCGGGTCCATCTGATCGGGATCCGCCTGCACAATCGCCACAACGAAACCGTGGGTCTGCTGGTGTTGCTCTTAGCCGACAGCGGCGAGCAGAGCGATCTGGACAAGCTGCGGCCGGACCGCATTGCGTTTCTCCAGGCGGTGTCCGGCGCGGCTGCCGTGTGCATCGAAAGCCAGCGCCTGCAAGCCCGGCAAAAACAGCTGCTGGACGCCTTCATTCAACTGCTGGCCGGCGCCATCGACGCCAAAAGCCCCTACACCGGCGGCCATTGCCAGCGCGTGCCGGAACTGACCCTGATGCTCGCCCAAGCGGCGGCAGCGAGCCAGGAACCCGCCTTCAGCGCCTATCAGCCGACCGAAGATGAATGGGAGGCACTGCACATCGCCGCCTGGCTGCACGATTGCGGCAAGGTCACCACCCCGGAATATGTCGTCGACAAAGCCACGAAGCTGGAAACCCTGACCGATCGTATCCACGAAATCCGTACCCGCTTCGAGGTACTCAAGTGCGATGCCTGGATCAGCTACTGGCGGGGCATTGCCCTGGGCGGTGACGAGCAACCGTTGGCGGAACTGCGCAATGCCAGCCTGGCCGGGCTCGATGATGATTTCGCCTTCGTTGCCCGCTGCAATCTCGGCGGCGAAGCCATGGCCGACGCTGACCTGCAACGCCTGCGCCGCCTGGCTGAACGAACCTGGACCCGGACCCTGGATGACCGGCTGGGCGTGTCCTGGGAAGAAAACCGGCGTCAGGCCCGAACGCCCGCCCCCAACCTGCCCGTCAGCGAACCGTTACTGGCGGACAAACCCGAGCACCTGTTCGAACGCAGCGAAAACGAAGTGATACCGCAAGACAATCCCCTGGGCTTCAAGCTCGACGTTCCGCCCCACAAATACAACCGGGGCGAGTTGTACAACCTGAGCATTGTCCGGGGCACCCTGACGAGCGAGGAGCGGTATGTCATCAATAACCACATCGTTCAGACGATACTGATGCTCAACCATCTGCCGTTCCCCGAGCACTTGCGCAGCGTCGCGGAAATAGCCGGCGGGCACCACGAAAAAATGGACGGCACCGGGTATCCGAAACGCTTGAAGCGAGAAGAAATGAGCTTGCCGGCGCGGATGATGGCGATTGCCGATATTTTCGAAGCGTTGACGGCCGCCGACCGCCCCTACAAAAAAGCCAAGACCTTGAGCGAGGCGCTGGGCATCATGGCGTTCATGTGCCGTGATGCCCACATCGACCCGGAGCTGTTCGGGCTGTTCATCAAGGCACAGATCTATTTGCAGTACGCCAGGCGCTTCCTCGACCCCGAGCAGATCGATGCGGTGGACGCGTCGGGCCTGCTGACCAAGGCCGGCCTGGCGTCTTGATCAGCAGTCGGTCAGGCGCAGGAAAATCGCCGCCAGCTGTTCGATTCCAGCCTGGTCCTGCGCGGTGAAGCGCGCGAGTTTCGGACTGTCGAGGTCGAGCACACCGATCAATCGGCCGTCCTTGACCAACGGCACCACCAGTTCGCTGTTCGAGGCGCTGTCGCAAGCAATGTGACCGGGAAAAGCGTGCACATCTTCGACTCGTTGAGTCTGCAGGGTGGCTGCCGCCGCCCCGCAAACGCCACGACCGAACGGAATCCGCACGCAAGCGATCTGCCCCTGAAACGGGCCCAGCACCAGTTCTTCATTACGGTTGAGGTAAAAACCGGCCCAGTTCAAATCATCGAGTTGATTGAACAGAAACGCCGAGAACTGTGCGGCATTGGCGATGAAATCCCGCTCGTCCGCCAGCAATGATTCCAGCTGCGCGTGTAGCATGCCGTAGCCTTCGAGGCCCTGGCCGCTCTTTTGTAAATCGATCATGCCTTGTGCTCCAACAGTTTCAGCCCGACCCAGTAACGGGCAAATTGATAGGCGCAACGCCCATTGCGGTTGCCTCGGCCGGTGGCCCAGCGTACCGCCAGAATGTCCAGCTCTTCGGTGCGCTGCCACGCCAGTCCGGCCTTGCCGGCCAACTGGCCGATCCAGTGCTCGACGACGTCGAGGAAGTGTTCCTGGGTAAACGGATAGAACGACAACCACAGGCCGAAGCGGTCCGACAGTGCGATCTTGTCTTCCACTGCCTCGCTCGGATGCAGTTCGCCGTCGACCCGTTTCCAGTTTTCGTTGTCACTTTCCTTTTCCGGCACCAGGTGGCGACGGTTGGACGTGGCGTACAACAAAACGTTGTCCGGCGCCTGTTCCAGGGAGCCATCAAGGACGCTCTTGAGCACTCGGTAATCCCCCTCGCCCGACTCGAACGAGAGATCATCGCAAAACAGCACGAAACGCTGGGGCAGTTTGCCGATCTGTTCGACCACCCGCGGCAGGTCTGCCAGGTGATCACGTTCAATCTCGATCAAGCGCAAACCGGCGTGAGCGTGTTCGGCCAACAAGGCGCGCACCAGCGACGACTTGCCGGTGCCGCGCGAGCCCCAGAGCAAGGCATGGTTGGCTGGCATGCCGTCAAGGAATTGCCGGGTATTGCGCCCAAGCTGCTCGACTTGCCGGTCGACGCCGATCAGGTCCGACAAACGCATGTCGAGGCTGACCTCCAGCGGCATCAGATAACCGCCGCGCGACTCACGCTGCCAGCGCGCGGCCAGGCACTGCGTCCAGTCGATGGCTGGCCGTGGTGCCGGCAGCAACGGCTCGATACGGGCCAGAACGGCATCGGCGCGTTCAAGAAAAGCATTCAATCGGGAATCCACGACTTCTCCTCGGGCACGTTCACAGTAATGATGGTGATACAGCGACGAAACACAGCGTCACACAAGCGGCTACCCCCGCGGTACAGCCCTCGCGAGAACATCAGCAGGCAGGCATGATCGACTATGCTTGAGCAGCGAAAGGAAACGGAAGTGGTTCACCCCCCCATGGACATCAAATTCACCAACCGGCTGTCATTCAAGCAAGCCCGGCTTACCGTGCTGGTCGGTTTCATTCTGGGCACGCTGCTCAGCCTGCTGCAAATAGGCATCGATTATGCCAGTGAAGACGCCTCCATCAATCGTGAAATCCTTTCATTGCTGGAAATCAGCCACAACCCGGCCTCACGAATCGCCTACAACATCGACGCCGAACTCGCCAAGGAACTGACCCTGGGCCTGCTGCGCTCGCCAGCGATCATTAGCGCAAAACTGATCGACAACAACGGCACCGTGCTGGCCAACGTCAAGCGACCCGGTGTGGAAAACGGTTACAGGATGCTCAGTGACTTCCTGTTCGGCGCCAGCCGACAGTTCGAAGACCGGCTTTACCTGGATAATTTACCCAACGAATCCCTGGGTACGCTGCGGCTGAAAGTCGATACTTACGCCTTCGGCAACCGGTTCCTGCGCCGGGCCGAAGTGACCCTGCTCAATGGTTTCGCCCGCAGCCTGCTGCTGTCCGGCATCCTGCTGGCGCTGTTCTATGTGATGCTGACCAAACCCCTGGTGCGGGTCATCCGTGAACTCAGCGGTCGCGACCCGAGCAGCACCGAGCCGACCTCGCTGGAGTGTCCCGCCGGGCACGCCAACGATGAGATCGGCGTGCTGGTCAAGGCTGCCAACCAGCAATTCAGGAACATCGCCACCGAAATCCAGCAGCGGCGCAATGCGGAAAACCGCCTGACCGAATATCTTGGCCAACTGGAAAACATCGTCTCGGCCCGCACTGCCGAACTCAAGGCGATCAACGACCGGCTGAGCCAATCCAACGAGGAACTGGAAGCCGCCCGCAGCACAGCACTGGACATGGCCGAAGCCCGCTCGGTGTTCCTGGCCAACATGAGCCATGAAATCCGCACGCCCCTCAATGGCTTGCTCGGGATGATCGCGCTATCCCTCGACGGACCGCTCAATGCCGAACAACAGCAGCAACTGTCGATCGCCCATGACTCGGGTAAAGTGCTGGTGGAATTGCTCAACGATATTCTCGATTTGTCGAAGTTCGATGCCGGCCAACTCGAACTCGAACACATCCCCTTCGACCTGGGCTCGCTGATCGAAGACACCGCCAACCTGTTGTCGCAGAACGCCGCCCCCAGCGTCGAACTGACCTGCCTGATCGATCCGCATTTCCCGGCACTGGTGCTCGGCGATCCGACCCGGGTGCGGCAGATCGTCAGTAACCTGCTGTCCAACGCCCTCAAGTTCACCCGTTTCGGGCGGGTCGACGTACGCCTGTCGACGTTTGGCGACGGCGTCAGAATCGAAGTCTGCGACACCGGCATCGGCATCCCTCAGGAGGCGCAGGTCAAGATCCTCCAGCCTTTCACCCAGGCCGGTGCCGGCATTACCCGTCAATTTGGCGGCACCGGGCTGGGCCTGGCCCTGACCTATAACCTTTGCGAAGCCATGCAGGGGCGTCTGACCATCAGCTCCGAGGCAGGTTTTGGCAGCCAGTTCTGCGCGGAGTTGCCATTGCCCAGCCATACCCGTGCAATGCCAGCTGTTTCGCTCAGGGGCAAAGTCATTGCCATCACGGCCGCCAGCAGCGGACTGGGGGAACTGTTGAACAGCCTGTTGCCTGTCTGGGGGCTGGACTATGAACGGCGTTCCATGGATGACCCATTGCTTGGCCTGGCAGCCGACGTGCTCATCACCGACTGCCCCGAATGCCTGTTCAGTTTGCGCCCCACCCTCAGCGCGCCAATCCTGCTGATCACCGCGTATGGCAACTTCATGCCCAGCGAAGAGGTCAACGCACTCGCCCCCTTGCAACAGCAGGCCCGCCCTTTGGCCCGCAGTATGCTACTTCAAACGTTGCGCAGGATCCTGCAACCGCAAACCCAACCGGTCAACGAGGCTCGACTCGACACACAATGTCCGCAACGTCGCGGGCGCGTGCTGTTAGTGGAAGACAACCCGGTCAACCAGTTGGTGGCCAAGGGCATGCTCGGCAAACTCGGCTGCGAGGTCACCACCGCCGCTCATGGTGGCGAGGCACTGGATCAACTCGAGCAACGGGATTTCGACCTGGTGCTGATGGACTGCAACATGCCGGTAATGGACGGCTATGAAGCCAGCCGGCAAATCCGCCGCAGCGGACGCTGGCCACAACTGCCCATCGTTGCCCTGACGGCCAACGCCATGTCGGAGGAGCGTGAACGCTGTCGTGCCGCGGGCATGAGTGACTACCTGGCCAAACCCTTCCGGCGCGAAGAACTGGCCGCCCTGCTGGACCTGTGGATCCCCGCTATGACAGCGCCTTGATCTGCCCCAACAGGTGATCGAGGCCATCGCGCAATTCGTTGAGACGATTCAGATCGACCCCGCTGTCGCACAACAGGCGCGCCTTGAGTGGCCCAACCTGTTCGCGCAAGGCCGTGCCGGCTGGCGACAGGCTCAAGTGCACTTCACGTTCATCGCGCGCCGAACGCTGACGCTGCACCAGTTGCAGTTGTTCCAGGCGCTTGAGCAAGGGTGTCAGCGTGCCGGAATCCAGAGCCAAACGCTCGCCCAATGCCTTGACGGTCGGTTGCTCCGGGGTCGCTTCCTGCCACTCCCATAAAACCAGCATCGCCAGGTACTGAGGGTAAGTCAGGCCCAACTGATCGAGCATTGGCTTGTAGCCGCGAATCACCGCCCGGGATGCCGCGTACAGCTTGAAGCACAACTGGCTGTCGAGCTTCAGGGAATCAACTGACAAGGTGTTCATTTGAGCAGGGCTTCGATCTCGCGGGTCAGGTCCTGCGGCTTGGTCGCCGGAGCGAAGCGCTTGACCAGTTGCCCGTCCTTGCCGATCAGGAACTTGGTGAAGTTCCACTTGATGCCCTGGGAACCCAGCACCCCCGGTGCGCGCTTTTTCAATTGCACGAACAGCGGATGGGCATCGGCACCATTGACGTCGATCTTTTTGAACAGCGGGAAGCTGACACCGAAGTTCAGCTCGCAAAACTCGGAGATCGCCCCTTCATTGCCCGGCTCTTGCTTGCCGAACTGGTTGCAGGGAAAGCCGAGCACCACCAGACCCTGGTCCTTGTAGGTCTGCCACAGCTCTTCCAGGCCTTTGTACTGCGGAGTGAAACCGCACTTGCTGGCCGTGTTGACCACCAACACGGCTTTGCCGGCGAAATCCGCCAGGGTCTTTTGCTCACCCTTGATCGTGGTGCAAGGAATGCTCAGCAGGTTGTCGCTCATGTTTGAGGTTCCGATTGAATGGAAGAGACAACAAAATAGCGAGCAATTGAATTGTGTGCAATTTAAATTATCGAACGCCAATCCACTGTAGGAGCGCGCTTGCTCGCGATGGACCAGAGAACAACTCGGGGCACCAGGCTTCCCGCGTTATCGTTGACGACCATCGCGAGCAGGCTCGCTCCTACAGGGCTCGCATTACACGCGCGGCACGAGGTCCAGGCACACCGAATTGATGCAGTAACGCAGGCCCGTTGGCGGCGGGCCGTCGGGAAAAACGTGCCCCAGGTGCGCGTCGCATTTGGCGCAGACCACTTCGGTGCGGATCATGCCGTGGCTGACATCACGGATTTCGGTCATGGCGCTGTCGCCGATTGGCGCGTAGAAGCTCGGCCAGCCGCAACCCGAGTCGAACTTGGTTTTGGAGTCGAACAGCGGCTCGTTACAGCAGATGCAGTGGTAGATACCGTCGGTCTTGGTGGCGTTGTACTTGCCGGAAAACGGTCGTTCGGTGCCTTTGAGGCGGCACACGTTGTACTGCTCCGGGTCGAGCATCGCCTTCCATTCTTCCAGGGTTTTTTCCAACTTTTCCATCATCACACCTCAGCGGCTGAAAAAGCCCGATCTGTACCTTTTCCACGGATCGGGCGGCACGTATGATTGCGCCTCGTCAAACGCCAGTCTGGCAGCCAGACCACGCGCATTCAAACGGAAATATGGGTGCTGCATCTCAAGGCGTCAGGCCTGTGTGAATACGCAGGATTCCCAGCACGGCTGCCCAAACGCCGTCTGGATCGTTCATTTTCGGGAACACATCGCCATGCAGGTCAGCAAATCGAACAAGCTCGCCAACGTCTGCTACGACATTCGCGGCCCGGTGCTCAAGCACGCCAAGCGCCTGGAAGAGGAAGGCCATCGCATCCTCAAGCTGAACATCGGCAACCCGGCGCCCTTTGGTTTCGAAGCACCGGATGAAATCCTCCAGGACGTAATCCGCAACCTGCCGACCGCCCAGGGCTACAGCGATTCCAAGGGCC
Source organism: Pseudomonas sp. GW456-L13 (assembly GCF_017350115.1). Taxonomy (NCBI): domain Bacteria; kingdom Pseudomonadati; phylum Pseudomonadota; class Gammaproteobacteria; order Pseudomonadales; family Pseudomonadaceae; genus Pseudomonas; species Pseudomonas sp. GW456-L13. Next base: position 753,231 of record NZ_JACNAS010000002.1, read on the forward strand.
TGTTCAGTGCGCGCAAGGCCGTCATGCAGTACTACCAGCAAAAGCAGGTGGAAGGCGTCGGCATTGAAGACATCTACCTGGGCAACGGCGTTTCCGAACTGATCGTGATGTCGATGCAGGCCCTGCTCAACAACGGCGACGAAGTGCTGGTGCCAGCGCCGGACTATCCGTTGTGGACCGCAGCGGTAAGCCTATCGGGCGGTAACCCGGTGCATTACCTGTGCGACGAGCAAGCCAACTGGTGGCCAGACCTGGCCGACATCAAGGCCAAGATCACCCCGAACACCAAGGCCCTGGTAATCATCAACCCGAACAACCCGACCGGCGCGGTGTACTCCAAAGAAGTCCTGCTGGGCATGCTGGAACTGGCTCGCCAGCACAATCTGGTGGTGTTCTCCGACGAGATCTACGACAAGATCCTCTACGATGACGCCGTGCACATCTGCACCGCCTCCCTGGCGCCGGACCTGCTCTGCCTGACCTTCAACGGCCTGTCCAAGTCCTATCGCGTGGCCGGTTTCCGTTCCGGCTGGATCGCCATCTCCGGCCCGAAACACCACGCCCAGAGCTACATCGAAGGCATCGACATGCTGGCCAACATGCGCCTGTGTGCCAACGTGCCGAGCCAGCATGCGATCCAGACCGCCCTGGGTGGCTATCAGAGCATCAATGACCTGGTGCTGCCCCAGGGCCGCCTGCTGGAGCAACGCAACCGCACCTGGGAGTTGCTCAACGACATTCCGGGCGTGAGCTGCGTCAAGCCGATGGGGGCGCTGTATGCATTCCCGCGGATCGACCCCAAGGTCTGCCCGATCCATAACGACGAAAAATTCGTCCTCGACCTGCTGCTCTCCGAGAAGCTGCTGGTGGTTCAAGGCACCGCTTTCAACTGGCCATGGCCAGACCACTTCCGCGTCGTGACCCTGCCCCGTGTCGATGACCTGGAGATGGCTATCGGACGCATTGGCGGCTTCCTGAAGTCCTACCGCCAGTAAGCGATCTGTCACCGTGCGACGTTCCCGAACGTCGCACGGTGATTCATCCGGCAACATTTGTTTGCATTGCGCCACTGACAGCCGCCTTGACCGCTGCCGGATCGCGCCTTGCCTGCTCGCGCCTAACAAAGGCGGGGCCTTCGACATGAATTGACTGACAAACACTTCCCGCATACTTGTCGGAAATGCCCTGCAAGCAGCTAGACTGTTGCCGTAGGACACAGTTTGAAATAGTCACCCGGTTGAATACCCCGGTGCAGCACCTTATATACCCCGCAGTACGCCACATCTTTAGCATGAGGAGATTTCTACAACCATGATGCGCATCCTGCTGTTCTTGGCCACTAACCTGGCGGTCGTGCTGATTGCCAGCATCACCCTGAGCCTTTTCGGCTTCAACGGGTTCATGGCGGCCAATGGGGTTGACCTTAACCTCAATCAGCTGCTGATCTTCTGTGCGGTCTTTGGTTTCGCAGGTTCGCTGTTCTCGCTGTTCATCTCCAAGTGGATGGCGAAGATGAGCACCAGCACCCAGATCATCACCCAGCCACGCACCCGTCACGAGCAATGGCTGCTGCAAACCGTCGAGCAACTGTCTCGCGAAGCCGGGATCAAGATGCCCGAAGTCGGTATCTTCCCGGCCTACGAGGCGAACGCCTTCGCCACCGGCTGGAACAAGAACGACGCATTGGTCGCGGTCAGCCAGGGATTGCTCGAGCGCTTCTCGCCGGATGAAGTGAAAGCCGTCCTGGCCCACGAAATCGGTCACGTGGCCAATGGTGACATGGTCACCCTGGCGTTGATCCAGGGCGTGGTGAACACCTTCGTGATGTTCTTCGCACGGATCATCGGCAATTTCGTCGACAAGGTGATCTTCAAGAACGAAGAAGGCCAGGGTATTGCCTACTACGTGGCGACCATCTTCGCCGAACTGGTTCTGGGCATCCTGGCCAGCGCCATCGTCATGTGGTTCTCGCGCAAGCGTGAATTCCGTGCCGACGAAGCCGGTGCAAACCTGGCCGGCACCGCCGCGATGATTGGCGCCCTGCAACGTCTGCGGGCGGAACAAGGATTGCCGGTGCACATGCCCGACACCCTGAACGCCTTCGGCATCAACGGTGGCATCAAGCAAGGGTTCGCTCGCATGTTCATGAGCCACCCGCCGCTGGAAGAGCGCATCGACGCTCTGGCTCGTCGTCGGGGCTAATACACTCCACAGCAAAGCAAAAGGCCCGCAGCGATGCGGGCCTTTTTTTGTCTGCAGATTGCCGCGGTGCTCATTCTGGCCTCATCGCGAGCAAGCTCGCTCCCACACAGGTTCTGAGTCGCACACAAATTCACTGTGGGAGCGAGCTTGCTCGCGATGAGGCCAGTACAGCCAGCCACTATTACCGACTGGAAACCCGATAAACCCGCTCCTCAAGCCGCGTGACACCCGCCTCCAGGAATTTCCCGCTCTCGCTCAACACATCCTGATCTTCCAGGATCTTCAGCGCCCATGAGTCCCCGAACAACCGCCGCACCTCATCATCGAGCACAGCAAACGGCGGGCCGGGCATTTGCGCCTGGTCATAGTCCAGGGTAATCACCAGGCCGTGGGACTCCTTCGGCAATATCCGCTTCAAATGGGCGGCGTAGCGCTCTCGCATTTCCGCCGGCAGCGCGATCAACGCCGCGCGATCATAAAGCGCGGAGCAGTCGGCCACATCGCCTGCCGTCAGCTCGAAGAAATCGCCGCACCACAGCTCAATGGAACCTGCCCGATAAACCTTGAACGGCCCCTGCTCACTGATGGCCGGATCAAAGCCATGTTCGCTGAAAAACTCCTCGATGGCTTTTTCCGACAGTTCGACCCCCAAGACCTCATGGCCTTGATGGGCGAGCCATAGCAAATCCAGGCTTTTTCCACATAACGGCACCAACACGCGTGTGCCTTCTTCAAGGCTTAACGCCGGCCAGAACCGCTTCAGATGAGGGTTCACCTGCGGCAGATGAAAGCCGATCTGGTTCGCCGCCCATTTCTTGTGCCAAAACTCCGGCTGCATAAATAACCCCGAAAATTCGATCAAAACACTCTAAAACTTATATTAGATTTAGATTAATGATCTGACTGAAGATGTTGCATCTTAACTCTCAGGAGCTCATTCATGTTCCCCAGCCTGTACATATCCCACGGCTCCCCCATGCTCGCCCTGGAACCCGGCGCCAGCGGGCCGGCACTTGCCCGCCTGGCCACCGAGATACCGAAGCCCAAGGCCATCGTGATTGTTTCCGCGCACTGGGAAAGCAATGAGCTGCTGGTCAGCGGCAATCCACAACCGGAAACCTGGCATGACTTCGGCGGCTTCCCCAAAGCCCTGTTCGAAGTCCAGTACCCGGCTCCCGGTGACCCACGACTCGCCGCCGAGGTTGCCGAACTATTGAAAACCGCTGGCTTTGCTGCACGTATCGACAGCAATCGGCCTTTTGACCATGGCGTCTGGGTGCCTTTATCGCTGATGTATCCGCTGGCAGACATCCCGATTGTCCAGGTCTCATTGCCCACCCGTGGCGGTCCCGCCCTGCAGACCCGTGTTGGCCACGCGCTGGCCAGCCTGCGCGAGCATGGCGTCCTGCTGATCGGCTCCGGCAGCATCACTCACAACCTGCGGGAACTGGACTGGCATGCCGGCCCCGAGAGCATTGAGCCCTGGGCCCTGGCGTTTCGCGACTGGATGATCGACAAACTCGCAGCGAACGACGAAGCCGCGCTGCACGACTATCGCGCGCAGGCGCCAAACGCTGTACGCAATCATCCGAGTGATGAGCACTTGTTGCCGTTGTACTTTGCCCGCGCCGCTGGCGGGCAGTTCAGCGTTGCTCACCAAGGGTTCACCATGGGAGCGCTGGGCATGGATATTTACCGTTTCGGCTGACAGACCGACCGAGTCGCCCCCATCGCGAGCAGGCTCGCTCCCACATTTGATCTGCGGCACCTGTGGGAGCGAGCCTGCTCGCGAATGCCGCACCGCCGATTGAAAGGCAAAAAAAATCCCCGAACCAGTCGGGGATTTTTTATGTTCGATCAATCAGCCCGAGAGCGGATCAATCTTCGCGGTAGCGACGCAGCTTCAACTGCTTACCGGCAACGCGAGTGTCCTTCAGCTTGGTCAGCAACTTCTCCAGACCATCTTCCGGCAGCTCGACGAGGCTGAAGCTGTCACGCACCTGGATGCGACCGATCGCTTCACGCGCCAGGCCACCTTCGTTGAGGATGGCGCCCAGCAGGTTCTTGGCGGCGATACCGTCACGCGCGCCCAGCGCGGTACGGCAACGTGCACGACCTTCGCCCAGTGGCATCGGAGCGCGACGCTCGCGGTCACCACGCTCAGGACGATCACCGGAACGCTCTGGACGATCGCCACGCGGTGCATTGTTCGGCACCAGTGGACGCTCTTTCTCGATAGCGGCCAGGTTCAGCGCTTGACCATTGGTAGCCTTGCGCAGCAGGGCTGCGGCCAGGGCACGCGGGCTGCAACCGATGTCGGCGGTCAGGCGATCGAGCAGATCACCGTGGGTCGATTCGGCTTCAGCCACCAGCGGCGACAGGCTGTTGGTCAGCTTCTTGATGCGCGCATCCAGAACGGCTTGAGCGTCCGGCAGGCGAACTTCAGCAACCTTTTGACCGGTTACACGCTCGATCACTTGCAGCATGCGGCGCTCACGCGGAGTCACCAGCAGCAGTGCACGACCTTCGCGACCGGCACGGCCGGTACGGCCGATACGGTGAACGTAGGACTCTGGATCGTACGGCATGTCAACGTTGAACACGTGAGTGATGCGCGGAACGTCCAGGCCACGAGCCGCAACGTCGGTCGCCACAACGATGTCCAGACGGCCATCCTTGAGGGAGTCGATCACACGCTCACGCTGGTTCTGGGCGATGTCACCGTTCAGCGCAGCGGCTTTGTAGCCTTTGGCTTCCAGGGCACTGGCCAGGTCCAGGGTCGCTTGCTTGGTGCGCACGAACATGATCAGGGCGTCGAAATCTTCCACTTCCAGCAAGCTGAGAACGGCCGAAGTCTTCTGGTCAGCGTGAACCAGCAGGTGAGCCTGCTCGATCGCGGTAACGGTCTGGGTCTTGCTCTGAATCTTGACGTGCTTCGGATCGCGCAGGTGGCGTTCGGCGATGGCACGGATCGATTGAGGCAAGGTGGCCGAGAACAGTACGGTCTGACGGGTTTCCGGCATGGCCTTGAAGATGACTTCCAGGTCGTCCATGAAGCCCAGCTTGAGCATTTCGTCGGCTTCGTCGAGAACCAGGTGGTTCACGGTCGCCAGTACTTTTTCGTCGCGACGCAGGTGGTCGCACAGACGGCCCGGAGTGGCGACAACGATTTGTGCGCCATTACGGATTGCTTTCAGTTGTGGGCCCATCGGCGCGCCGCCGTAGACAGCCACAACAGTCACGCCCGGCATTTGCTTGGCGTAGGTTTCGAAAGCGGTTGCAACTTGTAGCGCCAACTCACGAGTTGGGGCCAGGATCAGAGCTTGCGGCTCGCGCTTGGACGGATCAATGCGGTGCAGAATTGGCAGGGCAAAGGCAGCGGTTTTACCGGTACCGGTTTGCGCCTGACCAATCATATCGTGACCGGCGAGAATGATCGGGATCGACTGCTGCTGAATGGCCGAAGGCTCTTCATAGCCGGTAGCGACTACTGCAGCGACAATATTTGGATGAAGTTCAAGAGCGGCGAAGCCGCCGATTTCCTGGGTCATGGGTCTGCCTCTAAGTGCATCCGCAAAGACCCATGCTCCAAAGCTGCACATGCCGTGTTGAGACTCAAGAGTCGCCCTGGCAGCTTTGTCGGCGGGGATTTGCGAAAACGAATGAATGAAAAGAATCGTCAAGGAAGAGTCCGCTGGGCGGACGTGCAGCCGAAGCTGGCTTCGGGGAATTGCGCTACCTAAACGCGGCCCGGTTAAAGGCCGGCGCGCACTATACCGGAATTCGCCCAAAAAGGGAGCTTTTTTTATCGGAAATCCACCGGATACACCGTTGTGTAACAGGCTTTGCGAATAATCGGTCAGCCGTCTATTTTTCAAAGGCCCGGCCTTGCGGGTGATGGCGCTAAAACGGTTCACCCTTTACCGTGCAGACCGCCGGTCTGGCACGCCTTTCCCACCCCGAGGAACGCTCCATGAATCAGCCCAGCTCCAGTCGAGTCAGCCGCGAACGGCATGGTCATGTGTTCCTGATAGGTCTGGATCGGGTGGCCAAGCGCAATGCCTTCGATCTCGACCTGCTCAACGCGTTGAGCCTGGCCTATGGCGAGTTCGAAGCCGACAGCGAGGCGCGGGTGGCGGTGTTGTTCGCTCATGGCGAACACTTCACCGCCGGGCTCGACCTGGTCAATGCCAGCGTCACACTGACAGATGGCTGGCAGGTTCCACCCGGCGGCTGTGATCCGTGGGCGGTGTTCGCAGGTCCCAGGGTCAGCAAACCGGTAATCGTCGCCGCCCAGGGCTACTGCCTGACCATCGGCATCGAGTTGATGCTGGCCGCCGACATCAACCTGTGCGCCAGCAACACCCGGTTCGCGCAGATGGAAGTGCAACGCGGAATCTTCCCGTTCGGCGGCGCCACCCTGCGCCTGCATCAAGTGGCCGGCTGGGGCAATGCCATGCGCTGGTTGTTGACCGGTGATGAATTCGATGCCCGTGATGCCTTGCACCTGGGTCTGGTACAGGAGGTCATGGCCAGTGAGGACTTGCTGCCCCGGGCGATTGAACTGGCCGAACGGATCGCCCGTCAGGCACCGCTTGGGGTGCAGGCGACGCTGATGTCTGCGCGACAGGCCCGGTATGAAGGGGAAACCGCGGCGGCACAGGCGTTGCCGCAGCTAGTCAAGAAGTTGATGGCTACCGAGGACGTCAAGGAAGGTGTGCGGTCGATGGTGGAGCGGCGGCCGGGCGTGTTCAAAGGGCTTTAGCCTTGTATTGCCAGTAAGAAAGCTATCGCGAGCAAGCTCGCTCCCACAGGGGATCGCGGTCAAATGTGGGAGCGAGCCTGCTCGCGATAGGGCCATCACTGACAACTCAGGTAGCCGGACGAATGCACTTGATCAACGAATCCAGCGAGTACCCCAACCGCGGCGCCAGCGCTTCGGCGCGGGCGATCAGGCCGTCCATGTCCAGTTCCTGGTCCAGCTCCGACGGCACGATCAGAATCACGTTGCCCTCCTTCACCGGCAGCTCCCAGTAATGTCGGTGATACAAACCGCGCAATAAGGCGGCGCCCAGAGGTTTGCCATCGTCGGTCGCCCACTGATTGATGACCAGCCAGCCACCCGGATTCAATCGCTTCTGGCAGTTTTCCAGAAAGCTCCAGGCCAGATGACCGACGCCCGGACCGACATCGGTATAAAGGTCGACGAAAATCAGGTCGGCCGACTCAGCGGTGTCCAGCAGTTCCAGCGCATCGCCAACGCGGATGTACAGGCGCGGATCGTCATCCAGCCCCAGATATTCAATAGCCAGGCGCGGTACGTCCGGGCGTAGTTCGATGGCTTCGACATCTTCCAGCGGCAGGAACTTGAGGCAGGCCTGGGTCAGCGTCCCGGCGCCGAGGCCGAGAAACAGCGCACTTTCCGGTTGCTGGTGGCACAGCGCACCAATCAGCATCGCCCGGGTGTAGTCGTACTCGAGCCAGCTCGGATCGGCCGTGAACACGCAGCTTTGCTCGATGGCATCACCGAATTCGAGAAAACGGTAATCGGCCACTTCCAGCACACGAATCACGCCGAACTCGTCCTGTACCTCGGCGAGCAGATGCTCGACGCGCTCCTCAGTCATTTCATCTCCTGATCGTCACCGGGGCCGGCAACGCAATAACACCGCGTGTAGAGAGCGGCAAAGGCGAGATTGTCGGCGAAGCGACAGGAACAGGTCACGCACTAATTTGCTGATAACATGGAGGTCCGAGCGAAAACACTAGAGACCGTGATGAGCCAACCCTGGAGCCCCGACAGCTGGCGCGCCTTGCCGATCCAGCAACAACCCCAATACCCCGACGCCGCGCATTTGCAGCAGGTCGAGCAGACCCTGGCAAGCTATCCGCCACTAGTGTTTGCCGGTGAAGCCCGGGAGTTGCGCCGTCAGTTTGCCGAGGTGACCCAAGGCCGCGCGTTTCTGTTGCAGGGTGGCGACTGCGCCGAAAGCTTCGCCGAATTCTCCGCGGCGAAAATCCGCGACACCTTCAAGGTGTTGTTGCAGATGGCGATCGTGATGACCTTTGCCGCCGGCTGTCCGGTGGTCAAGGTCGGGCGCATGGCCGGGCAGTTCGCCAAGCCCCGTTCGGCCAATGACGAAACCATCGATGGCGTGACCTTGCCCGCCTACCGTGGCGACATCGTCAACGGCATCGGTTTCGACGAAAAAAGCCGCGTACCGGACCCGGAACGCCTGCTGCAGTCCTATCACCAGTCCACCGCCACCCTGAACCTGTTGCGTGCATTTGCCCAGGGCGGTTTTGCCGATCTGCACCAGGTGCACAAGTGGAACCTGGACTTCATTGCCAACTCGGCGCTGGCGGAAAAGTACAGCCACCTGGCCGACCGTATCGATGAAACCCTGGCATTCATGCGCGCCTGCGGCATGGACAGTTCGCCGCAGTTGCGCGAAACCAGTTTCTTCACCGCCCACGAAGCGCTGCTGCTGAACTACGAAGAAGCCTTCGTGCGTCGCGACAGCCTGACCAACGACTACTACGACTGCTCGGCCCACATGCTGTGGATCGGCGATCGCACCCGTCAGCTGGACGGCGCCCACGTCGAATTCCTGCGCGGGGTGAACAACCCGATCGGGGTCAAGGTCGGCCCGAGCATGAACCCGGACGACCTGATTCGCTTGATCGACGTGCTCAACCCGCAGAACGATCCGGGTCGCCTGAACCTGATCGCACGGATGGGCGCGAACAAGGTCGGCGATCACTTGCCGCAGCTGATCCGCGCCGTCCAGCGCGAAGGCAAGCAGGTGCTGTGGAGTTCGGACCCGATGCACGGCAACACCATCAAGGCCAGCAGCGGCTACAAGACCCGTGACTTTGCACAGATCCTTGGCGAGGTGAAGCAGTTCTTCCAGGTACACGAAGCCGAAGGCAGTTATGCCGGGGGTATCCACATTGAAATGACCGGGCAGAACGTGACCGAGTGCATCGGTGGTGCGCGGCCGATTACCGAGGATGGCTTGTCGGATCGTTATCACACCCACTGCGACCCGCGGATGAATGCCGATCAGTCGCTGGAGCTGGCGTTTTTGATTGCTGAAACCTTGAAGCAGGTTCGGCGCTAGATTTTGCTTCTCTGATAGACCGCCATCGCGAGCAAGCTCGCTCCCACATTGGACCGCGCTCCCCTGTGGGAGCGAGCTTGCTCGCGAAGAGGCCAGCTCAGCCACCCTCAATCTGTGCCAGTGCCACCCGCAACCTCGCCGCACTCGCCCGCGGGCAATTCAGCTGAACCTGCGCCAGCCCCAGCCAATCCGCCATCTGCCGCAGATTGACCGCCAACGCCAACATCCCCTCGTCATCCAGCCCCGCCTCCTCCTCATGCACCGCATGCACCGCCAAACGGCCCCCCCCCCGTTCGGCGCGCAGATCGACTCGTGCGGCAATCCGTTCGTTGTGCAAAAACGGCAGGACGTAATAGCCGTACACCCGTTTGTCCGGCGGCGTGTAAATCTCCAGCCGATAGCGGAAATCAAACAGCCGCTCGGTCCGGCTGCGTTCCCAGATCAGCGAATCGAACGGCGAGAGCAAGGCACTGGCCACGACTTTACGCGGCACTTTTGGCTCGGGCAGACAATAGGCCGGTTGTCGCCAGCCCTGCACTTCGCAGGTCAGCAATTCCCCGGCCTCGACCAACTCGGCCAAACGTGGACGACTGTCCGCAGGGTTCAAGCGGAAATAGTCACGCAAATCCTTCTCCGTACCGACCCCCAAGGCCGTTGCCGCATGCCGCAACAGGCCGCGCTGGGCCTCGTCTTCACTCAGGACGGGGTGCGCAAGCACCGCCGAGGGAATCACTCGCTCCGGCAGATCGTAGAGCCTTTCGAATCCGCGCCGTCCGGCAACAGTCACTTCACCGGCAGCGAACAACCATTCCAGCGCATGCTTTTCCGCGCTCCAGTCCCACCAGGGGCCGGCCCGTTCCTGACGGGTCGACAGGCTGCCGGCCCCCAGCGCGCCCTGCTCCTCGACCGAGGCCAGCACCCGGCGAATTGTGTCCTGTTGCTCACGACCGAAGCGCGCCAGCTGCTGATAAATATCCTCGCCACGTCTGGCACGCTGCATGCGCCAGCGCATCAGCGGGAACATGGAAAGTGGCAACAACGAGGCTTCGTGGCCCCAATACTCGAACAACGTACGGCGCCGGCCCTGACTCCAGGCAGCCTGGTCGAGCAAATCGGAGGAGTAGTTACCGAGGCGGGAAAATAGCGGAAGGTAGTGCGAACGCACCAATGCATTGACCGAATCGATCTGCAAAATGCCCAGCCGTTCGATCAGGCGATTGAGCGCAACAGCCTTGATCGCCGCTGGCGGCGACCGCCCGTTGAACCCTTGGGCGGCCAGCGCCAGACGCCGAGCCTGTTTGAGGGTAAAGGACAACGTTGCGGGCATGGGTGCCTCCTTGTCTGCTCGCAACCTACCTCACCGGTAAGGGGTTTGTGTAGCGTGGCATTCATCATTTATGCATCGGGTCATTCCAGAACGGCTTGATCGACTCGTTCTCCACATCCGCACGGCTCATGCCGATGTCCTTGAGTGCTTCGTCGCTCAAGCTCGCCAGCAATTCGCGCTCGCGATGCAATTCGTACCAGCGGCCGACCTTGTGCAGCAGATCGGATATCACGTGAATCGAGTGTTTTTCTGATCCTTGGAACTCATGTTGACCTTTCATCTTGTTGCCCTCCGTTTGGATGGCTCCAGTCTCGCGCCGGGTCTAAGATCAATCCAACGAATGTTTCTGATGTCACATATCTCGGAGATTGATGGATGTCCGCCTACCCGAGTATCGATACCGAAGTCTTGCGCACCTTCGTCGCCATCGCCGACCAGGGCGGCTTTACCCGCGCCGGGGAATTGGTCAACCGCACCCAGTCCGCCGTCAGCATGCAGATGAAACGACTGGAAGAAGATGTGCTGCAGCGTCAGTTGTTCCAGCGCGACGGGCGGCAGGTGCGACTGACGGCTGAAGGCCAGGTGCTGCTCGGCTATGCGCGACGCATCCTCAAGCTGCACAGCGAGGTCTTCAATACGTTGCGTGAGCCCGACATGGTTGGCACGGTGCGTATCGGCACGCCGGACGATTATGTGATGCGGTTCCTCCCGGGGATTCTGCGCCGGTTTGCCCAGTCTTACCCGCTGATTCAGATAGAAGTGCACTGCGAATCATCAAAACAACTGCTGATGCGCCAGGACCTCGACCTGTCCATCGTGACCCGTGAACCGGGCAGCGAAATCGGCCAGTTGTTGCGCAAGGAACGCTTTGTCTGGGCCGAGGCACAATGCTACAGCGCCCACGAGCAGACGCCGCTGCCACTGGCGATGTTCAACAGTGATTGCTTCTGCCGCCAGTGGGCCTGCAATGCCCTGGATGCCCGGGGGCGCGATTACCGGGTGGCATACAACAGCGACAGCCTGTCGGCGATCATGGCCGTGGTCAGCGCCGGCCTGGCCGTCACGGCGCAACTTGAAAGCCTGATCACCGCGGACATGCGCATCCTCGGTGAGGCCCAGGACCTGCCGCTGCTGCCGGAGGCCAGCATCATGCTCGTGCGCAACCTGCATAACCCGTCACCCATCACCGAGTGCCTGGCCGAGCACATCATCGAAGGCTTCAAACTTTGAAGGCGAGCATCACCGCGCAGAACACCAGGAACCCGCAAAACAGCCCGCGCAGCAGTCGCTCCGGCAATGCGTGGGCAACCTTCACGCCCCAACTGATGCTCATCAGCCCACCGACCGCCAAGGGCAAGCCGATCACCCAGCTGACCTGATGGTGTGCGGCGTAAGTCACCAGCGTCACCCCCGTACTCGGCAAGGCCAGCGCCAACGACAGCCCCTGCGCAACCACTTGGCTCGTGCCGAACAGACTGGTCAGCACCGGTGTCGCCACCACCGCGCCACCCACGCCGAACAGCCCGCCCATCGTGCCGGATGCAGCGCCAAGCAGGCCCAGCCAGGGCCATGAGTAGTTCATCTGCGAAGCCGGCGGAGCACTGGCGGCGAACATGCGAACGAGGTTGTACGCCGACAGTGCGATCAGAAACGCAACAAAGCCTATGCGCATGGTTTGCGCATCAATGCCCACCGCCCAGATCGACCCGAGCCAGGCGAAGCAAAACCCCATGATGGCCAGCGGTAACGCGTGACGCAGTTCGATACGGATGCGCTGATGATAGCGCCACAGCGCCAGCATCACGTTCGGCACCACCATCACCAGCGCGGTGCCTTGGGCAATCTGCTGATCGAGCCCGAACAGCACGCCCAGCAGCGGAATGGCGATCAGGCCGCCGCCGATGCCAAACAAACCGCCGAGCGTGCCCAACGCAGCGCCGAACACCAGATACATCAAGAACTCAATCACAGCATTTTCCCCGTTGCCGTCAGGCCTTTGATCCTACGCAGTTGCTTCTGGCACGGAAACGCATAGCAACGCACAATGGCTGTGCCAAATTCGCACAAGCACAAACCTGCCATGAACCCCAATCAACTGACCGACCAACTGGCCTTGTTCCTCGACGTGCTGGAAACCGGCAGTTTTTCCGCCGCCTCGCGCCGTCATCCGCTAACCCCTTCGGCCGTGGCACGGCGTATCGACAGCCTGGAAAGCGCGGTCGGCAGTCAGCTGTTCCTGCGCAGCACGCATGCGGTACGCGCCACGCCGGCGGGATTGGCCTTTGCCGAGCGCGCACGGCGGATCGTCGCCGAATTGCGCCTGGCCCGGGCCGAGGCGGTGTCCCTGAGCAGCGCGCCGGAAGGCCTGATTCGTATCGATGCGCCGGCAGCCTTTGGTCGCCGGCACCTGGCACCGGTGATTGCCGATTTCCTGATGCTCTACCCCGGGCTCGATGTGCAGCTGCACTTGATCGACAGCTTCGTCGACATGCAGGGCCTGAACCTCGGCAAGGTCGATCTGGTGCTGCGCGCCGGGCAACTGGCCGATACCCGGCTGGTGGCCACACCACTGGCGAGCATGGTGCGTATCGCCTGCGCCAGCCCTGATTATTTGCGGCGTCGCGGCGTGCCGACCGAGCCGACACAGCTGATTGAACACGACGGACTCGACTGGGATGGCCTGGCTCCGCCCTTCGCCTGGCGTTTCGAGCGCGACGGGCAAATGCACTTGCACCGGCCGGCGCGGATCCGCATGAGCGCCAACAATGCCGAGGCGCTGGTGTGCGGCGCATTGGCCGGACTGGGTATCGCGCACCTGCCGACCTGGCTGGCCAGCGAATACTTGTTGCGGGGTGAGTTGCTGCCGCTGTTCTGCGACAGCGGTCTGCCGAAACCGGAAAGCGCCGGCATCTACGCCTTGCGCCTGGAACAGCAGCCCAACTCCCGCAGTCGCTTGTTGCTGGAGTACCTGAAAACCCGCTTCAGCCCGATTCCGCCCTGGGACCTGGAGCTGCAAACCCATTTGCAACGGCACTGATCAAAATTATCTGGCGCATTAAAGATTCGCCCGCTAGATTCTTCAGATCACAGATCAAGGCTTCGACATGACCACCGAGCGCAACACCCCGGACAACTGCGACAACCTGATGCTGGACAATCAGGCGTGCTTCGCCCTGCATTCCACTTCGCTGATGATGACCAAGGTCTACAAACCCTTGCTGCAAGCGCTGGGCCTGACCTACCCGCAATACCTGGCGATGATGGTGTTGTGGGAAAAGGACGGTTTGACCGTAGGTGAAATCAGCACGCGGTTGCTGACCGATCCTGGCTCGTTGACGCCGCTGCTCAAGCGCCTGGAAGCCGAAGGCCTGCTCAGCCGAACCCGCAGCCGCGAAGATGAGCGGGTGGTGATCGTCGAACTCACCGAACAGGGCCGGGCGTTGCGCGACAAGGCCCGGGACATTCCCCAATGCATCCTCGGCGCCAGCGGGATGACCCTGGAGCGCCTGAAAAACCTGCAGGCGGAACTGCAGGAGTTGCGTCGCCACCTGCAAGATAGCCTCTAGTCTCCAAACCACCACAAATCCCTTGTGGGAGCGAGCTTGCTCGCGATGGCGGTGTATCAGTCAGCATCATTGCTGAATGTGAGACTGCAATCGCGAGCAAGCTCGCTCCCACAGCGGCTCTGCGGCCCACCAGAAAACCGGGTTCGCCACCCTCCCCAGAAAAAAACCCGCTGAAAATCCCCCTCGATAGCTCTAGCTCAATACTTTCAAGCTAAACCACCTCACAGCCTTGCGTCTTTTTTCAAATTTCCTTGAAAAAATATCTTGCGCGCTAAACATTAGCGCGATACATTTATTTCGCACTTACTTAGCGCGCAAACATTTAGCGCAAAACAAACAAAACCCTGAACGAGGCTTTCACCATGCAAACTCTCTACACCGCAATCGCAACCTCCACCGGTGGCCGTGACGGTCGTGCGGTTTCCAGCGACAACATCCTCGACGTCAAGCTCGCCACGCCCAAAGAACTCGGCGGTGCCGGCGGCGCAGCCACCAACCCAGAGCAACTGTTCGCTGCCGGCTACTCCGCCTGCTTCATCGGTGCCCTGAAATTCGTGGCCAGCCAGACCAAGCGCAGCATTCCTAACGACGCTTCGATCACCGCTCATGTCGGCATCGGCCAGATCCCTGGCGGCTTCGGCCTGGACATCGACCTGCACATCAGCCTGCCGGGTCTTGAACAAGCCGATGCTCAAGCACTGGTCGATGCGGCCCACCAGGTCTGCCCGTACTCCAACGCCACCCGTGGCAACGTCGATGTGCGTCTGCACGTAACCGTCTAAGCGCTGACTACCCAGGCCCGAACAGGAAACGAACATGAACACTTTCAGCAAAGTCTTGACCGGTACCCTTCTCACCTTGTCCATCAGCAACGCGTTCGCAGGTACCGGGGTTGAACACAACACCCAGGCGTTCCTCGACGTTCTCAACGCCGGAACCGGCAAGCCGATGGAGCAAATGACGCCCGCCGAGGCCCGCGCGGTGCTGGTGGGCGCGCAGGCGGGAGTGAAGCTGACGCTGCCAAAAGCCGATGTCAGCCAGAAGACCGTTCAAGTCGACGGCCAACCGATCAGCCTGACCATCGTCCGGCCGGCCGGGGTCAAGGGCGAGCTGCCGGTGTTCATGTTCTTCCACGGCGGTGGCTGGGTGCTGGGGGACTTCCCGACCCACGAGCGGCTGGTGCGTGACCTGGTGACGGGTTCGGGTGCCGCGGCCGTATTCGTGAACTACACGCCGTCGCCGGAAGCGCATTACCCGGTGGCGATCAACCAGGCTTACGCCGCAACCCGATGGGTGGCCGAGCACGGCAAAGAGATCAACGTCGATGGCCAGCGCCTGGCGGTAGCCGGCAACAGTGTCGGCGGCAACATGGCGGCTGTGGTTGCGCTGATGGCCAAGGACAAGGGCACACCGGCGATCAGGTTCCAGGTGCTGTTGTGGCCGGTAACTGATGCCAACTTCGAAACCGCGTCCTACAACCAGTTTGCCGAAGGGCACTTCCTCACCAAAAACATGATGAAGTGGTTCTGGGACAACTACACCACCGACGCCAAGCAACGGAACGAGATCTACGCCTCGCCACTGCGCGCAACCACCGCCCAGTTGAAAGGATTGCCTCCAGCGCTGGTGCAGACCGCCGGGGCCGACGTATTGCGCGACGAAGGCGAAGCCTACGCCCGCAAGCTGGACGAGGCCGGTGTGCCAGTGACCTCGGTTCGCTACAACGGCCTGATCCACGACTACGGTTTGCTCAACGTAGTGAGCCAGGTGCCAGCGGTGCGTTCGGCGATGCTGCAGGCGTCTGAAGAACTCAAGCAACACCTGAAGAAATAACACTGCCTCTGTAGGAGCGAGCTTGCTCGCGATGGACGGCCAGACAACGCGGTCATTTAGATAGCCCGCGTTATCGTTAACGACCATCGCGAGCAAGCTCGCTCCTACAGAGGGTGGAGTGTTTCAGGCAAAAAAAAGCCCGACTCAATGGTCGGGCTTTTTCATTCCTGAAGCTGTGCTTATTTGGCACGGCCTTTGTAGGAACCGCCTTCGCGGGTATCGATCTCGATCATGTCGCCGATTTCGATGAAGTCAGCAACCGACAGCTCGGTACCGTTCTTCAGTTTGGCAGGCTTCATCACCTTGCCGGAAGTGTCGCCGCGAGCGGAACCTTCGGTGTAGTCAACCTGACGCACGATAGTGGTCGGCAGCTCTACGGAAACCAGACGCTCTTCGAAGAAGATCGCTTCGCAAACATCGGTCATGCCTTCTTCAACGAAAGGCAGAACGGCTTCGATGTCTTCAGCGTTCAGCTCGTACATGGTGTAGTCGGTGGTGTCCATGAACGTGTAGGTGTCGCCGCTGATGAAGGACAGGGTCGCTTCTTTGCGGTCGAGGATTACGTCGTCCAGTTTGTCGTCGGCGCTGTAAACGATCTCGGTCTTGTAACCGGTCAGCAGGTTTTTCAGCTTGGTCTTCATGATCGCGCTGTTACGACCGGACTTGGTGAATTCAGCTTTCTGAACCAGCCAAGGATCGTTTTCGAGACGAATCACGGTCCCGGGTTTCAGTTCTTTACCAGTTTTCATTGCGAATATCCGAATTTGGATGGGATTTACAAAAATCTAGGCCGCGTATCATATCCAATTTCCATAAAACTGTACCAGCGCCGTGGCAAGATCGGCCTGCAAGGCCTGCTCCAGACACCACGCCTCAGCGTGTTTTTCCAGCTCTGGCCAGTGTTTACGAGTGAATTGCCAGTGGTCGGCCATTTTTTCACCGGCGTTCCACGCCCGCCAGAGACCGCTGATCGCCTCCCGCGCAGGCGCAGATAACCCCTTCACATAGAGTTCGAGGAAGGCTTCGAGCTTGTCCAGGTGGATGTCTTCTTCTTGCCGGTAGATATGCCAGAGAAATGGCCGGCCAGCCCATTGGGCGCGCACAAAGGAATCTTCGCCGCGCACGGCATTGAAATCGCAGCACCACAGCAACCGGTCGTACTGGTCCTGGCGGACGAATGGCAGCACTTGCACGGTCAAGGCATCACGCACATGCACGGCACCGGCCGCCAAACCCTGTACACCGAGCCAACGCTCGACGTCGCCGAGAATCCGCCCTTCCGGCACCAGCAGATGAGTGGCAGTAGAATCGCCGGCCATTGCATCAAGCCAACTGGCCAGACCGGTGTTTTCGTAGGCAAACAATGAGATCAGCTGCGCGCCGGGCGCAGGATCAATTCCCAAGCCTTGCAGGAATTTTCTTTGAGCCTGCGGGTTTTGCTGAAATTGCCGACGCCGTTCCAGCAACCCTCGCTCACGCAGCAGTCCGCCGGTGCCCTTCTGGAATCCTGGGAAGAAGAAGAACTTCTGCACGTTTTTGTACTTCACCGAGGGCAAACCGTGGCAGCCGATGACCCAGTCCTCGGCGCTCAGGTAATCCAGGTTCATCCACAGCGGCGTCTTCTCCCGTTCGGCCATGGCCTCCATATAGGCGCTCGGCAATTGGCAGGCAAATGCAGCGATCACCACATCGGCGGCTTCGGTCGGTTGCCACTCGGCTGGCCATTGGCGCACTTCGACGCCTTGCTGCAACTGCCTGGGAGCATGGATGTCGATTTCCGGGCACAGGCGCTCGAACGCTCGCAGGTCATCGACCCATAGACGCACCGCCAGCCCATGTTCGGCCACCAGTTGCCGGGCCAGTCGCCAGGTCACGCCGATGTCGCCGAAGTTGTCGACCACGGTGCAAAAAATATCCCAGCGGGTTTTCATTTCAGGCATTCCAGGCTCCCGTTGGCAAAGGCGCCGATTGTCCGCATAAATTACCCCGTGCAGAAGAGCCGACGGCGATTATTCTTCATGCGACAATCGCCACTCGCCAGTGACCTTTCGCCAGGAAGCAACCATGCCCCACCGCCCCACTCCGCGCCGATCCTTCCCGATCAGCCTCAGCGCCCTGCAACTGACCGGCAGTATCGCCCTCGGCATGTGGCTCGGGTTCATTGCCATTGTGTTGACCTGCTGGCTCGCGTCGCGCCTGCTTTTCAGCGAGCAACTCGCCCCGGTCGCGGCGGCGGTTGAGCAGCTGGCCCAACCACCCGCAGCGGCTCAACCGCTGCCGAACATTCCGCCACAGAGCCCGCTGTTCGAGCAATATGAAGAAAACCTGCGCAAGAACGAACAGCAGCAACGGCTTGATCAGGCACGCAGCAGCAGTCGCAACCTGGCCAACCCGAACTGTCAGTTCTGGCTGCAACAGGACCGGACTGCACCCAGCGAAAAAAGCCGCGCCAACGTCCTGCAATTCTGCGATTGATCATGAATAAGCAAACCGTCCACCAACTGATTCTCGACAGGCTGCGGATCGATCTCGACATCGCCGAGCGGGCCGCGCAAACCGCCTACGAAACGGCGACCCACGAAGAAAACATCGCCGAGAACAAGTACGACACCCTGGGGCTGGAAGCGTCCTATCTCGCGGCCGGGCAAGCCAGGCGGGTCGAGGAAATTCGCCAGTCACTGAGCCTCTGCCAGAACCTCGCCCTGCGTCCGTATGACGATCAGCGGGGCATCGAAGTGGGCGCGCTGCTGGGGCTGGAGGACGAAAAGGGGCGCGAACAATGGCTGTTTCTGGCCCCCGATGCAGCAGGGTTGAAGGTCGATCTGGTGGGGCAACTGATTACCGTCATCACCCCGCGCTCACCGCTGGGCAAAAGCCTGCTGGGCAAGTTCGAGGGCGATGAGGTGGAGATCATGGTGGCGGGTGCTCGGCAACAGTTCGCTGTCACCGAGGTGGTTTGACCGGCAGGAAACGCTATCAGTGAACGGGTAGTTCGACGCCCTCGAACAGCTCTTCCAGTTCCTGCTTGTTGTGGCACTGAATGGCCTTGGCCATGACTTCGCGGGTCAGGTGCGGCGCGAACTTCTCGATGAAGTCGCACATGAAACCCCGCAGGAAGGTGCCGCGACGGAAGCCGATCTTGGTTACGCTGGACTCGAACAGTTCGCTGGCATCGAGTACCACCAGGTCGCTATCGAGCTTGGTGTCGACAGCCATTTTTGCCACGATGCCTACGCCCAGACCCAGGCGAACATAGGTCTTGATCACGTCGGCGTCGGCGGCGGTGAACACCACTTTCGGCGTCAGGCCGCGATGGCTGAAGGCTTCGTCGAGTTTCGAACGGCCGGTAAAACCGAACACGTACGTCACGATCGGGTATTCGGCCAGTGCTTCGAGGGTCAGTTTCGACAGTTTGGTCAGCGGGTGGCCCTGAGGCACGACCACACAACGGTTCCAGCGGTAGCACGGCATCATCACCAGATCACCGAACAGCTCGAGCGCTTCGGTGGCAATGGCGAAATCCACGGTGCCGTCAGCGGCCATTTCGGCGATTTGCATCGGCGATCCCTGATGCATGTGCAGGGCCACGTCCGGGTATTGCTTGATGAAATTGCTGATTACCGGCGGCAACGCATAACGCGCCTGGGTATGAGTGGTGGCAATCGACAGGGTGCCTTTCTTCTCGTTGGAGAACTCCTGGGCGATCTGCTTGATGCTTTCAACCTTGCGCAGAATCTCGCCAGCGGTGGTGATGATGCGCTCGCCGGCCGGGGTGACACGGGTCAGGTGCTTACCGCTACGGGCAAAAACCTCGACGCCCAGTTCGTCTTCCAGCAGACGGATCTGCTTGCTGATGCCCGGTTGAGAGGTGTAAAGGCTTTGGGCTGTAGCGGAAACGTTGAGGTCGTGGTGCGCCACTTCCCAGATGTAGCGCAATTGTTGAAGCTTCATATGAATCCCTCAAAGCAGGTAGACGCCACGGGCATCAGCGACGGTATATAACTATATTAATGGCTCGAAGAATAAATCTAGAACTTTTTTATCAAATTGCCATTATTCGTGTTCTAGAGATCCCCTTGACGACGACGTTGCACCAGCGGCACCAGATAGACCGGCACCTTGGACAGTTGCAACACACGGGCGGCGGTTCGCCCCAGAGGCGTTTCCGCACCAGCACCATGGCTGTGACTACCTACGATCAACAAATCCACGGAGAGTTTCTGCGCCTGGTCCAGAATCACCTGCGACGGATCGCCCTGCAGCACCCGTACTGCCTGAATCCGCTCCAGGTCGTGCTCCCCTTCATCCCCCAACTCCTCACGAAAACTGTCGAGCACCCGCTGCTCGATACTGGCAATCACCGTATTGAGGCCCTGGCTGTGAAACTCGTTCAGCGCCTGTTCATCGAGATAACTTTGCAGCACCGATTCGGCAAACAACCCCATGGGTTCAACCGCATGCACGACATACAAACTGGCATTGAAGGTCCTGGCCAGTTCCAGGGCATGCTGCATCACCACGGGCGCGTACAGACCAAGGTCAGTGGCATACAGCATCGAACGAATCATATGACCTCCTCGACTGCCAACATGGCGGAGATTTGATTCAGCTTAGCAGTGCCTTGGCGACTACGACGTCCCGCGCAACGCATTGAACGGTGGGCTTAAACCTTTTGCTCGTTGCTTATGCCATGGGGCACATGACCGGTGGCGACGACTTCTCGGGCCAACTCGCAGTGACCGGCCTGATCGTCGAAAAACACGTCGGCCGCGAAGGCTTCGAGAAAGGCCGACTTGGTCAGGCCGCCGAGGAACAGCGACTCGTCGAGACGGATGTCCCATTCGCGCAACGTGCGAATGACCCGCTCATGGGCCGGCGCCGATCGCGCCGTGACCAGCGCGGTTCGGATCGGACAGGTGTCCTCCGGGAACTCACGCTGCAACAGGTTGAGGGCCGCGAGAAACCCTTTGAACGGCCCACCGCGCAACGGTTCGCGGGCGGCCTCACGCTCGCTGGCCTGGAACGCCTCCAGACCACCGGCCTGATAAACGCGTTCCGACTCATCGGAAAACAGTACCGCGTCTCCATCGAAGGCAATGCGTAACTCGTCGCTGGCCGCACGGCTGGCACCGCCCGACAGAATGGTCGCTGCCGCGAACCCGGCGTCCAGTGCATTGCGCACGTCTTCAGCGTGGGTCGAGAGAAACAGGTCGCAGCCAAAGGCCTTGAGGTAGGGATACGGACTGCGCCCGCCGACAAAGGCCGCACGGGAAATGGCCAGTCCGTAGTGGTCAATCGAGTTGAACACCCGCAGCCCGGTGTCGGCGCTGTTGCGCGACACCAGAATCACCTCGACCCGGGCGCGGCCGAGGCTGTTGTTGAGGTTCAGGAGTTTCTGCACCAACGGGAAGGCATCGCCGGGCTCGAGGATTTCGTCTTCGTGTTCGATCTGATATTGCCGGTAGGCCTCGACACCACTCGACAGGTAGACCTTGTGGCTTTCGCTCAGGTCGAACAGCGCCCGCGAAGAAATCGCCAGCACCAGCTTGTCGTCAATTGCCTTTGGCATGCCCTTCCCCCTCAGGTCGGTCGAATCAGGTATTGCGTCGATCAATGAAACTCAAACTGCGATACAAGGCCTCGATGCGTGGCATCTCACACCCGGCTGCCTTCGCCGCCGCCAAAGGCCGGGCGTAGATCGCGGCCAGTTCCAGCGGTCGCTTGTGCAAATAATCGTGGTACATGCTCGGCCAGTAGTCGGGCATCTTTTCGGTCACCATGAACAAATGCTCGGCATAGCCTGCCGGTACGTCGTGCCCGCAGGCAACAGCGCCTTGCACCACTTCAGCCATCAGCGCCTTGACCAGCTCGCGGCTGTCGGCATCGGCCATCAACGGTGTAGTGCTCGCCCCCAGCAAAACCGAGAGACCGTTGTAAGGGATATTCCAGACCAGTTTTTGCCAACGCGCCTGATGCAGATTCGCCATGGCCTGGGAATCGAGGCCGGCACTGCGAAACAGCCCGACGCCCTCCTCGACAATTGCGCTGCGTGCCGGCCCATCGGCAGGACCGCTGTGATAACCCACATGCACCGCGCCCAGCGCCTGATGGGTAATGACACCCGGCGCCTCGCGATGGACGCAGATGTAGCAGAGCCCTCCAAGCACATGCAGCGAATCGGGGAGCAACGCGCGCAGGCTGTCTTCGACGTCCAGACCGTTTTGCAACAGCAGTACCTTGGCGTTCGGTGCCGCCGCCTGCAGGATGGCAGGTGCCAGGTCGGCGTTGCTGGTGGTTTTCGCGCCCACCAGCAGCCAATCGCAAGGTGGCATGTCTTGCGCGTCCGAATAGGCCTGCACCGGGTTCAACGTCAGTACACCGTGGGGCGCGCTATCGACTCGCAAGCCATGCTCGGCCACCGCGGAGAACTCGCTGCGCAGCAGAAAATGCACATCAAAACCGGCACGTGCCAGCATCACCCCGTAGAAACCGCCGATTGCGCCGGTCCCGATAATGCCGATCGTCGGCTTGGCAACTGTCCCCATCATGGCAACTCCTCTGCTGTTCGACTCAGCGCCTGGTGCACGGCCCGATTGAGCTCGGTGCCGGTCAGGCGCGATTTCAGTGCTCCAAAGAATTCACCGTCGCGAACGACAAACAGCGCCGGCAAGTGAAAAACCTGATAACGCTCGACCACCCCGCCGTTGTTGCCGGCATCGATCCAGCACAGTCGATCGACTGCCAGGTCGAGTGTCGGCAATTGCTCGCGGGCAAAACGGCAACTGGCGCAGCCGACACTGGTGAAAATGACCAGCGATACACCGCTCATCGCCAGCAGCCGTTGGTCGGCGTCAAAATCGGTCAGTTCCAATTCGACCACTATACTGGGAGGAACAATGTCAGATGGCCGACACATGGAGTCTGTGTTCATGGGACGATTCATTCCTCACCCTGACGATGTGCCCGTCGAATTAACGTTGCTGAAACCTGAGTGTCTTTCGCGACGACAGCTGCACACTATCAGTCTCGGGGGCATGGCTTGCAATTATCACCGTGCGTGGCGTCACGGCACGGCGCTGGAGGTACGCATGCCGACCGTGAACCCG
The DNA here is from genome assembly GCF_017350115.1 of Pseudomonas sp. GW456-L13. Classification (NCBI taxonomy): domain Bacteria; kingdom Pseudomonadati; phylum Pseudomonadota; class Gammaproteobacteria; order Pseudomonadales; family Pseudomonadaceae; genus Pseudomonas; species Pseudomonas sp. GW456-L13. Next base: position 776,389 of record NZ_JACNAS010000002.1, read on the forward strand.
GACATGCGCTACCTGGGCTATGTCGCCTGGTGCCTGCGACGCAAGCGCGGTTATCTGGTAGGCATCGCTTTCGTCGATGAACAAACGCTGTTCAGCGCCCGGATGGGCGAACAGGTGTGCCAGATCGAACGCTACTGCCGCCTGCATGAGGCCCACGAAGACTTGCAGGACATCCAGGCCCTGGCCCTCGAATGGGTCCAGGAGCATGCCGACGAGTTCTCTCACGATTCGGTGCGCAAGGCTTTTGCGCAACCGGTGCTGGAATAGAGGCATTCTTGATCGGTTTGCCCCTCGCGGCAGGGAAACTGACTGCGAAACCCCACCAAACCGGCGTCTGCCCATTGTCGAGCCACGGTGTAACGCGCTAAGGTTCAGCTCCCCGACGCGCTTAATTTGCTGTGCTCCGCCGCGCGGGTTCGCTGGCGGCCGGCACCCGTGACCTGACGAGTAAACGATGGCTGATTTACCGATCAACGACCTAAACGTCGCCTCCAACGAGACACTGATCACTCCCGATCAGCTCAAGCGCGATATTCCCCTGAGCGACGCCGCACTGCGCACCGTCACCAAGGGCCGCGAAGTCATTCGCAACATTCTGGATGGCACCGACCATCGCCTGTTCGTCGTCATCGGGCCTTGCTCGATCCACGACATCAAGGCCGCCCACGAATATGCCGAGCGCCTGAAAGTTCTCGCCGCCGAAGTGTCCGATACCCTGTATCTGGTTATGCGCGTGTATTTCGAGAAGCCACGTACCACCGTCGGCTGGAAAGGCTTGATCAACGACCCGTACCTGGACGACTCGTTCAAGATCCAGGACGGCTTGCACATCGGTCGCCAGTTGCTGCTGGACCTGGCCGAAAAAGGCCTGCCGACCGCCACCGAAGCCCTCGACCCGATCTCCCCGCAATACTTGCAGGACCTGATCAGCTGGTCGGCCATCGGCGCGCGCACCACCGAATCCCAGACTCACCGTGAAATGGCCTCCGGGCTGTCCTCGGCCGTCGGCTTCAAGAACGGCACAGATGGCGGCCTGACCGTGGCGATCAACGCCCTGCAATCGGTTTCCAGCCCGCACCGCTTCCTGGGTATCAACCAGGAAGGTGGCGTGTCGATCGTGACCACCAAGGGCAATGCCTACGGTCACGTGGTGCTGCGCGGCGGCAACGGCAAACCGAACTACGATTCGGTCAGCGTTGCGCTCTGCGAGCAGGCGCTGAACAAGGCGAAGATCAAGCCGAACATCATGGTCGATTGCAGCCACGCCAACTCCAACAAGGATCCGGCCCTGCAACCGCTGGTGATGGAGAACGTCGCCAACCAGATCCTCGAAGGCAACAAGTCGATCATCGGCCTGATGGTTGAAAGCCACTTGAACTGGGGCGCCCAGGCGATCCCGAAAGACCTCGCCGACCTGCAATACGGCGTGTCGATCACCGACGCCTGCATCGACTGGACCGCGACCGAAAACACCTTGCGCAGCATGCATGCCAAGCTCAAGGATGTGCTGCCTAAACGCGATCGCAGCTGATCGCCTGTTTGGCGGTGCAAAAAGCACACACAAAAAAAAACGCCGGGCTGGACCCGGCGTTTTTTTATGTGTTCGTTTTGTTGAAGGTCACTGACTCAGCTTGGCCGCATGCCGCTGGTGACGCTCCATGTAGCGCTCGACGTAGGAGCACGATGGAATGACGGTGTAGCCCATTTCGTCAGCGTACTCCAGCGCCTTCTCGGTCAAGGCTGCCGCAATACCGCGACCACGCAATGCGTTGGGCACGAAGGTGCGATAGATATCCAGGGTCTGTTTCCCCAGATCCATATAGGTCAGATAGGCACGATGACCGTCCACATTGGTCTCGAACTGATGACCAGCCTGGTCATGGTGGATGGACAACGCCTCGCTCATCACTACTCCTCGCGGGTCTGGAATTCCGACCCCTACCTTACCGATGTTTTTCCGGCGAAGGAACATCTACGCCACCCCGTGCCTGAGTGGGCACCGAGAAGAGCTGCACCGATCTCGCGCTACCGAGCACGTACAAATAGTAGGCACCATTGGCAGAAATGCTCAAGGTGCGCTCGTCATCGTGCGGGTTGGCGGGTGCTGCTCCGGATCACGCAGGATTGCGCTCGACCGAAGATCACTCCGGGTCGATAGCCTGAACATTGCCGGATGTTGAGACTTAAGACGAGCGCCCGCTGTTAAAGTCACCTGAACATCGAGAAAGATATTGGGAGGCGCTACGCAAAAGCCGAACAAAAGTGTAGACGAATCCATGTAGGCGGACTTTAGCCAGGCGGGAAAAAGAGCGGTGTGCCGAAGGAACTTTTTCTCTCCAGTTCGCTCAGCCACGGGCCTTGCAGCTGGATATTTTTTAAACAGTTCAGTTAAAAGTTGCTCGAAAAAGAATCAACGCCTACAATTTTTTTTGCTTCTTGCGTCACGTCAGTTTTACTTACTACAAGTAATGGGTAGTATGTACGCCGGCTCTTTCCTCAATCGGAGGAGATAGCTACTTAATAGAAAGTCCTTGAAGGGGAACACGATGAACAACGTTCTGAAATTCTCTGCTCTGGCTCTGGCCGCAGTTCTGGCTACCGGTTGCAGCAGCGCATCGAAAGAAACCGAAGCACGTCTGACCGCTACTGAAGACGCAGCTGCTCGCTCCCAGGCTCGTGCAGACGAAGCTTACCGTAAAGCTGATGAAGCTCTGGCTGCTGCTCAAAAAGCACAACAGACTGCTGACGAAGCTAACGAGCGTGCTCTGCGCATGCTGGACAAAGCTAGCCGCAAGTAATAATCCTTCGGGATTGTTATCAAGCCGACCCATTTTTTGGGTCGGCTTTTTTATTGCCTGGCGTTTCTCCAGGCAATAAAAAACCCGTCGACGCTGTCCGCGCCGACGGGCTCTTTGCCAGCGTTACTGCAGCGGGTCGATCGGCATGCTCGATACCATCGGTGCAACGCCGTTGCCCGGCACAGCGATCTCAACCGGCAGGCCGTCTTCAGCGGCGACCACATCACGCACCACATCCCAGTTCATACGCAGGTTGTTGGTGATGTCTTCACGCTTGAGCATCGCATTGATGACTGCGGTGTGCTTGTCGACCACCGACGGGTTGCCCTTGTCGTCCAGCGGCGTATGCGCCTCCAGATAGACCTTGCCGCCACTCAGACCAAACTTGTACGGGTCGTTGATGATCCGCACGGACGTTCCGACCGGTACCATGCCCGCCATTTCCAGCACGTTGTTGTTGAACATGCGGAAGCAACCGTGGCTGGTGCGCATGCCGATACCGAACTTCTTGTTCGAACCGTGGATCAGGTAGCCCGGTGTGCCCAGGGTGAACTTGAACGGCCCCAGCGGGTTGTCAGGGCCGGCCGGCACGACGTTGGGCAGCGGATCACCGTCTGCTGCGTGCTCGGCCTTGATCGAAGCCGGAGGCGTCCAGGTAGGGTTCGGTGTCTTGGCGGTGATGCTGGTGTGGGCAATCGGCGAGCCCCAGCCTTCACGACCGATACCCAGCGGGAACGTGTACACCACGTTCTTGCCTTTCGGGTAGTAATAGAGGCGGTACTCGGCCAGGTTGATCACGATGCCTTCACGCGGACCTGGTGGCAGGATGAAGCGAGTCGGCAGAATGATTTCCGTACCGGCGCCAGGCAACCAGGCATCGACACCCGGGTTGGCCGCGACCATTTCCGTGTAGCCCAGATCGTAGGCGGTACCAAGGTCGGCGAAGGTATCTTCGTACTTGGCCTTGATCACCTGCACCTGGCCGATGATGTCCTCACCGGGCGGTGGCAGGGGAAGCTCCAATGCTGCGACTGGACCGGCCACTAAGAGGGCGGCAAGAGTCAGGCAGCGGGTGACGGCAGGAAAGCGCGACAACATCCGGAAAATCCTATGCATGATCAACTGAGAGTATAAGAACGCGATTGTACACTGCAGTCCGTTATTTCGGGGAGATCGCCCGATTACAGGCAGTGCGGGCCGATTTTGCGATTATCTTCGATCCCGTGTGGGAGCGAGCTTGCTCGCGAAAAACGCCAGGACAACGCGGGCATTCAGGCAGCACGCGTTATCGTTGACGTCCATCGCGAGCAAGCTCGCTCCTACAGAAGAGCAGAGCAACGGCAGGTCGGCGTACACCCGTGCTCTTTACCACTCATCAGGCCGAGCGTTAGCTCGCCTGCAGCTTTTGATCTTGATCCACCCGCCCCCTCGGCAGGCTGAGTGGAGGTGTTCATCAGGGGGCAGGCGCGCAGCGCCGTTCGACGAAGTCGAACACATCGAGAGGAGGTCGTCGCGAAGCAGACCGGAGGCGATGCGCCCTGATGAATACCGGAGCGAAGGAACCCCGAGCTTTAGCGAGGGGCCGTACGTAAGGGGCGAGACCTTTGGTTCCTTTGGGGCGTTTGCCAAAGGGACTCGCCGTAAGGGCGAAACCATAAGCCGCCGTTACCGCAGCAACGGATATGTACACGGTCAACAAAAGACAGGTCGGCTCGAAGGCCGCCCCGACTCCTGACGGATCAAAGCTCAAACCGCAATTCCGGCCAGATCGGCGACGTCCCCCGCTTCTGCGACTCAAGAATGGCCCGGCACAACGAACACAGCCGCTGGTCCTGAAACACCCGGCGATCAACACTCGACCAGCGCGGTTGCGCCGGCAACAGACTGCCGCACAGGGTCCGGTCCGCCGAACCGCCCAACTCCAGCTGACGGGTCACCAGATGCACCCGCACTTCCTGGCAGGCGAACAGATCCAGCTGTTCGTCAGGCTCGATCAGTTGATAGGCAAATAGTGACCAGGCGGGACGCGGCATCGGGGGCTCCAAATCGGGGCGCCACCTTAGCCGAAAGCCTGCTTCTAGAAAAGTGTCATAACAGCGGTTTTAGAGTAGGCCAGACATTTTCCAGCAACTTGTCCTGGGCCCCGGCCGCCGGGTGTATGCCGTCAGCCTGCATCAAGTCCGGATGGCCGCCTACGCCATCGAGGAAAAACGGCACCAGCGGGATCTTTTTCTCATCGGCCAGGTTGCTGTAGACCTCGGCGAACGCCTTGGTGTAACGCGCACCATAATTGGGTGGCAATTGCATGCCGAGCAGCAACACCTTGGCACCGCTGGCCCGGGAGCTGTCGATCATCGAAGCAAGATTTTGTTGCAATTGAGTTGGCAGCATCCCGCGCAGACCATCATTGCCGCCCAGCTCGAGGATCACCAGTTCCGGTTTATGCTCTGCAAGCAGCGCGGGCAGGCGCGCCTGGCCTCCGGCACTGGTGTCGCCACTGATGGACGCATTGATCACTTTGTCGTCGAAACCTTCCTGCCTGAGCCGTTGCTCAAGCAGCGACACCCACCCCAGCCGGGTATCCAGCCCGAAACCGGCGCTGATACTATCGCCAACGATCAGGACTGTACCCGCCGCTGCGTTTTGGGCCATGCACATCAAGGCCAGGCCAGCACTCAAAAACCAGACACGCATCGGACTCTCCATGGGCGCAAGCATTCTCATCGCGAAGGACCTTAGCAAAGTGGTTCCCAGCGCGGAAGGTGAACTGACCATCCTGCACCAACTCAGCCTGGAACTGAACAAGGGCGACAGCCTGGCCATCGTCGGCGCTTCCGGCTCCGGCAAGTCCACCCTGCTGGGTCTGCTTGCCGGCCTCGACCTGCCGAGCAGCGGCGAAGTCACACTCGCCGGGCAAGGCCTGAGCAACCTCGATGAAGACCAGCGTGCGCGCATCCGCGCCGAGCACGTGGGTTTTGTCTTTCAATCGTTTCAGCTGCTCGACAGTCTCAATGCCCTGGAAAACGTCATGTTGCCACTGGAGCTCGATGGCCGCAAAGACGCCCGCGAACGCGCCACCCAATTGCTCCAACGCGTGGGACTGGGCCAACGCCTGACTCACTCGCCGCGCCAGCTCTCCGGAGGCGAGCAACAACGCGTGGCGATTGCCCGAGCGTTTGCCGCCGAGCCCGATGTGCTGTTCGCCGACGAACCGACCGGCAACCTCGACAGCCACACCGGCGAGCGCATCAGCGACTTGCTGTTCGAGCTCAACCAGGAGCGCGGCACGACCCTGGTGCTGGTGACTCACGATGAACGCCTGGCCCATCGCTGCCGGCGCCTGATCCGTCTTGAAGCCGGCCTGCTGGTCGCCCCTCTGGAGCCTTGATGGCACGCCTGCCGCTGTTGCGCCTGTTCAGTCTCGCCATCCGCCAATTGCTGCGCGATGCCCGCGCCGGTGAATTGCGCGTGTTGTTTTTCGCCTTGCTGGTGGCCGTGGCCGCCAGCACTGCCATCGGTTACTTTGGCGCGCGCCTGAACGGCGCCATGATGCTGCGCGCTACCGAATTCCTTGGTGCCGACCTGCTGCTCGAAGGCAGTTCGCCTGCGCGCCCCGAACAGATAAGAAGCGGCACCGAACTGGGTCTGGAACACGCTCAAGTGGTGGAGTTCTCCAGCGTCATCGCCACCGACAACAGCATTCAACTGTCCAGCATCAAGGCGGCCGATGACACCTACCCGCTACGCGGCGAATTGAAAAGCGCGCCCGCCCCCTTTGCCACGCAAATAGTCGGTGGCGGACCGCACCCCGGTGAAGCCTGGGTCGAGGCACGCCTGCTGACCGCCCTGGACCTGAAGATCGGCGACAGCATCGATGTCGGCATGAAAACCCTGAAACTGGCGCGGGTGCTGACTTACGAACCCGATCGCGCCGGCAATTTCTACAGCCTGACACCGCGGGTGCTGATCAACCTCGACGACCTTGCAGCCACCGGCGTGGTGCAGCCCGGCAGCAGGGTCAGCTATCGCGAATTATGGCGAGGCAGCGCTCAGGCACTCGAGACGTATCGGCAACTGATCAAACCGGGGCTTGCCGCCAACCAGCGCTTGCAGGACGCCCGCGACGGTAATCGACAGATCGGTGGCGCCCTGGGCAAAGCCGAACGCTACCTGAACATGGCCAGCCTGGTGGCGGTGTTGCTGTCCGGCGTGGCGGTGGCGCTGTCGGCAACCCGCTTCGCCACCCGACGGTTCGATGCCAGTGCCTTGCTGCGCTGCCTCGGGCTGTCGCGCCGGGAAACCATGGTGCTGTTCAGCCTGCAACTGACTGTCCTCGGGCTGCTGGCCAGCATCAGCGGCGCCCTCCTCGGCTGGCTCGCACAGCTGGGGTTGTTTGCCCTGCTGCATGACTTGTTGCCGACCGACGTGCCTCCGGGCGGGCTGTTTCCGGCCATTGCCGGGATCGGTACCGGACTGGTGGCGTTGGCCGGATTCGCCTTGCCGCCACTGGCGGCTCTGGGTCGGGTTCCGCCATTGCGCGTGCTGCGCCGGGACATGCTGCCGATCCCTTCCAGCACCTGGATGGTCTACGGCGCAGCGCTGGGCGCCCTCGCCCTGATCATGTGGCGCCTGAGCCTGGACCTGGTGCTGACCTTTGCCCTGCTCGGCGGCGGCGTGATTGCAGCGTTGGTGCTGGGCGGCTTGTTGTTGCTGCTGTTGAAGAGCCTGCGGCGCATGCTTGCTCGTGCGTCCTTGCCCTGGCGCCTGGGACTGGGCCAACTGCTGCGTCACCCGCTCACTGCCGCGGGCCAGTCCCTGGCGTTCGGCCTGATTCTGCTGTCAATGGCGCTGATTGCGTTGCTGCGCGGCGAGTTGCTGGACACCTGGCAGAACCAGCTGCCGAAAAACGCTCCAAACTACTTCGCGCTGAACATCCTGCCGGCGGACAAACAGGCCTTCACCGATCACCTGATCACCGTATCGGCGCAATCGGCACCGCTGTACCCGGTGGTGCCTGGACGCTTGATCAGCATCAACGGCGAGCCAGTGCAGCAAATCGTCACCAAGGAATCGGCCGGGGACCGGGCGATCCAGCGCGACCTGAGCCTGACCTGGGCCGCGGACCTGCCGTCGGGCAACAAACTCACGGCCGGCAATTGGTGGAACCAACAGATGCCGGACGATGTTCCCGGCGTATCGGTAGAAGGCAAGGTCGCCGAGAGTTTGAAAATAAAGCTCGGCGACCACCTGGTATTCAGCGTTGGCGGAGTCAATCGCGAGGCGAAGGTCACCAGCCTGCGGGATATCAACTGGGACAACTTCCAGCCGAACTTCTTCATGATCTTCCAGCCCGGCACCCTCAAGGATCTGCCAGCGACCTACCTGACCAGTTTTTATCTGGCAGCGGGTCACGACCAACAGATTGTCGACCTGTCCCGCGCCTTCCCGGCGGTGACCATCCTGCAGGTCGAAGCCTTGCTGGAGCAACTGCGCAGCATCCTCGCCCAGGTGACCCTGGCGGTGGAGTACGTGTTGTTGTTCGTGTTGGCGGCGGGGATGGCGGTGCTGTTCTCCGGCCTGCAAGCGACGCTGGATGAACGCATTCGCCAGGGCGCGCTGTTGCGTGCGCTGGGGGCGGAGCGGCAATTGCTGGTCAAGGCCCGGCGTATCGAGTTCGGTTTGCTGGGCGCAGTCAGTGGCTTGCTGGCGGCACTGGGTTCGGAAGTGGTGAGTTGGGTGCTCTATCGCTACGCCTTTGACCTGCCGTGGCATCCACATCCATGGCTGTTGTTGCTCCCACTGGTGGGCGCCGTGCTCATTGGTGGTGCAGGGGTGTTCGGCACCCGTCGGGCATTGAACGCCAGCCCGCTGACAGTTCTGCGCGAGGGTTGATAGACTCCTGCCATCCTCACCACAAGAAGCTGTCATGAGCCGTTACCGCCCTCCCCGCACCGCTGGCACCGCGCTGATCACCCCCGAGGGTGAAGCGCGGATGCGCGCCGAGTTCCATGAGTTGTGGCATGTACGTCGGCCCCAGGTTACCCAGGCTGTCAGCGAAGCCGCGGCCCAGGGTGATCGCTCGGAGAACGCCGAATACACCTATGGCAAAAAGATGCTGCGAGAGATCGACAGCCGCGTGCGTTTTCTCACCAAACGCCTGGAAGCGCTCAAGGTGGTCAGCGAAAAACCCAGCGATCCGAACAAGGTCTATTTCGGCGCCTGGGTCACGATCGAGGACGAGGATGGCAAAGAGTCGCGCTACCGCATTGTCGGGCCGGATGAACTGGACCTCAAACAGGGCCTGATCAGCATCGACTCGCCCCTGGCCCGCGCATTGATCGGCAAGGCACTGGACGCCGAAGTCCGGGTCCAGACACCGACGGGTGAGCAGTGCGTGTACATCGTGGCAATCGAGTACCCGTGAGCGTTAAAGCCGGGTAATCAGTCCCTGCCGGGCAACGCGGGTCAGTTGCCGGATCACTTCAGGCGCATCTTCGAGGCTGGGGGACTGAATCACTGCCAGATCGAAACTGTCGTTGGCGAAACGAGCGAGCGACTCACCGTCTTCGACAAACTGGATCAGGAAGGCAGCGGGACCGCCGGTACGACGTGGCCAGCCATCGAGATAACGCAAGAGCGTCGGCTGATGTTTGCCGCCAAGCAGGATTTTTGGATTGCGCTGGGTGAGATGTGCCGTGATCGGCGCGGGACGTACAACGGGGTTTAGTGCATTCATTGTGTCGTGTCTCTGCCTCAAAAGTCTGCATGGCAGGTGAGAGGCAACACCGAACCAGCGCTTTAGCGGTATTTCGAAGCCTGTTCCGGCTTCTATCGGCAACTGGATGAGTCACCTGGCGCCCCGCAAGTAGCTGTTTAAATCGGCGCATGAGCAACATCCTAGAGAAGCTGACTGGACAGTGTCAAGAATGACGCTCAACAAAAAAGGCCCGCACAATGCGGGCCTTTTCGTTGAACCAGAGCGGTCAACCGGCGATGGCACGGTCCGCCGAGAGCTTGCCCGCACCTTCGATCAATACCGCGATACTGCCACCGAGCAACGCCAGGGCGAACTCATAACCGTTGTTGGCCATGAACAGACCGTTGCTGATGTGCACCGAGAAAATCGCAACCAGCGACAGGAAGATCAGGCCCAGTGCAGCCGGTCGAACCAGCAAGCCGATGATCAGGGCCAGGCCGGCGAAGAATTCGGTGCCGCCCGCCAGTGCCGCCATCAGGTAACCCGGCGTCAGTCCGAGGCTTTCCATGTACTGCGCGGTTCCAGCCAGACCATAGCCACCGAATGCCCCGAAGAGTTTTTGCGAACCGTGAGCGGCGAAAACAATACCGACCACGATGCGCAGAACGGTCAGGCCGTAGCCAGCGCGGGTAGACAGTACCTTATTGATCAGAGTGCTCATGCTGTTTCATTCCTTGTCAGTGTGTGTGGGTTGGCCGCCATATTAATCAGTAATTCACATTCTAAAAGCGCAAAAAACCCGTAATAACAATCAAATTTGTTGATCATTTGCGTGAGACAACCTTTTGCCCCTGGGGCTCCAACGACTCCCGCTCCCGGTCGAACGCCAAGTAATACTTGTTCACGCTATTAACATAACTGACAGGCCCCATACCCACTTGCTCCATGGCAATGCGTTCGACCTGGAAGAACCACTGGTTGGGATTCAAGCCTCGCCGGCGGGCTTCGGCGCGCATGCCTTGCACCCGCTCCGGCCCGATGTTGTAGGCCGCCAGCACGAAGGCCATGCGTTCGCGCTCGTTGAGTTTCGGACTGGCAAAGAATTTGCGCCGGATCATCGCCAGGTACTTGGCCCCGGCCTGCACATTGCCATCAAGGTCCTGAATATTGTTGACCCCCACCCGCTGCGCCGCAGAAGGCGTGATCTGCATCAGACCGGTGGGGCCACCGCCACTGCGGGCGGCGGGTTGCAGGGATGACTCCTTGAAGGCCAGCGCCGCCAGGTTCAGCCAGTCCATGCCCTGGGCGTCGGCGTGTTTTTGCAACACTGGGCGAAGTTTTTCCAGGCGCTGTCGGTCCGCCTTGGCCAGTGGATAGTGCACTTGATAGAGACGACGATAGATCCGCAGGAACGCGGCGTCCTGATCCGATGGTTTTTTGTAGACGGTGAGGAAGCGATCAATGCTGGCCCGCAGCATCGAGGCATCACGGCGCACGAACCAGAATTCCTCTCCCGGATCACTGACGAGTACCTGTTTGTCGAAACGCAGCCTGGGCAGGATCTTGCCCCAGCGTTCGGCGATCGGTTGCTCGACGATGGTCAGGTGGAAGATCCCGCCCTGCACCATCTCCAGTACATCCTCGACGGCAAGGCTCGGATCGACCCATTCGATCGTGACCGGTGGCAGTTTGTGCAAGGCGAGCTTTTGATTGATCTGGCTGACGGCATCCCCGGCGGCACTGCCTGCGGGTAATGCCAGGGTCTTGCCGGAAAGCTGTTCAAGCCTGGTGTAGCGGCGTTCGCCCTTGATGCCCACCAGGACCAACGGGATGTTGCTGGCAATCGGCTCACTGGTGCTGACGGCGAAGCCGGGTTGCAGCTCGAGCAACTCGCCTGGCGCCACCAGATCGCCCTCCCCCCGCTGCAATGCGCCAAGCAGTTGATCCTTGGCCTTGGGAATGATCTTGAGGGTGATTTCCTGGCCGTCACGGGCGTGGCCGTTGAGGTATTGCTCGAACGCTCTCAGGCGATGGTACTCGACCCCGATCGCCTGCCCCTGGACTTCACCGGAACTGTTGCGGCTCTGGTTGACCAACACCCGCAGCACACGACTGCTGCGTATTTCCGCAAGGTCGCGCACCTTGCTCGCCGGTACCGCTTGCAACGGCCCGGGCAGACGCGCGACCGCCGTCATCGGCAGTAGCAGCGAACAACACAGCAGTAGCAAAACCGAGGGACGAATCATCCACTCTCCGGAAAGAATATGAGGCCCGCTTCAATGACGAAAACCATCAAGCGCGGCGACAAAAACAGAGCGCCCAAGGCGCTGGCAACGTGCGAAAGACTGGCACAATGATGGCAAAACTACCAACCAGGCCTGGTCCGCGGCTCAAGAGACAGCGTTAACCCGTTGTAGTTCTTGGTTTTTCTTATAAATCCACGGCTCTGATATGCTTTCCGGCCTTTGGGCCGAGGTAGCACCATGCAACTCATCGATATCGGCGTCAACCTGACCAACGCCAGTTTTGCCGACAAACACCAAGCCGTACTTGACCGCGCCTACGCGGCCGGCGTGTGCCAACTGGTGCTGACCGGCACCAGTGTCGAGGGCAGTGAACAGGCCCTTGAGCTGTGCCAGCAACTGGACGAAAGCGCCCAGCGCCTGTTCGCCACCGCCGGTATTCACCCTCACTGCGCCAGCGACTGGAACGCCGACAGCGCCCGACGTTTGCGCAGCTTGCTCCTGGAGCCGAATGTAGTGGCCGTGGGCGAATGCGGGCTGGATTTCAACCGTGATTTCTCGCCGCGCCCGCAACAGGAGAAGGTCCTCGAAGAACACCTGGCCATGGCCGTCGAATTGCAGCTGCCGGTTTTTCTGCACGAACGCGACGCCAGCCAGCGCCTGCTGGAAATCCTGCGCGACTTCCGCGACCGACTGCCGGCCGCCGTAGTGCACTGCTTCACTGGAGAGCAGAAGGCACTGTTCAGCTATCTCGACCTGGACTTGCACATCGGCATTACCGGCTGGATCTGCGACGAACGCCGGGGCACGCATTTGCACCCACTGGTCAAGGAGATCAAGCGCGGACGCCTGATGCTCGAAAGCGACGCACCGTATCTGCTGCCGCGCAGCCTGCGCCCCAAGCCGAAAAACGGGCGAAACGAGCCGGCGTACCTGACCGAAGTACTACGCGAAGTGGCACTGCATCGCGGGGAAAGCCAGGAAGATCTGGCAGCGCATACCACCGCGTGCGCGCGGGCGTTTTATGGTCTGCCATTGATCTCCTGATTGCCATAAATCCCACAGGATTGAAGTTGATCTGCATCAAGAGTCAGTCACCTGTATAGCGGCACAATGATGGCGTCTTGCCAAAACTGTTTCCGCTATCAGAGAAGACCTCCATGGGTGCCTGGCTTAGCAATATCTCGCTGAAATACAAATTCTGGGCGGTCAACGCCGTCGCTTTCGTCACCACCCTGTTGTTGGTGCTGTACGCGGTGCAACTCGAACAGCAGGCCCGCAGTCGCGCCGCCCAGGCTTCGGCCCAGGCTCAGGCGCGATTGCTCGAAGCCTGGCCCGCCGGGCAAACGTTGCCCCACGCCGACAACTTCCTTGCGTTCAGCCGAGGACAGGCACCCACGCTCAATGAGCAACCCGTGCAAGAACTGGCCGACGCCAATGGCTGGGTCGAGATCAACTTGATGCCGCTGTTCGGTGACAATCCGCTGATGGGTGCCGAAGTGTTTACCCGTGCCGACGGCCAGCGGGTCGCCGTGATTGCCCATGGTCCGAGCCTGAGCCAGGTGTTCAACGAGCGTTTTGCCAACTACGCGGTGGCGGTGTTCATCCTGATGCTGGCAATGCTCGGTGCATCGCAGTTATTGATCCGCTTCCTGCTCAGCCAGCTCAACACCTTGAAAGACGTCATGTTGCACGTGGAGAAAACCGGCGACCTGTCGGCCCGCGTGCCATTGGCCTGCAGCGACGAAGTCGGACAAATGGCCAACGCCTTCAACGCCATGCAGGCCGGTTATCAACGGGTGGTCAACACCGTCGCCAGCACCGCCCGGCAACTGGACGTCGGCGCCGCACGGCTGGCGGCCAGCATGAATGAAGTGCGCCACGGCATGCTGGGCCAGCAAAGCGAAACCGATCAGGCCGCCACAGCGATCAATGAAATGACCGCCACGGTCTATCACATCGCTCAACACGCGGGTGCCACCCGTGACCTTTCGCAATCGGCCGATACCCTGGCCGGCAGCGGGCAGGCGGTTGTGACACGGGTGCAGCGGTCGATTGCCGGACTGTCCACCGGCGTCCAGCAGACTGCCGAGATGATTCAACGCCTGGCCGAGGACAGCCAGAAAATCAACGGCGTGGTCAACGTGATTCACAGCATCGCCGAGCAGACCAACCTGTTGGCGCTCAACGCCGCCATCGAAGCGGCCCGGGCCGGCGAAATGGGTCGCGGTTTCGCGGTAGTCGCCGATGAAGTACGCAACCTCGCCAAACGCGTGCAGGCCTCCACGGATGAGATCACCCTCATGGTCTCGGCGTTGCAGGCCGGCACACGGGACGCCGTGGATTTCATGCAAGAGAGCTCGTTCAAGGCCGACGACTGCGTACAACAGGCGCAAGAGGCCGGCGCGGCATTGGCCGAGATCACCGGAGCGGTGGCGCAGATGCGTGAAAGCAACACGCAGATCGCGGTGGCGGCCGAGCAGCAGAGCCAGGTGGCGGAGGAGATGAACCGGGCGGTGGTGAGCATCCGTGACGTGACCGAGAACACGGTGCATCAGACGGTGACGTCGGCGACCACCAGCAATGAGCTGGCGGCGTTGGCCGGTGAGTTGAGCAAGGCGATAGGTCAACTGAAACTTTGAGAGCCTCTTCGCGGGCAAGCCCGCTCCCACAGGTGACCGCGTTCTTTCATTGGAATACGGTCAAAATGTAGGAACGGGATTGCTCGCGAAGGCTTCAGAACTGGCACCATCTATTCCAGTCATGGCACCTATCAAGCCAATAGCCAGCCTTGATTCGCCGCCAGCATAGACCGGGCCTATTCTTAATCACATGTGTTCAACATGGATCGAGGATCGGCATCATGGGCAAACGTCACCCCAACCTACCCGCCTGGCAATGGCGAGCCTACCCGAACAATCATCAGCACCCGACCAATCTGGTGCTGCACCTGATCGCGGTGCCGCTGTTCATCGTGGCATTTCTGCTGATTGTGACCGGGGTGTTCAGCCTGAGCCTGGCAAATATCGCCATCGGCGTAATCGGTGTCATTGCGGCGCTGGCCTTGCAACGCCACGGCCACAACCTGGAGACCCAAGCCTCCGAACCCTTCAGTGATCGCAAGGATGCGGTATCACGCCTGTTGGTCGAGCAGTTCCTGACGTTTCCACGGTTCTTCCTCAGCGGCGGCTGGTGGCGCGCCTGGCGTGAGCGCCACCGCCGGCACTGATCAGGCGAACACAGTCACGGTCTGCCGGCTCATGGCGATCAACCGACCATCCGCGCTCCACATTTTTGCGGCGGCATGCCCGTAGCCGTCGGCGGCGTATTCGGTTTCGACGAGGTATTTGCACCAGTCCAGGGTGTTCAGTTCCAGCAGCGGCTGCACGAATTCGATGGTCCAGGTCAGCGTGCTGCCCATCGCCGGCTTCTTCAAAAACGGCATCAGGGCCGGCGGCCAGGCGTCCACCAGCGCCAGGATATGCGCCTCGCCGATAGCCTCTTCCTTTACGTCGCCGCGCAAACGTACCCAGCCACCCATTTGCCGGGATGTGCTACCGCTGAACGGCAGCCCGCCGACACTCCAGCGCATCGCCAGATGCCGCATGAACTCCGGGATGACGCCTTCGACGAAAGGCAATTCCTGGCATTCGTCCCAGTGCTTCATTTCAGGTGCCGGTTCAGCGGCCACCGCCACTTCCGAAGGTCGCGAGGCGCCGAAGCTGCCCTGGATCAACGTCACCACCTGGCCCTTCTGCATCACCCGGCCCAGCACTTGGCTGACGGCCTTGCCTTCGCGCAGCACCTCGACGTCAAAACTGACCGGCACCTCGGGCTCAACCGGGCCGACAAAGGTGATTGCCAACGAACGCACCGGTCGATCCGCCGGAACCCGGGCGCGCATGGCTTCGTACTGCAAAGCGGCCACCAGGCCACCGAAACTGGCTCGCCCCTGGGCCCATGAGGCCGGGATAGACAGCTCAATCGGCTGGCAGCGGACAGCGTTGAGCAGTTCGGAAAAACGCATGAAAACCTCTGGGAATGGAAAAAGATGAAGGGATCTTAACCATCTGGCGACGTTGATACATCGCCTATTCCGGCCAAATTGACTGACAGATAAGTCGCACAAGGCTCGTGCCGGACATATAACCTGCAGGAGCGAGCCTGCTCGCGATAGCGCCCGGACAGCCAACATCAATGTTGAATGTCACGACCTCATCGCGAGCAAGCTCGCTCCCACAAAGGATCTCGAGTGGTCTCAGGATTTGAAACAGGCCTTGCTGAATTTTTCCAGAACGCGGTCCGCTCGGGTTTCGGCCTCGGCCATCGTGGCTTCCCATACGGCAACACAGGGTTGCAAATCCGCTTCCCGTTCAGCCATCGCCAGCCATTGCACGCAATCGTGCCAGTCGCCCAGCGCACCCTGGGCCGATTTCAGCCGGGGCATGGCCGCTTTCGGCAAACGGTCCAGTTCGGGGTAAGCGTCGATGCCATAGCGCACGCGCTTGATCAGCAGGCGCAGCCGATGACGGTCGTGGGTCGGATCGTGCAGTGCCTCGTCGAGTTTTTTCCATTGCTTGCCCAGGCGTTTTTCGATGCGCTTGCGCAGGCCCTTGAGCAATCCCTGGCGCTGGGCGGCACGCAGAAAACGCGGAAACGCATCGAGGACGATCAGCATTTGCGCGAGTTCGGGACTGGTCGCCACGGCCGGGTAAGCCTCGGCCATTTGCGCCATGCGCCACTGTGCGGCTTGGGGTTGATGGTGCTGGAGCAGGTACGCCGCCAGCACTTCGCGATCACGCAATGGTGTGGTCAGATCGCCCACCCGGGAGGCCGCCGCTTCCTGTTGTTCGACGCCGGGCAACCCGCGCAAGGGTCGCAACAGACTGCGTAACCGTCGCATGGTTGTACGCAGATCATGTAACGCTTCAGGGTCTGTACGCTCTTTCAAGCGGGCCTGACAGGCCAGCAGACGAACTTCCAGGCCCAGAACCTGAGCCACCAACCGATCGATCATGGGGGTTTACTCCGTAAACAGCGCCAGGTTGCAAGCTCCAGGCTGAAAGCTCGAAGGCTCTTGCAGCTTAGAGCTTGTCACCGCTTTTTGCTTTTAACGCCCTGCGCGCGATTCACGAATATAGAAACGAGCCTTCTCGGCTTTTTTGGTGCAGCCTTCGAATCCCTCGAATTGCTGCTGGGTCTTGGCCGCGGTCAACAACGACAGGGCCTTGGAGTAGCTGACGGTCCCGGCGAAACCTTCGGCTTTGGCCAGGTCCAGTTCATGCCATGCCGCATCCAGGTTACTACCGCAGCTGTCGCGATAAGCGGTTTTGCCGGCACAACCAGCCAACGCCAGGGCAATCAAAGGCACGCAGATCCAAGCTTTCATCACTCACTCCTCAAGAATAGGTCAACAGTCATGCAGGTAAGACGTTGTGGCACCTGAAAAGTGCCGTTGGTCCGCTGTGCAAACTATAGCGCCGACGAGAATAACCATGTGCCGCCATGGAGTGTCGAAAATACGACGCTCTTGTCCCCTCGAACGACCATGGCGATTGAAGCAAGGCCCTCGATGGGTGCATTGTTGAATCATTCAAACGAGGGCGATTCATGAAAAAGCGTGTCGCACTGGTATTGGGCTCGGGTGGAGCCCGGGGTTATGCACATATCGGGGTCATTGAAGAGATCGAACGGCGCGGCTATGACATTGCCTGTATCGCCGGATGCTCCATGGGCGCGGTGGTGGGAGGGATCTACGCCGCCGGCAAACTCAATGACTACCGTGACTGGATCGAGAGCCTGGATTATCTCGACGTGTTGCGTCTGGTGGACGTCAGTTTTCGTCTGGGGGCGATCCGTGGCGAGAAAGTCTTCGGACAGATCCGCAAGATCGTCGGCGAGATCAACATCGAAGATTTGCGTATCCCCTACACCGCGGTTGCCACCGACCTGACCAACCAGCAGGAAATCTGGTTCCAGGAAGGTTGCCTGCATCAGGCCATGCGCGCCTCGGCAGCGATTCCCAGCCTGTTTACCCCGGTGATGCAAGGCAACCGCATGCTGGTCGATGGCGGCATTCTCAACCCGCTGCCGATCGTGCCGGTGGTGTCGAGCCATTGCGACTTGATCATCGCGGTCAACCTCAACGCCACCAACCAGCGCCACTATCAATTGCCGGTCATCCAGCGTCCCGCCGCCTTCAAGACCCGCTTCGACAGCCTGATCAACTCCGTCGGCTCGAAGTTGCCGTTCCGGCGCAAACAAGCCGAGCAATTGTTGATTCTGGAACAGGAAGCCTTGAAGGCCGAAGGTGCGGAGCTCAACCCGTGGATCGAATCCGCCGAGCCCCAGGCGCAGCAACCCGCGGCCGCTCCGGAAACCAGTGGCGCCCCCCGCTCCGCCACCGGTTCGTTCATCATCGACAACGTCGGGCCGGCGTCCTTGCTGGATTTGATCAACCAGAGTTTCGAGGTGATGCAGACGTCACTGGCGCAGTACAAGATTGCCGGGTATCCGCCGGACATCCTGATCAACGTGCCCAAGCGCGTGTGTCGGTTTTTCGAGTTCTACAAGGCGCCGGAGTTGATCGCGCTGGGACGGGAGATTGCGCGGGATACGCTGGACCGGTATGAGAATGAGCAGAACTGAACGTCTGAAAATTCTCGATTGAATGCAAGGGCCTCATCGCGAGCAAGCTCGCTCCCACAGTGAATCTTTGGTGTTCACAAAATGTGTGTCTGACCAGGATCCTATGTGGGAGCGAGCTTGCTCGCGATGACGTCAGACCAGGCAACGAAGTTCTAAAGGCTGCCTTCACTCAACAACCGATACCCCACCCCAGCCTCGGTCACGATGAATCGTGGCCGGGTCGGGTCATCCGCCAGTTTCTGGCGCAAATGCCCGACCACGATGCGCAGGTAGTGAGTGTCTTCGGTGTGAGTCGGCCCCCAGATGTCCTTGAGCAATTGCTGCTGGGTGATCACCCGCCCGGGATGCCGCGCCAGTTGCGCCAGCACGGCGTACTCCTTGCGAGTCAGCGCGACTTCGACATCGTCGAGCAGCACCCGGCGATACGCCAGGTCGACCGTCAACGGACCGAAGTTCAGCTCCGCTTGTTGCACCTCGCCTGCGGGCGCCTGGCGCAATAACGCACGGATCCGCGCCAGGAATTCCTGAATGCCGAATGGCTTGGTCACATAGTCATTGGCGCCGCCATCCAGGGCCTCGACTTTCTGCCCTTCACTGGCGCGCACGGAGAGCACCAGTACCGGCACCGTCGACCATTCGCGAAAATCGCGCAATACCTGTTGGCCGTCCATGTCCGGCAAGCCGAGATCGAGTACCAGCAAGTCCGGTTTGTTCAACGCAGCTTGCGCCAATCCTTCACTGCCGCTGCCCGCCTCCAGCACTTTGTAGCCCTGGGAGGCGAGGCTGATGCGCAGGAATTTGCGGATCTGCGGTTCGTCGTCAATGACCAAAATGGTCGCGGTCTGGCTCATGAATTCACATCAACACAAAGAAGTGGCAAGAGAGTAGCGCAAGCGCGATCAGGCTTCACTTTCGTATCCCGGCTGAGCCTGTAGCGGCAGGTGCAACGTGATGCAGGTGCCGCGCCCCTCGATGCCGTCGGCGACGCTGATACGCCCGCCATGGGCACCGACCATGCCCTGACAAATCGCCAGCCCCAGCCCGGTACCCTGCCCGCCGCGATCACCCCGCGCCGCGGTGTAGAACATGTCGAAAATCTTCGCCCGATCCTCCTCCGGAATCCCCGGGCCCTCGTCGCTGACCGAGAAAAACAGCTCACTGTCATCGGCCCCGGCGTGCAATTGCAAACGCCCGCGGGGTGGCGAAAACCGCGCGGCGTTTTCCATCACGTTGATCAGCGCCTGTTCGATCAGTGCGGCATGCACGAACAGCAACGGTAACTCCGCCGGCACGTCGGTGCTGACCTGCAACGGCGCAAGGACTGTCCGCAGACGGTTGAGCGCACTGCCGACGATGTCTGCCGGCGATACCCAGTCCCGCGCCAGCTTCAGCGCACCGTGGCCGAGCCGGGTCATGTCGAGCAGGTTTTGAATGTACCGGTCCAGGCGCTCGGCTTCATCACGGGTGCCTTCGAGCAGTTCACGTCGATCCTCCAGCGGGATCGCTTCACCCAGGGCCAGCAGGCTATCGATACTGCCGCGCATGGAGGTCAACGGTGTGCGTAAATCGTGGGACACCGAAGCCAGCAAGGCACTGCGCAATTGCTCGGTTTCGCCGTGCAGCCGAGCCGCTTCCAGATCATCGGCCAGTTGCGCCCGGGCCAGCGCCTGGGCCAGCGGTTGGGTCAGCGCGGTCAACAAGCGTCGGCGTTGGCCGCTCAGGGTCTGGCCGTCCCTGGCGCACACGCCGAGCAACGCCAGCGGACCGTCTTCCACCGATAACGGCCACCACCACCAGCGGCCGAACGGCAAGGTGCCGGTGCCCGCACCCGCGGGTTGATCGTGCTGCCAGGCCCAATCGGCGGCGGCGCGCTCAGCTTCGGTGAACTCCAGCGGGCCACCGGTTTCTACTTTCCAGCCGTTTTGCCCGTCGCGATTGAGCAGGCACAGTTGCACGTCGCTCCAACCGTTGAGGTGCTGGGTAGCCGCGCTGACCACGGCCTGGCGATCGGTGGCGGCGGTCAGTTTGCGTGACAGGTCGAGCAGTTCGGTGGTCTCTTCCTGGGTATCGCGCAGTGCCTGCAATTGTCTGCGCTGGCGCGCCGCGAGGTTGCCGGTGAGGGCCGCCATCAGCAGGAAAAACAGCAAGGTCAGCACGTCTTCTTCGCGCTGGATGCTGAAAGAGAAATTCGGCGGAATGAACAGGAAGTCATAGGTCAGGAACGACAGCACCGCACAGGCCAGCGCCGGCCCGAGACTGCTGCGCACCGCCACCAGCAATACCGCCGCAAGGAACACCAGGGAGATGTTCGGCAGTGGCAGTACGCTCGCCACGGCCCAGGCCAGAGCGCTGGCCGAAATCGTCGCCACCACGGCCAATGCGTAGTCGAACCAGACCAGTGAATGCATCGACCGCCGATGGGGTTGATGCGGTTGGTGATCGCTGTCGAGAACGTTGATTTCCAGCCCGCGCGCATTACGCAGCAGACGCGCCGCCAGCCCGCCACCGAACAGACGTCGGCGCAAACGCGGCCGGGACTGGCCCACCAGCACCAGGCTGGCGCGGCGTTCGGCGGCATGCTGGATCAAGGTTTTCGCCACTTCACCGGCGCGCAGCAACACCACTTCGCCGCCCAGGCGCTCGGCCAGTTGCTGGGCGCTTTGCAGGCGCAGGCGGGACTGCTCGTCACGCACGCTGCCGTTGTCCACGTGCACCAGGCTCCAGGGCAGGTGCCGCCGCTGGGCCACGCGACTGGCATGACGCACCAGGCGCTCGGCCTGGGCATCGCCGTCGACCCCTACCAGCAAACGCCCGCGCACGGCCGGCGCCGCTTGCCCCAACTGACGATACCCTTGGGCCAGATCGTTATCGACTTGAGCCGCCGCGGTTTGCATCGCCAGTTCGCGCAGGGCCGTCAGGTTGGTCTGGGAAAAGAACGCATCGATGGCCGCCCGCGCCTGCTCCGGCACATAGACCTTGCCATCGCGCAATCGCTCGAGCAGCTCCCGTGGTGGCAAGTCGATCAGCAGCAGTTCGTAGGCTTCCTGCAATACCCAGTCCGGCAGGGTTTCGCGGACCTGCACGCCGGTGATGCCGCGCACCTGATCGTTGAGGCTTTCCAGATGCTGAACGTTGACCGTGGTGTATACATCGATGCCGGCGGCGAGCAGTTCCTGAATGTCTTGCCAGCGTTTTTCGTGACGACTGCCCGGTGCATTGGTGTGCGCCAGTTCGTCGACCAGCACCAGCTTGGGTTTGGCGAGGAGCAGACCGTCAAGGTCCATTTCTTCGAGCAACACGCCACGGTACTCCGAACGTACCAACGGCTGCTGCGACAAGCCGCCGAGCAGTGCTTCGGTTTCGGCCCGGCCGTGGGTTTCGACGACGCCGGCAATGACTTTCACCCCTTGGCGTAACTGGGTATGGGCCGATTGCAGCATGGCGTAGGTCTTGCCGACACCCGGCGCGGCACCGAGAAACACTTTGAGCCGGCCACGGCCATCGCGGGGCAGGTCTGCTAACAGCGCGTCGGCGCGGCCGGAGTTGCTCATGCTTGGGGTCTCTTTTTACCTGGATTGATGTAGTGACTGTTCTGCAGTCTTCGCGAGCAAGCCCGCTCCCACAGGTGTACGCACGCCAATGTGAGAGCGGGCTTGCCCGCGATTGGCTGCGCCGCTGATTTACAGTTTTTCCAGCGCCCGATTCAACTCAAGCACATTCACCACCGGCGGGCCTACCAATGGCTGCTCGATGTGGGCGTCCAGCAGTTGTTGCAGGGTCGCTACCGGCAGATTGCGCGCCGTCGCGACACGCGCCAGTTGATAGGCAATCGCCGCCGGTGGCAAGTGCGGATCGAGACCGCTGCCGGACGTAGTGATCAGCGCCAATGGCACCGGCCCCTGGTCTGGCACCAGCAGTTTGCTGGCATCGTCGATCACCCGCATCGCCAGCGCCGGGTTGCTCGGCGACAGGTTGCTGGCACTGCTCGACACGGTGGCAAAGGCACCGGCCGAAGGACGCGGGTGGAACCAGGCGTCGCCAACGAAATCCTGAGCGATCTGAGAGGACCCGCGGACCTTGCCCTCGGCATCCCGCACCAGGCTGCCGTTGGCCTGATCCGGGAACGCGACCTGGGCCACGCCGGTGACCACCAGTGGATAAGCGACGCCGGTGATCAGCGTCATCAGGACCAGCAGGCTCAGGGCCGGGCGTATCAATGTGGACATTTGAAAATCCTCGAATTCACAGGAAAAACCTGTAGGAGCGAGCTTGCTCGCGATGCAATTGAGAGCGCCGCGTACAGTCAGGAAGCACTCGTTATCGTTAACCACCATCGCGAGCGAGCTCGCTCCTACAGGGGGGGTGTTCAGTCAAACCAGATGCAACGCCGTCAACAGCATGTCGATCGCCTTGATCCCCACGAACGGCACCAGAATCCCGCCCAGGCCGTAGATCAACAGATTGCGCCGCAACAACGCTGCCGCACTCGCCGCATGAACCCGCACACCGCGTAGCGCCAGCGGAATCAGCACCACAATGATCAGGGCGTTAAACACGATCGCCGAGAGGATCGCGCTCTGCGGGCTGCTCAAGTGCATCACATTGAGCACACCAAGCTGCGGGTAGATCGCAGCAAACAGCGCCGGCAGGATCGCGAAGTACTTGGCCACGTCGTTGGCGATGGAAAAAGTCGTCAACGCACCGCGGGTTACCAGCAGCTCCTTGCCAATCTGCACCACGTCCAGCAGCTTGGTCGGGTCGCTGTCGAGGTCGACCATGTTGGCCGCTTCACGGGCCGCCTGCGTGCCGTCGTTCATCGCCATGCCGACGTCCGCCTGGGCCAGGGCCGGGGCGTCGTTGGCGCCGTCGCCGCACATGGCGACCAGACGACCGTCGTTTTGCTCGTGACGAATGCGCGCCAGTTTTTTCTCCGGCGTGGCTTCGGCCAACACATCGTCCACACCCGCCTCAGCGGCGATGGCAGCGGCGGTCAACGGGTTGTCGCCGGTGACCATGACGGTGCGGATCCCCAGTTTGCGCAACTCGGCGAAACGCTCGCGGATACCGGGCTTGACTACGTCCTTGAGGTGGATCGCCCCGAGCAACTTGCCGTCGGCACACACCAGCAACGGGGTGCCGCCGCTTTGGGCGATCTTGTCGATTTCACGGGACAGGGCCGGTGCCAGGTCAGCACGCTTGAGGCCAACGAACGCCAGCAACGAATCCACCGCGCCCTTGCGGTACACGCGCCCCTGATAGTCGACACCGGACAAGCGGGTTTCGGCACTGAATGGCACGGCTGTCAGCACTTCAGCGGACGGTTCCGGTTGCGGATGGGTGCCGCGCAGGTACTCGACGATCGACTTGCCTTCCGCAGTGTCGTCAGCCAGCGAGGCCAGCAACGCGCCTTCGGCCAACTCCCCGGCTGTCACGCCAGGCGCGGCATATACCGCCGAGCAACGACGGTTACCGAAGGTGATGGTGCCGGTCTTGTCCAGCAGCAGGACGTGCACGTCCCCCGCCGCTTCCACCGCACGACCGGACTTGGCGATCACGTTCAGGCGCACCAGGCGATCCATACCGGCGATACCGATGGCCGACAGCAAGCCGCCGATGGTGGTCGGAATCAACGTGACCAACAGCGCCACCAGGAACACCAGCGGCAGGCTGCCATTGGCGAAGTGGGCGAACGGTTGCAGGGTGACGACCACCAGCAGGAAGATCAGGGTCAGGCCGATCAGCAGGATATCGAGCGCCACTTCGTTCGGGGTTTTCTGGCGCTTGGCGCCTTCGACCAGGGCGATCATGCGGTCCAGGGTCGACTCACCGGGGTTGGCGGTAATCTTCACCAGCAGCCAGTCGGACACCAGCCGAGTGTTGCCGGTGACGGCCGAACGGTCGCCACCGGATTCGCGAATCACGGGGGCCGATTCACCGGTAATCGCCGCTTCGTTGACCGCCGCGATGCCTTCGATCACTTCGCCGTCACCGGGGATCATCTCCCCGGCTTCGACGCGCACCACATCCCCTTTTCGCAGGCTAGCGGCGGGCACCACCTGAAAGCTGCCGTTGCTGGTCTTGCGCCGGGCACCGAGGCCTTCGCTGCCGGCCTTGAGGCTGTCGGCACGGGCCTTGCCGCGACCTTCGGCCAAGGCCTCGGCGAAGTTGGCGAACAGGACGGTGAACCACAGCCACACAGCGATTTGCACGGCAACGAAAGTCGGCACTGCGGTGTCGGGAATGAAGCACAGCACGGTGGTCAGGATCGCCGTCAGTTCGACCACCAGCATCACCGGCGCACGCTGCAATTGCCTTGGGTCGAACTTGACGAAGGCTTGCAGCAGCGCCGGGCGCCACAGGGCCGAGATCGCGGTTTTAGTTTGTTCCGGTGCCTTGGCGGCGACGGTTTTGGTTACGGGCATATTCATCATCAGCTCCTTAGCTCTTTAACCCAAAAGCAGCCATACCCAGATGTTCAGCGATTGGGCCCAGTGCCAAAGTCGGCAGGAAGGTCAATCCACCCACCAGCAAAATGGTCACGGTCAGCAGGGTGACGAACAGCGGACCGTGGGTCGGGAAACTGTTCTGCCCGATCGGGGCGGTTTTCTTCAGCGCCAGGCTGCCGGCCAGGGCCAGGACCGGGAGGATGTAGCCGAAGCGACCGATCAACATGCCCAGGCCCAGCATCAGGTTGTGGAAGGGGGTGTTGGCGCCGAAGCCAGCGAAAGCGGAACCGTTGTTGGCACTGGCCGAGGTGTAGGCGTAGAGCAGCTGACTGAATCCGTGAGGCCCAGGGTTGCTCACCGCAGCCACCGGGCCTGGCAGGCTGGCGGCGATCGCGCCGAGCACCAGTACGCCAATCGGCATGACCATCAGGGTCACCACCAGCAATTGCACTTCCCTGGCTTGCAGTTTCTTGCCGAGGTATTCCGGAGTGCGGCCGATCATCAGGCCGGCGAGGAACACCGCGATCAGCACGTTGAGCAACATGCCGTAGAGCCCGGCGCCAACGCCGCCGAAGATCACTTCGCCGACCATCATGTTGACCAGGGCCACCATGCCGCTCAGTGGGTTGAGGCTGTCGTGCATGCCGTTTACCGAACCGTTCGACGCGGACGTGGTGGTCACCGACCAGAGCACGGTGGCGGTGGTGCCGAAACGCGCTTCCTTGCCTTCCAGCGGCGCGGTCTGCTCGACAGCGACATTGTTCAAGGCAGGGTTAGGTTGGTATTCAGCCCACAGCGAGGTCGCGCCGCCGATCAGGAACAGCGCCAGCATGCAGGCGATGATCGCGCGACTCTGACGCAGGTCCTTTACGTAGTGACCGAAAGTGAACACCAGTGCCACCGGGATCAGGATGATCGAGGCCACTTCGAACAGGTTGCTCCACGCCGTCGGGTTCTCGAACGGATGCGCCGAGTTCACGCCGAAGAAGCCACCACCGTTGGTGCCCAATTGCTTGATCGCAATCTGACTGGCAGCCGGTCCCAGCGGAATCACTTGGTCAACACCCTGCATGGTCACTGCATTCACGTACTGCGAGAAAGTTTGCGGCACGCCCTGCCAGACCAGGTACAGCGCCAGCAGCAGGCACAGCGGCAGCAAGCCGTAGAGGGTGGCACGGGTCATGTCGACCCAGAAGTTGCCCAGAGTCCGGGTGGATTTGCGGCCGATGCCGCGACACAACGCGACCAGTACCGCCAGACCGGTGGCGGCGCTGACGAAGTTCTGCACGGTGAGGCCAGCCATCTGGCTCAAGTAGCTCAGGGACGCTTCGCCGCTGTAGGCCTGCCAGTTGGTGTTGGTCATGAAGCTGACGGCGGTGTTGAACGCCAGCGTCCACTCCTGACCCGGCAGGTTCTGCGGGTTGAGCGGCAGGTGGTCCTGGAACAACAGGATCGTGAACAGCAGCAGGAAACCCGCGAGGTTGAAGGCAATCAAGGCCAGGGCGTATTTCTGCCAGCTCTGTTCGGCTTGCGGATCGACGCCGGCCAGACGATAACAACCACGTTCGACCGGACCGAGAATCGGCGTCAGCCAGGTGCGCTGCCCTTCCATCACCTTGTAGTAGAAGCGCCCGAGAAACGGCGCCGGGACCAAAACCAGGGCAAAAAAACCGAGGATCAGCCAATAGTCATAACTGTGCATAGCCGCTCCTAGTTCCGGTCCGCGCGCAGCAGCGCAACAAACAGATAAATGAACAGCCCCACTGCCAGCAGCAGCGACACCCCGTCCAGAACGCTCATGGAAGTTCTCCGTGTTACGGCGTATTGCCGCGTGTGGAGTCATTGTCGGAAAGGAGGCTGTAAAGGAACGAGATCGAGGGTGCCCGCAGGGCATAAAGAAAGCGTAAAGAGTGGGTTTACGCGGGGGTTACAGGGTGCGGGAAGGCGTTCCAGCACGGAAAAAACCGGGAGTGTCGTACGTAGAGCGTTAAATTGTGCGCGAGAGTAGTGAGTGCTGGTTGCAAGTCATGGATAATCCGGCCCAAATGACGCGACGCAACCGAATGGGGTCAGGATCTCTTGCACCTCCCCGCTTGCGCCTGCAAGCTACCTCTATTCGCATTACTGAAAAAGGCTGGCCCAACGTGCGTATCCTAATTACCGGCGGAGCCGGTTTCATAGGCTCGGCCCTTGTCCGCGAGCTGATTCAACACACTGAGCATGAAGTGCTCAACCTGGACAAACTGACGTATGCCGGCAATCTCGAGTCGCTGACCAGCATTGCCAACGACACTCGCTACGAGTTCGTTCAGGCCGATATTGTCGATCAGGCGACCGTCAGTGCAGTGCTGGCGCGCTTTCAGCCTCACGCGATCATGCACCTGGCAGCGGAGTCCCACGTCGATCGTTCCATCGACGGGCCATCGGAATTCATCCAGACTAACATTGTCGGCACCTACAGCCTGCTAGAAGCCGCCCGAGCCTATTGGCAAGCCCTCCCGGAACCTGAGAAAAGCGCCTTCCGCTTTCATCACATTTCCACTGACGAGGTTTACGGCGACCTGCACGGTGTCGATGATCTGTTCACGGAAACGACGCCCTACGCGCCGAGCTCGCCCTACTCCGCCAGCAAGGCAGCGTCCGACCACCTGGTCCGCGCCTGGCAACGGACCTATGGCTTGCCGGTGCTGCTGACCAATTGCTCGAACAATTACGGGCCGTTCCACTTCCCCGAGAAATTGATTCCGCTGGTCATCCTCAATGCGTTGGCCGGCAAGCCGCTGCCGGTGTATGGCAATGGCCTGCAAGTGCGCGACTGGCTGTTCGTCGAAGATCACGCCCGTGCGCTGCTCAAAGTGGTGACCACCGGCACCGTCGGCGAGACTTACAACATCGGCGGGCATAACGAACAAAAGAACATCGACGTGGTGCGTGGCATCTGCGCCCTGCTCGAAGAATTGGCACCGCACAAGCCCGAGGGCGTTGCGCATTACGCCGACCTCATCACGTTCGTCCAGGATCGCCCTGGTCATGACCTGCGTTACGCAATCGACGCCAGCAAGATTGAACGCGAACTGGGCTGGGTGCCCGAAGAGACCTTCGAAACCGGCCTGCGCAAAACCGTTCAATGGTACCTGGACAATCTGGAATGGTGCCGCCGCGTTCAAGACGGCAGCTATCAGGGCGAACGCCTTGGCGCCATCAATCCAAAGGAGCTGCTCGCATGATGAAAGGCATCGTTTTGGCGGGTGGCTCGGGCACGCGCCTGCACCCGATTACGCTTGGAGTGTCGAAACAGCTGTTGCCGGTCTACGACAAGCCAATGATCTACTATCCGATTTCGGTGCTGATGCTGGCCGGCATCAAGGATATTCTGCTGATCTCCACCCCGCAGGATCTGCCCCAGTATCGCAATCTGCTGGGTGACGGCAGCCAGTTCGGGGTGAATTTCAGCTTTGCCGAGCAGCCATCACCGGACGGTCTGGCCCAGGCCTTTCTGATTGGCGAAGAGTTCATTGGCGATGACCCTGTGTGCCTGATCCTGGGCGACAACATCTTCCATGGTCAGCACTTTGGCGAACAATTGCAGAACGCGGCAAAACGCACCTCCGGCGCCACCGTATTCGGCTACTGGGTCAAGGACCCCGAGCGCTTCGGCGTGATTGATTTCGACAGCGATGGCCGTGCCCTTTCGATCGAAGAAAAACCGAAAGCGCCGAAATCCAGTTATGCCGTTACCGGCCTGTACTTCTACGACAACGATGTGATCGAGATCGCCAAGGCGGTGAAACCTTCGCCTCGCGGCGAGCTGGAAATCACAGACGTCAACAATGCCTATCTGCAACGTGGCGATCTGCAGGTCGAGCGTTTTGGTCGAGGTTTCGCCTGGCTCGACACCGGCACCCACGATAGCTTGCTCGAAGCCTCTCAGTACGTGCAGACCATCGAACACCGCCAGGGTCTCAAAGTCGCCTGTCTCGAAGAGATCGCCTATGAAAACGCCTGGATCAACCGCGAACAGTTGATGGAGCGCGCCCGGTACTTTGGCAAAACCGGGTATGGCCAGTACCTGGCCAAGCTGGCAGGGGAAGAGCAATGAACCTGTGCGAGCCCGATTCGCCCGGTAACGAGACTGGACTGTTCCCGTGAAAATACTCATCAATGGCCGACACGGTCAGGTTTCACATGAATTGCAACAGCGGCTGGGGGCTGTCGGTGAACTGGTCGTATTGGGTCGCGATCAGCTCGATCTCGCGCAGCCCGATCAGATTCGCCGTCAAGTGCAAAACATTCGACCCGATCTGATCATCAACGCGGCGGCCCATACCGCGGTTGATCTGGCAGAAAGTGAACCGCAATCAGCCTTTGCCATTAACGCCGTAGCTCCCGGCATCCTGGCCGAAGAAGCGCTGGCTCTCGACATCCCGTTGATACATTACTCCACGGACTATGTATTCGACGGGACGAAAGCCGGACCTTACAACGAGGACGACACGCCCAACCCGCTCGGGGTGTACGGCAAGAGCAAGCTGGCCGGTGAACAGGCCATCAGGGACGTGCAAGGTAAACATCTGATTCTGCGTACCAGCTGGGTCTACTCGACTCATGGCCGCAATTTTCTACTGACGATGCAACGTCTGCTGCAAGAGAAACCTGAGTTACGTGTAGTCGCCGATCAAATCGGCGCACCTACATGGGCCGGTACAATCGCCAATAGCACCCTTGCCCTGATTGAACGCTGGCAGACGAGTCAGGTTACCAACTGGGGTACTTATCACCTGAGCGCTCAAGGTGAGACCTCCTGGTTCGGCTTCGCCCAGGCGATCGGTGAAGCGCTGCGACAACAGGGCAAGCCCTGCGCCGACCTGTTACCGATCCCGTCCAGCGACTACCCGACACCCGCAGCCCGACCGCTCAACTCGCGCCTGGATTGCAGTCGCTTGCAACGCGACTGGGGTGTCAGCCAACCAGACTGGCAAACGGCGTTGCGCGAGTGCCTCAATCTGCAAGCCTGAATATCAACCGCTGCCCGCACCGGCATTGAAATACCAAACCTGCGCGTTGCAGCGGTGTGGGGAGCGGGTATGCGGGCTTGCTCGCGAAAGCCGCATTTGAAACCGGCGCGCCCCTGACTGACGCACAATATTCGCGCATCCAGTGGCGAACATCCCCGATACGACAGCTTTCAGCCCATTACGACGTGCAATCGCGAAATGGCACGCCCACTGCACTGGCCTCCCCTGAGCTTTCCAAACCACTCAGGGAGCAAACCCATGAACACACAACTCAAACCCACGCTGGGCACCTTGCACCTGTGGGGCATTGCGGTCGGGCTGGTGATTTCCGGAGAGTATTTCGGCTGGAGCTATGGCTGGGGCGTGGCCGGAACCTTGGGTTTTCTGGTGACTTCGTTCATGGTCGCCACCATGTACACCTGCTTCATTTTCAGCTTCACCGAACTGACCACAGCCATTCCTCACGCTGGCGGTCCCTTTGCCTACAGTCGTCGCGCCTTTGGCGAGAAAGGCGGTTTGATCGCCGGGCTGGCGACACTGATCGAATTCGTCTTCGCCCCACCGGCGATTGCCCTGGCCATCGGCGCCTACCTCAATGTCCAGTTTCCTGCCCTGGACCCGAAACACGCGGCAGTCGGTGCCTACCTCGTATTCATGGGCCTCAACATTCTGGGCGTGAAACTGGCGGCGACCTTCGAACTGGTGGTCTGCGTGTTGGCGGTCGCTGAATTACTGGTGTTCATGGGCGTGGTCGCACCGGCATTCAGCTTCAGCAACTTCGCGCTCAATGGCTGGGCCGGCTCCGACGTGTTCGGTGCCCCGGCGATTGCCGGGATGTTCGCGGCCATCCCCTTTGCCATCTGGTTCTTCCTCGCCATCGAAGGCGCAGCCATGGCCGCCGAAGAAGCCAAGGACCCGAAACGCACGATTCCCAAGGCTTACATCAGCGGTATTC
The DNA here is from genome assembly GCF_017350115.1 of Pseudomonas sp. GW456-L13. NCBI lineage: Bacteria > Pseudomonadati > Pseudomonadota > Gammaproteobacteria > Pseudomonadales > Pseudomonadaceae > Pseudomonas > Pseudomonas sp. GW456-L13. Next base: position 807,191 of record NZ_JACNAS010000002.1, read on the forward strand.
TGACCCTTGTGCTGCTGGCGATGGGTGTGATGTTCTTCGCCGGTGGTGTCGGTGACTGGCGCACCCTGTCGAACATCAACGACCCGTTGCCGCAGGCAATGAAAACCGTGGTCGGCGAAAGCTCAGGCTGGTTGCATATGCTGGTGTGGATCGGCCTGTTCGGCCTGGTGGCGAGTTTCCACGGGATCATCCTCGGCTACTCGCGGCAGTTCTTCGCCCTCGCCCGGGCCGGTTACCTGCCGGCGTCCCTGGCTAGATTGTCGCGTTTTCAAACCCCGCACCGGGCAATCATCGCCGGCGGTGTGATCGGCATTGCAGCCATCTACAGCGACAGCCTGATCAACCTCGGCGGCATGACACTGACTGCCGCAATGATCACCATGGCCGTGTTCGGCGCCATCGTGATGTACATCATGAGCATGCTCAGCCTGTTCAAACTGCGTAAAACCGAGCCGAACCTGGAACGCACCTTCCGCGCCCCGTGCTACCCGCTGGTGCCGTTCATTGCACTGATGCTGGCGGTGGTGTGCCTGGTGGCGATGGCCTGGTTCAACACGTTGATCGGCCTGATCTTCCTGGGCTTCATGGCGGCTGGTTTCCTGTACTTCATGCTCACCGCGCAATTGCGCGCTGACGCACCGGCGGATGCGATGTTGACCGGACATTGAAAGCGTTCGAGTGAACCTTAAACAACAGGCATAGAATGGGGGTGATTGCGATGGAACTGCGACAAAACCCCATCACTCAAAGTGGTATGCACGATCGGTTGGCGAACCCTCGCCAACCCGCCTGCTTTCAAGGAGAGTCCTATGCCCTGGTATGCCTGGTTGATTCTGGTCGTTGCCATCGGCTCGATCGTTGGTGGTCTGATGATGCTGCGCGACACCGCCAACAAGGTCGAATTGACCGAAGAGCAACGTAAGCGCGTCGCCGAACGCAATGCGGAAATGGACGCCAAGGAAGCGCAGGACCGCTGACTGAAAACCCCGCCTGAAACGGCGGGGTTTGTTTTTGCGTGAAAGCACCTGAAATCATGCCGCTTTTGACCCATATCGAAGCATCTGCATGTTTTTTAGAAGTAGAAGTACAGTCACCATGCAATTTTCATTGGTTAATATGTCCGCATTGATGCGGAGATATCAGATGCGTTACTCGCAGGACCATAAAGCCCAGACCCACCAACGCATAATCAAAGAAGCTTCAGCGCGATTTCGACGCGATGGTATCGGCGCGACCGGGCTGCAACCCCTGATGAAAGCACTGGGCTTGACCCACGGTGGCTTTTACTCGCACTTCAAGTCCAAAGACGAACTGGTAGAGAAAGCCTTGCAAGAGGCTGGCGCACAAGTCGACGAGTTGTGCGCGCAAATCTTCGCCGAAGAGCATCCACTCGAATCCTTCATCGACGCTTATCTGTCCGAATGGCATCAAACCTCACCTCAGGAAGGCTGCCCGCTGTTGACCATTTCTTCGGAACTGGGACTGCGTGGTCAACCGAGTCCAACCAGCGATGTCGTGCTCCAGGCGCGACTCGATCAGATCCAGCACACCCTTGACGGAGAGCGGAGCGCCGAGCGCAGCATTGTCATCATGTCTACGCTGGTCGGCGCCTTGCTGTTATCGCGTAGCGTTGCCGACGCCGAATTTGCCCAACGGATTCTCGACGTCGCACGCGAACACCTCAAACACTCGCAGGATTAACCCTGCCAACGCTTGAACAGCACACTGGCATTGACCCCGCCAAATCCGAAGCCGTTGGACAATGCGTATTCGATGGCCATGGGCCGAGCATTGCCATGAACGATGTCCACGCCTTCAGCGGCAGGGTCCGGGTTTTCGAAGTTGAGGGTCGCCGGCACGATCTGGTCGCGGATCGCCAGCAGCGTAAAGATCGCTTCGAGTCCACCCGCTGCACCGAGCAAATGCCCGGTCGCCGACTTGGTCGACGTCACGGCGATGCCGTTTTGCGCGCCGAACAATGCCTTGATCGCCGCCAACTCTCCCAGATCCCCCACCGGAGTCGAGGTTGCATGCGCATTCAGATGCTGAACCTGAGCCGGTGAAACACCTGCTTGTGCCAACGCCAACGACATCGCTCGCCGCGCACCGCTGCCGTCCTCGGGGCCGGCGGTCAGGTGAAAGGCATCGGCGCTGGTGCCGTAGCCGACCAGCTCCGCCAGCGGGTGTGCCCCCCGGGCCAGTGCATGGTCCAGAGACTCGATGACCAGCAGCCCGGCCCCTTCTCCCATGACAAATCCATCTCGACCACTGTCGAACGGTCGCGAAGCGCGCTCAGGCGTTTCGTTGTAAGCGCTGGACAAGGCGCGAGCAGCCGCAAACCCGGCAAGGCTGACCCGATCGATCGCCGCTTCGGCGCCACCGCATACCGCAATGTCCGCTTCCCCCGCACGAATCAAACGCGCCGCATCGCCGATTGCCTGCACACCGGCCGCGCAAGCCGTAACTGGCGCACCCAATGGACCTTTGAAGCCATGCGCTATCGAGACATGGCCGGCCGCGAGATTGACCAAAAACGAAGGAATTGTGAACGGAGACAAGCGTCGCGGCCCACGGCTGTCGGTCGTACGTACCGCATCCGCAATCGCGCCAAAACCGCCCACACCTGAACCGATGATGGTGGCCGTGCGCTCCTGGGCGTTGGCGTCCAGCGCCTGCCAGCCTGCTTGCTCCAGTGCCTGACGCGCCGCTTCCATGGCGAACAGAATAAAGCGGTCCATCTTCTTCTGTTCCTTGGGTGGGGTTGCCCGGTCCGGATCGAACCCCGCCTCCGGATCGTCAGCCAGCGTGGGCACGGCACCACCGACCGTGGCCGGCAGATCGGCAACCACCTCCTGCGGCAGATTGCGCAGCCCGGAACGCCCGGCCAGCAGACGCTCCCAGACCATTTCGACACCGCTCCCCAGCGGCGACACCAGGCCCATACCTGTTACAACCACACGACAATTACTCATACCACACATACCTCAAGCCGGTTGATGGCGCTTACCGATAACGGGCAGCGGCCTTGCTTTTGGAAAGGTTCGGCGCCATCACAAGACGCGCCGCCACAAAGGCATCCCAATCGCCCGTATCCGGTAACGAAGGAATGGTGATCAATTCACCCTGGTCCAGACCCGACAACGCCGCATCGACCATCTCGCCCGCCTCCATCACCATGTCCGCAGGAATCTCTGACGCATCGATACCAGAACGCTCCCAGATCTCGGTGCGTGTCACACCGGGCAGGACCGCCTGGATCTTCACACCGGTGCCATCCAGCTCGGCGTTCAACGATTGAGTCAAGCTCAACACATAGGCCTTGCTGGCGCTGTACGTCGCATTGAAACGCTCGGGGAACAACGCCACCACCGATGCAATATTGATGATCGTGCCGCGCCCGGCCTTGGTAAAACTGGCTGCAGCCGCCGCGGCCAATCGCGTGACCGCCGTGATGTTCAACTGAATCATTCGCTCCAGTTGATCGGTATCGGCATTGGCCAATAGCCCGTCCGCCGCCACGCCGGCGTTATTGAGCAACAAACTGATACTTGAATCGCTGCGTAACCGCTGTTCGAGCTGCAGCACGTCTTGTTTTTGGGTCAGATCCGCCTTCAGCACTTCGACCTTGATCCCATGCGCCGTGCGCAGTGTGCTCGCGGCCGCCTCCAGTCGCTGCTCGTCGCGAGCCACCAGCAACAAATCAAAACCACGAGCTGCCAACCGCTCAGCGTAAACCGCCCCGATGCCGGAAGAAGCACCGGTGACGAGGGCCGTACCTTGGGACTGGGTAGAGTTCATGACTATGCTCCTGGGAACACTAGGATGAGAACAGAGATTTCATTATAAGCATAATTTAACCGTTTTATTACACACATAATTTTTCTGACGGGCAAGCGGCCACGCGGACAAGCCCAAAAATATGGCCCCTTCCTGTCCCCTCCTTCAGCACGACGGTAACTCGAACCCTTACAGCAACGCACCAAAGACCTGCCTGCTGCATACTGCGGAGTCTGCCGGCTCCGCTGAGTAGGAATAGATTGCATAAACAGCGGTTTAACTTGTCAACAGCTTGCCGTCAGAATGTAGATACGGGAGAATGCAAAACGTTACTAATTATTTTTCACCACCACTGTCAGCGAAGACCGATAGAGCATTTCTCAACGCCAGCTGACTTTTTGTAATTTGAGGGTTTCATGAACTTCCCTACAAAAATACGTCCTGACATTGAACATCATGAAATCGATATTACAGAGTTTCTTCGCGACTTATGGAAGCAAAGATCTATTATTCTGCTCTTCACCGGGCTTTCCACAGCGATCGCAGTAACTTATGCATTAACGGCGCAACCTCAATATAAAGTACAGAACGAAATCAGGCCTGTGGCAGCTACAGACCTGGACATGTTAAACGAGTCCGGCCTTTATAAGATTCAACCAGAGCAAGCCTTAAGACGCATTGGTTCGTCCATGGATTCTTATACCGAACGTTTAAGTTTCTTCCAGGCCAATCCGGGTTTACTCGCTCCCCTACAAGCCAACGGCAAGTCAATCGAGGAGACCCTCGAACGTTTCAATACCAGTGCGTTTACAGTCGAACAAATCGACCCTAAAAAAACTGCTAATCTTTCGGAAGCAATTCAACTTGGCGTAGAGTATCCATCTGGCGTGGATGGGGTGGCTATTGTTAACAACTTTACCGAGTTTGTAATCAAACGCGAAAAAGAAAAAGTCGAAGCGGATTTTAAAACACTTATTGAGAACCGGATCGCGCAAACAGAAAAAAAGCTGTTATCCAAGAAAGCTGCCTATGAAGCCGAAAAAGACTCAGAAATCGCAGAGCTCCTTGAAAAGGATCAGTTAAAAAAAGAAACTCTACAGGACGAACTCAAAGCCCTGCGACAACAACTGCAAACCCGTCGACAAAATCGTGTGAAACAGTTGGATGAGGCAATATCGATTGCCAAAAATCTGGGAATTGTTACCCCTACCACGCCATCTGCCCTTGGAGAGGCTGGGCAGACAAGGCAAGGCAACATGATTCGCACAGAAGTAAGCAACCAACAAATACCTCTGTATTTTATGGGGCAGTCGGCACTTGAAGCAGAGCGCGCAACACTCGTCGCCCGAAACTCCGATGATTTTACTGAACCTCGCGTTGATGAAATCCAGAAAGAGCTCAGTCTTCTCGCTAACAACCGAAAAGTTGCTCTGCTTAAACAGCGTAGTAACGAAGAGCTGTTCTTAAAAGGCCTGGGTGAGATCAGGGAAGAGCTGGCACACTTGAAAAATCTGCATGTCAATTTTGAACAGATTAATCTGGTTAATATCGACAGGCCGGCGTCTCCCCCGCAAGGCCCTATCAAGCCGAGGAAGGCGTTAATCGTTGGTTTAGGTTTGATATTCGGACTGATGCTCGGAACAATGCTCGCTGCTGTCCGGACAATCATGCTGCCTAAAAAAGCGATTGAAGACTAAAAGCTGCAAACTTATTTCCCGCTCCAATAAAAAGGCCGATCAATGATCGGCCTTTTTCTGACTCTCGCGATTAATTCACTTCAATCCTGTCTCGGTTACTTTCCAGAATTGCCTTACCAATCCCCTTGACCTCAAGGAGTTCATCCACTGACGCAAACGGCCCATTATTGTCACGATACGCAACAATTGCCTTGGCCTTCGCCTCCCCGACACCGATTAGTTCACGTTGAAGTGTTTGTGCATCTGCACCATTGAGATCAACTTTATAGGTGTTCGCTCTAGTAGCAGCTTCCGTGACCATGGAAGACTCAACAGCTTTAGCTTCCGGAGCAGCAATAGCTGCAACAGAAGCGCCGCTCAAAAGGGCAAAAAACAAAGAGTAGAAGTAACCTTTACGCATGATGATGCTCCATGACACGAGTTGAAAGAAGCAGCTTTTCCTAAGCTGCTCCCCCAATTTAGGCCATGTTATGGAACTGTCAAAAACGTGTACGTTTCCGAATGTGAAGCAATCAAGGTTCCAAACGGCGCTGCTGGTAGATCCAGTCGACGATATCGCCGTCAGGAGCGTAACCACTGACGGTTTCGCGTAGAAGTTGGCGGACACGCACGTAATCGTCCTGTTCAATCGAGCAAAGTAATTCTGCCAGCTTGATTTTGAGTACATCCCAGGGAAGATGGTCCTCATTTGCAGTCATGATCATCGGATGCTGGGTGGCCGCCACGTTGTCACCAATCAGCAGCTCTTCGTAAAGCTTTTCGCCGGGTCGCAAACCAGTGAACTCGATAGAAATATCCCCATGCGGGTTCTTTTCCGAACGCACACTCAAGCCCGAAAGATGGATCATCTTTTCAGCAAGCTCTACGATTTTTACTGGCTCTCCCATATCTAATACAAAGACGTCGCCACCCTGCCCCATCGAACCTGCCTGGATTACAAGCTGGGCCGCCTCGGGAATAGTCATGAAATAACGAGTGATCTTGGGATGGGTAACCGTCAGTGGCCCGCCGGATTTAATCTGCTTGTGAAATAACGGGATGACCGAACCAGAGGACCCAAGAACATTGCCAAAACGTACCATAGTGAAGCGCGTCTTGTTTACCCGCGAAACGTTGGTGTCATCACCGAATAGTGCCGGGGCAAGTTCTCGACTGAGCGCCTGTAGCGTCAACTCAGCGAGACGTTTTGTGCTGCCCATTACGTTTGTCGGGCGCACCGCTTTATCTGTCGATATCAAAACAAAGTTGGCGACACCCGCCATTAACGCCGCCTGAGCGGTATTGAGTGTGCCGATTACGTTATTTAGGACACCCTCGGCAATATTGTGCTCAACCATCGGAACATGCTTGTAAGCTGCCGCGTGATAAACCGTATCTACGCGCCAAACCCTCATCACATCCAGTAATTTTTCCTTATTTCGTACCGACCCCAGGATGGGCAAAAGACGAACAGAGAGCGATTCTCTGCTTACGCGCTGCTCAAGTTCGGACAAAATGCTGTAAAGATTAAACTCGCTGTGTTCAAACAACAGAAGCGTCGTCGGTCCCAAAGAAAGAATCTGACGACATAGTTCTGAGCCAATTGATCCGCCAGCGCCGGTGACCAGAACAGATTGTCCCGTTATGCAATGCTCCAGCAAATCACCTTGGGCCGGAACAGCGTCACGCCCCAACAGGTCGGCAATGTCTACTTCCTGAATGTCATCGACTTTGACCCGGCCACTAGCCAGGTCCATGAATCCGGGAACGCTTCGAACATGGAGCGGAAAACCTTCGAGGAAACCAAGAATTTCGCGACGCCGGCCACGACTAGCAGAAGGAATTGCTAACAGAATTTCCTGAGCCCCTGTCTCGTCGATCATCTGTTGAATATGCTTTGGCTTATAAACCTGAAGCCCGGAAATAACACGATCAGCGATGCTCTTATCATCGTCTATAAAGGCCACCGGACGCATCATGCGCCCCATACGCAGTGCGGCTACCAGCTGATTTCCTGCCGCGCCAGCGCCAAAAATGGCGACTCTGGGTAAACCGTCGTCCCTATTGGTAAAAGGTACATGCTGCGCAGCAGCAAACCAATCACCCAGGAAGTATTGCCGCATCGCCAGACGCAATCCGCCAACCATAATCAGACTCAGCCACCAATAGTTGAAAATGATCGACCGCGGAACAAGATTTTGATGATTGCTGTACCAATAAACAAATACACCAAGAATTAGAGACGACAAACTGACCGCTTTGATAATCGCTATAAGAGCATCGTTGCCAAAATATCGCATCACAGCACGATACATGCCAAAGCGGATGAACAAAGGGATTGCGACCACCGGGGCACTCAAAAAAAGCCAAGTGTGGGCAATCAGCGGATTGACCATGTCGTCAATGCCGAGCCGTACCAAAAATGCCAGCCAAAGCGCTACCCATACCAGAATGACATCCGTCGAAACCTGAATGAGGCGCTTTTGCCGACGCGGCAACCCCAGCAACAGCGTGCGTAACTTATCCATAACGCCCTCGTACACCTCGAAACGCTTCCCAGTTGAACGCGTGTACGTCTCCTGACGCACTCGTCACTTCAAAAACCCATGAATCAGTTGCCGAACATCTGGCTTCTTTCGAGTTCGCCCGCATGGAACTTCACCGCCAAAATCACTAAGGGAATGTAGGCAAGAACCAGACCTAACGCGCCATCCAGCCCGAAGTAACTCACGCACAGTGCGATGGGCAGCAACCATCCAATGTTAATTGCCCCTACCGCTAGAGTCACTGGCAGGTGTTTGCCATATCTGCGCGATGCGAACTGATAAGCGTGGCTGCGATGAGCTTCGTAAACTTTATCACCACGAACAAGGCGTCGAATTAAAGTGAAGGTCGCATCAACAATGAAAACCCCCAATAAAATCAGCCAGGCCCAGAGTAATTGCGGCGCCGTCCAGGCAGCCTGTATAGAGATGACAGCAAGCACTACACCAAGGAACCCGCTACCGGCGTCCCCCATAAAAATTCGTGCTGGAGGGAAGTTCCAGAACAAGAATCCCACTACGGCCATGGCCAACATTCCCGACACCCACATCAGGTTTTCAAATCCGCTCAACCAATAGAGCAGACAGGCTCCCAAACAGGAGCAAATCGCCTCAACACTGGCGATACCGTCGATTCCGTCCATGAAGTTATACAGATTCAGCATCCATACCAAATAGAAAGCAGCCAAAATATAACCAAACCAGCCAAGATCGACGCCCATTCCGAACAAGGTGAGGGGAGGTAAGCCCCCCAGCCAGATCAAAGCCCAAGCGGCAGCACAAAAATGTCCAAGCAAGCGCCAACGAGCAGCGATATGACCGTGGTCGTCCATAAAGCCGACCACAGCTACTAATGCCCCTGCTCCCCCGATAGCCACCAATACGGGCAACGAGACCAGTTGAGCCCAACCCAGAAAAGGCAGTACCAGCAAGAACGCGAGAACAATCGCAACTCCGCCACCGCGAGGAGTTGGTATCGAGTGAGAACTTCGAGCGTTGGGAATATCAACAATGCTGCGAGCCAAAGCATAACGACGCAGTAGCGCAGTTAATATCAATGAAACACCAGCCACCGCGGGAATCAACCACCAATAAATCATTTTATTTTACTTTCTCGAAAATATTGTGCGGTAGCTTTCAGAGCGTCATCCACCGAGACCGGTGGGGACCAACCAAGCAGGGCGCGCGTTTTACTGATGTCTACCCGCAGAGACCCACACAGTCGATTTGACAGGTCTTTTCTGCCCAACACTGTCGCACCGCCACCTAATACCCAGGACGGCACTGGTAATAGACGCGCCGACCGCCCAAGAGCAAATGCCATTTTTCGCAGCAACTGCGTTGTAGAAAGATCTTCGCCATCACTGACCAGGAATGTCTGGTTGGCCGCCGCGGGATGACTGATGCAGGTGAGAATCAAGTCCACCAGATTATCCAAGGCGACCAGACTGCGGCTGTTATGAATGGCGCCGAAAGGCAAGGGAACACCTTTATCAAGCCACTGCATCATATTCCGGAAATTAGCTTTTACCCCGGGGCCATAAACCAGCACTGGGCGGATAATGACAACCTCCATACCCGTTTTCGCCGCGAGCTCACGAAGCCCCTGCTCTGCCTCCATCTTGGAAATGCCATACGGGTCTGCCGGGGCAGGTGTATCCTCAGGCGAATAGGTGGTGTTTGACAATGTGCCTTCTCCGTTTACCTTGATCGAACTGATAAAGATAAACCGTCGAACACCGGCCGCAGCCGCATGACGTGCCAAGTTGAGCGTGCCATCCACATTGACCTGCCTAAAGGCAGCCAAGGGGTTGGCTTCAGTGTCATTCATTACATGAACACGAGCTGCTGAATGTATGATGACGTCCACGCCGGCAAGACTACCCTGCCAGTCAGTGGTTCCGTCAATGTTGTCTACGTGAATCTTCGCAACATGATCTTCACGTAAGTCCGTCCCTTTACGTAAAGCGGCAATAACAGTGTAATTATCCGTGAGCAAACGGCTAAAAACTGCTCCGCCTACGAACCCGGTTGCACCGGTTAAAAATATTGACTTCGTCATTATTTATTTGACATCCCTTCGTAAAGTCCCTGCACGGAACAGTGCTTCCAAACGTCGTAAAAGAGTAACTTTCGAAAAGTGGCTCCAATAATACGAACGGCCGGCCTGCCCCATGAATTCACGCTGAACAGAATCCGTGGTTGCCATTTTCAGGGTGATTCGCGCAAGCCCCTGAGCATCTCCTGAAGGGCAGGTGTAACCGCAACCGGAGTCCTCAATAATTCTCGCAGCCTCACCATTGATCATCCCCAGGATTGGTTTGCTCGATGCCAAATAGGCTTGGACTTTCCCGGGAACTGTTTTTTCAAACACATCGTTGGTTTTCAGCGAAACCAGTAACGCATCCGCGCAGGCAAAGATTTCTGGCATGGCGCTCAGCGGGTGCCGGCCCAGCAGCAATACGTTCTGCAAGCCTCTTGATTCAACTTGCTCGCCCAGCCACTTACTCATGCGGCCGTCCCCGACGATTACCCAGCGTACTGAGGCGCTATGCTTCAAGGACTCAGCGGCATCCAGCACTGCTGGCAAATCCTGAGCGTCACCCAAATTACCGGCAAAAACGACCGTAAAGGTAGAGTCATCCCGCTCTAGCAAACTTGATGACTTTTCTGGACAGCCCGAAAATTCATCTTCCGCCCAACTTGGAAAATAAACCAGGCGCTCTGGAGAAATCTCTTTAGTACAATATTGCTTTACACTGCTTGAGAAGCCTTCTGATTGTAAAAGCAAATAATCGGCGCGGTTATAGATCCACGAAACCACGCGCCCAACCATTGCCAGCAGGGTAGGATTGCGCAATACGCCAACAGCTCGAAGGGTTTCCGGCCATAGGTCAAGAACCCAAACATAAACCGGAGCTTTCTTCATACGTCCAATTACAACCGCCGGAATCGCAGCCATAATCGGAGAAACCGCATATACGAAAACCGCATCGAATTTTTCGTTACGGAGTTTCGCAGCACCTATTGTGGAAGCGCTGAAAAAAAAAGAAAGGTAATTTAGCATCAAGCGGATACTTCTCTTGCCGCGCGAGACCAATGGAACTCGGACTATACGTGCACCAAAGTAACTCTTGAAGCCCTCAGGATTGGTCTTATATTCAGAGAATACCGCGCCTTCAGGATAGTTGGGCCATCCTGTCAAAACAGTCACCTCATGACCATTATCCGAAAAATCGCGTACCAAATCATTGATACGCATATTCTCAGGCCAAAAATACTGAGTAACTACTAAAATCCTTAATTTATTCTCAGACATTCCCACAGCTCAACTCAATACTTTTTCCAAACCACGCGATTTACATAATCAAGGTAGCTGTGAACGATTCGAACCACCTTATCGGCCACATTCGGCATGCTGTAGTCTGCCACCAGGCGCAGACTGCGAACCTCGCCTCGGCTTTGACCGTCCAGCACCTGCAAGGCCTGCATCACTCGCTCGGACTCAAGGCCAACCATCATCACAGCGGCTTCTTCCATACCCTCTGGACGCTCGTGCGCCTCACGGATATTCAACGCCGGGAAATTGAGAATGGAGGATTCTTCATTGATCGTACCGCTATCGGAAAGTACTGCTTTGGACTCAAGCTGCAACTTGTTGTAGTCCTTGAAGCCGAGCGGCTTTAACAGACGAACATTCTCGTGAAACTTCACCCCCATGGCATCGACACGCTTCTGTGTCCGCGGGTGAGTGGAAACAATTACCGGATAGTCATAGTGCGCCGCGACTGCGTTGAGCACGTCAACAAGCTTGCCGAAGTTAGTATCGGAATCAATATTTTCTTCACGGTGTGCGCTCACTACAAAAAACTTGCCCTGCTCAAGCCCAAGCCGCTCCAGCACGTCCGAAGAATCGATACCTTCACGATAATAATTAAGTACCTCAAACATCGGGCTGCCAGTTTTGATGACCCTGTCTGGTGGCAAACCTTCACTTAGCAGATAGTCACGCGCAATGGTACTGTAAGTTAAATTGATATCTGCGGTGTGATCCACAATACGTCGGTTGATCTCTTCAGGTACACGCATGTCGAAGCAGCGGTTACCAGCTTCCATATGGAAGGTCGGAATTTTGCGACGTTTGGCGGGAATGACCGCCATGCAGCTGTTGGTGTCGCCGAGGACGAGAAGAGCCTCAGGCTGAACCTCGGCCAGCACGCGATCAACGGTAATAATGACGTTACCGATGGTTTCCGCACCTGTTGCACCAGCAGCATTCAGAAAGTGGTCGGGTTTACGGATACCGAGATCCTGAAAGAAAATCTCGTTCAATTCATAGTCATAATTCTGCCCGGTGTGCACTAGAACATGGTCGCAGTCCCTGTCCAGAGCGGCCATGACGCGCGACAGGCGAATGATTTCCGGGCGAGTACCCACTACGGTAACGATTTTCAATTTTTTCATTTTTAAACGTCACATTTTAATAAGTGATAAAAACGATCAACAATTCTAATCTTCAACTGCCACTAACGCTATCCATTAGCATGGATGAAGCCCAATGGGGGCCATTAATGGACGAGTGGACGCTACACCACTTGGCTTCTGCATCCTGGGTGATTGAGTGCGAACGGGCGATAAAGGGCGGTTCACCATCGATCGCGCCTCATCTCCACCACGCTCGGTGGCCACATCCGATCACCCCGTGGTGATCCCTTCGAGGAATAACTCCAACGAAAAAGTCAATACCAACAGACTTTCCGGCCTGTTTTTGACCCAGCGAGTGGGTGACGAACTGTCAAAAACCGGATTTACAAGACTACCACTTCAAGCGATCGCAAGCCCCCATAAAAGCACAGCGCCGCCCCATTCCTTATTTAAGGAATAAAGCGGCGCATACGGTTATTACGCTTCAGTACCAACAGGAAAGGTAAACGTATCAGGTGCTTCGCGATCAAAAATCTCGTTAGCCCAAAGCATAACGATCATTTCCTCACTGCCAATATTGGTAATGTCGTGGCTCCAGCCTGGAACTGTTTCGACAATTTCCGGATTTTCTCCGGAAGTGAACAATTCGTAAAACTCGCCCGAAACAATATGACGAAAACGGAAACATGCCGTGCCTTTGATGACAAGAAACTTTTCCGTCTTTGTGTGATGGTAATGCCCGCCGCGTGTTATTCCTGGGTGCGCAGTAAAGTAAGAAAACTGTCCGGCCTCTTTGGTTTTAAGCATCTCCACAAAAACCCCGCGCGGATCACCGTGCTTGGGAACTTCGTAAGTAAAACGCTCGGGCGGCAGATAACTCAAGTAAGTGGAATAAAGAGCCCTTACAAGCCCAGTCCCTACCGACTCGGTAATCATCGACTTTCGACTATCACGGAAGGCCGCCAATTGCTCAGAAAGCTCACCCACCGTAATATTATATTGAGGCTCAACACTAACAAACGGCGAGCCCGACTTCTTCCCTTCCATTACAGCAATGAAGCATGCAATTACATCATCTATGTAAACCAGATTAATGCGCGCATGTGGATCATTGATTTGAATTGGCAGACCGCGAGCGATATTATTGCAAAAAGTTGCAACCGCTGAATTATAGTTAGGACGAGCCCACTTACCAAATACATTAGGCAAACGAAACAAGTGTACTTCCGAACCATTTTTCGAGTTCAGATTAAGCAGTACTTGCTCGGCACCAAGCTTACTGCTGCCGTATGGGTTATCCAACTCCGCTTGACTCGACGACGTATACAATACTGGAACTTTCCGGCCACCGAGACGAATAGCATCACAGAGCGCACGAGTCAAATCGGTATTGCCGGTATGAAACTCCTGCGGGTCCAACGGACGATTGACACCGGCCAGATGGAAAATAAAGTCAACCTGGGCAACCAGACTCGGTAGGTTTTCCAGCGAATCTTCGCGGGTAAAGCGCACCACTTCGACATCTGACTTCTCGCTCAGATGCGAAATAAGATTCTGGCCGACAAAACCATTGGCACCTGTAATCAGAACCTTCATTACTTATTCCTCAGGTGTGGCGTGCTCACCACGCTGGATAGCGCGCATAAAGTTTAACTTGAGGAGCAGTTTCTGCATACCTTCTACATCAAGACGCTCGGTATTATGCGAGTTGTAGTCTTCTGTGCGAGAAATTTTAGTCTCACCCTGCTCCACAAACTTGGAGTAATTCAGATCCCGCAGATCCGGCGGTACGCGGAAGTAGTCACCGCGGTCTTCTGCGCAGGCCATTTCTTCGCGACTAAGCAACGCTTCGAAAAGCTTTTCACCATGACGGGTGCCAATAACCTGAACGGGATGATCTGGCACATTAAGCATATTGATCAATGCTTTCGCCAATACTTCCACAGTCGCTGCAGGAGCTTTCTGGACGAACATGTCACCATTTGTGCCATGCTCAAAAGCATACAAAACCAGATCGACCGCATCTGCCAAAGTCATCATGAATCGCGTCATGTTTGGATCAGTCAGGCTCAGAGGTATGCCCGAGCGGATCTGATCAACAAACAAAGGAATAACGGAACCGCGGGACGCCATCACGTTACCGTAGCGAGTACCGCAGATAACCGTATTATTATCGTTACGCGATTTGGCAACCATTACTTTTTCCATCATTGCTTTGGATATACCCATTGCATTGATTGGATAAACAGCTTTATCGGTACTCAGGCAAACTACGCGCTTGACGTTATTCTGTATTGCCGCTTCCAGTACGTTATCCGTACCAAGCACATTTGTTTTCACAGCCTCCATTGGATGGAATTCGCATGAAGGGACCTGCTTCAAGGCAGCGGCGTGAAAAATATAATCTACTCCACGAGTAGCGTTGAGCACACTTTGGAAATCTCTGACGTCGCCAATATAAAACTTCAGCTTGGTGTTTGCGTATTTTTTACGCATGTCATCTTGCTTTTTCTCGTCTCGGCTGAACACGCGGATTTCTTTGATATCGGTATCGAGAAACCGTTTCAGCACAGCATTACCAAACGACCCGGTGCCACCGGTGATCAAAAGCGTTGAGTTACTGAAAGAAATAGCCATGAGAAGACCCCACTTATTGTGATGAAATGATAATACTTCTTGCGTTCTCGACGCTCAAGTATTTTTCGTAATAGCGCCGACCATTGGCCCCTAGCGCCTTACAGAGCTCAGCATCCTTAATCAACAAGTCCAACTTGCCTTTTAGATTAGTTACATCTCCCGCCACTACGGCAAAACCAGCACATATTTTGTTTTCAAGGATATCTCCAAAATCCGTAACTGAATCCAAAGACGCAAGCACCGGAAGAGAAACTTTAAAATAATCTAATGACTTAGAGGGAAAGCTCGGCACAGTTAACTTCTTAGACAGCGAAATCAGACCCACATCACAGGCCTGAACTACATGCTGATACTCATCACGAGGCACGTAGTCGATAAACTTTACGTTCTTTAACCCTCGAGCAATTACCGACTTCTCCAACCTTTCCTTCTCAGTCCCCTTGCCAATAAAAAGGAAGGTCACATCACCGCCAGAGTAAAGCTCGGCCAAATCGAGAATATTGTCCAACTCCTGAACAATAGACATTGCACCACCATAAACAGCGATAAACCCCGCCGATGGCAAATCGTACTTCAACCTTATTTCAGACTTATCTATCGGATCAACCTGCTTGATCTTCGCCCAAAGAGGCAAAATTTCAACACGCTGCTTATCCACTGCCGGAAAATTATCAAACAGGAATGTCGCATTCCCTTCAGTCATGCATCCGATACGATCAAAACTTTTATACATTATCTGCTCAAGATAACGGAAAAAGCCAAAAAACAGCTTATTTCTAATAGCACCAAGGTCTTTCAAGTAATATGGGAAGAAATCCCAGAGCACCAGAAAAGACCGGGAGTCATATTTCTTCCTAAAATAACGCGACATCCCCAAAATAGTCACACAAGGCGTATTGGCAATTAACAAGTCGCATTTATCCACTTGCTTTCGCACTTCATGGCGAGCCAGGAAGGGAAACAGGAAAATCTTCAGGGCAGTACCGATGACCCCTGTATTGTAAAATATAGCCGGAAGCTTGACCCTGATAACCTTGATACCATCAATCACCTTAGTGAATGACACAGGTTCATTCTTGAGCCACGAGAAAACAACCACCGAGACATTATGCCCTTCCTCATTCAATGAGTAGGCCAACTCATTAGTCAACCAGGCATCTTTTTTGTCATCTGCGTATTTGGTAGTAAGCAGAACGATATGTTTACTTGTTTTCATTATTTGGACCACAGCACGTCTAATTGGTTGAGCAAATCATTGGTACGATCTTGCCCAGTCGAATTTTTATGATCATAAAAGAGCTGACTTTGATAGGGTATATAAACAATAGAAAGCGGACTTGAGAGAAATCTATAGAATGGCAAGTATGCAATTATCGCAACCACAAATATGACAATAATGCGACTTGCGTATGTCACATACTGCAAAGCCCCGAGTGCACACCCTACAAGAAATATGGCGAAGAAAAACTGATACCGGGTGGATAGAGTTGGAAATCCAAATATAATCAAAGGAATGAGCAGCCCCAACAAGGCTAGCCGACAGGTTTGTACCCCGCCCCCATCACCAAGGTTCTCAACACTAGAGGACTCATGTTTTACCCATGCCCCATATATACATACAAAAAACACTAGTGAAACGACAGCAAATGCAGCCCGATATGCAAAGGACGCATTAAAAACATCACGATCCAAATAAATCATATATTTTGGATTGACGTAAACAATCAGAACCTCAACAACACCGCGAATGATATCAAAAGAGGATACATACAGCGCCACCGAAGCAGCAAAAACCAATGAAAACGCCCTTCGACTTAAGGGAAACATATAGAGCAATGCAAGTAGCAACAACCCACCTACAACCGAATAGTGCAACGAGCAAGCAATCGCAAAGAAGACGAAGCCTGAGATTTTTTTATCTGAAAAAAACTTATACACACCTATCAAAAATATACTAACTGCAAGACCTTGCCTAAGCAGAGAAAATGCAGGTATCAAATAAAAATCTGGAACCGAGTACATTATCGCCATAACGACCAGGCAATACCTGGGAAAAAATCGTCTTGCTGCGAAAGCTATAAAAGAAACCTCCAATATACTTATTACCGCAGAAAACTGCTCGAACGCCAACCCTATACTTGTTGAAAACTGGACAAGCCACTCGTACCCAAACTCAAAATCAAGATAAAAAGCCTCCCCACTTTGGACCGCAGCGTAATGCGCCTCATAGATTGGCCAATCATATCCGGTTTGAAACTTCAACCCCACAAACAAGGCAAGCAACGTCACCTGTAAAAAAAACAACCATGCCGAAGGAAGATTATCTTTTCTCAATGAGAGAATAGCCAGCAACCAAACCACAACATATACAATATTATACTGCGTCATACTTATTATTCTGTTCTAAAGGCGTTGAGTTGTATCGCGTTACCAAGAACCATATTAATACCACAGTCAGAGAAACAGCCCCCTGCAGTGGATATCCATAAGCCATATTATTGAAACCATAAGACCGATAACACAAAACACAGAAAAGGAGATACAACAACGCACTAAGCATTTCGTAGGCGAGATAGAATCGAACATGCTGTTTAGCTATCATCACATAAAGAAACACCCAACTCAGACACTTTAAAGCATCGCCAATTACATAAACCTTCATGATTCCGGTTGCAGCTGCAAAAGCATCACCATAAATCAACCAAATAGCGAAGCTCGCCAATACGTTTACAGAGACAGCCATCACAACAACAAAACCGAGTGCCATTACCCCTATACGAAACACTAAACTCGTCAGCCCCCTACCCTCTTGTGAACTGTACTTAGGTAACAACAACGTAGAAAAGAGAACACTACATATACCCATGTATATGTCGGACAGACGAGTCACTGCATACCACGTGCCAGCCTCAGCCATTGAGCCGTTAGTAGATATATAGTCTCGCAGGACAATCTGAACGCCGTAGACTATGACTACCGACCCCAAGGCCATAAGGGAGTAAGACAACAATATTTTTATGACTTCAACATCCAAACTAACCAGATTGAGGCGTGGAAGTCGAAATCTCGCAGGCAGAAGCAGCACGCACACACCCGCAATAGCAGGTGCCAGCGCTATTGAATAAACAGCTCCTGGCTTGCCAAAAACAATGGAACAAGCACACGTCAACAGCGCTGTAAAAAATGCTGTTATCACGGAATACCAAAAATACTCACTGTATTTTTGACCACCATTAAAATAAGAAATGAATAAATTATTCAAACCTATAAAAAATGCACCTAGAGGCAGAAGCATCAACACCTCTGCCCACCCACCTTGTAAGAAAAAATTTGAAATAAGTGTGCTTGAGAAAAGCAAAACCAAAGCGAAAGAAAAACTAAAAGCCAATAGCAGCATCAATGACGACTGCAGGACTCGCTCTTTTGGATATTTATCTTCAGCTATCAGCTTTACCACACCGGTGGTCGTTACCGAAGATACACCAGCACTTAAAATCTGAAGAAAGGCCTGTATCTGTCCAACTACAGCCATGCCGCTCGGCCCAACATAAAACGCCACTACTTTCAGAGATGCGATAGCGAACATTAGTTTAAAAACTGCCTGACAACCAATGTTGATGATTGGCCTAATCATTCTGTTCCGAATCCCTGTCCCGCAACCATAACCAACTCGCCTACCATAGACCAACGCCCAGCGCAATAATATTTAAGGCAATTCTAAAATCTATACACTTTTCCCGGCATCAGGCGAAGGCCTTCTAATTGCCCCGCTCGCTATTATCTCCTAGATGACACAATTGCGTTACCAGATTTTGATAGGTAGCCGCATTTCTACGTATCGGCATGCGCTTTATGGCTTGATATTGCCATCGAACCGCGAACGCTTGGCGCGCCATCCCTCTCCCCCCTCCGCGACCAAGCAAAAAAAAGGGGGGGGTAAGGAAGGGCACGTATTTGAAAACGACTGCTCAGAGTGGCGAGCGCTGCGTTTCCGAACGCAACACAAGCATCCAAAAGAAAGCCCCGGACGCCCTTGCAGCCAATAGGCAATTTACCCACCTCAGGTATGCGAGGAGGGAACCAAAATTTTTGCGCGCAACAACGGTTTGAAATACCTGAACAGAGCCAACGCCAGCCCCAGGAAGAGCCCAAAGCACGCCCCCTGTATCAGAATTGATAATTTATTCGGCTTGATCGGACTATCGGGATCGTCAACTGCTCCGTCCTGTCGATATACCGAAACACTGGAGGAATCGATTGTCAGATTTTTAAGAAATAAGTACTTAACTTGCAAAACTCGCAGACTCTGAATGAACGGATCATCAGACTCACGCCTTTCCAAGCCATCAATTTCGGCTTGGAGCGCATCACTTCCACGCATATACAAAGCCTGACTATCCACACCTAGAGACAACTCCGCAGACGTTCTCCCACTGATAATGACCGGTTTGTTCAAACCAACGGCCCTAGCAATCACCAGAGCCTCACTTAGGACCTTTATTTTGTCCTCTCGCTCTCGGCGAGCACTTTCACGGAGACCATTAATCTGTTGTTCCAAGTTGCGCGCTCTAACCTGAGCCTCTCTAACCACGTTTTTGATCATTTCGTTTTTTGCTGCAACACCGGCATTTTGAACATAAGTGCGCACCCATTCACCAGCTTCCGAAGGGTTGTAGCCCTGCACAGTAACAGAATAACGGTCTGGGCCTTCCTTACCACCCACAGATATAACCAACTGCTTTGAGAAATTTTGATACAGACGGTCGCGCGAACCCTTGCGTGCATTTTCAGTCAACGACGGTAAATAAACCTCATCGAAAAAAGAACGCCGCAAGGATTCACTAAAGAGATTACGAACAAATACGTCATAAACATCTTTAACAGTGAAAGGCGGCAGGTCGGAATTCAATGTTCGACCATAGTTAAAATCCGCAATATCGTTTTGAGTGGGAGGCAATACGTAAATTCTGGCCTCATACAATGGCTTAGCTGTAAAGGCATATACCGCCGAGGCTATAGTCACCAGAATGATTACACTGATAACTACCCACTTCTGCACCCAAAGCGCTTTGATCAAGACAAAAATATCTATCTCATCACTGCTTGTTGAGGCGGTCGAGAGTTGGAGCATAATGATCAGTACCCTTAAACGCTAGAAAAGACTTATCTACGAAACAAAACAGCCCGCCACTTCTTGCGAACTGACTAAAATGCAACGGCCTTTCCTATCTTGACCTAAAGTTAACAGACTTCTAACCCCGATACTTTCTGAGGCTAGCACACCAACTGAACAGAGGCCCCACCGCCAAACCGATTAACAACGACAGCAACATATACAGTGACACTGGAAGTTTAGGCATCAACCAACCTAGAAATTGCACACCAACTAATTCTTGGTTTTCCAGCACAAACGCCACTATCAATACAACTATTAAGATCATCAGGATGAACCCGACATAACGAATTGGGGCGGCGCTACGAGCCTTTCCACTCACTGCTGCTCCTCCTCGTCCTCATTCACCCGATCCCTGAGTTCCTTGCCTGGCTTGAAGTGTGGAACGAATTTTCCATCCAGGCTAACGGACTGACCGGTCTTTGGATTACGACCGACCCGTGGCGCACGGTAGTGCAGAGAGAAGCTGCCAAACCCCCGGATCTCGATACGATCCCCGGTAGCCAGACATTGGGACATTTGCTCAAGCATGGTCTTGATGGCCAGCTCCACATCCTTGGATGAGAGCAGCCCTTGATGGGTGACAATTCGTTCGATCAACTCCGACTTCGTCATATTTTTCCCTTCTTTTTCAAGCAGCTAGATCAGCGCTTCAAAGGTTTTAGCACGCCTGCACGATTTTGAACAGCCTGAGTTTTACCATCTATCCCAGCCCCCCAAAATGCTTGATCCCCGGAACGGGAAGACTCTGGGCGATCACCCTGTCATCGGCAAATCACCAGCATAGTGCGCGTCAGGAAACCTGCCGGATTGAACCCAAAAAGCCCATCCTCCTCCTCGACTTCCTTGAGATCATCAGACCTTGCCACGACCTGGTAGCCCGCTCCCTTGCATTCCTTGGCCGCACGCTTGTAACACTTGTCCCATTTCGAACCAAGCCCCGAACAATCGACCTCAATACCGCTAACCCACGCACTACGTGAGTTTTGGCACTGGTGGTACAACCCGCCAATGCCAGCACTGCCACTGCGACTGCGACAATGAGCTTGTTCATTCACGTCCTTTTGCCAGAAAGCCTGTCAGGCGATCATTAGTCTCAGGCTAAAGACTAGCTGCAAATAAGCGCTTGATCCGACTAAACATTCAGACCTTCTTTCGGCGTTTTTGGTTCACGCCCCAGGCATCCGAACGCAATTCACCAAACGCCAGGCACAAAAAAGGGCGACCGAAGTCGCCCTTTTTTATGGTTTGACAGAACTTAATTCTGTTTTTCCATTTGTGCACGCAGCAGGTCACCCAGAGTGGTGGCCACAGGAGCATCAGTAGCTACTGGCTTGTCGCGCAGGCTCTGGATTGCTTCTTTCTCGTCTTCAACGTCTTTCGACTTGATCGAGAGCTGAATTACACGGCTCTTGCGGTCAACGCTGATGATCTTGGCTTCTACTTCTTCGCCTTCTTTCAGAACGTTGCGCGCGTCTTCAACGCGGTCACGGCTGATTTCGGAGGCTTTCAGAGTCGCTTCGATATCGTCGGCCAGAGTGATGATGGCGCCTTTAGCGTCAACTTCCTTCACGATGCCTTTAACGATGGCGCCTTTGTCGTTCTCTTGAACGTACTCGGAGAACGGATCGCTTTCCAGTTGCTTGATACCCAGGGAGATGCGCTCGCGCTCTGGGTCAACCGACAGGATAACGGTGTCCAGCTCGTCGCCCTTCTTGAAGCGGCGAACGGCTTCTTCGCCCACTTCGTTCCAGGAGATGTCGGACAGGTGAACCAGACCGTCGATGCCGCCGTCCAGACCAATGAAGATACCGAAATCGGTGATCGACTTGATGGTGCCGGAGATTTTATCGCCCTTGTTGAACTGGCCAGAGAAATCTTCCCATGGGTTAGATTTGCACTGCTTGATGCCCAGGGAGATACGACGACGCTCTTCGTCGATGTCCAGAACCATGACTTCCACTTCGTCGCCGACTTGTACGACTTTCGAAGGGTGGATGTTCTTGTTGGTCCAGTCCATTTCGGAAACGTGTACCAGACCTTCAACGCCTTCTTCCAGCTCAGCGAAGCAGCCGTAGTCGGTCAGGTTGGTTACACGCGCGGTAACGCGAGTGCTTTCTGGGTAACGGGCTTTGATAGCAACCCATGGATCTTCGCCCAGTTGCTTCAGGCCCAGGGAAACACGATTGCGCTCGCGATCGTATTTCAGAACCTTGACATCGATCTCGTCGCCAACGTTGACGATTTCGGAAGGATGCTTGATACGCTTCCAAGCCATGTCGGTAATGTGCAGCAGGCCATCGACGCCACCCAGATCGACGAATGCGCCGTAATCGGTGAGGTTCTTGACGATACCTTTGACTTGTTGGCCTTCCTGCAGGGATTCCAGCAGAGCTTCGCGCTCGGCGGAGTTCTCGGCTTCCAGGACGCTGCGACGGGAAACGACAACGTTGTTGCGCTTCTGGTCCAGCTTGATGACCTTGAATTCCAGCTCTTTGCCTTCCAGGTGCGTGGTGTCGCGCACTGGACGGACGTCAACCAGAGAACCTGGCAGGAACGCACGGATGCCGTTAACGTCGACAGTGAAGCCGCCTTTAACCTTACCGTTGATAACGCCCTTGACCACTTCTTCGGCTGCGAAGGCTGCTTCCAGAACAATCCAGCATTCAGCGCGCTTGGCTTTTTCACGGGACAGCTTGGTTTCACCAAAGCCGTCTTCAACCGAGTCCAGAGCAACGTGAACTTCGTCACCGACGTTGATGTTCAGTTCGCCAGCGTCGTTGTAGAACTGCTCAAGCGGGATGAGTGCTTCAGACTTCAGGCCAGCGTGAACGGTTACCCAGCGAGCCTGGTAATCGATATCAACGATAACACCGGTGATGATGGAGCCTGCCTGAAGGTTCAGGGTTTTTAGGCTTTCTTCAAAGAGTTCCGCAAAGCTTTCGCTCATTTTAATTCCTGTTGATGAGGGCGAAGAATACGCCCATCTCCACACCCCAGACGGTGTGGGTTAGTTTCATTTAAAAGAAGCCACCGCAGGACTATGACTGGTCCCCTGCGGCCTTCTTGGTCACCCGGCGATATCGCGAATGGCGATCTCGCTCATGATGCGTTCCAGCACCTGGTCGATGGATAATTCCGTGGAATCCAGCTGTATGGCGTCAGCCGCCGGTTTAAGCGGGGCTACCGCTCGCTGGGTGTCACGCTCATCGCGCGCACGTATCTCATCTAGCAGACTCGACAGACTAACACCCTCGACCTTGCCCTTCAACTGCAAATATCGACGGCGCGCCCGCTCCTCGGCGCTGGCGGTCAGAAAAATTTTCAGCGGCGCGTCAGGAAAAACCACTGTGCCCATGTCGCGACCATCCGCCACAAGGCCCGGCGCCTCCTGAAAAGCCCGCTGGCGCTGCAGCAGCGCCTCGCGTACAGCGGGCAGCGCAGCCACCTGGGAAGCGCCGGAACCGACGCTTTCGGTACGAATGACATCGCTGACTTCATCACCTTCCAGGATGATGCGTTGCAACTGACCGTCCGTCGCCGCGATGAACTGCACATCCAGATGAGCGGCGAGTTTCTTCAGCAGCTCTTCATTGGTCAGGTCGACACCATGGTTATGCGCGGCGAAGGCCAGCAATCGGTACAACGCACCGGAATCCAGCAGGTTCCAGCCCAGGCGCTTGGCCAGAATCCCGGCTACCGTACCCTTGCCCGAACCGCTTGGCCCATCGATGGTGATGACCGGTGCAATGTTGTTCACGACTGTGCCTCTTGCGCCACGCGAATACCGACCTGTGCGCACAGCGCCAGGAAATTCGGGAACGACGTCGCGACGTTGGCGCAATCATGAATGCGGATTGGCGCACTGGCGCGCAGCGAAGCGACGCTGAACGCCATGGAGATACGGTGATCACCATGACCGTGCACTTCACCGCCGCCGATCTGGCCGCCGTCGATGATGATGCCATCCGGGGTTGGCTCGCACCTGACGCCCAGCGCCAGCAAACCATCCGCCATGACCTGGATGCGATCCGACTCCTTGACCCGCAGCTCTTCGGCACCACGTAACACGGTGCGCCCTTCGGCACAGGCTGCGGCGACGAACAGCACCGGGAACTCGTCGATCGCCAGCGGAACCAGCGCCTCGGGAATCTCGATACCCTTGAGTTTAGCTGCACGTACGCGCAAGTCAGCCACCGGTTCGCCACCCACTTCACGCTGGTTTTCCAGGGTGATGTCAGCGCCCATCAGGCGCAGGATGTCGATCACGCCGGTACGGGTCGGGTTGATGCCGACGTGTTCCAGCACCAGTTCCGAACCTTCAGCGATCGATGCCGCTACCAGGAAGAACGCCGAGGACGAAATATCACCCGGGACTTCAATGTGGGTCGCGGTCAGCTTGTTGCCGGACTCGACCGATGCGGTCGCACCGTTGACCGTTACCGGGTAGCCGAAGCCACGCAGCATGCGCTCGGTATGGTCACGGGTCGGAGCAGGCTCGGTGACCGTGGTCTTGCCTTCGGCATACAGACCGGCCAGCAGCAGGCAGGACTTAACCTGGGCACTGGCCATCGGCATGGTATAGGTCAGGCCCTTGAGCTTGTTGCCACCACGAATGGTCATCGGTGGACGACCTTCGGCGGCGGTTTCGATCACCGCGCCCATTTCACGCAGCGGATTGGCCACACGATTCATCGGGCGCTTGGACAGCGAAGCGTCGCCGGTCAGGGTGCTGTCGAAGTTCTGCGCGGCCAACAGGCCGGACAGCAGACGCATCGAAGTACCGGAGTTGCCCAGATAGATCGGGCCCGGTGCCGGCTTCAGGCCATGCAGGCCAACGCCGTGAATGGTCACGCGACCGTGGTGCGGACCTTCGATGACCACGCCCATGTCACGGAACGCCTGCAAGGTCGCCAGGGCATCTTCGCCCTCGAGGAAACCTTCGACTTCGGTGACGCCTTCGGCCAGGGAGCCAAGCATGATCGAACGGTGGGAAATCGATTTGTCACCCGGTACGCGAATCCGACCGGACAGGCGGCCACCAGGTTGAGCCAGGAAAATCAGATCGTTGGAATTCATAGCGTCCACATAGGCCCTGCGGGCCAGGATTTTACTGAAATGCTCGCGGGCAACCCGGGCGCGAGTGAAAACGCCCAACAATTGGTGCCCATCCCCTGCATCGACCGCGTCGCGCAAGGCGTCGAGATCGCTGCGAAATGTATCGAGTGTGCGCAGGACAGCTTCGCGGTTGGCGAGGAAGATGTCGTGCCACATGACCGGGTCGCTTCCGGCGATTCTTGTGAAATCGCGGAAACCGCCCGCAGCGTAACGGAAGATCTCAAGATTTTCATTGCGCTTGGCCAACGAATCGACCAGGCCGAACGCCAACAAGTGCGGCAGATGGCTGGTCGCGGCCAGTACTTCGTCGTGACGCTCGACCTGCATGTGCTCGACATCGGCGCCCAACTCGCGCCACAAACGGTCGACTACCGCCAGGGCTGCCGGATCGGTTTGCTCCAGCGGCGTCAGGATCACCTTGTGGCGACGGAACAGTTCAGCGTTGGAGGCTTCCACCCCACTCTGCTCTGAACCGGCAATCGGGTGCCCCGGCACAAAGCATGACGGCATCTTGCCAAATGCTTCGGTGGCCGCGCGCACCACATTGCCCTTGGCACTGCCGACATCGGTCAGGATCGCCTGCCCCAGATCCATGCCCGCCAGACGCGCAAGCACTTTCTCCATGGCCAGGATCGGCACCGCCAGCTGGATGACGTCGGCGCCCTGACAAGCAACGCCCAGGTCTTCCTCGCAGCGATCCACCACACCCAACTCGACCGCGAGCTTGCGCGATTGCGGATCGAGATCGACTCCGACCACTTCGCGGCACAGACCGCTTTCACGCAAGCCCTTGGCAAACGAACCGCCGATCAACCCGAGACCGACCACCACCAGGCGACCGATCATAGGCTCAGCAGATTGCAGCGCAGTGACATCAACCACGAGCCAGAACCTTGGTCAGCGCCTCAAGGAAGCGGCTGTTCTCTGCCGGCAGGCCAATGGTGATGCGCAGGTGGTTTGGCATGCCGTAGTTGGCCACCGGACGCACGATCACGCCTTCACGAAGCAAGCCCTGGAACACCGGGGCCGCAACCTGACCGAGATCGACGCAAATGAAATTGCCTTTGGATGGTATCCAGCTCAGCCCCAGCTCACGGAAACCGGCCTCCAGCTGCTGCATGCCGGACTCGTTCAACTGACGGCTTTGCGCCAGATACTCTTCGTCCTTCAACGCTGCACAGGCCGCGGCCAGGGCCAGGCTGTTGACGTTGAACGGCTGGCGTACACGGTTCAGCACGTCTGCGACCACCGCCGTGGACAAGCCATAACCCACGCGCAGCGCCGCCAGGCCATAGGCCTTGGAGAAGGTGCGGGAAACCAGCAGGTTCGGATAAGCCGCCAGGAAGTCCAGGCCATCCGGCAGATCGCTGCCTTCGGCGTATTCGATGTAAGCCTCGTCCAGTACGACCAGCACATGCTCCGGCACATCCTGCAGGAATTCGTCCAGCGCCTCGGCGTCGAACCAGGTCCCGGTCGGGTTGTTCGGGTTGGCGATGAACACCACGCGGGTGTTGGCATCGATCGCCGCCAGCATGGCAGGCAGGTCATGCCCCCAATCCTTGGCCGGAACCACTTTGGCCTGTGCGCCAACCGCCTGGGTGGCAATCGGGTAGACAGCGAATGCATGCTCGCTGAACACGGCGTTCAGGCCCGGTGCCAGATAAGCACGCGCAACCAGTTCCAGGATGTCGTTGGAACCGTTGCCCAACGTGACCTGATCGAGTTCGACGCGGCACTGCTCGGCCAGCAGACTCTTGAGGGCAAAACCGTTGCCGTCCGGATAACGGGTCAGCTCTGCCAGCGCATCGCGGATCGCCGCCAGCGCCTTGGGGCCAGCGCCCAGCGGGTTTTCGTTGCTCGCCAGCTTGATGATACTGGCTGGATCGAGGTCCAGCTCACGCGCCAGTTCGTCCACGGGTTTGCCCGGAACGTAAGGCGAAAGTTGTTGCACGCCCGGCTGTGCCAGAGCGAGGAAATTGCCACTCATTTGCTACCGCCCCTTAGAGAACTGCTTTCGGGTAGGAACCCAGCACCTTGAGTGCCACTGCTTCCTGACTGATCTTTTCCAGCACACCTTTGACCAAGGGGTCGCGGTGGTGGCCGACGAAGTCGATGAAGAACACATAGGTCCATTTACCGCTGCGCGACGGACGGGTCTCGATTCGCGTCAGGTCGATGCCATTGTCGTGGAACGGCACCAGCAACTCGTGAAGCGCACCCGGCTTGTTGCTCATCGAAACGATGATCGATGTCTTGTCGTCGCCGGTCGGTGGCACTTCCTGGTTGCCGATCATGAGGAAGCGCGTGGAGTTATCCGGACGGTCCTCGATTTTTTCGGCCAGACGGGTCAAGCCGTACAGGCCGGCCGCCATATCGCCGGCAATCGCCGCCGAGTTCCACTCACCCTTGACCCGCTTGGCCGCCTCGGCGTTGCTGGAGACCGCCACGCGCTCGACATTCGGGTAATGGGCGTCCAGCCACTTGCGGCACTGGGCCAGTGACTGGGCGTGGGAGTAGATGCGGCTGATGCTGTCGGTCTTGGTGTTTTCACCGACCAACAGGTGATGGTGGATACGCAGCTCGACTTCACCACAGATCACCATGTCATGTTCGAGGAAGCTGTCGAGGGTGTGGTTGACCGCGCCTTCGGTGGAGTTCTCCACCGGCACCACACCAAAATTCACCGCCCCCGCCGCCACTTCACGGAACACTTCGTCGATCGCCGCCATCGGCTTGCTGATCACGGCGTGGCCGAAGTGTTTCATGGCCGCCGCCTGAGTGAAGGTGCCTTCAGGGCCGAGATAAGCCACTTTCAGCGGCTGTTCGAGCGCCAGGCACGAAGACATGATTTCACGGAACAACCGCGCCATCTCTTCGTTGCCCAGCGGCCCCTGGTTGCGTTCCATGACACGCTTGAGCACCTGAGCTTCGCGCTCGGGACGATAGAACACCGGCACTTCGCCTTCGGCCAGCGAGGCCATCTTTACTCGCGCGACTTCCTGGGCGCAGCGCGCACGCTCACTGATCAGCTCCAGGACCTTTTCGTCCAGGGCATCAATGCGCAGGCGCAGTGCCTTGAGTTCTTGCTCAGACATTAGCCGTGTTCCTTCTCGAACTCTGCCATGTACGAAATCAGCGCATTGACGGCGTTGATGTCGACGGCGTTATAGATGGAGGCGCGCATGCCACCCACGGAACGGTGGCCCTTGAGGTTCAACAGGCCACGCTCGTCGGCACCGGCCAGGAACGGCTTGTCCAGGCGATCATCAGCCAGACGGAACGGCACGTTCATCCACGAGCGGTCCGACTTGTTGATCGGGTTGCTATACAGGCCGCTGGCATCGATGAAGCTGTACAGCGTGCGCTGCTTGACTTCGTTGAGCTTGCCGATGGCCTCGACGCCGCCCTGTTCCTTGAGCCACTCGAACACCAGGCCGGACAGGTACCAGGCCAGCGTCGGCGGGGTGTTGTACATCGAGCCGTTATCGGCCGCGACCTTGTAGTCGAGCATGGTCGGGCACAGGGAACGGGCCTTGCCCAACAGGTCTTCGCGTACGATGTTGACGACGATACCGCTCGGGCCGATGTTTTTCTGGGCACCGGCGTAGATCATGCCGAAGCGCGACACATCCACCGGGCGCGACAGGATGTCCGAGGACATGTCGGCCACCAGCGGAACATCGCCGGTTTCCGGGATCCACTGAAACTCCAGGCCGCCGATGGTTTCGTTCGGCGCGTAGTGAACGTAGGCCGCGTCTTTCGACAGCTTCCACTCGTTCTGGCCGGGAATGGCGAAATAATCGTAAGGCTTGGCGGTGGCGGCAACGTTGACATGGCCGAAGCGCGAAGCTTCTTCGATGGCCTTCTGCGACCAGATACCGGTGTCGATATAGTCGGCCGAGCCGTTTTCCGGCAACAGGTTCAGAGGAATCTGAGCAAATTGCTGGCTGGCGCCGCCTTGCAGAAACAGCACTTTATAGTTCGAGGGGATATTCAGCAGATCACGCAGATCCTGCTCGGCCTTGGTGGCGATGGACACGAACTCATCACTGCGATGGCTCATTTCCATGACCGACAGACCCTTGCCGTGCCAGTCGAGGAGTTCACCCTGGGCGCGCTGCAGGACAGCTTCGGGAAGCGCCGCAGGACCGGCACAGAAGTTATAGGCTCTCTTGCTCACATCCAATCTCGCTCTGATTTGGTGGTATCACTGTAGGAGCGAGCTTGCTCGCGAAAAACCTGAGAGCGCAAGGGTGCACCAGACGCCCTGCGTTATCGTTGACGACCATCGCGAGCAAGCTCGCTCCTACAGGGGATTTCATTATTTCAAAAGGGACAAACAACAAGGGGGCGAATTTTCATCCGCCCCCTGCTTGCCCACTTATTCCTGTGGTTCTTCGTCAGCGGCGGCGTCGAGTTGCTGGTCTTCGGCAACATCGTCGATCACGACTTCACCGACAAACCCTTCACCCTCTTCACCTTCCAGCTCTTCACCCTCGACTTCCGACGGCTCTTGAACCCGCTCCAGCCCGACCAGTGTTTCGTCGTTGGCCAGTTTGATCAGGGTCACGCCCTGGGTGTTACGACCCAGGCTGGACACTTCGTCGACACGGGTACGCACCAGGGTGCCCTGGTCGGAAATCAGCATGATTTCCTCGCCGTCGAGTACCTGGACCGCACCGACCAGACGGCCGTTACGTTCGTTGCTGACCATGGCGATAACGCCCTGACCGCCACGCTTGTATTCAGGGAACTCGGTGATCGCCGTGCGCTTGCCGTAGCCACGCGCCGAAGCGGTGAGGATCTGGCTGCCTTCTTCCGGAATCAGCATGGAAATCAGCTTCTGACCTTCCGGTAGACGCATGCCGCGCACACCGCGGGCGGTACGGCCCATGGCGCGAACGTCGGATTCCTTGAAGCGGGTGACCTTGCCACCGTCGGAGAACAGCATGACTTCACGCTCGCCATCGGTGATGGCCGCGGAAATCAGCACGTCGCCTTCGTCCAGTTCCAGTGCGATCAGGCCGACGCTGCGTTGACGGCTGAAGGATTCCAGCGGGGTCTTCTTCACGGTGCCGTTGGCGGTGGCCATGAAGATGTAGTGACCTTCAGTGTATTCCTCGACCGGCAGCATGGTGGTGATGTACTCACCGTCATCCAGCGGCAGCAGGTTGACCAGCGGACGACCACGGGCAGCGCGGGACGCTTCAGGGATTTCGTAGGTTTTCAGCCAGTACACCTTGCCCTTGCTGGAGAACAGCAGCAGCGTGGTGTGGCTGTTGGCAACCAGCAGGTGAGCGATGTAGTCCTCATCCTTGACGCCGGTCGCTGACTTGCCTTTACCGCCACGACGCTGGGCCTGGTACGCAGCCAGCGGCTGGGTCTTGGCGTAGCCACCGTGGGAAATGGTCACGACGCGCTCTTCTTCCGGGATCATGTCACCCAGGGTCAGGTCGAGACGGGCATCGAGGATTTCGGTACGACGCACGTCGCCGTACTCGGCGCGAATCACTTCCAGCTCTTCGCGAATCACTTCCATCAGGCGCGTGGCGCTGTTGAGGATGCGGATCAGCTCGCCGATCTGGTTGAGGATCTCTTGATACTCGGCCAGCAGCTTTTCGTGTTCCAGGCCAGTCAGGCGGTGCAGACGCAGTTCCAGAATGGCTTGCGCCTGTTCTGGCGACAGGAAGTACTTGCCGTCGCGCAAACCGTATTGCGGATCGAGGTTTTCCGGACGGCACGAATCGGCACCGGCACGTTCAACCATTGCCACCACGGCCGAAGACTCCCAAGGGGTGCTGACCAGCGCTTCCTTGGCTTCCGACGGCGTTGGCGATGCCTTGATCAGGGCGATGACCGGGTCGATGTTCGACAGGGCAACCGCTTGACCTTCAAGGATGTGACCACGCTCGCGCGCCTTGCGCAGTTCGAACACGGTACGACGAGTCACCACTTCGCGACGGTGGCGGACGAAGGCTTCCAGCAGATCCTTGAGGTTCAGGATCCGCGGACGGCCGTCGATCAGCGCGACGATGTTGATACCGAACACCGCTTGCAGTTGGGTCTGGGCGTAGAGGTTGTTGAGGATGACCTCAGGCACTTCGCCGCGACGCAACTCGATCACGACGCGCATACCGTCCTTGTCGGACTCGTCGCGCAGCTCGGTGATGCCTTCGAGCTTCTTCTCTTTTACCAGCTCGGCGATCTTCTCGATCAGACGCGCCTTGTTCAGCTGGTAAGGGAGTTCGGTGATGACGATCTGCTGGCGGCCACCGACCTTGTCGATGTCTTCGATCATCGAGCGGGCGCGCATGTAAATGCGCCCGCGACCGGTGCGGTAGGCTTCGATGATGCCGGCACGACCGTTGATGATCGCGGCGGTCGGGAAGTCCGGACCGGGGATGTATTGCATCAGCTCGTCGACAGTCAGCTCTGGATTGTCGATGAGCGCCAGGCAACCGTCGATGACTTCACCGAGGTTGTGCGGCGGAATGTTGGTCGCCATGCCCACGGCGATACCGCTGGAGCCGTTGACCAGCAGGTTGGGAATACGGGTCGGCATGACCGCCGGGATCATTTCGGTGCCGTCGTAGTTCGGCACCCAGTCCACGGTTTCTTTATGCAGGTCAGCCAGCAGCTCGTGCGCCAGCTTGGTCATGCGCACTTCGGTGTATCGCATGGCCGCGGCGTTGTCGCCGTCCACCGAGCCGAAGTTGCCCTGGCCGTCTACCAGCAGGTAGCGCAGGGAGAATGGCTGCGCCATCCGAACGATGGTGTCGTATACCGCGGTATCACCGTGCGGGTGATACTTACCGATCACGTCACCGACAACACGGGCAGATTTCTTGTACGGCTTGTTGAAGTCGTTGCCCAGCTCGCTCATCGCGAACAGCACGCGCCGGTGCACGGGCTTCAAGCCATCGCGCGCATCCGGCAGTGCCCGCCCGACAATTACGCTCATCGCGTAGTCGAGGTAGGACTGCTTCAGCTCGTCTTCGATATTGACCGGGAGGATTTCTTTGGCCAGTTCGCCCATGAGAAGCCTGATTCCTTTTTCTGGTGAAACTTCGTCACATCCATATGGGACCAACGAAGCTCGCCGATACAGGCTGAGTGCCATGCACCGACTTACGACAAATCAACGAGTTATGCCATGGATCTGCGCAGTACGGGTCGCCACTTCGGGCAACCCTGGAAACCGCCGGATGTTATCACAAGAGCCGCCACGCACCTATCCCCCAGATGGGCATGGAGAGTAGTTAGTTGACCGGTGACAGGCTTGAAGGGGACGAGAGGGGCTTAGAGCCGTGTTGAATGGAGAATTTGTGGCTGATTCGGGTTGGTTCATTGGGTTTGACAACCCCATCGCGAGCAAGCTCGCTCCCACAGGTTTTGTGTACACCGAAAACACTGTGGGAGCGAGCTTGCTCGCGATGGCTATCTTTCAGACGCCAGAAGCTATTAATGCAGGCGCTTACGGCACATCAACTGCGCCATTTTCGCCGTATCCGGGCGCTCGACGATGCCTTTTTCGGTGACGATCGCATCGATCAGGTCCGCCGGAGTCACATCGAACACCGGATTGAACGCTTCGACATCCGCACCCACCCGCTTGCCACCGACCTCCAGCAACTCGCGGCCATCACGCTCCTCAATCGGAATGTCATCGCCGCTGGCCAGGTGCATGTCGATGGTCGAACTCGGCGCCACCACCATGAAGCGCACGCCGTGGTGCATGGCGTTGACGGCCAGTTGATAGGTGCCGATCTTGTTGGCCACGTCGCCATTGGCGGTGATCCGGTCAGCACCGACGATGACCCAGGTAGGGCCTTTGGTCTTCATGATATGCGCGGCGGCGGAATCGACATTGAGGGTCACGGGAATGCCTTCATTGGCCAGTTCCCACGCGGTCAGCCGCGAGCCCTGCAGCCATGGGCGGGTTTCGTCGACATACACCCGCTCGACCATGCCCTCGATGAAAGCCCCACGAATCACCCCCAGCGCCGTGCCAAAGCCGCCCGTGGCCAGTGCGCCGGTGTTGCAGTGGGTCAGGATCGCCTGGGCGTTGCCCTGATGCTTGCGGATCAGGTCCACACCCAGTTGCGCCATGGTCAGGTTGGCTTCGCGATCACTTTCGTGAATGGCGATGGCCTCTGCTTCCAGCACCTCCAGCGGATCGGCATTGTCTTTCAGGCGATCGAGCCGGTCGTGCATGCGTCCCAGCGCCCAGAACAGGTTGACCGCAGTGGGACGGGAATCGGCCAGCAGCGCGAAATCCTCTTCCAGCGCCGCGTACCAGTCGCCACCTTCGGCAATCCGGGCACGGGCCGCGAGCACGATGCCATAAGCGGCACTGATACCAATCGCCGGCGCACCGCGCACCACCATCGAGCGAATGGCCTCGGCCACACCGGCCGCACTGGTGTAGGCGATCCAGGTTTCCTCGAACGGCAAAATGCGCTGATCCAGCAGATGGAGAGCGCCATCACGCCAATCGATGGCCTTTACCTTTTCCGCAGCCAACAGTCGATCGCGCATCCCTCACCCCGCACTCATGAACAAAAGCCGCCGATTATAGCGATCCCCCCGCGAAGACGCTCGGGTATACTTCGCCATCCTTTACAAAAGCACTGGAACCGTCCCTCGATGCCGAACACTGCCGCTGCGCTCGACCTGTTATTGCTGCCGACCTGGCTGGTACCCGTCGAACCTGCTGGTGTTGTCCTCAAGGAACATGGCGTGGGCATCCGTGATGGACGCATCGTGTTTATCGGCCCACGTTCCGCCGCACTGAAGCTTAACGCAACCGAAACCCGCGAGTTGCCCGACATGTTGCTCAGCCCCGGCCTGATCAATGCCCACGGGCACGCGGCGATGACGCTGTTCCGTGGCCTGGCCGATGACCTGCCATTGATGACCTGGCTGGAGAACCACATCTGGCCCGCCGAAGCCAAGTGGGTCAACGAGGACTTCGTGCGCGACGGCACGGATCTGGCCATCGCCGAGCAAATCAAAGGTGGCATCACCTGTTTCTCTGACATGTACTTCTTCCCGAAGGTTGCCAGCGAGCGCGTGCACAACAGCGGCATTCGCGCGCAGATCGCGATTCCGATCCTCGACTTCCCCATTCCGGGCGCCGCTACAGCGGACGAAGCCATTCGTCAGGGCGTCGAGTTGTTTGGCGATCTCAAGCACCACGAGCGCATCAAAATCACCTTCGGCCCCCATGCACCCTACACCGTGGGCGATGAAAACCTGGAAAAAATCCGGGTGATCGCCGAAGAACTGGACGCCTCGATCCACATGCACGTGCATGAAACGGCATTTGAAGTGCAGCAATCGGTCGAGCAGCGCGGTGAACGACCGCTGGCCCGACTGGCGCGCCTGGGCTTGCTGGGGCCACGCTTCCAGGCGGTTCACATGACCCAGATCAGCGAAGAAGACATGACGCTGCTGGTAGAAAGCAACAGCAATGTGATTCATTGCCCGGAATCGAACCTGAAGCTGGCCAGCGGGTTCTGCCCGGTAGAGCGCTTGTGGCAGGCCGGGGTCAATGTCGCGGTCGGCACCGATGGCGCGGCCAGCAACAACGACCTGGACCTGCTCGGCGAAACCCGCACCGCGGCCCTGCTGGCCAAGGCTGTCGCCGGCTCGGCCACCGCACTGGATGCCCATCGAGCCTTGCGCATGGCCACCCTCAACGGTGCCCGGGCACTGGGTATCGAGGCCGAAGTCGGCTCGCTGGAAATCGGCAAGGCCGCGGACATGGTGGCTTTCGATCTCTCGGGGCTGGCCCAGCAGCCGGTCTACGACCCGGTTTCGCAGCTTATATACGCCACCGGCCGGGACTGCGTGAAACACCTTTGGGTTGCCGGCAAGCAGTTGCTCGACGACCGTCGCCTGACACGCCTGGATGAACAACAGCTAAGTACTGTCGCGAAGGCCTGGGGCCGGCGCATCAGTGGCCGCACCGAATCGTAAGCACCCTGGAGCACAATCCGGGGCAACAGGATTTTTCAAGTTTTAGAGGACTTAAACCATGAGCAACGTCGACTACGCCGAAATCGCCAAATTCGAGGCCCTGGCCCATCGCTGGTGGGACCGCGAAAGCGAATTCAAACCGCTGCACGACATCAACCCGCTGCGGGTCAACTGGATTGATGAACGCGTCCACCTGGCCGGCAAGAAGGTCCTCGACGTCGGTTGCGGCGGCGGCATCCTCAGCGAGGCCATGGCTCAGCGCGGCGCGACCGTGATGGGTATCGACATGGGCGAAGCGCCGTTGGCGGTTGCCCAGCTTCATCAGCTGGAGTCGGGCGTGAGCGTCGAATACCGGCAGATCACCGCCGAAGCCCTGGCCGAGGAAATGCCCGAGCAGTTCGACGTGGTCACCTGCCTGGAAATGCTTGAGCACGTGCCAGACCCGTCGTCGGTCATCCGTGCCTGCTTCCGCATGGTCAAGCCCGGCGGCCAGGTGTTCTTCTCGACCATCAACCGCAATCCGAAGGCGTACCTGTTCGCCATCGTCGGTGCCGAATACATCATGAAGTTGCTGCCGCGCGGCACCCACGACTTCAAGAAATTCATCCGCCCTTCCGAACTTGGCGCCTGGAGCCGCATGGCCGGCCTGTCCGTCAAGGACATCATCGGCCTGACCTACAACCCGCTGACCAAGCACTACAAACTGGCCTCCGACGTGGACGTCAACTACATGATCCAGACCCTGCGCGAGGAATAAGCCGATGCCTATCAGAGCAGTTCTTTTCGACATGGACGGCACCCTGCTCGACACCGCGCCGGACTTCATTGCGATCTGCCAGGCGATGCGTGCCGACCGTGGCTTGCCACCGATGAACGACAAACACATTCGCGACGAGATTTCCGGCGGCGCCAAGGCGATGGTCGCAGTGACCTTCTCCATGGACCCGGAATCGCCGGGATTCGAGGAGTTGCGCCTGGAGTTCCTGGAGCGCTACCTCGTCGGTTGTGCCGTCCATAGCAAGCTGTTCGACGGCATGGGCGAACTGCTGGCGGACATCGAGAAGGCCAACCTGATCTGGGGCGTGGTCACCAACAAGCCGCTGCGCTTTGCCGAGCCGATCATGCAGCAACTGGGGCTGGCCGAGCGTTCGGCGCTGCTGATCTGCCCGGATCACGTGAAGAACAGCAAACCCGATCCAGAGCCGCTGATCCTCGCCTGCAAGATGCTCGACCTCGATCCGGCCAGCGTGCTGTTCGTTGGCGATGACCTGCGCGACATCGAGTCCGGCCGTGATGCCGGCACCAAGACTGCTGCGGTGACCTTCGGCTACATCCACCCGGATGACAACCCGCGACACTGGGGAGCGGACGTGGTGGTCGATCATCCGTTGGAGCTGCGCAAGGTTTTGGATAGCGCCCTCTGTAGCTGCTGAGACTGTCGTTGACCTCTGTAGGAGCGAGCTTGCTCGCGAAGAACCTGAGAGCGCCACGGGTCGTCATCGTTTACGCCCGTCGCGAGCAAGCTCGCTCCTACAGGGATAGCGCTTGACCTGAAGAATTTTCGTAGAGGTTTTTTATGTTTGATTATTCCGCCCGCCCCGAACTGCTCAAGGATCGGGTCATTCTGGTCACCGGCGCAGGACGCGGTATCGGTGCCGCAGCGGCAAAAACCTACGCGGCACACGGCGCAACCGTGCTGCTGCTGGGCAAGACCGAAGCCAACCTGACCCAGGTCTACGACGAAATCGAAGCCGCCGGCCATCCACAACCGGCAGTCATCCCCTTCAACCTCGAAACCGCCCTGCCCCATCAATACGATGAGCTGGCAGCGATGATCGAAAGCGAATTCGGGCATCTCGACGGTCTCCTGCACAATGCCTCGATCATCGGCCCGCGCACGCCGATCGAGCAGCTTTCCGGCGAAAACTTCATGCGGGTCATGCAAGTCAACGTCAATGCCATGTTCATGCTCACCAGCACCCTGCTGCCGCTGCTCAAGTTGTCGCAGGATGCCTCGGTGGTGTTCACTTCCAGCAGCGTCGGCCGCAAGGGGCGTGCGTATTGGGGCGCTTACGGCGTCTCCAAATTCGCCACTGAAGGCTTGATGCAAACCCTGGCTGACGAAGTCGATACCGTGGCCCCGGTGCGCTCCAACAGCATCAACCCGGGCGCCACCCGCACCAGCATGCGCGCCCAGGCTTACCCGGGTGAAAACCCACTGAACAACCCGACACCCGAGGAGATCATGCCGGTCTACCTTTACCTGATGGGCCCGGACAGCACCGGTATCAATGGCCAGGCGTTCAACGCCCAGTAACGACCGTACGTCGCTTTTTAGTGCCGCGCCAGCTTCCTGTCGCGGCACTTGAAGGCTCTCGGGTTCGAGCCAGGCACCTGTCAAACAAACGTCACACGCTGCGCTACACAGGTAGTAGACAAACAACAACCAATTGATTTAATACGACTTTTATTCCGATGAACCGAATGGCACGACTTTCGCTCTAAGTTTGCTCAGACACGTAAAGTGAAAGCAGACGGGGGTGAAGCTTGAGCGCAGAGATTACTCATCTTCTACAAAGCGGATTAAACTTGTACGAAATGTCCTACGGGACTGACGGACCAGTACGACGCGCAGCCCTAAGCCGCTCTCACCCTGCTTGTAAGACAGCCTTACTGCTTAGGGGCGCATGCCTTATGAAACCACCTTCCCAGACCAACGCAATTGACTTCGATAGCGCCAAATTGCAGCGCCTGGGCTTTGGTCAGCAGCCGCCCCTCCTGGAAAGACCTGTCAGTCTTGCGCAATTGCGCCAGCAACTGAGCCTGCAGTTGCAAACCAGTCTGGAGCCGCAACGCATTCTTGGGACGTTCTATCGCGAGATTCAGCGGTTGGTGCCGTTGGACGCCTTGTGCTACCAGCACAAGAGCAGTGACCTGCGCCTGGAGTTCGGCCAACGCGGCCACCACTCCATCAGTTACAGCCTCAGCCACGAAGGCGAACACCTGGGTGAGCTGATCTTCCGTCGCAATCAGCGTTTCAGCGAACAGGATCAGGGCAATCTCGAATCACTGCTGGCCGCACTGCTTTTCCCGATGCGCAATGCGCTGCTGTACCGTACCGCCACCCAAAGCGCACTGCGCGACCCGCTGACCGGTGCCGGTAACCGCATCGCCATGGACCAGACGCTGCAAAGGGAAATCGAACTGTCCCGGCGCCATCTGCAACCGTTGTCAGTACTGATGCTGGACATCGATCATTTCAAGCTAGTCAATGATACCCATGGCCACAGCACAGGTGATGACGTGCTCAAGGCGGTCGCCGCAACGATCAAAAACCAGCTGCGCAACGTGGACATGGTGTTCCGCTATGGCGGCGAGGAGTTCCTGATCCTGCTGTCGAATACCTGTCGCGAGGCCGCGGCCATGGTCGGTGAGCGGCTGCGGTTTGCAGCCCAGTCTGAAGAGTACCTGGCCGATGGTCACAGGATCCTGCTGACGGTCAGCCTCGGCTGTTCGACCCTGTTGCCCGGCGAGTCTGCCGAAAGCCTGTTGCGACGGGCAGACAGCGCGTTGTATGTGGCCAAGCGCGAAGGTCGTAACCGGCTGGAGATGGCGGGCTGATTTTTCAGCCACGACACAAACCAAAGTGGGAGCGGGCTTGCTCGCGAATGGGATCTGACTTTCAACGATGATGTTGACTGACAGTCCGTATTCGCGAGCAAGCTCGTTCCCACAGTTGTTTTTCAAGCAGCGATTGAATCAGCCTTCGGCCAATGCCATCCGCTCACGCACGACCGGTACCCACTCTGCGTGCTCCATTTGCATGCAACGTTCGAGAAACAGGTACATATAGTCGTAGCTCTTGCAAACGGCCTGACGCAACTCCACCTGCAGGGATTTGCCGGGGTTGGTGCCCGCCAATGTGCAGATGATCTCCAGGGCTTCCCATGGATGGGCATCGTCGTACTGGGCATGCATCTTCAGCCACTTCATCGCCCGCTTACGATCTTCCTCGGGGAACGAGGCGGCGTAGATACCGTTGGAACACACTACCGCCGACCATTCCCC
Source organism: Pseudomonas sp. GW456-L13 (assembly GCF_017350115.1). Lineage (NCBI taxonomy): Bacteria > Pseudomonadati > Pseudomonadota > Gammaproteobacteria > Pseudomonadales > Pseudomonadaceae > Pseudomonas > Pseudomonas sp. GW456-L13. The sequence goes on from NZ_JACNAS010000002.1 coordinate 846,589, forward strand.
GGTCGCCCCTTCGATGGCGTAGTTGGTAGCGGCAATCGCAACGATCAGCGAGTCGGCTGAACTGGTGTGCCAGCACCAATGGCTCAAGGCGTGAAGCTCGGGGGGAACCTGCTGAGCCTGCAGCTCTTCCAGGCTGACACCGTGCGCGCGACTCCAGTTCACCCAGTAATCGGCGTGGTTCAGTTCGACGCGGATGTTACGCATCAGCCAGCGACGGGCCATGTCTTCGCCGGGATGACGGGCAAAGCGGGTCTTGGTCAGGTTTTGTGCCATATACAACGCGAACTGTTCGACCACCGGCCAGCCACCGATCAGGTACTGGCGCATGGTCTTCGCACTGAGTTTGTTGTCTCGCATGCGTTGGTACAGTTCGTGTTCGACAACCCGGCGCTTGCTCTCGCTGCAATCCTGGATCAGGCGCTGGGCCCAGGCAGGGTAACTTGCAGCTTCCATGAGCGGTCCGGTTCGGTTGAATGTATCGATCACTGTCGAGCTCCTTTTGATTGTGATTGTAAGACCGGCAGGAGTCTCAACGGAACGTGCCAGGCGCCTTGAACAACAGCGGTTGCGGCCTGGCGGGACGACTTAACAGACTATCACTGGTAAACAACTGCGGGCGTTCAATCACATACCCTTGAGCGTAATCCACCCCGATCTCCAGCAATGCCTGCTCGATCTGGGGCGTTTCGACAAACTCGGCAATCGTGCGCTTACCCATCACATGGCCAATGTGATTGATCACTTCGACCATGGCGCGGTTAATCGGGTCGTCCAGCATATCCTTTACGAAACTCCCGTCGATCTTCAGGAAGTCTACAGGCAAATGTTTCAGGTACGCGAATGAGGACATTCCGGCGCAAAAGTCATCCAGCGAAAAATGGCAGCCTAAGCCTTTGAGTTCATTAATGAATCGAATGGCGCTGCCAAGATTTGAAATGGCACTGGTTTCAGTAATTTCAAAACAAATCATTTCAGGCGGAATCGAATACGTCACAAACTGTTCGCGCAAGAAGTCCAGAAACGCCTCATCCCCAATCGTCGTGCCTGACAGATTGATCGCACACATGGCCAGCGGTCCGTGGCCTTGCTCGGCCCGGCATTGGGCGATGATCTTGAACACGTTCTGCACCACCCAACGATCAAGCGAGCTCATCAGGCCATAGCGTTCAGCTGCCGGAATGAAGCTGTCGGGCAAGATCATCCGCCCGGCTTCATCATGTAATCGCAGCAGGATTTCAATGTGCCCGCCGTCCTGATCGACATGACCCAAGGGGGCAATTTCCTGGGCGTACAGGCAGAAGCGGTCTTCCTCCAGCGCCATGTGCAAACGCTGCACCCAGGCCATCTCGCCGAAGCGCAGGGACAATTCCGAGTCATCCGGATGATAGACCTGGACCCGGTTCCGACCCTTTTCCTTGGCCATGTAGCACGCCATGTCGGCAGCACGCAGCGAGGCTTCGAGCGTCGTCGGGTTCTGCGCGACATGGACCAGCCCGATACTGACAGTGGTCACGAAAGGCCGGCCTTTCCAGACAAAATGCAGATTCTGCACCGTCTGGCGCAGGCTTTCGGCAATTTTCTCCGCCGCTTCCGGTGCGCAGTTTTCCAGCAGGATGCCGAACTCGTCGCCGCCAAGGCGCGCCAGGGTGTCGCCTTCGCGCAGCCCCGATTGCAACAGCGCGCAGATGTGCCGCAGCAGTTCGTCCCCGGCCGCGTGGCCGCAGGTGTCGTTGACCAGCTTGAACTGATCCAGATCGAGGAACATCAGGGCATGGCGACCCGAATGGCGGGTCAGGTTGTGCAGCGCCTGTTCCAGGCGATATTCGAACTCGCGACGGTTGGCAAGGCCGGTCAAGGCATCGTGGGTCGCCTGCCACGACAGATTGGCGATGTACTGCCGCTCCTGGGTCATGTCATGCAGCACCAGCACCGTCCCGCTGACTTTTCCGGCATTGCGGATGGGCGCGCCCACCAGCGTGACCGACACCGTGCTGCCGTCCAGGCGTTGAATCAACTTGGAGTGTTCACTGCCGCCACTGAGCTGGCCGCTCAGAATATGCTCGATCAGGGTGAAACCATCGGTCTGGGCATTTTCGTCCAACAGGTTGAACAGCGCCGCCAGCGGCAATCCCGTCGCCTGCTCGGCCTTCCAGTGGGTCATCGCCTCGGCCGCCGGATTCATGTAGGCGATTGCACCGGAAACATCCGTGGTGATCACCCCATCACCAATTGATTGCAGGGTGATCTGCGCCCGTTCTTTTTCCAGTTGCAGCGCATCGGCGAACGCATGGCGCTGCTTGAGCAGTTTATGGGTGCGCATCAGCGCCAGCGCAATCAATCCAAGAGCAGTGGCGAGGTTAGTCAGCAGCAGCAAACGAAGAATGACCCGCGAACCTTCACCCAAGGCATCGCTGAACGCCTTTGCCGCCGGCGTCACGCCGTCGTTGATGGCGAAAATCTGCTCCTTCCAGCGCTGTACATCCGCACCGGAGGCCGGGCCGGCAGTGATGTGCTGATGCATGTCCCGCGCAACGTCATCGAGCTGGACCAGATAGGCATCCCCCACGGTCCAAAGGTTGATGGCTTTTTCGAGGTAACTGAAGTGACGAAAGTTGAGGTACAGCCAGATCAGGCTGGAAACGTCTTCCGGGTGGTTGCCACCCTTGAGAATCGCCACACGTGCCGCCTCTACATTCGGCGGTTGATGATCCAGCGCCACGCGCAACTCATGCCCGCCCTGAGGCACGGAAATGGCGTGCTGGTATTTACGAAAAATCGCTTCGTCGCCGCTGTCGGCATAGAGGTTGAGGTAATAGATTGCGTCCTTCTGGCCCTTGGACCAGAGGCTTTCGCCGGCAACATAGCCGCGAACCGCCGACAGTACGTAAAGGCTAACGCCGCCCAACAAGGCTTGAAACACCACAACGGCGATAAATGGCCAGACGATGCCCAACAGCCGTGGCGTTCCGAGAGTCCGCGTTTGATTCATGAGGTCCCTTGCATTAGCACCGCTTGCTCGTCTTCCGGACGAAATCGCTATAGCTAGACTAGGTTGCGATTCCGATCCCGGCAAGCGACAAGCTATGCCCGGAGGGAATATCGCGGCCACTGAATTCGGCCGCGATGATGTTTTTTATAGTATTGAAGTGGCGCCCTGCAACCTTGATATCATTTCACTACAACCGCTGCAAATGCCCATACAGCTTGGCGTACAGGCCACCGTCGGCAATCAGTTGCTGATGATCGCCATCCTCGGCAATTTGCCCGCCGTCGAACACCAGCACACGGTCGGCCTGTTTTACTGCCGAAAGGCGGTGGGCAATGATCAACGTGGTGCGGTTGCTCAGAAACCGCGCCAAGGCCTGGTGCAGGTTGTATTCGGTGGCGGCATCCAGCGCAGAGGTGGCTTCGTCGAGGATCACCACCTTGGGCTCGGCCAGTACCATCCGGGCGATGGCCAGGCGTTGACGTTGCCCGCCGGACAACCGCACCCCGGAGCGCCCGACGATGCTGTCCAGGCCCTTGGGCAAATCCCGGACCGTACCGTGTAATTGGGCGATTTCCAGCGCCTGCCAGCAGGCCTCGTCACTGCGTTCACGGCCCATGGTCAGGTTGGCCCGGATGGTATCGTTGAACAGCGCCGGATGTTGCAGGACCACGGCAACATTTTCCCGCACGGTTTCCAGGCCGATCTCCTGCTGGGTCGAACCGCCGAAGCGAATGGTTCCGGCCAACGGCGTGTACAAGCCCAGCAGCAGTTGCACCAGCGTGCTCTTGCCGCCACCACTGGCGCCGACGATCGCGACCTTTTCGCCAGGGGCGATGGACAGGTTCATCTGGTTGAGGACCAGTTCATCACCGTAACCGAAGCTCAACCCTTGTACTTCCAGCCCGACCGTCTCGCGACCGACGAAAGGGTCGATGCCGCCCGGGTATTGGGGCTCATCGGCTCGGGACAGCAACTCGTTGATCCGCGACAGCGCACCGCCGGCAGCGTAGTAGGCATATTGCAGGTTCAGCAACTGTTCGACCGGGCCGATCATGAACCACAGGTAGCTGAACACCGCGAGCATCTGGCCGATTGAAAGGTCGGAAAACAGCACGGTGAGCATCGCCGCGGCCCGGAAAATATCGATACCGAACTGGAACAGCAAACCGCTGGCCCGGTTCGATGCATCGGTTTTCCATTGCGAATTCACCGCATAGTCACGCACGTCCCGGGCGCGCTGGCCCAAGCGACCGAGGAAAAACCCCTGGCGGTTGCCGGCGCGAACTTCCTGGATGGCATCCAGCGTTTCGGTCAGCGCCTGGGTAAAGCGTGAAGTGCTGTCGTTCTCGAGTTTCTTCAGATGTTTGACCCGCTTGCCCAACTGCACCGTGGCATAGATCACCAGCGGGTTGAACAGCAGAATCAGCAAAGCCAGTTGCCAGTGCATCCACATCAGAATGCCCGCCGTGCCGACCAGGGTCAGCATGGCCACGAGGAAACGGCTGAGGGTTTCGCCGACGAATTTGTCCAGCGTGTCCAGGTCGGTGACCAGGTGTGTAGTCACCGTTCCGCTGCCCAGGCTTTCGTATTCGCCCAGGGAAATACCCTTGAGACGCTCGATCAAGCGTATGCGAATGCGGTAGACGATGTCCTTGGCCAAGCCGGCGAACAATTTCGCCTGCACCACGTTGAACAGCAGAGCCGTGCAACGCAGGGTCAAGGTCACCAGCAGCATCAGGCCGATGTAGCCAGCGGCCTTCTGCCAGCCTTCGGGCAGCACGTGGTTCATGATCTTCAGCGCGGCATCACCATGCCCCAGCAACACCTCGTCCACCAGCAACGGCAGGAGCAAGGGAATCGGCACGCTGCACAAGGTCGCCAGCACGGCTACGCCGTTGGCGATCCACAGGGATTTCTTGTGATGCAGGGCCAGGCGGCGGATTTCCGCCCAGCTCAGACGGTCGACACGTTTAGCGGGTGCGACATCATCAGGCAGGTCATGCACAGGCAGCACGCTCCAGCCAGCGGCCGAGCAGCGGGGACAACTCGCTCAACGGCTGATAGCCATTGGTCAACAACGCCAGTTGGCCGTTACGCTCGGCCAGCAGGGTGGGGAAACCGGCAATGCCCAGGTCCTGGACCCAGGTGAAATCGGCTTCAGTCGCAGTGTGCATGTCGGCACGGTCGAAAGCGGCGGCGAACTCGATGCGCGGCACGCCGGCCTGCTCGGCCAGTTCCACCAGCACGCTGGCGCGGGTGACGTCCCGACCTTCGACATAAAACGCATGCTGAATCAGCCCGAGCAGCTTCCAGGCACAATCCGGCGCCAGTCCGCGCGCCGTCACCAGTGCCCGGCAGGCAGGCTCGGTGTCGTAGACAAAGCCATCGGGTAACGCACCCTCAAACTTGAAGGGCTGGCCGGTGGCCTCGGTGACCGCCTGCCAGTGTTCAAGAATGTAGCGTCGGGTGGTCGGCTCCAGCGCCGCACCGCTACCGGTGCGCAGACCACCCACGATCAAGTGCACATCCACACCCGCGGCTTGCGCCTGCTCGACCAGTGACTTGGCCACGGGAGCAAACCCCCAGCACCAGGAACACATCGGGTCCATCACATAGAGCAGGCGCGCAGACATGGTTCAGGCCTCGGAAGATGCTTGCTTGTAGTTGAAGCCGATCGGGTGAGGCTGGTTACGAGCCTTGGCCAGTTCGATCTGCTTCTGCCGGTCGATCGCACTGCGACGGGTCTTCTCGCTCAGCTTATCCCAGCAATGCGGGCAACTGATGCCGGCCACGTAATGCTCGGACGCGCGGTCTTCCACACTCACCGGTGTGCGGCAGGCATGACATTGATCGTAGTCGCCCTCGCTCAGGTCGTGACGAACGGTCACGCGGTTGTCGAACACGAAGCAATCGCCCTGCCACTTGGTTTCTTCCTGCGGCACCTCCTCGAGGTACTTCAGGATGCCACCCTTGAGGTGAAAGACCTCACCGAAGCCCTCGCTGAGCATGTAGCTCGACGCCTTCTCGCAGCGGATGCCACCGGTGCAGAACATCGCGACCTTCTTGTGCACGGCCGGGTCGAAGTTGGCTTTGATGTAATCGGGAAATTCGCGAAAACTGGTGGTTTTCGGGTCGATGGCGCCTTCGAAGGTACCGATCGAGACTTCGTAGTCGTTACGGGTGTCGATCAACAACACTTCCGGGTCGCTGATCAGCTCGTTCCAGTCCTGTGGATCGACGTAGGTGCCGACCTTTTTGTTCGGGTCCACGCCTTCCACGCCGAGGGTGACGATTTCTTTCTTGAGTTTGACCTTGGTGCGGTAGAACGGCTGCTCGTCGCAGTACGACTCTTTGTGGTCGATGTCGTCCATGCGCGGGTCGTTCTTGAGCCAGGCCATCAGCCCGTCGATGCCTTCGCGGCTGCCGGACACGGTGCCGTTGATGCCTTCTTCGGCAATCAGCAGCGTGCCTTTGATGCCGTTGTCGACCATCGCTTGCAGCAGGGGCTCGCGCAGGGCGACGTAATCTTCCAGGGTGACGAACTTATACAGTGCCGCCACGACAATCTGTTGTGTCATGGGTAAATCTCCAGGTGGCTACCCTCGTAAGGGGTGAACCGGATGCGAAAAAAAACGCGCCGGGTTAGCGGCGCGTTGGGCATTCTAACAAAAAACCGGAGTTTAGTGCTTGCTGCCGCCGGCACAGGTCGGCGAGGCCGGAGCCGCGTCGATCTGTGCCCATTCTTCTGGCGTGTAGGTATGCAGCGCCAACGCATGGAACTCTCCCATCAGCTCGCCGAGCGTGCCGTAGACCTTCTGGTGGCGCTTGACCCGGTTCAGGCCTTCGAACTGCGCACTGACCACCACAGCCTTGAAATGGGTTTGCAGCCCACGGCTGTGCATGTGGCTTTCATCCAGCACTTGCAGATGCTCGGGCTGAAGCAGGCCCAGCGTCGATTCGATGCGTTGTTGCATGGTCATACCGAACTCCGCTTAAGGCTTTTTCTTGGCTGGCGCGGCTGCGTCTTTCGGCGTCAGCTCGGCGGTCATGTCAGCCAGCAGCTTGTTGACCACAGGCACCGCGCTTTCCAGCTTGGCCTGGGTCATCTGGGCCGATTGCTGGGTCAGCTGAGGCATTTTTTCCAGGACTTTCTTGCCCAGTGGCGACTGGTAGAACGCAACCAGGTCCTTGAGCTCGGATTCGGTGAAGTTGGTGGTGTAGAGCTTGACCATGTCCGGTTTCAGCTTGTTCCAGCCAATGGCCTGGTCCAGAGCGGCGTTGGCCTTGGCCTGGTAGGTTTCCAGCACAGCCTTTTTCGACTCAGGGGCTTTGGTCTGTTCGAAACGCTGGGCAAACATCTGCTGTACTTGCATGTACACCGGGGTGCCCAGTTTGTCAGCGTGCGCCATGGTCAGGAAAGCCTCGGCACTGGCGTTATGGCTGGCGGTGTCGGCAAGAACCTGGCCGCTGGCGCAGACCAAAGCAACGGCGGTACAGATGGCACGAAGACGAGTCATCGAGTTTCCTTTTCTAGCTGGCGAGGTAAGACCCCAAGGGCGTCCATTCTGCGCCTAAAAAAGTGTGTCGCTCAACCCCAAGCCTTGTCGCACCTGATTTAGAGGGGTTGAATGGTCAAATTCAGACTGATGGAACCACGGCCGTCGATCACGGCCTAAACTGCGCAATCGGACCTACAGGAGTGAGCAAGATGAGCCGTATCGAAACCGACAGCCTCGGCCAGGTTGAAGTCCCGGATGAAGCCTATTGGGGCGCTCAGACGCAACGCTCGCTGATCAACTTCGCCATCGGCAACGAACGCATGCCGCTGGCCGTGTTGCATGCCCTGGCGCTGATCAAGAAAGCCGCGGCACGGGTCAATGATCGCAACGGCGATGTGCCCGCCGATATCGCCCGCCTGATCGAGCAGGCGGCCGACGAAGTACTCGCCGGCGACCACGACGACCAGTTTCCGCTGGTGGTCTGGCAAACCGGCAGCGGTACCCAGAGCAACATGAACGTCAATGAAGTGATCGCCGGTCGCGCCAACGAGCTGGCCGGCAACCCCCGTGGCGGCAAGTCCCCGGTGCACCCCAACGATCACGTCAATCGCTCCCAGAGCTCCAACGACTGCTTCCCCACCGCCATGCATATCGCGGCCGTCCAGGCAGTGCAACAGCACTTGCTGCCGGCGATCAGCGAACTGTCTGGCGGGCTGGCCGAACTGGCCGCACGCCACATGAAACTGGTCAAGACCGGCCGCACCCACATGATGGATGCGACACCGATCAGCTTCGGCCAGGAAATCTCGGCCTTCATCGCGCAACTCGATTACGCCGAGCGGGCGATCCGCAGCGCACTGCCCTCGGTCTGCGAACTGGCCCAGGGTGGAACGGCCGTCGGCACCGGGCTCAATTCACCCCACGGCTTCGGTGAGGCCATCGCCGCAGAATTGGCCGCCCTCTCCGGTTTGCCGTTTATCACCGCGCCGAACAAGTTTGCCGCGCTGGCCGGTCATGAGCCGCTGACCACGCTGTCCGGCGCGCTGAAAACCCTCGCCGTGACGCTGATGAAAATCGCCAACGATCTGCGCCTGCTGGGTTCCGGCCCGCGCGCCGGCTTCGCCGAAGTCAGGCTGCCGGCCAATGAACCGGGCAGTTCGATCATGCCGGGCAAGGTCAACCCGACCCAATGCGAAGCGCTGTCGATGCTGGCCTGCCAGGTATTGGGCAACGATGTCGCCATCGGCTTTGCCGCCAGTCAGGGCCACTTGCAGCTCAACGTGTTCAAACCGGTGATCATCCACAACCTGCTGCAATCGATCCGTTTACTGGCGGATGGCTGCAGCAACTTCCAGCAGCACTGCGTGGCCGGTCTGGAGCCGGATGCGGAAAAAATGGCTGAGCACCTGGAGCGTGGCTTGATGCTGGTGACGGCACTCAACCCGCACATCGGCTATGACAAATCGGCGGAGATCGCCAAGAAAGCCTATAGCGAAGGCCTGACCTTGCGCGAGGCGGCGTTGCAGCTCGGGTATCTGACAGACGAAGAGTTCGATGCGTGGGTGAGGCCGGAGAACATGCTGGAGGCTGGGGCCAAGGGCTGAATCGGCAGCGCCTGATCGTCCGTCATCGCGGGCAAGCCGCGCTCCCACAGGGTTTGCGTCGTTCATTGATACTGTGGACGACGCAAACCCTGTGGGAGCGTGGCTTGCCCGCGATGAACGATAACGCGGTCTAACTGGCTGCCATCCGTACCTTCCGCGCCTTCAGCCCGGCAATCAACGAAGGCCCCAACGCCACCAGCGCCGACCCCAGCACCACCAGCACCGCACCGCCATATCCCAGGCCATTGATCGTCTCGGCATGCACATAGTCGGGCCACAGCCACGCAGCCATGGCAACCGCGGCAAAGGTCACCAACGGCGTGATGGCCAGCGTCGCGCTGACCCGGGAGGCTTCCCAATGGGCCAGGGCCTCGGCAAACGCGCCATAGGCAATCAGCGTGTTGAGGCAGCACGCCAGCAGCAACCAACCCTGCAAGGGGCTTAATTGCAACGCTTCGAGCGGATGCACCCACGGCGTCAACAGCGCCGCGCAGAACAGGTAGATCACCATCATCACCTGCAGCGAATTCCACACCGTCAGCAATTGCTTCTGCCCCAGGGCATAGAAGGTCCAGACCGTGGACGCCAGCAACACAAGCAGCACACCGGCGGTGTAGTCGGTCAGAGACGTGAGCAACTCACTCAAGCGCTGGTTGAAAAACAGCGCAAAGCCGATCAGCAGTACCAGCAGGCCAATCCCCTGCCCCAGGCTGAAACGCTCCTTGAACACAAACAGACTGGCGATCAGCAGCATGATCGGTCCCATCTGCACTACCAGTTGCGCCGTACCGGGGCTGAGCAGGTTCAGGCCCATCAGATACAACACATAGTTACCGACCAGGCCGAGCACCGCCATCAGCACCAACCAGCCACCACGAGGACCGAGCACCTTGCGGCTGGGCAGACGCCTGGTGGCCGCCAGGTAAATGAACAGGCAGCCGCCGGATACCATCAGGCGAAACCAGGTCACCGTCACCGGGTCCATTACCAGCAACACTTGTTTGAGCTTGATCGGCAGGATTCCCCACAACAACGCGGTCAACAAGGCCAGGAACAGACCATAACCCCAGCGACCCGATGAAATGTGCATGTGAACCCCAACGCCAACTGACAGGAGTCGTCATTCTAGGCCCGCAGCGGTGGCGTACACAGGCACAGTTTCGGTCTGGCCGCGAATGAAACTGTGCGGGTCGTAATCTTCAGGTGATTTTTTTGACCGTGGCGCACCCATCGCGAGCAAGCTCGCTCCCACAGGTTTTGCGACGTACACAACATTTGTGATCGCCGCTGAACACTGTGGGAGCGAGCTTGCTCGCGATGACTATCGAACTGACAACGAGAAATATCGAGGCTTACCGCACCGCTTCAAACAGCCCGGTTGCCCCCATCCCGCCACCCACGCACATGGTGACGATGCCGTAGCGCAGATTGCGTCGCTGCAATTCACGAACCAGATGCCCGACCTGGCGCGAGCCGGTCATGCCGAACGGGTGACCGATGGAAATCGAGCCGCCGTTGACGTTGTACCGGGCGTTGTCGATTTCCAGGCGATTGCGGCTGTACAGGCACTGCGAGGCGAACGCTTCGTTGAGTTCCCACAGGTCGATGTCGGCAATCCGCAAGCCTTTGGCCTTGAGCAGTTTCGGTACCGAAAATACCGGGCCGATGCCCATCTCGTCCGGCGCGCAACCGGCCACGGTAAAGCCGCGGAAGAACGCTTTCGGCTTGAGCCCCAGTTCCAGCGCTTTCTCCAGGCTCATCACCAGAGTCATGGACGCGCCGTCAGACAGCTGCGAAGAGTTACCCGCCGTGACCGAGCCATCTTCGGCGAACACCGGCTTCAACCCGGTCAGACTTTCCAGGGTGGTGTCCGGGCGGTTGCAGTCATCGCGGTCGACGATGCCGTCGAGGATCTGTGCTTGACCTGTGGCCTTGTCTTCAACGCGATACTTCACCGACATCGGCACGATTTCATCAGTGAACAGCCCGGCGGCCTGAGCCTCTGCGGTGCGCTGCTGGCTTTGCAACGCATACAGGTCCTGCTCTTGGCGGCTGACGTTGTACCGACGCGCGACGATTTCAGCAGTCTGGCCCATCGGGAAGTAGATGCCCGGCACCTGTTCCTTGAGCAGCGGATTGATCAGGTTGTCGGTGTTGACGCTCTTCATGGTCAGGCTGATGGACTCGACGCCGCCGGCGACGATGATGTCGCTGCAACCCGAAGCGATCTGGTTGGCGGCAATGGCGATCGCCTGCAGGCCCGAGGAACAGAACCGGTTGAGGGTCATGCCGGCCGTGCCGATGCCCAGGCGCGAAAGCACCGCGACATTGCGACCGATATTGAAACCCTGGGCGCCTTCGTTGGAGCCGGCGCCAACGATGCAGTCCTCGACGCTCGCCGGATCGATACCGGTGCGCGCCAACAGTGCATCGACACAGTGTGCCGCCATGTCGTCCGGGCGGGTCATGTTGAATTTACCGCGAAAGGATTTGGCCAGGCCGGTCCGCACGCTGTCGACGATCACCACTTCACGCATGACATACCTCATTGTTGTTATCGGTTGAGAGTGGACCGAGCATAAGTCCAGCTCTTGACCGACCGCGACGATCATTCACCCCGCGTATGCGTAACCATGGCCTCAATCCTTGTCCTTACGCTTGCGTTCATGCCGGGCGGATTTTTCGAAAGCCTCCTCCAGTGCCCGGTTGATGGTGCGCAAGACTTTCACCCGCGCCCAGCGTTTGTCGTTGGCTTCCACCAGGGTCCATGGCGCAATCTCGGTGCTGGTCCGATCGACCATGTCGCCGACCGCCGCGCGATAGTCGTCCCATTTATCACGGTTGCGCCAGTCGTCCTCAGTGATCTTGAAGCGTTTGAAGGGGATCTTTTCGCGCTCTTCGAAGCGCTCCAGTTGCGTCTGTTTGTCGATGGACAGCCAGAACTTGACCACGATTACACCGGCGTCGGTGAGCTGTTCTTCGAAATCGTTGATTTCACCGTAGGCACGCAGCCAGTCTGCCGGGCTGCAAAAACCTTCGATGCGCTCCACCAACACCCGGCCATACCAGGAGCGGTCGAACACGGTGAACTTGCCCCGGGCCGGCAGGTGCCGCCAGAAGCGCCACAGATACGGTTGCGCCCGTTCTTCCTCGGTGGGCGCGGCAATCGGCACGATGCTGTACTGGCGCGGATCAAGCGCTGCCGCTACCCGGCGGATCGCCCCGCCCTTGCCGGCCGCGTCGTTGCCTTCGAACACCGCCACCAGCGCGTGGCGGCGCATGCGTTTGTCACGCATCAACCCGGAAAACCGCGCCTGCTCGGTGATCAGTTGTTCTTCGTAATCTTCTTTGTCCAACTGCAGGGTCAGGTCCAGGCTGTCGATCAGGTTCACTTGATCGACACTGGGGAACACTGGCGCGGCGCTAACCTTTTCCGGATGGATCTTCGGTCGCTTCAATGCGCCCTGCAGGCCCGCCAGCAGAATCCGCCCCACGGCCAGGCTGCGATAATGGGCATCCGCCCCGGCGATCACATGCCAGGGTGCATAAACACGGCTGGTGCGGCGCAGCGCCCGTTCACCATACTTCACGAACCTGTCGTAGGTTTGCGACTGCTGCCAGTCCAGCGGGCTGATGCGCCAGCTGTGCAGCGGGTCGTCGGCCAGTGCCTTGAGGCGTGCCTTCATTTGCTTCTTTGAAAGGTGAAACCAGAACTTGAAGATCAGCGCACCTTCATCGCAGAGCATCTTTTCCAGGCGCTCGGCGGCATTGATCGCCTGGTCCAGGCGCGGATCCTTGAACTCGCCATGGACCCGCCCCTGCAGCATCTGGCTGTACCAGTTGCCGAAGAAAATCCCCATGCGCCCCTTGGCCGGGAGCATCCGCCAGTATCGCCAGGCCGGTGGCCTCGCCAGCTCTTCATCGGTTTGCTGATCGAACGTGCGGACTTCGATCAGGCGCGGGTCCATCCACTCGTTGAGCACCTTGATCGTCTCACCCTTGCCGGCACCTTCGATGCCATTGATCAAAATGATCACCGGGAAGCGGCGTTGCTGCTGCAATTCGAATTGCGCTTCGAGCAACGCTTCGCGCAGGGCCGGGATTTCGGCGTCGTAGGTTTCTTTGTCGATGGCGTGATCGATTTCGGCGGATTCAAACATGGGCGGCTCCCTTCCAGATGTGAGCAAGACTAGCGGATGGACCTGAAGGTCAGTGGAGATTTTCCGGATGGTTGCGGATTCCTGTGGCGAGGGGGCTTGCCCCCGCTGGGTTGCGAAGCAGCCCTGAATCAACCAACCGGGCCTGTCAGGTAAATCCGGTTGGCTGGTTTTACGACTGCTTCGCAGCCGAACGGGGGCAAGCCCCCTCGCCACAGGGCTTTGTGCAGGTTGATGATTTTCCCGGTTTCAGCCCGTTCATACCTTGCCACGGATCAAGCACCACACCTTCAATCGGCTAGAATGGCCGCCTTGCCGCTGCAGAGCCTGCCATGAAACCTGTATTGCCCCACGCCCAGCTCGACTGGGACGACCAAGGTCGCCCGTATTCGCGAGTGTTCGACGATGTGTACTTCTCCGACAAGTCAGGGCTGGATGAAACCCGCTATGTATTCATCGAGCAGAATCGACTGGCCGAACGCTTTGCCGCCTTGCCCGAGGGGGGGCGGCTGGTCATCGGTGAGACGGGGTTCGGCACCGGGCTGAATTTTTTGTGCGCCTGGCAGGTGTTCGAGCAACACGCAGCGGCCGGAGCGCGGCTGCATTTTGTCAGCGTAGAGAAATACCCGTTGAGCCCGGCCGACCTGCAACGGGCCCTGGCGCTATGGCCGGAACTCAAGGTATTTGCCGATCAATTGCTTGAGCAATACGTGGCCATCCATCAGGGTTTTCAGCGCCTGACGCTGGACCACGGCCGCGTCACCCTGACGCTGCTGATCGGCGATGCACTGGAGCAACTGCCGCAACTCGATGCCCGAATCGACGCCTGGTTCCTCGACGGTTTCGCCCCGGCGAAAAACCCCGACATGTGGACCGCCGAACTGTTTGCCGAGCTGGCTCGCCTGGCCGCTCCCGGTGCATCCATCAGCACCTTCACCAGCACCGGCTGGGTGCGGCGCCTGCTCAACGCCGCCGGCTTCAAGATGAAACGCACCCCCGGCATCGGCCACAAATGGGAGATCCTGCGCGGTGAGTTCCTCGGCTGGCCCCTGGAAACGCCGGCCCCGGCCCTGGATAAACCCTGGTTCGCACGCCCGGCCCCGCTGACCGGCGAGCGCCAGGCACTGGTGATCGGTGCCGGCCTGGCCGGATGTGCCAGCGCCGCCAGCCTCGCCGCGCGGGGCTGGCAAGTGACATTGCTGGAGCGCCACGACGCCATCGCCCGGGAAGCCTCGGGCAACCCGCAGGGTGTGCTCTACCTGAAGCTATCCGCCCATGGCACGGCGCTGTCGCAAATGATCGTCAGCGGATTCGGCTACACCCGACGCCTGCTCGAACACTTGCAACGGGGCCGCGACTGGGACGATTGCGGCGTATTGCAACTGGCCTTCAATGCCAAGGAAGCCGAACGCCAGGCGCAATTGGCCGCGGCGTTTCCCGTGGACTTGCTGCACCTGCTGGATCAACCCGAAGCACAGGCCGTGGCCGGTATCGGACTGGCACACGGCGGCCTGTTCTATCCCGAAGGCGGCTGGGTCCACCCACCGGCGCTGTGCCAGTGGCAGGCTGCGCATCCACTGATTCAATTGCTCACTCATCACGATGCGCTGGAACTGCGCAAGGTTGAAGGCCGTTGGCAAGCCTGGGACGGCGAGCGGTTGCTTGCCGATGCTCCCGTGGTGGTGCTCGCCGGGGCCGCCGAAATCCAGCGTTTCCCCGAGAGCGCCGAGCTGCCGCTCAAGCGCATTCGCGGGCAAATCACCCGCTTGGCGCAAACTCCGCAAAGCCAGGCCCTGAGCACCGTGGTGTGTGCCGAAGGCTATGTCGCCCCCGCCCGTTTGGGCGAACACACCCTGGGGGCCAGTTTCGATTTCAAGAGCGATGACCTGACGCCGACCACGGCAGAACACTTGGGCAACCTGGCCATGCTCGAAGAGATTTCCCATGATCTGGTCGAGCGTTTACAGGCCGATAAACTTGCGCCTGAAAGTCTCCAGGGGCGCGCCGCTTTTCGCTGCACCAGCCCCGACTACTTGCCAATCGTCGGCCCCTTGGCCGACACCCAGGCGTTCACTCAGGCGTATGCGGCGCTAGGCAAGGATGCCCGGCAGGTGCCGGACGTCGAATGCCCATGGATTGACGGTTTGTACATCAACAGCGGTCACGGCTCGCGCGGCCTGATCACCGCGCCGCTGTCCGCAGAACTGCTGGCAGCCTGGCTGGACAACGAACCCCTGCCGTTGCCCAGAAGCGTGGCCGAAGCCTGTCACCCCAACCGATTTGCCCTGCGACGCCTGATCCGGGGCAAGTAGTCGATACAGCAGCCGAAGTCGCCCTCACGGGGCGATTCGGCCGTGGTCAGTCGCGCATATAACTCATCGATCTAAAACTCCCCTTACCGAGGAGGGTCACTTTCTGAGTACCCGCCGTTTCGGCGCGGTATCGATCGACCCTCCCCAACGGAAAAACCGGTAAGGAATTTATGTGCGGATTAGCTGGCGAGTTACGTTTTGATCATCAACCTGCAGACCTTGCAGCCATTGAACGAATCACCCATCACCTGGCCCCCCGCGGCCCCGACGCCTGGGGATTTCATAGCCAGGGGCCGGTTGCCCTGGGCCATCGGCGCCTGAAGATCATGGACCTGTCGGACGGCTCGGCGCAGCCGATGATCGACCCGCAACTGGGCTTGTCCCTGGCCTTCAACGGGGCGATCTACAACTTTCCGGAACTGCGCGCGGAACTTGAAAGCCTGGGTTACGCCTTCTATTCCGGTGGCGACACCGAAGTGTTGCTCAAGGGTTATCACGCCTGGGGCGAAGCCTTGCTGCCGAAACTCAACGGCATGTTTGCCTTTGCCGTTTGGGAGCGCGATGCCCAACGCCTGTTCATCGCCCGCGACCGTCTCGGCGTGAAACCGCTGTACCTGTCGCGCACCGACCAGCGCCTGCGCTTCGCCTCGGCGCTGCCGGCATTACTCAAGGGCGGCGACATCAACCCGATCCTCGATCCCGCGGCGCTCAATCACTATCTGAACTTCCACTCCGTGGTCCCGGCACCGCGCACTTTGCTGGCGGGCATTGAAAAACTGCCGCCGGCCACCTGGATGCGCATCGAAGCCGATGGTCGCACCGAGCAGAAAACCTGGTGGACCCTGCCCTACGGCCCTCACGCCGATGAGACGAAGCTGACCCTCGAGGACTGGCGCGACCGTGTGCTCGACAGCACCCGCGAAGCGGTAGCGATTCGTCAGCGTGCGGCGGTGGATGTCGGCGTGCTGCTGTCCGGCGGTGTCGATTCAAGTCTGCTGGTGGGTCTGTTGCGGGAAGTCGGCGTGGACAATCTGTCGACCTTCTCCATCGGCTTCCAGGATGCCGGCGGCGAGCGTGGAGACGAGTTCCAGTATTCGGACCTGATCGCCCGACACTACGGCACGCAGCACCATCAACTGCGCATCGACGAAAAGGAAATCATCGAACAACTGCCCGCCGCGTTCCGTGCCATGAGCGAGCCGATGGTCAGCCATGACTGCATCGCCTTCTACCTGTTGTCACGGGAGGTGGCCAAACACTGCAAAGTCGTCCAGAGCGGCCAGGGCGCCGATGAACTGTTCGCCGGTTACCACTGGTATCCGCAAGTGGACGGCGCGAGTGATTCGTATGCCGCGTACCGCGAAGCGTTTTTCGACCGCAGTTACGACGACTACGCCGCCACCGTGCAACCGAAATGGCTGACCGCGAATGACGCCGCCGGTGACTTCGTCAAAGCGCATTTCGCCCAGCCCGGTGCCGATGCTGCGGTGGACAAGGCCTTGCGTCTGGACAGCACGGTGATGCTGGTGGACGACCCGGTCAAACGGGTCGACAACATGACCATGGCCTGGGGCCTGGAAGCGCGCACGCCGTTTCTCGATTACCGCCTGGTGGAGCTGTCGGCACGGATTCCGGGGCGTTTCAAACTGCCGGACGGCGGCAAGCAAGTCTTGAAAGAAGCCGCGCGACAAGTGATTCCCAGTGAAGTGATCGACCGCAAGAAAGGTTACTTCCCGGTGCCGGGCCTCAAGCATTTGCAGGGCGATACGCTGGAATGGGTGCGCGAGCTGCTGCTTGACCCCAGCCAGGATCGCGGCCTGTTCAACCCCGCGATGCTCGACCGTCTGCTGACTGATCCACAGGGGCAATTGACACCGTTGCGCGGCTCGAAGCTGTGGCAACTGGCGGCCCTCAACCTGTGGCTCAGCGAACAAGGAATCTGACCGATGAAACCTCACGCCACGGCTTTCAGCCAACGCCTGTTGCGCGGCCAGTCGCCCTCCTACGAACGCTTGCAGGCACGTCTGGCCGAGGATGGCAGTGAACTCGGCGGGGCGCCGATTGCCGTGCATTGCGGCTGGGGGCGCTTGCTGATCGGCCACACCTTTGCCGATGCCGCGAGCCTGGCCGGGGAGTTGCTCAACGAGCAGCCCGGCGAACGGGACATTGCCCTGTACGTTGCCGCGCCCCAGCAAGTGCTGGGGCTGGAGCCGACGCAGCTGTTCCTCGACCCGTCCGATACCTTGCGCCTGTGGTTCAGCGACTACCGTCAGGCGACCCGGGTGTTTCGCGGTTTCCGCATTCGACGCGCGCAAAGCGATGCCGACTGGCAGGCGATCAATCAGCTGTATCAGGCCCGCGGCATGTTGCCGATCGATGCCACCCTGCTGACGCCGCGCCATCTGGGCGGCCCGGTGTACTGGCTGGCCGAAGACGAGGACAGCGGCGCGGTCATCGGCAGCGTCATGGGCCTCAACCACCACAAGGCCTTCAACGACCCGGAAAACGGCAGCAGCCTGTGGTGCCTGGCGGTCGACCCGCATTGTGCGCGGCCGGGTGTCGGTGAAGTGTTGGTGCGGCATTTGATCGAACACTTCATGAGTCGCGGGCTCGCCTGCCTCGACCTGTCGGTGCTGCACGACAACCGCCAGGCGAAAAACCTTTACGCCAAGCTCGGTTTTCGCAACCTGACGACCTTCGCCATCAAGCGCAAGAACGGCATCAATCAGCCGCTGTTTCTCGGGCCCGGCCCGGAAGCCGCGTTCAACCCCTACGCGCGGATCATTGTCGAAGAAGCACACCGTCGTGGCATCGATGTGCACGTCGATGACGCCGACGCCGGGATGTTCACCCTCAGCCATGGCGGGCGCCGGGTACGCTGCCGTGAATCCCTGAGCGACCTGACCAGCGCCGTCAGCATGACCCTGTGCCAGGACAAAAGCCTGACCCACAAAGTGCTCAAGGCAGCAGGGTTGAATCTGCCAGCGCAGCAACTGGCGGGTAACGCCGATGACAATCTGGCCTTCCTCGATGAACACCAGCGCGTGGTGGTCAAGCCACTGGATGGTGAACAGGGCCAAGGGGTGGCGGTGGATTTGCGCACCATAGAGGAAGTGCAGCAAGCCATAGAAGCCGCTCGCCACTTCGACAGCCGCGTGCTGCTGGAAAGTTTCCACGAGGGCCTGGACCTGCGCATTGTGGTGATCGGTTTTGAAGTGGTCGCCGCCGCCATTCGCCGGCCAGCCGAAGTGGTCGGCGACGGCCAACACTCCATCGGTGCATTGATCGAAGCCCAGAGCCGACGGCGACAGGCGGCCACGGGCGGCGAAAGCAAGATCCCGCAGGACCAGGAAACCCTGCGCACCTTGCGTGTCGCCGGATACGACTACAACAGCATTCTGCCGGCCGGTGAGCACCTGTTCGTACGGCGCACGGCGAATCTTCACACCGGCGGCGTGCTTGAGGATGTCACGGCGATCCTGCACCCGACGCTGGTGGACGCCGCCGTCCGCGCGGCTCGGGCCCTGGATATTCCCATGGTCGGCCTCGACTTGATGGTGTCCGCCGCTGACCAGCCGGACTATGTGTTTATCGAAGCCAACGAACGGGCCGGGCTGGCCAACCACGAACCGCAGCCGACGGCGGAGCGGTTTGTGGATCTGTTGTTTCCGTACAGTCAGCCGGTGGTCTCTTAGTGATGCGTTGTCTGGGCTGATGCCATCGCGAGCAAGCTCGCTCCCACCTTTGATCGCATTTCCCTGTGGGAGCGAGCTTGCTCGCGATGGCGGCCTGACAGGCAAAACAAACCCCTCATCGAAACCATCGATGCGCTCAACTCATCAGGAGTTTCCATGACCAGCAAAATCCCCGAACCGGACCTCGGCTATCTGCAAAAAGTGCTGCTGGAAATGCTCGCCATTCCCAGCCCCACCGGGTTCACCGACACCATCGTGCGCTACGTCGCCGAACGTCTTGAAGAACTGGGCATTCCCTTCGAGCTGACCCGTCGCGGCACCATCCGCGCCACGCTCAAGGGCAAGAAGAACAGCCCCGACCGCGCCGTTTCCGCCCATCTGGACACCATCGGCGCGGCGGTGCGTGCAGTGAAGGACAACGGCCGTCTGACCCTCGCGCCCGTCGGCTGCTGGTCCAGCCGCTTTGCCGAGGGCAGCCGGGTCAGCCTGTTTACCGACAATGGCGTGATCCGCGGCAGCGTCTTGCCGCTGATGGCTTCCGGGCACGCATTCAATACCGCCGTGGATGAGATGCCGATCAGTTGGGATCACATCGAATTGCGTCTGGACGCCTACTGCGCCACCCGTGCCGACTGCGAGTCGCTGGGCATCAGCGTCGGCGATTTCGTCGCCTTCGACCCGCTGCCGGAGTTCACCGAAAGCGGCCACATCAGCGCCCGTCACCTCGACGACAAGGCCGGGGTGGCCGCACTGCTGGCGGCGCTCAAGGCCATTGTCGACAGTGGTGAAGAACTGATGATCGACTGCCATCCGCTGTTCACCATCACCGAAGAAACCGGCAGCGGCGCGGCGGCGGCGTTGCCCTGGGACGTCAGTGAGTTCGTCGGCATCGACATCGCACCGGTCGCCCCTGGCCAACATTCCAGCGAGCACGCAGTGAGCATCGCGATGCAGGATTCCGGCGGGCCGTATGACTATCACCTGTCGCGCCACCTCCTGCGCCTGGCCAGCGACAACGACTTGCCGGCACGCCGGGACCTGTTCCGCTACTACTTCAGCGACGCCCATTCAGCGGTGACCGCCGGCCACGACATTCGCACCGCCCTGCTCGCCTTCGGCTGCGATGCCACCCACGGTTACGAGCGCACCCACATCGACAGCCTCGCCGCCCTGAGCCGCCTGCTCGGTGCATACATCCTCAGCCCGCCCGTGTTTGCCAGCGATGCACAACCGGCCAAAGGCTCACTGGACCGCTTCAGCCATCAGCTCGAACATGACACACAGATGGAAAGCGATACACGGGTGCCGTCGGTGGACAGCCTGGTGGGGCAGCGGTCGGAGAGCTGATCCAGGATCTTCATCGCCAAGGTATACCGCTATCGCGAGCAAGCTCGCTCCCACACTCGACCGCATTCCCATGAAAGAACCCGGTCGCCTGTGGGAACGAGCTTGCTCGCGATGGCGTCAGAGCAGACGACATCAAACCCCAGGCTAGCCGATACCGGTCATTCGCCGTAGCATCGCGCCATTGATCCAACCGAGGTGCCTATGCTGATCCCCCACGACCAACTTCAAGTCGACACCCTCACCCGCCTGATCGAGGATTTCGTGACCCGCGACGGCACGGACAATGGTGACGACACCCCCCTGGAAACCCGCGTACTGCGCGTGCGCCAGGCCTTGACCAAGGGTCAGGCACTGATTGTCTTCGACCCGGAAAGCGAGCAGTGCCAACTGATGCTCAAGCACGATGTGCCCAAGCACCTGTTCGACTGAAGTCTTCAGCGTCCCTTGGTTTTCGCCAGTTTGTTCTGGATGCGTTCGTAGATTTCACAGCGGTGCACATTGACGTCCTGAGGCGCTTCAACGCCAAAGCGGATGTTGCTTCCGTTGATCGCGAGAACGCGCACGGAAATGTTTTCACCGATGGAAATGGTTTCGCCCACAACGCGAGTGAGTACGAGCATGAGGAGTGTCCTTCAGGGGTTTCTGGCCCTTGAAGATGCCCGGCCCGCGGTACGCCTACAATGCTCCGACAGCAAACCAGACCGGACTGACAGCCCTTGACGCACACCACTTACGGAAAGGTCTGACAGACCGGTTGATTGTAGGACCGATCTGTCAGGACGCGGAGAATCGTGGCCCGAACAGGATGATGCTCGCGCCGATCACACACAGCGCCACGCCGAGCCAGTCCGAACCCAGCGGGCGAATCCGCTCGACCACGGCCAGCCAGCCGATTGAGGCAATGATGTAGATGCCGCCGTAAGCGGCGTAGGCGCGGCCGGCGTAGGTGGCTTCGATCCGGGTCAGCAGCAGGGCGAACAGAGTCAGGCTCAGGAGCGCCGGCACCACCCACCACATGCTTTTACCCTGGCGCAGCCACATCCAGAAGGCAAAGCAACCGGCAATTTCGAACAGCGCGGCGACGAAAAACCACAGGTAATTAAGCATGCAAGCGTCTCGCGAGGATGGCCGATGGCGGCCACCCTAACCACAGCGTTGCCTGCGGGCAAGATCAGCTTGCGGATTGCCTGGCCTTGGCGCGCATTTTGTCGGCCATGGCGGTCATTTCGTTGTAGAGCAATTGCGGGTTCTTCTGCTTGATCGCCCAGGCCATGCGGCCCTGTTCGTGGGGCAGGATCATGAACTCGCCGGCGGCGACCTGCTGATAGATGTAGTCGGCGATGTCGGCGGCGCTGATGGGCGAGCTTTCCAGCAACTTGCCGACCTGGGCTTTCATGGCCGGGGTCGGACCACGGAAGGAGTCCAGCAGGTTGGTCTGGAAGAACGACGGACACACCACATGCACGCCGACTTCCTGATGCGCCAGCTCGATCAGCAGGCTTTCGGACAACGCCACCACGCCCGCCTTGGCCACGTTGTAGTTGCTCATCGCCGGGCCTTGCATCAGCGCGGCCATGGACGCGATGTTAATGATCTTGCCTTTGCTTTTTTCCAGCAGTGGCAGGAAAGCCTTGCAGCCCTTGACCACGCCCATCAGGTTGATCGCGATCTGCCAGTCCCAGTCCTCCAGGGACAACTCACTGAAGAACCCGCCAGACGCTACACCCGCGTTATTGACGATGACATCGATGCCGCCGAGTTTGACCTCGCAGGCCTGGGCGAACGCTGTCAACTGGCTGTAATCGCGTACGTCGCAGCGCTGGATGAAACCGTCGCCGCCCGCTTCGCGGACCAGCTTGAGGGTTTCCTGCAAGCCGGGCTCGCTGACGTCCGACAAAGCCAGTTGCCAGCCTTCACGCGCCCAGCGCAGCGCGATTTCGCGACCCAGGCCAGAGCCTGCACCAGTGATCATCATGCGATTTTGCATAGCAGACAGCCTTGTTGTTCTTGGAAGATGCACCGAGTGTAGCGAAGGAAATTGCCCGACCCACGCTCCATCAGATTGCTGAATGGCCCGAGCAAACTGCGGGAGCGTCTGACGCAATCAAGGCGACTACAAAAAATAAGAACCCGTGCGAAATACTTCAAAAAAACTTGGAATTTTCCTGCAAACGCAACAGTCCGAATTTTTAAGCAGCTCGAATTTACTTCATTCCCGCTGACCTTGATTGGCATGGTCAATCCACTGCATTTTCGACAAGGAAATAGACATGGGCACAATACTGATCATCATTCTGATCCTGTTACTGATCGGTGGTTTACCGGTCTTCCCGCACTCCAGAAGTTGGGGTTACGGCCCGTCCGGTATCATCGGCGTCGTATTGGTGGTGCTGTTGATCCTGCTCTTGCTTGGCCGAATATAAGTATCCGCCAGGCAAAAAAAGAGGCCCTTGAAGGGCCTCTTTTCTTGCGTCACAACTTAGTCCGGCTTGCCATCAACAACACCGGCGGTGTTGTCCAGCAGGCTCTTGGTCGCTGTTTGCAGGAACGCTTCGAGCTTGAGTTTCAACTCGGCGGTACGCGGCGCATCAGCAATGACTTCGGCGCGAGGGTTGGCACCCAATTCATACTGATACAACTTCGGCGCCATGTCCTTGTCCTTCGGCAGGACCAGAATCTGGTCCGCGGTGAGGACGGCCGTGGTCTGCTCACTGCCCGACGGCTTGATCACACCAATACCGGCGTCGCCTTGCGGCAGGTTGAGCAGGTCGCGTCCCCAGCACTGATGACGTACTTCGCCACCGATGCGGCCCATGATGGTCGGCACGATGTCGATCTGAGTGCCCACGGTGTGGTCACGTTGGCCGAATTTTTCCTGGATGCCCGGCGCGATCATCAGCATCGGCACGTTGAAGCGGCCCAGGTCCATTTCGGTGATCTGCCGTTCGTTACCAAAACCGTGGTCACCGACGACGACAAACAGGGTTTCCTTGAAGTACGGCTCCTTGCGGGCCTTTTCAAAGAACTGGCCCAGTGCCCAGTCCGAGTAACGCAT
Source organism: Pseudomonas sp. GW456-L13 (assembly GCF_017350115.1). NCBI lineage: Bacteria > Pseudomonadati > Pseudomonadota > Gammaproteobacteria > Pseudomonadales > Pseudomonadaceae > Pseudomonas > Pseudomonas sp. GW456-L13. Next base: position 870,247 of record NZ_JACNAS010000002.1, read on the forward strand.
GGCGGTCAGGTGTTCGTTCAGGTTGCCACGATCGGTCACGCGCTCGACCGGCAATGGCGTCGGCAAGGCGTAAGGCGTGTGGTTGGACAGGGTTTGCAGCAAGGCATAGAACGGCTTGCCGTTTTCCCGCGCCTTGAGCTCGACCAGGCCACGGTCGAACATGTCCTGGTCGGACACGCCCCAGGTCGGATCAGAGAACACCGGATTCACGAAATCGTTACGGCCGATGAAGTTGGTCATGCCCTGGTTGCTGAAGAAACCCGACTGGTTGTCCCAGGCGAAATCGCCGTTGTAGACATACACGTCGTCGAAGTCACGGGCGCTGAGCAACTGCGGCAGACCGGACAGCTTGTGGCTGCCTTCCGGGGTCTGCATCAGGTATTCGAAGCCCGGCAGGTTCGGGAAACAGGCCATGGTGGCGAACATGCCCTGGTGGGTATGGGTACCGTTGGAGAAGAAGCGGTCGAACAGCAAGCCTTCCTTCGACAGTTGGTCGAGGTACGGCGTGATGTTGCCTGGCCCACCCAGCGCACCCACCGAGTGACCGGCCATGCTTTCCATCAGGATCACGACGACGTTCTTGATCGGCAAGGTCTTGTCGGCTGGCGGGGTGTAATCGCGACGTACCGCCGCGGTCTCGCCATCCACCAGTTTGTCATCCGCCATCACCAGCATGTCACGCACCACTTGCTGGGCTTGTGGCTGTGGCAGCGTGGCTTTCCAGATATTGTCGCGATCCTCGGACATCCGGCTCTTGGCGGCGGCGACCAGAGAAAGCGTACCGTTGAGACCCAACTGGTTGGCGAAATTGGAATCTGTGGTGTAGACATCACCCCAGCGCATCGGCGGGCCTTGGCGCAAGGTGCCACGGGCCGCGACGACGCAGATCAGCAGGCAAACCACGAACACGCCAATGCGTGCATACCACGGCGCGACCTTGCGTGTGCCGATGCTGCCGCCACTGAACGGGCCACGAGGGCGGGTCGCACGGTCGGCGCCCTTGAATGCCATGCTCAGGATCACGGTACCCAGAGCCCACGCCAGCAGATAGCGGACCACCGGAAAACCATACCAGAGCATGCTGGCCACGGTTTTCGGGTCTTCCTTGACGTACTGGAAGACCAGGCCGTTGAGGCGCTGGTGGAATTCACGATAGAAGTCCATCTCCATCAGGCCGAGGAACAGCGCGATGCTGGAGACCACTGTCAGCCAGAGTCGGAACAGCCCGCGTGCCGCCATGGCCCGGGCGCTGAACAAGGCCAGCAGCAACGGAATACTGAGATAGACCACCAGGCGCAGGTCGAAACGCAGACCGTTGGCGAATGCCTCGAGGAAGGTCGAGGCCGGTGTGTCGAGGATCATCGAGCTGTTGTAAGCCAGCAGCGCGACGCGCAGCAGGCTGAACATGACCATCATGACCAGGGCACACAACAGCGTGTAGGCCAGATGCGATTTGACGGTCGGTTGCAGCAGGCGACTAGAAGCTCGCTGCTGACTCAGGGCGTCCGGGATTGCCATGTCGTTTTAGGACCCATTGGAAGTTGAAGTTTCAAAAATACAGCTGCGCCTTGCCCTCTTTTCGGCCCGTACCAGGCCTGGGGGTTTGCGCGGTGCGCAAATGTTGCACGATCAACGGCAGCATTGCCATTGATAACTACCCTCATCCCGAGTCTTTCATCCTGCATTCAGCCATACGCTGCGCGTTACGGGAGAGCCGGCGAATTGTCTTGGAGAGTGGGTGAAAATTTCGTGCAACGCATATCCGGTAACAAATTAAAACCTGAGCAGCGTTCAAAAAAGCAAACGCCCCGATCGAGTCGGGGCGTCACGAAGTCACCTCAAAAGAGTGACACAATTACTTCTCGGCGCGTTCCTTGAGGGCTTTCAAGGTATTGAACGGGGCATCCACCACGAACTTGTTGGCCACCATCGACGGCACGCTGCCGCCCGGCTCGGTGTGCACCTGATAGGTCACTTCGATCTGGTCGCCCTTGGGTACGAACTTCCAGAAACCGTCGACCTTGGTGACCCGGACGAAGCCTTTTTCTTCAGGAATGTATTTCGGCACGCCTTCGAGCTTGCGGGTCAGGCTGCCATCGGCCCCTTCGATGGTGGTGATGTGCAACACCGAATCACGGGGAGTAACCGGCCAAGGGGTGTTGAACTGAGTGTAGGTCCAGCTCTGCTCACCTTCGTGCTTGAGCAGCTTCTGGGTTTTGCATTCGTGAATCCAGGCGCAGGCTCCGGACACGTCGTCCTGCAACGCACGCAGCTTGGCCATGGTGGTCTTCATCAGCGTGACGCCCTGGTAGGCCTTGTAGTCGGAGCCGGCCACTTCACTCAGGGAGATCTTGATGCCGTCTTCGTCTTTCTTGACCTTCCAGTCTTCGGCCTGGGCCGTCGAGGTAGCCAGCACAACCGTCAAACCACACAGCACAGCCATACGATGCAGCGAACCCATAGTCTTATTCCTTATTGTTGAAGTTCCGTTCGTAGAACACATCACGCCGCCGTCATTTGCTCCCACCAGCCAATCAACCGGATGGCTTCTTCGCTGCTGTTTCCGCACACCTCGGGGTCGGCCTCGAAGGCAGAACACACCGCCGGCCGTTCCGGCTGGCCGAAAATACTGCACAGGTTATCGGAGGAAAGTTGCAGGCAACGCTGCCCCGCGGCCTTGCCATTGGGCATACCGGGAATCGGTGAACTGATGGAAGGGGCAATGCAACAAGCGCCACAGCCCTCACGGCATTTCATGACGACAAGCTCCTCGCGACGAGCAATGTGTTAATGGACGGGGCACAGAGTACCCGTTAAAACAGTTGTTTTAAATTACCTGCGGGCGGGTTTTTCAACGCAAACGAGCATGACCGGCCAGTCTCCGACAAAGCGTCTGGCCTGCGGCTCGCGGATCCTGACGGGGTTACTGCTTGAACTCGAAATCCAGTGCCGCGCCTTCGACCTCGTGGCGTTCTTCATTTCGCAGTTGCAGCTGCATTTCGTTGCTGAGCAGGCGGCCGTTGAGCTGGAACTCGCTGTTGCCGCTTTTGTCACCGAACATCTGGGGTAACAACGGCTCGCGCCTGACCAACGGCACCGTTCCGACCGGCTTGAGCTCTTGAACCATTTCCTTGGGCAAGCTCAGATCCAGTTTGGTAGATGGAAGCTCAGTCTTTGCCACCTCGCTGGCCGGTTTCGATTTGGAGGCAATGGGCGGACGCTTTTTCACGGGCGCAGCCTGCTTACTGGCCGCCGAGGCTTTTTTCGCAGGTGCGGCTTCTTTCGGTGCGACGTGGAAACTGCCGGTAGTCTGATCCTGCTCGGTGGCAGCCACGACGGATGCCGGCTGAATACTCGCAATCAGGCAGAGCCAAAGCCAGGCGGCAGGAAAAGTCGGTTTCATGTATCCAACGGTGGGTGCAAACGGCAGAGATGCATATGCTCGCCTGTTGCAGCCCACAAGACAAGCGCAGTCGCAGCCTGTTACAAACCGCCAGCCATCTCCTGGCAGAGTTGGGTGGCCAGCATGCCCAGGGTCATCAATGCACGCTCGGCCTCGCGGTTCCACGGGGTGCCGCAATTGAGCCGGATGCAGTGATTGAATTGCTCGGTATTACTGAAGATCAGTCCCGGCGCGATACTGATGCCCTGCTGCAATGCCCGCACGTGCAACTCTTGCGTGTTGACCCGCCCCGGCAGACTGACCCACAGAATGAAGCCGCCGGTAGGTCGGGTCATCTGCGTGCCTTCAGGGAAATACTGCTGCACCGCCAATTGGAAGGCGCTGAGGTTTTTCCGGTACTCCTGACGGATGAAGCGCAAATGCCGGTCGTACCCGCCATTTTCCAGGTACGCGGCAATGCCCATCTGGGTCACGCTGCACGCGGAATGCGTACTGAAGGTCTGCAAGCGCTGGATTTCCTGCTGATACTTGCCGGCGATCATCCAGCCGATCCGCACGCCAGGCGACAGGGTTTTGGAGAAACTCGAGCAATAGATCACCCGATCCAGCCGATCATAGGCCTTGAGAGACTTGGTGCGCCCCTGCTCGAACATCAGCTCACCGTAGATATCGTCTTCGACAATCTGGATATCGAAGTCCGACGCCAGGCGCAGCAATTGTTTCTGCCGCTCCTCCGGCATGGTGCCACCCAACGGATTGCTCAGACGGGTGGTCAGCACCAACGCCTTGATCGACCATTGGTTGGCCGCCAGTTGCAGGGCTTCCAGGCTCATGCCCGTGGCTGGATCACTGGGGATCTCGATGACTTTGAGACCCAACAGGTCGGCCAGTTGCAGCAACCCGTAATAGGTCGGCGACTCGGCCGCGATCAGATCGCCCGGACGGGTCAGCACACGCAAGGACATCTGCAGCGCATCGACGCAACCGTGGGTGATCACCACTTCCGACGGATCGACCACCACGCCGGCATCGCGCATGCGGATCGCCACCTGTCGGCGCAACGGCTCGAAACCAGGGCTGAACATGTAGCTGAAGGCCCGCGGGCTATGGAAACGGGTGACTTTGGCCAATTGCTGATGCAATGCCCGCACCGGCAGATAGTCGACACTCGGCACCGCAGCGCCCAGCGGGAAGACACCTTCACGACGGGACTCGACCAGGACTTGCTGAATGATGCTGCTGCGAGTGACCAGCCCGGGGCGCTCGACCCGGGCGATGTCCGGCGTCGGCGCGGTGAGCGCCGGCGTCTGGTGCACGTAGTAACCCGACTGCGGCCGGGCGCGGATCAGCCCCTGATCCTCGAGATTGGCATACGCCTGCAACACCGTCGCATGGCTGACATTGAGCTGCGAGCTCATCTTGCGCACCGAAGGCACGCGCTCCCCCGGCTGATAGACCCCACGGCGGATGTCTTCGGCCAGTTGTTGAGCAATACGTTGATAGAGCAAAAGATTGGTCATGACGCAGCACTCGATTTCACGGGCATTTTATTCTTGTGTGAAACAATACCGGAACAGTTTAGAAGTGTACGGGGACAGTTGCCACAATAGTCGACCGTACAGTGCAGTGTCAGCAAAATCTGTACTGTTTTGTGCGGTAATCGGCAGGCATAAAAAAACCCGGCACTGCATGGCAGGCCGGGCTTTCCAGCGACGCAACCCTTAGCGGGCAGCGCCGAGCTGGCCCTTTTCGTCGGAAAACACAATTTCCACCCGACGATTCTGCGCCCGGCCCCGTTCCGACGCGTTCGCGTCCACCGGATACTCGTCGCCATAACCCTCGACCTGGATGCGCTTGTCGTCGATACCCAGGTCCATCAGCACGTCAGCCACCGATTGCGCGCGGTCGCGGGACAGCTTGAGGTTTTCCTGCTTGCCCCCGGTACTGTCCGTATAACCTTCGATCCGCACCACTCGCTTGGGGTTGAGTTGCAGGAACTGCACGATCTTCAACACCACACGGTTGGCCGACGGTTTCAATTCCGCTTCGCCGGTGTCGAACAGCATGTCGCCCAGGGTCATCACCAGACCGCGGTCGGTCTGGCTGGTCGTCAATGCCAGGATCTGCTCCTCGAGCCATTTGCCTTGCTGCTGCACGCTGAACAGTTTGGACTCGCGCAATGCCAGTTGCAGACGCTGCCGCTCCAGTTCGAGTTTTGCCGCCTGCTCTTCGTTGAGCACCTGATTGGTGTGCTCCCGGGCAATGGCGCTGTAGCGCTGGCTCAGGTAGGCGTAATGCACCACATCCGAACCGCTGCCCCAATAGCTGGACAGGCGATCGGCACGGGCCAGGGACTCACCGGCGCGAATCACGTCCTTGGGGGCGATTCGCAGCACATTGGAGTCTTCCTTGACCTTCTGAAAGTCGGCACCGGCCTGCTGCAACGCGGACTCGCTGTGCTGGCTGGCGCAGCCAAAGAGGCTCGCGCAGCCTGCCAGGATCAAACCGCCGAGGGCTTTGCTCTTGAGGCTCATTGGGCATCTCCCAGTTGCTTGCGCAGGCGGGCGATGCGGGTGTTGAGCACGTTCAACTGCTCCTCGCTCTTGGCCGTCAACACCTTGGCTTCAGCCAGGCGCGCATCGAGTTCGGCCTGTTCGGCCCGCATGCGTGCATTTTTGAAGGATTGATCGGTCATGTTGCCCTTGGCGCGGTTGAACTTGTCTTCGGCCAGTTTCATTTCCGGCACATCGTCGGCGGTGGCGCCTACGGCCTTGGCCTGTTCGAGTGCCTGTTCGGTCAGGCGAATCTGTTCATTCGGCGCAGGATCGGTTGCACAACCCGCCAGGGCGGCAAAGGCCACGGCAGCGAAAAGAGGTCGAATACTCACTGAAAATCCTTACTGTTTTGGGGTACTGACGGGTTGTTGCGGGGGGCTTGGCTGTGGTTGTGAGCGTTGTGCTTTCCATCGCTCGATATTGCGCATCAGCACGGCCTCCGTCAGTCCGGACGCGGGCAATTCTGTCATCTTTTTGGCCAACTGTCCGCGCAACCACGGATCGTTGCACGCCGAGTCATGGGAAATCGCCAGGTACAGGCCAGGTTTGTCGACCGGTTGCGCGCGCGCGACCAGGTCAGCGGCCATGCCCAGTGTCTGTGCGGTCGCCATGCCCGAGTAACGCCCTGCCAGTACAAACTCGACCTCGCCCAACAGCAGTTTCTGAAAGGCCTGGGTCAGGTTGGACGTGCGCGTGAGGGTCAGTTGCTGTCCAGCAAAGGTGCTGAATTGCGGGGTCATTCGGGCCTTTTCCGACACGGCACCGGGATGGCCGTGCAGGTCCTGTGCTTCGTTGTAGACCAGTGTCGAGTCCTTGCGAGTCCAGACCAGGTAGTCGTTTTCCAGCAAGGCTGGATGGATGTAGTCCAGGGTCTCCAGCTCGCTGACGGTCAACGTCGCGTCCGCCAGCATGTCCATGCGCCCGCTGCGCACTTCGTCCAGGGCCTGGGCGCGTTTTCCGGCATAAAGCAGTTCGACCTTGAGCCCCAACTCCCCCGCCACTTGCTGCAGCAAATCGGCGCTGGCACCGATCAGGTATTTGGGATTGTGCGGGTCTTGCCACAGGTACGGCGGTGCATCCGGGCTGCCGGTGACCACCAGCCGCTCGCATTTACCCGCGGCGACAGACAGCGCCGGCAATAGCGTCAATCCCAGCAAGCTCCACACACAGCGCAGATCCATGGCTTCACACTCCACTCATACCTGGTTATGCCCCCCCCTGTAGGAGCGAGCTTGCTCGCGATGGATTCAAAGGCACCGCGTTTATCCAGGATCGACGCGTCATCGTTAACGTCCATCGCGAGCAAGCTCGCTCCTACAGAATGAAGAGCAAAAAAAAGCCCGACCAAAAGGCCGGGCTCTTTATAAGTGAAGCAGCCGGATTAGACCAGCTTCTCCAACTCAGGGATGGCTTCGAACAGGTCCGCCACCAGGCCGTAATCGGCCACCTGGAAGATCGGCGCTTCTTCGTCCTTGTTGATCGCAACGATCACTTTGGAGTCTTTCATGCCGGCCAGGTGCTGGATCGCGCCGGAGATACCGACGGCGATGTACAGCTGTGGAGCAACGATCTTGCCGGTCTGACCGACCTGCATGTCGTTGGGTACAAAACCTGCGTCGACCGCGGCGCGCGATGCACCGACGGCAGCGCCCAGCTTGTCGGCCAGGGCGTACAGGTGTTTGAAGTTGTCGCCGTTCTGCATGCCGCGACCGCCGGAAACGACGATCTTGGCAGCGGTCAGTTCCGGACGATCGGACTTGGCCAGTTCTTCGCCAACGAAGCTGGAGATGCCAGCGTCGTGGGCAGCGCCAACAGCTTCAACGGCAGCGGAGCCACCTTCAGCTGCAACCGGGTCGAAACCGGTGGCACGCACGGTGATCACCTTGACCGCAGCGTTCGACTGAACGGTAGCGATGGCGTTACCGGCGTAGATCGGACGCTTGAAGGTGTCGGCGCTTTCTACCGAGATGATCTCGGAGATCTGGTCAACGTCCAGGGCAGCGGCAACGCGCGGCAGGATGTTTTTGCCGTTGGAAGTAGCGGCAGCCAGGATGTGGCTGTAGCCCTTGCCCAACTCTGCAACCAGAGGAGCGACGTTTTCCGGCAGCTGGTGCGCGTAGGCAGCGTTGTCAGCTACCAATACTTTGCTCACGCCAGCGATTTTCGCAGCGGCTTCAGCCACGGCACCCACACCCTGGCCAGCGACCAGAACGTGGATGTCGCCACCGATTTTGGCGGCAGCAGCAACGGTGTTCAGGGTGGCAGGAGCCACAACCTTGTTGTCGTGCTCAGCGATTACCAAGATAGTCATGATTAGATTACCTTCGCTTCGTTTTTCAGTTTCTCGACCAGTTCAGCCACCGACTTGACCTTGATACCCGCGCTGCGTGCAGCCGGCGCTTCGACTTTCAAAGTCTTGTTGGTGGAGGCGGTGGAAACGCCCAAAGCATCCGGAGTCAGCACTTCGAGAGGCTTCTTCTTGGCTTTCATGATGTTTGGCAGAGACGCATAGCGCGGCTCGTTCAAACGCAGGTCGGTGGTGACGATCGCCGGCAGTTTCAGGGAAACTGTCTGCGCGCCGCCGTCGATTTCACGGGTCACAGCTACGCTGTCGCCGCTGATTTCGACTTTCGAAGCGAACGTGCCCTGACCGTAGCCGCTCAATGCAGCAAGCATCTGGCCAGTCTGGTTGTTGTCGCTGTCGATGGCCTGTTTGCCAAGGATCACCAGCTGAGGCTGTTCCTTGTCGACAACAGCTTTCAACAGTTTGGCAACAGCCAGGGAAGTCAGGTCTTCGGCGGACTCGACGAGGATGGCGCGGTCGGCACCCAGAGCCAGCGCAGTGCGCAGTTGCTCTTGAGCGGTGGACGGGCCTACGGAGACGACGACGATTTCAGTCGCAACACCCTTCTCTTTCAGGCGTACGGCTTCTTCCACGGCGATTTCGCAGAACGGGTTCATCGACATCTTGACGTTGGCAAGATCGACGCCGGAATTGTCCGCCTTGACGCGAACCTTGACGTTGTAATCCACAACGCGTTTGACAGCTACAAGAACCTTCATGGATTCCTCGTTACTCTCCGGTGAAAAGAAAGTCGCCTAGGCGAACCTGGCGGTTGATGCTCATCGGGCGCAAGGGCACCTCCAAAAACGCCGGCAAAGCGGTCAAGTGACCATCGCTCATGATCTGGATGACCGTTGGTCAGTGGTGACTGACGAGTCATTCAACATCGCGGCGTGTAAACTGCACATCAAACCCGCGCAGCGCATCACTCTCTACTGCCATCGCCCTGTCTTTAGAGGTGCTCTTGAAACCAACAGCCAGCCTACGGCGAGCGCAAAACCGCCCGTATCTTGACCGGAACGCCTATTCCGGTCAATACGCCAAAATGGCCGTTCATAAGGCGCGTGACTTTGATTTCTCTGGCTTTGAGCCAATTCAAACAAACGTTTGTATTGGACGCTGAGAGTGGTGTAGATATAATGCGCCACCAAAAGAGAAAGGTGGTCAATCGATTGTCCTCTTCCGGCGTTGCGCCGGAATTCATGGATGCGACACCCGACTTCCAAATTAGAAAAAAAACTGTTGAGCCTTGAGTAGGAGATAACCTGTGGAACGCGAATACATGGAATTCGACGTGGTCATCGTCGGTGCCGGCCCCGCTGGTCTTTCCGCCGCCTGCCGCTTGAAGCAGAAGGCCGCCGAAGCCGGTAAGGAAATCAGCGTCTGCGTGGTCGAAAAAGGCTCCGAAGTCGGTGCTCACATTCTGTCCGGCGCCGTGTTCGAACCACGGGCCCTGAACGAACTGTTCCCGAACTGGAAAGAACTCGGCGCGCCGCTGAACACGCCCGTCACCCGCGACGACATCTTCGTGCTCAAGAACGCTGAAAGCGCGCAGAAAATTCCAGACTTCTTTGTGCCCAAGACCATGCACAACGAAGGCAACTACATCATCTCCCTGGGCAACCTGTGCCGATGGCTGGCCCAGCAGGCCGAGAACCTGGGCGTGGAAATCTACCCTGGCTTCGCCGCTCAGGAAGCGCTGATCGACGAAAACGGCGTGGTTCGCGGGATCATCACCGGCGACCTGGGCGTCGACCGCGAAGGCAACCCGAAGGAAGGCTTGTACACTCCTGGCATGGAACTGCGTGGCAAGTACACGCTGTTCGCCGAAGGTTGCCGTGGCCACATCGGCAAGCAACTGATCAAGCGCTTCAACCTGGACACTGACGCTGATGCCCAGCACTACGGCATCGGCCTGAAGGAAATCTGGGAAGTCGACCCGGCCAAGCATCAGCCAGGCCTGGTAGTGCACACCGCCGGTTGGCCGATGGACATCATGGGCACCGAGAACACCGGTGGCTCGTTCCTCTATCACCTGGAAAACAACCAGGTCGTGGTTGGCCTGATCGTCGACCTGTCCTACAGCAACACCTACCTGTCGCCGTTCGACGAGTTCCAGCGTCTCAAGCATCACCCGGTGCTTGCTCAGTACCTGGAAGGCGGCAAGCGCATCAGCTACGGCGCACGTGCCATCTGCAAGGGCGGCCTGAACTCGCTGCCGAAAATGGTGTTCAAGGGCGGCGCGCTGATCGGTTGCGACCTCGGTACCCTGAACTTCGCCAAGATCAAAGGCAGCCACACCGCGATGAAGTCCGGCATGCTCGCCGCTGAATCCGTGGCCGAGGCGCTGTTCGCCGAGAAGGACGGCACCGAAGAGCTGACCACTTACGTCGACGCGTTCAAGAAGAGCTGGCTCTACGAAGAACTGTTCGCCAGCCGCAACTTCGGCCCGGCGATCCACAAGTTCGGCGCCATCGTCGGCGGCGGTTTCAACTGGCTCGACCAGAACATCTTCGGCGGCAAACTGCCGTTCACCCTGCACGACACCAAGCCGGATTACGCTTGCCTCAAGCTCGCGGCCGACTGCAAGAAGATCGACTACCCGAAACCGGACGGCAAGCTCAGCTTCGACAAACTCAGCTCGGTGTTCATCTCCGGTACCAACCACGAAGAAGAGCAGCCATGCCACTTGAAGCTGGCCGACGCGAGCATCCCGATCAGCAAGAACCTGCCGCTGTACGACGAACCTGCCCAGCGTTACTGCCCGGCCGGCGTGTATGAAGTGATCACCAAGGAAGACGGCGAGAAGCGCTTCCAGATCAACGCCCAGAACTGCGTTCACTGCAAGACCTGCGACATCAAGGATCCTGCTCAGAACATCACCTGGGTGGCGCCGGAAGGCGCTGGCGGCCCGACTTACCCGAACATGTAAGCGGAACCGCTGAACATCAAGGCTCCCGAAACGGGGGCCTTTTTGTTGCGTGCGATTCAGGACATAACACCGCCCCCACAGGGGATCTATTACCAACTCAGGCAGCGCGTTCATCCCCGGGATTGCGCTCGAAGTACCGCTTGTACTCGCGACTGAACTGCGACGTGCTCTGATACCCCACCCGATGCGCCACCTGCGCCACACCCAGCCCCTCTCCCACCAACAACTGCTGCGCCCGCAGCAGACGCAATCGCTTCAGGTACTGCACCGGTGACAACAAGGTGCTGCGCTTGAAATGCTCGTGAAAGGTCGACGCACTCATGTTGGCGCAACTGGCCAGGGTCTCGACGTTCAACGGTTCGGTGTAATGCGCATGCAGATGACTGAGGGATGCCGCGATCCGGGCGAACTGCCCCTGCTGCTCAACCAGTGCCCGCAATACATCGGCTTGCGGACCGCGCAAGGCGACGAACAGCAACTCACGCAAACGCGCTTGCCCCATGATCTGGCATTCCAGCGGATCGTGCAGGCAACGCAGCAGCCGCTCGACACAACCGCGCATGGCGTCATCGAGCACTGCCGAGGTCATGGACTCCGGTGTTTGCGCCGGAATATGCCGCCCCGGCGCCAGGCCCATCGCCAACACCAACTCGCCCAGCATCACCCGGTCTATCGCGACGGAAACACCCAGCATCGGCCCGCTGGGCGCGGCAAAGGTTTCACACTCGAACGGCACCGGCAGCGCCTGAATCAGGTAATGCCCAGCACCATATTCCAGGGTGCGCGGCCCCAGGTACGCCAGTTTGCTGCCCTGGGCGATGATCACCAGGCTCGGCTCATAGATCTGCGGCCCACGGGCCACGTCACAACTGGCCCGCAGAACCTGTACGCCCGGCAACGCAGTTGGGACGAAACCGTCGCGAGTGGACAGCGGCTCGATCAGTGAAACCAGGGTGGCATTGGCATCAAGGTAACGGGTCAACAGCATCGGGGCTCTTCACAAAAAAGGTCACAAAAAAGGTCACGGATTAAGGGACGAAAGCATCATCGCAGGTCTGATTGCCAATGGGTTCGAACAGAGGCGGATGCCGGAGGAATAGGCATGACACCCGGAGGAATCGCCATGGCCGGTACAGGGGACGACGCCCAGAATGCGCCACCTCACCCGTCAGCGCTTTTGCGAGGTTCACCATGTACACCGCCATCGGATACGCCGCCCAGTCGGCCACCACTCCCCTCGCCCCCGTGAAATTCGAACGTCGCAGCCCAAGGCCTGACGACGTTGCCATCGAGATTCTCTACTGCGGCGTCTGCCATTCCGACATCCATCAGGCCCGCAACGAGTGGGGCATTGCCGTTTACCCGCTGATGCCTGGCCACGAAATCGTAGGCAAGGTGACCGCCGTAGGTGCGAGTGTCACCCAGCATAAAGTCGGCGATCTGGTCGGTGTCGGCTGCATGGTCGATTCGTGTCGCAGCTGCGAAGCCTGCCAGGCCAACCTCGAGCAATACTGCCTCGAAGGTCCGACCATGACCTACGCCACCCCGGACCGCGTGGATGGCAGCAACACCATGGGCGGCTACTCCGACAGCATCGTGGTCAGCGAGCACTTTGTGGTGCGTATCCCGGAAAAACTGCCCCTGGCCAGCGCCGCGCCGATCCTGTGCGCCGGCATCACCACCTACTCACCGCTCAAGCACTACGGCGTGAAGGCCGGTGACAAGGTCGGGATTCTCGGCATGGGCGGCCTGGGCCACATGGGCATCAAGTTCGCCAAGGCCATGGGCGCCGAGGTGACCTTGTTCACCCGTTCGGCGAGCAAGGCCGAAGAGGCTCGTCGTCAGGGCGCGGACCATGTGATCGTGTCCACCGATGACGCCCAGATGCAGGCTGCGGCCGGGCACTTCGATTTCCTGCTCGACACCATTCCGGTGCAGCACGACCTCAACCCTTACCTCGATACGCTGCGATTCGACGGCGTACATATCCTGGTGGGGTTGATCGAACCGGTGGAGCCACCGGTTCATGCCGCCAAACTGGTGTTGGGGCGTCGCGTGCTCGCCGGCTCGCTGATCGGCGGCATCGCAGAAACCCAGGAAGTGCTGGATTTCTGCGCCGAACACAACATCACCTGCGACATAGAGATGCTCGACATCCGCCAGATCAACGAGGCTTACGCCCGCATGATCGCCGGTGACGTGAAGTACCGCTTCGTCATCGACATGGCGACCTTGAAAATCTAAACCTTCAAGCCAAGCTCCGCCGACAGCCGGGCCGTGACCCCTTTGATCAGGGGAATCAGCTCGGCCATTTTTTCCAGCGGCATGTAAGGCACGGTACTGGCAATGCTGATGCCGGCCACAATGCGCTTGCTGGCATCACGGATCGGAGCGGCCACACAGCGAATCGACGGTTCGTTGTCTTCCAGGTCGAACGCATAACCGCCGGCCACATACTCGACCATGCGCTGCTGAAACTGCTCCCAGGTTTGCTCCGGGTGCTGCGGCCAGAACTGGTTTTTCCCACCCACCGGCAGGCTGACTTCGTACAGGCGCTGCCACTCTTGCGGTGAATCATCGAGCATCAGCGCCTTGCCGATCCCGGTGCGCGCCAACGGCATGCGATGGCCGACCCGCGAACGCATTTCCGGGCCATTGCGCCCCGGATTCTTGTGCAGGTACAGCACTTCGTCGCCTTCACGGATCGCCAGGTGAATGGTGTCGCCGGTCAACGCCGACAACTCATCCAGGTACGGCCCGGCCAGGGTCACCAACGGCAGCTCTTCACGGGCCTGAAAGCCCAGTTCGATCAGTTTCGGCCCCAGCAAATAACCGACTTGCGGCACCACCCGCAGATAACGCTCGTCCACCAGGCAACTGGCCAGGCGATGGGTGGTGCTGCGCGTGGTGCCGATCAGCCGGGCGATTTCCTTGAGATCCCGGGCGCCGCTGGCCACGGCCTGGACCACACCCAACCCGCGAAGCAGGGTCTGGGTGCCGGTCGGCGCGGCGTCCTTGGCGATTTTTGGGGCGTCTTCCTGCATATCCAGCCTTTACCGTTGAGCGAGTGAACGGGCGGCATTATGGTCGCCCGCGTGCCACGACTACAACTTGATACGCTCGACCTTGCCCACCAGCAAGATGTAGGACAGTGCGCCAATCAGTGCCAGCACCGAGATGTAGGTGATCGCCGGGGCAAAAGAATCACCCGTCGCGAGGAAGCCGATCACGATTGGCGTGGCAATCGCCGACAGGTTGCCGATGAAGTTGAACACACCACCGGTCAGCCCGAGCAAGCGCGCCGGAGCCAAGGTCGATACCAGCGACCAGGTAATCGAAGCCAGGCCATTGCCGAAGAATGCCAGCGCGAGGAAGGCAATCACCAACGGCGTCGACTCGACAAAGTTGGCGCCGATGATCGAGGTGGAAATCAGCAGGCCACTGATGATCGGCAACTTGCGGGCGAAACCTACCGTGTAACCGCGACGGATCAAAAAGTCCGAGAAGAAACCGGAACACAGCACACCGATAAACGCGGCGAGAAACGGCAGCGATGCCAACAGGCCGGACTTGATGAAGTCCATGCCGCGATACTTCACCAGGTAGGTCGGGAACCAGGTGAGGAAGAACCACAGTGTCGAGTTGAGGCAGAACTGCCCGAGGTAAATGCCCCAGAGCTTGCGCTTGGTCAGGACAATCCCCAGGTCGGTCCAGCTGAATTTGGCTTTGACCCTGGCCTGTTCGGCCTGGATATCCACCAGCCCGCCGCCCTCGCGGATCAAATCGATTTCCGCGTCATTGGCGCCTTTGAAATCCCGTGGCTCGCGATACACCGCGTACCAGATCACCGCCCACACAATGCCCACCGCGCCAGTGGTGACGAACACCATGTGCCAGCCGAACTCGTGCTGCAGCCAGGCCAGCACTGGCGTCAGGAAGGCCAGACCGACGAATTGCCCGGAGGTATAGAAACCGATGGCCGTGGCACGCTCGCGCTCGGGGAACCAGGTGGTGACCACACGGCTGTTGATCGGGTACGCCGGCGCTTCCAGGGCGCCGACTGCCATGCGCAACACGAACAGCGCGATGAAGCTGCCGGCGAAGCCGAGCATCACCGTGGCCACCGACCACAGCAGCAAGGCAACACTGTAAAGGATGCGCGGTGGCACGCGATCCACCAGCCAGCCGCCGGGGATTTGCATGGCCGCGTAGGTCCAGCCGAACGCGGAGAAGATCAGGCCGACGTGGATCGGGTCGATGCCCAAGTCACTGGTCAATGCCGGGGCAGCGATGGACAGGTTGCTGCGGTCCAGGTAGTTGATCACCACGGTGATGAACAACAGCACCATGATGAAAAAACGCTTGCGGCTGGGCGTCACCAACGACGCCTGCCCGGTGAGGGTTTGCGGTTGCATGAGGGGTGCCTCTTCTTATGGTTATTGAGGTCAATGAGAAAACCGGGGAAACGCAGATCCCTCTATCCATGGAGATCTAGTGTGGGAGCGGGCTTGCTCGCGAAGACGGCTGCACATCCAACATTGATGTGACTGACAGGACGCTTTCGCGAGCAAGCCCGCTCCCACAGGGGACGGTGGTGTGTCAGTGACTCACCACTCGGCAAAACTGCCATCGGCATGGCGCCAGATCGGGTTGCGCCATCGGTGACCGATGGCGGCGCGTTCGATCACGTATTCCTCGTTGATCTCGATGCCCAGGCCCGGGCCGTTCGGGATCTTCACGAAGCCTTTGTCGTAGTCGAACACCCTTGGGTCTTTGACGTAGTCGAGCAGGTCGTTGCTCTCGTTGTAATGGATGCCCAGGCTCTGTTCCTGGATGAACGCGTTATAGCAAGCCGCGTCCAGTTGCAGGCAGGCCGCCAGGGCAATCGGGCCCAGCGGGCAATGCAGCGCCAGCGCCACGTCGTAGGCTTCGGCCATGTTGGCGATCTTGCGGGTCTCGGTGATGCCACCAGCGTGGGAGGCATCCGGCTGGATGATGTCGACATAACCTTCGCTGAGCACGCGCTTGAAATCCCAGCGCGAGAACAGCCGTTCGCCCAGGGCAATCGGCGTACTGGTCAGCGGCGCCAACTCTTTGAGCGCTTCGTAGTTTTCGCTCAGCACCGGCTCTTCGATGAACATCAGCTTGTACGGATCAAGCTCCTTCATCAGCACCTTGGCCATGGGCTTGTGCACCCTGCCATGGAAGTCCACGCCTATGCCGACGTTCGGGCCGACGGCATCGCGCACCGCAGCGACGTTGGCCAGGGCCTGGTCGACCTTGTCGAAGGTATCGAGGAATTGCAGCTCTTCGGTGCCGTTCATTTTCACCGCGGTAAAACCACGCTCGACCGCTTCTTTCGCCGCACGCGCGGTGTCCGCTGGACGGTCACCGCCGATCCACGAGTACACACGAATCTTGTCCCGCACCTGGCCACCCAGCAGATCGCTGACCGACACGCCCAGCGCCTTGCCCTTGATGTCCCACAAGGCCTGATCGATACCGGCCAGAGCGCTCATGTGGATCGCGCCGCCACGGTAGAAGCCGCCGCGATAGAGCACGGTCCAGATGTCTTCGATGTTGCGCGGGTCTTTACCGATCAGGTAGTCGGACAATTCTTCAACGGCAGCGGCAACGGTGTGGGCGCGGCCTTCGACCACGGGCTCACCCCAACCGGTGACGCCCTCGTCGGTTTCGACCTTGAGGAAGCACCAGCGCGGCGGAACGATGAAGGTGGTCAGTTTGGTGATTTTCATCTTTTGGCTCTCTTATTAGATGCAGCGCGCTCGGCGCTCAATGAAGTCTTAGCGAAGGGCTTTCCAGGCAGCGACGTAGGCCTCGGCATTGGCCGCCACTTGCGTAGGCGTCATGCCCGGTTTGAACAGGCCGGAACCGAGGCCGAAACCTTTGACGCCGGCGTCGATGAACGACTGCATGTTGTCCGGCGTGATCCCGCCGACCGGCGCCAGAAGGGTTCCGGCAGGCAATACGGCGAGCCAGGCTTTGACGACTGCCGGCCCCATCTGCTCGGCCGGAAACAGCTTCAGCACATCCGCGCCTTCAGCCAGTGCCGTGAAGGCTTCGGTCGGCGTGGCGACACCCGGCGACAGGTACAACCCTGCCGCTTTCGCCGCGCGCAAGACCTTCGGATCGCTATGGGGCATGACGATCACCTGGCCGCCCGCGGCTTTCACTTGCTCGACCTGCTCCGGCGTCAACACCGTACCGGCACCGATCAGGCAATCGGCGGGCAAGGTACTGCGCAGGATGCGGATACTTTCGTACGGTTCAGGGGAATTGAGCGGCACTTCGATGACGCGAAATCCGGCGGCGTACAGGACTTCGCCGATGGCCGCCGCTTCCTGCGGGCGCAGGCCACGCAGGATCGCGATCAGGCCGTTTTGCGCCAGGGCTTGTTTGAGCATGTCAGGACTCCAGTCAGGTTTAACGGGATGCGGTGCACGTGACCAGGCCGGCAGCCAGCGCCAGTTGCCACAACCCGCGTTCGGTGGCCTGATCGGCCAGAGTCACCCGGGCAAAACCGCAGGCGTCGAGCGCACGGCTGTAGCGGGCACAGAGTTGGGTGTTGCCGATGAGGATGATCGAAGGCAGATGCACACTGTTGCGTCGGCGCCGCTGGACATTGGCCACGGCCGTCAACTCGTGGCCGATCAGCAGGCCGGACAGATAGTCCGCCTGGGCGATTGCGCTCAACTCGCCGGTCAGCCCGAGACTGCGGGCGCTGAACATCGTCGACAGCAGGCCGATTTCACCGTGCGCCGACAACGCGACCTTCACGCCGCGATCAAACGCATCGCCATCGAAAGACGCGCCACATTGTTGGGTGCGCCCGAGAATGCTGTGTTGACTGAGCACGGCGAAGACTTCGCCGGTCATGAAAGTGTCGAAGTGCACGATGCAGCCGTCGGCCACTTCCACCCATTTCGAATGGCTGCCCGGCAGGCCGATCAGCAGATCAGCCCCCGCCTCGCTCGTCAGGTTTTGCAGCACGCCGAGTACCTGGGTTTCTTCGCCGCGCATCACGTTCGGCAAAGGCGAACGCTCGATGACGCCGGGCACGATGTGCACATCGACGCCGCGCCGGCTGCGCACGGTTTGCAAGGAAGTACCGAGCGTGGCGACGTTCGCCGGCGTGTCGCGGTAGGCCGCTTCGCTCCAACCCTGGGCGCTGCCGACCATGCCGCAGGCAATCACCGGCAAATCCGGCTGGGCGTCGAGCCAGTCGCCACAAGCCTCACCGAAGGCCAGTTCGAAACCATCGGCGCATTCCCGGCCGCCAATGATTCGCGGCGCTTTCGGCAGCTGCATGATCCCCGACGACAGCGAACGCTGTTCGAGCACTTGCCCGCCTTCGGCCAGTTTGTAAGCACGTAATGAGGTTGTCCCCCAGTCGAGCGCGATCAATTGCGCCTGCATCGCTTCACCTGTTTTGGTTTTTGGCAGTGAGTGAGCGGGACTATAAACCTGCGGAGGGACAAATCTCAATATATAAATATCAATCCCATATTATGAGACAAGGCAAAAAAATCGCAGCCCGAAGGCTGCGATCTTTTGGAAGCGATCAGTTACCCGCTGCAAAATCCCGCAACACCGCCCCATCCATCCGATAGCGCACCCACTCCTCCTGCGGCTGCGCGCCCAGGGATTTGTAGAAATCGATGGCCGGCGTATTCCATTCCAGCACGCTCCACTCGAAACGGCCGCAGTCGTTGGCGCAGGCGATTTTCGCCAGATGCCGCAACAGGGTCTTGCCCGCGCCACCGCCGCGTTGCTCCGGGGTGATGTAGAGGTCTTCGAGGTACAGGCAGTTGCTGCCAAGCCAGGTGGAATAGCTGAAGAAGAACACCGCGAAACCGATGGGTGCACCCTCGCGCAGGCAGATCAGGCCATGGGCTGTGGCGCCTTCGCTGAACAGACTGCGCTCGATATCGGCAACGCTGGCGATGACTTCATGGCGGGCACGTTCGTAGTCGGCCAGTTCAGTGATGAACGCGAGGATTTGCGGTGCGTCACTGGGGGTCGCCGGGCGGATTTCGATCGTCATGGACGTGCCTTGTCAAAAGTGGAAAACGCCATACTAAGTCGGCGCGGTATTTGTGGCGAGGGAACTGTCCCAACACCTGTAGGAGCGAGCTCGCTCGTGATGGTCGTTAACGATAACGCGTGCTTTCTGGATACACGCGGTGTTCTCGGGTTCATCGCGAGCAAGCTCGCTCCTACAAAGGGGGTTTACTCCGGCCGGCACTAACCCTGGAATCGATAACCTCGGACCTAATATTCGGGGTCTGCGTGGTTAGATAGACGCGCTGCTCATTTATCCGGTCAAGGAACCGCGTCATGCCCACCGCAACACCCCCAGTTTCAAACAAGCTGTTCGGCCTTTTTTGCCTCGCCAGTTACCTGTTGTCATTGTCCTACGGCTCGACGTTTCTGCTGTCGTTGCTGATTGGTTCTCGCGGCGGTAACGAACACGACGCCGGAAGTGTGATTTCGGCGGCAATGCTCAGCACCTTTGCAGCGGTGATTGTTTCCGGTCATTTGTCCGACCTGCTCGGTGCCGCCCGCTCGGTGGCGCTGTTCGGTGTATTGCTGGTAGCCGCCAGCCTGGGCTTCGCCCTGACCCCGGGCTTCGGTCACCTGTTGTTGTTTTTCGGCCTGCTGCTGGGCTTGGGCTGGGGCGTGTTCTACACCCTGGGGCCGATCATCGTGGCAAGCCTGGTGACACCCGCGCAGCGCGCCAGATACTTCGCCCTGTTGTCCGGCAGCATGATGACCGGGATCGGCAGCGGCCCGTTGCTCGGCCGCGCGGCAAGTGCGCTCGGTTATCCGGTGACCGCGGCGTTTTACCTGGCGGCGCTGGCCAGCCTGATCGGCGTATTGCTGTTCTGGCGCCTGGATCGACAACTGAAACCGGCGCCCGCGCAATCTGGCAGCGTGTCGCGAATTTCCTGGCGTGCAGCGGGTCAGGTGCTGTCGTCCAGGGCCGTTTTCCCGATCATCATGGTTGGTCTCGGCGGCAGCGTGTTCGGTGGTCTGTCGAGCTTTCAAACCAGTTATGCCGCAGCGCGATCGCTCGACTATTCGCTGTTCTTCCTCGGCTTCATGAGCGCGGCGATCAGCGGCCGCATGCTGGTTGCCGGTTTCGTGGTCAAGCGCGATCCATTGCGTGCATCGTGCCTGCTTTCGGGGCTGATGCTGGCATCGATCGTGATGTTCGGTTTTGTCGTCGACAGCAGCGTCAGCTACGTGCTCGCGGCAGTGATGCTCGGGATCGGTTACGGCCTGACCTACTCGGTGATCAACGGCCTGGCCGCCAATGAAGCGCCGAACGGCACCACCGCACAATCCTTGCTGCTGTTCAGCCTGTCGTACTTCATCGGCGTGTTCGGATTTCCATTGCTGGCAGGGAAAATCATCGTCGAGCAAGGCATGCCCACGCTGTTGCTCACGGTGTTGGCAGTTGCCTCGCTCAACTGGCTGATCACCGTGGGCCGCTTGATCTGGCGTAGAGCCACAGCGGTCAGGGCACTGGAGGAGGCCTGAGCCGTTCGTCGCTGACAATGCACCCATCCGGATCGAGGGCGGACTAATCAGGTAAGGACTCTACTCGCTGGAGACACCACCATGACCCTGTCCAGGTTGACCGCCCTCGTTCTCACTGCCCTTTTATCCGCCGCCTCCTTCGCCGGAACCATCGGCTCGAGCACCGGCCCTACCAATCCGGTGGAAAAACCCAGGGCTCCCGCCATCCAGAGTGCCCCCGGCATGAACACCGATGGCACGACGATCGACCAGAACCTGCCGCCCGCCACCGGCACCGACCCGCGGATTCAAGGCAACGACGCGGGACGTCAGGGCGGGACGAACCTGCCGGACAAAAAAACACCCGGCAGTGGTGGCCTCGGTTCAAGCACCACCGAGGACGAGGAAAGCCATTTGAGAGAGTAATGAAGCCAGGAGAAATCCCATGCCTCGTGGAAGCAAAACCAAATACACCGCCGAGCAAAAGCGCAAGGCGGGTTAAGGCCAACTTTTTGTGCTGAAGCTGTTGGCCTCATCGCGGGCAAGCCCGCTCCCACAGGTGTAATGGGGTGTCAGCGCTGTTTCAGGCGGTCAATCACGACGGCCAGAAGCAAAATCGAACCCCGGATCACATACTGATAAAACGTATCGATGTTCTTCAGGTTCATCGCATTTTCGATGATCGCCAGAATCAACACCCCGGCAATCACGTGCCGGATCATGCCGATTCCGCCACTCAACGACACCCCGCCCAGCACGCAGGCCGAGATCACCGTCAATTCGAAACCCTGGCCGATCATTGGCTGGCCGGAGGTCATGCGCGAGGCCAGGATCACCCCGGCCAACGCGCCGATCACACCGTGCACGGCGAAGATGATGATCTTGGTCCGGTCGACATTCACACCGGCCAGCAGCGCCGCTTCCTGGTTGCCGCCGATGGCCATGGTGTTGCGCCCGTAGGTGGTGTAGTTCAGCAGCCAGCCGAAGAACAGGAAGCAGACGATGGTGATCAGGATCGGTACCGGCACGCCAAACATCTGGCCGTTACCGAACACAAAGAACGATTCCTGGGACACCCCCACCGCTTTGCCGTTGGCGAAGATGTAGGCCAGACCGCGCACGATCTGCATGGTCGCCAGCGTGGTGATCAACGCATTGACCCGCAGCTTGGCGATCACTATCCCGTTGATCAACCCGACGATCAGGCCCATCACCAGCGCCGCACAGACACCGAGAAACACGCTGTTGGTGTCGCGCATCACCACCGCCGCGACCACCCCGGCACAGGCAATCACCGAGCCCACCGACAAGTCGAAATGCCCGGACGCCAGGCAATACAACATGGTGCAGGCAGCAATGCCGGTGGTGGAAATCGCCAGGCCCAGGCCACGCATGTTCAGCGGTGAAAGGAAGTTGTCGATCAGCAAGGTGCAGGCGACAAAGATGCCGACCGCCGCCAGCAGCATCACCCAGTCATCAAGGAAGCGCCGCAAGTCCAGCGGTTTGCGCGTGGTCGGCAGGGTGTTGTTTTGGGTTGTCATCATAGTCACCTCTCAGTTCGCCACGCCGTCGGCGCGTTGGCGCGGCAAAGCCAGTTGCAGCAGGTTGGATTCGTTGGCCTGTTCGCGGCTCAGTTCGCCACGCAGGGCGCCTTCGCACAGCACCAGGATGCGGTCGGAAATGCCCATGACTTCCATCAAGTCGCTGGACACCACAATCACCGCGATCCCCTCGGCTGCCAGGTTATGGATGATCTGGTAGATCTCGGCCTTGGCACCGATGTCGATGCCGCGTGTGGGTTCGTCGAGCAGCAGCACTTTCATCGGCATCGACAGCCAGCGGCCGAGAATGGCCTTCTGCTGATTGCCACCGGACAGGTACATGATTTTCTGCGCCGCGTTGGGCGTCTTCACTTTCAACGCCTTGATCTGCTGCTCGGCGTTGTCCTTCTCCCACAGGCCACGCAACAGGCAACCGAAGGTGGAGTGGGCGCCTCGGGCGCTGATGTTGATGTTCTCCGCGACGCTGGCCAGCGGCAGGATGCCTTCCTTCTTGCGGTCCTCGGGGCACAACAGGATCCCGGCGGCAATCGCGTCCCGGGGTGAACGCAGCTTCAGTTCATGGCCTCGAAGTTTCAGCTGTCCGGCGCTGTGGCGTGCCAGACCACTGAGCAGGCGCAACAGCTCGGTGCGACCGGCCCCAACCAGCCCGAACAGCCCGAGGATTTCGCCTTTGTGCACCTCGAAACTCACTGGCTCGCGCAACCCCGGCCCGAGCAGTCCGTCGACCTTGAGTGCCACGGCGCCGCGCTGGCGCGGGCGGTAATCGTAGATGTCCTGGATGTCGCGCCCGACCATGCAGGTGACCAGTTGATCGTGGGTCAGTTGGCTCATGTCATCGAACGTGCGCACGTAGCGCCCGTCCTTGAACACCGTCACCGCGTTGCAGATGCGGAACACTTCTTCCATGCGATGGGAGACATAGAGCACCACTTTGCCTTCGTCCCGCAGCCGGCCGATGATCGCCATCAAGCGGTCGATCTCCCTTGCCGAAAGGCTGCTGGTGGGTTCGTCGAAGGCAATCACGTGGGCGCCACGGGACAAAGCCTTGGCGATTTCCACCAGTTGCCGCTGGCCGAGGGACAGGCGCCCGACTTTCTCCTGCGGGTCGATTTCATCGGCCAGGCCTTTGAGGCAGGCCAGTGCCTGCTGGCGCAGGGTGCTGCGATTGATCAGGCCGAAACTGGCTGGCAGATGCCCGAGAAACAGGTTCTCGGCCACGGTCATTTCCGGCACCAGATGCAACTCCTGGTGGATCACCGCGACGCCACTGCCGATGCTGTCGGCGGTGGACTTGAAGTCCATCGTCCGCTCGCCGATCTGCAAGGCACCGCTGCAAGGCGTGTAGGCTCCACCGAGAATTTTCAGCAGCGTCGACTTGCCGGCGCCGTTCTCGCCCATCAAGGCGTGAACCTGCCCCGGATGGGCGACGAAGCTGATGTTGTCCAGCGCCTTCACCCCGGGAAAGGTCTTGCCGATCCCGTTGAAGCGCAAGCTGCCGGTAAGGCTGTGTTCGTGTTGGATTGTTTGCGCGTGCATAACCACCTCTTCACACCGATCAGGCGACCCCGCCGCCGAGGCCGCCGCTGAAGTCAAACGGCCGTCAGTTCCACAGGCCGATCTTTTCCAGTTCCTGCTTGAAGTTGTCGCGGGTGATCAGCGTCACGTCATCCATGGCGGTGTACTTCGCCGGTTCTTTGCCGGTGGTGACCCACTCGTACATCATGCTGGCGGTGTTGTAGCCCTCGATGTGCGGGCTCGGCAGCATCGAGCCGTAGAAGCCGCTGTCGGGTTTCTTCAGCTCGCCGATGGCGTCGGTACCGTTGATGCCGATGCCGATCACGTTGGCCGCGGCGAAACCGGCGCTCTCGGTGGCGCGCACCCCGCCGAGGACGGTGTTGTCGTTCATGCCGCCGATGATCAGGTTTTTCGCCGCCCCCGGCAGTTTCACCAGGGCCGAGTTGGTGGCGTCCATGCTGCCCGGCACGTCGAGGGTCTTGAGGGCCGCGAACAGGATGTGGTCTTTCGGCATGCCGGCATCCTGCAGCGCTTTCACCGAACCGTCGGTGCGCTTCTTGCCGGTGTCGAGTTCGTTGTAGGTGTTGATCACCGCATAGGTGTCTTTCCAGTCCCAGCCGCGTTTCTTCGCTTCGGTCGCCATGGCATTACCTTGTTTCTGACCGACTTCGAAAGCGGCCATGCCGAGGTACGGCACGTCTTCCATGAACTTGCCGCTGGCATCGACGAAACGGTCATCGACGGCGATCACTTTCAACCCGTTGAGTTTGGCCTTGGCCATGATCGCCGGGCCGAGGGACACGTCCGGCGGGCAGATCACGAACCCCTTGGCGCCGTTGGCCGCGAGGCTGTCGATGGCAGAAAGGGTTTTCTCACCGTCGGGCACGGCGATCTTGATCAGGGTGAAGCCCTTCTCTTTCCCGGCCTTTTCGGCAAAGGCCCACTCGGTCTGGAACCAGGGTTCTTCGGCCTGCTTGACCAGGAAACCGATCTTCACTTCCTCGGCTGCCAGCAGCGTGTTGCTCAGGCTGAACGCCGAGACCGCCAACGCGGCACAGCACAGGGAACGGATAGCATGACGACGATTCATAAGCTGACTCCTTGTTATTTTTCTTGAGCACTCGTTGAAAGCGTTCTTTGTTAACCAACGGGCGGTAAAAACATACTGCCAATAGTCATATCGTATGATGATTGGATTTCAGGCGTAGCAAGGAGCCGGAAAGCCCGATCACTCAGTCGTGGTACATCACCGAGCGACCACCATCGATGGTGATGCACGAGGCATTGATGAACGGCGCTTCATCACTGGCCAGGAACACGGCGGTCATTGCCACTTCGATCGGCTGCCCGATACGGCGCGGCGGGTGCAGGTCAAACGCTCGCTGGCGTTCGGCGTGGGGGTCGGCAAAACCGTTCCAGTAATCGACGTTCAACTGGGTTTCGATGTAGCCCGGCGCAATCGCGTTGACGCGCACACCCTTGGGCGCATATTCGATGCCCAGCGCGCGGGTCAGGCCGAGCAGGCCATGCTTGGCCACCGGGTACGGGAAGCAGCCAGGAATGATGTGGGTGGAATGGGTGGACGCGATATTGATGATGCTGCCGATGCCCTGCTCGATCATCTGCGGCAGCACCGCCTTGCAACCGTACCAGGCACCATCGAGGTCGATGGCAAAGCAGCGACGCCAGTCTTCCTCGGTCATTTCCAGCGGATCGCGGAATACGTTGACCCCGGCGCAGTTGACCAGCACATCGATCCGGCCGTGCAGGTCGATCGCCAGCCGGGCCATGGCGTGCAGGTCCTGCTGACGCGACACGTCGGCCTTGATCGCCACCACATCGGCGCCCTGGTCTCGCCAATGCGCCGCGACCTTCTCGACTTTCTCGCCCTGAATGTCGCTGATGATCAGCCTGGCCTGCTGGGACGCGAAGGTCGCCACAATCGCTTCGCCAATACCCTGGGCGGCACCGGTCAGCAAGACGACCTTGTTTTTCAGGCGTTCGCCCCTGGGTGGTTCGGGCACCGGGGGCAATGACAGTGGTTCAGCCATGGATCAAGACTCCTGTTCGAAAACACGACGAAAACCGGGCATCTGTCGATGTCCGGTCAAAAGGCGCTGGGTAGGAAACAGGTGAGTGCGAAAACGTTTCAGCCTGGAAACGTTCTGAGGCACAGGCTCCGCAAGGGAGCACGGGGGAACTTCGCTGCATCACTTCACCTGTTTTGTTTTTTTAAGTGTGAGTGCATGTAACTGGTGGGGCCGACTATAAACCCGGCCCGCGACAAATCTCAATATATATATTTACATCCCATATTCCGGGATTCATCCAGCAAAACGCGTGCAATGTTTTCCAGGAACATCCACTGCGATCGACAACACAGCCCCATCCAACGGATGGCCCAGCGGACTGGCCGCGCTGGTGATGTACAGAGTTTTGAGGTCTGAACCGCCGAACACGCAACTGGTGGGACGACTGACCGGCAGTTCGATGATCCGATCGACTTTACCGTCCAGGCTCAACCTGAGCAGGCAGTTGCCGTCCCAACGGGCATTCCAGATAAAACCTTCGGCATCCATCGCTGAACCGTCCGGGACGCCACGCTCGTGCGGACCAAACCAGACCTGTGGCGCATCGAGGGCTCCGTCGGTACGGATGAAATGTCGATACAAGGTGCCGTCGAGGCTGTCGCCGAAATACACGCTGGTGGCGTCATCGCTCCACAGCAGCGTGTTGGGAATGCCCAGATTGCGCAGCAACGGCGCAACCCGCCCGGCGCGATCGATGCGGAACAGTCCACCGGAACGGTGGACGATGGGCAGGTCTTCGCCGTTTGCGCCGATGTTGTTTTGCATGGTGCCGAGCCAGAGCCGGCCTTGGGCGTCGCAACGGGCTTCATTGGGGCGGTTGCCCGGTTGCGGATCGGCAACGCAAAACAGTGTCAGGCGCGGCGCCAGGCCCGGTGAGTCGAGATCGAGCCGATACACGCCGCTGCTCAATGCCACCAGGGCATCGCCGCTTTCGCAGGGAATGAACGCCGACACGTGCTCCGGCATCTGCCAGATCTGCACGTTGGCGCCGATCAACCGCAACGCCTGCTTACCGGCGATATCCACCCAGTACAGGGCTTGGGTGGGCGCATCCCAGAACGGGCCTTCGCCCAGTCGTGCCCGATGCCCGGTAACCACGCTCCACGTCATGAAGCCTCCTGCGTTGTTCTTGTTTTTATTGTGTAGGAGCCAGCTTGCTCGCGAAGGTGTGCCAGTCGACCTGGTGGTAGCTGATACACCATCGCGAGCAAGCTCGCTCCTACAGTGGTTCGAGCTGTCAGCTGGCTTTTTTATCGGCCATGACTTGCGGGTAGTAACGCTTGATCGCAAGGTCCGCGTTATCGATCAGGGTCATGCAGGCCCAGACACCCCGGGCGGTATCCCGGGCCGCGATAGCCTCGGCCAGGTCCCGGTGAATCGGCAAGGTGCGACGCAGTTCATCCGGGTCGGCGGCGGACACTTCAAAGGCCACCGCCAGCAACGCGCCGAGCGCGGGAACCATTTGTTCAATGAATTGATTGTGGCTGGCGGCGAGGATGCACTCGTGAAAGAACTGGTCGGCACGGTTGTAATCGATGCCGCTGTCCACCGCCCGTTCCAGCGCGTTGCAGGCCAACAGGATCTCGTTCACCTGTTCGCCGGTTGCGCGCTCGCAGGCCCAGCGCACGGCCATCGGTTCGATGGTGCGGCGCAGGTCGAGCAGATCGTCGACGAAGTTTTCCGGTAAGCCGCTACGCGACAACCAGCCAACGACTTGTGGATCGAAGAGGTTCCAGCGCCGCACTGGCAATACCCGCGTGCCGACTTTCGGCCCGACCTCAAGCATGCCTTTGGCAACCAGGGTCTTGATGGCTTCACGGATGACCGTGCGGCTCACGCCGAGTTGTTCGCCGAGGTCGGCTTCGACCTTGAGTGACTCACCTGGCTTGACCTGCCCCGTGGCGAGCCAGCAACCCAGCCAGTCAACCGTCGATGCATGAAAGCTGCTGGACATGGACACCTCAATGCCGTTCGCGATGGAGGTCCACGCTAATCATCATATGATTGGATGTCAATTTGATTTTTTGAGTGTTCGCAAACCACTGTGGGAGCGAGCTTGCTCCCACAGGGTTATGGGTCAGGGTTCGAGACCGATGGGGAAGAACTCGCCGCCACTCCATACACCGAGCCAGCGCTGGCCGTCGATCTCGCGACTCACCGCCAGCTCCACCAATTGATAGAACACGTTGCGATGGATCAACGCTTCAAGATTGCTGCGCACATGCACGTAAGGGGCAGGCTCTTGCGTTACCGGGTCGATGACCACACGCAGGAGGTGCTCGGCGCCGGCCTCGATGGTTTCATCGACGTTGGTGGTAAAGCGCAACACCTGCGCCTCGCCCTCGCCTTCCACATCCACCGCAATCGCCACGAACGGCGCATCGTCGACCTTGATCCCGACCTTTTCCACCGGTGTGATCAGGAAATAATCATCGCCGTCGCGGCGAATGATAGTGGAGAACAGTTTGACCATCGGCTTGCGCCCGATCGGCGTGCCCAGGTAATACCAGGTGCCGTCCCGGGCGATGCGCATGTCGATGTCGCCGCAGAAATCGGGATTCCACAGGTGCACCGGCGGCAAGCCTTTGGTCTTGGGGATTTGCCCCAGCAAGTCGTTGGCTTTTTGCGGGCCACTCATGGCGTTCTCCTTGAAATTACTGGTCGCTGAGCCCCAGCAGGCTGCGCGCGTATTGTTCCAGCGGCGGGCCCATCAGGTCTTCGGGTTTTTTATCGTGGAACGTCAGTAAACCGCCACGACTCTTGATGGTTGCAGTATCAATCAAATACTGGGTGCTGGTCTCGATCAACATGATCTGAATCATACCGCTGTCGATGCCGAGACGATCCAGGGCTTCCTGGTCCAGCCACTCGTCCGAGTTGCCGATACGGTCGTCAGACTTGGCAAACCGGGTGTAGAGCAGATAGTGCGCACCGGCGGCACGGGCTTCGCCCATGGCCTGGTCGAGGCCTTCCGGCGTACGGGCACGGCGGACCATCGGGAAATATTCGACGAAGCCGTCGAACGCGACTTCGGCAATCACGTTGGGCCGTGGATAAACGGCGCTGCCCGGCGGCATGAAGGCGCCCTGGGCGATGTAGACGAACGAGTCCGGCTGAATGCGCAGGTTGTTTACGCGACGGCTGTCACTGTGATCGAGCAGCCCCGCATCGCTCATATGGTAACGAGTCCCTTCGGCCATATCGCTGACGTTCATGCAGCCACCAAGTGCCAAAACGGCCAGCAGCAAAACCAGGCTACGCATCCTATCCTCCAGAGGCCGGTGTCGGAAAACCGGCGAATGGCCGTAGGATGCAGCTTCCGCGCCAGCTCATTAGCATCAGCATCTGACAGACCGAATCGCGAGCAAGCTCGCTCCCACAGGGGATTGCATATCACCCGTGGGAGCGAGCTTGCTCGCGATTGCGCAGGTTCAACCGCCGATAATCTTCATGACAGTCGCGCCGCCAGAGAACGCCACTTCCTGCTTGTCACCCAAGGCTTTCACCAGCAGCCGCTGCAAGGCCGGCAGGGCCTGATGGCGTGGCTTGTCCAGCAGATCACCGATGTAATGGCGATTGCTCGACGACAGGCAGCCATGCAGCCACCCGGTGGAAGACAAACGAAGGCGCGAACAGGTACGACAGAAAGGCACGCTCTCGTTGGCGATCACGCCGAAATAACCCTGGCCGGGAATTTCATATCGAACGGCCGTCGCATCGACCGGGGCATCGGCTTGCAGGTATTCGTAGCGTTCGCCGATCAGACTCAGCAATTGCTGGAGACTGACGAACTGCTGCAGAAAGGCATTGGAATCGTTGGCCAGGTGGCCCATGCGCATCAGTTCGATGAAGCGCAGTTCATAACCGCGCTCCAGGCAGTAGTCGAGCAGCGGCATCACTTGATCGAGGTTCTGTCCGCGCAGCGGCACCATGTTGACCTTGATCTTCATGCCGACCGCACTGGCCTCGCTCATGCCGTCGAGCACGGTGGCCAGGTCGCCACCCCGGGCAATACTGCGGAACGCACTGGCGTCGAGAGTATCGAGGGAGACGTTGAGGCGCCGAATGCCGGCGTTCACCAGCAGCGGCAGTTTCTTCGCCAGTAACTGTCCATTGGTGGTCAGGCTGATGTCTTCCAGGCCCATCTGCCCAACCGCCGTCATGAACGCTTCGAGTTTCGGGCTGACCAGTGGCTCGCCGCCGGTAATGCGCAAACGCTCGATGCCCGCCGCTTCAATCAGATAAGCCACGCCGCGCGCCATGGCTTCGGCCGACAATTCATCCTGCGCAGCCACCAGCCGCTTGCCGTTGGGCACGCAGTAGGTACAGGCGTAATTGCAGGCAGAGGTCAGACTGATTCGCAAGTTGCGAAAACGCCTGCCTTGACGATCAACGATCATGG
The DNA here is from genome assembly GCF_017350115.1 of Pseudomonas sp. GW456-L13. Classification (NCBI taxonomy): domain Bacteria; kingdom Pseudomonadati; phylum Pseudomonadota; class Gammaproteobacteria; order Pseudomonadales; family Pseudomonadaceae; genus Pseudomonas; species Pseudomonas sp. GW456-L13. The sequence continues at coordinate 900,593 of NZ_JACNAS010000002.1, forward strand.
TCACTCCGGCGGAAGAATATCGGGCCACTAAAACTTGACTCAGAAATCAAGTTTTAGCAAGTCCTCTACCTGAGTATATTCCTGCGCTACTGCGCCATGTAGCGAAATCATGGCGCAATAAGGCAACTGAATGGCTCAGCTGCCGGAAGTGTCGGTGTCACGCTTGCGCTTGTTGCCCATGCGCACGCCGATGTCCATCAGGAACTGGAAGAAACCTTCCTGATCTTCCAGCACATTGCTCCAGAACGGCGAGTGATACAGCGCGACGGCACCGTGCACCAGCGCCCAGGACGCGCAGTAGTGGAAGTAAGGTGGCACGTCTTCCAGCTTGCCTTCGCTGATCCGGCCCTTGATCAGCAAGGTCAGGCGTTCGAAGTTCGAGGCACGGATCTTGTGCAGTTCCTCGATCATCTCCGGCACCTGGTTGCCCTTGACCACTTTCTCTTCGAGGCGGTCGAACAGGCGATAGCGTTGGGGATCGCGCATGCGGAATTCGAAGTAGGCCCGGGACAGGGCTTCCTTGTCCTTGTCGACATCGGCCGAATGCAGCAGAGCGTTCAAATCGCGCTCGTAGTCGAGCATCAGGCGCAGATAGATTTCCGCCTTGGATTTGAAGTGCTTGTAGATCGTGCCTTTGCCGATACCGACGGCATCAGCAATCATCTCGACGGTGACACTGTCTTCACCTTGTTCGAGGAATAGCTTGAGCGCGGTATCGAGAATTTCCTGCTCGCGGCGACGGAATTCACGGACCTTACGAGGTTCTTTATGCATAAGAAAAGGTCTGTCGGGGTCAAAATTCGAAGCCGCGTATTATGCCTAACTTACGCAAAAATGCACGGATCATCCGACCATATCTGCGCTTTCTGGTCATTCCGCGTACGTTTACAGGGTGATGAGAACTCTTCCGAAGCGCACGTATTCCAAATTTGTTTAAAAACCCGGACCGGTAAACTGGACGAGGCGCAATCCTGATCAATACTTGAACTGTCGGCGGGGCATCTCCCCCAAGTGTCACGCCGATATTGGTACCAACGGACCGCGTGCCATTGTTTTACTCCTAATGGTCTTAACCCGGATTCACCCCCCAGAACCCGGGTTTTTTTTGCCTGCGATTTAACCTTTTACGTGTGCCAGCGGGAACAGTCGCTTGAAATTCGCCGTGGTTTGCTCGGCAAACCGCTCGTAGGGCTCACCGCGCAACATTGACAGAAATTCCGCAACTTCACGCACGTACTGCGGCAGGTTTGGTTTGCCGCGATAGGGGATCGGTGCCAGGTACGGCGAGTCGGTTTCCACCAGCAATCGGTCGGCCGGCACCTTGCTGGCCACATCACGCAATGCGTCGGCATTGCGAAAAGTGACAATCCCGGACAGGGAAATGTAATAGCCCATGTCCAGCGCGGCCTTCGCCATCTCCCAGTCTTCGGTGAAGCAATGCAACACGCCTGCCTGGGGCAGCGCGGCGTCCCGCAGCAAGTCCAGGGTATCGGTGCGGGCGCCGCGGGTATGGATGATTACCGGTTTGCCGGTCTGCTGCGCTGCTTGCAGGTGCAGGCGGAACGATTCCTGCTGCAACTCTGCCGCTTCAGGCTCGTAGTGGTAATCGAGGCCGGTTTCGCCAATCGCCACCACCCGCGGGTGATTGAGCTCCTGCAACAGCCAGTCCAGCGCCGGCGCGGCCCCCGGCTGCACATCCAGAGGGTGCACGCCCACCGAGCAGTCGACATCGTCATAACGTTCGGCCAGGGCCTTGACGTCGGCCGCGTTGTCCGCGCTGACACCGATACACAGAAAGTGCCCCACCCCACGCTGCCGGGCAGCTTCCAGGGCAGCATCCAGGGAGCCCTCGTGGGCGGTCAGGTCAAGGCGATCAAGGTGACAATGGGAATCTACGAGCATAAAGGGCTGCAACTTGTATGGGTGGGACGGTCGGATGTTCTGATACTCAGAGTCTAGGCGCAGACAGTCATCGTTGGGCAGGCAACGACGCCCATTGCACCAGCAATGCTTCCAGCAACAAGGCCGGGTTGAGGTTGGCCTTGCTCAGGACTTTCTGCCGCTGGGCGAGGATCCAGTCCTGAATATCGAGGACTTTGCCCTGGGCGCTTTTCTGCGCCAGGTATTGCACGACCTTGCGCATGTCGGTCAGGCCGAGGCCGGCTTCATCCTGAGTCAATTGATAGCGCAGGATCAGGCTCGACCAATCGCAGAACCAATCGAACAGGCGCAACATCGGAATGTTTTTCCATTCTTCGGCCAGTTGCGTCGGCGACTGCTGTTGCTTGAGGAGTTTTTTCACCCCTTCCACCACTTGCGCGCGCTGTTCACGCACGCCCTGGGCCTGGAGATTGACCGCCGCCAGCGGCGAACCGGCAGCCAGCGTCAGCAGTTCGACGCGCTCATCTTCGGAGCACTCCGGCAACGCCTGGGCCAACCACTTCAAGCTCATGGCCTCGCCCGGTAGCGGACAGGCCTGCTGCACGCAGCGACTCTTGATGGTTGGCAACAAGCGGCTCGGCTGATGGCTGACCAGCAACAGAACGGTATCGCCGGACGGTTCTTCAAGGCTTTTGAGCAAGGCGTTGGCGGCGTTGATGTTCATCGACTCGGCCGGCTCGATCAGCACCACTTTGCGCCCGCCCAACTGCGCGGTCTGCACCACGAAACCGACCAGGTCGCGAACCTGGTCGACCTTGATCGCCTTGTCGGCTTCTTCCGGCTCCAGGATGTAGTTATCCGGATGGCTGCCAGCCTTGAGCAGCAGGCAGGATTTGCATTCGCCGCAGGCTTGCAGCGCGTTCGGGCGCTGGCACAGCAAGCTGGCCATCAAGCGCTCGGCCAGTGCCCGCTTGCCGATTCCGGCAGGGCCATGCAGCAGGTAGGCGTGCGCATGCTGGGTGCGACCGGCCAGTTGCTGCCAGAGGTTTTCCTGCCACGGATAGGCCTCAGCCACGGCTCAACTCCAGCAGGCGCGGCAGCAAGGCATCCAGCGATTGCTGAACCTGTGCCAACGGCTGGGCAGCATCGACCAGCACATAACGCGCCGGATCCGCCTTGGCCCGCTTGAGGAAGGCACTGCGTACCGCGTCGAAAAAGGTCCGGCCTTCGAGCTCGAAGCGATCCAGACGACCACGAGCGCTGGCGCGGGCCAGGCCGACCTCGACAGGCAGATCGAAAATCAGCGTGAGATCCGGGCGCAGATCGCCCTGGACGAAGGTTTCCAGGGTCGCGATGCGCTCCAGCGACAAGCCGCGACCGCCGCCTTGATAGGCGTATGTCGAGTCGGTAAAACGATCACACAAGACCACGGCACCGCGGGCCAGCGCCGGGCGAATCACCTCGGCCAGATGCTGGGCACGCGCCGCGAACACCAACAGCAACTCGGTATCCGGGTTCATGACTTCATCGACCGGGGCCAGCAGCACTTCACGAATGCGCTCGGCCAACGGCGTGCCACCCGGCTCGCGGGTCAGCACCACCTCGATGCCGGCGGCGCGCAGGCGCTCGGCCAGGTATTCGCGATTGGTGCTCTTGCCGGCGCCTTCCGGGCCTTCCAGAGTAATAAACAAGCCAGTCACAGGCAGTCCTTAATCAGAGTCATTGCGGGCTTTTCGGTGCGCTTGCATCGGGTTCGGGCGTTTCAGGGGCTGGCGCAGGATCTTGCGCCGGTACTTGCGGCAGCCCCTCGGGAGCCGTGTTCGGTGAAGCGGCCGGGATCGGCGCCTGCTCCTGCGAAGACTTGGCCTCCTGCATACCGTTTTGCTCAGCCTGGATTGGCGGCATCTCGGGCGCAGTAGCGGGAGCCGGGCTGGAGCGGTAATCGGCGCGGCGCTTGATCTGGAACTCCTTCACGGCATTGTTGTGGGCATCCAGGTCATCGGAGAACACATGGGTGCCATCGCCACGCGCCACGAAGTAAAGGCTGTTGCCGTCCACCGGATTGAGTGCCGCATGGATGGCTTCGCGACCGACCATCGAAATCGGCGTCGGCGGCAATCCCGCATTCATGTAAGTGTTATACGGCGTCGATTCCTTGAGGTGAGCCCGGGTCAGCTTGCCGCTGTAGCGGTCGCCGAGGCCGTAGATCACCGTCGGGTCGGTCTGCAGCAGCATGCCCATCGCCATGCGCCGCACAAACACGCCGGCAATCTGCCCGCGCTCCTGCGGTACGCCGGTTTCCTTTTCCACCAGCGAAGCCATGATCAGCGCCTGGTAGGGTTCGGTGTACGGTGTATCTGCAGCGCGCTTCTCCCACTCCTTGGCGAGCACTTCATCGAGGCGGTCGTAAGCGGTTTTCAGCACCTCGACATCGGACATGCCCCGCACGTAGCGATAAGTGTCAGGGAAGAAGCGCCCTTCCGGAAAAATCCCGGTGTGGCCGAGCTTGTCCATGACCTGGCTATCGCTCAAACCGTCGAGGCTATGTTCGAGCTTCTCTTCCCTGGCCAGCGCTGCGCGGACCTGACGAAAACTCCAGCCTTCGACCAGGGTCAGGCTGTACTGAACCATTTCCCCGCGTTTCCACAGGTCGATCAGGCCTTCGACGGTCATGCCGGGCTGAATGCGGTATTCACCGCTGTGCAGGGGTTGTCTGGCGAGGTTGAAGCGCCAATACACCCGCAGCCAGAATGCGTCCTTGATGACGCCGTTGGCTTCGAGTCGGTAGAGGGTGCGGGTCGGCGTGGTGCCCTTGGGCACATCCAGCAATTGTTCCTGGGTAATGTTCAGCGGCTGTACCAGCGCCGAATGAATCTTCCAGGCTGAAGCACCCATCAGCAGCCCCGCCAGAACCACACCGGTTTCCAGCAGCAGCAAGAGTTTACGTCTCACGTATCAAGCATCCAGTAGCACACGGGCAATGGTTTGGAGTTTACGGGTGAGCGGCCCAACCGGCCAGTGAAGAGCAGCATAGGCGCGCACCGGCCAGACACCATACACGCTGTTGCAGACAAAGACTTCGTCAGCCCATTGCAGCTGTTCGAGGGGGATATCGGTGATTTGCGTGGGGATTCCCAGCGACTTGGCCTGAAACAATATTTCTGCGCGCATCACGCCTGCAACGCCGCAGCGCTTGAGGTCAGCGGTGATGAGCACGCCATCACGCACCAGGAACAAGTTGCTGAACACACCCTCAATTACGCGCCCGGCCTGATCGAGCATCAAACCTTCGGCATGCTCGGTGTCCTGCCATTCGGCACGGGCGAGGACTTGTTCAAGACGATTGAGGTGCTTGAGGCCAGCCAGTAATGGTTGCCTGGACAATCGCGTGACGCAGGGAAACAGGCGAACACCCTGCTCACCGTGCGCGGCAGGGTAAGCCGCAGGTGGACTGCCTTGCACAATGCGTCGGGCCTGGGCCGAAGGATCGGGGGCATAACCGCGCAGACCGTCGCCACGGGTAAGAATGAGCTTGAGCACCCCGTCACCCAGTGCCGCGGCGTAGGCCAGCAGTTCGCTGCGGATCAGCTCCTGCTCGGCAGTTATCGCCAGGCGCGAACAGCCATCCGCCAGACGCGACAGATGCCGGTCCAGCAACACGGGCTGGCCGCTGCGCACGGCGATGGTCTCGAACAGACCATCGCCATAAGCCAGGCCGCGATCCTTCAGCGACAAAGCGTCAGCCGGCTGACCGTCGACCCAGCTGTCCATCAGCCTGCGAACCGACGGAACACCAGCGAACCGTTGGTGCCGCCAAAACCGAAGGAGTTGGAAACGACCACATCGATATCCATGTTGCGCGCCGTGTGCGGCACAAAATCGAGATCGCAGCCTTCGTCCGGCTCATCGAGGTTGATGGTCGGCGGCGCTACCTGACTGTTGATTGCCAGCACGCTGAAGATCGCCTCGACCGCGCCCGCCGCACCCAGCAGGTGACCGGTCATGGACTTGGTGGAACTGACGGCCAGCTTGTAGGCGTGCTCGCCGAATACCGACTTGATCGCATTGACTTCGGCCAGGTCGCCTGCAGGAGTCGAGGTGCCGTGGGCGTTGATGTACTGCACTTGATCGCCATTGATTTTGGCATCGCGCAGCGCATTGGTGATGCAGCGCGCAGCACCCGCACCATCGGCTGGCGGCGAGGTCATGTGGTAGGCATCGCCACTGGTGCCGAAGCCGATCAGCTCGGCGTAGATGGTCGCGCCACGCGCCTTGGCGTGCTCGAGTTCTTCCAGTACCAGCGCACCGGCACCATTGGACAATACGAAGCCATCGCGGCCCTTGTCCCATGGACGGCTGGCGCGGGTCGGCTCGTCGTTGCGGGTCGACAGCGCGCGGGAAGCGCCGAAGCCGCCCATGCCCAGACCGCAGGCCGCCATCTCGGCGCCGCCGGCAATCATCACGTCAGCTTCGTCGTACATGATGTTGCGGGCCGCCATGCCAATGCAGTGTGTACCGGTGGTACAGGCCGTGGCGATGGCGTAGTTGGGTCCCTGTGCACCGAGGTGGATGGACAGGAAACCGGAAATCATATTGATGATCGAGCCTGGCACGAAGAACGGAGAGATCCGTCGTGGGCCGGTCTCGTGCAGCGTGCGGGCGGTTTCTTCGATATTGGTCAGACCGCCAATACCCGAGCCCATGGCCACGCCGATACGCTCACGGTTGGCGTCAGTGACTTCCAGACCGGCATTGCGTACCGCCTGAAAACCTGCGGCCAGACCGTATTGAATGAACAGGTCGAGCTTGCGGGCTTCCTTGACCGACAGGTATTCCTCGACATTGAAGTCCTTTACCGAGCCGCCAAAACGGGTGGAATAGGCAGAAAGGTCGGTGTGTTCGATCAGACCAATGCCACTGCGGCCAGCCAGAATGCCCTGCCAGCTGCTCGGCACATCCGTGCCTAGTGGCGACAACATACCCATACCGGTGACTACGACGCGTCTACGCGACACAGCACTCTCCTTTTTTCAAATGACGACTTTGCATCAGGCCTAAAGAAAAAACCGCACGCCATGATGGCAGTGCGGTTTTTCCATGACAGCGAGCAACGATTACAAACTATTACGCCTGGTGGCTAGTAACGTAGTCGATTGCAGCTTGTACAGTAGTGATCTTCTCGGCTTCTTCGTCAGGGATTTCGGTCTCGAATTCCTCTTCCAGAGCCATCACCAGCTCAACGGTGTCAAGGGAGTCGGCACCCAGGTCTTCAACGAAGGAAGCAGTGTTGACCACTTCTTCTTCTTTAACGCCCAGTTGCTCAGCAACGATTTTCTTGACGCGCTCTTCGATGGTGCTCATACCTTGTTTTCACTCCTAATGGACAAATTCAGGCAGCTGGCCAGTGGGTAAGTGTATAGAAAGGCTTTTCAGCTTTTCAACTGAAAGCTTCACTCCTCGAACCCGGTGACCCTCTGCCTATAAATAGATTGCAGCTTTATAACGGATTTTAGACAGCTCGTATGACATTTTTTTGAAGCAATCCGTCACATTTGAATTACATGTACATCCCGCCGTTCACCGGGATTGTAGCTCCGGTAACGTAAGCCGCACCGTCCGACGCAAGAAAAGCGACCACGGACGCGATCTCTTGAGCCTGCCCCAGACGACCCAGCGGAATCTGCGTCTGCAAGGCTTCACGCTGTGCCTCGGGCAGTTCACGGGTCATATCGGTATCGATGAACCCAGGAGCCACCGAGTTTACCGTAATCGAACGCGAACCGACTTCGCGCGCCAGAGCACGGCTGAAACCTTCCAGACCGGCCTTGGCGGCAGCGTAGTTTACTTGGCCTGCGTTGCCCATGGCACCCACAACCGAGCCAATACTGATAATTCGGCCCCAACGAGCTTTGGTCATGCCGCGCAAAACGCCCTTGGACAGGCGGAACAGACTGTTCAGATTGGTATCGACAACGTCGTGCCACTCGTCGTCTTTCATGCGCATCATCAGGTTATCGCGGGTGATACCGGCATTATTGACCAGAATCGCCGGCGCACCGAACTGCTCCTGAATGCTCGCCAGAACACTTGCCACGGACTCGTCGCTGGTGACATTGAGTTCCAGGCCAGTGCCCTGAATACCGTTTTCCTTCAGGGTCGCGGCAATGCGCTCAGCACCCGACGCGGAGGTCGCGGTACCAACAACGACGGCGCCCTGACGACCCAGTTCCAGGGCGATAGCCTGGCCGATGCCACGGCTAGCACCGGTGACCAGTGCAACTTTACCTTGCAGACTCATGCAAGCTTCTCCTGATTCAGGCCAACGCTGCACGGGCGGCAGCGAAAGCGTCTGGGGTATTGAGGTTGGATGTCGACACGCCTTCGGCGCAACGCTTGTTCAGACCGGCCAGTACTTTACCCGGGCCACACTCGACCAGGTTGGTCGCACCCTTGGCGGCCAGTGCCTGGACCGATTCAACCCAGCGTACTGGCTTGTACAGTTGCTCGAGCAGATCGCGCTTGAGGGTTTCCAGATCGGCCGGCACCTGGGCACTGACGTTCTGCACTACGGGAATCTGCGGTGCCTGCCAGTCGATCGCCGCGATCGATTCGGCGAAACGCTCGGCAGCCGGGCGCATCAGCTCGCAGTGCGACGGCACGCTGACCGGCAACGGCATGGCGCGCTTGGCACCACGCGCCTTGCAGCCTTCGATGGCGCGCTCGACGGCAGCCTTGGCACCGGCGATGACCACCTGGCCCGGCGAGTTGAAATTGACCGCGCTGACCACTTCGCCTTGCGCCGCTTCGGCACAGGCTGCCAGTACGTCGGCATCGTCCAGACCCAGGATGGCGGCCATGCCGCCCTGCCCGGCCGGAACGGCTTCCTGCATCAGCTGGCCACGACGCTCGACGAGCTTCACCGCATCGCCCAGGCTCAGACTGCCTGCCGCGACCAGCGCGCTGTATTCACCCAGGCTGTGCCCGGCAACGTAAGCCGGGCGCGCACCACCTTCGGCCAGCCACAAACGCCACAGGGCGATAGAGGCGGTCAGAATGGCTGGCTGGGTTTTATCGGTTTGATTGAGTTGCTCTTCCGGCCCTTGCTGGGTCAGTGCCCACAGGTCGTAACCCAGTGCATCGGAAGCTTCTTTGAATGTTTCAAGGACAACCGGATGTTGCGCGCCCAGCTCGGCCAGCATGCCGAGGGACTGCGAACCCTGTCCTGGAAAGACGAATGCGAGGGAAGCAGACATGTAACAAGCCCCTAATGATCTTGTCGTCGGAGAGTTGGCGCCCCGCTTTGGGGACGCAAGAAACTGACAGTTGGATGGCCCATCGAACCAAGCGGTCACATTTAAGCATTGTCCGACGAAAACGCCTAAAGCAACAAATCCTCCAGACGACCGTGCAGGCGCTCGGGAAGATTCTCCTGAATCTCGATCAAGGCACGCTGAATGGCACTCTGAAACCCCTGAACCCCGGCAGAACCGTGGCTTTTCACCACAATGCCCTGCAAGCCGAGAAAGCTCGCACCGTTGTGCCGGGCAGGTGCCAGATCGGCCTGCAGGCGCTTCATCAGCGGTAGTGCAAGCGCACCGACCACGCGAGAGGCCACGCTCTTCCTGAACAACGCTTCGATGCGCCCGGCAATCATGGTCGCCAGACCTTCGCTGGATTTGAGCAGGATGTTGCCGACAAAACCGTCACACACCACCACATCCGCTTCGCCACGGTACAAACCGTCGCCTTCGATAAAGCCGATGTAATTGATGCCACGGGCGCCTTGCAACAAAGTCGCGGCCAGCTTGACCTGTTGATTGCCCTTGATGTCTTCGGTGCCGATGTTCAGCAACGCCACCCGAGGACGCGCTATGCCCAGGGTCTCGGCCGCAACCGAGCCCATGACCGCAAACTGCAACAGATGCTCGGCACTGCAATCGACGTTGGCGCCCAGGTCGAGCAACTGGCAATAACCTTTTTGTGTCGGAATCGCCGCCACCATGGCCGGACGGTCAATGCCGGGCAAGGTCTTGAGCACGAACCGCGACAACGCCATCAACGCACCGGTATTACCGGCACTGACACAAGCCTGGACCTTGCCGTCACGCAACAACTCAAGCGCCACGCGCATCGACGAGTCGGGCTTGCCGCGCAAAGCCTGGGCAGGTTTTTCGTCCATGGTGATGACTTCGGACGCTGGCATTATCGACAGGCGCGCGCGATCCACAGCCGGATGGCCAGCGATCAGTTCTTCAAGAAGGGAGGGTTGACCGACGAGGGTCAGGTGCAGCGAGGGTGTGGCAGACAGACAAGCAAGGCTGGCCTGGACAATGCTGCGGGGACCGAAGTCCCCGCCCATTGCGTCAATCGCGATGACTTGAGCGGACAAGTGATTACTCGTCAGCGCCCTTGTCGATCACTTTACGACCACGGTATACGCCTTCTGGCGATACGTGGTGACGCAGGTGAACTTCACCGGTGGTTTTTTCTACAGACAGGGTGCTAGCCTCGAGAGCGTCGTGCGAACGGCGCATGTCACGGGCAGAGCGGGATTTTTTGTTCTGCTGAACAGCCATAATTGATTAACTCCTAAACGTTTGGGTCACGCTTTAACTGCGCCAATACACTGAACGGGTTGGACCGCGTTACCTCGTCCTCGCTCGGTTCGGGCTCATCTGCTCCCGCCGGCTGCTGGCATTCTTCCGGATGATGAGCAGGCACAATGGGCAAGGCGAGCAGAAGCTCCTCCTCGATCAGTGACTGCAGATCCAAAGGATCTTCGCCCAGTTCCAGCACGTCATAACCTTTCGGCAACGACTGGGTATTCGCACCCTCCTTCACCACAGCGTAACTGCATTCGCTATGGATCGGCAGGGTGACCAGCTCAAGACAACGCTGGCAAACCATTTTGACTTCAGTGTCGATAAAGCTGTGGATGACCACAGATTTACGTTCATCTCGTTCAAAAACGAATTTAGCCTGCACCGTACCGACATTGTCGGAAAGCGGGTCGCAGAGTCTCTCCAAATCGGCCAGCAGCATTTCACCTTGAAGGGTGGTGCCACGATCAGCCAATTTGCGCGGGTCAACGTGAGGTGGAATCGGGTCATTCAACATAGGCGCAGCATTATAGGGATGCACCCGCCCATGTCAAAGGAAATTCAGCCCTGTCCGTCACTTGGAAGCCTCGCTAGAATTCGCACACGCCTTATGGAGTTGTGCATGCTGCCTTTATTACTCGCTTCCAGCTCGGCCTATCGCCGGGAATTGCTGACCCGCCTGCAGCTGCCTTTCACTTGCAGCTCGCCGGATATCGACGAAAGCCATCGCCCGGGTGAGTCCGCCATCGAGCTGGTCAAGCGCCTCGCCGAAGAGAAAGCGCGCGCCCTGGCCGACAGCCATACCGCTCATCTGATAATCGGCTCCGACCAGGTCGCCGTGCTGGGAGAGCGGATTATCGGCAAACCCCACACATTCGAAAAAGCCCGGGAACAACTGCTGGCCGCCAGCGGTGCCAGCGTGACGTTCCTCACCGGCCTGGCCCTGCTCAACAGCCAGACCGGGCACTGCCAGGTCGATTGCGTGCCGTTCACCGTACACATGCGCACACTCGACGCACCTCGCATCGAACGCTACCTGCGCGCCGAACAACCCTACGACTGCGCAGGCAGCTTCAAGGCCGAAGGCCTGGGGGTCAGCCTGTTTCGCAGCACCGAGGGACCTGACGCCACCAGCCTGATCGGCCTGCCGCTGATTCGCCTGATCGACATGCTGCTGGCTGAAGGCGTACAGGTTCCCTGAATCCCGATACCAAAAAACCGGCCACGCAGGCCGGTTTTTCATGTCACATCAGAATCAGCGCAGCGACGGACCGTTAAAACCCATCCACATCGCCAAATGCTCAGCCACGCTGGCGCCGAGCTTTTTCGAAAAGCGATCGAATGGCGATTCCTGAACGGTGAAGTCCACCAGTTCTTTCTCACCGATCACATCCCGCGCAACCGAACTGGCATTACCCAGCCCATCGATCAACCCCAATGGCAGTGCCTGCTCGCCGGACCAGACCAGGCCAGAGAACAGCTCCGGATGCTCCTTGTCCTTCAGGCGGTCGCCACGACCCTGCTTGACGCTATTGATGAACTGCTTGTGGGTCGTATCGAGCACGCCCTGCCAGAAGGCGGTTTCTTCCGGCTTCTGTGGCTGGAACGGATCGAGGAACGACTTGTGCTCGCCAGAGGTGTAGGTACGACGTTCGACACCCAGCTTCTCCATGGTGCCGACAAAGCCATAACCGGCTGCCGTCACACCGATGGAGCCGACCAGGCTCGCCTTGTCGGCGTAGATCTGATCCGCCGCACTGGCGATGTAGTAAGCGCCGGAAGCACCCAGATCGGAAATCACCGCATACAACTTGATATCCGGGTGCAGGCCGCGCAGACGCTTGATCTCGTCATAGACATAACCCGACTGCACCGGACTGCCGCCCGGGCTGTTGATGCGCAGGATGACGCCCTTGACCTTCTTGTCCTCAAAAGCCGCACGCAAGCTGCCAACGATATTGTCTGCACTGGCCGACTCCTTATCGGCAATCATGCCTCTCACATCGATCAACGCCGTGTAATTGGCACTAAGGGTGCCGGCCTTTTCCATATCCATCAGAGGCGAAAACAGGACAATGGCGCCGAACAGATACACAAAAATCAGAAACTTGAAGAATATCCCCCAGCGACGGGACCGGCGCTGCTCCTGTATGCCGGCCAGCAGGGTCTTTTCCAGCAGTTTCCAGCTTTTGTCGTCACCGCTCTCTGCGCTCGCCTTGGCGGGCGCCTTCCATTCGTCGGTCATGCCATCCACCCCAAAAACAACCGGTTAAGCCCGCTGATTCAGCCAGGCATGCAATTCTGAAAAACGGTCGATGGCCAGTCGCGGCTCATACAACCTCAACGCATCGATCGATTGAGCGCCATAACTGACGGCCACCGAACCCATGCCGGCGTTGCGCGCCATCTGCAAATCAAAGGACGAATCACCCACCATCAACGCCTGTTCCGGGCGGACCTCGCAATGGGCGAGAATCTGTTCGAGCATCAGCGGATGGGGCTTGCTGGCGGTTTCGTCGGCGGCGCGAGTGATATCGAAGTAATTCTCCCAGCCATGGGACTTCAACACCCGATCCAGCCCGCGACGGGCCTTGCCGGTCGCCACAGCCAGATGATAGCCCTCGGCACGAAATGCCTCGAGCGACTCGACCACACCCTCGAACAGCGGCGAAGGCTCAGCCTCCGACGCGATGTAATGCTCAGCATAGTGCTCGCGGAACGCGATCAGCTCGGCGTCGCCGATTTCGGGGTACAGGGTGCGGATCGCTTCCGGCAAGCCCAGGCCGATGATGCCCTTGACGGCCAGATCATCGCGCAGCTCAAAACCGGAACGCTGCGAGGCAACGTGCATCGCCTCGACAATCCGACCAATGGAATCGGCCAGAGTGCCGTCCCAATCAAAGATCAACAGCTTGTAGTCAGATGGGCGCACTCAATCGCTCCACGGTTTTGGCCCACATCTCGTCGACCGGCGCTTGCAGCTTCAGCTCACCACCATCGGGGAGCGGCACCGTCAGCATGTAGGCGTGCAGGAACAGGCGCTTGCCGCCCAGATCGCGGATTTCCTTGCTGAAACCTTCGTCGCCATACTTGGTGTCGCCAGCGATGCAATGCCCGGCGTGCAAGGTATGGACGCGGATCTGGTGAGTCCGGCCGGTAATCGGCTTGGCTTCGATCAGGGTGGCAAAGTCGCCGAAGCGGCGCAGGACCTTGAACACGGTCACGGACTCCTTCCCCTCCTCCTCGTCGACCTCGACCATGCGCTCGCCGGAGCGCAGATTGCTCTTGCCCAGCGACGCACGGACTTGCTTGATCGAGCTCGCCCAGTTACCGCGGACCAGCGCCATGTAGCGCTTGTCGACGCCATCACCGCGCAATGCGGTGTGCAAGTGGCGCAACATGCTGCGCTTCTTGGCGATCATCAACAGGCCGGACGTATCACGGTCGAGACGGTGAACCAGTTCGAGCTCTTTGCAATCGGGGCGCAACTGACGAAAGGCTTCGATCACCCCGAAAGTCAGGCCGCTGCCACCATGAACAGCAATACCCGCGGGCTTGTTGATCACGATCAGCGCCTTGTCTTCGAAGACAATCGAGGCCTCGAGCCGCTGCAACAGGCCTTGTGCCAGCGGCACCGGTTCGTCGCGCTCAGGCACGCGAACCGGCGGCACGCGCACGATATCGCCCGCCTGCAGCTTGTACTCGGGCTTGATCCGACCTTTGTTCACGCGCACTTCGCCCTTGCGCAAAATGCGATAAATCAAGGTCTTGGGCACGCCTTTGAGTCGGGCGAGAAGGAAATTATCAATGCGTTGGCCGGCATATTCCGGCGAGACCTCAAGCAGTTGTACGCCTGGAGTCGGGGGGGTAGTCGTCGTCATGGCGCGGATGATAACAATTTTTTATGGAATTGAAGCACTTAATCATTGCTGCTATAGTCGCGAACGTCGCCAAAAGCGGCCTGGACAGCGGACCAACGGTCAAAAACCGGCCCTGACCAACGCAATTCACCAGGACGCGAGGCCGTCCTACGGGGCTTTCGCTACGTAACGGTGGAGTTTGCAGGTGTAACGAGCGCAGGTGACATGAGGCCTGAATCACGCCACAAAGCAGAGTTTTCCACTCGTTTTGCGAGCCATATTCACGGCCAGTTCACAAAGTGCAGTCAGCTGCGAATGACCCCGAGCGAAGGCATCGGAAACAACGCCTAAATTAGCCATGATGCGTGACCTCCCCTTTCGGAGCTCACGGTAAATGCCAACCCGCTGCGGATTCTGCGCGCGGCAGCACCCGAATTATCAGGGATACGTGTAGGGTGGAGATGCACAACCGCCGGACTGTGTAGCAACAGGCTTTCTCAAGACGCTTCATCTCGTCCACAGCCGCTGGTTGATTCCTCCTCCTGACTGAGTGCTTAAGTAGCCACAGCAAGCAGGACGCGTACGTCGCGATGAAGGCCCACATTGGCCGGACTTCGCTGGACACGGGAAATGGCCAACCACTCCCGACGCACCTGACACCGACCGTGAGAAGTCGTGTGTGCCGAACGCCGTTTCCGGCAGCCCGGAAACCGACGGTACTACATGAAAAGAATGCTGATTAACGCAACTCAACCCGAAGAGTTGCGTGTTGCACTGGTAGATGGCCAGCGCCTCTACGACCTGGACATCGAATCCGGTGCACGCGAGCAGAAGAAGGCCAACATCTATAAAGGCCGGATTACTCGCATCGAACCAAGCCTCGAGGCTGCCTTTGTCGATTTCGGCTCTGAGCGCCACGGCTTCCTGCCCCTCAAAGAAATCTCCCGCGAATACTTCAAGAAAGCCCCGGAAGGTCGCGTCAACATCAAGGACGTCCTGAGCGAAGGCCAGGAAGTCATCGTTCAGGTCGAAAAAGAAGAACGTGGCAACAAGGGCGCCGCCCTGACCACCTTCATCAGCCTGGCCGGTCGTTACCTGGTGCTGATGCCGAACAACCCGCGTGCCGGCGGTATCTCCCGTCGCATCGAAGGCGAAGAGCGCAACGAACTGCGTGAAGCCCTGAACGGTCTGGTTGCCCCGGCCGACATGGGCCTGATCGTGCGCACTGCAGGCCTTGGCCGCAGCAGCGAAGAAATGCAGTGGGACCTCGACTACCTGCTGCAACTGTGGACCGCCATCAAGGAAGCTTCGCTGGACCGCGCCGCGCCATTCCTGATCTACCAGGAAAGTAACGTGATCATCCGCGCGATCCGCGATTACCTGCGCCAGGACATCGGCGAAGTGCTGATCGACAGCGTTGAAGCCCAGGACGAAGCCCTGACCTTCATCCGCCAGGTAATGCCGCAGTACGCCAGCAAGATCAAGCTGTACGAAGACAGCGTTCCGCTGTTCAACCGCTTCCAGATCGAAAGCCAGATCGAAACCGCTTTCCAGCGCGTTGTCGAACTGCCTTCCGGCGGTTCCATCGTGATCGATCCGACCGAAGCCCTGGTGTCCATCGACATCAACTCGGCGCGCGCCACCAAAGGCAGCGACATCGAAGAAACCGCGCTGCAAACCAACCTTGAAGCGGCCGAGGAAATCGCCCGTCAGTTGCGCCTGCGCGACATCGGCGGCCTGATCGTCATCGACTTCATCGACATGACCCCAGCCAAGAACCAGCGCGCCGTGGAAGAAAAAGTCCGCGAATGCCTGGAAGCCGACCGCGCTCGCGTGCAAGTCGGTCGCATTTCGCGCTTCGGCCTGCTGGAAATGTCCCGTCAGCGCCTGCGTCCATCCCTGGGTGAAAGCAGCGGCATCGTCTGCCCGCGTTGCAACGGCACCGGCATCATCCGTGACGTTGAATCGCTGTCCCTGGCGATCCTGCGCCTGATCGAAGAAGAAGCCCTGAAAGACCGTACCGCCGAAGTTCGTGCACAAGTGCCGATCCCGGTGGCGGCGTTCCTGCTCAACGAAAAACGCAACTCGATCACCAAGATCGAACTGCGCACCCGTGCCCGCATCGTCATCCTGCCGAACGATCACCTCGAAACGCCGCACTTTGAAGTACAGCGCCTGCGTGACGACAGCCCGGAAGCGGCGACCAACCAGTCCAGCTACGAAATCGCCGCTGCCGCTGCCGAAGTCGAAGAAGTCCAGCCAGCCGCTGCGACCCGCACCCTGGTTCGCCAGGAAGCTGCGGTCAAAACGGCCCCGGCCCGTGCCAACGCTCCTGTGCCAACAGAGGTGGCCGCTCCAGCCCCTGCCCCGGCCGCCGTACCGGAGCCAAGCCTGTTCAAAGGCCTGGTGAAGTCGCTGGTGAGCCTGTTCGCCACCAAGGAAGAGCCTGCCGCACCGGTTGTGGTTGAAAAACCTGCCGCCGAGCGTCCGGCCCGCAACGAAGAGCGTCGCAACGGTCGCCAGCAGAGCCGCAACCGTAACGGTCGCCGCGATGAAGAGCGCAAGCCTCGCGAAGAGCGTGCACCGCGTGAAGAACGCGCACCACGTGAGCCGCGTGAAGAGCGTCAGCCACGGGAAGTGCGTGAACCTCGCGAAACCCGCGAAGAAACGCCAGCGGTAGCCCGCGAAGAACGCGCACCACGCGCGCCTCGTGAAGAACGTGCACCGCGCGCTCCGCGTGAAGATCGCAAGCCACGTGGCGAGCGTGAAGAACGCGTTCGTGAACTGCGCGAGCCTCTGGATGCCGCTCCGGCTGCTCCGGCCGCCGCTGCTACCGCTACGGCTGCTACCGCTGAAGAACGCCCGGCTCGTCAGCCACGTGAAGAACGCGCGCCACGCCCACCGCGTGAAGAACGTCAGCCACGTGCCGAACAAGCTGCCGCAGCCGCAACTGAAGAAGAACTGACCACCAACGAAGAGCAACTGTCGGAAGACGGTCAGGAAAGCGCCGAAGGCGACCGTCCACGCCGCCGCTCCCGTGGTCAGCGTCGTCGCAGCAACCGTCGCGAGCGTCAGCGTGACGCCAACGGCAACGTGATCGAAGGTTCGGAAGAGTCCGAGTCCGGCGAAAACGCTGAAGCGCCAAGCACTGCCGATCTGGCCGCCGGCCTGGCTGTCACCGCAGCTGTTGCCAGCAGCGTGATCAGCGCTCCAGCAGAAGCTGAAGCCAATGTGCAAGCCGAACGCGCCACTGCCGCGACCCTGGAAGCAGCTCCGGTTGAAGCGCCAGTCGTTGAAGCGACCACACCGGTCGAAGTCACCGCCTCGCCGGAAATCGAAGTGGCGCCAGCGCCAGAAGCTCAGCCTGCTGTTGAAGCGGCTGCCGAGCCAGCACCAGTGGTAGAAGCACCTGCCCAGGCTGCGGAAGCGGTTGTTGAAACCGTGACTGACACCGTGCGTGAAGTTCGCGAAGAGCAAACCGCATTCAACTGGGTTGCCGAGCCAGCCGTCGCTGAAACCGCTGCACCAGCCGCTGAAACCCAAGTGGCAGAAGCCATGGTTTCCGAGCCGGTGGTTGCCGCAGCAGAACCGGCCCCGGCGCCGGTGGTTGAAGCGCCAGCCGTTGAAGCACCGGTCGTTGCCCAGGCACCTGCACCAGTGGTCGAAGCCGCTCCTGCCAGCGCCCTGACGCCAAGTGGCCGTGCGCCTAACGACCCGCGTGAAGTGCGTCGTCGCAAGCGTGAAGCCGAGCGTCTGCAGAAGGAAGCTGAACTGGCTGCCGCTGCGGCTCCAGCTGAAGCGGTTGTCGCCGCCGAGCCTGCACCGGTTGCTGCTGAAGTGGTTGAGGCAGCTCCTGCCCCGGCTGCCGAAGTGGCTGCCGAGCCGGTTGAGTCGGTGATCCACGAAGCACCGCGCTCCGTTCAGGAAGCGGTAGAGCAACACGAGCAAGCCCAGGAAAAAGAACACGAGCCTAAACCTCTCGTCTGATTCCATCGGCCACTAAAAAGCCCCGCCTGGTGATCCCAGGCGGGGCTTTTTTTACATCTGTGAAATCACACCATTCCCCTGTGGGAGCAGCCGGTCGACGCTCGATTGCTCGCGATGGCGGAATGACATTCAACATTGGTGCTAGCTGATCCACCGCTATCGCGAGCAAGCTCGCTCCCACAAGGATCTATGCTGGCCTGAAGGTTAGTGCTTCAGGCACATCCACATCCCACACCACACCAGAATCATCCACGCTCACTTCAACCACCCGCCCTTGGGCGAACAGCGGCTTGGCGCCGCGATCCCCCGATAACGCCATCAACCCCGCCGCGAAGTCCCGTCCGAACCCGACCGGATGCCCGTACCCGCCGTCCTGCACGGGCACGCTGATACTGTCATCGCCAATCCCCGCCACCACTTGCTCGATACTCGATGGCAGGATGAACGGCATATCCCCGAGCACCATCAGCCAGCCATCGAGTTGCTTGCAGGCAGCGACTCCCGCGGCAATGCTGTCGCCCATTCCCGTCGATTCGATCAGCACAATCTCGCAGCCATAGGCCTGAGCCATGCGAATCACTTGCGGGCGGTCAGCAGTGGTCACCAGTACGCGCTTGTCCAGCGTCGCCGGCAGGTTGACCAATGTGTGCTCGATGACGGACCGCACCACGCCGTCACGCCCGGTGCAATCGGCCACCAATTTATCCTTTTCGGCACCCGCCACCTGACGAAACCGGCTGCCCTGCCCCGCCGCCAACACGATAACGCCGATGGATTTGCTCATACGCTCTCCCGCAGGACTTTCTTCTGTTTCAGTTCGATGCCGTTTTTGACCGCCACGATTTCCGCCATGAGCGACAAGGCAATTTCCGCTGGATTATGACTGCCGATGTGCAAACCGATCGGACCATGCAAGCGGTCAATCGCCGATTGCGACAAACCCAGTTGAGCCAGGTTTTCCCGGCGCTTCTGGCTGTTGACCCGCGACCCCAGCGCTCCGACGTAAAAAGCCCTGGAATCCAGGGCCGTGAGCAGCGCCATGTCATCCAGACGCGGATCATGGGTCAAGGCCACGATAGCCGTGCGTTCATCGGTCTGGATATTCAATACCGCCTCATCCGGCATGCCCGAAACGAATCGTCCGTGCTGCTCCTCCCAGCCGTAGACGAACTCGCTACGCGGGTCGCAAATCAGCACCTCGAAATCCAGCAGCCGGGCCATTTCCGCCACATAGCGCGACAGCTGCCCCGCGCCGATCAGCAGCAAGCGCCAGCGCGGGCCATGGATCACCCGCAAGGTCTGTCCATCGAACGTCAACACGTCAGTTTTACTGGCCGGCTGCAAAAGTACTGCGCCGGTGGTCAGGTTCAGTTCACGCGCAACGATTTCATGGGCCTCGCAACGGGCGAGCAATTGCTCGACCCAATCCCCATCGTCGATACGCTCCTCGGTCAAGCGCAAGGTGCCACCGCAGGGCAAGCCGAAACGTGCGGCTTCCTCGCGGGTCACGCCGTAGGTGATCAATTGCACCGGCGGCCCGTCAAGTGCGAGGCGTCCGTCGTGCAGCCGGGCAATCAAGTCATCTTCGACACACCCGCCCGAGACCGAACCAATCACCATGCCGTCTTCGCGCAAAGCCAGCATGGCGCCGGGTGCCCGGGGCGCAGTGCCCCAGGTTTCGACCACGCTGTACAACACCACCCGCTGACCGGCGCGATGCCATTGCAACACGCTGCGCAGGACGTTCAGATCGGCGCTGTCCATCAGGCGCCGGCCTTCTGCCAACCCGACAACTGATAACGAACAGGCAGATTGCGGATGCGTTTGCCGGTGGCGGCGAAGATCGCGTTGCACAGTGCCGGCGCAATCGGTGGCACGCCCGGTTCACCCACACCACCCAACGGGACGTCGCCCGGCGGCGTCACCAGATGCACCGCCACTTCTTTCGGCGCCAGGGACATGCGCGCCACTTCATACATATGGAAGTTATCCTGCTGGACCTTGCCGTCCTTGAAGCTGATTTCCCCCAGCACCGCATTACCCAGGCCCATGACGCAGGCGCCTTCGAATTGCGCGCGAATCCGCTCGGGGTTGATCTGCGGTCCGCAATCGACGGCGATGTCGGCCTTGTGCACCACCAGCGTGCCGTCGTCCTTGACCTCCACCTCGATCACCGCCGCCACATAGGTCACGAAGCTGTAATGCACTGCCAGGCCCAAGCCGCGTCCCTTGGGCAACTCACGCCCCCAACCGGCGGCTTTGGCGGCGGTCTCCAGTACCGTGCGCAGGCGCGCGGTGTCGATCGGATAACGCTCGGGGGATTCGCCGTAGTTCCACTCTTCACTCAAGGTACGCGGATCGATCTGACGGTCCGGGCCGAGCAATCTGATCTGGTACTTCAGCGGATCCTGCCCGGCCTTGTGCGCCAGTTCATCGATAAAACTCTGGATCGCGAAACCATGGGGAATGTTCGACACCGAGCGATACCAACCTACCCGGGTATGCACCGTTGCCTCGGGGTTTTCCAGGCGAATGTTGGGGATCGCATACGCCATGTTGGTGAACCCCATGCCCAGTTCGAACGCCGCCTCATGGTTCATGCCCGGCGCAAACAACGCGGTGATGCTCGGCGCCACCGTACGGTGCAACCAGCCGGATGGCAGGCCATCCTTGTTCAGGCTGGCCTTGAGGTATTCGGCCGACACGGTGTGAAAATAGGAACAGTGGATGTCGTCTTCGCGGGTCCATTGCACCCGCACCGCTTTACCGGGGAATTCCTTGGCGAGGATGGCGGCCTCGATGATGAAGTCAGGCTTGGACTTGCGCCCGAACCCGCCCCCGAGCAGAGTCACGTTGAACGTGACCTTGTCGAACGGCAGGCCCAGGCGCTCACCGATCCGTTCCCGGGTGACCTGCGGCGCCTGGCTTGGCCCCCAGGCTTGGCACGCACCGTCCTTGAACCGCGCAATGGCGACCATCGGTTCCATCGGCGACTGTGACAAATGCGGCAAGTAGTAGGAGGCTTCCAGCGTGCTATCGGCGCTGGCCATGGCCTCATCGAGGTTGCCGGTTTTGCGCACCACCTTGCCGGGCTTGAGCGAGGCGGCTTCGAGTTCTTTGCGATAGGCAATCGAGTCGTAGCTGGCGTTGGGGCCGTCGTCCCATTCGATTTTCAGTGCCTCACGGCCCTTTATCGCCGCCCAGGTATTGCTCGCCACCACGGCGATGCCGCCCAGGGGTTGGAACTCCGAAGGCAACGGACGGCTTTCGATCTGTACCACTTTGACCACGCCTGGGACTTTCATCGCCGCGCTGCCATCGAAGCTTTTGACCTTGCCGCCATACACCGTAGGCCGCGCGATGGTCGCGTACAGCATGCCGTCGAAATGCACGTCGGCGCCGTACACCGCACGACCATTGACGATGTCCTCACCGTCGATGGCCTTGGTGCCTTCCTTACCGATATATCGAAATTCCGAAGGTTGCTTGAGTCTCAGGCTTTCACGCGCAGGCACGGCCAAAGCGCCAGCGGCGGCGGCCAGCGCGCCATAGCCCAGTTCACGGCCCGACGGTTTATGAATGACTTTATGAAGTTGCGCCTGGCACTCGCCGACTGACACTTTCCATTGGTCAGCGGCGGCTTGTTCCAGCATCGCGCGTGCGGCGGCACCGCAGCGACGCATCGGCTCGTACCAGTGACGCATGCTGCGCGAGCCGTCGGTGTCCTGGTTGCCGAAGCGCACTTCATCGCCGGGGGCCTGCTGTACCTTGACCATCGCCCAGTCGGCTTCCAGTTCATCGGCCACCACCATGGTCAAGCTGGTGCGCACGCCCTGGCCCATCTCCGAGCGGTTGCAGATAACGGTCACCGTGCCATCGGCGGCGATACTCACATAGACTTTTGGATCGTCGAACCAGCCGTGGGGCATGCCGTCGGCGCCGAACTTCTTCTCTTTCTCTTCGGCAAACGCGTCTTGCCAACCCCAACTCGCGGCGACCACCAGCGCACCGGTCGCCCCCACACCCTTGAGAAAACCACGGCGACTGAGGTTGCTCAGGGCGAAATCATTCGGTAACCGGCTCATGCCTTGGCCTCCTTCAGGTGAGTGGAAGCCTGACGGATCGCGGTCTTGATACGGTTATAGGTGCCGCAGCGACAGATGTTGCCGACCATGGCTTCTTCGATCTGCTCGTCGCTCGGGTTCGGATGGGTCTTGAGCAGCGCCGTCGCCGACATGATTTGCCCGCCCTGGCAGAAGCCGCATTGAGCCACTGCCGTGTCGAGCCAGGCTTGCTGCACGACTTTGCCGATCGGATCGGTGTGCAGGTTGTCGATGGTGCTGACATTCTGCCCGACGACTGAACCGATGGGTGTAATGCAACTGCGTGCCGGAGCCCCTTCGATATGAATGGTACAGGCGCCGCACAGGCCCATACCGCAGCCGAATTTGGTGCCGTTGTAACCGGCCACGTCGCGGATCGCCCAGAGCAGCGGCATGTCCTCGGTGACGTCGAGTTGATGGTCTTGACCATTGAGTTTCAGGGTAATCATGGGCACGCCCGCATAGGTCTTGAGTTATGGGGTCGAGCAATCTGCCGCTGGATCTCGGTGGGTCGCACGCAGATCGACTCAGGCTAATGGGCTCTCTTATGCTGACTCATACGGTCTGCACCGGGCCTTTGGTGGAGCAAGAGTGTGCATCGTTAGCTGACTAAGTTAACCGAGCATTAACAAAAAAGCCCTGCACAATAAACATTGTGCAGGGCTTTTTGATCCGTCTTGAAAGCTTAGCTCAATACCGGTTCGGCTCCATTTCCAGATCGACATGGAAACGCTCGAGAATGTCTTTCTGGATGCGCTGCGCCAGGTTCAACAGTTGCAGGCCCGTCGCGCCTCCATAGTTGACCAGCACCAGCGCCTGCAATTTATGCACGCCAGCATCAGCTTCACGGAAACCTTTCCACCCTGCCCGCTCGATCAGCCAACCGGCGGCCAGTTTCATCTGCCCGTCGGGTTGCGCATAGGCCACCAGGTCCGGGTATTCACCCTTGAGCCGTGCAGCCAGCGCCGACGACACCAAAGGGTTCTTGAAAAAGCTGCCGGCATTGCCGAGTACGGCCGGGTCCGGGAGTTTTTCGTTGCGGATGCTGCAAATGGCCTGGCTGACATCGCTGGCGGTCGGATGCTCGATGCCTTGTTCGGTCAGGCGCTGGCGCACCGGGCCGTACTCCAGGTGCAGATGCGCGGCGCGGTCGAGGGCGAAACGCACACGCAGGATCAACCAACGCCCCGGCTCCTGCTTGAACAGGCTGTCGCGGTAGGCGAAGTTGCACTCTTGCAGGGTAAAGTCGCGCAGTTCGCCGGTCTGGCGATCGAGGGCGGTCAGGCCGGCGAACACGTCCTTGATCTCGACGCCATAAGCGCCGATGTTCTGCATCGGTGCCGCACCGACAGTGCCGGGAATCAGGCTGAGATTTTCCAGGCCGGACAGCCCCTGGGACAGTGTGTGTTGCACAAATGGATGCCAGGGCTCGCCTGCCTCGGCCTCGATCACCACTTTGCCGCCCTCATCGCTCAGCACGCGAATCCCGCGCGTGGCCATGCGCAGAACCAGTGATTCGATATCCGCCGTCAGCAACAGGTTGCTGCCGCCGCCGATCACCAGCACCGGGACCTTGTGCTCCAGCCCGTAGGCCAGAGCCTCGCGCACATCGGCGTCGCTATGGGCCTGGGCAAACAGCCGGGCCTGGACATCCACGCCAAAGCTGTTGAACGGCTTGAGCGAAACCTGTGATTGAACCTGCAAACTCATAACCGTCCCTTCAATTCGATCACCAGCAAATCACTGGCGTGCTCGATCAGGTCCAGCACCTGCTCGAAGCCTTGTTCGCCGTCGTAGTACGGGTCCGGCACTTCATCGACTGGCGACTGGTAGCGACGCAGGAACAGGTCCAATTCGGCCTTGCCCTTGGCCGGCTGCAAGGCCTTGAGGTTGCGCAGGTTGCTGTTGTCCATCGCCAGGATCAGGTCGTAGGTGGCGAAATCGGCACGACTGACTTGCCGGGCGCGCTGGGCGGACAAGTCATAACCGCGCAGCTTCGCCGCGGCCTGACTGCGCTTGTCCGGCGCCTTGCCGACATGCCAGTCACCGGTGCCGGCGGAAGCGACTTCGACCTGGTCGGCCAGCCCCGCTTGACGCAACTTATGCCGCAGCACGCCTTCGGCCGTGGGCGAGCGACAGATGTTGCCCAGGCAGACAAACAGAACCCGCATCACGCCTCCAGCAGGCGACGAACGCGCTCAAGGTCTTCAACGGTGTCGACACCGGGTGGCGGCGCGATCAGTGCATCGGCGACGTGAATTCGTACGCCGTGCCACAGCGCACGCAGCTGTTCCAGACACTCGGTGTTTTCCAGCCAGCATGGACCCCAGTTGACGAAATCCTGCAGGAATCCGGCGCGATAGGCATAAATGCCGATATGGCGGCGGTACGGCACACCTTCGGGCAACTGCTCACGGTTCACGGCGAAGGCATCCCGCGCCCAGGGCAAGGTAGAACGGCTGAACGTCAGCGCCAGGCCATTGAGGTCGCTGACGACCTTGACCACGTTGGGATTGAACAGGGTGTCCACGTCTTCGATCGGTTCGGCCAGGGTGGCCATGCGCGCTTCGGCGTGGGCTGCCAGGTTGGCGGCCACCTGATCGATCACGTTCGGCGGGATCAGCGGCTCGTCGCCCTGGACGTTGACCACGATAGCGTCGGGCGCCAGGCCCAGCTTCATCGCGACTTCGGCCAGGCGATCGGTGCCGGAGTTGTGATCCTCACGGGTCAACACCACTTCGGCGCCAAAGCCATTGCAGGCCTCGACGATGCGCGCGTCGT
Organism: Pseudomonas sp. GW456-L13; assembly: GCF_017350115.1. Lineage (NCBI taxonomy): Bacteria > Pseudomonadati > Pseudomonadota > Gammaproteobacteria > Pseudomonadales > Pseudomonadaceae > Pseudomonas > Pseudomonas sp. GW456-L13. The sequence continues at coordinate 925,805 of NZ_JACNAS010000002.1, forward strand.
CGGTGGCCACCACCACCCGCTCGGCGCTGCTTTTGCTCGCCTGTTCCCAGACGTGCTGGATCATCGGCTTGCCGGCGATCAGCAGCAGCGGCTTGCCGGGCAGGCGTGTGGAGGCGTAACGCGATGGAATGACGACGGTAAAGGCTGTGGTCATTTATCCAGGCGCTCGTCGGTGGTCAGGGTGCGCGCTTCGGATTCGAGCATCACCGGGATACCGTCGCGAATCGGGTAGGCCAGGCCTGCGCCCTTGCTGATCAGCTCGGTCTTGTCGGCGCTGAGCTTGAGCGGGCCTTTGCAGACCGGGCAAGCGAGGATATCGAGCAATTTGGTGTCCATGAGCATTCCCTGGAAAAAACGGAGTTAAGGCAACAAACGAGCCGGCAGCAGGCGCATCAACTGCGTGTCGAACCAGGCCACGAAGGCCGGCGACGGCACAGCATCGACCGCCAGGTACCACCAGTCGGCGGCGGCAAAGGCACGGCATTTCACCGCGTCCTTTTCCGTCATCACCAACGGCAATGACGGCATGAAATTCAACGCCTCCACGCTGTATTCGGCGTGGTCGGCAAACGCATGTGGGACTGGCTGCCAGTGTAGCGTTTCGAGAGTCTTGAAGAAACGTTGTGGATTGCCGATGCCGGCCACCGCGTGCACGGCCTGGCCTGCGCCAAAGTGGTCGAGGGGACGACGTTCGCCGCTGCGCAGGTTGACCAGCGCGGTGGGTTGCAACTGGAAGGCAAATCCATCATCGCGGTCGGCCACGGCACCGTTGTAGAGGACCGCGTCGACGCTTTGCAAGCGCTCGACCGGCTCACGCAACGGCCCGGCAGGCAGGCAACGGCGATTGCCCAGGCCACGGGCGGCATCGATCAGCACCAGTTCCAGGTCACGGGCCATGCGGTAGTGCTGCATGCCGTCGTCGGACAGGATCAGGTCCAGCGGCTCACTGGCCAACAAGGTTTTGACGGCGTTGCTGCGATTGGGGTCGATCATCAGCGGGACGCCCGTGCGCTGGACGATCAGCAACGGCTCGTCACCGGCGACGTCGGCGCTTTGCTCGGCCTCGACTCGCCATGGCAGTTGCGGCGGTTTGGCGCCGTAGCCGCGGCTGACCACGCCGACCCGCAGGCCGCTGCGCTGGCAGTGCTCGATCATCCACAGAATCAGCGGTGTCTTGCCGGTGCCACCCACGGTGATGTTGCCGACCACGATCAGCGGCACCGGTGGCTGATAGATCTCGCCCTCACCGGCCAGAAAGCGCTTGCGCTTGTTCATGACCACGCGCCGGTACAGCCATTCCAGCGGCTGCAACAGTTTCAGGGCCGGATGACCTGCGTACCACGCGGCGAGCAATCGATCGGACATGGCCATCAGGACGCGGGGGGCGCCGCTTCGACAGTGGTCATGCGCAAATGGCTGAAACCGAGCTTGCCGGCCGCATCCATGGCGGTGATGACGGACTGATGCTGTGTCTTGCCATCAGCGCTGATCGACAGTGGCCGGTTGGTGTCGCCATTGGCTTCCTTTTGCAGCGCGTCCATCAGCGAAGCCAGGTCGCTTTTCGGCAGGATCTGGTTGTTCACCGAGAACACACCGTCGGCACTGATGGCAATGTCCAGAGGCTTGTTCTGATCGTCGGCCGGCGCGCCGCTGACCGCTTCCGGCAGATCGACGCGCAGCTGGGTTTCACGAGTGAAGGTGGTGGTCACGACAAAAAACAGCAGCAGGATGAACACCACGTCGATCAGCGACGCGAGGTTGATGTCCACCGTTTCCCGTGGTTTGCGGCGGAATTTCACGCTTTGCTCCCGGCCAGGTCCACATCGCGGTCGCCCTGCACTACCTCGACCAGTTTGATCGCTTCCTGCTCCATCCCTACCACCAGTTCATCGATCCGGCGTTGCAGGAATCGATGGAAGAATACCGCCGGGATACCAACCATCAAACCGGCAGCCGTGGTGATCAGGGCCTTGGAAATACCACCGGCCAGTACCGAGGCGTTGGTGGTCATGCCTGAGCCTGTGAACGCGCTGAAAATATCGATCATGCCCAGCACGGTACCGAGCAAGCCCAGCAATGGGGCCATGGCAGCAATGGTGCCCAGGGCGTTGACGTAGCGTTCGAGCTCATGGATGACCCGTTGAGCGGCCTCTTCGATGCACTCCTTCATGATCTCGCGACCATGCTTGGAGTTGGCCAGGCCGGCCGCCAGGATCTCGCCCAAAGGCGAATTGGCGCGCAGTTCCTTGAGCTTTTCCTTATTGAGCTGTTTGTCCTTGATCCAGACCCATACCTGCCCGAGCAAGTGCTCCGGGGTCACGCGGCTGGCCCGCAGGGTCCACAGACGCTCGGCAACGATCGCCATGGCCGCGATGGAGCTCAAAATGATCGGCAGCATCATCCAGCCGCCGGATTTGACCAATTCCCACACAGTGACAGCCCCCTCGAAAAAGTGCGCCACTCTAACATAGGGGGTGGACGCACCGAAGACCGTGATGTCGCATCCGGTCGGGCTTTGATAACGCTCGGTTATGGGTTCAAGGGCGGCGGATCGCGCCAGAAACGCCGTTCCTGGCGCAATGACCACGGCGGCTCGAAGCGTCCCAGTTGCAGACGAATGGCACCCTGTTCGACGCTGTCGTAGATCGCCATTCCACGTTTTTGATAACGCGCGATGACCGTGGGATGCGGATGGCCAAACGAATTGCCCTGCCCGCGGGAGATCAGCGCACCTTTGGGTTGCAGGACATCCAGCAGGGCATTGGACGACGAGCTGCGACTGCCGTGGTGTGGCGCCTGCAGCCAATCGATGGGCCGGGCCAACGGACTGTCCAGCAGGGCTCTCTCGGCGGCGGCATCGATGTCGCCACTCAACAGCAGCCGTTCGCCATTGGCCTCGATCAGCAAAACACAAGAGTTCTGGTTGCTGTCGCCGGCCAATGGCCAGTGCCAAAGCTGGAAATCGACTTCATCCCAGGTCCATCGCCGACCGCTCTCACATCTCCCGGCCTGCAGTTGCGCAGGCAAGTCTGACGGTTCACCACTGACCACCTGTTTCACCGGCAACCCCCTGGCAATCGCCGGGGCACCGCCGGCATGATCGGCGTGGGCGTGGCTGATCAGCATCAGGTCTATGCCCTTCACCCCCAGTTTGCGCAATGCCGGCAGCACCACCCGTTCCCCCTGGTCGAGTTCTCCGAAACGCGGTCCGGCGTCATACAGCAACGTGTGATGCCGGGTGCGCACCAGGATCGCCAGGCCTTGACCGACATCCAGTTGCCAGACTTCCGCCATGCCCTCCTGCAACATCGGCCTGGGCGAAAAAACCAGCATCAACAGCATGGGCCACCCTAACGGGCGCATCGGCAAGCCTCGCGGCAGCAAGAGCAAAAAGGCGCCAATAGCACCGATTGCCCAGGCCCATAGCGGGACTGCCGCGGGCACCCAAGCAGGAACCTGACCGGAGACGAACCCCAATCCGCTGAACCAACCGTCGATCAGACCGCCCGCCAGCCACAGCAATTTCTCACCCACATAAGGCACCGGCAGCAACAGCGTCCCGAGCAACGCCGGTGGCAGTACCGCCAGACTGATCCAGGGCACCGCAAACAAATTGGCCAGCGGCCCGCTCAGACTGATGGGCAACCCCAGTGCCAATAACAACGGACACAGCCCGATTGCAATCAGCCACTGGGCACGGGTCCAGGTCTGCCACCAACGCCACGGCCCCAAACGCCCGCCGAAGGTCAATATCAAGACTGCCACGGCCGCGAAAGACAGCCAGAAACCAGGCTGGAGACTCGCCAGCGGCGCCAGCAGCAAAATGCCGTTGAGTGCCAACAACAGTGGCCACCACGCACCGAGATGACGGAACCGCAGACGCCACAACAACACCAGACCAATCATCAAGCAGGCCCGTCGCACCGGCACCTCGAAACCGGCCAGCATCCCGTAACCGAGCGCAGCGGCGAATGCCAGGCCACACGCCCAGGGCAACCATGGCAGACGGTTCGGCCATAACCCAAAGCGGGCCAGGCCCGCGATCAGCAGATACACGACGCCCGCCAGCAATCCGATGTGCTGCCCGGAAATCACCAACAGATGAACCGTGCCGGTGTCCTGCAATACCTGCCAGTCTTCGCGACTCAACCCGGCGCCGTCCCCGAGCACCAACGCCGTCAACGCGCCGTTTCGCCCTTGGGCATCCACCGCCAGCAAACGCTGACGGATTGCATCGCGCCAGGCCCATTGGGCTGGCGCAAGGCGTTCGCCCTGCTTGATCGTCCCGGTCGCCCCGATGCGTTGTGCCAGCAACCAGGCCTGGTAGTCGAAGGCCTGCGGATTGAGCAGCCCGACCGGACGCTTCAACTTGACTGCCAGGCGCCAGCGCTCGCCACTGTTCACCGGCGGCCCGCCATACCAGGCCAGACGCATTTGCTGCGGCAGCCGGGTACGTCGGGACTGGATGTCGGTCAACTCGAAACGCACGACACCGTCGTCATGCCGGGGCAAGCCAGTGACCCGCCCTTCGACCCAACGGGTTTCTCCGTCCAGCGCCGGCGGTAACCGGTCATCCAGCGCCCATTGCGCATTCGCGCAGGCCCAACTCAAGCCGAACAAGTAAAACGCCACCGGATAAGTCCTGAACGGCAGCAACATCAAACCCGCCACTGGCATCGCCAGCCATAACCAGACCGGCGGTAATGCCGGTAAAAAACGCAAGGTCAAAAGACCCAACGCCAGCGCCATCATCCCTGTGCGCATAAGCCCGTCCTTGAAAGTCCCCTTCAAGGCTTAGCCCGCTCGTCGCATGGGCGCCGTCAATAATTGTCACAAAATCTGAATAGGCAGTTCATGGAATCCAGACATACTTGCCGCCCTGACCGACCGAGAAGCCTTATGCCCCGGCGCTTATTCAAACGCTACATGCCAGACCCGATGAGCATCAGGGAACACAAGTCCTTACGCTTTCTCGGCACGCTGTTGCATGACCCGAACCTGTGGCACCTCAACCGCCACTCCGTTGCCCGCGCCATGGCGGTGGGGCTGTTCGCCGCGTTCCTGCCGATCCCGCTACAGATGCTGCTGGCGGCAATCCTCGCCATCATCGTGCGCGGCAACATGCCGATTGCCGTGAGCCTGGTCTGGCTGACCAACCCGATCACCATGCCCGCCGTGTTCTTCTGCACGTACCAGACCGGCGCCTGGCTGATGGACGTTCCCGCCCGGCAGTTGCCGGACTCACTGAACTGGGAATGGATCACGGGTGAAATCTCGACCTTGTGGCAACCGTTTCTGTTGGGCTCGGTGGTAACGGGGCTGGTACTCGGCGCACTGGCCTACTTCCTGGTGATGATGTATTGGCGCTGGTGGGTGGCCAGGCAGTGGAAGCGGCGCAAGAAGAGCCGGATGTGAGAATGCAAAACGGCCTCCACTTGGGAGGCCGTTTTTTTTTGCGGTGTACGGGCTGACGCCATCGCGAGCAGGCTCGCTCCCACATTCAATCTACGCGGCGAACAAGATCCCCTGTGGGAGCGAGCTTGCTCGCGATGCAGGCGACGCGGTATTCCTTAAGTCCGCATCCCGCGCCCGCTGACCAGCAACCTTGCACTACCGAAATACAGCACCGCGGTCGCAACCAGCATGAAGGCGATGGCCACGCTGATGCGGATATCCGATACGCCAAGAATGCCGTAGCGGAACGCGTTGACCATGTGCAGCACCGGGTTGGCCAAGGACACGGTCTGCCAGAACGGTGGCAGCAAGGTGATCGAGTAGAAGACCCCGCCCAGGTAGGTCAGTGGCGTCAGCACGAAAGTCGGGATGATCGAAATGTCATCGAAGTTGCGCGCAAACACGGCGTTGATGAAGCCCAGCAACGAGAAGATGGTCGCGGTCAGCACCACCACCAGAATGGTCACGCCCAGGTGATGCACCTGCAAGTGGGTGAAGAACAGCGACAGCAGAGTCACGATGATCCCCACCATCAGGCCACGCAGCACGCCGCCCAGGGTATAGCCAATCAGAATGGTGTGCGGCGACAGCGGCGAGACCATCAATTCTTCAATGGACCGCTGGAACTTGCTGCCGAAGAAACTCGATACCACGTTGCCGTAGGAGTTGGTGATCACCGACATCATGATCAGCCCCGGCACGATGTACTCCATGTAAGTGAAGCCACCCATGTCGCCGATCTGCCGACCGATCAGATTACCGAAGATCACGAAGTACAGGACCATGGTGATGGCCGGCGGCAGCAGGGTCTGGGGCCAGATCCGGGTGAAACGCCGGACTTCACGGTAAACGATGGTGTTGAGGGCAACGAGGTTGGGGCGCAGCTCGGAACTCATACCGCCACCTTCGACAGATTTTTCTCCACCAGGGACACGAACAACTCCTCGAGGCGATTGGTTTTGTTACGCAGGCTCAGCACTTCGATGTTCTGCTGCGCCAACTGGGTGAACAGCGCGGTGATGCCCATGGACTTTTCCACCTGGACTTCCAGGGTGTGGCTGTCGATCAGCCGGGATGGATAGCCGAGCAACTGCGGCGCAGCTGGCAGGTCGCCCTTGAGGTCCAGCAGGAAGGTTTCGACATGCAACTGGCTGAGCAACTGCCGCATGCTGGTGTTCTCGACGATGGTGCCGTGGTCGATGATGCCGATGTTGCGGCACAGCTGCTCAGCCTCTTCCAGATAGTGGGTCGTGAGGATGATGGTGATGCCTTTCTGGTTCAGCTCGGTGAGGAAGCTCCACATCGAGCGACGCAGCTCGATGTCCACCCCGGCGGTCGGCTCGTCGAGGATCAGCAGACGCGGTTCATGAACCAGCGCGCGGGCGATCATCAGGCGACGCTTCATACCGCCGGACAGCGAGCGCGATGGCACGTCCTTCTTGTCCCACAGGCCGAGCTGGGTCAGGTACTGTTCGGCGCGTTCCTTGGCGATTTTCGCCGGGATGCCGTAGTAGCCGGCCTGGGTCACGACGATGTCGAAGGTCTTTTCGAACTGGTTGAAGTTGAATTCCTGAGGCACCACGCCGATGGAGCGCTTGAGCTGCGCAGGATTCCTGTCCAGGTCGTGACCGAAGATGTTCACCGTGCCGCTGGTCTTGTTCACCAGGGTCGAGAGAATGCCGATGGTCGTGGACTTGCCGGCGCCGTTCGGGCCTAGCAAGGCGAAAAAGTCACCTTCGGCGACATCCAGATCGATACCACTCAGGGCCTGGAAACCGTTGCCGTAGGTTTTGGTTAGCTGCCGGATGGACAGAGCGGAACTCATATCTGATTTACGCACCAAGATGGGAAGAAAAGGATAAGTATGGGCGGCGGCGAACAAAACAACCGCAGCGGAGTGGCACAATGGTGCTTGTCGCCGCCACACAAGTACAGTCAAGCGTGTCGATAGTGAGTATTAAGTCAACGCGGTCATGACCGCCTTTTGATACGCCGGACGCTGCTTCAACCGGCCATACCAGGCCTGCAGATGCGGTTGTGGCGCACGTTCGATCGGCATCTCGAACCAGGCATAAATGAAACTGCCCAGGGGAATATCGCCCATGCCGATCTCGTCTCCGGACAGGTAGGGCTTGTTCGCCAACGCCTGATCGGCCATTGCCAGCAGCGTGTCGCACTCCTTGATCGCCGCCTTGATGGCGGGCCAGTCCTGCTGGTCTGCCGGGGTACGCAGCACACCCCAGAACACGGTACGGAACGGGCCGGCAAAGCTTGAGGTGGTCCAGTCCATCCACTTGTCGGCAGTGGCCCGGGCCTTGGGACTATTCGGGTACCAGGCCGTGCCGTCGGCATGCAAGGCCATCAGGTAACGCACGATGGCGTTGGACTCCCACAACACAAAACCGCCGTCTTCAATGACAGGCACGCGACCATTGGGATTCATGGCGCGGTATTCGGGTGTATCGACGACACCAAAGGCGCCACCGGCATCGATCGCCTCGTAGGCCAGTCCCAGTTCTTCGGCGGCCCACAATGGTTTTCTGACATTCGACGAGTTTTTCCGACCCCAGATCTTCAGCATGACCGCCTCTTTTTCGGTAAGTGGGCAGGCAGCATACGCCGGATCAGGCGCGACTCAAATCGCTCTGCATGTCGCCCAATAGTGGTTGCTGTTGCTCACCGAACAGGTGCGGATAGCACTTTTCCAGGTGTTCGAAAAAGAACGCTTCAGGTACGTCGGCGAACTGGCCGTGATCGACCAGGTACTCCATCAGCTTCGCGCCATCGCGGTTGAAGGGATGAAAAACGCTGTCGTTGATCCCGTCGAATTCCAGCGGCGCCACATTGAACAGGTCGCAGAGTTTGCGGTTGAACGCGGGTGTCGCCTTGACCCAGCGATCCTGCAAGTAAAACTCGGTGTAGCCGTGCATGGCGAACATGTCGCTCTTGAGCAATTCGAGCAGCCGTGGCGTCGACAAATGATTGCGCACATCCGCCAGGCCGATCCGCGCGGGAATCCCGCAATGCCGCGCTGCACCTGCCAGCAACGTGGCCTTGGGCACGCAATAACTCTCCCCGGCCGCCAGCGCATAACTGCCGCGCAGGGTCTGCGGGTCGCGACTGAACGTGTACGGGTTGTAGCGCACCGCTTCGCGCACGGCGTAATAGAGACTGATCGCCTGCTCTAGAGGATCGCGACTGGCGCCACGGTGCTTTTCGGCGAACTCCACCACGGACGGATGGTCACTATCGATGAAGCGGCCGGGACTCAGATACTCGCGCATGAAAATAATCTCCTGGGGAAGCTCCGAGTCTAGCGAGAGCTTCAGCACAGAGATAACGACGTTTCGGCCAAACATGGCCGCTTTGCCGCTCGCTCAATGAACGTATTTCCCACGTGTGCGGCCCATTTGTCGCACGAAAATCATCCGGGGTTTCCCACGATTCGAATCACATCGCTCCAACCAGCCTGTTTTGCGGATGCCGTCTAAGCTCTGTGGGCTGGTTCGCCCTGGTTTCACGGAGGAATGAATATGCTGTTGTTGTGGATACTGGTTTTGCTGGTCGGGATTGCTTATTTGGCCCACCGCCGCATCGCCCCGCTGCCCGCCTTGGTCATCGTGGCCATCTATGTCGTGGCCATGGGCGCTTTCAGCCGCGCACCGGGCTGGCTGCTGCTGGTTTTCTGGGCGTTGATCGCCGCCGTCGCCGCGCCTTTGCTGCTGCCCGACCTGCGCCGCAAATTGTTCAGCGCGCCGATGTTCAACTGGTTCCAGAAAACCCTGCCGCCGATGTCGCAAACCGAACGCGATGCCATCGACGCTGGCACGGTCTGGTGGGACGGCGAACTGTTCAGTGGCCGTCCGGACTGGAGCAAGCTGCTGTCCTATCCCAAGGCGCAATTGAATGAAGAGGAACAGGCCTTCATCGACGGGCCGACCGAAACACTCTGCGCCATGGTCAGTGAATGGCAGCTCGGTCAAACCATGGACCTGCCGCCGCAAGCCTGGACATTCATCAAGGACAACGGCTTTTTCGCCCTGATCATCCCCAAGGAGTTTGGCGGCAAGGGCTTCTCCGCCTATGCCCACTCGCAAGTGGCGATGAAACTGGCGAGCCACAGCGGCGACCTTGCCTCAACCGTGATGGTCCCCAATTCCCTCGGCCCGGCCGAACTGTTGCTGCATTACGGCACCGACGAACAACGCAATCATTACCTGCCTCGCCTGGCGCGCGGCGACGACATCCCGTGTTTTGCCCTGACCGGCCCGCTGGCCGGCTCCGACGCCGGCGGCATGCCGGACTCAGGAGTGATCTGCAAAGGTGAATGGGAGGGCCAGGAAGTCCTCGGCCTGCGCCTGAACTGGGAAAAACGCTACATCACCCTCGGTCCGGTGGCCACCCTCCTCGGCCTGGCCTTCAAGGCCTACGATCCGGATCACCTGCTGGGTGACAAGGAAGACCTGGGCATCAGCCTGGCACTGATTCCGACCGACATCGCCGGTGTCGAGATCGGCCGCCGGCATCTGCCGTTGGGCGCGGCATTCATGAATGGCCCGAACTCGGGCAAGGACGTGTTCGTCCCGCTGGAGTTCCTCATCGGCGGCCAGGAGATGCTCGGCAAAGGCTGGATGATGCTGATGAACTGCCTGTCGGTCGGGCGTTCGATTTCCCTGCCGGCGGTGGGCACCGGCATGGCCAAGTTCACCAGTCTGGTAACGGGCCAATACGCTCAGGTTCGCGAGCAGTTCAATGTGCCGATTGCCTCGTTCGAAGGCATCCAGGAAGCCATGGCCCGCATTGGCGGCAACGCCTGGATGATGGACGCCGCCCGCATGCTGACCGCCAATGCAGTCGATCTGGGCGAGAAACCGTCGGTGCTGTCGGCAATTCTCAAGTACCACCTGACCGAACGCGCCCGCGACTGCATTAGCGACGCCATGGATGTGCACGGCGGCAAGGCGATCATCATGGGGCCGAACAACTACCTCGGTCGCAAATGGAACGGCGCGCCGATTTTCATCACCGTCGAAGGCGCGAACATTCTCTCGCGCAACCTGATGATCTTCGGCCAGGGCGCGATTCGCTGCCATCCCTTCGTGCTCAAGGAAATGGCCCTCGCCGGCCGTGAAGACAAGGATCAGGCGCTCAGAGAATTCGATGACCTGCTGCTCAAGCACATCGGTTTTGCCGTGGGCAACGCCGCCAGTACGCTGGTGCTCAATCTCGGTTTCGGGCATCTGGAACACACCCCGGGCGACAAACTCAGCCAAGGTTATTTCCGCGCACTCAACCGTCAGGCCGCTGCTTTCGCCCTGCTCGCCGACCTGAGCATGATGTTGCTGGGCGGCGCACTGAAACGCCGCGAACGCCTGTCCGCACGGCTAGGCGACGTATTGAGCAACCTTTACCTGGCGTCCGCCGCGCTCAAGCGCTACAACGACCTTGACTCACCGCAGTACATGACACCACTGCTGACCTGGGCCATGGAAGAAAGCCTGGGCCAGGCGGAACGGGCGATGGATGAACTGCTGAGCAACTTCCCGAACAAAGTCGTGGGCTGTGTGTTGCGAGTGATCGTGTTCCCGTTCGGGCGCCGGCACAAAGGGCCATCGGACAAACTCGGCGCCGAAGTCGCAGGGGTGATCGGCCGCGCCAAGGGCGACCCGGCACTGGAAGAAGTGCTCCTGGGGTGCTACCGCCCGCAAGCGAGCGACGATCCGGTCGGTGCACTGCAACACGCCTGCAATCTGTTGAGCACCGCACAGCCGCTGCAGAAAAAACTGCATATGGCACTCAAAAGTGGCCAGGTCAAACCGGTGGCCGGCGAGTCGGTGATCGATGCCGCCCTCGAGGCTGGCGTATTGCAGCCGGTGGAGGCCCAAACCCTGCGAGAAGCCGAGGCGGCCCGGCGCAAGGTGATCGATGTCGATGACTTTGGCAAAGAGGCCTTGGCACTGGCGGAGGGAAAAGTCCGCTGATCCCGTCAAGCATGTAAAAACGGGCGCGGGCGCTTTATACTCCCGCGCCCGTTTTGCTCTTGAGGACTTATCTCGTGTCCAACATCGTTGCCGATCATCTCGTTTTACTCGACCACCTGCGCAGCATCCTGGTCGCCGTAGGTGAGGCCGAGCAGGTTCCCGACGAAAGTCATGCCTTGTTCCTTGAGCGCTTCGACGAACTGCTTGCGTTACTGCCTGTCGACCCGATCGAAAGCCAGTACCTGGGCCAGGACATCCTGTGCCAGGTCATCACTCGCTACCCGCAAATCGCTCACCTGGTCCCGCGCGACCTGCTGTGGTATTTCGCCGGCGACTGCCTGCACTACATGCCCGATGATGAAATCGACCTGTATCAGGCACTGGAAGAGCGCCGCTTCGAAGCCGAACAGAACGACGAACCCTTCGATTGGAACCAGGAAAAGCAGCTGCTGGCGCTGTCGAACCAGGACAGCAAGCACTGATCATCAATCAGTGATGCCAAGGCCCGCATGCTTGAGCATGCGGGCCTTTTTTTTCCTTCAGCGCCCCCCGTCAACTTCAGGCAACCGCACAGTGCTGCGACCTTTTCCGCAGCGTCCGCCTGCCTAGCTCCAGCCTTTGCACCAATAGTTTTCTCTCTATCTCATGGCACTTTGGTTTGATTGAACTACCTTCAAACTACAAGAAGTCATAACGGCTCGAGTTTTCACGTTAGCTTCAGTGATCAGATAGCGGATTGGCAAAAGGAGTTACCTCACCATGATCCTGGCAGGCGTTTTCCGGCTCTGTACCTGCATTGCCGATGACTTTCCGGGGGGACCAGGTCGAACCATAGGCGCGAGTATCGCTCCGACGGGCAGTCCAGGTCACCGGATCACTGAAAACCGTTTCAGCAATGGTCGCTCGCTATCCAGCCAGATCAGCGAATTGCGCCCGCTCGTGTGTAGCACGCAAGGAATAACGCCAAGGCCGTGGATAAGTGGTCTGGCGCATTGGGAGAGGTAGTCCGGTCCCCGTGAGTGATCCGAGACAACTTAGTCAGCCTGAAGATGGCCTATCCAGCGAGGATGTCCTTAATGAGCTTTCGTACCGAGCCCGCTTTCAAGCGAATTATCCATGGCCTGTTCTGGATGGGCCTCAGCGTGGATGCGGCTCAGGCCGCGCCGGCCAATTGTTCACAACTGGACAATTGGCCGACAACGTACGAGGTCGGTCAGGGGCTGCAGAATGAACTGCGCAGCCCCGTTCCGGTGACGCAACTGGCGGTGGGTGACCCGAAAATCGCCGACGTGCAGCCCAGCGGCAGCAGCGCATTCATACTCACGGGCATTGCGCCGGGGACCACCAGCCTGATGGTCTGGACCGCCTGTTCGAAAACGCCGCGCCAAAGCATGGTGTTCGTCAAGGGTAGAGCCACATCGGCGCTGACCAGTGTGCCGTCGGTGCCCTCCGACGACCCGTTGCTACCGAGCCAGGTGCAGACCGATATCCGCTTCGTTGAAGTCAGCCGGACCAAACTCAAGGAAGCCTCCGCCTCGATTTTCGGCGTCCGTGGCAACTGGCTGTTCGGCTCGCCGAGAACCTTGCCCACCATCGGCGGCATTGTCACGCCGTCAATACCGGTGAACAACGACAACTTCAACCTTACGTTTGCTACCGGCAGTACCCTGGTGGCGCTCAATGCGCTGGAGGGCAGCGGCTTCGCCTACACCCTGGCGCGGCCAAGCCTGGTAGCGCTCAGCGGGCAGAGTGCGAGCTTCCTGGCCGGCGGTGAAATACCGATTCCGGTGCCCAGTTCAGGCAGCGATAGCATTTTCATCGAGTACAAGGAGTTCGGTATCCGCCTGACCCTGACGCCGACCATCGTTGGGAAAAACCGAATTGCACTGAAGGTGGCGCCGGAAGTCAGTGAACTAGACTTCACCAATGCAGTGAGCATCGCCGGCACGATAGTCCCGGCCCTGACCGTGCGCCGTACCGATACCAGCATCTCCCTGGCCGACGGCGAAAGCTTTGTCATCAGCGGCCTGATCAGCTCCCGCAACAATTCCCAGGTGAACAAGTTTCCGGGGCTGGGCGATATCCCGGTTCTGGGCGCGTTTTTCCGCGACAACACCATCAACCGTGAAGAGCGCGAACTGCTGATGATCGTAACCCCGCATCTGGTCCAGCCACTGGCTGCCAACGCACAACTGCCGTCATTGCCTGGCGAACAGCTGCGCAATTACGACCCGAACTTCTACCGCATGTTTTTCCTGGAAAATGGCGATTTCGACAGTCGTAGCGGGCTCTCGCAATGAACCGAAGCCTGAACCGGATGTGCCTCGCCCTCACTCGTAACGGTGACGTTGAACGCTTGCCGAGCCAGCTGTATTGCCATTGGCCAGGCGTTCAACCTGTTGTCGCCAGAGGACCTTCAATGAAAGCAGTCATTGCAATAGCGGCGACATTAATGCTCGCAGGTTGTGCCAGCAATGGTCTGTCTTCGCGACCGGCCAGCTGTGCCAAGCCCGGTTCGGAGCAAGAACTGGCCCTGAACCTGGCCGACAACATGGCCGACGAAGGCCGTTTGTATGCCAGCCTGGCGAATCTGGAAGGATTGCCCGATAACCTGGTCCAGGTTCGCCTGCGCAAGGCTCGGGTACTGCGCTTGATGGGGCGTAGCGGCGACGCGCAGCCGTTGTACGAAGGCTTGCTAGGCACCTGTCTGGCGGCTGAAGGGGAACATGGCCTGGGCCAGTTGGCCGCCGCCAGAAATGATAATGCCGCCGCTGCCACTCACCTCGAGCGTGCGGTGAGGATGGCCCCCACCGACGACAGGATGCGCAATGACCTGGGGGTCGTCTACCTCAATCAGCAACGGATCCCTGAAGCACGCTTTGAGTTCATGACCGCCATGGAGCTCAAGCAGGCAAACACACTGGCGGCACTCAATATGGTGACGCTGCTGATCTACCAGGATAATTGGAAGGCGGCCGCCGAACTCGTGACCCGCGCCGACTTGAGCCCCAAGCAAGTCGTAGAGGCTCAAACCCGCGCGGAAAAACTCAAGGCCTCCGCCAAAAAAGTGGTGGCATCCGAGGGGAATCGCAAGACTGAGGTAGCAGATGCCTCAGCCAGTGCGAACAAGTAGAACGTTCGAGGAGTCGAGATGAATACCAAACGGCTGTTGATCGTGTGCACGGCTTGTCTGTCAACCACTGCCTGGGCCATTGAGCCGGGCCCCTCCTCGCCGTATCAACAAGGCACCGAGCAGTGGTTGCAGCTGCAGATTCGCGGAGTGGTTGCCTCCCCTAAACTGCAAACCGCTTCGGCCACCGAACGTGACCTGGCCATGCAGCGCTGGCTCAATAGCTTCAACTACCCGATTCCGGAATTTTATGACCAGGATGCAGCGGGAGAAATGACCATCGGCAACTGAGTCATGTCGATGGGTGATCAGCCTCTGGTGTCGTCCAGAGTAGCCTGGCTGCAAAGCCGGGCTTGATGTCGTGTGCAGGAAAGCAGTGGTATCTACACATTATCCAATCCTTACCGAATTACCCCCGAAGCTGCCGCAGGCTGCGACAGCTCTGGGGAGATGTGTAGATCAAGCTCGGATGGCGAGGCCATCGCGCTCGACAGCCTCCGGCCGTTTTACCTCACCCGAATGCTTTGAATACCCCGATCAAGGCGGGGCCGATAGCGACCAGAAAGAAGCTCGGCCATAGACAGAAAATCAGTGGAAATATCAGCTTGGTACCGATTTTCGCCCCCATCTCTTCGGCGGCCTGCGTACGCCGGTCACGGAACTCTTCGGCATAGATGCGCAAGGTGTCGGCCACGCTGGTACCAAAACGGATACTCTGCGCCAACAGGTTGACCAGACCTTGTACGTCATCCAGCCCAGTGCGCACAGCCAGTTGCTTGAGCGCCGCGGTACTCGAAATACCTGCGCGGATTTGTGCATTGACCAGGGCCAGTTCTTCAGCCAATTCGACCTGACTGACCGACATCTCCTCAGCCACCCGTTCGATGGTCATGGGCAAGGCCAGGCCCGACTCCACGCACACCACCATCAGATCCAGTGCATCCGGAAACGCGGCGCGCAGCCGGCCTTGTCGCTTCTGTTTGCGCTTGGCGACATACAGCGCTGGCATCAACCATCCGATACCCGCCACCAAGACCACCAACAGCAGCCCCATGATCAGGGAAACCTTGGGAATCATCGGCAACAGCAGCAACGCAATACCGATCAATAACAGCGGTAACATCAAGCGCACTGCCCAGTACATCTGCACCGCCGACGAGGAGCGGTACCCCGCATGCATTAACAGGGTCTGGGTGGCGGATGTTTGAGCTGACTCGGCCGAGGCAAAGCGCTGGCCGACCCGCTCCAGCAACAGTTGCAGGTTACCCGGAGCTTCCTGCCCGGTCGCGTTGCCTAAATAACCACGCTTGATCAGCGAAAGACGACGCTGCACGGGATCCTGAAGCCCTATCATCAGCAGGATCACGGCACCAACCGCAAGTACCGTACTCAAACCGATCGCGCCAAGGAACAACAGGCGCGCCATCTCCTCGTTCCCCGTGACCCGACTGAACAACCCGAGTAAAAAATCCATGACCTGTACCTCCCGGCAGCGAATACCGCTTAAACCTGAATCCGGATAATTTTGCGAATCCAGAAAATCCCGACCAACATGGCACCAAAAGCCCAAAGTATCAGCCTATGGCCCATCGGATCATTGAGCAGCAACGGCATGTACATAGGGGTAGTGAACAAAATCACAGCCGCCAGTACGAAGGGAATGGCCACCAGTATCCAGGCCGACATCCGCCCTTCGGCCGACAGAGTTTTGACCTTGCGCTGAAAACGGAAGCGCCCGCGGATCAGCAGACTCAGACGCTCCAGCACCTCGGTCAGATTACCGCCGGTCTCACGATGGATAAGGATCGAGGTCACCAGCATCATCACCGTCATGCTCGGCATGCGCTCCAGTAAGCCGAGCATGGCCCGGCGTACATCGTTGCCATAGTTGATATCGGAGAAGGTCAGGCCAAACTCATGAGCCACCGGCCCCTTGTGCTCCTCGGCCACCAGGCGCAGGGTTTCGTTGAATGGGTGCCCAGCGCGCAAAGCGCGGCACATGGCATCCAGCGCGTCCGGCAGGCCTTCCTCGAACGCAGCGAAACGCTTGCCACGGTCGTGAGAGATTTTCAGTATGGGTAACCAGAAAACCGCGAAACCCGCCAGCAGCGCCATCCACCAGACTGACCAAACCATCCAGATCAAGATACCCGCCCAGACACCCAGCGCCAGCCCGAGCAGCAATACCCGATAGGCCCGGTATTCGTGCCCGGACTGCTCGATCATTTGCGTCAATGCCTCCATAAAAGGCAGCTGCTCAAGCCTGGCCTCCAATGGCGACAAACGCGTCAGGTATTTCTGTCGCAACACGGTATGCATGCTGGACTGATTGTTGGCTTTCTCCAGTACATGCAAGCGGCCGCGGATGCGCTTGCGCATCTTGCCGGCCTCGCCGAATACCGGCACCGCCACGCCCTGGGACAGGAGGAAGACGGCAATAAACACCATGCCGAGGAACATCAGAATGAATTCACCAGGAACCTGGTTCATGATTGCCGTGCCTCCATCCACTCAGGCCTGAACATCGCAAGCGGCAACTCGATCCCGCGCTTGGCCAGCACATCGCGGAAGGCGGGGATCATGCCGCTAGGCCGAAAATCACCGAGTACTTCGCCGTTTTCGCCTACGCCGTGGCGCACGAAGGAGAAGATTTCGGTCATGGTGATGATCTCGCCCTCCATGCCGTTGATCTCCTGCACGCTGACCAGGCGGCGCTTGCCGTCCTCCTGGCGTTCCAGCTGGATGACCACTCCGATGGCCGAAGCGATCTGTTGGCGCATGGCCTTGATCGGGAAGGTCGCCCCGGTCATCGACACCATGTTCTCGATTCGCCCCAATGCATCGCGTGCGGTGTTGGCGTGGATCGTGGTCAACGAGCCGTCGTGACCGGTGTTCATCGCAGTCAGCATGTCCAGCGCCTCGGCGCCGCGCACTTCGCCGATCACAATACGGTCCGGCCGCATCCGCAGGCTGTTGCGCACCAACTCCCGCTGGTTCACCTCACCACGTCCCTCGATATTCGAAGGCCGGGTTTCCAAGCGCACCACATGGGGTTGCTGCAGTTGCAGTTCGGCCGAGTCTTCGATGGTGACGATGCGCTCGTTGTGCGGAATGAAACTGGACAGGACATTGAGCATGGTGGTCTTGCCGCTGCCGGTACCGCCGGAAATCAGCACGTTCAAGCGCCCACGGACAATCGCCTTGAGCAGCAGGGCAATGGCCGGGGTCAATGCCCCCACCTGGATCAGGCTATCGGTATTGAGCAGGTCCACGGCAAAGCGCCGGATCGACATGCTAGGGCCGTCGATGGCCAGCGGCGGGATAATCGCGTTGACCCGCGAACCGTCCTTGAGCCGCGCATCCACCAACGGCGAAGACTCGTCGATACGCCGACCCAGGCTGGAAACGATGCGGTCAATGATGTTCAGCAAATGCCGATCATCGCGGAAACGAACATCGGTGCGTTGCAGCTTGCCGAAGCGCTCGACATACACTGAGTCATGTCGGTTGACCAAAATGTCGGACACACTGTGATCGGCCAGCAGGGGTTCCAGAGGCCCCAGACCGAGCACCTCGTCGATAATCTGCTTGATGATCAATTGGCGGCTGGAAGTACTCACCGGTGCCGAATGCTCATCGAGCAGGCGCTGGCAAATATCGCGAATCTGCCGCGCGGCCTCAGCCTGTTCCAGGGAGTCCAGCAAGGACAGGTCCATGACCTTGAGCAACTGCTGGTAAATCTTTTCTCGCCACTCGGCTTCCACCGGGGTGACCTGACTTTTGGTTTCGTAAAGAACGTCCGGCGTTGCACGTTCCCACGCCATTATTTCCTCTGCCGGATCCGGCAGGTCGTCCCCCGGCTGGTTAGCCGACGATGAGGCGGGTTTACCGGACTGTTTGCGCAAGCGGTTACGAAAGTCGCTGATCATGGGTCACCCCCCGAAAAAACGGTTGAAGGCGCGTTTGAACACACCTTTTTTTCCAGCCATCTGGTTGCCGACCAAGTCGTCGGCCACGTTGCGCAGGGCAGTGGTGATCGCCGCCTTCGGCGCATGCAGCTCCAACGGCACGCCAGTGTTCTGACTCTGGCTGACCAGGTTGAAGTCGTTGGGTAATTTCGACAGGTTCGTGCTACGCAGCGCCTCGCCGATATCCTTGAGGCTGACCGCTGCCGTCTTGTCATAGCGGTTGACCACTATCTGCAACTGATCTCCACGCACACCCAGGTCTTCGCGAAGAATCCGCACCAGAGAGCTGGCATCGCGCAAATGGCTGACGCTCTGCTGCACCACCACGTACACCCGATCCACCTGTTCCAGCACGGAGCCGGTGAGGTGGTCGATTTGTCGCGGCAGATCGATCACTACCCAGTCATAGCTGGCGCGGGCCAATTGCAACAAGGTATCAAGTTGCTCGGGCTGGGCATCCTGCGGCAGGCACAGCTCGCCGGCCCGCCCACCCAGCACATGCAAGGTCGGGCTGAAGTGGCTGCAAAAACCGCGTAACGCGACGCTGTCCATGCCGTCGATCTGGTGCAACACCTCCAGATGACTGTGCGACTGCGCCACATCCAGGTAATGCGTCACGCTGCCAAATTGCAGGTCCATGTCCAGCAACAGGGTACAGCCACCCTTCATGCTGAGCTGCTGGGCCAGGTTGCAGGCCAGCATGGTGCCGCCGGATCCACCCTTGGCGCTGATCACGGAGATCAATTTCCCTACTGTCCCGCTGCCGGTCCGAACCTCCATGACCAGCCGATTCAAGGCGGCGACCAGCTCCGTCTCGGCGACGGGCTCGGGCAGCACGTCACGGGCGCCGGCCTGCATCGCCAGGCGCATGCCTTCCTGTTCGCTCAGCAGCCCGCACACCAACATCGGCGGACGCTCATGGGCCGGGCGCAGCAACAGTGCCGCCAACTCCTCGCGCCACAGGTGGCTGACGCGCAACAGCAACAGATCGGGCATCCGGTCCAGGCCGTAGAGCGGGTCGACATGCCCATTGCTCACCAGCCGAGTACTCACCTCCAGGCTGGGCATGCGTTGGCAGACGCCTTGCAGGTCGCGCAACGACGTGGCATCACGGCTGCTGATCAGCAACCTGAGCCCGGCTTTGCCGGTAGAACTGGCGAGTGGGGTGTCCTTGGTATTCAGCATGGCGTGATCTCCCCGGAATCGGAATGACGCCCGAGGCTTTCGCGTGGCAACGTTGCCCTGAATGTAGGCAAGGTAATGGGCACGCCGAACCCGGGAATGAACAGATTGAAAACGAAGTTTTGCAGGCTCAACCGGACATAGCGGATTGCACGAAAACCATTGACGCTGACCAGATCAGCGGGGTTGGCCACCTGTGCACCGTTTACATCCAGGTAGGTCAACGTCAGGTGAGTGGTGGCCAGATCGCCGATCAGCTGGCTATTACCTGCATTGCCCGCGGCATTGAAGATCGCCCGCCGCAATACCACCGGATCGCTGATATCGCACACCGCCGCCAGGCGCGTACCACGCCGTACGGCTTCATCCAGCGCATTGACCGTGAAGTACAGGCGGCCCATTTCCACTACGCCGAACAACAGTGTGAACACCAACAGACCAACGATGGCGAACTCCACCGTATAGGTGCCGCGCATGTATTTTCTATTCATTACAGGGCCCTCATCACGGTAGTGGCGACCAGCGGAATGCCCAGTGCAATCTGATTACCAAAAAAACCGGGAAGCGATCCGGTGCAATTGCCAGCGCCAATCACCGGGCAGAACGTATAAGTGATGGTGACCCGAACATGGTCGGTGCCCACTGCGGCGACGACCACATTGCCAGTCGTCAACCCTGACATCACAGCGGTCCCGGTGTTGGCAGGCACGCCATACACCGCAACGTTTTTCGTCTGGGTCAGTAGCGTACTGCTCATGGCGACCGCACCCAGCGTCGAGTCCCAAGCCTGGCTGGCGACGAAACGGTCGGCATCGCGGCTGGCCTGCAGCAACAAGTTGTACTGATAGAACATGCGGCCGAACTCACCGAAGCCCAGTAACAGCAACAGCAACACCGGCAGGACGAGGGTGAATTCCACCATGGCCAGGCCTTGCTGGCGCTGCCGATGTTTAAATCCATGAAGTCTCATGACGCCCCCCTACGAGTCAGTGCTCGGAGTGCTGCTGCCGTTGAGATAGGTTTTGTAGAGCTGAATGATCTGCGGGCCAGAATCGGTGGACGGCGAGGGGCCGGCCACGTTGTCGCCTTCGCACTCCTTCACGAACTGGCCGAAGATCTCCGCTTCCCCGCCGCCGCCATCCATGGGCTGCACCACGAAATAACAGCCAAAACCGAGGACGGGGATCGAGGTTGAACCACTATTTTTCCCAGCGCAGTTGCCCACCACGATTTTCAGCATCCGGCGCTCGAACACCCCATTGCTCTGACAACCACTGCTGCCCCCTGCCACACACGCGGCAACGCTCGCACGCCAGTCGTTGTAGTCCAGTATCGGGTTGCCGCCCGCTGTGAGATTGCCATTGCTTGAGGTAATGGTTTGCCCTTGGTACTTCGGGCCTGTGCCGTCGTCAGTGATGGCGGGATTACTGGACGTCGTCACCAGGTCCGGCGGATAGGCCGAGGCACTGACCGGGCCGTTGTAGATGCCGAAGCGCGTATTCAGGCCTTGAGACGCAGGGCCGACCTTGTTGCCAGGCTCGGTCGTGACGTTGTCTCCCACATTGCGACAGACCTTGCCGCCTCCCGCCATCTCCTCCCTGACCGCATTGCCGCCCGAGCCAAAATCGAGCAACTGAAAGTTGCCTGGACCAATTGGAGACTGATTGCCGGAAGCCGTCTTCAATACCTTCAAATCACCAAACTGGAAGCCCCAGAACATGCCCGCGTCCGGGTCGTATTGAGCAGGGTTGCCACAGACCATCAAAGGCGCGAGATCGCAGGGGCTGGTAGGGCTGGGTCCCGCGGTGGCGATAGCCGCCACCGCCTTGTTCCCCACGACGCCTAATGACTGGGCGAAGTTCCAGAAAAACTCCGTCAGGCCATAGCTCGCTACCGATACCCGAACGTACTTGGCATCCGTCGGCCCGGGAAAAGAGAACGGGCCATAGACACTGCTTGCCATTTCCACCACTGCAAATGCGCCTGCGTTGCCGCCGACCGCCGTGGCCAATTCTTTGTTGCCCGTGGCATTGGCATTCTGTATCAGCGTATTGAGCGCGGCGGTTTGCGTCACGCTGGCACCGGTGATACCCCCTCCCACCTGACTCAGGGTTTTGGCGCCACTCAGGGCGGCGGCGTCCACCGCATTCTGCAGGCGCGTTTTGTTCAGCATCATATGCCCGCCGTCCAGAGCCAACGCCGCCATCATGGCCATCACCGCCAACGCGATCACCATCAATACACTCACCGATCCTTCCTGGCGCCTTGGCGTCGAAGTGAACGGCCGCTGAATACGAAGATTCATCATCAAGCCCTCGATTGCCGATACTGATCCGGATCGGCTCCGCCAATAACGTGGTATCCAGGCAGCTGCTGCGCAAAGTCAGCGAATGTTGACTACTTTGGCTTCAGTCCCGCGGATAACGGTGATACCCGCCCCCTCGCCGCTGCTGTGCTGTACCACACGTTTTGGCGCCGCGACGGTGGCCACGGCCATGGCCGGCGCTACAGGTGCAGCAGGTGCAACGGCCGCGATTTTCTTCTCGAGGTTCAGTGGGTTACGCAGCGCCAGTTGCAACTTGCCTTCCGTCTGCGCCGTGACCAGGGCTTCAGCCTCTGCGGCCGTCATCTCCAGCGTCACTGCACGCACCACCACCGGTTGGGTTTTGTCGGTACCTGCGGTCTGGTCCACCGCCAACACCCGTAAATTCTCGAGGATGGTCTTGGACACAGCATTATTGCTGGCATTCTCCGTGCGTTTGGTCGCCAATACATCGACCCGGTTACCCGGCAACAGGAATCCGCCGACACCAACCACATCGTCCACCCGTACCGATATGGCACGTTTGTCAGGCGCTATCAAAGAGGCCAGGGTGCTGCCCCCCAGGTGCTCGCTCAGACGTGCACCGCGCACGATGTCGCCCCGCAGAATGTCGAACGTTGCGATCTTGCCCACGGCTTTTTCGCTGGCATCGAAGGCATCGTCCGGGATCGTATCCATGGGCATGCGTACGGTCGTGACCTGCTGGGCCTCGACCATCTGCCCGAATGGAATCTCTACCGTGGCGACCACCACACTTCGAAAGTGGTCATCCGGGCTGGCATTGAGCCGTGCGCTCAGCCAAGAGTCGGCCATCCATGCAGCCCCAAGGCCCATGACCAGAGAAGCGCCTATCAGGGTAAGCGTACGAGAGCTCATGTCAGTATCTCCGTATCAAAGAAAGTCGAGCTGGACGAAGTAGTTGTGCCAGGCCCATTCCAACTCTTTCGGTGACAGTGGTCCGGAACCGCCGATATAACGCTGGCGATCGAGTGCCATGTTCAGGAGATCGCGGGGATGGCAAGGCACCAGGGGCATGCCTTCACTTGCATAAAGCCTTTGCAGCACATAACGCACCAGCAGCGGGTCATAGGAAATGCCCAGACGCTCGCTTTCCTGACGCCAGATCTTTTCGTACTGCTCGGGCTTCAGGTAACCGAACTGCAGCTTGTAGCCAATCCGGCGAAGGAAGGCCTCATCGGCCAGCTCCAGGGGATTGAGGTTGGTGGAAAACACCAGAATCAGATCGAAAGGCAGCTCGCAATGCCGACCGCCGCCCAGGTTGAGGAAATCGCGTTTCTCTTCCATCGGGACGATCCAGCGATTGAACAGCTCGGCGGGTGCCATGCGCTGGCGTCCCATGTCGTCGATGATGAACAGGCCATTGCTGGCCTTGAGCTGCAAGGCGGCCTGGTATTGACGGGTGAAGGGGTCATAGCGAACGTCCAGCTGTTCCATGCTCAACTCACCGCCCGTGATGACGATCGGGCGTTTGCAGCACAGCAATCGACGGTCGATACCTTCGTTGAGCATCAGGGTGTTCTGCTGAGCGTTGTCATCAAGGCGCTGATGCACCTGCGGGTCATAGATCTCGATCACCGACTCGTTGATGACGATGGCATGAGGGACCCAGATGGCCTCGGCGAACAGTCGGATCAGCCGACTGCTGACATAGGTCTTGCCGGTACCCGCGGGACCATAAATCATGATCGCGCGCCCGGAGTTCATCGCCACACCCAACTGATCGAGCATCTCCTCCGTGAGCACTACGCCAGCCAGGGCATTGCGCATATCGTTGGCATTGATGCGACCATGGTGAATGGTCTGTAGCTTGATCAGGGACCGGTAGGTACTCACCGGGAAGGGTGCCGCTCCTATATAACCGCTGCGCGACAGGGCATCACGGGCGGCACTGCGACCACGTTCGGTCAGGCCATAACGCAACATCTGCCCGCCGGTTTGGCTCACCTGGCCCAGCACTTCGACACGGCCGTCCTTGCGCAGAAACGCCAGGACCTCTTCAAGTACCGCGCCGGTCAGCGCCAGGCGTTCCACCAGCCGCGACATGTCCAGCACACCGGCATCAAACAAATGCTTGCACACCAACTCTCCGAGAAAACTGTCCGTCAGGCCAGTTTCGCGGATAGTGCAGGGCTGAGGAGCCAAGCGTTGTACCGCTCCCCGATCGCTGGGGTAGGCATCACTTTCGACGATGACGTGCATGGCTAGCCTCCTGGGCTGCGGGCCGATCTACAGCCAATAGCCACTGGCCAGGGTTCCGAGCAAAATTGCAACGGAGTATGGGAAAGGCTTTCCGGCCACTTCATCTACCGCCGGAGCCAAGTAGGTTCGCGCCCTTAATATCAACCCGTAGCGCGCTAAGGTTTGCAGCAGCTGGCCACGAAAAAGTATGATCAAAAAACCGCACAAACCACCGGCCGTCAGACTGAAAAGCGCCGTCCACAACGCGTCATGCGGTGTAAAAAAACATCCGACCATGGCCATCAACTTGACGTCCCCGGCGGCCATACCACCCAAGGCGTACATGGGTAGAAACACTGCAAATCCGATCAGCATGGCCAGCGCAGCATTACCAAGCCCCTCAACTCCACTGGCGTAAGCCTGACTGGTCAAACCCAAAACAAGTCCTATAAGAACCAGCAGGTTGGGGATGCGGTGGCGACGAAGGTCGCTCACCACCGCAATACCTAGCAGCCCTAATAGAACAATTGATATAAATATCTGCTCAAAAGGCATCGCTGCATCTCTCACTGGGAATAGACTTACACGCATGCCCCACCTGGGACCATACAAGTAGCTAGCCTACCGAGCTGGGTGGTAATGGCGGTGCCCAAGGTGGTAAAAGCAGTGACAACCGCTAGGGTTATTAGCCCGCCAGCCACCGCGTACTCCACGATGGTCAAACCATCTTCGTCATTGATGAACTTCACTACCGAAGCCTTGATTGTTTGCATGATCATTTTGCCCACCTCACTCGAATGTTGTTTTTTCTGAGGCAGTACTTTCTGCGCTGCCTGATGCAACCCTAGTCAGGGACAAGGCATTGGCGTTAGGAAGATTTTGCACATCGTTAGGACTTTTTTGCGGGGCGGCCAAATACGGGGCATTGGCCTTTGCAGAAGTAACTGGAGGGGTGAACAAGGCATTGAAACGCAAAGGCAATTGTCATTGATTCACAAGCGACAGGCGGCTAAACCCAGGTTTATCGACAACACACGAGCAAACACTCGCCCGGGGCTGCCCTCCAGGTAACCCATAGAGCGAAAAGAACTAAAAATCGTCTTTCCTATCAGGATTAAATCTGCAAAGTGATGGCACCTTGGCAATACTCCTTAGCGAGAGAGTCACCAAGAACCCTAGAGTAGAGACATGACGTCCAATTTGACCAAAAGGCCATCGCTCCTGTGGTTCGATCTGACTCATGATCGGTCCACGAAAGAACTCGTCGCGCAGTTCGAGGGTTCCTGCGACTGCAATCTGGCGAAAAACTCCGTGCTGCCCATCAGGGAACAGGCAGACATGATCTGCGTCCATTTTGATCGCCCCGACACGCCAGGCTTGAGGCTGTTGCTGGAGATCAAACGCACCACCCCCAGCATCCCGATCACCATGTTCACCGTGCAGCACTCGGAGGAACTGGCTGTCTGGGCCATGCGCTCCAGCGTCTGGGAATACATGGTGCTCCCGCTCTCGACCACCGAGAAGAAGCGTTACCTGACGGCGGTGGTGCAGCTCTGCGAGCTGCGCCGAAATGCCCACGGCCAGGCCAAATCATCGCAAATCGACCACGCCCCGACCCTGCCGGACAGCATCCGGCGGACCTCAGGACACCAAAAACACCAGGCGCTGAGCAATGTCATGCTGTACATCGAACAGCACTTTCGTGACAGCATCGATCAGAGGGAATTGGCTCAGCGCTGCGGCATGACGACATTTCGCTTCAGCCGCCTGTTCAAGGAAGCCAATGGGCTTGGCTTCACGGATTACATCCTGGACAAGCGCATGAACTTCGCCAAAGACCTGCTCGACAACAGCCAGATGCCGATTACCAGCATCGGCTATGAGGCCGGCTTCAAGGATCCTTCCTACTTCGCCCGTGCCTTCAAGCAGTTCGCCAACTGCACACCCAGCGAGTACCGCCTGGCACGCCAACTCAGAGCGGCTGCTGCTGTGCAACTGGAGCAGGATGAAGAAACCTCTGAAGCGCTCGAAAGCCTGGTACAAAGCCTCAGCAGTTGACCTGTTTTTTTACGCGCAAACAAAAACGCCGCTCAATGAGCGGCGTTTTCGTTAAATATGGAGCGGGAAACGAGACTCGAACTCGCGACCCCGACCTTGGCAAGGTCGTGCTCTACCAACTGAGCTATTCCCGCAAATGGCGTCCCCTAGGGGACTCGAACCCCTGTTACCGCCGTGAAAGGGCGGTGTCCTAGGCCACTAGACGAAGGGGACACGCTACCCGGAACACATGGTGTGTGTTTCGGTGTCCAGAGCCGCATCCGAAGACTTGGTTCTGGTTTCACTCAGCCCTGCCCGAAAGCAACGCTGTTTAAAATTGGAGCGGGAAACGAGACTCGAACTCGCGACCCCGACCTTGGCAAGGTCGTGCTCTACCAACTGAGCTATTCCCGCATTGGCGTCCCCTAGGGGACTCGAACCCCTGTTACCGCCGTGAAAGGGCGGTGTCCTAGGCCACTAGACGAAGGGGACACACGTACAACATTCACTCCCTGCTTCGTTTCGCTGTGTGCTTTACGCTGCAAGTGGCGCGCATTCTATGGATGGATTGAGAGGTCGTCAACCCCCTGATATAAATTTATTTAAATCAATGACTTCGCCCTGCTTTTGGGAGCCATTGCGGTTTTTCCGCTGCCCGGCGTTTGACGCCTATATTCTGGCATCCGCCAAGACGTTATAGTCCACCCGATGATGGCAATCTGAGTATCGAGTGCCATCATTCATAGAAGCGAGGCTCCGGCCGATACAAGAACAAGCATGTCCGATCCAACCCGTCGTGCGGGCCTGGGCGCTCAAATGCCAATCCACCAGACTCGCATGCGTAACCTATAAAGAGGTCTTACCGGTGACGCCACTCATGATCACCCTGCTAGTCGTAGCCGGGATCGCACTGTTGATCGCCATTGGCTACATGAACCATGTGGTGGAAAACAACAAGCTGGAAAAGGCCCGTACCAAGATTGA
This sequence comes from Pseudomonas sp. GW456-L13, assembly GCF_017350115.1. Lineage (NCBI taxonomy): Bacteria > Pseudomonadati > Pseudomonadota > Gammaproteobacteria > Pseudomonadales > Pseudomonadaceae > Pseudomonas > Pseudomonas sp. GW456-L13. The sequence goes on from NZ_JACNAS010000002.1 coordinate 953,063, forward strand.
GCTCAACGATCGCCTGCGACGCTGCGGCGAAATCACCGAGACGTTCCCCGGCCAGCTGATGACCCCGGCCCTCAAGCTGCTGTTGGCCCGCCTGGAACTGAACGTCTGCCAGCGCCTGCTTAACCTGGAAAAATCCAGCGCCAACCTCAAGGCACGGATCGCCGAACTGGAAGCCCTTGTCGGCCAGGGTGAATCCATCCCGGTCAACAATCCGCCGGCACCGATCCAGACTGAAGCCAAGGCCAAGGATGTACGCTTCCTGCTCGAAGCCCTGCACGGCCAGGTTACCCGCGCGGCCCAGGACGGCTTCCTGCCCCCCAACGAAGCCAAGCGCTGGATTCGTGAAGTGCGCCACATCCTGGTGCTGCTGCACATCGAGTTCTTCAACAACCTCGGCCAGCACTCCCTGCAACAGAACCAGCCCGGGCAGGCCCGCCTGGCATTCGAGCGTGGCGTGCAATACCTGCGCAAACAGCAGGAACCACAGGTCTATGCCGAGCAACTGGAGTACCTGGAAAAACTCCTGGCCCGGGCCAACGACCAGGTCATGGATCGCATCGCGCCGGTCGAAGGCGAGGTCAACCAATTGACCGAAGGCCTCAAGGACGTCGAGGCTGACGCGGACTGGAAGAAGAAAGCGATCTACGACTGATCAGCGAAAATGGAAAAGCCACCTAGAGGTTAATGCCAATCAGTCAACGGTTTGAACACCGCCACCCTGTGGGAGCGAGCTTGCTCGCGATGACGGTTGGACAGTCACACAAGGGGTGCCTGACAGTCCGCCATCGCGAGCAAGCTCGCTCCCACAGGTTTGGTGTGTTAACTGATGAGCATTAACCGAGAGGTGGCTTTTTTAGCCTGGCCGATGATCATTTCAAAGCCTGAAATGCCCCACCATCCCCTTCAGTTCAACCCCCAGTTGCGCCAGCTGAATACTCGACGCTGCATTGCCCTGCATCGCCAGCGATGACTGATCGGCACTGGCGCGAATACTGGTGACACTGCGGTTGATCTCCTCGGCCACCGAGCTCTGTTCCTCGGCCGCCGCGGCAATCTGTTGGTTCATCTGCTGGATCAACGACACCGCCGCCGCAATGCTTCCCAGCGCACTCTCGGTCTGCAAGGCATCGCTGACCGCCAGCTTCACCAATTCGCCACTGCTCTGGATCTGCTGCACCGACGACTGCGCCGCCGAGCGCAAAGCGCTGACCAGGCGTTCGATTTCCTCGGTCGATTGCTGGGTTCGCTTGGCCAGCGCACGCACTTCATCGGCCACCACTGCAAAGCCCCTGCCCTGCTCGCCGGCCCGGGCTGCCTCGATCGCCGCATTCAACGCCAGCAGATTGGTTTGCTCTGCCACGCTTTTGATCACGCTCAAGACCGTGCCGATGTTCTGTATTTCCGCACTCAGGCTTTCGATGCTCGAACTGGCCGAGGTGGCCGAGTCCGCCAACTGCTCGATCCGCGCCATGCTCTGGCGCACCACCTGCTGACCACTTTCAACCTTGCCGTCAGCGGTTTGCGCGGCCAGCGCAGCTTCCTCTGCATTACGCGCGACGTCATGCACCGTGGCCGTCATCTGATTCATTGCGGTGGCGACCTGTTCGGTTTCCTCCTTCTGCGTGCTGACTTCGAGATTGGTCTGTTCAGTCACCGCCGACAACGACTGGGCGGAAGTCGCCAACTGCTCGATACCCGATTGCAAGCCGCTGACTATATGGCTGAGTCCCGCGCCCATTTGTTGCATTGCCTGCATCAACTGGCCGATTTCGTCACGGCGGGTCACGTCAATGGTCGCACTCAAATCCCCTGAGGCAATCTGCTGCGCCACCTGAATCACACGGCGCAGCGGTGCCACGATCAACCGGGTGATGATCCACGCGGCAACCAGCCCAACCAGCAAGGCCAGGGCGGAAGAGCCAATGATCAGCAGCGAGTTCTTTTTCAGTTCAGCCTGCATCGCCAGGTCTTGCGCGACATAAGCCTGATCCACCCGCTCGACCACTTGGGCTGCGCGCTGGTGCAATTGTTGATAGACGGTTTTTTCCTGTTCCAGCAGGCCGGTGTACTCGGCGAGCTTGTCACTGAAACTGACGATATGACCCATCACCTCATTGAGGACAGTCTGGTAACCCTCGTCCTTGACCGTGGTCTTGAGCTGCTCGGCCTGGGTCAATGCCTGGCTGGCCTGTTCGATCTTGCCCTGCCCGGCGCTATCGTCGCCTTTGCGGCTTTGATCCAGACGCACGCGCGCTTCATTCATGGCTTGCAGCATCAAGCGTGAAACCTGGCTGACCTGACTGGCCTGCTCGATGAATTGCGCACCGTCCTTGCCTTCGGAGTCTTTCAGCGTATAGGCGCCGTCATCGGTGAGCCCGGATTGCAATACATCAAGGTTATTGGCCACGCTGGACACCGACCAACTGGCCATTTCCAGCGCCAGGTCCTTGGCCTGGGTGAGCGAGACAAACTCGTCGAAGGCCTTGCGATAGGCTCCCAGGGACTGTTCGACATCATTCATCACCGGCACGTTGGCCGCAGACGCGGCCTTGAGCTGGCCGGCCAGGGCGATCAAGCCATCGACGCCCTCGTGCAGGGCATCGACGGTTTTCGGATTGCCGTGCAAGGCGTACTCCTGCTCCAGTAGCCGCACCTTGAGCAAACCGCTGTTGAGCGATGACATTTGCTTGAGCCCATCGAAGCGCTGGCTGATGGTTTGCAGGGACCAAACGCCAATGCCCGCCACCAGCGCAGTCAACAACAGCACCAGGACAAACCCGACACCCAGTTTTTTCGCCATACCGAGGTTGGCAAAACGTCCTTGCACGGCCGATTTCATTGCACTTAGTCCCCTGCCAAAGTCTGTAGACGCAGATTCGCAACGGGCCAGTGGCAACACAAGGCTCTGGCTCCGGAATAATGGCAAAAAGCTACGTCAACGTCGTTTTCAGAACGCTTGAGGTCGATCCCGGGCAGTGGCCTGAAAGAACGCCCGGGCACGCGGATCGCAGGCATATGTCACGTTGATACGCTGCCAGTCACTGGCCTCACCCGAGGGGTTGAAGGCGGTCTTCGATGACAGCAGTACACCCAGGCGCCGTGCCTGGGTTCGCAGCTGATCGTAGTCGGACATTCGTGATCGCGCCCAGATGAACAGGCCTCCCGCCGGCTTGCCGAAGACTTCCCATTCGGCATCTTCGAGCAATTGCAGCACCACCAGCCGGTCGCTGCTCAAGCGTTGGCGCTGACGCTGTACCAGTTTGCGGTAGGCACCATTAGCCAACAGGCACGCCAGCACCGATTCGCAAAATCGCGAGGCGCCCATGCCGCTGATCATCTTGACCTCGGCCAGACGTGTAATGACTTCGGCATCGGCCACCACGAAACCGACCCGCAAGGAACTGCTGAGGGTCTTGGAAAAGCTGCCCACGTAGATCACATCGTCGTCCAGCGCAGCCAGTCGCATACCGGAACCGCTGTGCAAATCCGCATAAACGTCGTCTTCGATCACCTGCACGCCGAAGGTCCTGGCCAGTTGCAGCACGCGGCGCGCCACCACCGGTGCAAGGCTGCTGCCGGTCGGGTTGTGATAGAAGCTATTGATGAACAGCCCTTGGGGCCGGTGTTTGACCAGCACCGACTCGAGCACCTCCACGTCCGGCCCGCGCGGTGTTCGCGGTATCTCGACCATGTGGATACCGTGCAGCCTGAGCAGATCGAACAGCACCGGATAACCGGGACTCTCCACGATCACACAGTCACCGGCCCTGAACAGCGTCCGCACAATCAGGTCGAGCCCCTGACTGGCACCCGCCGTGGTCATGATCCGGTTGTCCTTTGCCCGGATATCCAGCTGCCTGAGGTGCTTGAGGATCTGTTGTCGCAAGGCTGGCAAACCCAGCGGCGTGCTGTAGTTGAACAGGCTGGCCGTGTCGGTACGACTGACTTGCCGAATCGCGTAAGTCAGATCGTCTGTCTCGCGCCAGCTTTCAGGCAGCCCGCCACAGCCCAGCCTCAACTCACTCGAAAAAGCCCCGTGATCGGGCTCCGCCCCCTCGAACCACACCGGCTCGTGCTTTGTGTCTGTGGCCAATGCCGGATCGGCAACCGCATAGCCGGCTCCATGACCTGACACCAGCATTCCCTGTGTCACCAGGCGTTCACAAGCCTGAGCGACGCTTAACTGACTGAGCAAATTGATCCGCGCGATCTGTCGCACCGAAGGCAGGCGCGTACCGGGCGATACCCCGCTGGAATGAAGCCAGCAGGTCAGCGCGTCAACAATTTGCTGTACGACGGGCACCAGCGCCTGTCGGTCGATTCTCAATTCCATGAGCAAGCAAACCCCTGTTGATTTTGCGATTAGCAGTTAATCACAGGCGTGCTCGAAGACTTGTGCGACAACGCCGCCAAAACCATTCGATCTAATCATTTGATACACATTGCCTGGCCCTTCAGCGGAACCCAAAAAAAACCTGTGGGAGCGAGCTTGCTCGCGATGGCGCGGAGCCAGCCAACATAGATGTCGACTGACACTCCGTCATCGCGAGCAAGCTTGCTCCCACAGGTTCGCAGTGTGTCTGGTATTGGTATGTCGAGTTAAAACGCGGTAACGCCACCGTCCACGGCCAATGAGTGCCCCGTGGTGAATGCCGCGCCATCGCTGCACAGGTACAGCACCGCGCTGGCGATCTCTTCGACCTTGCCGATGCGACCGACCGGATGCATGGCGTTGGCGAACTCGCCTTTTTTCGGGTCGGCTTCATAAGCGCGGCGGAACATATCCGTGTCGATCACCGCCGGACACACGGCGTTGACCCGGATCTTCTTCTTGGCATATTCGATGGCCGCCGACTTGGTCAGGCCGATCACTGCATGTTTAGAGGCTGCGTAGATGCTCATTTTCGGCGCCGCCCCAAGGCCGGCCACCGATGCCGTATTGACGATCGCACCGCCCCCTTGCGCCAGCAGCAACGGCAACTGGTATTTCATGCACAGCCAGACACCTTTGACATTGACGCCCATGATCGCGTCGAACTCGTCGAGCGTACCTTCGGCCAACTTGCCCTTCTCGATTTCGATGCCGGCATTGTTGAAGGCATAGTCGAGGCGACCGTAAGTATTGATCACCTCCTCCATCAGATTTTTTACATCGCTTTCCAGGGTAACGTTGCAGCGCACGAAGGTCGCTTCGCCACCGGCGGTACGAATCAGCGCCACCGTGCCCTCGCCGCCTGCCACGTCCATATCGGCCACTACTACCTTCAGGCCCTCGGCAGCAAATGCCTGGGCGGTCGCGCGGCCAATACCGGCCGCCCCGCCTGTCACCACGACCACCTGGCCAGAAAACGTCATGCTCATTTTGTTATGTCCTCAAAAAGAAGAATGCGGGGAATCGCGTAGGACCAGTCTAGCCATGGAGGTCTTGAACACGGCAGCACTATCAAGGCTCCGGTTGGGCGCCCATGAGTTGCAGTGATGGAACTGCCGTACCAACTATCACTGCACTGGATCAACCTGCATTCGCCGCATCAGCCGAACTTGCAGCATCGTCGCTGACCGGCTATCAACAAAGCTTCATTCAACTTGAGTGCCTGCCATGACCTCCCAGACCAATCGCCAATTCCTGCTCGCCAAACGTCCGGTTGGCGCGGCGACCCGCGAGACATTCACCTACCAGGAAGTACCGGTCGGCGAGCCGGCGGCGGGTCAGATACTGGTCGAAAACCAATACCTGTCCCTGGATCCGGCCATGCGTGGATGGATGAACGAGGGCAAGTCCTACATCCCGCCGGTCGGGCTCGGCGAAGTCATGCGCGCCTTGGGTGTGGGCAAAGTCATTGTGTCGAACAACCCGGGGTTCGCAGTCGGGGATTACGTCAACGGCGCCCTGGGCGTGCAGGACTTCTTCCTCGGCGAACCGCGAGGCTTCTACAAGGTCGATCCGAAACTGGCACCGCTGCCACGTTACTTGTCCGCGTTGGGCATGACCGGGATGACGGCGTACTTCGCCCTGCTCGACGTCGGCGCTCCGAAGGCCGGTGACACCGTGGTGCTGTCGGGCGCGGCGGGCGCCGTGGGCAGCATTGCCGGGCAGATCGCCAAGATCAAAGGGTGCCGGGTGGTTGGCATCGCCGGTGGCGCCGACAAGTGCAAGTTCCTGATCGATGAACTGGGTTTCGATGGCGCTATCGACTACAAGAGCGAAGACGTCCTCGCCGGCCTCAAGCGCGAGTGCCCGAAGGGCGTCGACGTGTATTTCGATAACGTGGGTGGCGACATTCTCGACGCGGTGTTGAGCCGCCTGAACATGAAGGCGCGGGTGGTGATTTGCGGTGCCATCAGCCAGTACAACAACAAGGAAGCGGTCAAGGGACCGGCCAATTACCTGTCACTGCTGGTCAACCGCGCGCGCATGGAAGGTTTTGTGGTGATGGACTACGCCGCCCAATACGCCAGCGCCGCCCAGGAAATGGCCGGCTGGATGGCCAAGGGGCAGCTCAAGAGCAAGGAAGATATTGTCGAAGGACTGGAGACTTTCCCGGAGACGCTGATGAAATTGTTCAGCGGCGAGAACTTCGGGAAGTTGGTGTTGAAGGTCTAACCCGATATTTAGACTCACCCAAAAACCACTGTGGGAGCGAGCTTGCTCGCGATAGCGGAGTGTCAGGCAACATTGATGTCACTGATCCTCCCCCATCGCGAGCAAGCTCGCTCCCACAGGTTTAGCGGTGTTTAGACCAGTTCAGCCACAACCGACGCCAGTGCCTTGGCTGGATCCGCCGCCTGGCTGATCGGACGGCCGATCACCAGATAGTCGGAACCGGCATCCAGCGCCTGACGTGGCGTCAGAATGCGGCGCTGATCGTCCTGGGCGCTGCCCGCCGGACGAATCCCCGGGGTCACCAGTTGCAGCGACGGGTGCGCCGCTTTCAGTGCCTGGGCTTCGAGGGCCGAGCACACCAGGCCGTCCATCCCGGCTTTTTCCGCCAGGGCGGCCAGGCGCAGCACCTGCTCCTGTGGCTCGATGTCCAGGCCGATGCCCGCCAGGTCTTCACGCTCCATGCTGGTCAAGACGGTCACGCCGATCAGCAGTGGTTTAGGACCGGTGCGCTGATCCAGCACTTCACGGCACGCCGCCATCATGCGCAGGCCGCCGGAGCAATGCACGTTAACCATCCACACGCCCATTTCCGCCGCTGCCTTGACAGCCATCGCGGTGGTGTTCGGGATGTCGTGGAACTTGAGGTCCAGGAACACTTCGAAACCCTTGTCGCGCAGGGTGCCGACGATTTCCGAGGCGCAGCTGGTGAACAGTTCCTTGCCGACTTTGACCCGGCACAGCTTCGGGTCCAACTGATCGGCCAGCTTCAGTGCGGCGTCACGGGTAGGGAAATCCAGGGCGACGATGATGGGAGTCTGGCAGGCGGACATGAGTGGGCTCTCAGGCAAGTCGAAATCGGCGCGCATTGTAGCGGAACCAGCGCCGCTGCGGGACCCGATGATCGGTAAATCGTCGCGACGGCTCAGGCAAGACTAGCCCTTGAGGCCATTGTGTCGAGTTCGATACACACACGACACGCCCGCAACACCCAGGCCCGCTACCCTCGGCAACCGCAACAGGTCCCTGCAACAGCGCTTCCCGCCTCAGGGCCGGCGATCTTCACCCCGTGCCTGGGTCGTGCTCCAGTCGATCAACAGGCTGTAGGCCACCGCCAGCAATGTCGGGCCGATGAACAGGCCGATAAAGCCAAAGGCAATCAACCCGCCAAACACCCCAAGCAGCACAATGACCAGCGGCAGGTTGCCGCCACGGCTGATCAGGTACGGTTTGAGCACGTTGTCGACACCGCTGATGATGAATGTGCCCCAGATCCCGAGGAATATGGCCATCCCGTACTCGCCTTTCCAGACCAGCCACGCGGTCGCCGGAATCCACACCAGCGGCGGGCCCATCGGGATCAGGCTGAGCATGAACGTCACGATGCCAAGCACCAGCGCACCCGGTACGCCGGCAATCAGGAACCCGATCAGTGCCAGGATCGCCTGGGCCGCCGCAGTGCCGATCACACCGTTCACCACCCTCTGTACCGTGCCTGCCACCAGTTCAATGTAGTAGCCGGCCCGTTGACCGATCAGCCGCTCCAGCAGTGTGTGTACAAATGCCGCCAGGCGCGGCCCGTCACGATAGAAAAAGAATACGAAGACGACGCTCAGGGTCAGTTCGAGAATACCGCCGCCGATCTGCGCGCTGCGCGCCAGCAACCAGTTACCCACCTGCCCCAGATAAGGCTTGAGCGACACCATCATCGCCGCGCCCTGCTCATCGATACTGTTCCAGATCCCTACCAGCCGCCCGCCCACCAGGGGAATCGAACCCAGCCACAGCGGCGCTTCGGGAAGCCCCTCAACCTGAGCATCCTTGATGAATACCGTGGCATCGCGCACATGATCGGCAAGGTTGAAACCCAACCACACCAAGGGTGCCGCTACCAACACCATCCAGCCCAGCGTCAGCAATGCCGCCGCCAGCGACTCGCGGCCATTGAGCCAACGGGTCAGCAAGCGCATCAGCGGCCAACTGGCAAACGCCAGGACCGCGCCCCAGAACATCGCCGACCAGAACGGCGCCATCACCCAGAAGCTCGCGCCGAACAACGCCACGAGCAGGATCTGCACCAACAGGCGATCGTTATTGATCATCAAAAGTCTCGAAAAAGTCAGTCAGCAAAAGAGTAGGCGAACGCGACGTACACGCTCGCCCGGTACAGCCTAGCGCAATAGCTCGATGTGCAGGCCAGAGCCTTCGGCACTACCGGTTTCCAGCCGCGCGGCACGCACGCCCTGGGCAATCAGGGCCTGACGCCAGGCTTCGGCGTTCGCTCCGGAAATGCTGACCCGCAAGGTGGTGTCCAGATTCAGTCCGCGAGAAATCAAGCGGAGCCAGGTCTCGTCAGGTGCGCTGTTCAACGTGGCAAAATCAAGTTCGCCGGTGCTCTTGAGTTCACGCAGCAAGGTCGCGGAGGTCGGTAACAACTCGCCCAGCGGTGTCGAAGCCTCGAACTGTTCGACATGCAGGTAGGCTTTGCGATTACCGCGGGTGATGCTGTACAGCGCAACGAGCGTGTTGTCCCTTGGAGCGGCAAGTCGCAGCAACAAATAGGCTTGCTGATCGTCGGCGCCGTACAGCTTGGCGTTGCCAAAGACCTGGTTGGCCCAGAGGCTGCTTTCACCGCAATCGCGCGCCTGGCACCAGAAGAGCAACCCGGCGTCCTGCTGTTGCAAAGCCTCGCGGGCAGCGGTGAACGCCTCGATGGATGAATGCTCCGAGGGTAATTCGTAGGTCACCGAAGTGACGTTGCCGCGGGCACTGACCTGGCCGTCGAATCGTAACTGGCCACTGATTTTACGGATCGAGCCCAACGGGTAGATCCGCTCCAGTTCGGCGGCGGGGCGATAGTCGACAATCTGGGCGTCGACCATGCGCGGCACTATCGGCAGGTCCTGACTGCCCGGAACATCGGCGGCGAATAACAAGGGACTGAAACTGCACAGCACCAGCAAACTGAATGAACGCATGGATAGACTCATCGGATCAGCATGGCCTGGGCGCCCTTGATAATACTGGCTTCATCGGCGCGTTTCGGTACTTGCAGGCCACGCTGCACCGCCGGCCGGTCCTCCATGGTTGCCATCCAGCGTTGCAACGCCGTCAAGCCATCCACCGAGACGCCCGACCACTCGTAGCCGCGCACCCAGGGAAAGGTGGCAATGTCGGCAATGCTGTACTGATCGGCGAGGAACTCCACGCTTTGCAACCGCGTGTCGAGCACTTCGTAGAGGCGACGGGTTTCATGCTGATACCGGTCGATGGCACCCTGGAGTTTTTCCGGAAAGTAGCGGAAGAACACGTTGGCCTGGCCCTGCATCGGGCCGATGCCCCCCATCTGGAACATCAGCCACTGCAATACCAGCGAACGCCCCTTCGGGTCCGATGGCATCAGTTTGCCGGTCTGTTCAGCGAGGTAAATCAGGATGGCGCCTGACTCGAACACGGCGAAATCGCCATTGACGCGGTCGACAATCGCCGGAATCCGGCCATTGGGGTTGATCTTGAGGAAGTCCGCGGACTTCTGCTCCTTTTTGTCGAAACTCAAGGCATGCACCGTGTAGGGCAGGCCGAGTTCCTCGAGCACGATAGAGACCTTGTGGCCATTCGGGGTCGCAGCGGTGTAGAGATCTATCATGGTTGTCTCCCTTTTCAACCCGCCAAGCCTCGACAGTTGCCCGGCGCAAGTCAAGGAATGGCGAAAAACCGATTGAAACAGTCTGCGACAAGATCGGCACCAGACTCATCATTGAGGTGCAAATGGTGGCCGCCTGGCAGCTGTTCCCGGCTAAAGGGTAGACGCTCCAGCAACTCTGGGTGTTTGGCGAGCATGCCGTCGGCGGCAACCACCAGTGTTGCAGGACACTTGACCCGCTGGACGAAGGCCATGGCCTGTTCGGTGGTAAGGCGCAACGGCGATGGCAGTGTGAGGCGATTGTCAGTGCGCCAGGTGTAACCGCCCGGCACCGGCATCAGGCCACGCTGCGCCAGCAGTTCTGCGGCCTCGCGGCTGACCGCCACCAGGCCTTTCATGCGCGCTTCGACGGCTCGGTCGAGGGTGTCGTAGACCGGTTTGCGCTTTTCCCGCAGATCCAGTTGCGCCTGCAGGGCTATCCCCATGCGCTCGGCAGCGTTTTCACCTTTGTCTGTAGGAGGAATGATGCCGTCGATCAACGCCAGGTGGGTAACCCGCTCGGGCATCGACCCGGCGATGATCAACGAAGCAATGGCGCCCATCGAATGCCCCATCAGCGCAAACTTCTTCAGCCCAAGCTGTTCGGCGACTTGCAGCACGTCGTGGGCATAGTCCCACATGGCGTAGCCAGCTCCCGGCGGGCGATGCCCGGAATGACCGTGACCGGCCATGTCCAGGGCGATGATGCGCAGGCCTTTAAGCTTCGGCGCCAGACGGGCAAAACTGTTGGCGTTGTCCAGCCAGCCATGCAGGGCAATGACCGGCAATCCGTCTTCAGGACCGAACAGGTGCGCCGCCAGTTCGATATGCGGCAGGCTCAGGCGGACCTCTTCGACGACGTGGTTCATGCGCAATCCTGTTGTCGACGGCCGCCCCAACGGTAGAACAGGCCTTTGAGCATATCAGCGGTATCAAGGGGACGTTCGAGCGGAAACATGTGGCCGCCAGGCATGGTCAACGACTCGCCCAACGGCAGGCGGTCGACCGAACTGGCGTGATGGCGCATCACCACGCGGCTGTTGTGCCCGCGTACCACCGCCAGCGGCACTTGCAACTGCCGGGTGCTGCCCGGGCTGGTGTGCGGTACACCGCGATAGATACTGATTTCCGTGGCCGGGTCGAACCGCAGGCGCAACTTGTCGCCGACCTGATGCAAGCCGTGTTGCAGGTAGGCATCGAAACATTCCGGGTCGAAGCCACGAAACAGGGTTTTTCCAGCGAAATACTTCCGGGCGCTTTCCAGGTCGGCGAATTCTTCACGGCGGCCCAAGGTACGCCCGGCCGGGGTCAAGCGGTCGATGAAACCAAAGCGTTTGGCCGCCCGTATGACCCATTGATCGGTCCGGGTCAGCACTGGCGAGTCGAGCATCACCACGCCGCGATACAACTCGGGGCAACGCAAGGCCGCATGCAGGTGCAACACGCCACCGAAGGAGTGACCGACGCCCCACACGGGTTCGGCCTGTTGTTGCAGGTGATGGATCAGCTCATCCACCAGGTTGTACCAATTGTCGTCCGCCGGGAAACGCGGGTCGTGGGCGTGCTGCTCCAGATGCGTCACCTGAAACTCGGGTGCCAGCGCCGCAAACAACTTGCCGTAGGTCCCCGAAGGAAAACCATTGGCGTGGGCGAAAAAGATCTGTTGCGACATACCTGCAAATCCATGAGCGAGAACAGGTGTAGATTGTCCGCAAGACCGCGTCCTACAGCAATGACCGTAACTGACAGGAATGATGACAGTCCGGTCAAAGCTATGGTTTTGGTTCAACGCGCCGGTGGATTCTCACCCAAGGGCACCACAGCCATGGTCAGTCGCGACACACAACTGGCCTTGCCCTCATCGCTGGTCAACCGAATGTCCCAGACATGGGTCGTGCGGCCGATGTGGATCGGCTTGGCCACCGCCGTCACCCGTCCGCTGCGCAGGCCGCGCAAATGGTTGGCGTTGATTTCCAGGCCCACGCAATAGAATTTGCTGGCATCGATGCACAGGTAACTGGCCATCGAGCCGACCGATTCGGCCAGCACCACCGAGGCACCGCCATGCAGCAAGCCGTAAGGCTGATGGGTGCGGTGATCGACGACCATGCTGGCGGTCAGGGACTCATCGTCAAAAGCTTCGAAACGGATGTCCAGCACTTCGCCGATGGTGTTTTTCTGGATTGCGTTCAACTGCTCGATGTTCGGGGTGGTGCGCCACAGGCTCATCGCAGAGTTTCCTCGTTGGTTTTGTTCGTGGATCAATCCTGCCACAGCACCGCTTCGCTGCGCTCGCTCCATTCCTCAAAGCGTTTACCGTAAGCCGCTTCGATCACGTTGCGCTTGATCTTCAGGGTCGGGGTAAGAAAGCCGTTTTCCACGGCCCAACTGTCCTTGACCACCACCAGGCGCCGAAGTTGTTCATGCTTGTCGAGGGCACCATTGACCTCCTCCAGCAGTTTTTCCAGGCTCGAATGCAAACCGGCGCGCGCGGCCCCGCCGGCATCCTGCTGGCCCACCGCCGACAACACGCACAAACCCAGCGGCGCACTCAAGCCATCGCCCACCACGCAAACCTGTTCGATGCGCGAATGCACGGCCAGGCGATTTTCAATCGGTGCCGGGGCCACGTACTTGCCTTTGCTGGTCTTGAAGATTTCCTTCAGGCGCCCGGTCAGGCGCAGATTGCCTTCGGCGTCCTCCTCGCCCTTATCGCCGGTACGCAGGAAGCCGTCCTCGGTAATGGTGTCGGCGGTTTTTTCCGGTTCCTTGTAATACCCGAGCATGGTCGCACCACTGCGCACCATGACCTCCCCCGTCTCGGCGATCCGCACTTCGACTTCCGGACACGGCTTGCCGATCCAGCCCGGTTTGTTCTGGCCCGGCATGCCGATGTGGGAGTAGCCGCAACTCTCGGTCATGCCGTAGACCTCCAGCACATCCAGCCCCAGTTTGCGGTACCACTGCAACAAGGTCTGCGGCACCGGAGCCGCGCCGGACAACGCGATGCGCAACGCGTCCAGCCCCAACCCGGCGAGGACTTTATGCCCGATCCGTTTGCCGATGATCGGCAGGCCGAGCAGGAAGTCGAGACGTTTTGCCGGGATCTTGCTGTACACGCCCATCTGGAATTTGGTCCAGATGCGCGGCACGCCAAACAGTGCGGTCGGGCGCGCACGGCGCAGGTCGGTGAGGAAGGTATCGAGGCTCTCGGCGAAAAACACCGTTTGGCCGGTATAGATCGATGCCAGCTCGACGAACATGCGCTCGGCAACGTGGCACAGCGGCAGGTAGGACAACAGCCGGTCCGACTCGTTGAGACCGAACAACGCAGTGCCGCGGGTGGTGGCAAACCCCAGAGTGCCGAAGCTGTGCATCACGCCCTTGGGCATGCCCGTGGTGCCGGACGTGTAAATGATGGTCGCCAGTTGATCGGCGTCGGGCTTGGGATTGTCCTGGATGGGCGAACTGCGTTGCAGGTCGTCCCAACTGAAATCAAAGTCGCCGGGAGGATGCAGGGGCAGGCTGATGGTCGGCAGGTCGGGGCTGACACCACGGGACATACCTGGCCAGTCGTCGAGCTTGCCGATGAATGCCAGCGCTGCTTGCGAATGTTCGAGTACCTGGGCAACGGTCTCGGCGGTCAGGTTTGGGTACAACGGCACCGACACATGCCCGGCCATCCAGATCGCGAGATCGGCAACGATCCAGTGCGCACAGTTTTTCGAGATCAGGGCGATATGGCTGCCCTGCGGCAATTCCCGCGCTCGCAGCCAGTGGGCGGCGCAGCGTGCTTGATGACCGACGTCCGCCCAGGTCAAAGTCTCGACCTGGCCGCCCCCGACAGGCTGGACCAGAAAGCGCTGGCGGGGATGACGGGCTTCACGCTCGTAGAAAACGTCCAGCGGCAAACGAAAAGCAGCAGACATGCGACTCGCTCCTGTGATTTTGGTCTGGAGCAAGCGTAGTCAACCAAGCAAGTGCTTGGTTGACTATTTCATACAAAACTTTTCGGGTTATGACGTACCTGTGGGAGCGTGGCTTGCCCGCGATACAGGCTCCGCGGTTTATCAGGCATGACCGAGTCGATGCCTTCGCGGGCAAGCCACGCTCCCACAGAAAAGCGGTGTTACGGATGCTTGATGCTGTCGAGTTTCATTGACCCGACCAGCAGCTCTTCACCCTTGAGCTCCGCCAGACCGGCAGTGCTGACCCTTTCCGGCGGATGTCCGGCACCATGCTGCAGGTAGCTCAGCAGATTCCCCACCAGCGGGTTGTGACTGACCAGCAAAACATTGCTTACCGCGACCATCTGTTCGGCCACCTTGTCCGGCTCCGTGTCCGGTGTCAGCCACTCGACGGTGCGGATCTCCGGTTCGAAACCCAATGCATCTCGCACCAGATGCGCTGTTTGCTGCGCTCGCAGGTACGGGCTGGCGTAAATGCCGGTCAGTGGCTGACCCATCAGCTCTGCGGCGATTTTCAATACTTCCTTACGACCGTTATCCGTCAATTCCCGCTCCGAATCGTGGGGGCGGGAGCCGTGTGGTACAGCTTCACCATGACGCAATACCCAGAGTTTCATAGCTTGGGTTCCTCATCTCGGGCCGGATGCGGTGCCGGTGCCACGACATGCGGCGCCTCACCTTCCGGTGTACGCGGCGTCGGCCAGTCGGCGAACGGCCAGGGCTTCTGGTCGCTGTGAAAGCTGCCGAAACGACCGATCTGCGCCAGAAACTGGCTCAGGCTGTCGCCGAAATTCATCAAGCTGGCGCTTGGGGCGCCATAGAACAAACGATAGATCAACTGCACCAGCACGACGGCGCCGAGGATGAACTGCGCCACTTGCCACACCAGCACGAAGAGGATCATCCACAGCACCCGCAGCAGGATGGACTCGTACTTGGCTTCTATTTTTGGATCGTTCATGCGCAACTCCCTGCTTTTCTGGCAAGCGTGATTAGTTGAAACCACTGGTGGAAATAAAGTCGACGTCGGTTTTCGGCTCGCCACGCATTAACAGACCGATGACCTGCTCCAGCGTGCGCCCCTCGAACAGGATCGCGTGCAGCCCGGCGACCAGCGGCATGTACACGCCAACCTCCTGGGCCTTGGCCTTGAGCACTTTAAGGGTATTGACCCCTTCGGCGACTTCGCCCAGGCGCGTGACCGCCTCGTCCAGGCTCAGGCCCTGGCCGAGGGCGAAGCCGACCTGATAGTTGCGGCTCTTGGGCGACGAACAGGTCACGATCAGATCGCCCACGCCGGCCAGCCCCAGGAAGGTCATCGGGTTGGCACCCTGGTTCACCGCGAAGCGGGTCATTTCCGCCAATGCCCGGGTAATCAGCATGCTCTTGGTATTTTCTCCCATGCCCAGCGCCACCGCCATGCCGGCGATGATCGCGTAGACATTTTTCAGCGCCCCACCCAGCTCCACGCCGAAACGATCGGCGCTGGCGTACACACGAAAGGTGCGTCCGTGCAGCGCGGCCTGAACCTGCTGGCAGAGTTCTTCGTCTTCACTGGCGACCACCGTGGCGGTCAGCGCGTGCTCGGCGATTTCACGGGCCAGGTTGGGTCCGGACAGGACGCCGATGCGCGCCTGCGGGGCGATCTCTTCGAGGATCTCGCTCATCAACTTGAACGTGTGGGCTTCGATGCCTTTGGTCAGGCTCACGAGCATTTTGCCGCTCAAACGTTCGGCGTGCGGTACCAACACCGAGCGCAGCGCACTGGAGGGCAATGCGACGAAACACAGGTCGCAGGCGTCCAGGGTGGCTTGCAGGTCAGTGACCGGTGTGACGCCGGGCAGAATCTTGATGCCTTTGAGGTAACGCGGGTTCTCGCGATTGACCCGAATGGCCTCGGCCTGTTCGGGGTCACGCATCCACTGAAGGACCTGATGCCCGTTCTCGGCCAGCAGATTAGCCACGGCGGTTCCAAAACTTCCGCCTCCCAGGACCGCAATCGGGCGCTGTTCAGTCATATGCAATCCGTTAATCCATACCAGTGGCGATGTCGGCATTATACGGGGCAGTCCATCGACGGCCAGCCCCGACATCAAATACCTGCACCCGTAGGAAGAAGACCAATAAAACCGAGGAAAATGCAGACATCGTGAATGGAAAAGTCATTCGGCTCGGTTAACATGCGCGCCAACAATCACTGACAGGGATGTGTTGTGTCTCCGGGCTCTCCTTCACCGCATTCACCTCTGGTACTGGCGCTGATTTTCAGCTCGCCGGCGCTGGCCGACGACTTGTTCCTGGACAGCGAACCGCTGCCGCAAGTACTCACCGCCACGCGCCTGAAGCAGTCGCCGGCGGCCGTGCCGGGAAGCATGACGGTGATCGACAGTGCCCTGATCCACGCCAGCGGTGCCCGTGACATCAGCGAACTGCTGCGCCTGGTGCCGGGGATGATGGTCGGCAACATCAGCGGCAATCAGGCGACGGTGAACTACCACGGCACCAATGCGAATGAAGCGCGGCGCATGCAAGTGCTGATCGACGGGCGCTCGGTGTATCGCGCCGGCCTGGCCACCGTGGACTGGAGTGACATTCCGGTGGCCATGGAAGACATCGAGCGCATCGAAGTCTTTCGCGGACCGAATACCGTCAGCTACGGCGCCAACGCCCTGATGGCGGTGGTCAACATCATTACCCGGCGCCCGGCCGACAGTCACGGCACGCGGATGAAGGTCACCCGGGGCCAGCGCGGCATCAACGACTTTTACGCCAGCCAGGGCCTGGGCTGGGAGGATGGTGACATGCGCCTGTCCCTGTCCGGCCAGCAAGACGACGGCTTCGACACCGACAGAACCGGCGCTGACTACCATGACAGTCGTCGCCTCGAGCGCTTCAACCTCACCGTCAGCCAGAGCCTCGACGAACGGCAAAGCCTCGATTGGCAATTGAATGCCAAGGACGGCACCAACCAGCGGCCCTATACCTACCGGCCGGTGTTCCCGGGAATTACCCGCGCCGGCGACGACTCCGACGTCACCGCCAAGGACTACGCCGGGTCATTGCGCTGGAATCTGGACGTCAATCCCGACCACAGCCTTTACATCCAGGGTTCGGCCCAACACTGGGATCGCCAGCAAACCTGGCGCGCCTGCGATGCAGAAGTTTCGTTCAGCCCGCAACTGACCGAACTCTGGCAATTGAACCCGAACTACACCGAGCGCCTGGCCCGCAATATCACGCGTTTCATCGGCTCTGGTGCGCCGGCCGGCACGCCCGCCGAGCAGGCGCTGGCCAACCAGGTACTCGATCAATGGCGCAACGGCGCGAGCCAGACCGTTTGCGGCGACATCGACCAGAGCACCCGGGAATCGCGCTACGACCTCGAACTGCAGGACACCCTGAGCCTTGCCGATAACCTGCGACTGGTCAGCGGGATGAACTATCGTTACGACCGGGCGGATTCCGAGACCTACTTCAATGGCACTCTCGATGACAGGATCTGGCGAGCGTTCGGCCAGTTCGAGTGGCGTGCCACCGAACACTGGCTGCTGCAAGGCGGCGCCATGTTCGAGGACACCCGGTTGACCGGCAGCTCGCTGACACCTCGCATGGCAGTCAACTACCTGATCAACCCGCGCCACGGCTTGCGTGCGGTGTACTCCGAGGCCATCCGCTCACCGGACATGTTCGAGAACAACGTCAACTGGAGTTATCAGGTCACCAACCTCAAGCCCGGTGCGCTTGGCCAGTCCAGCGCCCGTTATTTCGTCAAGACCCGCGGCCCCGGCGACCTTGATCAAGAGCACATGCGCTCCCGGGAACTGGGCTACAACGGCTATTTTCCCGAACCGGGGCTGGCGCTCGACGTGAAGCTGTTCCACGACGAAATCACCGGCATGATCAGTGAGCCGCTGCGCAACAATCAGTACATTGCCAGCAATGCCAACAAGGCGCGCTTTTCGGGGGTCGAAACCCAGCTCGACTGGCGTGTCGGCAGCCTCGATCGCCTGCGACTGACTTATGCCTACGTCGATACCGATGCCAGCAATCCGCTGGATGCCAGACAGACTGCAAGTAACAGTGGTTCGGCCGGATGGCTGCGCGATTGGGGCCAAGGATGGAACAGTGCGCTTTTCTACTATGGCGATGACGCCCTCAACGGCTACCGCTTTGAACGGGTCGATGCGCGCATCGCCAAACGCATCGCCTTGGGCAAGGCCAGCCTGGAACTGGCCGGGGTGCTCCAGCAACGGCTGGACAATCAGCCGACCACCTTCATCGACAATAATTATGACCAGCGCCAGGTGATGTATTTCAGCGCCGAGCTGGAGCTTTAAGATGCCGAATCGCCCGGCCTGCAGAATGCCGCCCCTGGGTCGGCTGCTGGCCATACTTTGCCTGCTGACAAGCGGCCTGCTGGGCAGCCTGGCGAGTAACGCGGCCGACATTTTGCTCACGGGGGCCGAAGACAGCCCCGGTGTGCGGGCGTTTACCCAGGCCCTGAGCGAGTTGCGACCACGCGATAACGTACGCTTCCAGACGCTGGCCAAAATGCCGATACCGGACAAGCTGCCGGAAAACATCCGCTTGATACTGCTCGACCTGCCCAGCCTCGACTGGCGCCTGCAAAACGCCCAGGGCCCGGCGACTCTCGTATTGCGCATCAGCCGCCTGCAAGCCCGGCAACGCTTGAACAATACGTTGCCTGCGCGCCTGTGCCTGCTATGGAGCGATCCACCACTGGATCGCCAGTTGCGCTTGACCCGCACCTTGTTGCCACAAGCCAGACGCATCGGCGTGCTCTACGACACCCACAGTGAATTCCTGTTGAATGAGCTGCGTCAGGCCGCCCTCCCCCTGGGTCTTGAGATGGTCACCCAGCGCTGGGACAACATTCACGACAGTCGTCCATTACAGGCACTGCTAAATAACAGCGACGTGTTGCTGGGACTGGACGATGCCGACCTGTACAACCCGCAAACCGCAAAGAACCTGCTGCTGAGCAGCTACTCGCGGCAAGTGGCCCTGATCGGACCCAACGCCGGATTCGTCAAGGCCGGAAGCCTGGCCAGCACCTATAGCGATCAGAGCGACTGGCTGGCGGTCCTCGACGAATTGCTCGACCAGCCACCGGCCACCTGGCCGCGCACGCACTATCCCCATCGATTCAAGGTCGCGAGCAACCCGCAAGTCGCGCGTTCATTGGGTATCGAACAGATAAACGAAGCGTCTGTCGCCACACTGCTGGCTGAAGGAGAACGCCGTCCATGAGCTTGCGCCGTCGCTGGGACATCAACACTCGCACCCAACTGATCAGCCTCGGCCCTGCACTGCTGCTGACCTTGTTGCTGATCAGTTTCTTCACGTTCGTGCGCATCCAGGATCTGCGTCAGGAAATCTCCCACACCGGCCAGTTGATCGCCAATCAACTGGCCCCGGCCACCGAGTACGGCGTGATTTCGGGCAACATCGAAGTGCTCGAAACCTTGCTCAAGGCAACGCTGGCCACGCCCAACGTGAGTTTTCTGGAAATCCAGGACAGTGCAAACCGGGTTCTGGTGTACGTCGAACAACCGAGCGAACACCACAATCGCGCGCAACAGCTCGAAGTGTTCCAGGCACCGATACGGCTCCAGCGTATCGCGTTGCACAATGATTTTTTCCAGAGCAGCAAAACCGCCACTGCCGCCCCCACCGAGGACTACCTCGGTCGGGTGATCGTCGGGCTGTCCAACGATGCCTTCAGCCGGCGCCAACAGGAAATCGTGCTCAAGGCCGCCATCCTGGCGCTGTTTGCCCTGCTGTTTACCTTCATCGTGGCCCGCCGCCTGGCGGGCAGCCTGTCGAAACCGATCCGTGATATCGGCAATGCGGTCAAGGCGATCCAGGACGGCGATTACAACACACCGCTGCCCATTGTCGACGACACCGAGCTGGGGGCGCTGTCGCAACACATCAACAACCTCGCCAGCGGTCTCGAGCAGGCCAGCCGCGAACAGCATCAGGCCATGGCGCAGTTGATCCAGACCCGCGAAGAAGCGGAAAAGGCCAACAACGCCAAATCCGACTTCCTCGCGATGATGAGCCATGAACTGCGCACGCCGATGAATGGCGTACTGGGCATGCTGCAGTTACTGGAAACCACCGACATGACCGAGGAGCAGGTGGAGTACGCGGCGCTGGCCTCCGAATCCACCGAGCACTTGCTCAAGGTCATCAACGACATCCTGGATTTCTCGCGGATCGAACGTTCAGAGCTGGAACTGGAGCACATTGCATTCAACCTCACCGACCTGATCGGCAGTTGCGCCCAGTCGTTCCAGCACAGCGCCGCGCAACGCGGTCTGGACCTGCAACTGATGATCCCCGACGACATGCGCGGTTTGCAGGTCAAGGGCGACCCGACGCGTATCCGTCAGATACTGGTCAACCTGGTCGGCAATGCGCTGAAGTTCACCGAGCAGGGCCGCGTCACGATCGAGGCGCAGTGGCAGTCGCTGGACCACGAGTTGCTGTGGTTCACCTGCACCGTGCGCGACAGCGGCATCGGCATCCCGGCGCAAAGTCTGGAATTGATGTTCAGCGCTTTCCAGCAGGCCGACAGTTCTATTTCAAGACGCTACGGCGGTACGGGGCTGGGCCTGCCGATTGCCCGTACCCTGGCCGAACGCATGGGCGGCACCTTGCGCGCGCAGAGTGAGGAAGGCCGCGGTTCGGTGTTCACCCTGGAAATTCCCCTGGCATTGCACCAGCAGACACAACCACTCCTACCCCCTCGCGCGCAATCGCGCAACAGCAACGGCGAAGGACGCAATGTGCTGTTGGTCGAAGACAACCCGGTCAACCAGACCGTCATCGAAGCCATGTTGCGCAGCCTGGGCTTCAAGGTCAGTGTCGCTGCCGACGGCGCGCAGGCGGTACGCAGCGCCGAGAGCCTGATCTTCGAAGCGATCCTGATGGATTGCCGCTTGCCGATCATCGATGGCTATGAAGCCACCCGACAGATCCGTCAATTACCGGGTTGCACCGACCTGCCGATCATCGCCCTGACCGCCAACGCCTTGCAGGGCGACCGCGAAGCCTGCCTGTCGGTGGGGATGAACGATTACCTGGCCAAGCCGTTCAAACGGACTGATCTGCAGCAAATTCTTCAGCGTTGGGTGCAGTAGTACAGGCCTTTCGACCATCTGCGACTGGCGTGAAAGGCGAAAGTGCGGCAGTCTTAGTCACCCGAACAGGCCCGAAAAGGGGCTTGAATAATAATTTCAGTGCACAAGTGTACATTCATGTCCTTGGTGCTGTGACTTTCACCACAACGCAATAGTCTATGAGTAGGCTGCCGGTTCGAGGCATGAACGCTTCGATCGGCCGGGAAGATTTGCCCCACCTGCCGCATGGGACTATTGAGGAGCTCGCATGACCAAACAAAACGCCTTTACCCGGGAAGATCTGCTGCGCTGCAGTCGCGGTGAGCTGTTCGGCCCTGGTAACGCGCAACTGCCCGCCCCGAACATGCTGATGGTTGATCGCATCACCCTGATCAGCGAAGAAGGTGGCAAGTACGGCAAAGGTGAATTGGTCGCCGAGCTGGATATCAATCCGGACCTGTGGTTCTTCGCCTGCCACTTCGAAGGCGATCCGGTGATGCCGGGCTGCCTGGGCCTCGACGCCATGTGGCAACTGGTCGGCTTCTTCCTGGGCTGGCAAGGCCTGCCGGGCCGTGGCCGTGCGCTGGGTTCGGGCGAAGTGAAATTCTTCGGCCAGGTCCTGCCGACCGCCAAGAAAGT
Organism: Pseudomonas sp. GW456-L13; assembly: GCF_017350115.1. Lineage (NCBI taxonomy): Bacteria > Pseudomonadati > Pseudomonadota > Gammaproteobacteria > Pseudomonadales > Pseudomonadaceae > Pseudomonas > Pseudomonas sp. GW456-L13. The sequence continues at coordinate 975,101 of NZ_JACNAS010000002.1, forward strand.
CACCTATAACATTCATATCAAGCGCGTCCTCAAGGGCAAGCTGAACCTGGCCATCGCCGACGGTTCGGTCACTGTCGACGGTCGCGAAATCTACACCGCCGAAGGCCTCCGGGTCGGCGTGTTCACCTCCACTGACAACTTCTAAGGGTTATCCGCATGCGCCGCGTCGTTATCACTGGTCTGGGCATCGTTTCTTGCCTGGGCAATGACAAAGAGACCGTCTCCGCTAACCTGCGTGCAAGCCGCCCTGGCATCCGGTTCAACCCGGAATATGCCGAAATGGGTCTGCGTAGCCAGGTTTCCGGCTCCATTGACCTCAACCTTGAAGAACTGATCGATCGCAAGATCTATCGCTTCGTCGGCCACGCGGCAGCTTATGCCTACCTGGCCATGAAAGACGCCATCACTGACTCCGGCCTGACCGAAGAGCAGGTTTCCAACCCGCGTACCGGCCTGATCGCCGGTTCCGGTGGCGCATCGACCTTGAACCAGATGGAAGCGCTGGACATCCTGCGCGAGAAAGGCGTCAAGCGCGTCGGCCCATACCGCGTAACGCGGACCATGAGCAGCACCGTTTCCGCTTGCCTGGCCACTCCGTTCAAGATCAAGGGCCTGAACTACTCCATCGCTTCTGCCTGCGCCACCAGTGCTCACTGCATCGGTACCGCCATGGAACAGATCCAGATGGGCAAGCAGGACATCGTCTTCGCCGGCGGCGGTGAAGAAGAGCACTGGAGCCAGTCGTTCCTGTTCGACGCCATGGGCGCCCTGTCCAGCAAGCGCAACGACACCCCGGAAAAAGCTTCCCGTGCCTACGACGCTGACCGTGACGGTTTCGTCATCGCCGGCGGTGGCGGCATGGTCGTGGTTGAAGAGCTGGAACATGCTCTGGCCCGCGGCGCGAAGATCTACGCGGAAATCGTTGGCTACGGCGCGACCTCCGACGGCTACGACATGGTTGCCCCGAGCGGCGAAGGCGCGATCCGCTGCATGCAGCAGGCGCTGTCCACCGTCGACACCCCGATCGACTACCTGAACACCCACGGCACTTCGACCCCGGTCGGCGACGTCGCGGAAATGAAAGGTGTGCGTGAAGTGTTCGGCGACAAGGCTCCGGCCATCAGCTCCACCAAGAGCCTGTCGGGTCACTCCCTGGGCGCTGCCGGCGTTCACGAAGCGATCTACTGCATGCTGATGATGGAAGGCAACTTCATTGCCGGCTCCGCCAACATCGACGAGCTGGACCCTGAAGTGGCCGACCTGCCGGTGCTGACCAAGACCCGCGAAAACGCCACCATCAACACCGTGATGAGCAACAGCTTCGGTTTCGGTGGCACCAACGCCACTTTGGTACTGAAGCGCTGGGAAGGTAAGTAATTTCCCTCTGCTGAGTCACACATAAAAACGCCCCGACTGGCTCGGGGCGTTTTTTTTGGCCTCAAAGAATTCGACACCACAACCATTGTGGGAGTGAGCTTGCTCGCGATGAGGGAGTGTCAATCGACATCATTGCTGTCTGACCCACCGCCATCGCGAGCAAGCTCGCTCCCACAGTTTCAGTGCTCGACACTGGATTTGTGGTGCCTTCAACATGAAACGTTTGTCATGAAACTTAACGCCCTGCGACTGAATGTCGCGGATTTCGCGGGCTGCAGGACTGTTTCCGTTTTTGCAAAAAACCGTTACCAAACTCAGTTATTTACTTAGCAAGCTACCAAACTCTATAACAGAGACCTGCACACGCCTTGCTGCAGATAACAGAGATTGGAGCTAGCAGATGACTGTAAAAGTAACTGAACGCGACGATTCACATAAATCCCACGAGGGTGTAGCCGCCGGTATCCGGATCTGGGACGTGCATCAACAAGACCTGCTGGTCGGGATGTTCCACTCCGAGATCGACGCGCAAAACTACAGGGCCGAACTGGAAATGCTCGAGCGCAACCGCGAGCTCGCAACCGGTTGAAGACAGACTCCACCACCGTGCAGCCTGCCCCTTCCCGCACGGGCAGGCTGCAACCGGAGCACGCAGCTCAGGCAATCTGAATGGCCGCTAAATGAAGGGAGTCGTCGATCACCACCGAAGGAACAACACCGACGATCCAGCCCGCCTCAAGTTTCACCACCTCGCACTCACCATCGCCCATGCCGTCATTGCGGACGGCAAACTGAAGCGAAGATAGATGACGCTTGCCGTAATCGAAGTCCATGCCACAGGCAATCAGAAAATCGATTTTTGCCTCCGCCAGTTCAACCTCCTTGTCCCGTTCACCGTCTTTCAACACCGCATAATCGAGGCACAAGTTGATACCGAATGGGCAACCCACTACAAGACTATTAATAAATATTCCTTCGTAGCCACCAAAGTAACTGTGCTCGGCCTGTACACTACTGACCTTCTTTACCCGTACCACAACCTCATCGAACAACTTGAAAAACCAGTACCCGTCTTCCGACCCTACTTGTCTTCCAAAATCGATTCCTGACACATAACGCTTCGGCCACATCGACATCAGCGGCATGTCGACCTCGTATTCCTTATTGGAAATTGTGAGCACATAATTAATGACATCGTAATAGCTCGACTCCCCCTCTCCCACCTTGATCAGCGTCGCACAACTTCCTGCCAATAAAACGATCTTGCCGTAGCGCTGCACTGGCAGATCACTTATCAACAGCGTCACACATTCGGTCACCTTCGTCAGATAAGCAGAGTTCAGTTCGTGAAGTTCCTGTTCATTACGGACTTCGTGCCAGGGAATGTTCCAGAAAAACTCAGGCAGGGTTACGAAAACGCACGCGGGCCTGCCGTGATCGTCGCGAGCAGCTTTCGCAGCGATCTTGATCTTTCGGCGCACAAGCTCCGCTCGTGCGACAAGCTCGTCGTCCAGATAATCGTGAATGGATTGATCGGGTTGTCGCGGCTGTGAAAGCTGCGATTTAAAAGTAGGTTGGCGTAACGAGGCGATACTTACCAGCATTGACAATATCCTTATTCATTTAATTTCATTCCATTAGTTCTCTCCCCTGAGAATATTTCGGGCAAAAGAAAACCCGAGAGATCGTATCGACGCGATCTTTCGGGTTCAATTCATTAATCCAGCAATGTACTAACAAACATGTAATGGAAGAGGAGCGATTACCACATCAGATCATCAGGGATCTTGTAGGCCGCATACGGATCGTCCTCGACGCTGACTTCTTCGGTCTGCACATTCATCTGCACGATGCGTTGCGGGTCGCGCTCCTGAATCTTCAATGCCGCCTCGCGCGGAATCACTTCGTAGCCGCCAGCGTGATGCACGATGGCCAGCGAACCGCTGCTGAGCTTGTTGCGCATCAGGGTGTTGACGCAGATGCGCTTGACCTTTTTGTCGTCGACGAAGTTGTAGTAATCCTCGGTCGTCAATTTCGGCAGGCGCGAAACTTCGATCAATTGCTTGACCTGCGCGGCACGGGCCTTGGCCTCAGCCTTTTCCTGCTGCTGGCGGTTGAGCTCCTGGTCGCGCTTGACCTTCTCGGCCATGGCTTCCTGTGCCGCGCGCTGCTGGGAGTCATCCAGCTCGATCTGGCCTTTGTGGGCCAGGCGTTGCTGTTTCTGCTTGTCTTTGCTGACCTGCTTGGCCTGCTTCTGGTTGACCAGCCCTGCTTTGAGCAACTGGTCGCGAAGGGAAATGCTCATGGTGCTTATTACTCACTTAGGCCACTGCTCAACCGCAGCTGGGCAAATTCTTTTCCTGACGTTTGGCTTCGCCCCACAAGGCGTCCAACTCTTCGAGTGTGCAATCTTCCATGGGACGGCGGGTGTCGCGCAATGCCTGTTCGATAAAACGAAAGCGTCTTTCAAACTTGCCGTTGGCACTCCGCAGTGCGGTTTCCGGATCAACCTTGAGGTGCCGCGCCAGATTCACCACGGAGAACAGCAGGTCACCGATCTCTTCGGCCACGGCCTCGGGATCATTTTCCGACATGGCTTCGAGGACTTCATCGAGCTCTTCACGCACTTTGTCGAGCACCGGCAAGGCGTCCGGCCAGTCGAACCCGACCTGCCCCGCGCGCTTTTGCAATTTCGCCGAACGTGACAACGCCGGTAATGCAGCGGGGACGTCATCGAGCAATGACAGCTGTTCGGGCGCGCAGGACTTCTCTGCGCGCTCCTCGGTCTTGATCTCTTCCCAGCGCTGCTTGACCTGCTCTTCGCTGAGGCGCGGGACATCCAGCGGTGCATAGAGGTCGCCCGTAGGAAACACATGGGGGTGACGACGGATCAGCTTGCGGGTGATGCTGTCGACCACACCTTCAAACTCGAAGCGCCCTTCTTCCCGAGCCAACTGGCTGTAATACACCACCTGGAACAACAAGTCGCCGAGCTCCCCCTGCAAGTGATCGAAGTCACCGCGCTCAATGGCGTCGGCGACTTCGTAGGCTTCTTCCAGAGTGTGGGGGACGATGGTGGCGTAAGTTTGCTTGATGTCCCACGGGCAACCGTACTGCGGGTCGCGCAGGCGGTTCATGAGGTGCAGCAGGTCTTCAAGTGAATACATCAATCTCTCTCACTGCAAAGTCCCTTGTGGGAGCGAGCTTGCTCGCGATAGCGGACAGTCAGACAACACCTGTGTTGAATGTTGAACCGTCATCGCGAGCAAGCTCGCTCCCACAGTGGATCGGCGCTGAACATGCATCAAGATGTACGGTTACGCCGGGTTTCGATGATATTCGGCAACTGGGAAATCCGCCCCAGCAACCGCCCCAATGCATCCAGCCCCGGAATCTCGATGGTCAGGGACATCAGCGCGGTGTTGTCCTCCTTGTTCGAACGGGTGTTGACCGCCAGCACGTTGATCCGCTCATTGAGCAAAACCTGCGAGACGTCACGCAGCAACCCGGAACGGTCGTAGGCGCGGATGATGATGTCCACCGGATAGGTGAGTACCGGTACCGGGCCCCAGCTGACCTGGATGATCCGCTCCGGCTCCCGCCCACTCAGTTGCAGCACCGAGGCGCAGTCCTGGCGGTGAATGCTCACGCCGCGGCCCTGGGTGATGTAACCGACGATGGCATCACCCGGCAATGGCTGGCAGCAGCCGGCCATCTGGGTCATCAGGTTGCCGACGCCCTGGATCTGGATGTCCCCGCGCTTGCCCGGTTTGTAGCCGGTGGCCTTGCGTGGTATGAGTTCAAGCTGTTCGTTGCCACGCTCCGGCTCGACCAGTTGCTGCGCGAGGTTTACCAGTTGCGCCAGGCGCAAGTCCCCGGCGCCGAGGGCGGCGAATAGGTCTTCGGCGGTTTTCATGTTGGCCTTGTCGGCCAGCTTGTCGAAATCCACCGCTGGCAGGCCGAGGCGATTGAGTTCGCGCTCGAGCAAGGTTTTACCGGCCGCGACGTTCTGGTCGCGAGCCTGCAACTTGAACCAGTGAACGATCTTCGCCCGTGCCCGCGACGTAGTGACATAACCCAGGTTCGGGTTCAGCCAGTCACGGCTTGGGGTGCCGTGCTTGCTGGTGATGATCTCGACCTGTTCGCCGGTTTGCAGGCTGTAGTTGAGCGGTACGATGCGTCCGTTGATCTTGGCGCCACGGCAGTTGTGACCGATTTCGGTGTGCACGCGGTAAGCGAAGTCCAGCGGGGTCGCGCCCTTCGGCAAGTCGATGGCGTGACCGTCCGGGGTGAAGATGTAGACCCGGTCCGGCTCGATGTCGACCCGCAGTTGCTCCGCCAGGCCACCGATGTCGCCCAGTTCTTCGTGCCATTCGAGCACCTGGCGTAGCCAGGAAATTTTCTCTTCGTAGTGATTGGAACCGGATTTGACGTCGGTGCCTTTGTACTTCCAGTGGGCGCATACCCCCAGCTCAGCCTCTTCGTGCATGGCGTGGGTGCGGATCTGCACTTCCAGTACCTTGCCTTCCGGACCGATCACCGCCGTGTGCAGCGAGCGGTAGCCGTTTTCTTTCGGGTTGGCGATGTAGTCGTCGAACTCTTTCGGGATATGCCGCCACAGAGTGTGGACGATGCCGAGCGCGGTGTAGCAGTCGCGCATTTCCGGCACCAGCACGCGCACGGCACGCACGTCATAGATCTGGCTGAACTCCAGACCCTTGCGCTGCATTTTGCGCCAGATCGAATAGATGTGTTTGGCCCGGCCGCTGATGTCGGCATCGACGCCGGTGGCCTGCAGTTCGTTTTTCAGCTGGCTCATCACGTCGCTGATGAAGCGCTCGCGATCCAGTCGCCGCTCATGGAGCAACTTGGCGATCTGCTTGTACTGGTCCGGTTCAAGGTACCGGAAGGACAAGTCTTCCAGTTCCCACTTGATATGACCGATACCCAGGCGATGGGCCAATGGCGCGTAGATGTCGAAGACTTCACGGGCCACACGGTTGCGCTTTTCGTCGTCGGCGGTTTTCACCGCACGGATCGCGCACGTGCGTTCGGCCAGTTTGATCAGGGCGACGCGAACGTCGTCAACCATGGCCACCAGCATCTTGCGCAGGTTTTCCACCTGGCCCTGGGTGCCCAGCACCAGGGATTTTCGCGGACTCAGGCTGTCGCTGATCGCGGCCATGCGCTGCACGCCGTCGATGAGCTTGGACACCACCGGACCGAAGCGCTGGCTGACGGCGGGCAACTTGATCTGGCCTTCGCGCACGCCTCGATACAGGATCGCGGCGACCAAAGAGTCCTGGTCGAGTTTGAGATCGGCGAGGATCTCGGCGATCTCAAGCCCTGTACGGAAAGTCGAGTTACCTTCCGACCACAGATTCTGTGCCGCATTGGCTTGTTGTTCGGCCTCGCGAGCGTACTCGCAGGCCTCTTTCAAGGCTTCGCGATCCAGTGCCAGATCGACACTGACCGCATGATCGAGCCAAGCCTCGAGATTGATACTGCCGTCGGTGTTGATCGGCTGGTGTGCTCTCACCTGTACCATCTTGCTTACCTTCCCTACGACGCAGATTCAATGCGTCAAATCGCTGACCTTCGTTGCCGGTGCGCCCACGTCGGGCTGGGTGCGCGGCTGCACGGGCGGGCCAGTCGGACCAGACGAGCATCCTAGCTCGCTTCAAATAACGCCATGGCCTCGACATGTGCCGTTTGAGGAAACATATCGAGAATCCCGGCACGTTTTAACCGGTAGCCCTGCTTGATCAATTCGACCGTGTCGCGCGCCAGAGTTGCAGGGTTGCACGACACATACACCAAACGTTCGGCGCCTAAGCTCCTGAGCTTGCGCACAACCTCGAAAGCACCGTCACGCGGTGGGTCCAAGAGTACCGCACAAAAGCCTTCGGCGGCCCATTCGGCGTCCGTCAAAGGCTGGGATAAATCGGCCTGAAAAAACTTCGCGTTATGCAGATTATTGCTGGCCGCATTCGCCGCGGCCCGATCGACCATCACCTGCACGCCTTCGACCGCCACCACTTCACGAGCGGCCTTGGCCAGCGGCAAGGCAAAGTTGCCCAGGCCACAGAACAGGTCGAGTACGCGCTCATCCGCTGTCGGCTTCAGCCAGTCCAGCGCCTGGGCGACCATCGCTTCGTTGACGGCGGCGTTGACCTGAATGAAATCCCCGGGACGATACGCCAGCTCCAGGTCCCACTGTTCAAGACGATAGCCCAACGACTGATCGGCCTCGACCGGTTGCGGTTCGCCATCGCCATGTAGCCACAACTGGGCTTCGTGGAACGCGCAGAATTCCTTGAGGATCGTCAGGTCGGCATCGGACAACGGCGCCATGTGCCGCAGCAACACCGCCAGCGTCGAGCCGCTGAACAACTCCACATGCCCGAGTGCCTGGGGTTTGCTCAAGCGTCGCAGCATCTCCGGCAAGCGGGCCATGATCGGTTGCAAGGGCTGTACCAGCACCGGGCAGTCATCGATGCCCACGATGTCCTGGCTGCCAGCGGCACGGAAACCGACTTCGAGTTTTTTTGCCTTCATGTCCCAGCGCACCGCAACGCGGGCGCGACGGCGGTAAGCGAACTCCGCACCGCTCAATGGCGCCGCCCACTCATCGGGTTCGACGCCCGCGACTCTCGACAACTGCTCGGCGAGCATGCGCTGTTTCAGGGCAAGCTGTTCGTTGTGGGGCAGATGCTGCACGCTGCAACCGCCACAGCGGCCGGCATGGGCGCACGGTGCAGGGCGGCGTAGTTCGCTGGCCTTGAACACCCGTTCGGTGCGCGCCTCGACCACTTTGCCGTGGGCACCGAGGACGCGCGCCTCGATCTCTTCACCGGCCAATGCGCCGATGACGAACCAGGTGCGACCTTCGAAAAACGCGATACCGCGACCGTCATTGGCCAGGCGCTCGATGGTCAGGCGCTGCTTTTTGCCGGTCGGGACTTGCGGGGCCTTGCTGCCGCCGGTGGGCTGGAAGCGCAGGCCTCTTTCATGTTTGGCCATCAGTTGGGCGCGTCGAAAATGCCGGTCGACAAGTAACGGTCGCCACGGTCGCAGATGATCGCGACGATCACCGCGTTTTCCACTTCTTTGGACAGGCGCAACATTGCCGCCACGGCACCGCCCGAGGACACGCCACAGAAAATGCCTTCTTCGCGGGCCAGACGACGGGTCACGTCTTCGGCTTCGCTTTGCGCCATGTCGACGATCCGGTCCACGCGGTCAGCCTGGTAGATCTTCGGCAGGTATTCCTGAGGCCAGCGGCGGATCCCCGGGATCGCCGAGCCTTCCATCGGTTGCAGACCGATGATTTGCACGTTGTCGTTCTGCTCTTTCAAGTAGCGCGACACACCCATGATGGTACCGGTGGTGCCCATGGAGCTGACGAAATGGGTGATGGTGCCCTGGGTCTGGCGCCAGATTTCCGGACCGGTGGTGGTGTAGTGCGCCTCGGGGTTGTCACCGTTGGCGAACTGATCCAGTACCTTGCCCTGGCCTTCGGCTTCCATCTTCTGCGCGAGGTCACGGGCGCCTTCCATACCCTGCTCCTGGCTGACCAGAATCAGCTCGGCGCCATAGGCCGTCATGGCTGCCTTGCGCTCGGCGCTGGAGTTGTCGGGCATGATCAGGATCATCTTGTAACCCTTGATCGCAGCGGCCATGGCCAAGGCGATCCCGGTGTTGCCCGAGGTCGCCTCGATCAGCGTATCGCCGGCGTGGATCTGCCCGCGCAGCTCGGCGCGGGTGATCATCGACAGCGCCGGACGGTCCTTGACCGAACCCGCCGGGTTGTTCCCTTCGAGCTTGAGCAAAAGGGTATTGCTGGTGGCGCCGGGCAGGCGCTGCAAACGGACCAGCGGAGTGTTGCCGACGCAATCGGCGATGGTTGGGTACTGCAAGGTCATGGCGTATTCGCAATCCAGACTGCGGGGGGGCCTATCATACCGGCAAACGTTCCCAGGCCATATCACGCAAAGTGCGGTGCTTATGGCTTATGGAAATAAGCAGATATGTTGCGGTGAACAGGAGGGCTTCATCGCGAGCAAGCTCGCTCCCACAGGGTGCCGGGGTGATCACAGGTTTCGCGGTTCAAGAACGGTCAGTGTGGGAGCGGGCTTGACCGCGATGGCGTCGGCACTGGCGCTATCAACATCCGCCAACAACCGCATGTTCAGGCGCAACCCGGTTCCGGTGTTCTGCGCCCAAAGCTGTCCGCCCTGACGCTGCACCGCGTTTCGGGCGATGCTCAAGCCCAGGCCAAACCCACCATCCCCCGGCCGCGAACCGTCGAGTCGGGTGAACGGCAGGAAGATCCGCTCCAGATCAGCTTCCGCCACGCCGCCGCCCTGATCTTCCAGCCATAGATGCCAGAAATCTCCATCACGCCGGCCGCCGAGCAGGACAACCCCACCATCAGGTGAATGCCGTATCGCATTGCGCAGAATGTTTTCCAATGCCTGGGCCAAGGTGTTGAGATGACCGCGAACCCAACAGGATGAATCTACGGTGCATTGCAACTGCGTATCGGGCCAACCACTTTCATAGCAGGCGTTCTCCGTGAGCATTTCCCACAGGGCCTGGATCTGGATCGCCTCGTCAGGCAAACGGGTGCGCTCGGTATCGAGCCACGCCAGTTGCAGCGTGTCTTCCACCAGCCGCTGCATGCCATCGACTTCACGGCCGATGCGTTCGCGCAATGGCTCCAGCCCCTGCTCGCTTTCACTGGCCACCCGCAGGCGGCTCAAGGGCGTGCGCAATTCGTGGGACAAGTCGCGCAGCAGTTGCTGCTGCAAGGCCACAGTACTTTGCAGGCGCTCGGACATGTGATCGAACGCCCTGCCCAACTCGCCCAATTCATCGGAACGATTGGTAGTGCGGCTCGACAGGCGCACATTCAGTTGGTCGGCACGCCAGGCATTGGCCTGTTCACGCAGACTGTTGAGCGGCACCACCAACAAACGATACAGCCCGACGCACAACAGCAAGGTGAACAATCCCGGAATCACGCCGTTGGTGATCACCCGCCAGAACACCCGGTAACGCCCGGGTACGAAGCGTTTGGGCAACTCGATCACCAGGCTGCCGACGGAGGGGTCACCGGGAAAGGGTATGCGCATCCACGGCCGGCCTTTCTTGTGGATGGGCCAATCGAGGCCGCGCAAAAAAGTCAGGCGTTCGACTTCCTTGTCCGTCAGCGATTGGTTGCTCAAGGACTGCAAATCACCGCCGATGACACCGACCCAGCCTTTTTCCCGCTGATGCATGCCTTGCAGCCAGTCATCGATACCGGCGCTCTGACGCTGCTGCCATACCTGCTCGGCTTCGGCGGCATAACCGGACAGGGTGCCGCGGGCCTCATCGGAGAGGAACTGGTTACGCTGCTCCATGTAACGGCCCCAGGACCAACTCAGCCAGATCATCAACAGACAGAAAGCGACCAATAGACAGGCCAGTTTCCAGAACAGCGAATGCCTGCCCGGCAAGTTACATGTCATCGGCGGCGCTCAGGATGTAGCCCTTGCCCCAAACCGTACGCACTTCGCGCTCGGTGTAGCCAATGGCCTTGAGCTTGCGGCGGATCTGGCTGATGTGCATGTCCAGGCTGCGGTCATGGGCCGCGTAACCGCGCTGCAGCACCTGCTGATAAAGGAAGGCTTTGCTCAGTACTTCGTCGGCGCTGCGGTGCAGCGTCTCCAGCAACCGATACTCGCTGCGGGTCAGGCCACCGGCCTGTTCGCCATAAAAGACCTCGAAGCTTTCATCTTCGAAACGCAGGCTGTCCATCGACGGGGCCGGCACTGCGGGCGCGGGTCGGCGGTCGAGTGCCACCCGCCGCAGAATGGCTTCGATGCGCACCCGCAACTCCACCATGCTGAAGGGCTTTGGCAGGTAATCATCAGCCCCCAGGCGAAAGCCGCTGATGCGATCGGCCTCGGCACCGAGGGCCGACATCAGCAACACCGGGGTGGAATGGCTCTGGCGCAATTGGGTCAGTACCGCCAGGCCGTCCATGCCCGGCAGCAGAATATCCATCAACACCACGTCGAATGGTTGCCGGCGGGCAATGTCCAGGCCTTCCTGACCGTTCTGGCACCAGGTCACCTGGAAGCCGCTGCGGTCCAGATGCTCATGCACGTAGGCGCCGAGCACAAGGTCGTCTTCGATGGACAGGATTCGGGGAAGGCCGGCAGTGATGGGAGTCATGACTATCTGCAAATAATTCTCAGTTGAGCGATTATTCAAGATTGCCTCGCCAGGGGCAACCCACCGTTTGTCCCAATTGCCAATGAGTCGTCCGATCCGACGAATGACGGCACCATTTTTACGAAGATTGCCCGCGAGCAAATCGCTACACTGCGCAAGTGGTGCATGGCGGATGCATGTGCAGGCCTATAAATAGCGGGATGCAGGAGAGATGCGTGCTCAAGAAACTGGGAATCAAAGGCCGCGTGCTGTTGCTGACCCTGTTGCCAACCAGCCTGATGGCGTTGGTGCTGGGGGGATACTTTACCTGGATGCAACAGGCTGACCTGCAAACCCAACTCATGCAGCGCGGCGAAATGATCGCCGAGCAGTTGGCTCCACTGACGGCGCCAGCCATGGGCCATCAGGACAACGAACTGCTCGAACGCATCGCCACCCAGGCCCTGGAACAAACCGACGTGCGGGCCGTGACCTTCCTGGCTCCTGACCGCACGCTGCTGGCCCACGCCGGCCCGACCATGCTCAACCAGACACCCTCCGGCAGTGGCACGCAGATGCTGCGCCGCAGTGGCAACGATGCGACCCGCTATCTGCTGCCGGTATTCGGCAAACACCGCAACCTGGCCGGGGACGTGATTCCCGAAGAAGCCGACCGCCTGCTGGGCTGGGTCGAGCTTGAACTGTCCCATAACAGCATGCTGTTGCGCGGTTACCGCAGCCTGTTCGCCAGCCTGATGTTAATCGCGGCGGGGCTCATAGGTGCGGCACTGCTGGCCTTGCGCATGGGTCGCACGATCAATCGGCCATTGAGCCAGATCAAGCAAGCCGTGGCTCAACTCAAGGACGGTCATCTGGAAACCCGCCTGCCGCCACTCGGCAGTCAGGAACTGGACGAGTTGGCCTCCGGCATCAACCGCATGGCCGGCACCCTGCAAAATGCGCAGGAAGAATTGCAGCACAGCATCGACCAGGCCACCGAAGACGTGCGCCAGAATCTGGAAACCATCGAGATCCAGAACATCGAACTGGACCTGGCGCGCAAGGAAGCCCTGGAAGCGAGCCGGATCAAGTCCGAATTCCTGGCCAACATGAGCCATGAAATCCGCACGCCGCTCAACGGCATTCTCGGTTTCACCCACCTGCTGCAAAAAAGCGAGCTCACCCCGCGCCAGCTCGACTACCTGGACACCATCGAAAAATCCGCCGACAGCCTACTAGGCATCATCAACGAGATTCTCGACTTTTCGAAAATCGAGGCCGGCAAGCTGGTGCTCGACCATATTCCGTTCAACCTGCGCGACCTGCTACAGGACACCCTGACCATCCTCGCCCCGGCTGCCCACGCCAAGCAGCTGGAACTGGTGAGCCTGGTGTACCGGGACACGCCGCTGTCGCTGGTGGGCGACCCACTGCGGCTCAAGCAGATCCTGACGAACCTGGTGAGCAACGCGATCAAGTTCACCCGCGAAGGCACCATCGTCGCCCGCGCCATGCTCGAAGAAGAACACGAAGACACCGTGCAGTTGCGCATCAGCATTCAGGACACCGGCATCGGTCTGTCGAACCAGGACGTACGCGCCCTGTTCCAGGCCTTCAGCCAGGCCGACAACTCGCTGTCGCGGCAACCCGGCGGTACTGGCCTGGGCCTGGTGATTTCCAAGCGCCTGATCGAACAGATGGGCGGTGAGATCGGCGTCGACAGCACACCGGGGGAAGGGTCGGAATTCTGGATCAGCCTGAGCCTGCCAAAAACCCGCGACGATGCCGAAGACCTGCCCTCGGCACCCTTGCTCGGGCGACGGGTGGCGGTACTGGAAAACCACGAGCTGGCACGGCAGGCGTTGCAGCATCAACTGGAAGACTGCGGCCTCAGCACCACACCGTTCAATACCCTGGAAAGCCTGACCAATGGCGTCACCGCCGCCCACCAGACCGACCAGGCGATCGACCTCGCCGTACTCGGTATCACCAGTAACGACATGCCGCCGGAACGCCTCAACCAGCACATCTGGGACCTCGAGCATCTTGGCTGCAAAGTGCTGGTGCTGTGCCCGACCACGGAACAGACGCTGTTCCATCTTTCCGTGCCCAACCCCCACAGCCAGCTCCAGGCTAAACCGGCCTGCACCCGCAAGCTGCGACGCTCCCTGTCTGACCTGGTCAACCCGCGGTCTATGCGCAGCGAGCCGGGCGAACCGGTATCCAGCCGTGCCCCGAAGGTGCTTTGCGTCGACGACAATCCGGCCAACCTGATGCTGGTGCAAACCCTGCTCGAAGACATGGGCGCCAAGGTACTCGCGGTGGAAAGCGGTTATGCCGCCGTCAAGGCGGTGCAGAACGAGACATTCGATCTGGTGTTGATGGACGTGCAGATGCCCGGCATGGACGGTCGCCAGAGCACCGAGGCGATCCGCCAGTGGGAAAGCGAACGCCATTGCACGCCCCTGCCGATCGTGGCCCTCACTGCCCACGCCATGGCCAACGAAAAACGCGCGCTGCTGCAAAGCGGCATGGACGACTACCTGACCAAACCGATCAGCGAACGGCAATTGGCACAAGTGGTGCTGAAGTGGAGCGGCCTGGCGCTGCGCAATCACAGCCCGGAGCACTCCGGCGATGGGCATGCTGGCACCCATGACCTGTTGGTGCTCGACCACGAGGAAGGATTGCGCCTGGCTGCCGGCAAGGCCGATCTGGCCGCGGACATGCTGGCGATGCTGCTGGCGTCACTGGAGGCTGACCGCGAAGCCATCCGACTGGCTCGGCAAAGCAATGAACACAACGCTCTGGTCGAACGGGTCCATCGCCTGCATGGCGCGACGCGTTACTGCGGCGTACCGCAATTGCGTGCGGCCTGCCAACGCAGCGAAACCCTGCTCAAGCAACAGGACCCGAAAGCCAGCCTGGCACTGGATGAGCTCGACCGGGCAATCAATCGCCTGGCAGCCCAGGCGCGCATGAATGCTTGATGCAGCGCAATCGCGAAGGGCTGCCGGCGAGTTAACCTGAGGACTGTCGAATGCCGGCTTGCTCAACGGCGCAGGCCACCTTCAAGGAGCACCGCATGCGTACGATTCTTTTCAGCAGCCAGAACTACGACCGCGACAGCTTTCTCGCGGCCGGGCAACCGGCCGGCATCGAGCTGCAATTTCAGACTGCGCGCCTGAGCCTCGACACGGTAGCGCTCGCCCAAGGGTATGAAGCGGTCTGCGCGTTCATCAATGATGACCTTGGCGCTGCGGTACTCGAGCGCCTGGCCGCTGGAGGCACACGCCTGATCGCCCTGCGCTCGGCCGGTTACAACCATGTCGACTTGCCGACAGCAAAACGCCTGGGACTGGCCATCGTGCGTGTCCCGGCCTATTCGCCCCACGCCGTTGCCGAACATGCAGTAGCGCTGATCCTCGCACTCAACCGCCGCTTGCCCCGCGCCTACAACCGCACTCGCGAAGGGGATTTCAGACTGCAGGGGCTGACCGGTTTCGATCTGGTGGGCAAGACCGTCGGCGTGGTCGGCACCGGTCAGATTGGTGCCACCTTCGCCAAAATCATGAGCGGATTTGGCTGCCGGTTGCTGGCCTATGACCCCTACCCCGACCCGCAGGTCGAAGCCCTCGGCGCTCGCTACCTGAGCCTGCCGCAATTGCTGGCCGAATCGCAGATCATCAGCCTGCACTGCCCGCTCAACGAGCAGAGCAAGCACTTGATCAACCGCGAGTCCCTGGCGCACATGCAACCGGGCGCGATGTTGATCAATACCGGGCGTGGCGGTCTGGTGGACACCCCGGCACTGATCGATGCCCTGAAAGACGGTCGCCTGGGTTACCTGGGGCTGGATGTGTATGAGGAGGAAGCGCAGTTGTTCTTCGAGGACCGCTCCGACCTGCCGCTGCAAGACGATGTGCTGGCACGGCTGCTGACCTTCCCCAACGTGATCGTCACCGCGCACCAGGCGTTCCTGACCCGCGAAGCACTGGACGCGATTGCCGCCACCACATTACACAACATTGCAGCCTGGACGGCGGGCACCCCGGAAAACCTGGTGACGGGAGACTGAAACGGATCGAAGGTCATCTACCTGCGCGATGCGGCGTACAAGCCCGTGCTAGCATATCGCGCATATTTGGAGGACCCATGGTCGAACACGATTTCCGCTACAGCCTGATGAACCCGCAACACACCCTCACTGAATGCCGCGCCCTGGTGCCGGGGCGCTATCAAGTCACCGGCAACGGTGGTTCGATTCGCAACAATGACGTGCTGGTTGTGACCCTCAAGGGTGCCAAGGACTTGTCCATGCGCCTGACCGTCGAAACGGTTCGCCACCTGATCAACCCGCCCGGCCAATGGGTCGCGGTAGCCAGTGGCCCGGTGTTCGGCGAACTGGCCATCCACACCTGGCAAGTGAACTGTGACAGCTGTGCCAAAGAGCTGAGCTTCGAGTTTGCCGTCGATGCCAAGCTGGGCAACAAGGCCGAAAAGCCTGCCGCCACCGCGCGGATTGCCGAGCTGGGCTGGACCAGCGTTGGCGAGAAACACCTCTGCCCGAAATGCCAGGAGCCTGCGTGATGAAAGGCCTCGCTCTGACCGCCATGGTCGGTGCCGGCCTGCTGGGCTGCGCCGCCGAGCCGGTGCAACTGCAACAGAACCGCAGCTACATTCTGGAGTGGATCGGCGAGCGGCCGTTGATGGACTACAGCCACCTGACCGTCACCCTCGACGAAGATGGCCGGGCCTACGGCAATGGCGGCTGCAACCACTGGTTCGCGCCGTACACCCTCGATGGCGACAAACTGACCTTCGGCAAAATCGGCAGCACCCGCAAATTGTGCGCGCCGGCACTGATGGAACAGGAAAAACGCTTCCTTCAGGCCCTGGAAAACGTCCAGCGCTGGGACGTCTCCCCGATCGAGCAGATACGCTTCTGGCCAGCCGAAGGCAAGCCGTTGCGTTGGTGGCTCGAGGAGGGTTGATCGCCCTTTCAGCACGGTGAAACCTGTGGGGAGGGGGCAAGCCCCCTCGCCACAAAAAGCCCCTGACCACAATGAAAACGATCATCTGATCAATTCTTCGCCTGCAACGCCTCAAGCTTCGCCATCACCCCCGCCGCCGTCTGTTCACCCATCAACTGCTCACGCACCTTGCCCTTGTTATCGATGATGTAGGTCACCGGCAATGCTTCGCTGCGCGGCAGCTCGAACAGTTCGGAAGGGTCCTGGGCCAGCACGGTGAACCTGATCCCAAGTTTCTCGCTCGCGTCCTTCAGCTCTTGCCCCTGGACATTGTCGAAGTTGACCCCGAACACACCGATTTTCTTGTCCTTGAGCTGCTCAGCCAAGGCATTCAACTCCGGTATCTCGGTACGGCAAGGCCCGCACCATTCTGCCCAGTAGTTGAGGACCAGCCATTTGCCGTCCAGTCGGTCGGCGGCGATCTTGTGGCCGTCCTGGTCGATGCCATAGTCATTACCGCAGCCCCCCAGCATCAACGCTCCGATGATCGCCAATGCTGCTGCCAGTCGCCTTGTCATGTCGTGTTCCTTGTCAAAAATTGAATGCACCTGCGACCCATCGCCTCTTACGGTTCTGGATTGCGCGCTGCACAGTTAGAATAGCCGCCACCTTACGCAAGATGCGACCCGCTCATGACCGATCTGACGCTTTATCACAATCCGCGCTGCTCGAAATCCCGCGGTGCGCTCGAACTGCTTGAAGCCCGTGGCCTGACCCCGACCGTGGTCCGCTACCTGGAAACCCCGCTGGACGCCGCGCAGATCCAGAGCCTGCTGAGCAAACTCGGGATCAGCGCCCGGCAACTGCTGCGCACCGGCGAGGACGAGTACAAGACCCTTGACCTGGCCGACAGCAGCCTGAGCGAAGCGCAATTGATTGCCGCCATCGCCGCCCACCCGAAACTGATGGAACGACCGATTCTCGAAGTCGGCAACAAGGCCATCATCGGCCGCCCACCGGAGCAGATCCTGGAACTGTTGCCATGAGTGCACCGTACATTCTGGTTCTGTACTACAGCCGCAGCGGCTCGACCAACGAAATGGCCCGGCAGATCGCCCGTGGTGTCGAACAGGCCGGGCTTGAGGCCCGCCTGCGCACGGTGCCGGCGATTTCCAGCGAGTGCGAAGCCGTTTCGCCGGAGATTCCCGACGAAGGCGCGCTGTATGCCAGCCTCGACGACCTGAAGAACTGTGCCGGCCTGGCACTCGGCAGTCCGACCCGCTTCGGCAACATGGCGGCACCACTGAAGTATTTCCTCGACGGCACCAGCAACCTGTGGCTGACCGGCGCCCTGGTGGGAAAACCGGCGGGTGTGTTCACCTCCACCGCGAGCCTGCACGGCGGCCAGGAGACCACGCTGCTGTCGATGATGCTGCCGTTGCTGCACCACGGCATGCTGATCACCGGCCTGCCCTACAGCGAGTCGGCACTGCTGGAAACCCAGGGAGGCGGTACGCCATACGGCGCCAGCCACCACGCCGGCGCCGACGGCAAAAGCGGTCTGGACGCCCATGAAGTGGCGTTGTGCCGCGCGCTGGGTCTGCGCCTGGCCAAGACCGCACAGAAACTGGAGAGCTGAGGTGGCCAAGAAGCCGAAGATCCTGCCCGCCCTCAAATGGCTCGAACCACGCGTCAAGGCGATGCGCGCCATCAGCCTGCTGTGCTTTTTCGGCCTGGTGGGACTGCTGTGTGTTTACTACCTGGCGATTGCCGATCTGCATGGGGCACGCCCCTGGGTGATCCTGTTGATCGAACTGGTGCCACTGCTGATTCTGGCACCGGGGATGATCGTCGGCAGCCCTCGCGGGCATTCGTGGATGTGCTTTGTGGTGAACCTGTACTTCATCAAGGGCGCATTGGCTGCCTATGACCCGAACCGGCAAGTCTTCGGCTTGCTGGAGATGGGCGCGAGTCTGGCGGTGTTTTGCTCGGCGCTGCTGTATGTGCGCTGGCGGTATCAGTTGAACCGCAAGTTGGCTGGCGAGGGCGAACCCTCCGTCGCCTGACCCACAGCTATCGCGAGCAGGCTCGCTCCCACAGGGGATTTTGTGAACGACACAGATCCAATGTGGGAGCGGGCTTGCCCGCGATTGGGGCGACTCGGTCTCAATGATTGACTGTGTAAGCCAGCATCATCGAAATCTGGCTCATCGGCCGCCCGCCGCTTTCCTCATGCCACTGGTTGAACACGTCCTGCACCAACGCCAGGTCGCGCAGACTGCTCGGCACCTTGTCGATGATGTCCTGCGCATTCAGCGCCGCCACTACGTCATAGCTCGGTACAAAGGTGTCCTTGCCGATCATCCGCAAGAAGCGCGGGGCTGACAGCCCGCCCAACTGATGTCCACGTTTTTTCAGGAAGGTCCAGAGCCCGACGATATCGGTCACCGGCCAGTCGGCGATGAGCGCGCCGAAGCTGCCCTTTTCATGGGCCACGTCCAGTATGAACTGCGCATTGCGCGGCACGCTCTTGAGCTTGCCCAAGTGACGGATGATCCGCGTGTCCTGCATCAGGCGCTCAAGGTGCTCGGCGCTCATCAGCACGACTTTTTCCGGGTCGAACCTGAAGAACACTTCTTCGAAGGCCGGCCACTTGGCATCCACCAGGCTGTGCTTGAGCCCGGCGCGGAACACCCGTAGCGCCATCATCGAGAGGTAGCGATCGTCGCTGATCTTGCGCAGTTGCGCGGGAGTCTTGGGAACGGGCAGATGGGCTTCCAGTTCAGCTGCCGAACCGAAGCGGTTCAAGCAGTACTCATTCAGCCACTTGTAGTCGCGCATGCCCTCTCCTGGAGGTTGAAACAAAATACAGTTGTAGGAGTGAGCCTGTGGCGAGGGGGCTTGCCCCCGTTGGGCTGCGAAGCGGCCCCAAGATCTCCCAAGCACCAAAGATCTTGTGAGTGCTACGCACTCAAACGGGGCGGTGCGGCGTTCCGACAAGCCCCCTCACCACAGGCTCGCTCCCACAGTAGTTGTGGTCAGAGGTTGACCACGTTGACGAAGCGCGAAGCGGCGCTTTCGTCGATCTTGAGGCTGGTGAAGTCGAACAGGTTGCGATCCGCCAGTTGGGACGGGATCACGTTCTGCAGGCTACGGAAAATGCTCTCGGTACGGCCCGGGGTCTTGCGTTCCCAGTCCAGCAGCATTTCCTTGACCACCTGACGCTGCAGGTTCTCCTGGGAACCGCAGAGGTTGCACGGAATGATCGGGAATTGCTTGAAGTCCGAGTAGGCCTGGATGTCTTTTTCGTTGCAGTAGGCCAGCGGGCGGATCACCACATTACGACCATCGTCGGCGCGCAGTTTTGGTGGCATGGCCTTGAGCGAACCGTTGAAGAACATGTTCAGGAAGAACGTTTCGACGATGTCGTCGCGATGGTGACCGAGGGCCATCTTGGTCGCGCCGATTTCATCGGCGAAGGTGTAGAGCGTTCCGCGACGCAGGCGCGAGCACAACGAGCAGGTGGTCTTGCCTTCCGGGATCAGCTCCTTGACCACCGAGTAAGTGTCTTTCTCGACGATGTGGTACTCGATCCCCAGTTCCTTGAGGTAGGCCGGCAGCACGTGCTCCGGGAAACCCGGCTGCTTCTGGTCCATGTTCACGGCCACGATCTCGAACTTGATCGGCGCGACCTTCTGCAAGTGCATCAGCACATCGAGCATGGTATAGCTGTCCTTGCCACCGGACAGGCAGACCATGACCTTGTCGCCGTCTTCAATCATGTTGAAATCGGCAACTGCCTCACCGGCCAGTCGGCGAAGGCGCTTTTGCAGTTTGTTCTGGTTGACCGTGAGAGTGCCCATGACGCGAAATCCGTGAGGTGTGACGAAAGGCCGGCATTTTACGCAAAAACGCCTCAGGGGCGAAGTGCCTCGCCAAAAGGGCTGTTCGCCACAGACCCTGCGGCGATTAACAACTGCGTTTACAGCGCGATTTGCTCTAAAGCCCTTACTCCCTCTGAGGAAACTCCTCCCTATACTGCGACATAAGGTCACATACAAATTCAGACCTATGACTTGCTTGGCCGCATTGGCCCGTAGGCGCTCCACTGGGGGGCGACGGTAAAAACAAGAGGAGTGACTGGCATGATCCATCACGTAGTGGGGCTCTTCACCCACCCTGACCAAGAATGGAAAGAAATCCGTGGCGACCAGGAGGAAAGCATCAGCCACATGTACCTGACCCATACGCTGATCCTGGCGGCGATCCCCGCCGTGTCTGCCTTTATTGGCACCACACAGGTCGGCTGGGTCATCGGCAATCGACCTCCCGTAATGCTGACCGTAGAAAGCGCGATATGGATGACGATCATGTCGTACCTGGCGATGCTCGGTGGTGTGGCCGTAATGGGCGCCTTCATCCACTGGATGGCCCGCACCTATGACGCCAACCCAAGCCTGGCCCGCTGCATTGCGTTTGCCACCTACACCGCTACACCGCTGTTCATCGGCGGTCTCGCCGCCTTGTACCCGCACCTGTGGCTGGGGATGATCGTCGGTACCGCAGCGATCTGCTACACGGTGTACTTGCTGTATGTGGGCTTGCCGACATTCATGAACATTCCATCTGACGAGGGCTTCCTGTTTTCAAGTTCGGTGCTCGCCGTAGGCCTGGTGGTGCTGGTCGCCATCATGGCGTTCACAGTAATTGTCTGGGGACTCGGCGTGGGCCCGGTCTACACCAGTTAGCCGCTCATCACTGAAAATCAGAACTGCCGACAAAGGCCGCCGCAAGGCGGTCTTTTCATTCTTCAGCAACGAGAACGCACACGACCATTCGGCAACCTGGTGATTCGCAAGGTCCGAGGGTTGCGGCATACTCGACCGCTCTGGAGATCCATCAAGCATGCCCGAGCAACTCAATACCCGCGTCGAAGACTGTTTCCAACTAGCCGAATCCTTTTTTAAACGACCTTTCAAGCGCCCCGTGGTGAGCCTCAAGCTGCGCGGGCAAAAAGCCGGTGTCGCGCATTTGCACGAGAACCTGCTGCGCTTCAACCCGCAGCTGTACCGGGAAAATACCGAAGATTTCCTCAAGCAGACCGTGGCCCATGAAGTCGCGCACCTGATCGCCCACCAACTGTTCGGCGACCGCATCCAACCCCATGGTGAAGAGTGGCAACTGATCATGCGCGGCGTGTACGAACTGCCGCCCAACCGCTGCCACACCTATGACGTCAAACGCCGCAGCGTGACCCGCTACATCTACAAGTGCCCGTGCGTCGACAGCGACTTCCCGTTTTCGGCACAGCGCCACAGCCTGGTTCGGCAGGGACGGCGGTATTTGTGTCGGCGGTGCCGCAATACGTTGGTGTTCAGTGGCGAGATGCGGGTCGAGTAGTTGGATTTTCGGTGTTTGTGCTGCCGCTATCGCGAGCAAGCTCGCTCCCACAGAGAATCTGTGGCGTGACACAAACCCAGTGTGGGAGCGAGCTTGCTCGCGATGGCGGCCTGACAGGCACTAAAGAATCACCTTGGCCCGCCGCAACTGCTCGATCCGCTCAGCACTGAACCCCAACTCTCCCAACACCTGATCCGTATGCTGCCCCAGCGCCGCGCCAATATGCCGGGGCTCCGGCAAACCTTGCGAAAACTTCAACGGGCACGCCATCTGCGCCTGGGTCGAGCCATCGCCACGAGGTACGTCGGCCACCAACTCCCGCGCCTGCAACTGCGGATGACCGAGCGCTTCTCCCAGGCTCAACACTGGCTCGACACACGCATCCAGCTCTGCGAACAGCGCGCGCAACTCGGCAAAGTCATGCTTTTCGAATTCGAGCTTCAGCGCGTCTTTAAGCTGTTTCTGATGCGCCGGTTGCGGTGACAGGCCGAGGCCGGCCAATTCCTCCAGACCCAATGCCGTGCACAACTGTTTCATGAAGACCGGCTCCAGGCTGCCCACCGACAGCCAGCGCCCATCCCGGGAGCGGTAGTAATCGTAGAAACTGCCGCCATTGAGCACCTGGTTTTCCGGTCCCGGCTCGACGCCGCAGGCCAGATACCCGGCACCGGCCATCGCATTGAGGCTGAACGCGCAGTCGGTCATGCTGACATCCAGGTGCTGGCCCTGCCCGGTTTGCTGTCGGGCGATGACTGCCGCCAGCAAGCCAATCACCCCGTGCAGCGAACCACCGGCGACATCCGCCACCTGCATGCCCAACGGCAACGGCCCAGTGTCGGCACGGCCGGTGTAACTCGCCAGCCCGGACAGGGCCAGGTAGTTGATGTCATGACCGGCGCGGTCCTTGTAGGGGCCCGTCTGGCCATAGCCGGTGATCGACACATAAATCAGTCTCGGATTGATCGCCTTCAGGGCTTCGTAACCCAGGCCCAGACGCTCCATGACACCCGGACGGAACTGCTCGAGCACAATGTCGTAGTCCTGCAGCAACGACCTGATCACCTCCAGCGCCTCAGGCTGCTTGAGATCCAGGGCCAGGCTGCGCTTGTTGCGATTGAGATAGGCATGACTGGCTGACACACCTTGATCGTGGGGCGGCAACACCCGCAGCAAATCCATGCGGGTCGGCGATTCGATGCGCAGCACTTCGGCGCCCATGTCCGCCAGCAGCAACGAGGCGAACGGCCCCGGTAGCAGTGTCGAGAAATCCAGAACCTTGAGTGATGCCAGTGGACCGAGCATAAGTGTTCTCCAGTGCGATCCTCCAAGCCTAGGCAGCCGAGAACATCGCAGCAATCACCTGATGCGTCACTGGCGGTGACCGTTGCGCTCAAATCGCAGGCATGAAAAACCCGCCGAAGCGGGTTTTTCATTGCAGGCCGAGTTTCTGTTGAGCGTTTACTTGACGCTGGCCGGGGCTGGGCCTTCGGCCACGCCCAGGTCGTCTACTTCACGCTCGTCGGAGATACCGCGACCGCCGGAAGCCAGTTCGACTTGCAGCGTGTCTTCGTCCAGCTCTTTCACCCACTTGGCCACGACCAGGGTCGCAACAGCGTTACCCACCAGGTTGGTCAGGGCACGGGCTTCGGACATGAAGCGGTCGATACCGAGGATCAGCGCCAAGCCGGCAACCGGCAGGTGGCCCACGGCGGACAGGGTGGCAGCCAACACGATGAAGCCACTACCGGTCACACCGGCGGCGCCCTTGGAGGACAACAGCAGCACCAGCAGCAAGGTGATCTGGGCAGTGAGGTCCATTGGGGTGTCAGTCGCCTGAGCGATGAACACAGCGGCCATGGTCAGGTAGATCGACGTACCGTCGAGGTTGAACGAGTAACCAGTCGGGATCACCAGACCCACAACGGATTTCTGTGCACCCAGGCGTTCCAATTTGATCAGCATGCGTGGCAGAGCGGATTCCGAAGAGGAAGTGCCCAGCACGATCAGCAGTTCTTCACGGATGTAGCGAATCAATTTGATGACGCTGAAACCGTGCGCGCGGCAGATGGCACCCAGTACCAGGAGCACGAACAGGATGCAGGTGATGTAGAAGCAGATCATCAACTGGCCCAGTTGCACCAGCGAACCGACGCCGTAGGCACCGATGGTGAACGCCATCGCACCGAACGCACCGACTGGAGCGAGCTTCATGATCATGTTGATGATGTTGAACATCACGTGAGCAAAGCGATCGATGAAGTCCAGCACCGGCTTGCCGTAGGCACCCAGGCGATGCAGGGCGAAACCGAAGATCACCGAGAACATCAGCACTTGCAGGATGTCGCCGTTGGCGAACGCGCCGACGATGGTGTTCGGGATCACGTTGAGGACAAAGGCAATGATGCTTTGGTCTTTACCAGCCGAGATGAAGCCAGCGATTTTGCTGGTATCCAGGGTCGATACGTCGATGTGCATGCCGGCACCCGGTTGCACGACGTTGACCACGACCAGGCCGATCAGCAAGGCAAGGGTGGACACGATTTCGAAGTACAGCAGCGCATAGCCGCCGGTCTTGCCGACCGATTTCATGTTCTGCATGCCGGCGATACCACTGACGACGGTACAGAAGATGATCGGCGCGATGACCATTTTGATCAGTTTGATGAACCCGTCACCCAGCGGTTTGAGGGCTACACCGGTCTGCGGGTAGAAGTGACCGAGCAAAATGCCGATAGCGATGGCAACGATCACCTGGAAGTACAGGGATTTATACAGTGGCTGACGAGTCGTCATTGCAAAGTTCCTCAAAGGTGCCCGGTGACAACATCCAGCTGTTGCCCGCAACACCGCGATTGCGAACCCTCCTGCACTGGAGGGATTTGTTTTTTCGAGCTGCGCAACGGCAGGCATCTGCTCGTTGTATCGCAAGGCCCGTGCCACCTTCCGTAAAACCCCCTGCAAGCCTTTTTATATCTGGGGTTGCAGCGAATTCCCTGTCACCGAACGGCTACAAGCATGTGGCGGATTTCCGCCCCTGCACTGAAAGTCGTCCTGCAATTTGGCGGATATCCGCCCTGTTCACGCCCGCGGCGCGCAGCTAACATCCGTCGATCAACGGTCAGATCTGCTGCCATGCGCGAACGTACCATCGCCAGTCACTTCGCCCGCGCCGCCCTGTGTGGTGCGCGTCGGCACGGCTACGACTATTCGGGCTTGCTACAGCAACTGGGAATCAGCCCCGAGTTGCTGGACGAACCCCGGGCACGCATCGCTCCGGAGCAATTCACCCAACTGATCCAGGCGTTATGGCTGGCACTGGACGACGAGTACCTCGGGTTCGGGCAAGCCCCAAGCAGGCCGGGCAGCTTCGCAATGATGTGCCATGCCGTGATTCACTGCCGCAGCCTGGATAAGGCACTCCATCGCGGCTTGTTGTTTTACAGCCTGTTCCCCGGGGCGCCGCGTTTGACCCTGAGCCGCGAAGATGAATGGGTGCGCCTGAGCCTGGACGACTCGCAGCTCTGGGACCCGGATCATTTCCTCAGTGAAAGCCTGCTGGTGATCTGGCACCGTTTCGGCAGCTGGCTGATCGGCCAGCGCATTCGCCTGGAACAGGCCACGTTCAGCTACCCCCGGCCGGAACACGGCGCCGAGTACGACCTGCTGTTTTCCTGTCCGCTTGAGTTTTCCAAGCCCCAGAGCAGCCTGTTGTTTCACAGCCGCTACCTGGCCATGCCGTTGTTGCAGGATGAACGCACCCTCAAGCATTTCCTCGAACGCTCCCCCGCCGACCTGCTCTCGCGCCCGGACGATGGCGACAGCTTGAGCAGCCGCCTGCGGCGCTTGCTCAGTCGCGACAGTTCACACTGGCCCGACCTGGAAGCCGTGGCCGCCCACCTGCACATCAGCCCGCAGACCTTGCGCCGGCATTTGCGGGAAGAGGGTTCGAGCTTTCAGGAATTGAAGGACCAGTTGCGCCGGGACATCGCGATTTATCACCTGAGCCGCGCCGACCTGTCGTTGCAACAGATCGCCGAGCAGTTGGGGTTTTCCGAGCCATCGGCGTTTCACCGGGCGTTCAAGAAATGGACGGGGCTAACGCCGGGGGCTTATCGGGCGCAGGAGAACTGAATTTTCAGCACCCGCGTTACACCCCGTCCAGATTTGGCGAACGCTTACCCTGGAGGCGGGATGATCAGTGACAGGCCAGGGTAAATTTTGTCTGGATGATCCAGCACCGACCTGTTCGCATTAAAGATCAGTAGGTATTTGGCAGCATCGCCATAAAACTCTCTGGCAATTGTGGACAATGTATCGCCCCTTACCACCACATACATATTCAACTGACTGACCGGCGCAATCGCCAGTGTGGCCGGTGACTCGAAGTCCACATCGCCCAGCAGGTTCACTTGTCCGATGAACCGGCCAAGATTATTGGCCGTGGTCGCATGTATGTCATGCATCAGCACAATGGAATTCTTTCTTTTCCTTACTTGCTCAACACCATGGGATACCCAGCCCCCCGGTTGGTAGTTGCTGCTCCAGTCCAGGGTATCCACGCTCCAGAGAACCTGCCGGTACCCCAACTCGGCGACAGTGCGATCGACCATCGCGTCGTGAGCGCCATAAGGCGGCCTCATGATCAGGTCCGGCTGCTGGTAGGGAGTCAGCGCCTGCTCCGTCATTTTGACTTGATCGATGATGGTGTCTTTGTCCTGGCCGACCAGTCTTAGATGATCGTAAGTGTGATTGCCGATCCGGTGCCCTTCGCCCAGGATGCGCTTGATACGCTCGCCATGCCTGGCAACCAGATTGCCAACAATAAAAAACGTTGCCTTGATATCAAACAGCTCCAGTGTTTCCAGCACGGTTTCGGTCTGGGCTTGCCGAGGACCGTCGTCAAACGTCAGCCAAACTTTCTTCCTTTCCATCCTTATCTCCTTTGGTGGCTTGTAACGCTTCAGCCCCTATCCACTCATGCAAGCAACACAGACTCTGCGTGTGCATGTCGTCAATAAGGCGAGGCTTATTACTTGCCACCAAACGACTGAACGCCAACAAAACATTGTTGCCGGTCGTTTAACGCTTGATGCCTGTAGCCCGAAAAGACTGCTATCAAATACCCGTTCACACCGCCGGAAAATAAATCCGGAACGCCGCTCCGCCCATTGGTGAATCCCCCAGGGTCAGCTGGGCGTGGTAGCTCTCGATGATGTCCTTGACCACCGCCAGGCCGATACCCTGCCCCGGGTGCTGGCGGTCCAGGCGTTCTCCGCGCTCGAGAATCCGTGCGCGCTGATCCTGTGGTACGCCAGGGCCGTCGTCCTCGACACACAACTGCGTGCCGCTGAGGGTTTCACGCACACTGAGGCGTATTTCGCCCAGGCACAGGCGATAGGCGTTTTCCAGCAGATTGCCCATCATTTCCAGCAGGGCACCCTGCTCGATCGGTACGTAACATGGGTCGGGCAAATCGAACGCGACGTGCACGCGCTTGTCGCGATAAACCTTGTCCAGCGTGTCACACAAGCTTTTCAGTACCGGCCGCAAATGCACCTGATGACGTACCAGGCCGCTTTTGCGCAGGCTGGCGCGCTGCAACTGGTAGCTGATCTGCTGGCTCATGCGTTCGATCTGGGTTTGCAGCACCCAGGCCTGATCGCGATCCTCGGGACGCTGGGCCATGTCTTCACTGACGCCTTGCAGCACCGCCAAGGGCGTTTTCAGGCTATGAGCCAGGTCGTCGAGGGAATCACGATAGCGACTGCGCTGCTCACGCTCACTATGCAGCAAACGGTTGAGGGAACCGGTCAGGCGCAGCAACTCCCGGGGATGTTCCTCACTGAGGCTTTCGCGGGTGCCACCTTCGATCTGGTCCAGTTCCTGGCTCAAGCGCCGCAATGCCTGCAAGCCCCAGGTCAGGCCGATCCACAGCAACGCCAGCAGCACCAGCAGTGCCGCGCCAAAACCCAGATAGAGATTTTCCCGCAGGCCTTCGAGGGTCAGTTCGTACTCGCGAACCGGCTGCAACGCCACGATGCTGAAGGCTGCACTTTTGCCGCCGAGCAACTTGACCTCGACGTCGTAGACGAAGAACTCCTGGCCATTGGCTTCGCGGATCCGCGCAAACTCGCTGCCACGTCCGTCGTAGCGCGGCTTGTAGTTGATGCGTTCTTCCTGGGTCGCCTTCGAACGCCAGACCAGTTGCCCTTCACGGTCATAGATATAGCCGAGCAATCGGCTGTCGGTGAGGTTGAAGCGCTCGTCGGGCAATTGCGCTGGCATCTGCAGGCTGTTGTTCTCCACCCGGGCAGCCGAGATCAGCGTGGTCACGTCGGATGCCAGACGCTGCTCGATGGAGTCCTGCAGCGCCAGGCTGAAGGCACCCTGCATCGCAGGCAGCAACGCCAGCATGAACAACACCGCCAACAGCGTGGCGGCGAGCATCAAGCGTATGCGCAGCGAACGGATCAAGTGCAACGCTCGTTGAACAGGTAGCCCAGGCCGCGCACGGTGTCGATCGGTTTGAACCCGCCCGGCCCCTCCAGTTTGCGGCGCAGACGGCCGACCAGCACCTCGATCACATTCGGATCACGCTCGTCGTCATCCGGGTAGAGCTGTTCCATCAAGCGATCCTTGGGCACCACTTGCTGATGGTGACGCATCAGGTATTCGAGAATGCGGTACTCATACGCAGTCAGTGCCAACGGCTGATCGTCGAGGGACGCCTGCTTGCGGTTCAGATCCAGCAGTAACGGGCCAGCGACGATGGTCGACTGGGTGAAACCGCTGGAGCGTCGCAGCAAGGCATTCAGGCGGGCCTCCAGTTCTTCGAACTGAAACGGCTTGACCAGATAATCATCGGCGCCGGCGGCCAGGCCTTCGACCTTGTCCTGCCAGTTACCGCGCGCGGTGAGGATCAGGATCGGGAAGGTTTTGCCACTTGAGCGCAACTGCCGGATCAGGTCGAGCCCGCTAATGCCCGGCAGACCGAGGTCGATCACCGCCAGGTCAAAGTTGAACTGGGCTGTCTGGTACAGCGCCTCCTCGGCGTTGGCCACGGACTCGACCACGTGGCCGCTCTCCGTCAGGCGGGTTTGCAGGTGATGACGCAGCAGCGCTTCATCTTCGACGACCAGCAATTTCATATTGCTCTCCCGGGCAAATCAACATCTCCATAGGCGCAACGTCGCACCTCAAGAGCTAACATGGCAACGCCGGATCAGTCACTCGGGCTGATCCGGCGCAGGCCGTTCACGAAACGCTTGTCAGAAAGCGTAGTTGGCGGACAGGTAAGTCTGGGCGCTGCTGGTCAGGTCCAGCGAACCCTGCTTGCTGCCGCCGCGCTCACTCATCTCGGTGCTGGCGTTGCTGCGCAGGTAACGGTAACCCAGTTCAACCGAGGTGTTTTGCGAAACCTGTTGCAGCACACCCACTTGGCCACCGATGGCGTAGCCGATATCACTGTCGCGGCTGAAGCCTGGCGACTCCTGAGTCATTTTGGTCAGGCCGGCCGTGGCGCCACCGAACAGCCTGGTGCTAGCGCCCACCGGGTAGAACAGATCGTAGCTGCCCAGGAGATTTTCCTGACGCAGTTTAATGCCGTTGTGCGAGCCCGACACATTGTCGTAAGTGGCGTAGTAGCGGCCCTTGGTGTTTTGCTGGCCCAGACGAACACCCCAGGTGGTGTCCTTGCCGATTACGCCATCGGCGTTCGGGTGATTGAGGTTGTCGTTCAGGGCGTGGGATTTTTTAACCTTGTCGCTGGTCTGTCCAAGAGTAAGGCTGGCGAAGTTGTCGTCGGACGCGAAAGCTGCGGTGCTTGCGCTCAGAACCGTGAATGCCAGAAGCAGTTTTTTGAATCCAGTCATTGGGGAGTTTCCTCATGTGCCGATTGTTTTTTGGGTACGAGGCAAGGTTACGCACCGCGCCCTGAACTCCCCCTGAACGCACCCTGAACCTGGGCTGAACCGACCCGCCCCGAATATTTCGACACGTTTCAGCAGCAGATCCGACCATGCAATGGAAAAGGCGGGCACCGACTACCAACTCGTCAGAAGCTTTGCACTACCCAGCCTCAAGCCAACCCGGCAAAATGCCAGATATGAACTCAACCCCCGCCCTGCCCGTCTGCTGCACGCCCCTCGATGACCATTGGCCGCTGCCGTTTGCGCTGCCCGATACGGTCCTGCTGAGTACTCATTTCGATAGCGCCCGACTGGACAGCGATGACTTCCAGCGCAGCGCTGTCGAAGCGCCGGCGAGCATCCAGCGCTCGGTGGCCAAACGGCAGGCGGAATTTCTCGCCGGGCGAGTGTGTGCCCGGGCCGCGTTACAGCGACTGGAAGGCTTGAGTTTCATTCCGGCCATCGGTGAAGACCGGGCACCGGTCTGGCCTGCTCATATCACTGGTTCGATCACCCACAGCACTGGCCGGGCCGCAGCGATCGTGGCGAACAAAAGCCATTGGCGCGGCCTGGGCATGGACCTGGAAAACCTGCTCAATGCCGAACGGGCCGAACGCCTGGCCGGGGAAATCCTCAATCCGCCGGAGCTACAGCGCATGGCGGCCGGTGATCACGATCAACGGGCGCTGCTGGTCACCCTGACATTCTCGGTCAAGGAAAGCCTGTTCAAGGCGCTCTATCCGATCGTTCAGCAACGCTTTTATTTCGAACACGCCGAAGTGCTGGAGTGGCGTGAGTCGGGTGAGGTGCGGTTGCGACTGCTCACCGATCTGTCCAGCGAATGGCGCAATGGCACCGAGCTGGATGCGCAGTTCGGGGTCAAGGACGGGCAGTTGCTGAGTCTGGTCAGCATCAAGGCCTGAAGTCTTTGGTGCCTGTCAGGCCGCCATCGCGAGCAAGCTCGCTCCCACAGGGGATCCAGTGTGGGAGCGAGCTTGCTCGCGATGGGGCCGCAACAGACAACACAAGGCTCAACGCTTCTCCTGATTGCGCGGCCAGCTCAGACTGAAGCACGCCCCGCCCAGGCTCTTGCTCTTGCCGATCAACGCGCGCCCGCCATGCCAATGGATGATGCGCCGCACAATGGACAGGCCTAACCCATGGCCTCCAGACGCGCGGGTACGGCTGTCGTCGAGACGCAGGAACGGCGTAAAGATCTTCTCCCACGCCGACTCCGGCACACCCGGCCCGTCATCCTCGATATCCACTCGGCATCGCTGCTGCCCCACTTGATAGCTGATGGTTACCCGTGATTGCGCGTGGCGCATGGCATTAGTCACCAGGTTCTGGATCGCCCGATGCAGATAGCGCGGTTCAGCCTCGACCCAGGCGTCGTCGTTATCGGCAGCCGATAGACACAAGCCCCGTTGCACCGTGACGTCGGCGCGCAACGGCGCCAGTTCTTCGATCACCTGATCGACCAAGGCATCCAGATCGATCCGCTGAAAGTTCAGTGCCGGCGAGCCCTGCTCCAACCGCGCGTAAGTCAGCATCTCGTCCACCAGCCGGTCGAGGTCCTCGATGTCGTGGTCCATGCCCTGGCAGTATTTTTCCAGGGCTTGCGGTGTGGTGGCCGAGCCGATCATCTCCAGGCCAAAGCGCAGGCGTGCAACCGGCGTGCGCAATTCATGGGACACCGCACGCACCAGTTCGCGCTGGATCGCCAGCAACTGCTGCAAGTGTTCGGCCATGCCGTTGAACGCCGAGGCCAGCCGTCCCACCGAGTCCGCGCCGCGCGCAGGCACACGGGTTTCCAGGCTGCCTTTGGCAATGCGCGTGGCGGCGGCTTCCAGGCCACGCAAGCGTCGCTCCAGCTGACGCACCAACAGATAGACGATCAAACCGATCAGCGTCAGGCCCAGCGCGGCGATCAACACCAACCACTCCGGCGGATAAGGATTCATCTGATACAAAGGGCCGATTTCCAGGACCCACGGCGTGCCCACCATACCGGCAAATACCCGGATCGAATCCCCCCCCTTGCCCAGCGCCATCACCGTATCGCCCTCGGATACCCGACGGCTCTGGTCTTCATCCATGTCCGCCTCGTCAACCGTGACCAGGCGCAGATCGAAGCCGAAACCCTTGCTTTCCTTCAATTGCGCCAGGCGCAAGGGTTGGTCGGCGACCGGGGTGCGCACCAGTTCATCGGTCAACAGGTAGATGGTCGCCCGGGCCAGTTGCTCGCTGATCTGCTGCACTTCCCCGGTGAGCATCAACTGTTCCTTGTCGCTGACCAGCTTGTAGACCTTCGCTGCGTGCGGCCCGGTCTGTTCCACCAGTGCCTGACCGCGCAACACACGGGTGCGCTGGGTCAGGTCGAGATCGGTCTCGGCAAAAGTTTTCAGCGCCAGTGGAATCCCCAGCAGCCGCTCCCACACCAACAAGGCCCGATGTCGTTCGGTCTGGTTCATCGGTTGCAGGTTGTCGGCCATCAGCGAGAACGTGCCGTGGGCCAGGCGCTCGCGGTATTGCTCGCTGCGCACCTCATTTAGCAGGTGCAACGCCAGCACACCGAGCACCGCCACCAGAATCAGCGCGGCGCACATGCCGCCATAGATACGCAGGAAGATCGAGTTCACAGGGACGGATCTACGCAAGCCTCGGGAACGAACAGATAACCTTTGCTGCGCACGGTCTTGATCAGCCGTGGATGCTCCGGGTCATCGCCGATCTTCGGGCGGATGCGCGAGATGCGCACATCGATGGAGCGGTCCTGACCGTCATAGCCAATGCCCCGCAGCGCGGTGAAGATCTCTTCCCGGGAGAGGATACGCCCGGCATTGGCCACCAGTAGCCAGAGCAGGTCGAATTCGGCGCTGGTCAGCTCGATGCCGTTGCCCTGCAGCCAGGCTTCGCGCAAGGCGTTATCGACGATCAGCGGGCCGAACTGTAGACGCCGCTGTTTTTCCGGGGCGACTTCGGGCGTTTCGCTACGGCGCAGCAGTGCCTGGATGCGCGCCAGCAGCAGGCGCGGGCGTACCGGTTTGCAGACGTAGTCGTCAGCCCCCAGGTCCAGGCCGAGAATCTGGTCAGTGTCATCGGTGCGGGCAGTGAGCATCAGGATCGGGCCGTCATATCGGGCGCGGACCTTGCGGCAAATGCTCAGGCCATCTTCACCGGGGAGCATCAGGTCGAGGATCACCAGGTCCGGTTGTTCCTTGATGATGCGATTCGCAGCGAGCGCACCATTGCCTTCGATCGATACACGCAGGCCATTGGCTTCCAGGTAATCGCGGGTCAGTTCGGCCAGTCGCTGGTCGTCCTCCACAATCAATACCTGCCAGGCTTCTTGCTCCACGGGTGACCTCTGCTTGCCAAAAACACTAATAAGGAAGGATCCGCCCCTCTTTTTGTAATGATTCGGGGGGATAAATATGTATACACACTGGGCCGATTGTATAAACGCCGCCCGTCGAGAACACAAGCGGGTAAATGCGTTCGGACAACAGGGTTTTTTGTGATAGGGTTCGCGCCCTTAAAAATCCGCCCGAGCGTTTTCGATGGTTGAAAATCGCTGAAAAAAGGTCCGGTCCAGCAGCGTCGCGGCCTACACGCCGGTTACCTCTTTCACACACAATTTACGCACAGGTTTATCCACAGGCAGTACGTTGCAATCGCCCCCCAAAACGCATTATCTTGTACCCCGGCGCTAAAAAACCCCTAGATGTAGGGTTTTGCGCGAAAAACCAAACACAAACCAGACACCAATTTCAAGCGCTTTTATTGCCTCTGTCCGGTTGAACCATACGTATTTTTGAAAGACCAAACCGCGCGTGCGGATGGCTACTGTATTTCGGCCCCGAGTGGTCAAAACGGTACGGGTGTTGCAGTCCCAACTGTCACCCTCAAAGGACTCCGGTCTCAGGCCCAAGGCGTGAGACCAAAGACTTCGGCATGGAAGCGGCGCCCTATAGCCCCCTTCCTACTGTCCCGAAGTTGTTATGCCCGGCGCTCGCCGGTTGTAGTGCTTCAGGACGGAACGGTGGGCACCGTGATGGTGCCCAAACAAACATAGAGAATGTGGAGACACCCCCCCATGCAAACCGACACAACTCGCGAGAACCCGCAGGGCACCTTGCCGCAGGCCGCTGATTCGAATTCGGATCTGTCCGCCACCGCGCCAGGCCAACTGCGTGTGATCAAGCGTAACGGCACTGTCGTTCCCTACACCGATGACAAAATCACCGTCGCCATCACCAAAGCGTTTCTCGCAGTTGAAGGCGGCACCGCCGCTGCCTCGTCGCGAATCCACGACACCGTTGCCCGCCTGACCGAACAGGTCACCGCGACCTTCAAGCGTCGCATGCCATCGGGCGGCACCATCCACATCGAAGAAATCCAGGACCAGGTCGAACTGGCCCTGATGCGTGCCGGCGAGCAGAAAGTCGCCCGCGACTACGTAATCTACCGTGACGGTCGTTCGAAAGAACGCGCTGCCCACGCCCCGGCCGAGGAAGCGGTCAACGCTCACCCGTCGATCCGCATCACCCGCGCCGACGGCAGCCTGGCGCCACTGGACATGGGTCGCCTGAACACCATCGTCACCGAAGCGTGCGAAGGCCTGGAAGAAGTCGACGGCGACCTGATCCAGCGCGAAACTCTGAAGAACCTGTACGACGGCGTGGCCCTGACCGACGTCAACACCGCCCTGGTAATGACTGCCCGCACCCTGGTTGAACGCGAGCCGAACTACTCGTTCGTGACCGCGCGCCTGCTGATGGACACCCTGCGTGCCGAAGGCCTGGGCTTCCTCGGTGTAGCCGAGAGCGCCACTCACCACGAGATGGTCGACCTGTACGCCAAGGCGCTGCCGGCCTACATCGCCAAAGGTATCGAATACGAGCTGCTGAACCCTGAGCTGGCCAATTTCGACCTGGAAAAACTCGGCAAGGCGATCAACCACGAGCGCGACCAGCAGTTCACCTACCTGGGCCTGCAAACCCTGTACGACCGTTACTTCATCCACAAGGACGGTATCCGTTTCGAACTGCCGCAGGTGTTCTTCATGCGCGTGGCCATGGGCCTGGCGATCGAAGAGAAAGACCGCGAAGCCCGTGCCATCGAGTTCTACAACCTGTTGTCGTCCTTCGACTACATGTCGTCGACCCCAACCCTGTTCAACGCCGGCACCCTGCGTCCACAGCTGTCGAGCTGCTACCTGACCACCGTGCCGGATGACCTGTCGGGCATCTACCACGCGATCCACGACAACGCCATGCTGTCCAAATTCGCCGGCGGCCTGGGCAACGACTGGACGCCAGTCCGTGCACTGGGTTCGTACATCAAGGGCACCAACGGCAAGTCCCAGGGCGTTGTACCGTTCCTCAAAGTAGTGAACGACACCGCCGTCGCCGTTAACCAGGGTGGCAAGCGCAAAGGCGCTGTCTGTGCCTACCTGGAAACCTGGCACATGGACATCGAAGAGTTCATCGAACTGCGCAAGAACACCGGTGATGATCGTCGTCGTACCCACGACATGAACACCGCCAACTGGATCCCTGACCTGTTCATGAAGCGTGTCTTCGATGACGGCAAGTGGACCCTGTTCTCGCCATCCGAAGTGCCGGATCTGCACGACCTGACCGGCAAGGCCTTCGAAGAGCGTTACGAGTACTACGAAGCCCTGACCGAGTACCCGGGCAAGGTCAAGCTGTTCAAGACCATCCAGGCCAAAGACCTGTGGCGCAAGATGCTGTCCATGCTGTTCGAAACCGGCCACCCATGGCTGACCTTCAAGGACCCGTGCAACCTGCGCAGCCCGCAGCAGCACGTGGGCGTGGTCCACAGCTCGAACCTGTGCACCGAGATCACCTTGAACACCAACAAGGACGAGATCGCCGTTTGCAACCTGGGCTCGATCAACCTGCCGAACCACATCGTCGACGGCAAGCTGGACACCGCCAAGCTGGAACGCACCGTGAACACTGCCGTGCGCATGCTAGATAACGTTATCGACATCAACTACTACTCGGTGCCGCAAGCGAAGAACTCCAACTTCAAGCACCGTCCGGTCGGCCTGGGCATCATGGGCTTCCAGGATGCGCTGTACCTGCAGCACATTCCTTACGGTTCCGACGCTGCCGTCGAGTTCGCCGACAAGTCGATGGAAGCGGTCAGCTACTACGCGATCCAGGCTTCCTGCGACCTGGCTGATGAGCGTGGCGCCTACGAGACCTTCCAGGGTTCGCTGTGGTCCAAAGGCATCCTGCCGCTGGATTCGCAACAAATCCTGATCGAAGCCCGTGGCCAGAAGTACATCGATGTCGACCTGAAGGAATCCCTGGACTGGGCACCGGTTCGCGCCCGTGTGCAGAAAGGTATCCGTAACTCCAACATCATGGCCATCGCACCGACCGCAACCATCGCCAACATTACTGGCGTATCGCAGTCGATCGAGCCGACCTACCAGAACCTGTATGTGAAATCGAACCTGTCGGGCGAATTCACCGTGATCAACCCGTACCTGGTTCGCGACCTGAAGGCTCGCGGTCTGTGGGACTCGGTCATGATCAACGACCTGAAGTACTACGACGGTTCGGTGCAGCAGATCGAGCGCATCCCGCAAGAACTCAAAGAGCTCTACGCGACTGCCTTCGAAGTGGACACCAAGTGGATCGTTGACGCCGCCAGCCGTCGTCAGAAGTGGATCGACCAGGCTCAGTCGCTGAACCTGTACATCGCTGGCGCTTCGGGCAAGAAACTGGACGTGACCTACCGCATGGCCTGGTACCGTGGCCTGAAAACCACTTACTACCTCCGTGCCCTGGCTGCGACCAGCACCGAGAAGTCGACCATCAACACCGGCAAGCTGAACGCGGTTTCCAGCGGCGGCAACCACGGTGACGACTCGGTCCTGGCGGCGCCTGCAGGTCCCGCTCCAGTGCCAAAGGCTTGCGCCATCGACGAGCCGGATTGCGAAGCTTGCCAATAAGCTGAGCCAGCAAGCACCCAAAGGTGCTTGCTCGAAACCCCCGATCAGCCTCTGGCGGGTCGGGGGTTTTCTTTTGCCTGTAGGAGCGAGCTTGCTCGCGATGGTCTTGAGGGCGCCGCGTGAATCCAGACAGCGCGCGTTATCGTTGACGACCATCGCGAGCAAGCTCGCTCCTACAAGCGAAGAGGCCATCACAGCCAATACAAAACCCCAGGCCAAAAAAAAGCCCCTCTGATGAGGGGCTTTTCATGCAGCGCGATCCAGCATCAAGTCATCTGAATGATGGTCTGCATGATGGTGCTCTGGGTGGAAATGGTCTTGGCGTTCGCCTGGTAGTTGCTCTGCGCCTTGATCAGGTCGACCAGTTCGTTGGTCAGATTGACGTTGGACTCTTCCAGGGAGTTGGAAACGATCGAACCCAGGGTGCCGGTCTCCGGCGCATCGTAGCCCGGGATACCCGACGCGTAGGTTTCTTTCCAGCTGGTGCCGCCTACCGGCTGCAGGCCTTGCTCGTTGGTGAAGCTGGCCAGGGAAATCTGGCCGATCGGCTTGGTCTGGTTGTTGCTGAAGTTGGCCAGCAGCACACCGCTGCCGTCGATGGTCAGGTTGGTGATCTGGCCGGTGGCGTAACCGTTTTGCGCCGGAATCGAACGCGCGGTGTCGGCATTGAACTGGGTAGTGTTGGCCATGGCGATGGTCAACCCTGCTGGATCGGCTGCGGCACCGTTGGCTGTCCAGACGCCATTGGTGACACTGCCCGGGGTCCAGTTGGTGATCTTCAGGTCACTGCTGATCACCGAAGTCGGTGGCGTGGTTGGTGGTGTCACTGGCGTGCTGACCGAAGTCAGTTTGCCGGTGGAATCGAACGACATGGTCGAAGCAACCGGCGCGGTAACAGTAGGATCACTGCCATCCGGATTGCGGCCATCGATCAGTGTGTAGGTGTCCCACGTGTTCGCTCCAGTCTTGACCATGTATTGATCCATGGTGTGCTGGTTACCCTGCGTATCGTAGATCGGGGTACTGAACGATTTGGTAAAAGTCTCGGTTTTGGACGGGTTGAACTTGTTCGCCGCAACCGTCTGGTCGATCACTGCCGACGTCGAGTTCAGGTTGATCGTCGACGACACGGTGCTGGTGGACTTCGGTGCCAGGTTGGACGTGTCGATCCGCAGGTCCGTCAGCACGCCATTGACGATCTTGCCGTTGGAGTCCA
This sequence comes from Pseudomonas sp. GW456-L13, assembly GCF_017350115.1. Taxonomy (NCBI): domain Bacteria; kingdom Pseudomonadati; phylum Pseudomonadota; class Gammaproteobacteria; order Pseudomonadales; family Pseudomonadaceae; genus Pseudomonas; species Pseudomonas sp. GW456-L13. The sequence continues at coordinate 1,013,171 of NZ_JACNAS010000002.1, forward strand.
CACCGTAACCTTGCAGGCGGGCAGTACCGTCGCTGTTGGTGACGTAGCCTTCCTTGTCGGTCTTGAACGTACCGGCACGGGTATAGGTCAGCGAGCCGTTGTTGCTCAGGACAAAGAAGCCGTTGCCCTGGATACCCATATCGAGCACGTTGCCGGTGTTGCTCACGTCACCCTGGCCGAACTGCTGGGAAACGTTGGCCAGGCGCACGCCGTTGCCGACGGTCTTGCTGCCGGTGCCTAGGCGGGTCGCCGAGTACACGTCTTCGAATTCTGCACGGGACGATTTGAAACCGGTGGTCGCGACGTTGGCGATGTTGTTGCCGGTCACGTCCAGTTGTTTGTTGGCTGCATAGAGACCGCTAAGGCCGATATTAAAAGACATCATCCACTCCTTTATGCCGTATTAGTCGGCTCTACATACCAATGGTTTGTACTTTGGACAGAGCAACGCTGCCCAGCCCGGCCAGATTGAGCATCAACTCACCGCCGGTCTGGCTGATGGTCACGCTGTTGACGGTCGCGGGCAGGTTGGTGATCAACGCAACGGACTGACCATCGATCGTGGTCGTGGCGCCGAAGGTATAGGTGCCTGCAGGTACGGTCTCACCCGCATCGTTCTTGCCGTCCCAGATGAAGCTGGCGTTGCCGGCCTTCTGTGAACCGAGGTCGATGGTGCGCACTGTCTTGCCGGCTGCGTCGGTGATCTTCAGGGTGGCAGACGCCACCGAAGACGGAACGACCACCGTGCCGCTGAGGCTCTTGGTGGTATCGACCACGGCCTTGTCGCCAGGAGCGATGACCGAACGCCCCACCAGCGACGATGCCTGCAAGGCTTGGGACGAGTTGTAGTTGCTGGCCAGGCCGGTCACCGTATCGTTGAGCGTGGTGATGCCTTCCAGGCTGCTGAATTGCGCCAGCTGGGCCACGAATTCGCCGTTGTCCTGGGGTTCCAGCGGGTTCTGGTTTTTCAACTGAGTAACCAGCAATTTCAGGAATGCATCCTTGCCCAGGGCCTTGTTGCCCGTGGCGCTGCCGGTTGCCGACGCGAGGCCGTCAGTCGTGGTGCTGGTCTTGATCGAGGAGTTGGCCAGGATATCGTTGAGGCTCAAACCACTGGTGGAATCGGTAACACTCATCTGAGTCGCCCCTTATCACTGACCGAGGGTCAGGACCTTCTGCATCATGGTTTTGGCGGTGTTCATCATTTCGGCGTTGGTCTGGAACGAACGGCTCGCGGAAATCATGTCGGCCATTTCCTCCACCACATTGACGTTCGGGTAATAGACGTAACCCTTGGCATCGGCCGCCGGATGGTTCGGCTCGTAGCGCGCGTCAAGATTGCTCTGGTCTTCGACCACACCCAGCACCTGAACACCCTGACCGGCGGCGTCCTGGCTCTGGAACAGCGAATCGCTGCCGCCGCTCTGCCCGCCCTGGAACATGGTGGCGAATACCGGGTGACGCGCACGGTAGGTCTGGTCGATGCTCGACGAGACCGTTTCGGCGTTGGCGATGTTCGAAGCGACGGTGTTCAAACGCGTGGTCTGCGCACTCATGCCGCTACCGGCAATGTTGAAAACACTGGATAGAGACATGGCTTACTCTCCGCGCAGGGCTGACACCAGCCCTTTGAATTTGCTGTTGAGCAGGGTGAAGCTGGCCTGGAAGCCGATCGCGTTTTCCGCGTAGTTCGACTGCTCCAGCTGGGCGTCCACGGTGTTCTGGTCAATCGACGGTTGCATCGGCGTGCGATACAGCAACGACTCGTCGCCATTGCCCAGGCCTTCAGCCTCGATATGACGGCTGTTGGTCATGTTCAAGGCGAAAGTGCCGCTTTTGGTTTTCTCGTTCTGCTCGGCGAGCACTTTCGAGAAGTCCAGGTCCCGAGCCTTGTAGTTCGGGGTATCGGCGTTGGCGATGTTGTTGGCCAGGACTTCGGCACGCTGGGCTCGGAAGCCCAGGGCTTGTTCGTGGATACCGAGCGCTTTATCGAAGCTGATGCTCATGTCGGGAAACCTTCGGGTGACCTGATTTTTCGTAGAATCAACTTAGCAAGCCCCATGCCAATTCAAAAACCCCCGGAAACCGGGGCCTTGCAGGCCATGGCAACATGGCAATGCCAGAAAAGCGGCAACGGTTTTCCGCCGGATGCCGCTTTTCTGCCGCCTCCTCACCCTTTTCAGAACACCGCCGCCCCTGTGGGAGCGAGCTTGCTCGCGATTGCGGTGTGTCAGGGAAAGTTGAACTCGACTGTCAGGACGCTATCGCGAGCAAGCTCGCTCCCACAGGGGTCAGCAGCGTTTGCAAGAAATCAGCACACAAAAAACGGGAGCCTATAAGGACTCCCGTTTTCGATGACGCCGGCAAATTCACTTCGCCTGGTAAATGATCCCCGGGCTGCACTGGACCATCTGGTAATGATCCGGCAAACCGTTCAACGCTTCGGAAGCACCGAGAAACAGGTAACCGCCTGGCTTCAATGTGCTGTGGATACGCAGCAGGATGTCCTTCTTCACCTCGGCGGAGAAGTAGATCAACACATTGCGGCAAAACACGATGTCGAACTTGCCGAGGCTCGCGTAGCTGTCCAGCAGGTTGAAGGAACGGAATTCCACCCGGCTCTTGATCGGCGCCTTGATCGCCCAGCGCCCCGCCCCTTTCGGGTCGAAATAACGCTGCAAGCGCTCAGGCGACAGGCCGCGGCCGATGGCCAGGCTGTCGTACTCGCCGGTCTTGCAGTTGTTCAGCATGGTACCGGACAGGTCGGTGGCAACAATCTGTACGCCCATCCTCAACTGGCCCATGTTGACCCGCTCGAACTCGTCGATGGACATCGACAACGAATACGGCTCCTGGCCCGACGAGCATGCTGCCGACCAGATGCGCAGGCGCTGACCGGGACTGGCCTTGATCGCTTCGGGCAGTACCTTGTTCTTCAAGACTTCAAACGGGTAGGTGTCACGAAACCACAGGGTTTCGTTAGTGGTCATGGCATCCACCACCTGCTCGCGCAAACCGCTGCGCGGCTGGGTCTGCATGCGCTGAACCAGTTCCCCCAAAGACTTGATGCCTTGCTGTTCCATCAGTTTGTTGAGACGGCTGGAGACCAGGTACTGCTTGTTTTCACCGAGCAAAATGCCACAGGCTTTTTCCAGAAATACCCGGAACTGTTCGAAATCCAAATTACCCGTAGACAATGATGCCGCCTCTTAAATCGTGTTGACTGCCAGGGGTGCGAACCCCTAGCTGATATCTGCTGCTTTGATCCGGTCGACTACCCGGGATGCCAGGTCATCAGGACGGAACTTGGCCAGGAAGTCATCGGCACCGACCTTCTTGACCATCGCCTGATTGAATACCCCCGACAACGAAGTATGCAGGATGATATGAAGCTTTTGCATGCGCGGGTCGTTGCGGATTTCCGCCGTCAGGGTGTACCCGTCCATCTCCGGCATCTCGATGTCGGAGATCATCATCAGGAACTCTTCTTCCGGCTTCTTGCCCTCGTCGACCAGTTTGCGCAGGTAGTCCAGCGCTTGCCGACCGTCGTTCAACGCCACCACTTCCACGCCGACCGTTTGCAGGCAGCGCGTGACCTGCTTGCGCGCCACCGACGAGTCGTCGACCGTCAGCACGCGCAACGAAAGCGCCTTGTGCTGGGTTTCGACATCCACCACGCCGACGGAAATCGCTTCCGGCGTCGGCGCCACTTCCGCCAGCACCTTCTCGACGTCGATGATTTCGACCAACTGATTGTCGACCCGCGTCACTGCCGTCAGGTAGTGATCGCGCCCGGTGCCCTTGGGCGGCGGATGGATCTCCTCCCAGTTCATGTTGACGATGCGTTCCACCGAGCGGACCAGGAAACCCTGGGTCTTGGTGTTGTACTCCGTGATGATCACGAAGGGGTTGTTCTTGTCTTTCAACGCGCCGGAACCGGTCGCCATCGCCAGATCAAGGATCGGAATGGTCGCCCCCCGGATGTTCGCCACGCCGCACACGACAGGACTGGATTTGGGCATCAGCGTCAGTTTGGGGCATTGCAGCACCTCCCGAACCTTGAACACGTTGATCCCGTACAGTTGCTGGCCGTCGAGACGGAACAACAACAACTCAAGGCGATTCTGCCCCACCAGTTGCGTGCGCTGGTTTACCGAATCCATTACACCAGCCATGCCAGACTCCTACGCCAACGCCAAGTGTTGTTGCGACGCGCCTTCATCACTAAACGGCACGGCGCTTGCTTTTTTAATCGTTATGAACACAAAACCGACATTTTTTCGACGCCTGACCACACCGTACCGCAAATTGCTCGGCGTGCTGGCGGCTGTTTGCCTGTTCAACGCTGGCAGCCCTGCCCTTGCTGACGCGGTTACCTTGCCTGACATGCTTATCGGCGTCACTCAGGGCTTTCTTGAATTCACCGTAGAAGACTATCTGGCGACCAGTCAAACGGAGGGTCGCTACGAGATCCAGGTCAACCAGCTCGATCCGCGCATGCACATGCCCATGTGCGACAGGGAATTGACAGCAACACTCGAGAGTCCCAAGCCGCTGGGACGGGTTACGGTCAAGGTTCGCTGCGAGGGCGCTTCCCCCTGGACGGTGTTCGTACCCGCTCAAGTCCGCCTGTTTCGCGATGTCGTGACCAGCGCCCGGCCACTGCGCCGTGCCGCCATTGTCGAGCCTGGGGATGTGGTCCTGCGCGAGCGCGATATCAGCCTCATCAGCCAGGGCTACCTGACCGCCCTCGATCAGGCGATCGGACAGCGACTGACCCGACCAATGGTCGCCGACCAGGTGATTACCCTGGTGCATATCGAACAGGCCGAAGTCATCCGCAAGGGTGATCAGGTGGTGATAACCGCCCGCAGCGGTACCCTCAGCGTGCGCATGCCGGGCGAAGCCCTGTCAAACGGCAGCCTGAGCGAGCAGATCCGGGTGAAAAACCTCAACTCCCAACGAGTCATCAAGGCGCAGGTCATGGCGCCGGGGCAGGTGGAAGTGTCCATGTAATTCGCTCTGTTCATCAGAATGTGGCGCTTGCCGCGGCTGTTCCCTAGACTGTGCTCCATGCAGGGCATGCGCTGACGCGCGCAAGGTTCATTGATAAATGAGCCTAAAGTTTTCCAGGGAATGGCCGAAACCATGGCAAGCGTCCAAATTCCCAGAGGTTTTTTATCATGGTCATCGATTTCAGCCGTTTGAACAGCTCCTCGTCCCTGACGGGCAGTACACGTACCAGCGCCAGCAAGGAAAGTGCCGAGGCCGGCAAATCCGCGCCGCTGGAGTCCGCGGCCGAACAGGCCGGTACCGTCAAAAGCGGGGAATCGGTACATCTCAGCGATGAGGCTCAACAGTTGCAGAAGGTCACTGAACAGCTGCGCGATCAGCCTGCCGTCGACAAAGCCCGCGTGGCCGAATTGAAAGCAGCGATTGCCGATGGCAGCTATAAAGTCGACAGCAACCGTGTAGCCAGCAAACTGCTCAACTTCGAAGCCCAGCGCTAGGCCACCGCCGGCGCCAGGCTTTTGGACGCTTAAAACCCAAGGCCAGCCATGCACGACACTCATTTACTGCAACTGATCACCGACGACTTTGCCCCAGCGCAACACCTGCTGGAGTTACTGCAGACCGAATCCCTCGCATTGCATGGCCGCGACATGCCATTGCTCGAGAACATCCTGGCGCAGAAACAGGCATTGGTCGTTTTGCTCGAACAGCATGGCCGCAAGCGCAGTGAAATCCTTGCCAATCTCAACCTGCCGACCAACCGTGGCGGTCTGGAGCAATTGGCCAGCCAGTCGAGCATTGGCGAGCAGTTGCTGGCGCAAAGTGACGTGCTGACCGATCTCCTGGCCCAGTGCCAGGCCATCAACGCCAACAACGGCCAGTCGATCCTCACTCAACAGGCCGCTACAGCCACCCAGCTGAAAATCCTCAACGGCGGTGAAACCCCGGCGCTTTACGATGCCAGCGGAACATTCTCCAAGCTTGCCAAGCCGCGCCCGCTCAGTCAGGCATGAGCCGGTCAATGCCCCCGCTCTATCAAGACGCGCAACATACTGGCAAACTGCTAGCCAGTCGTAGTCAAATTTTGTCTGGAGATTGATTAAACGTGTCCAATGCCTTATCCGTGGATGATGCTCCGCAGCCACCCAAGGTGCTCTCCACGCCCTTGGAAATCTCCAGCAACCTGCGCCAGTTGCTCGAAAGCCATGACCCGCTGATCATCACGTTCCACGAGCGCAGCCAGCGCTTCCAGAGCTATCTGGTGGATCTGGACCGTGACAGCAACATGATTGCCCTGGACGAAATGATTCCCCGTGACGGCGAGCGTTACCTGCTGGCGGGCGAGTCGTTCAGGGTCGAAGGCTTCCACGAAGGCGTACGCATTGCATGGGAAAGCAACGGCCAGTTGAACATCGACGAATCCGGTGGCAGCCGCTGCTATCGCGGCCCCCTGCCCGATGAAGTGGTGTACCACCAGCGCCGCAATGCCTTCCGCGCCGCGCTGAAGCTGGCACAACTGGTCAACGTCAACCTCGACGGCGAAAAACTCAAGGCGCCCATCAGCGGCAAGCTGCTGGATATTTCCGCCACCGGGTGCAAACTGCGCTTCGACGGCGACATCACCGGCAGCCTGCAACTGGGTCAGGTTTACGACCGTTTCAACGCCGACCTGCCCTTCGGCAAGATGACCGCGCCGGTCGAGTTGCGTTATCTGCACTTCGAAGAAAGGATTTCCACCACCTTCGCCGGCGTTCGCTTCCACAACATGAGCGGGCTGGTGCAACGTCAGGTCGAACGCTTCGTCTACCAGTTGCAACGCGAAGCGCGTCGCTTCGACAAAGACGACATCTGATAGCGCATCAACAAAAAACGGGCACTCCCTTGCGGTGACTGCCCGTTTTTTTGTGCCCCGGTTTTAAGGCCTGGCCTCGCTGAAGTTAGGATCCCGCCCTGTATCAGGGTCTTGCGGCGGCTGATCGGTTTCAGTTTCGGTGACAGCTTCAGGTTCTGATTCAGGCTCTGGCGCTGTACTCACCGGACTGTGCATCTGGTCCTGCACCACCTGCTCGTCAACACGCGGGTCGAGGCAGGCCACCAGTGGCGAACTCGTCATATTGTCCGGCATGGCCACGTGATGCAGCGGTGCGTCGTCGACCTGATGCAGGTTGGTCACTGCTTTCGGGCGAATCCGCCATACCAGCACCAACGCAAAGAAACTGAAGAACGCATAGAGCATCTGGCTGCCGAACAGTTTCATCAGCACACCTGCCACCAGCGGCCCGATACTCGCACCCACGCCATAGGTAACCAGCAACATCGCCGTCAGGGACACCCGGCGATCACCTTCGACGTGGTCATTGGAGAACGCCACCGCCAACGGATACAGGCAGAACTGCACCAGCGAACAGAGGAACCCGGCGATGAACAATACCTCCAGCGGCACCTGCGGCATGATTGCCAGCGGCAGTGCAGCCAGTGCCAGGCTGAACGCGAAACTGCGGATCAGCACGGCCCGATCGTAGCGGTCGGACAACCAGCCCAACGGCCACTGCACCAGCAGCCCGGCAAAAATGCAGCTACCCATGAACAGACCGACCTGCTCGGTGGACAACCCTTGCTGCGAGGCATACAGCGGCGCCAGACCGTAGAACGAACCGACGATCAGGCCCGCTCCGAGCACCGTGCTCAGTGACTGCGGCACGCGCTTGATAAAGAACCGTGGCTCCATCGGTGCCGGGTGCAAGGGTGCCGGGTGAATGCGCCGGGTCAGGGCCACGGGTACCAGGCACAGCGCGAAGCACAGGGCGACCAACATCAGCAATTCAAGCCCCAGCCCTGGGTGCATGACCAGAATCAACTGCCCCAGCACCAACCCCAGGTACGAAGCGATCATGTAGCCGCTGAAGACCATGCCACGCTGATTGGCATCGGCCTGTTCATTGAGCCAGCTCTCGATCACCATGTACTGGCACATCATGCCGAGGCCGACGATCACCCGCAAAAACAGCCAGGCCGGCAACCAGTCCACCAGGCCATGGCCGAGCACCGCCGCGCCAACGATCCCGGCACACGCCGAATAGGCCCGGATATGCCCGACCCGGGCAATCAACCGGTGACCGATCTTGCCCCCCAGCACCAGGCCGAAATAGTTGGCAGCCATCAGCGCACCGACCCACAGACTGTCGACATGGTCGGCAGCCAGGCGCAACGCCAGGTAAGTACTCAACAGACCCGAGCCGATCAACATCATCAGCGAGGCGAAATACAATGCTCGAAAGGATTTCCAGATTTGGCGCATCGGCGTTCCGAGCGGCTCCTTGCAGTGAGAATCGGCTATCGCTAAACGATAGCCGGATGTCGACGGAACGTCAGGCCTGGGCTGCTAAAACACGCCTTTCCCAGGGAGTAATTTCATCATGGAAACTGGTCAGTTCCAGGGTCTTCGAAGCGATGTAGCCTTCGATGAATTCCGCGCCGAACAGTTCCTTGGCCAACTGGCTACGTTTCAGACGCTCGAGTGCCGCATGCAAGGTACACGGCAACGAAAGATTGTCCGGCACCTCGAACTCACCCTGGATCGGCGCGCTCGGCTCCAATGTCTTCTCGATGCCATGCAACCCCGCCGCCAGGCTTGCGGCAATCGCCAGATACGGGTTGGCATCGGCCCCCGGCAAGCGGTTCTCGACCCGACGGGCCACCGGCAAACTGGCCGGAATGCGCAGGCCGGCCGCCCGGTTGTCGTAGGACCAACAGGCATTATTCGGTGAGGCGTAAGGGTGGCACAAGCGCTGATAGGAGTTCACGTTCGGCGCAAACAACGCAGTGAAATCGGCCATGCACGTTTGCTGACCGGCAATGAAGTGGCGGAAGGTGGCCGTCTCCTGCCCCGCCTCGTCGCTGAACACGTTACGCCCGGAATCGATCTCAACCACGCTCTGATGGATATGCATCGAACTGCCCGGCGTATGCGCCAACGGCTTGGCCATGCACACCACGCTCAGGCCGTGCTTGAGGGCCACTTCCTTGAGCAGGTGCTTGAACAGGAATGTCTGATCGGCCAGCAACAGCGGATCACCGTGCAGCAGATTGATCTCGAACTGGCTGACACCCATTTCGTGCATGAAGGTGTCGCGAGGCAACCCCAACGCAGCCATGCACTCGTAGACTTCATTGAAGAACGGCCGCAAGCCGTTGTTGGAACTGACGCTGAACGCCGACTGACCATCCTCGCGACGACCGTCCAGCCCCAGTGGCGGTTGAAAAGCCAGGGTCGGATCGGTGTTGGGGGCGAAGACAAAAAACTCGAGCTCGGTCGCCACCACAGGCGCCAGGCCGCGGGCCGCGTAACGGGCAATCACCGCCTTGAGCTGACCACGGGTCGACAGGTTGGAGCTGGTGGTGGTGCCCAGTTCATCCGCATCGCAAATGGCCAAGGCCCGCGGTGGATGGCTCCAGGGCAAGCGATGGATTTGTGCAGGGTCCGGGATCAGCGCCAGGTCGCCATCATCGCTGCCGTAAAACCGTGCCGGCGGATATCCGCCCATGATGCATTGCAGCAGCACGCCCCGCGCCATCTGCAAACGTCGACCGTCGAGAAAGCCCTCGGAGGTCATCACTTTGCCCCGTGGTACGCCATTCAAATCCGGCGTGACACATTCAACTTGATCAATGCCCGTCAATCGCTGCGCGAGTGAACTCAGGCCAACGGTCGTCATGACGCTATCCTTGTTATTGTGCGGGCCGCGAACGGCGACCGTACAAAATAGGCTCCACGTGTTCGGAATTTCAAGCAGCGTCGAAAAAAATGCTGTCGGTCAGGGCAGGTAAAGGCGGAACACCCCTCCGCCCAACGGCCCGCCATTGCTGATTTCGGTACGCCCACCCACGCCGTTGCGCTGATGCAGCGCGGCAATTCGCCCGGCAAAGTACAAGCCCAGCCCGGTACTGCCGGTGCTTTGATTGATACCCTGCACGTAATCGACCTGACGTTCGATCATCTGCGCCGGATACCCCTCGCCATCGTCATTGATGGTCAACACCAGTTGCCCGGCTTCGTCGCTGACGCTGATCAAAACGGCATGCCGTGCAAAGCGAATGGCGTTGTTGATGCAGTTGGCCAATACCGACGCGATCAACTCACGGTCGAAGAAACCCAGCGGGCTCAGCGGGTCCACTTCATAGGTGGCCATGATCCCGCGGCTGGCGAACACCTCCTGATGACAGGCCAGTTGCGCTTCGATGAAGTCGTCCAGTTCATGGTAGGCCGGTTGCAGCGGCATCTGGTTGACGCCGAGCTTGTACAGCCCCAGCAACTGCACCAGCATGCCGTTGAGGTGGGCGAATTCGAAGTCGATTACGCCCTGCTCCGGCGCCTGCCGCGCCGACTCCGGCAATCGCCCCAGCCACTGGCTGTGGGCCTGCATCAGCATGGCCAGCGAGTTCTTCATATCATGCACGGTCGAGGCGATCACCGTGGAGAAATCCAGTGCCGGTTCGTTGTCGTTCATTGGCCAAGCGCCTTGCTTTTCAGCTTCTGGTAACGCGGATAGCGCGCGTCGGTGTCGGGCATCAGGCCGACCATTTTCAGACAGACCCGGCACTCCTCAAGCTCTGCCGAGGGAACGCTGGTATCGGTGCCGTGCAACAACGATTGCGCCATGTTCAGGGCGATACTGATGTTCTTCGGTTGCATCGCCAGGGCCCTGCGAAATACCTGCCGGGCCTCCACCAGGTTGCCGGTCTTGTACACGCGCACGCCCTGACGGTTGAGTTCCGCGGCGGCGTTGCCGGAATTGAGGATGCTCGGGTCGTCGGTCTGCTTGGCGATGTCCTTCATGACCACCGGATCGTCGCCGTAGATTTCCACGCAGTTTTTCAGCATCGCGGTACCGGCCTCTGTCTGCCCGAGCAGTTTCAGTTGCTTGGCCACCAGCAACGCCGCTTCGGCGCTCATGAATTGCTCCATGCCGTCCAGACGCAGCAAGGCTTGCTCGGTGAGCTTGTCGGCCGTCTCGGCGTCGTTAAGCAACAGACTGGTGGCCTTCATCAGGCGCGCGCGGATTTGCAGGCCCGGATCGGAAGGGTTTTCCTTGGCCACGGCACTCAATGTGGTGTTGATTTCCAGACGGGTCCGCGTGTCCAGGCCCCGTTCGCTGCCCTTGCTGATCAATGCATGGGCCAGGCCGAGGTTGCTCTCGGCATCCTTGAACCGCGACTGCGCACCCTGGCTTACAGCCTGGCGATAGGCCTTGGCCGCCGTGTCGAAGTCCTCGTTGGTCATCGCCAGCTTGCCCAGCAACGCCTGGCGGCGCACCGCCAGCGGCGACAGGCGAATCGCCTCTTCCAGGACGCGCTGCGCCCCCTTGGTGTCCCCTTCGGCGACCAATACATCCGCCATGCCGTCATACAGCGACGGCATCATCGGGAAGACTTTCAAGGCTTTCTCATAAATACCCTTGGCCTGCCCGACCTGACCGCGCTTGAACAGCAACTTGCCCAACCCGGCAAACGCCCATGGCAACGGGCGGTCGGCGATGATGCTGTCATAGAGGCGCTCCAGCGCTTCGTTCTGATTCAGATCGCGCAGGGCATCGGCGCGATAGCGCAGGCACAACGGCGAGTAACGAATATCTTGTTTGCACAGGGCGATACAGGCGTTGAGCACCTCCATCGGCTTGCCCCGGTCGAGGGCCTGCAGGATCGGCTTGAGCAGAGTCTTGCGCTGCTCCAGGCGCTCCAGGCGCTGGGCCAGGCTGGAACGATTGAACGGCTTGGTCAGGTAGGCATCGGGCTCATGCTCCAATGCACTGAGCACCATGGCCTGGCTGGTTTCGGCGGTGACCATGACGAATACCGCCTCATGGCTGATCAGCTTTTCTTCCATCAGGTCTTCGAGCACCTGCTGGCCGTTCTTCTTGCCGTCACCCAGGTGAAAGTCCTGCAGGATGAAGTCGTAGGCCTTCTGCGAGCACATTTTCAGCGCCTGCTCACCGGTATCGGCAGTGTCCACTTCCTTGACGCCCAGTTCGCGCAACATCGACCTGACCGAACTGCGGAAGTCCGAGAAATCATCGACGATCAGAAAACGCTTTTGGTGATACGACAGCATCGAAGATTTCCAGGCAATTTAAGAAGAAGAACCCAAAGGCAAATACACGGACGGACTCAGCTTCGCAGCCCCTGTTTTGGCGCGCAGATGATAACGGGTGGCACTAGGCTATCAAACACCTTCTCATAGACAGTGCGCCCCATGCCGACCGGAAGAGACGAACAAGTCCCTGACTGCCCGTGTTATCGGCCAGCCATGGCATTCCCTTGAGAACCTTCCCCTACGCCCGTTCTGAATAGGTGTAGGCCTTACTGAAAACGAGACCTCGCGCACGAAAAAGTGCTGATACATGAACACCAGCGATACATGAACACCCGCAAATGCCGGTGGCTGACCAGACAGGGATCGCCGATAAATTGACTAAGCTGATATTAGCGTTCCTAAGTGAACACCACTCGTCGATTAATTGACGAACGCAATCCGGATCAGACCTTGGCCATTGGCCACCCATGGCGAGCCTAATACCTTGATTTTCGAGGTTTACTCCCCTCCTTGAGTACATCGCTCAGGTCTGTCCGCACCGGGCTTGTATCGAGGACTGACGGATGGACAGGTTGGCAGCGCTCCGGGCTGACCTAGAATCAGTTGAGAGGCGGGAGGGAGCACATCATCATGCGTAAACCACTGATAATTATTTGTATTGAACTTCTCTCCCGGGCTTTGCCTGCCTTATGGAAAAGTTCGCCCCACGTGCCAGTGCTGTTGATGGAAATGGCCCCCGGGTCGCTGGTTGCCAATGCCTGGGCGGGCATCATCATGGCCTCCCGGCGTTCGAATCCATTCTTCAATCGCTGCGCCCCGGTGAGCAAGTTGCTGACCCGGGAAGGCCAGCGGGTGGAGGCCATCATTGGTTTTTCAAGGAGGTCAGGAAGATCATGACTGACCAAAAAGAGCCAATTGGCGTGATGTTGATCGATTGTCGCCCCCTCGTACTCAAGGGCCTTCACGACTTGATCAATGCCAGAATGCCCTGCATGGAAGTGACAGGACAGGCCACCACCTATACCCAGGCGCTGGATCTTGCCGATCAGCTGCGGCCCGATGTCATTTTTTTCAGTTTCTTTCCGGATGCGCTGAACCCTCTGGATGTCGTCGCGGGACTCACCCGTAGCGCCGAAATGAAAGTGCTGCTGCTCAAGGGCCTGTACGAAGTCGTCCCCGCCGCCCAGGCGATAGAGGCTGGCGCTCGCGGCATCGTGCTGGCGGAAGACCCGACGGAATCGATCATCCAGGCCATCCTCAAGGTCCACCATAGCGACATCGCAATGGATAGAGCCTGGGCTGGCGGCCTTTCCGGCTATGCCGCGTCCAGACATACACCCATGAAATGCAATCTGGAGCGGGCGAAACAGGCGCGGTTGACGCTGCGCGAGAGAGAACTGATTCGCGCCATCGTGGGCGAACCGTCCGCCAAATATGTGAGCATCGCCGGGCGCCTGGGGATCAGCGAGCACACCGTGCACAACCACCTCAGCAACATCTATCAAAAGCTGGATCTCATCAACCGCATCGACTTGTTGATGTATGCGCTCAAACACGGGCTCACCAACGAAGCACCAACCGAGTCCGCCTGGGTAGAACTGGATTGAATTTCAAGTCGATACAAGACGGCCTCCCCCACTTTAAGGGTTAGGCCGTCACCGTTTCGCCGTCCTTGTCGGTGGCCCGGGACTGAGTGCCCGCAATACTGATTTCGTTCCCGGTAAATCCTGCCGCACCAACCTGAACCTACTCCCCCGCGCACTCCCAGACGGGATGGGAGATTCAGACTACGTGGGAGAGAAGGCGGAAAGGCGCGAAGGCAGAGTTGAAGGCTTCGATAAATCCAAGGCGCCTGAACTTGCAGAACTTTATCTACAAGTCGTGAAAAGGAAGCGTTGAAACAGGCGGAGGGAGCTGAAAAATATGGTGTCCCAGGGCAGGTTCGAACTGCCAACCTTCCCCTTAGGAGGGGGATGCTCTATCCAATTGAGCTACTGAGACACAGGTTGACCGCGACGATACGCGGTGCGATGGACGGCGTGCATGTTAACGGCCGGGCTGGCTTTTGTCATGTCGTCCGTAGGCTTTTTAAGTGTAGGCAGACGCCTCGGCCGGGCGCGGACTTGTTTACCATGCAAATTGCATCACTGCAAAAAGCCACCATTGCAAAATGCAATATGGCGCTTTACCAAAAATAACTTAATTCATTGTTTTTAAAGAATTTAATTGTCGATAGACTCTGGCATGCGAGCTGCTTCTGCTGTTTTCACAGAACAACCGAGGTACGCCCCATGAAGAGCGCCCTTTCACTCTTGTCTGCAATCGCACTGGTGGTTTTAGCAGGCGTTCATTTTGTTCCCCAGAGCAGCGCTACGCAGGTTGCCCAACGTATGCCGCATTACCTTCAGTTGCAGAAGGCACCGCAGCTGGCAGTGACGAGCGACCGGCACAGCCTGGTCAGTCAGGAGATCGACCAGGAAAACATCCTGATGCCGGCTCCGTCTGCCGAACGTTTGGTATTTTGAATGACCTTTACCAGGAGCACAGCATGTCCAGATCAGCCGCGAGTTTCTTCACCCTCGCCTTGTTGAGCGGCATTTTCCATCTGTCATTGACCCAGGACATGGTCGTCACTCTCCCCCTGATCGCCTGTGGCGTATTCAGCACGCTGTTCGTGCTCGCATTGATCGCCGGGCGCAAGATCAAGTTCGATCCGGTACTGCGTTGATCCTGACATGGCAGACCCGCTGCAAGGGCCTGCCACCCATCTTGAATTCACTCCCCCTATACGACTTCCCCTAGTAAATCGGCAATTTGCCACTATCCTATAAAAGACAAGGAACAGGGTCCGAGTTCACTTTTTCCTGCCCACCGGCAACCTTTCGTCGGGTGGAGAAAGCGATAAGCGATGCGGCCTGGTCGAACTTTTCAAACCAGTCCGCGTTTCTGATAATTGGTGCTGGCAGAACGCCTTTATTCGGTTCAATATTTGTCACATAATTGGCGCCAAGGATCTGGCTGCTTTGAGGCATGATGCGCGCCTCTATCAATTCAGGTTGAACATTTGGTCAGAGCGCTTGTCCTACCAGACATCCTGCGGCCAATCCCGAAAACCGCTCCCCTGAACTAACCGGTTAAATATATGCGCCCATTGAAACAGGCAATTTATTCCAGCCGTACGGCTGACAAGTTCGTCGTACGTCTGCCAGACGGAATGCGTGAACGCATTGCCGAGGTGGCTCGCAATCATCATCGCAGCATGAACTCCGAAATCATTGCGCGCCTTGAGCAGAGTCTTATTCAGGAAGGCGCACTGGGAGAAGAGTTGAGCATGCGCCTGGACAGCCCGGAGCTTTCCTTGCACGAACGGGAGTTGCTGCAGCGCTTCCGCCAGCTCTCCCATCGACAGCAGAACGCCCTTGTTTCGCTGATCGCCCATGACGCTGAAATGACCGCCGACGCTTCCTGATTCTGCCAGTAAGCCCAAGCCAGCCTGATCGCTGGCTTTTTTTTGCCTGAAATCCGGGCACAAAAAAACCCGCCAAAGACGGGTTTTCGATGAACAAGGTTTCAGAGCAGGAAGATTGTCGCCAGCCCCAGGAAGATGAAGAAGCCGCCGCTGTCGGTCATGGCCGTGATCATCACGCTGGCCCCCATCGCCGGGTCGCGCCCCATCTTCGCCAGGGTCATCGGGATCAAAACCCCCATCAACGCCGCCAGTAGCAAGTTAAGCGTCATCGCGGCGGTCATCACCACGCCCAAAGACCAACTGCCATAGAGCAGGTAGGCAACCACACCGATCACCCCGCCCCAGATCACGCCGTTGATCAGCGCTACCGCCAATTCCTTGCGCATCAGGCGCGAGGTATTGCCGGTGCTCACCTGGTCCAGCGCCATGGCCCGAACAATCATGGTGATGGTCTGGTTACCCGAGTTACCACCGATCCCCGCCACGATCGGCATCAACGCCGCAAGCGCCACGAGCTTCTCGATCGAACCCTCAAACAAACCGATGACCCGAGAAGCCACGAACGCGGTAATCAGGTTGATCGCCAGCCAGGCCCAACGGTTACGCAGGGATTTCCAGACCGATGCAAAAATGTCTTCTTCTTCACGCAGACCCGCCATGTTGAGAACTTCGCTTTCGCTCTCTTCACGGATCAGGTCGACCATTTCATCGATGGTCAGACGGCCGATCAGCTTGCCGTTCTTGTCGACCACGGGTGCGGAGATCAAGTCATAACGCTCGAATGCCTGGGCGGCATCGTAGGCGTCTTCGTCCGGGTGGAAACTCACCGGATCGCTGGCCATCACCTCGGAAACCTGTTTGTCCGGATCGTTGACCAGCAAACGCTTGATCGGCAACACGCCCTTGAGCACGCCGTCGTAATCGACCACGAACAGCTTGTCGGTGTGGCCCGGTAACTCCTTGAGACGGCGCAGGTAACGCAAGACCACTTCAAGGCTGACATCCTCGCGGATGGTCACCATCTCGAAGTCCATCAGCGCACCGACCTGCTCCTCGTCATAGGACAGAGCCGAACGCACGCGCTCGCGTTGTTGCTGGTCGAGGGTCTCCATGAGCTCATGGACGACGTCTCGCGGCAGCTCGGAGGCCAGGTCAGCGAGTTCGTCGGCATCCATGTCCTTGGCGGCTGCCAGGAGCTCGTGATCGTCCATGTCGGCGATCAGTGATTCACGGACCGAGTCGGATACTTCAAGAAGGATGTCGCCGTCGCGATCGGCCTTGACCAGTTGCCAGAGCGTCAGACGATCGTCCAGCGGCAAGGCTTCAAGGATGTAGGCGACGTCGGCGGAGTGCAGGTCATCGAGCTTGCGTTGCAACTCGACGAGGTTCTGCCGGTGGACCAGGTTCTCGACCCGGTCATGATGCGGGCCTTCCTGGCGGTGAGTCAGGTCTTCTACAACTCGCTGGCGCTGCAGCAACTCAACCACCTGAGCCAGGCGATCCTGCAAGCTTTCCTGCGTTTTCTTTACTTCAACTTCGGACATAGGCGAACTCCACTCCCAGCAGCGGGGCACGCCGGAAGGATCAATCAGTCAATTCATGATTGGTGAAACGGGGTACTGAGTAACTACTGGGTAAGTCCATGGAGGTATTCCACAAGCCCCGGCGGGGCTGACGGGCGCAATGATACACCGCCTGACGGTTTTAAACGTTAAAAAATCTCGGCTGAAACAAGCGCTTGCACAACAAACCTGAGCATCGGCCTGATCCATGAAAATGCGACGACGTATTCCGAAAAGAAAACACACACCCCTTCGAAAATTGTAGCCGCTACCCTTGAAAAGGAACGTCACGGAGGACGCCTGATGCCATCAGTTGCTCAATTCTTTTTGGTTTTCACCCTGCTCAGCCCCCTGCCCTTGGCGGTCGCCACCACCGTTCAGCGCTGTGAGGCTGCCAATGGGCGCATTACCTTCACCACACTGGGCTGTGCCGCGGGAGAGAATATTTCACTTCAGGACGCCCGTGCCTTTACACCTGGCAGCACGATGGCGCTTATGCCGCCAGCCGAGCCCCGCGAAACATCAGGTATGAAAATTCGAAGCAGAGAGCCGACCGTGGTCGGTCAGGCGCAGGACAAGTGTGGAAACCTGATCAATGCCAGGGAGCGCCGGGAGGCGATCATCAATCAGCGAGTGATCGCCGGCATGAGCCAGCAAGACGTCGAAAGCGCCCTCGGCAAGCCAGACAGGATCAGTATTCGAAATTCAGCCACGAGCTACCGCTACGACACCCTGCGAGGTCGTAGTGCACAGGTGGAGTTCGACGAGAGGGGATGCACGAAAGGAAAAGCCAAATCCCGGACGGCAAAAAGCCCGCATTAAATGCGGGCTTTCTGTTGTATGGTGCACTCGACAGGATTCGAACCTGTGACCGCTCGGTTCGTAGCCGAGTACTCTATCCAGCTGAGCTACGAGTGCAATTTGTGTTTTTATACCAGATCACAACTGGTTGAAACCAAGTTACTTACATTGCTGTAACTAACTCTTAAATGGTGCACTCGACAGGATTCGAACCTGTGACCGCTCGGTTCGTAGCCGAGTACTCTATCCAGCTGAGCTACGAGTGCATTTGTTGCCGCGCATTATAGGCCGTCTAATCTCTATGTCAAGCACTTTTTCTAGTAATTTCAACAACTTACCGAAAAAGCCAGATTACAACGTACTACGCAAATAATGGCGGAGAACGGGGGATTCGAACCCCCGACACCCTTTTGAGGTGTACTCCCTTAGCAGGGGAGCGCCTTCGGCCACTCGGCCAGCTCTCCGCAACACGGGGCGTATATTAACCAGCTTCTTCCCCGTTTGCAAACATAAAAAACGATAAAAATTAATGGCTTGGTTCTTCGTCCTTCTCTTTCTTGATACGCAGGTAAATTTCTTCCCGGTGAACAGCTACCTCTTTGGGGGCATTAACACCGATGCGCACTTGATTTCCTTTGACGCCGAGCACGGTCACGGTGATTTCGCCATCACCGATAATCAGGCTTTCTGCACACCGACGAGTCAGAATCAGCATACCTTTCTCCTCACGCATTACATTTCAGGGACAACAGTCTGCAAAAAAAAGGCACTCGACCCACAACCGGAGCGGTCGCAGCCCTACATGCCTGAGTATTGACTAGCGCGAGCAAAAGAACAGTCTCGGGGGTCACGCCATTCAAAAAAACAAAAGGCGCGGTCAGACCGCGCCTTTTGGCAAACGCATCACTCGCCCTGGCGGGCCGGTGCGTCCAGTTCGAAAGCCGTGTGCAGAGCGCGCACAGCCAGTTCCAGATACTTCTCTTCGATCACTACGGAGACTTTGATTTCCGAAGTCGAGATCATCTGGATGTTGATGCTTTCCTTGGCCAGGGATTCGAACATGCGGCTGGCCACGCCTGCGTGAGAGCGCATGCCAACGCCGACGATCGACACCTTGGCGATCTTGGTGTCGCCCACGACTTCACGGGCACCCAGCTCGCCAGCGGTTTTTTCCAGCACGGCCTGCGCCGCCTGGTAGTCGTTGCGGTGCACGGTGAAGGTGAAGTCGGTGGTGTTATCGTGCGCGACGTTCTGCACGATCATGTCGACTTCGATGTTCGCGGCACTGATCGGGCCGAGAATCTTGAAGGCAACGCCCGGGATGTCTGGCACGCCACGGATGGTCAGCTTGGCTTCATCGCGGTTGAAAGCGATACCGGAAATGATCGGCTGTTCCATGGTTTCCTCTTCATCAATAGTAATGAGGGTGCCCGGACCCTCCTTGAAGCTGTGCAGTACGCGCAGCGGAACGTTGTACTTGCCGGCGAACTCGACCGCGCGGATCTGCAACACCTTGGAACCGAGGCTGGCCATTTCCAGCATCTCTTCGAAGGTGATCTTGTCCAGGCGCTGAGCCACGGACACCACACGCGGGTCGGTGGTGTAGACGCCGTCGACGTCAGTGTAGATCTGGCATTCGTCAGCCTTCAGGGCTGCCGCCAGCGCCACGCCGGTGGTGTCGGAACCGCCACGACCGAGGGTGGTGATGTTGCCGTGCTCGTCGACGCCCTGGAAACCGGCGACAACCACCACACGACCTGCCTTCAGGTCACCGCGAATCTTCTGGTCATCAATCTGCAAGATACGCGCTTTATTGTGCGCGCTATCCGTCAGAATCCGCACCTGATTGCCGGTGTACGACACCGCCGGCACGCCGCGCTTGATCAGCGCCATGGCCAACAGGGCAATCGTCACCTGCTCACCGGTGGAAACGATCACGTCCAGCTCGCGCGGAACCGGTTGGCCGTCGCCACTGATTTGCTTGGCCAGATCGATCAGACGGTTGGTTTCGCCGCTCATTGCAGACAGCACAACCACCAGGTCATCGCCGGCATCGCGGAATTTCTTAACCTTGTCGGCGACCTGCTCGATTCTCTCGACAGTGCCGACCGAGGTGCCTCCAAATTTCTGTACGATCAAAGCCATTTCAAAGCCGCCTCTGCCCATGAAGGGCGCCCAAATAATCACTCAAACAGCGTTGCGGCCCACCACTAGACTGCGGGCCGCAAGTACTGCCTTATAGACCCTGCTCTACAAACGGAACGGTCAGGGCCAGTGCCGCATCCAGTGCGCCAGCGTCGGTACCGCCGCCTTGCGCCATGTCTGGACGACCACCACCCTTCCCGCCCACTGCCGCAGCGGCTTGCTTCATCAAATCACCGGCTTTGAGTTGGCCAGTCAGGTCTTTGGTTACGCCTGCAACCAGAACGACCTTTTCCTCATGGACACTGCCGAGCAGGATCACTGCGCGGCCGAGTTTGTTTTTCAGTTGATCGACCAGCGCCAGCAG
This sequence comes from Pseudomonas sp. GW456-L13, assembly GCF_017350115.1. NCBI lineage: Bacteria > Pseudomonadati > Pseudomonadota > Gammaproteobacteria > Pseudomonadales > Pseudomonadaceae > Pseudomonas > Pseudomonas sp. GW456-L13. The sequence continues at coordinate 1,033,615 of NZ_JACNAS010000002.1, forward strand.
CGCCTTGCCATCCTGACCGTCCAGACGCACGGCCAGCACTTTCACATCCTTGACGTCCAGCGCCTGGGCCGACAGATCGTCGCCCGCGGCACTGGCAGCCTTGGCTTGCAACTGCTCGAGTTGCTTCTCCAGCAGACGGTTGCGCTCGAGCACAGCCGACAGCTTGTCGATCAGGTTATCGCGGCTGCCCTTGACCAGGCTGGCCGCTTCCTTGAGTTGTTCTTCCGCCGCGTTCAAGTAAGCCAGCGCTTGTGCACCGGTGACTGCCTCGATACGACGCACGCCCGATGCCACACCGCCTTCGCTGATGATTTTCAGCAGGCCGATGTCGCCGGTACGGTTCGCGTGGATACCGCCGCACAGCTCGACGGAGAAATCGCCCATGCTCAGTACGCGTACGTTGTCGCCGTATTTTTCGCCGAACAGCGCCATGGCGCCTTTCTGCTTGGCGGTTTCGATATCGGTTTCTTCGGTTTCAACTTCGGAGTTCTTGCGAATCTCGGCGTTGACGATGTCTTCCAGCGCTTTCAGTTGTTCAGGCTTGATGGCTTCGAAGTGGCTGAAGTCGAAGCGCAGGCGCTGACTGTCGACCAGCGAGCCTTTCTGCTGAACGTGATCGCCCAGCACCTGACGCAATGCTGCGTGCAGCAAGTGAGTCGCGGAATGGTTCAGCGAAGTGGCGTGACGCACCTCGGCATCCACCTGCGCCTGAACTGGCGAGCCAACGATCAGGCTGCCCGAATCCAGCACACCGTGGTGCAGGAACGCACCGCCGGTCTTGGTGGTGTCGCGCACGTCGAAACGCGCAGCGCCAGCCTGGAGGAAGCCGCAATCACCAATCTGACCACCGGATTCCGCATAGAACGGCGTCTGATCGAGAACGACCACGCCCTCTTCGCCTTCGCTCAACACGTCGACCGATTGCCCGTCCTTATAGAGAGCAACGATCTTGGCGGAACCGCTGTGAGCGGTGTAACCGGTGAATTCGGTGTCCACATCAACCTTGACCAGGCTGTTGTAGTCCATGCCGAAGGAACTGGCGGAACGGGCACGAACGCGCTGGGCTTCCATCTCACGCTCGAAACCTTCTTCGTCGATGGTCAGGCTGCGCTCGCGAGCGATGTCGCCAGTCAGGTCCATCGGGAAGCCATAGGTGTCGTAGAGTTTGAACACCACGTCGCCCGGCACCACGTCGCCCTTGAGCTCGGCCAGATCCTGCTCGAGGATCTTCAGGCCCTGCTCCAGGGTCTTGGCGAATTGCTCTTCTTCGGCCTTCAGCACGCGTTCGATGTGCGCCTGCTGGGATTTCAGTTCCGGGAAGGCTTCGCCCATCTCGGCGACCAGGGCCGCGACGATCTGATAGAAGAAGCTGCCCTTGGCGCCCAGCTTGTTACCGTGACGGCAGGCGCGACGGATGATCCGGCGCAGCACGTAGCCGCGGCCTTCGTTGGACGGCAGCACGCCGTCGGCGATCAGGAAGCCGCAGGAACGGATGTGGTCAGCCACGACTTTCAGGGAAGCCTGGGCGTCGTTGGTGCAGCCGATAGCCTTGGCCGAAGCGCTCAGCAGGCTCTGGAACAGGTCGATTTCATAGTTCGAGTGAACGTGCTGCAGCACGGCACTGATCCGCTCCAGGCCCATGCCGGTGTCGACCGACGGCGCTGGCAGCGGGTGCAACACGCCATCGGCGGTGCGGTTGAACTGCATGAACACGTTGTTCCAGATTTCAATGTAACGGTCGCCGTCTTCTTCCGGCGAGCCCGGCGGGCCACCCCAGATGTCGGCGCCGTGATCGTAGAAAATCTCGGTGCAAGGACCGCACGGGCCGGTATCGCCCATGGTCCAGAAGTTGTCGGAGGCGTACGGTGCGCCCTTGTTGTCGCCGATGCGCACCATGCGCTCGGCCGGAACCCCAATTTCCTTGGTCCAGATGTCGTACGCCTCGTCATCGCTGGCGTAGACGGTGACCCAGAGCTTTTCCTTCGGCAGGTTCAACCACTTGTCGGAAGTCAGGAAGTTCCAGGCGTAGCTGATGGCATCACGCTTGAAATAATCACCGAAGCTGAAGTTACCCAGCATTTCGAAGAAGGTGTGGTGACGAGCGGTATAACCGACGTTTTCCAGGTCGTTGTGCTTGCCGCCGGCGCGCACGCATTTCTGGCTGCTGACAGCGCGGGTGTACGCGCGCTTTTCCTGGCCCAGGAAGCAGTCCTTGAACTGGTTCATCCCCGCGTTGGTGAACAGCAGGGTTGGGTCGTTGCCCGGAATCAAAGAGCTGGAGGCTACACGGGTGTGGCCTTGCTCTTCGAAGAAGCGAAGGAAGGCTTCACGGATTTCTGCGCTTTTCATTAGGTTCTTCCACGGAGGCTGCGGCCAAAGGCCTGTTCGAAACGTCAACAGACGAAGCGACGGCAAAGGGCCGCATTATATCGGCCCTGCGCGCGGGGTACAGCGTGTTTATACGATAGAAACGGTCAATTGGAGTGCTAACGCTATCACTTGCGCGAAAAGTCGACGAATGTCGCGACGACCTGCTCGATTTGCGCACGGCTGACGTCCATGTGCGTGACCATGCGCAGACGCGCGGCGGCACTGAGCTTGATCCCGCGGTTGGCGGCAAAGGCCTTGATGGCCTCGGCCTGGTCGCCCATCTGCACATAAACCATGTTGGTCTGCACCGGTTCGACCTCGAACCCCGCCCCGCGCAGGCCTTCGGCGAGCAACTGCGCGTTGACATGGTCATCGGCCAGGCGCTCTACGTTGTTATCCAGCGCATACAGGCCTGCCGCTGCGAGAACACCGGCCTGACGCATGCCGCCACCGACCATCTTGCGCAGGCGCCGGGCCTTGCCGATCAACTCGGCCGAGCCGCAGAGCACCGAACCGACCGGTGCGCCCAGGCCTTTGGACAGGCACACCGAGACGGAATCGAAATACTGGGTGATTTCCCGGGCATCCACACCCAGCTTCGTTGCCGCGTTGTACAGACGTGCGCCGTCCAGGTGCAGTTGCAAGCCATGCTCGCGGGTAAAACTGCGCGCCCGTGCCAGGTATTCCAGTGGCAGGACCTTGCCTTGCATGGTGTTTTCCAGCGCCAGCAAACGGGTGCGGGCAAAATGGAAGTCGTCCGGTTTGATCGCAGCTGCGACCTGTGCCAGGTCCAGCGAACCATCGGCCTGCACTTCCAGCGGTTGCGGCTGGATCGAGCCAAGCACCGCCGCGCCACCCCCTTCGTACTTATAAGTGTGGGCCTGCTGGCCGACGATGTATTCGTCACCGCGCTCGCAATGGGCCATCAACCCCAGCAGGTTGCTCATGGTGCCGGTCGGCACGAACAGTGCTGCGGCGAAACCCAGGCGCCTGGCCAGTTCGGCTTCCAGGTGATTGACCGTCGGATCTTCGCCATACACGTCATCGCCGGTGGCGGCCTTGGTCATTGCCTCAAGCATGCCGGCGCAAGGTTGGGTGACGGTGTCGCTGCGAAGATCGATAACACTCATGAATCTGGCCTCGGTAAGCAGGGGAAATCCCTTTCAGGAAAGAATTACTGCGGGCATGGCGACGATTAATCAACCCTTGCGTAGGAAAAGGCCGATTAAACCAACGGAAAAGTCGATGACAATCATCCAAAAGGGGTCATGCGCATACCGCAAATATGTGATAAAAACGCTGCGCCGCCAAACATTTGGGCGGCAAAAACGTTCTCAGGGCGGGGTGCAACTCCCCACCGGCGGTAATTGCGCGCAATGCGCATAGCCCGCGAGCGCTTGGTGACAGCACGGCTTCGGCGGTGCCTGACAGCAAGGTCAGCAGACCCGGTGTGATCCCGGGGCCGACGGTCATAGTCCGGATGAAGAGAGAACGGGATTGACAACAAAGGGCCGTCCGCCGGCATTCGTGCGAGCGTGCGTACCCTCAGATCCCCTTCGATTCATAACGCCCTGTTTTTCACACAAACAGGAGTCAGAACATGCAACCCACCGCAATCGACAGCAAAAGCAAACACCATCAGGGCGAGCGCGTAGCGTTCATCCAGGCCTGCTGGCACAAGGACATTGTCGATCAGAGCCGTAAAGGCTTCGTCGCCGAAATGATTACCCAGGGTTATCAGGAATCCGACATCGATTTCTTCGAAGTCGGCGGCGCCTTTGAAATGCCCCTGCACGCCAAGTTGCTGGCCAAGACCGGTCGTTATGCCGGCATCGTCGCCGCAGCCCTGGTGGTGGACGGCGGGATCTACCGTCACGAGTTCGTTGCCCAGTCGGTGGTCAGCGGCCTGATGCAGGTTCAACTGGAAACCGAAGTGCCGGTGTTCTCGGTGTCCCTGACCCCGCACCACTTCCATGCCGGCGAAGAACACCAGAAGTTCTTCTTCGAGCATTTCCTGCATAAAGGCCAGGAAGCGGCGAAGACGTGTGCGGATACGCTGTTGAAAATCCGTTCGCTGCGCCGCACTGAACCGCGCGCGGTAGCTGTCTAAAAGCCGAAAACCTTGTAGGAGCGAGCTTGCTCGCGATAGTCGTCAACGATAACGCGGGAAGCCTGGCACCCCGCGGCGTTTTCAGATTCATCGCGAGCAAGCTCGCTCCTACAGAGGTTAAATGCCGTAATCAGGCGAGGTTTTCGTCGGTGGTCGGCACGACCAGGATGCCGGCACGCAAACCATTCTTCACCCTGGGGTTCGGGAAGATGATCCGGGCGCCCTCTTCCTCGATGATCCAGCGGGTGTTGGCGATATCTTCCGCCAGCAGGTAACCCACTTCCAGTTCCGAAAAGTTCTCGATGTCCGCCGGCAGGTTCAGGCGGAAGCTGTCGCTGTGCTTGATGATTTCTCGCGCCACGCTGTACAGCTGCAAACCGTCCAGCGCGTCCTCAGTCAGTTCTGGTTCGGTGCCCTCGATGATCTGCTTGAGGCGCTTCTCCAGCAGCGACACGTTGACACCGTCGTTCTGACCGAACGGCCGCGCCTTGCCCAACTCCAGGGTAAAGGCCTCGGCACCCAGCTTGTCGTAGGTATAGGAGCTGAACACGATGGACGGCTTGTTCTGCAGCAACACCGCTTCCATGCCGGCAGCACGCAGGCGCGCCAGTTCCTGACGCGAATGCTGGCGGTCTTCCTTCCACGGGTACAAGGCGAACTGCTCGATTTTCGAGCCACGAATCGCCGTGTGCAGGTCGTAGTGCAGGCGCTGGCGATCCGGCAGGCTGAAGAAGCTGGCAGCCAAACGTTCCAGCTCACAGGCGCGCAGGGCTTCGCAACCGCTGCTTTGTTCGTGACGGCCATTGAACAGCCGATTGACGTCCTGCTCGACGAAACGCTCGCCCTTGCGAATCGCTTCCGGGTTGCCGAACAGGAACAGAATACGTGCACGCGGCTTCAAGTCGCCACGGGCAATGTCGTGCAACAGGCGATCGAGCAATTCGATCGGCGCTGTTTCGTTGCCATGGATCCCCGCCGACAGCAGCAGGTCCAGGCCGTTGTCACGGGCTTCAGGTGGCCGGACTTCCAGCGCACCTTCGCTCAACCAGCGCATGCGCACGCCTTCGACAGTCAGTTGAGTCTTCTCCGCCGGTTCGCGGCCGGCGAGGGTCAGTTCAAGCAGTTTGCCGAGGGCGAGCATAGAGCGGTTTCCTTAGTGATCGTGGTTGCAGTCCGGGCCGTGGACGTGTTCCTCGTCGTCACCGAGGTCAGCCGGTTCCATTTCCAGTTGCAGACTTACCAGATTAGTCGCCAATGGGCGCAACAGCAGGTTGGCGTACTCGGCGTCGCCTTCTTCGACGTCCACGCCGATCAGCAGTTGGCCGCGGCCATCGTGCTGGATCCACAGCTCTTTGCCTTGCCACATGACCGCGACGCGGGTGCAGGAGGTTTCCAGTTGCGTGCCGTCAGTGTCTTCAAGGATCAGCTGCAGTTTGTCGCTCATGTAATTACGCTCTCGTTTGAGATGAAGCGGCGCGCTGTCGTGCCCGAAGCGCGCCGTCGATCAATTGATCTGGAATGGATAAACCGCGCCCAGTTTAAGGATTTGCGTCAGTTCATCCAGTGCCGTCCGGCACTCAAGCAGCAATTGCGGGTCCGCCAGATCGTTTTCGGTCATGCGGTCGCGATAGTGCTTCTCGACCCATTCGGTCAGTGTGCCGTACAACGGTGCCGTCATGATAACCCCTGGGTTGACGGCCGCCAGTTCGGTTTCGTTGAGCGCGACACGCAGTCGAAGGCAAGCAGGGCCACCGCCGTTCTGCATGCTCTGCTTGAGATCGAAGACTTTCACTTCGCGGATCAGGCCGCCGGAGCTGGTCAAACCCTGCAAGTACTGCCAGACACGCTCGTTGCCACGGCATTCTTCCGGCACGATCAACAGCATGGAGCCGTCAGGACGCGACAGCAGTTGGCTGTTGAACAGGTAGGAACGAACCGCGTCTTCCACGCTGACGGCGGAACGTGGCACACACACAGACTGAAATTTCCCACCAACTTTGGCGAGTTTGCTCTGCAATTCAGCGAGCATCTTCTCGGTCTCGAGGAACGCGTCCTCGTGATAGAACAGCACTTCACCATTACCCACGGCGATCACGTCGTTGTGGAACACGCCCTGATCGATCACCGACGGGTTCTGCTGGGCGTAGACCACGCCGTCATCGCTCAAGCCGTGCAAACGGGCAACGGCCTGGGACGCTTCGAGGGTCTGGCGCGCCGGGTACTTCTGCGGTGCCGGGTAGCGGGTGTCGAACGCACTGCGGCCGAACACGAAGAATTCGACACCGGCTTCGCCGTATTCACGGCAGAAACGCGTGTGGTTGGCCGCGCCTTCGTCACCGAATTGCGCCACGGCCGGCAAGGCGGCGTGGTGGGCGAAGTGTTTCTGGTCAGCGAACATCGCCCCCAGCACGCGGCTGGTGGTCGGGTGTTCGATGCTGCGGTGGTATTTGCAGTTGAGGTTGGCGGCGGTGAAATGCACGCGGCCATCAGCGGTGTCGGCGCTCGGGCTGACGGTCGCCGCGTTGGCCACCCACATGCTCGACGCCGAGCAACTGGCCACCAGCAGCGGCATCGCCTCTTTGGCAGCGCGCTCGATCACTTGAGCGTCGGTGCCGCCAAAGCCCAGGCGACGCAGTGCAGCCACATCCGGGCGCTCTTGCGGTGCCAGTACGCCTTGCTGGAAACCCATTTCCATCAGCGCTTTCATCTTTGCCAGGCCTTGCAGCGCCGCTTCCTTGGGGTTGGAAGACTGCTGGCTGTTGCTCTGGGACGCGACGTTGCCGTAGGACAGGCCGCCGTAGTTATGGGTCGGCCCCACTAGACCGTCAAAATTGACTTCATAGGATTTCATCAGCGAGGCTCCACGAGAATCTGTTGTTATAGGCTTCAGTAACTGTTCTTTTAGACCGCGTCGCGGCCATCGCGAGCGAGCTCGCTCCTACAGTGATTGCGTCGTACACAAGATATGTGAACGCCACCGAACCTGTGGGAGCGGGCTTGCCCGCGATGGGCATCACGCCATCTTCACGCCAGGCGTAAGGGCCGACGGCAACACCAGGCTCGGCGTTTCCAGCGAGGCCACCGGGTACGCGCAGTAATCCGCCGCGTAGTAAGCGCTGGCGCGGTGGTTGCCCGATGCCCCTACGCCGCCGAATGGCGCGCTGCTCGCGGCACCGGTCAGTTGCTTGTTCCAGTTGACGATACCGGCACGGCTTTCCAGCCAGAACTGCTGGTAACGCGCCTCGGAGTCCGACAGCAGGCCGGCCGCCAGACCGTAGGCGGTGTCGTTGGCTTCAGCGATCGCCGCTTCAAAATCAGCGTAGCGGATCACCTGCAGCAACGGACCGAACAGCTCTTCGTCAGGACGATCGGCAACGGCGCTCACGTCCAGGATGCCAGGGGTCAGCAAGGCCGATTGAGCCTGAGGCTGAGTCATTTCCAGCAGCGCCACGGCGCCGTTGGCCAGCAGATGTTCTTGCGCATCCATCAACGCTTTCGCAGCGCCAAGGGAAACCACCGAGCCCATGAACGGCGCCGGTTGCTGATCGAAGGCTCCGACTGAGAGGGTCGAACTGACCGCCACCAGGCGCGCCAGCAACGAGTCGCCCCAGGCACCTTGCGGCACCAGCAAGCGACGGGCACAGGTGCAGCGCTGGCCGGCGGAAATGAACGCCGACTGAATGATGGTGTACACCGCGGCATCGAGGTCGGCGACCTGATCGACCACCAGCGGGTTGTTACCGCCCATTTCCAGCGCCAGGATCTTGTCCGGACGACCGGCGAATTGTTGGTGCAGGTGATTGCCGGTGCGGCTGGAACCGGTGAAGAACAGCCCGTCGATGCCCGGGTTCGCCGCCAGGGCGATACCGGTTTCGCGAGCGCCTTGCAGCAGGTTCAATACACCGGCCGGCAGGCCAGCCTCGATCCAGCACTTGACCGTCAGCTCAGCGACTTTCGGTGTCAGTTCGCTTGGCTTGAACAGCACGCTGTTACCGGCCAACAGTGCCGGCACGATATGGCCGTTCGGCAGGTGACCCGGGAAGTTGTACGGGCCAAATACCGCCACCACACCGTGGGGTTTGTGGCGCAGCACAGCGGTGGCATCGCCCAGCGGCCCGCTCTTCTCGCCGGTACGTTCGCGGTAGCTCTGCACCGAGATGGCAATCTTGTTGACCATGCTGGTGACTTCGGTCGCCGCTTCCCACAGGGGTTTGCCGGTTTCTTCGCCGATGGTATGAGCCAATTCGTCAGCGTGATTCTTCAGCGCGGCGGCAAAGGCCTCCAGCACCGAGATACGCTCTTCCAGGGTGCGCCGCGCCCAGTCCGGGAACGCCTGACGCGCCGCTTGCACAGCCGACTCGACCTGACCGGCGGTGGCTCCGACGCCGGACCACAGCACCTGCTGGGTCACCGGGTTCAGCGACTCGAAGGCTTCGCCCCCACCTGCCAGCCATTCACCTGCGATGTAAAGCGACTTCATTATTTCGACTCCCGAGCTGCGGACAACGCCACGGCGCGCACTTGATCGCCCGCGTTGAGTTGAAGACGTTTGGCGGTCAGCGGGTCGACCACCAGGGTGCCGGCGGCCAGACGTGCAGGCGCGGCAGTGATCCGGCAGTCCTCGCGCTTGCGGTTGTGAATGATGAATGGCGTGGCATCGTCACCCGGTGTGCCGACGGCCAGCACCAGCGCCTGGCTGTCGCGCACGGCGCGGATCTTGCCGGTTTCGCACTCGATTGCCGGGCCTGCGTCGAAGATATCGACGTAGCCCTGGTAGCTGAAACCTTCGCTCTTGAGCATGGCCAGCGCCGGCTCGGTGTCCGGATGAACCTGACCGATCACGTTACGCGCATCCGGCGACAGGAAGCAGGTGTACAGCGGGAATTTCGGCATCAGTTCGGCGATGAACGCCTTGTTGCCCACGCCGGTCAGGTAGTCAGCCTGGCTGAATTCCATCTTGAAGAAGTGCCGGCCCAGGCTTTCCCAGAACGGCGAACGCCCGGCCTCGTCGGAAACACCGCGCATTTCGGCAATGATCTTGTTGCCGAACAGTTGCGGGAATTCGGCGATGAACAGCATCCGCGCCTTGGACAGCATGCGACCGTTGAGGCCACTGCGGTAATCGGCGTGCAGGAACAGCGAGCACAGCTCGGAGTTGCCGGTCAGGTCGTTGGCCAGGAACAGCGTCGGGATTTCACGATAGATGTTCAGCTCTTGCGAAGCGCTGACCGTCAGACCGACCCGGAAGTTGTACCAGGGCTCACGCAGGCCAACGGCGCCGGCAATGGCGGAAATACCCACCACGCGCCCGTCGTCATCTTCGAGCACGAACAGGTAGTCCGCGTCGCCCCGCCCGGCTTCGCCGCGAAAGGTCTTCTCGGCCCAGCCGACCCGATGGGCCAGCCGCTCTTCGTTGGCCGGCAAGGTGGTCAGGCCGGTGCCGGTGCTGCGGGCCAGGTCGATCAGAGCGGGTAAATCGCTGCTGCGTACGGGACGAACGATCATGCTATCTCCTCAAACGGGCCGCTTGCGCCACCCGTGAAACTTCGCTGCTTTCTAAACGAGCAATCAGGCCAGGTCGCTGTTAAACCGCGACCAGGCGCACGCTGGCACCCTCGCCGACACCCAGGGCTTCGGCCGCCTCCAGGTCCAGGGTCACCGGTTTGCCCGGCGCGTAATCGAGCTCGAGCATGACAGCGCGGTAATCCTGCAACTGGGCATTGGCAACCAGGTACTGGCGACCGACGCCTTTGACCGGCTCACCGATCTTCACCGGCACCACACGGCTCTGGGCGATCGAACGGATCCCCGAGACACGGGCATGCAGGGTCGGGCCACCGTCGAAGATGTCGATGTAGTGATCGGTCTCGAAACCTTCGCGCATCAGAATGTCGAAGGTGATCTGCGCGCGCGGGTGCACCTGGCCCATGGCCTCTTGAGCGGAGTCCGGCAGCAGTGGCACGTAGATCGGGTAATGCGGCATCAGTTCGGCAAGGAACGTACGGCTTTTCAGCCCGCACAGACGCTCTGCTTCGGCGTAGTTGAGGTCGAAGAAGTTGCGGCCGATGGCATCCCAGAACGGCGAGTCGCCGTTTTCATCGCTGTAACCGACGATTTCGGTCACCACGGAATCGGCAAAACGCTCCGGATGGCTGGCCACGAACAGCAAACGGCCACGGGAGTTGAGCTCCGACCAAGGCGACCCCACCAACTCGCGCTGCACATAGAAGCTGGTCAGCAAGCTGTTGCCGGTCAGGTCGTGGCACTGGGAGAGCACGTGGATCTTGTTGTGAATCTTCAGCTCGCGGGAAGCGTGCACGAAGGTTTCGTTGCGAAAGCTGTAGAACGGCTCGGAGTAACCGGCCGACGCCACGATGGCCGAGCAACCGACCAGCTTGCCGGTAGCGGAGTCTTCGAGGACGAAGAAATAGCTTTCCTCACCGTTGAAACTCACTTCGGCGGCGAACGAGGCTTCGCTTGCCGCGATCTTGTCGCTCAGGCGCTCAACGTCATCCGGCAAGGAAGTGACACCAATCGGACTGTCCGCAGCCAGACGCTGTACCTCGCCCAGATCAGCCATTTGCGCGGGGCGCATCACCAGCATGGTGTCACTCCTTTCTAAAACTCTTTTGAGGGAAATAAGCCGGGGCCGCCTTGGAACTCCTGTGGGAGCGAGCTTGCTCGCGATGGAGTGTCAGTCGACACCAATGTGGCTGATCCACCATCGCGAGCAAGCTCGCTCCTACAGTAAAGCGGGCCCGGCATAAAAATTGGGTTCGACGCCTGAAAGGTCAGGCGTCGAAGGGTCTATCAGGCTTGCGTCAGTTTTGCCGCGGCACGTTCGAAGCGGTCCAGACCGGCATCGATATCGGCGTCTTCCACCACCAGGCTCGGGGCGAAACGCACCACGTCCGGGCCGGCTTGCAGAATCATCAGGCCTTCTTGTTCAGCGGCGTTGAAGATGTCCTTGGCCTTGCCTTTCCAGGCATCGCTCAGCACACAGCCGATCAACAGACCCAGGCCACGGACCTGGGTGAACAGGCCGTATTTCTCGCCGATCTGCTCAAGGCGTGCCTTGAACTTGTCGTGCTTGGCATTGACGCCAGCCAGCACCTCTGGGGTGTTGATCACGTCGATCACCGCACCTGCGACAGCGCACGCCAGCGGGTTGCCGCCGTAAGTGGTGCCGTGGGTGCCGACGACCAGGTGCTTGGCCAGGTCTTCGGTGGTCAGCATGGCGGCGATCGGGAAACCACCGCCCAGGCTCTTGGCGCTGGTCAGGATGTCCGGGATCACGCCGTAATGCTGGTAAGCGAACAGGTGGCCGGTACGGCCCATGCCGGTTTGCACTTCGTCGAACACCAGCAGCGCGTTGTGCTCGTTGCACAGTTCGCGGGCGCCTTGCAGGTAGGCCAGTTCGGCCGGCAGTACGCCGCCCTCACCTTGAATAGGCTCCAGGACCACGGCGCAGGTCTTGTCGGAAACGGCAGCTTTCAACGCAGCCAGATCGTTGTATGGCACGTGGGTGATGCCGGTGATCTTCGGACCGAAGCCATCGGAATACTTCGACTGGCCACCGACGTTCACGGTGAACAGGGTACGGCCGTGGAAGCTGTTGAGCGCGGCGATGATCTCGTACTTCTCGCTGCCATAACGGTCGAACGCGACACGACGGGCCAGCTTGAAGGCGGCCTCGTTGGCTTCGGCGCCGGAGTTGCAGAAGAAGGCGCGCTCGGCAAAGGTGGCGTCGACCAGCTTGTGCGCCAGGCGCAGCGCCGGCTCATTGGTGAACACGTTGGACACGTGCCACAGCTTGTTCGCCTGCTCGGTCAAGGCACCGACCAGCGCCGGATGCGCGTGACCCAATACGTTGACGGCAATCCCGCCGGCGAAGTCGATCAGCTCGCGACCGGACTGGTCCCAAACGCGGGAACCGGCGCCACGCACAGGAATGAATGCGGCAGGCGCATAGTTGGGAACCATTACCTGATCGAAATCGGCGCGTTGTACCGCAGCGTGCTCAACGGACATCGGAGTCTCCTGAAGAGAAAACACTCGCCTGAAACTGGCGAGCTTGGTGAGGATTGTAAGGACAGTTTTCAGCCCGGCCTTGCCGCCAAGCGACAACTTCTTATAGCGCAAACCCCGGATTTTCCCGGGTTTACGGCAATGCGACATATAGGGTCGCAAAGGCGCAGTTTAACTGGCGGCGGACGTTTGCGGCAGGCTTGCTGCGTTGTAACTCATGGCAATGACCCGAGTGCGGTAAATATGTACCGCACAGCGTCCGGGTTCGCGCGGTTTCCTAAGGGCCTCATCCCACTTCGATGGTCACCTTAACCGCATGAATACCCAACATACCGACATTGCTAGCGACGCCTTCAGGCCAGACGCTCACTATCAGCACTTGAGCAACGTGATCCCCTCCTGGCTCCGCCAAGCAACGCCTCAACGGCGTGAGGCACTGCGCAACAGCGCGCCAGGCATTCCGGCCGGGCTCAAGGACGCTCCACCCCATCAGCATGCAGAACTGGGCAAACTCATTGCCCGTCATGTGACCAGCCAGAACCAGGTTGATCAAATGATGGCAAAGCTGCAGAGCCCCGCCGACTTCGCCGAACCACTTCTCGAAACGGCGCTCAAGACCCGATTCGGCCTGGAACTGGACGCTCGTAAAACGTTCCTTCGCCTTTACATCCCGGCTCACATCCCATGGCTTCGGCTGAAATCCGGCGCTGCGCGCACCTGGACGGTGTCCCTGCTGGATGCCGCACTGCACAATTTTGAAAGCACCGAAACCAAAGCAGACGCCTTCGAGCCCGCCTCGACTTACATCACGCCCCCCTCTGCTACCGGGCAATTCAATACATTGCCGCAGATACTGGAGAAGATGCCCATCACGGCTTTTACCAGCCTCTGCCGGGAACTGGACATTGGCCAGCGCTATAAAGAGTATCTGGACGACAACCTTGGCATCAGCAATCCCGTGGCCGCGGCAATACTGAAATCGAAAATTCACGACAGCCAGAAAACCGCACTCACCGCTGCCCTGCACATGGCGCAGATGCAAAAATTGCTGGGCAGTGACGTCCACCGACTGACTCTTGGCTTGCTCGACAACCTGCCTTCTTTACGTTTGCATGGTCTGCCCTGGGGCTACCATGAACTGACAATCATGAACGCTCGCCTGACCGGCATCGTTTTGTTTGCACCGGATCTGGAGCGCGCAACAGAAGTGGTCAGAGTGGTGGCCTACATTCCTGACGACCCCGAACACCCGATCAAGGAATACAGTTCAACCGCCGCATTCGCCGAGGAACTTGGTCAGCGCTTGCGTGCCCCCGAATACCAACAGTTTTTCAGTCGATTCATCAATCATGAGGATCGTGGGCACTTTTTCGCGCAGTTGAACAACGAGCTATCACCTTTAACCTGGCAGCCTGTTCCACCGGGCGATCCGCACCCGACCTGGCGAGAGCGCCCTAACCAACGTCCCGACTTGCACATTGCGGCCACACCGGTGAAAGACGATCTCTTGACCCACCTCTATCAGAGCAAGCTCAACAAGATCCTCAACGATGCGCGAGTGATCGCCGTGTCCACCGCAACAGTCGACCAGAGAGCCCGCTGGGCGTTATGGGACTCCTTTACGGAAATAGCTTCGACCCTGCTGAACATCGCGGCCTTTATTGCCCTGCCGTTCGTACCCTTCCTTGGCGAGTTGATGCTGGCCTACATGGCCTACCAGTTGCTCGACGAAACCTTCGAAAGCATTGTTGATTGGGCCGAGGGCCACACCACCGAGGCCTTCGAGCATTTCATGGGCGTTGTTGAATCCGCCGTACAACTGGGCACCTTTGCGGTGGGTGGCGTGATCGCGGCGGGAGAATTTCGCGCGATCCTGCCCAAGGAGATTGTGCAGTTCATCGACCGTTTCAATTCGGTGAAGCGGCCCAATGGCGAAACCCGCTATTGGAAACCCGACCTGACCGCCTACGAGCACCCCGCCACACTCCCAGCGGACTCAAAACCGGATTCACTCGGACTGCACAGGCATCAAGGTAAAACCCTGTTACCCCTGGAAGGCAAAAACTACGCCGTCAGCGAGGACTTCGTCATCGGCGAGTACCGCATCGACCACCCCTCCCGCCCTGACGCCTACAAACCACAACTGCGGCACAACGGCACCGGCGCCTGGCAAACCGAACTCGACCAGCCGTTGAGCTGGGACCAGGCCACCGTGCTGCACCGTATCGGCCCGGACATGCAGCGATTTTCGGCCAGCACCCGCGAGCGCATCCTCAGCATCAGCGGCAGCCACGAAGATACCCTGCGCAAGATACACGTGCATGCCGGGCAGGTGCCGCCGTTACTGGCCGACACACTCAAACGCTTCAGGATCGATCAGGACATACAAACCTTTATTGATCAGATCGGCAGCGACCAGCCGGAGCACTTCCTCAAGGCGGATCCCGTGACACAGCTGGAACTGCTCAATGAAAACGGTTACTGGCCGGCAAACAAAGGCCTGCGACTGATCGACGAAAATGCGCAAACCCTTTGGCAAAGCCCGGCGCCCGATGTACCCGTGGTGGAAATCGACGCCACCCGCCTCACCGACGGCGACCTGCTGAAAACCTTTCTCCTGACCCTGTCGGACAGCGAAGCCAGAACGCTGATGGGCGAAGAATTCGGTCACCCCTCCCCTGGCCTGGAAAACCGGGCGCAGCGGTTGCGCAAGATACTCGCGCGGCTTGCCGAACAGAAACGGCAAGGCCTGTTCGATCAGCGTTATCGCAGACTCGAACGTGGCGCTCAAGGCCCCATACAAGCAGTCATGGATGCTGAGCCCGGACTACCAAGCAGCGTTGCAGAAGCGATTGTGAACACAGCAAACGAACAGGAACTGCAACAGCTGAAAAAACCAACCATTTCCCCTCGCCTGGTCGAGCTGAGCCAGGAGGCCAGATTACAAGTACGGGTGACACGCGCCTACGAGGGGCTTGATTTGCCATCGACCGAGAACAACCTCGACACCGACCGGCTGGCCTTGCACACCCTGGAAAAACTGCCGGGCTGGACGGGACAGCTACGACTGGAAGTCCGCCAGTACGCCCATGAAGGCCTCCTGATCGACAGCGTTGGCAGTGCCGACGCGCCCCTGCGTAAAGTGCTGGTGCTCAGAGTAGAAGGCGAGTATCAGGCGTTCGATCAAGACGGCGAAGAACTCAGCGGCATGGACTCGCTTTACGCATGCCTATTACAGGCCATGCCGGACAGTGAACGCACCGCCCTGAACCTTCATATCGGTGAAGGTGAACGACTCAAACAGTTAATTCGCAATCACGCCTTGAGCCGTGACGCATTAAGCTCGCTGCTGGCTCGACACCCCAACCTCAAACCCACCTACGACCCAAAGGTAATGCGCTTGCTCGGTGGCGGTGACGGGTATCGTCAAATGCCACGCAACACACCTACCTTGCAAGCTCGGGCTCAGACACTGTTCCCCCATCTATCCGCCGAAGAGCTCGACGCCTTCGTCGAACGCCTGCAACAGCACCCAAACGGACCGCGGGCAGAACTGAATCGGCTTATGGTTCAACACACGCAGCTCCAGGAAACGCTTTCTTCCTGGCGCGACGAAATTCCGCTGTTTATTCCAGACACACAACTCAGGGTCACTCCCGAGCAATTCGCTGCACAAAAGCAGGTCCGTCGACAGTTCACCATCGACCTGATGGACTGCTGGCGACAGCAATGGACCCTTCCCGAGACCGCGCTTGAAAGAGTCGACTTCAACTTCTTCCAACCGATCATCGGCGAATTGCCAGCCCTGAGCACCGACTTCAGCGGCGTCACAATGCTCACACTGGAAGGCAGCAGCGCCACGCGGGGCATGCATGAGTTTCTGCGCAGCTTTACCGGTTTACGCATCCTGAAACTGCGCGATTTCAACCTTGGCCGCTTACCGGACACCCTTCCATCGTTGCAACTCGAAGAACTCATTCTGAGCAATTGCGCGATCACCCTCAGCCCCGAAAGCCAGGTCGGGCTCGCGGGCCTGCATCGGTTGACCACAATGGACCTGTACAAGAACCCCTTGGGCCTGACACCCGATGTCGGCAGCATGCCCGATTTGAATTACATCGACTTATCGCAGACGGGCATTACTGAACTCCCGCGCGAATTATTGACTCGCCCACGCCTGCGCACCGCCCTGCTCAATAACAACCAGATCAAAGAGTTGCCCAGCGCATTGTTCACACTGCAACAACGCACCCAGGAGGGTTTCGACCTGGGCAACAATCCGCTTTCAAACGCAGCCCGCGAACGCCTCAAACAGCACTTCCAGCAGACCCGTCAGGACTTCGGTATCTTTGCCGAAGAAACAGATATCCACCGCGCGCAGGCACTGTACCCCTGGATGGACCAGGAAGACGCCAGCAAATTCGTCTACAAACTGCCCGGGACCCTGGATGAGGGGCGAGTCGAACTGACCCGCCTGGAAGTCGAACTCACCACCCTGGAGAACGACCTGTCCGCCTGGACCGGCAATATTCCCGCCGTCCACCCCCACAGCAATCAACCGTTCACTGCCCAGCAACTGCTGATCGAACATTCGACGCGGGACGCATTCAGAGAGTCCGTACTGCGCTGCTGGCGCCGGGAAAGCGACCCGGAGGACTTCGACGTTTCACTGCAAGCAACTACTTATGACCTGAGTCTGGAGACACGGATTACCGGTAACTTGCCGACACTGAGCGCAGACTTCAGCCATGTTTCTCTGGTTTACCTGAGTAGCGAGAGTGGCCTGACCACAGGCGTCACCGGATTCCTGGAGTGCTTCCCCAAACTCAAGACCCTCGTTATCAACGACTTCAGGCTAGGCGATATCCCGGAGGCGATCTTCCGGATGAGCGATTTGAGATCGCTCAATCTCCTCGACTGCAACATCACCCTGACCCCGCAGTCTGCCCTGAACCTGGCCGAGATGGCCCGCCTGGAATTCATCGACTTGAGGAACAATCCGCTGGGGCTGGCTCCGGATATCAGCCAGATGGCGGACCTGGCGACCCTGCAACTGGACAACTGCGGGCTCACCGAATTACCCGCTGGACTGTTGCAGCTCAAGAGCCTGGAAACCGTAGACCTGAGCGACAACGCAATCAGCCGGATACCCGCCGACCTCCTCGAACTGCCGCTGGAGGTCGCCGAAAGCATCAACTTGCGGGGCAATCCGTTCTCCGAAGACAGCCTGCAGATCCTGATTGAGTATTTCAGGCTGACCAGTGTCGACTTCGGCGTTCAGGAAGTGATCGATCGGGCAGAATTGGAAGTGTCGACGTCCGAGGCGTCCGAACCGGAAGACTGATCGGGATCAGGTGCTGATCACCCGCGTTCCGGCGGCACCGATGACAATTCGAACGGGCTGCTGCTGCGCCGCTGGTTGCGATCTTCCCGCGGCGTGGCACCGAAGAAATTGCGGTAGGCGCTGGAGAAATGCGGCCCCGAGGAGAAGCCACAGGACAGGCCGATCTGGATGATCGACTTGCTGGTTTGCATCAACATCTGCCGGGCCTTGTTCAGGCGCAGTTCCAGGTAATACTGGCTCGGCACGCGGTTGAGGTATTGCTTGAAGATCCGCTCCAGCTGCCGACGGGATACGCACACGTGCTGGGCGATTTCGTCGGTGGTCAGCGGTTCTTCGATGTTGGCTTCCATGAGCAACACTGCTTGTGTGAGCTTCGGATGGCTGGAACCCAGGCGGTTCTGTAACGGAATGCGCTGGCGTTCGCCGCCCTCGCGGATGCGTTCGACCACCAGTTCTTCGGACACCGCACCGGCCAGTTCCGCACCGTGATCGCGGGCCAGCACGGCCAGCAACAAGTCGAGCACCGACATCCCGCCGCACGCGGTCAGGCGATCGCGATCCCAGTCGAACAAGTGACTGGTGGCGATGACCTTCGGAAAGCGCTCGGCGAAATCGTCCTGCCAGCGCCAATGCACAGCCGCGCGATAACCATCGAGCAAACCCAACTGCGCCAGCGGGTAAACACCGGCCGACAGACCGCCGATCACGCAACCGGAACGCACCAGTTGCTTGAGCGCACTGCTGAGCGCCGGCGCCAGTGTGGTCGGTGGTTCGTCAGCGAGCAGGAACAGTTTCTGGAAGTTTTCGAGCTTGCCGGTCCACGCTTCACCCGGCAATTGCCAGGCGCTTTCGCTCGGCGCTTCGGCCTGCAGGAACGACAGCTCGTAAACCACGTCCGGATGCACACGCTGGGCAACACGCAAGGCCTCCTCAGCCAGCGCAAGCGTCAGTGCTTTAGTGCTGGGCCAAATCAGGAAACCAATTCGATGGGCAGTCATGGTGGGCAATCCGAAACGAAAACAGTGTTAGAAGCCAAAAGCGGCTGCAACCAAATTAGACCATCTGGCGCGCGCTGCGCAGCATGGCCTAATTTGGTGCGTAACGGGAGCGATTACTTCAGGCTACCCGACAGGAATTGCTGCAGACGCTCGGATTGCGGGTTCACCAGCACTTCGCGCGGGTTACCGCTTTCTTCAACCACACCTTTGTGCAGGAACACCAACTGGTTCGACACTTCACGGGCGAAGCCCATTTCGTGGGTCACCACGACCATGGTCCGGCCTTCCTGGGCCAGAGCCTGCATGACTTTCAACACGTCGCCAACCAACTCCGGGTCGAGGGCCGAGGTCGGTTCGTCGAACAGCATCACCTCAGGCTCCATCGCCAGCGCACGGGCAATCGCCACGCGCTGCTGCTCGCCGCCGGACATGTGCCCAGGGTAAGCATCCTTGCGATGGGCCACGCCCACCTTGTTCAGGTAATGTTCGGCCTTCTCGCGTGCTTCAGCCTTGGACACGCCCAGCACATGCACCGGTGCTTCCATGATGTTTTCCAGCGCGGTCATGTGCGACCACAGGTTGAAATGCTGGAACACCATCGACAGGCGCGAACGCATGCGTTGCAGCTGTTTCGGGTCGGCGGCCTTCAGCGCGCCGTCCTTGTTCGCCACCAGCTTCAGCTCTTCGTTGTTGAGCAGAATCCTGCCCGCGTGCGGCTGCTCCAGCAGGTTGATGCAACGCAGGAAAGTACTTTTGCCGGAGCCACTGGAACCGATGATGCTGATCACATCGCCGGCTGCCGCTTTCAGGGACACGCCCTTGAGCACTTCGTGACTGCCATAGCGTTTATGCAGGTCTTGGACTTCAAGTTTGTACATGCTGTCGGTTCTCACAAAAACAGTCAGTCAGTGATATCAGTGCTTGCGCGGGGCCAGGTAGCCCAGCCAGCGGCGCTCGGCCATCTTGAACAGCTTCACCAGGATGAAGGTCAGGCACAGGTAGAACACGCCAGCGGTGATGTACGCCTCGAACGGCAGGTAGAACTGGGCGTTGACCGTGCGCGCGGCACCGGTGATGTCGATCAGGGTCACGATGGACGCCAGACTGGTGGTCTGCAGCATCATGATCACTTCGTTGCTGTACTGCGGCAGCGCGCGACGCAGGGCCGACGGCAGCAGGATGCGCTTGTACATCTTGACCCGCGACATGCCCATGGCCTTGGCCGCTTCGATCTCGCCGTTCGGCGTGGCGCGCAGGCTGCCGGCGATGATTTCGGCGGTGTAGGCGCTGGTGTTGATCGCGAACGCCAGGCACGCACAGAACGTTGCGCTGGACAGCCACGGCCAGAGGAAACTTTCCCGCACCGCTTCGAACTGCGCCAGACCGTAGTAAATCAAGAACAGCTGCACCAGCATCGGCGTGCCGCGGATCACGTAGGTGTAGAGCCAGGCCGACATGTTGACGACCGAGTTCTTCGAGACGCGCATCAGGCCCAGCGGCAAGGCGCACAGCAAGCCGAAGAACAGCGACAGCGCGAGCAGTTTGAGGGTGGTCACCAGGCCGCCAAGGTACAGCGGCATGGCCTCCCAAATGACGTTGTAGTCGAAGATCATAGATCAGCCGCCCTTACGCCTACGGAGTAGCGCTTCTCAAGGTGACGCAATGCCAGCAACGACACACTGGTGATCACCAGGTACATCGCGGCTACTGCGAGGAAGAAGGTGAAAGGCTCGCGGGTGGCATCGGCCGCCTGCTTGGCCTTGAACATCATGTCTTGCAGACCCACCACCGAAATCAGCGCGGTAGCCTTGGTCAATACCAGCCAGTTGTTGGTGAAACCCGGAATCGCCAGGCGAATCATCTGTGGCACCAACACCCGGAAGAACACCTGAAAACTGCTCATGCCGTAGGCCATGCCGGCTTCGGCCTGCCCCTTGGGGATCGCCATGAAGGCGCCACGGAAGGTTTCCGACAGGTACGCACCGAAGATGAAGCCCAGGGTGCCGATACCGGCCGCCAACGGGTTCAGGTCGATGTACTCGTCAAAGCCGAGCAGCGGTGCGACGCGGTTGAGCAGGTCCTGGCCGCCGTAGAAAATCAGCAGGATCAGCACCAGGTCGGGAATACCGCGGATCACCGTGGAATACAGGTCGCCCAGCCAGGCCAGCCAGCGCACTGGCGACAGACGCAGTGCCACGCCGATCAGGCCCAGAACGATGGCCATGGCCATGGACGACAAGGCGAGCTGAAGCGTCAGCCAAGCGCCATCGAGGATGACAGCCCCGTAGCCTTTCAACATGATTCAGGTCCTCGAAAGTTGGGATGAAAAAATGGCGCAAACCTCAGAGATCCTGTTGCTTGCGCCATTTCGGACTTGTCGCTGGGACGAATTACTTGCCGTAGATATCGAAGGCGAAGTACTTGTCCTGGATTTGCTTGTACTTGCCGTTCGCACGAATGGCTACGATGGCGTTGTTGAGCTTGTCCAGATCTTCCTTGTCGCCCTTGCGCACCGCGATACCTACGCCGTCGCCGAAGTATTTGACGTCGGTGAACGCAGGGCCGACGAAGGCGAAGCCTTTACCGGCATCGGTTTTCAGGAAGCCGTCATCCAAAAGCGTAGCGTCTGCCACGGTGCCGTCGAGGCGGCCGGCGGCCACGTCGAGGTAAATTTCGTTCTGCGAACCGTAAGGCTTGATCTCGGCACCCAGCGGGGCCAGGACTTCGCGGGCGAAACGCTCGTGGATCGAACCACGCTGCACGCCGATGTTCTTGCCCTTGAGCTCGGTCAGGCCTTCGCTGACCTGAGTGCCAGCCTTCATGACCAGGCGAGCCGGGGTGTTGTAGTACTTATTGGTGAAGTCCACGGACTTCTTGCGATCTTCAGTGATCGACATGGACGACAGGATCGCGTCGATCTTGCGCACTTTAAGCGCTGGGATCAGGCCGTCGAACTCTTGCTCGACCCACACGCACTTGACCTTCATTTCTTCGCACAGCGCGTTGCCGATGTCGTAGTCGAAACCAACGATGCTGCCATCCGGCGCCTTGGACGCGAACGGAGGGTAAGCCGCCTCGATACCGATTTTCAGAGGTTTTTCATCGGCGAAGGTTGGCAAGGACAGCACGGACAGTGCCAGGGCGCCAAGCAGCACGAGTTTCTTCATCTTGGGACTCCATCGGTAAAGGGCAAAAACGGCAGAGTGAGCAACAGCCCAATATGCGAATGAGTGGAACCAGAAAGCAGTGCTGCGTCCTGGGAAGCGGGTGTTGAAATTCAACACGAGCAACGACGAGCGAGTGATCGGCATTCTAACGACAGGCCCGAGGCCGATATTTCTTCAATGCGACAACTAATTACAGAAGCACCGAGAAAGCCGCTTTAGCACGTTGACAGCCCTGCAAAATCATGCAAGAGCAAAAGATAGTGAACCGATCTATGTTGCAAATTGCGGGCCTATTATTGGCAAACCCTTCTAATCCGGCAAGCGCAGTGTAGCGGCTTATTTTTTTGAGGCGCATTTCAAGCCCGGATTTAAGCACTGGCGTTTCCCAATGCCCCGTATTGGCGCGATGCGGTTACACATTCAGTAACCTGAAAGAAAGCAGGTAACAGTAGGAAAATGCCGACAGAGTATCCCGATAATTATTGGTAGATGTTGCTGTAGCGCCTGCTAAACCGCTATCGCGAGCAAGCTCGCTCCCACAATGGTTTTGTGTCGAACGCAAATATCGCATTCACCACAGATCCCCTGTGGGAGCGAGCTTGCTCGCGATGAGGCCAGCCCAACCAACACAAAAACCCAGGCACAAAAAAGCCCCGCCAGGCTCAACACCTGACGGGGCGTTTATGAGTGACTCAGAACCGCCGCTTACGCGACATTCATGGTCTTGTGGGTATCAATCAAATGCTGCACCACACTCGGATCAGCCAAGGTGGAAATATCACCCAACCCCTCATATTCCGCCGTGGCAATCTTGCGCAGAATCCGGCGCATGATCTTGCCCGAACGAGTCTTCGGCAGCCCCGGCGCCCACTGGATCACATCCGGTGAAGCAATCGGGCCGATCTCCTTGCGCACCCAGTTTTTCAGTTCCAGGCGCAGTTGCTCGTTCGGCTCTTCACCGTTCTTAAGGGTGACGTAGACATAAATGCCCTGCCCCTTGATGTCGTGCGGCACGCCGACCACCGCCGCTTCGGCGACTTTCGGGTGCGCGACCATCGCGCTTTCGATCTCGGCGGTGCCCATGCGGTGGCCGGACACGTTGAGCACGTCGTCCACGCGACCGGTGATCCAGTAGTAACCATCGGCATCGCGACGGGCGCCGTCACCGGTGAAGTACATGCCACGGAAGGTCTTGAAGTAAGTGTCGACGAAGCGGTCATGGTCGCCAAACAGCGTACGCGCCTGGCCTGGCCACGAATCGAGAATCACCAGGTTGCCCTCGGCCTCGCCTTCGACGATGTTGCCCAGGTTGTCCACCAGGGCCGGCACCACGCCGAAGAACGGACGCGCCGCAGAGCCTGGCTTGAGCGCATGAGCGCCCGGCAGGGGGCTCATCATGTTGCCGCCGGTTTCGGTCTGCCACCAGGTGTCGACGATCGGGCAACGGGACTTGCCGACGTTCTTGTAGTACCAATCCCAGGCTTCCGGGTTGATCGGCTCGCCCACCGAACCCAACAGGCGCAGGCTGCTGCCATCGGCGCCTTCAACGGCGGCGGTGCCCGAGGCCATCATGGCGCGGATCGCGGTCGGTGCGGTGTAGAGGATGTTGACCTTGTGCTTGTCGACGATCTTCGCCACCCGGGTGATGTCCGGGTAGTTCGGCACGCCTTCGAACAGCAGCGTGGTCGCGCCATTGGCCAGCGGGCCGTAGACGATGTAGCTGTGGCCGGTGACCCAGCCGACGTCGGCGGTGCACCAGTAGATTTCACCCGGGCGGTAGTCGAACACGCGCTCGTGGGTCATGGCCGCGTACAACAGGTAGCCGCCGGTGGTGTGCTGCACGCCCTTCGGCTTGCCAGTGGAGCCGGAGGTGTAAAGGATGAACAGCGCTTCTTCGGCGCCCATTTCTTTCGGCGCACACACGGTGCCGGCCACTTTCATCAGGTCCTCGAACCAGATGTCGCGATGCTGGTTCCACTTGATGTCGCCACCGGTGCGCTTGCACACGATGACTTTCTGGATGCTGCTGGTTTCCGGGTTGGTCAGCGCGTCGTCGACGTTGGCCTTGAGCGGGATCTTCTTGCCGGCACGAATGCCTTCGTCGGCAGTGATCACCACTTTCGAGCGGCAGTCGATGATGCGACCGGCCAGGGCTTCCGGGGAGAAACCGCCGAACACCACCGAGTGAATCGCGCCGATCCGGGTACAGGCCAGCATGGCGACCACGGCTTCGGGGATCATCGGCATATAGATAGTCACCACGTCGCCGCGGTGCACGTCCTGACCACGCAGGGCGTTGGCGAACTTGCACACTTGCTCGTGCAGTTCGCGGTAGGTGATGTTGCGGCTTTCGGCAGGGTCATCGCCCTCCCAGATGATCGCGACCTGATCGCCGCGCTCGGCCAGATGACGGTCCAGGCAGTTGTAGGAAACGTTCAGGGTGCCGTCGGCGAACCATTTGATGTCGACATGGTGATCGTCGAAGGAAGTCTGCTTCACCGTGGTGAAAGGCTTGATCCAGTCGAGGCGCTTGGCTTGCTCGCGCCAGAAGCCGTCCGGGTTGACGACCGACTGCTGGTACATGGCCTTGTAGGTCGCCTCGTCGGTCAGCGTGTTAGCCAGAACCTCGGGACGAACGGGATACAGGGAAGCCGCACTCATCTTTCTTACCTCGGTGGAATAGTTGTTTTTGTATGACCCTGTTTTAGCCGGGCCGGGGCTATAGAACCATTCGACGATGGTAGTAACAAGTCCCTACAAAATGTCGTGAAAAACCGTCAACCCCACTACCGCCGCGGTACCTGTGGGAGCGAGCTTGCTCGCGATGGTCGTCAACGATAACGCGCCCAATCTGACACCCCGCAGTGCAAGCTCGCGCCTACAAAAGAAAAGGTTATTCAGGGATTGTTACAGGATCTGTCAAAAGTGTTTATCAAAACCACGCCTATATGGACGAAGCGTCGACGCCTAAAATCAGCCACGCCAACAAGGCAACCTGATTAACCAAGTTGCAGCCCCCACGAAGGCAGTTAATCAAACCCCTGATACCGAAGCTCCACACGCAATCCCAAAAAGATTGCGTGCCCCCTTTCGACCTCTAAAAGGTAAATTTCAAATGAAAGCTTTATTGGTTCTGGCCCTCAGCAGTCTGTGCGCAACCGCCATGGCAAACGAGGTCCCGACTGATGTCGCGCAGCAACAACCAGCAATAGAGGAATACACCTACTCCACCCACCTGGACATCGCCAAAGTGATCTCCATGAGCGAAGCCCCGAACGTGTGTGAAGTTGTGCCGATGAAAATGGAATACGAAGACTCCCACGGCCAACGACATATCCTGCGCTACAGCATGATGGGCAATGGCTGCTCCAACGGCTGATCCCCTGCTTCACCCCTCCCCCCAAAAGGTTCGACCCACCCGCCGCGATCAGGCAGATAAAGCGCCGAACCTTAATAATCGATCAGTTCGATTGTTTTAAGCATTTATTTGCGCTTTTTAATCGAAATGATCGGCATAGAATCAACTGCAACCCAAGACAAACAACACCCACGAATCTGGAGCAACAACCATGAAAACCCAACTGATCCTCGCCCTGACCCTCTCCGTCCTGGCAGCCAACACCTTCGCCGCCGATGGTTACGACCGCACCGGCTCTGCCGTTTACACCAGTGAAGCGGCTGTCGCTTCCGACGGTTCCGACCATACCGGCACCGCCCGCCTCGCTGCCGATGGTGCCGATCACGTCGGTGCAGGCAAACTGGCTTCCGATGGCTCTGACCACACCGGCGCAGCCCGCCTCGCCGCCGATGGCGCCGATCACGTCGGGGCAGGCAAACTGGCTTCCGATGGCTCCGACCACACCGGCGCAGCCCGTCTAGCCGCCGATGGTGCCGATCACGTCGGTGCCGCTCGCCTGAGCTGATCCGCCAGCGTGACTTCACAGCCCGACTTCGGTCGGGCTTAGTTGTGTCTGGAGCCTGAGAAAACCCCACCGAAACACAAGATGTAGTGAAAAAAGCCTTTTTTGGTCATTTCTTGAACAAAAATAATCCGAGGCAAAAAATTAAGAAAAAAAATCTTCCCCCGCCAACATCGTTCAAAGCCCTGTAAACCCTCACTCCGACCGAAAAACGGCCCCCGTCGACCGTTCCGTGAGCCATTTCGCCGCACCACAGCACGCAAAACTTCCCTATAATGCGGCCTTAAACGGGCCTGCAATATTCCCTTACAGGGACGAAAAGCCAGTCTGAAGCCCCGCACAAGCGATCAACGCTTGCTGCGCCCATCAGTGGCTCTCGGAACCCCGTACAAAATTCTGTTTGATGCCTGCGTATAGCTGCCGCAAAAAACGATTCCTTTAGATCCAACGCGGCCAGTAAGGCCGTGTGAAAAACCGACCTATCCAATTTCACACGGGCACACTGGCCCTCACGCAGGAGACGACACGTCATGCTGAGCTGGGACGAATTCGACAAAGAAGACACGGAAGTAGCAGTCAAGAGCGCCAACGCTGGCCACGCCACCGAAGCCAACATGGACCGTCTCGACAGCGCCGGCGGTGCCGCCGCCCTGGAAGCCCGTGCCGTGACCGCCACTGACTCCGCCGCCGTTGCCCGCGCCAAAGCCGCTCTGGATTCCCTCGACGTAGCCGAAGGCCTCGCCGAACTCGAAGGCGCCTCCGCCCGTGTCGCCGTTGACGAAAAGCGCATGATCAACTGCCGCGCCGACCTCAACCAACTCGTACCCTTCAAGTACGACTGGGCCTGGCAGAAATACCTGGATGGCTGTGCAAACCACTGGATGCCGCAAGAAGTCAACATGACCGCCGACATCGCCCTCTGGAAAAACCCGGAAGGCCTGACCGACGACGAGCGCCGCATCGTAATGCGCAACCTCGGCTTCTTCTCCACCGCCGACTCCCTGGTTGCCAACAACCTGGTCCTGGCCGTGTACCGTTTGATCACCAACCCGGAATGCCGCCAGTACATCCTGCGCCAGGCCTTCGAAGAGGCGATCCACACCCACGCCTACCAGTACTGCATCGAATCGCTGGCCATGGATGAAGGCGAAATCTTCAACATGTACCACGAGATCCCGTCGGTCGCGAAAAAAGCCACCTGGGGCCTGAAATACACCCGCTCGATCTCCGATCCGAAGTTCGAAACCGGCACCGTCGAAACCGACAAAGAACTGCTGCGCAACCTGATCGCCTACTACTGCGTTCTGGAAGGCATCTTCTTCTACTGCGGCTTCACCCAGATCCTCTCCATGGGCCGCCGCAACAAAATGACCGGCGTCGCCGAGCAGTTCCAATACATCCTGCGCGACGAATCCATGCACCTGAACTTCGGCATCGACGTGATCAACCAGATCAAAATCGAAAACCCGCATTTGTGGGATGCCGAGATGAAGGAAGAAGCTTCGCAGATGATTCTGCAAGGAACTCAGCTGGAGATCGAATACGCGCGTGACACCATGCCTCGCGGCGTGTTGGGTATGAACGCGGCGATGATGGAGGACTACCTGAAGTTCATCGCTAACCGTCGTTTGTCGCAGATTGGGTTGAAGGAAGAGTACCCAGGGACGACTAACCCGTTCCCTTGGATGAGCGAGATCATGGACTTGAAGAAAGAGAAGAACTTCTTTGAGACTCGGGTTATTGAGTATCAGACTGGTGGGGCTTTGAGCTGGGATTGATACGAGTTAGATTTTTCGTCATGAGGCTGCCTTTAGGCAGCCTTTTTTTATCTGAAGCAATATCTTTAGTAGCCCCGAATCTAATCTCAGATGATATAAAAAGCTGGAATTTTGTGTAAAACCTGGTAAAACAGCATAGTGTAATTAGACTAAGTCATCGGTGATGGGGTAAGGCGCAATATTTTCAGGAAACCAAGCATCTGAAAACATCACAAAAAAACAGAATGCGCCGGCCTCATTGAGCAATCATTTTTAAGCACACAACGGTGCCATTCATGAGTCCTCAAGATTAATGAACTCTTCCTCCCCAATTCAAATTGTTGATCTTTTTGCTGGCCCAGGCGGACTTGGCGAAGGATTTGCGTCTTTCGAACGCGGAACTCGTTTTAATATAATCGTGTCAGCTGAAATGGATCCGGTAGCGAGAAAAACCCTACGCCTAAGAGCTTATTATCGGTTAGTAAAAAAAGAAAAACCCGAGTTTCTAGAAGATTACTACAACTATTGCAATGGGATTTCGGCCGAGCCTTATAGCAATAGGACAAAATCATATTGGGAAAAATCAGGAAATGAAGCTCGTCGAATCACACTTGGCGACCCTGAAGACAATAAAATATTAGACGCTATAATCAACGAAAAACTGGATAGAAGTAAACCTTGGATTCTTATTGGTGGACCTCCCTGCCAAGCGTACTCCCTAGTAGGCAGATCTCGCAATATGGGGAAAGTTGATTATCGGGCGGAAGATGATCATAGGCATTTCCTATACCTCGAATACCTAAGAATTATACAAAAAAACAAACCTGCCGTTTTTCTTATGGAGAATGTTAAAGGAATTCTTTCATCAAAAGTAAATGGTGAAAGTATGTTCCCGAAAATATTGAAAGACTTGGCTGCTCCAGATACTGCACTAAATAAAAGCGATACAGGCCTGCGATACAAAATTTGCTCTTTGGTGGAACACGAAGATGGTACTCATGATCTAATCCCCAACGAAATAGACCCTCGAAATTACATAATTCGCTCAGAGCATTATGGCATCCCCCAAGCTCGTCATCGCGTAATTCTGCTGGGAATTTTAGTTCAGGATAACAACGAACCCTTTACCTTTGAAAAACTCAAGCTTGAGGAACAAGTAACTCTTGATGACATACTAAAAAACCTTCCTCCACTGAGAAGCAAATTAACAAAAGATACTGATACGTCGGATAAATGGTGCTTGGAGATACTGAACCAAATCGACGCCATTGAGGCTCCATCAGTCGCAAGAGGCCGCTCTGATTTTGTTGCTGAACTTCGTAACACGCGGAATGCAGTAGGGAAATACTTGTCGACTGGGTCGCTAAGATATGAAAAGGGAATTTACCAAGGAATCACCTCCAAGCCGGCACTCGATGACTGGTATATAGATAAAAATTTGGGTGTCTGGTTGAATCACGAAGCTCGCGGCCATATGGCATCGGATCTAAGAAGATACATCTACGCAAGTGTTTATGCAGTAGTCAACGGCCGAGCTCCAAAAGGTCATTTGGAATTTGACTTGCCCGGCCTAGCTCCGGATCATAAAAACTGGGAAAGTGGTAAATTTTGTGACCGATTCAAGGTCCAAGTTAAGAATTCACCATCAACAACTATAACAAGCCATATATCAAAAGATGGCCACTATTTCATCCATCCCGATCCAACGCAATGTAGAAGTCTCACCGTTAGAGAGGCAGCTAGGTTACAAACTTTCCCTGATAATTATTTTTTTGAGGGAAATAGAACACAGCAATTTCATCAAGTAGGAAATGCGGTGCCTCCAATGCTCGCCGCTAAAATGGCAAAAATCGTTTCAGAGATCATAGGATAATTTTATAAGCGAAATGGTCGACCGACCGCAGAATGCATGCCATCATTGAGCCACCAACTGTACAGAAAAGGAAACTCGCAGTGATGTCACCTCAATTAGCCGGCTGGGTCGATCAAATTCGAAGAGCTCTCCCAGAGGCTGAAAGCATAGATGGCGCAATAGCTATAGTTAAGCGCTCAGTGGAAAATATGTTTGGCGAGCTCACGAGCTTTCATGAAGAGCTACTGAAAGAAGCAGAAAAAATTATAAGAAAAGATTATGAGCAAGTAGAAATCCTGCGAAACATCTCAATCTTTAGTAAAAGACCAGATTGGTACTTTGGACCAAAACCTAAGGATAGCCATTGGCCCGCATTAGAAGGCTATGTAAAACAAGAAAAAGGCTGGAGCATCGAGACTGTAAACAGTATGAATACCTCGTCTACCGAGGTAATTTCACTCATAGAGAACCCACATAAAGAAAAATTTTCTTGTCGAGGCCTAGTTCTAGGTTATGTTCAATCCGGAAAAACGGCAAACATGACTGCTGTAATTGCTAAAGCTATTGATGCGGGGTACAACACCGTAATTGTTTTGGCAGGATTGACTGACAAACTTCGTCAGCAAACGCAGCGCAGATTAGAATCGGACGTCGTAAAACGCTTACCAGAACGGTGGAATTTACTTACTTCTGACCAAGGAGACTTTAGAGGCCTTACTAATGGAGGCTTTCCAAGATTAGCTCAAGACAATTCCCAAATTGCAGTTGTGAAAAAGAACGTTGCTCCCTTAAATCGACTTTTGGAAACCATAAGCTCGACTCATATACTAAATTTGCAACGACTAAAGGTATTATTAATTGACGACGAATGCGATCAAGCGTCCGTAAACTCGGCTTCGAAAGAGCTAGATATCACGTCGATTAATATGCTAATACGAAAAATATTAACGTTCATACCTTGTATTTCTTACATTGGTTACACTGCGACACCATTCGCGAATGTACTGATCAATCCCTACCCCGTGGATGGATCTGGGTTAGATGACTTGTACCCAAAGGACTTTATAACAAGCCTACCGTTACCGCTGGATTACTTTGGTGCTGAGCGCCTTTTCGGACGCGCTTCTGCAAACTCGGACGCGGACTCTCCTGATGAACAACCACTAAAAATGATACGTGAGGTAAGCGCACAAGATTCTGCGTTATTACAACCAGCCTCTATAAAAATAAAAGATTCCTTCTTTCCAAAGATCCCAGCTAGCTTGGAAGACGCGCTTCTATACTTCCTTATGTGTTGCTCTGCTCGCTGTACTAGGGGTCATGACCATCAGCATATGACGATGCTCGTCCATACTTCACCATTTGTAATCATGCATGAGAGGGTAGCGTCTCTTCTGGAAGCATGGTTACAGAAAAACCGCGAACTCATTTTATTGCCTAGTTCGCCTATCAGATTGCGGATGAAGAAACTCTGGGACTCCGAAAGCAAGCTGGTTCCAAGTAAGTTACTGACAACACTTGACCCTGTTGACTTTAACGACCTCGAAAATCATCTACCGCATATTATTAATGAATTAAGTTTCGTCATAGAAAACGGGTCTAGCTCTGACAGAATTGATTATAGGAAACCGGCAAGAAAATACGTAGTAGTTGGTGGATCAATTCTCGCCAGGGGCTTAACTCTAGAAGGATTGATGGTCAGTTACTTCCTCAGGAGCTCTACTCGACAGTATGACACCTTACTGCAAATGGGTAGATGGTTTGGCTATCGCCATAATTACGAAGACCTCCCGCGCCTTTGGATGCCGAAAGACTTATCCAAATCATTTAGAGATTTAGCGGCAATTGAAGCTGAAATTCGAGATGATATTTCTCAATATAAAAACCGCATGACACCTACTGACTTCGCAGTACGGATTAGAACCTTGCCAGGAATGACTATTACGGCAGCAACTAAAATGCGCGCGGCCAAATCTTGTGATTTGAGTTATTCAGGCAAACATGTCCAATCTATCCGTTTAAATTATTCAAACCCGAAAGAAATCCATGCAAACTGGCAAGCTGCCTCTGAATTACTAACACAAGCATCTCAGCTCGGAGAGCGGGCCGATATAGATCAACGAAAACTATACCTAGAAGTTCCGCAAGCCTTAGTAGTCAAGTTTCTAAGAAACTACACATTACATGATTCAAGACATGACTTAGGAACGAGGGCTTTACTCGCATACATAGAGAACTCTGTGCCTGCACTTTTGAAATGGAACGTAGGAGTTTTCGAAACAGCAAATGGAGAATCCTCGAAACTTCCTCTTGGAACACTTGGCCATATAAAAATGGCAAATAGATCTGTGCTAGATACCTCTGGCGAGATAGCAAATATCAAAGCCTTAATGTCCCGCAGGGATGTAATTTTTGACTGTTCTACCGATAAAAAACCGAGCGCTGATGACTGGTCGACCTTAAAGGCATTCAGGGAAACTATCGTAGGTGAGATTCCATTAATTATTATATATCCGATAAATCGAAACTCTAAGCCAACCACCCCAAACACCGATCGATCCGCGCTTAATGCAAAGGGCGACTTGATAGGTATAGGTATCGTTTTCCCCGGTGATGAACAGGCAGGTGGCGGATATGTTTCTGTTAGCTTAGATTCTATATCAGCGGATGAACTAGAAGCTATCGAACAGGAAGAGTTAGCACAATCAGAGGCTGCAGGTGTCTGATAAATTAGAAAACCCATTAGCCCAATGGCGAACTTTACGCTTGGGAAAAAAGGAGTCTTCAAACTTGGAGATTCCAACCTTGCCGAGCGAAATTAACACTAGTTTCGGCAGAGTGAGATATGCTCTCAGTGCGGCTAAAGAAGCAAGAGTTCTAATTCCAATAAGCGGCCGAAGTCACTCCTTGAATGACCTATCTTCCGAATCTTTGGTAGTGAAGTTATCGAAACTTTCTTTGAACGGTGCATTTGAATACTATGCAGACATAACATGCACATCTCAAAAACTTGAAGGAGTCTTCTCGGACGTTATTATCGAGCTTCTCAATAGAATAAATTTTGGTGAAGGTTCTATTGAAGCGCTGAAAGGCACACTTAATGACTTCCGCATGTTATTTGCGGAATCATCAAGCGAACGTCCATCTAGAGAAATAGTATGCGGACTTATCGGAGAGTTGATTCTCCTGGATAAGCTTTTATCAATCAATTCGGATGCGTGGCAAACTTGGCGAGGCCCACTTTCCGAACGTCATGATTTTCGCGCGGGCACTATAGCAATAGAGGTAAAATCTACACAGCGCAAAGGAAATAAAAGCATATCTATTTCATCAATAGAGCAGCTTCAGCCGCCAATCAATGGAAAGCTCTACATATGCCACATAACATTAGAAGAGGTTAACGGGGGAAGCTTATCCGTTTCTTATCTCACACAAAAGATATTAAACAAAGCATCCGACAGATTGGAGGTACTTCGAAGATTAAGCATAATCGGTTGTTCAAACACTGAAAGCTCTCTCTGGAACCACTTCAAATTTCAATTAGAAGAAAACAACTACTACATCGTTAACGAAACATTTCCAAAAATCTTAGAGAGCAGTTTTAAAGAGAATGCAATTCCAGCAGGCATATCAAAAATCAAATACGATATTGACTTAACCATGTCTGACGCATCAAAGCTTGACAAAAATATGGAATCGTTTCTTTTGAAGGAATTAATTCAATGCCTACAAAACGAGTAAGTATCTATCCTGAACCCTATGCTGCATCGGGAAATATTGGTGACGGAGGCTTGAGAAAACTCTTGGGTGCACCGAGCCTCAACATGTTGCAAATGGTAATCCGCGAGGCCGTACAAAATAGCTGCGATGCAGCAAAGTTAGGAACGGGTCCAGAAATACTTATTCGAGTTAGGACTTTAACCAAGGATCAAATAAAAACCCTTAAAGAAACTATATTTTGTGAGCTCCCTATAAATCGCGACTCAAGAGCAGGAATATTAAACTTTTTAAATTCTGCAGCGCCAAATGTTTTAGAAATATGTGACTTTCAAACAGTAGGCTTAGGTGGACCAACGAGAGCAGATTGGGTACCCCAAGGTACGAAAGTTACTGACTTTATAGACTTTATGCGAAACTTTGGCTCCAATCATGATACTCACAATAGAGGGGGTACATATGGATTCGGAAAAGTATCTCTTTATCAAGCAAGCAAATGCCAGACAGTACTAGTAGACACATGCACAACAAATCAAACAGAACATGTCCGAAGACTTATGGGCTGTCATCTTGGCCTTCAATATGAAGTAGCTAACAAACTTGGCCAAGTACAACGCTTTACGGGTCGACACTGGTGGGGCAACAAAAACACAGACGCATTTGTAGACCCCGTTGAAGGAACGCCCGCAACTGAACTTTCACTAGAAATCGGATTCCCAAAAAGAGATAAGCTGCAGACCGGCACATCTATAATGATACTTGATCCATTCATAGAAAGCTCCAATGAGATAATGGCAGGAGTAATTCAGGAAAGCTTACTGTGGAATTTTTGGCCAAGGTTAACTAGTGACACTCCAAAATCAAAAAAAATCAATTTTCAAATTGAAGTTGATGGCTGCCGATTTGAACTCCCTTCCCCTGAAGACTTCCCCCCATTAGACTTATTTTCCATCGCTATTAAAAATATAAGAAACAATAGCAAAGAACTAATCCCAATTAATGCCCAGAAGGCTTCTAAAAAGCTTGGTACTTTGTCACTTATCAAAGGCATGAAGGGTGCAAGAACATCAATGCGCTTAGGAGAAAACTCAATAATACCTTTTGCATCAGCACATATCGCGGTTATGCGACCAGTGGAATTAGTTGTTAAGTATATAGAAGGTGCTTTCTTACCTGATGAACGACTTGAATGGGCCGGCGTTTTCATTGCAGATGAACAAGTTGAATCTGCATTTGCCAAAGCTGAGCCACCTGCTCATGATGACTGGCAACCTAAAATTATAGACGATGCTACACAAAAAAGTTACGTCACTATAGCGCTAAGAAGAATTAAAGAAGAAGCGATGCAATTTTCCTCCCCCTTATCGAATATTGATAAGGCAGGAACTAACGGGAAGTCACTGGCAGCCGCGGCCGGCGCCATTGGCAACATTCTTTCTAAAATTGACGGTCAAGGGGGAGGCTCTCGACACACTGGGAGCACCGGTGGTAAAAAAAACTACGGAAATAGCGCGACCAACCCTGTATTCATAAAATTAGAATCAAGCAACTCAAAAATTTTCGCGATATTCGAAACTCAAGTTAAGCTCATTGACAACGCAAAACCAATGAAGTTACACGCCTTCGCTCATTTAGCTGCGGATGGATCGGCTTTTACTGAAGACTCCTTGATCACTACTAAGCCAAAAATATCAACTATTAAGCATAAGGAGTTTGTTTCGATCATATCTAAAGCAGATGAATTAGAAATAGGGACTATTGAAGGAACCTATGAGATCCGAGTTCAATTACCTAGAGGCTATGCGACTACACTTAAGGTAGAGCTCTCAGAGGTGACGTCATGAATAAGCGGTTAGCCTTTCCTTTTCTTACAATTACTGAGGGCAGTATTACCACATCACCTTGGTTATTATCTCTTAACAATGCTCCTTTTTTACCTGCATCTGACCATCTTGCGAACTGGGATTACTCCTCACAACTCACGCTAAACCGAACGTTATCTATAGACTGGGATTTAGTTTCACTGGATCTTTCACACCCCAAGAGCAAGCTACCACTAGAAATTTTAGTCCAAATAGGCACCGGCTCGGGAAATTTACCAAGAAAACTATGGAGCGAGTATCAAAAAGCAATAAGCTATAGGGCCGACGAAATAGAAATTACTATTCCGATAATAAGTGAAAACCTCTCTCAACGGCTATTCATCAAGACCCAAATAGTATTAAGAGATCAAATAATATCTACTAATATATTAACCCCTTCCGAAGTCGGAGCGAGGCTATGGCTGGATACATCTGATATCAGGCTTGAGGGCGGTGAGCCAAGATTTCCTGTTGAAGAGATCAGCTTAGGACAAGTTTTTAAGAACAAGGCTGAAGCTAACGCATTGTGGTATTTACACTGGCAAACAGATACGCTGGATCATTCTTTTTCAGGTGCCGTACGATTGTATCTAAACTCTGACTACCCTGACTTTGTTAGCCGCTTCCAACAAAAGGATAAATTTACTCTTCAAACTGTTCTTAATGATGTTATCAGTCAATTAATAGAGAAAGCTCTTCCGAACCCTGACTTCCAAGAGCGCGCCGATTTTTTTGAGGAGGGATCTATCGGAGCTAACATTAATAACTGGCTACGAACCGCATTTGGCAATCTTACAATAAAACAACTCTACGACTTTTCCAACCAGAAGCCAGGGGAATTTAGAGCAGCTCTTCTTTCCCTTGCTGATGTTTCGGAGTAATACAATGACTGTTTATCTATTTCCTAGACTGAACAATTTTGCGGTACAACGAACTCTACAAGAACTTCAGAGTGAAATCACTGCTACTGCGGCTCAGAGTTTCATTAATAGCTATCCAGGAAAAAGCTATGGTGCTAGCGGAGGGAGCCGAATAAGTAAGCAAATAATGGACGATATGTGTGCAAAAATTATAAAAATTGCGGAGCAAAACGGTTTTCCAGATAAAGGTACAAAAAAAACCAGAGCTCAATTTGACGCCGATGTGAGTATTGCACTTTCCGAATATAGAGCTCTTAGCTCCGGAGAGCTGCAACGAGATGATATTTGGTCATATATTTCCACCGCAATGCTTCCTACAGTAGTTATTTGGCGCTTCAGATTGACTTTAAATGCAGAACTTACCCCAGCTATTTTAGCTAGATTCCGCGGAGGAGTACGCAATACATTTCAGCGACTATGGGTTCGTAGCGATATATTTGATAGGGGGTATGGGCATGCGGCTCGCTGGGAGCTTCTGACAACGCTACCTGAAGACGCAATGGTGCAAATTACAGAGAGGGCGTCACTAGTAGCAGTTAAAAATGTTGCCTTAGCTATTGCAGAAGGGTGGCTTAATGCATCAAATAGCAAAAAAAATGCCACGATAGACACAGAAAAATTAATGCGTGAAGCTATAATATTAATAAGGCTACACGGCGAAATAATAGACCTTTCCATGAAGAATGATGCTGATTTGAAAAAGTTCATATCAAAAAAATTCACATTAGCCGCCTCAATGATAACATCTAACGAACATTAATATCTTACCTCATCTAATTTGAGGATCATCAAATGGATATTGTAGACACAACAACGCGCTCCAGAATGATGTCCTCAATACGCGGTAAAAACACTAAGCCTGAAATTTTTATTAGAAAGCTTTTGCATTCACACGGCTTCCGTTTCCGCATCCATCAAAAAACTCTCCCAGGACAACCTGATATAGTTTTAAAAAAATACAACACTTGCATCTTCATAAATGGCTGTTTTTGGCACCGACATCCAGGGTGCTCACTTGCTACATATCCAAAAACCCATACCGATTTTTGGAGTGAGAAATTTAGACGAACCATTGAGAGGGATATTCTCAATATCAGCAATCTAGAAACACTAGGTTGGCAGGTTATTATCATTTGGGAATGCGAGATAAATCGTTACCACTCGAACTTTGATGAACTCGCCAAACAGATACAATCGCGCACTCTGTCAACACGCACTCAATCTTAAAGTTAAATAGACTTAGCTATTACTTGCCGCTATTAATTTATTACCCTTTTCTCATATATTTGTCTTACTCACTTGACCAATTACGAACACCTGATAGGCTGTTCGCCGAGCCTAAGAAACTCTGAAAACCAGAGCGGTCCTCCGCACCCGACAGTCATGCGGCTTTTTTTCGTCTGCGGTTTCTCTACGCCTGCGAGAAAATCCCCGTTATGTCGGGAGTGGGCGAATACAAGACCCGAAAGGGGAATATGTCCGGCCCGTCTCTGGTGGGTTTCTTAGCTCCCGACACCCTTAACGAATGCCCTAAGAAAGCAGCCAGAGGTAAAGGAAATGCCTGACCATCCGACCTTCACGATGAAGGTGAATCGCCGTACCCACAGATCCAACCACGTGCTTCCGCTCCAGGAGGCTCGCCATGCCTGAATCACTCAAACCCACCCAGTTCACTCGTCACAACGTCCACCTGCATGCCCTTCTGTTGGAGAACCAGGCGTGGTTCTGCGCGCATGATCTCGGGCGACTGATGGGCAAACACCTTGATGAGCGCGTGACGCGCAAGCTCGATGCGGACCAGAGGCAAATGATGCTCGTTGACCTCTATGGCGCAGCTAAAGAGCGTTTGATGGTGAGCGAGTCAGGTGTGTATGCGTTGTTGATTTATCACTACTGCCCTGAGAATCGATTGCTGCGAGAGTGGCTGACTCATCAGGTGGTGCCTGCGCTACGTGATGCACGGCCGTCGTGTATGGTGGAGCGTCCGACGTTGAGTGCGCTTGATTGGCCGAAGATGTCGCTCTGTATGTTGCATTGGCAGGATGAGCCGTGGATTCGATTGCGGGATATGCCGTGTGTGTTGGCGGATGATCCTTTCAATCGACGTGAGTCCTGGTGGCAGAAGGCATCACGGGTTATGCGCGGATTCTGATCTCTTGGCTGTATCAAACAAACCGCTGCTTGAGTTTCAAGCAGCTGATTTTGTTTTAGTGGCGTATACACCGGTGCCATCGCGAGCAAGCTCGCTCCCACAGGGGTTCAGCGGCTGGCTTGGAAACGTCTGTGTATCAGGGCCGCAGGATTATCCTGCGGCCCTTTTCTTTGGCTGTGACCGCGGTTACGAGATCACCTCCCCAACCCACTACTCCGCCAAGGACAAACCGCCGCCCTAACCCCACTCGGCCCAACAATCTCCGGCGTCTGCCCCAACGACCTCGCACTCAACACACTCCCCACCCGCTCAATCAACTGATCAAACCCCAACGTCGCATCCTCCTGCTGCGACTTGCGCAGTTGTTCGACCATGGCATAGGTGAAGGCACCGTAGTGGTTGGAGCCCACCACATATTCGCTGGCCTTTTCGTTCTCCCGCGCTGCGTAGAGCATCAGCGGCATGTAGGGACCGTGGTGGCCGTAGAGTCTGGTTTGGCGCAGCAGTTGGGCTTTTTTCTCGGGGCGCAGGCCGGTGGCGGCGCCTTGGGTGTTGCGGGTGCGGGTGAGGCCGCGGGTTTTGTTGTCTTGTTCGCTGAAGTCGCGGCGGTCGGCGTCGGTGGCGTAGACGCGGCGATCCCAGTCGCCGGCGTAGGGGTCCCAGCGCAGCATGCGGTGGCGGATGTCGCTGGGTGGGGTGATGCCGCGCACGCGGCCGTTGCCGCGGGTCATGCCGCCGGCGTAGCAGCAGTCGAACAGGACGGTGAGTTTGGCGCCGTGGCCGTCCGGGTCGAATGGCAGGTGGCTGTAGAACTGGCGAAACAGTTTGTCGGTGAAGTGGGTGCTTTCGTCGTCCCAGTCGAAGTCGTGGAGCACCAGGGTTTCGTCCATGCAGTCGGCTTCGCCGCTGCTGCTGTAGACCGGCAGTTGGGTGCCGTGGCCGGAGTAGAACAATACGCGCTCGTCGCCGGCGCGGGCGCCTTCCACCAGCCATTCTAGGCGCTCGACGAAGTTCGCCCGGGTCGCTCGGGCATCGTGCAGCAATCGGATGTCGCCGGCATCGTAGCCGCTTTCCTGAAGCATGCGGCTGATCAGGTAGGTGTCGTTGATGCAGCCCTCGAGGCGTGCGCTTGGGTCGAGGTAGTCGTTGATGCCGACCACCAGGGCGCGACGTTTGCGTTGACCGCTGCGGGCCAGGAATGCCGGCACTTCCAGCGCTCGCGCCGCCACCACATCGCGGGCGAGTTGCGGCCACAGGCCGGTCTGGCTGGTGGGTGAGGACAAGTAGGCCTGGGCGGCGTGATTGAGGTCGAGCAGGTCATCACGCAGCTGCACGCTGAATTCGGTTTGCAGGTCGACTCGCGCTGAATCCGGCGATGTGATGGGCCGGGTCAGCAAGCCGTCGTTGGGGTTGTGGAGGTGGAACCAGCGGCGGATGCCTCGGCCGTTTTCGCTCAGGCGCAGGACCCGCCCGCCCCACACTTCGCGCATCACCAGCGGCAGTGCGATCGGTGAGCCGAAGCTGACGAACACTCGGCCATCGATGCGCTTGAGTGCCGAACCTTTTTTTGCCACCGAGCGACGCAGGGCGTCGTAGCCGATCAGGCTGCCCAGGCCTTGGGCGAAGATGATCTGTGGATTGAATGCCTCGATCTTCGCCAACAGATGTTGCGTCAACGCAGTGCGCAACTCGGCGTCCTCGATCCATTGCACGATGGCGCCAACGGTGGTTCGCAACATCTGGTTGACCGGCAGGCCCCAACTGCCGAAGTTCTCGTCGGCCTTGCCCCTGGCGTCGGCGCTCAGCATCGCCAGGCCTCGGGTAATCTGGGCGAAGTCCGGCCCCTCCTTGAGTTGCTCGTCGAAGGACAGGAAGTCGATATCCTGGTCATCGATGAGGCGACCGTTCTGTGCCAGTTGAGTACGGATCAATGTGCGCCACTGGTCCTGCCAGTTCGCATCGATGCCGCCCTGCCCCTGGCCGGCTGGCGTGAACCCGACACCCGGCAGGCACAGGACGCGCAGCCGTGTTGGCGCGACTTCCGCTCCCGGTTCTGCCAAGGCTTTGCTGGCAGGCACTGCAACGGGGCGAACAGCTTGCCCTTGGGCGGTCACCATCAAATCCTGCAAGCGTCGCAGTTTCGCCTCCAGGCTGTCGGCACTGGGCGCGGCAGGCGTGAGCGCGGCCTGAGCCGGATCAGCCAGGGCTCGGCTGCGGTTGCCGAGAAAACCGCTGACCCATTGGGCGCTGCTCTTCCAGATCTGCTCTGGATCGAGGCCATCGAGGTAACCGGTGGCGCTATCCACCACTTGCCGACTCTGGGTCGCCAGTTCCGACTCGATCAATGGCAACCCGACGCGACTGGGCACCACAGTGGCCGCCAATTTTGGCGCAGCCGTTACACCCGGTGCAGCGCGCCAGATAGGTGCGTTGCCGAAGTGCTGCGCCGCGACCACCCGTGGGCCGAGGGCACTGCGCGGCAATTTGAAGTGGTCGCAAAGAAATGCCAGCAGGCTGGTGTGATCGTAATGCTGGGCCTGGACGCTGCCCGTCCAGGGAATCAAGCCTGGCTTGAGCCACGGCGAAGCCAGAATCGCCGGAACCCGAACGCCGAGGCGGGTAAATGGATTTTTCCATGGGACATCGGCCGTTGAACCGGTCGCCACGCAAGTCGGCGGCACCACGTGGTCATGGAAGCCGCCATGTTCGTCGTACAGCAGCACGAACAGGGTTTTGTTCCAGACAGCGGTGTTGGCCGACAAGGCGTTGAACACTTCACCGACAAACTGATCGCCGAAGCGCAGGTCTTCAGGTGGATGATGCGACACATTGGGCCCGAGTTTGCCGTTGAGCAGGCCATAGCTCGGTTCGATCCAGGACAGTTCGGGGAGCCTGTTACCGGCGACGTCCGACTTAAAGTCGTCGATGCTCAGGTGCTGCAAACCACCCTTGACCAACGCCGCCAGCGGGATCGCGCCATCGGAATAAATCCGCGCGTCGTGGCCGTTGTTGCGCAGCAGCGAAAAAATACTCTCGCCGCCGAACTGTGCGATCAGGCTTTTGATGCCGGCCAGCACCGTGCCCGTGGAGGGCATCAGCAGGTGACCATTGCAACTGCCGAGCATGGCAAAAAAACGGTTCGGCCAGGTGGGGCCCGGCACCGAGGAAAACCAGCGGTCGCATACGGTGAAGTTACGCGCCAATCCGTGGATGGCCGGCAGCGTATCCTTCGCTGGCGTGGCGCCGAACGGGATGTAGTTCATCGCCCGTTGAGCCATGGACTGCGACCAGGTTTTGTACACCTTCAGGTCGCTGCGGGCCTTGTCGTAGGCGTCCTGGGCAAAGCCGGCGAGCGTAGGGTTGGCCGGGCTGGTCTTGAAGGAGACGCCCAGTTGTTTCTCTACGTTGACGAATTCGTGGCCAAGGTCGAAACCCTCGCTGTTGCCCGGCGGCAGCGCCGGAGGCAGAGGGGGCGGCGGTGCCCACAGGCTGTAGTTTCCCGGGAACTCCGACGCTTGAGTGATCACCGTCGAATTACCGTTGGCCAGCTTCAACGGGTTGGTGCTGGGCGCCTTGCGGTTGATACCGTCACACGCGGCATTGATGCTTGTGTAATCCCCCAGCAAATGGTCGAACGAACGATTTTCCATCATCAGCACGACGACGTGCTCAATCCCTGCGGGCCAGTTGTTCGGCATGGTTCGCTCCTTGATGTGAAGTCTCTATTTCAATCTCGCGGGTTTCACGGCAATCCGTTCCCTTCATCTTCCCGCTCCCTGTAATCCACCCGATAATTCGCCACATAACTATCCACAGCCGTCCCAATCGTAGGAAAAAACGCCGTCTCCCCCAACCGTGCAAACAACCCAAACCGCTTCAGCTTGTCCTTCACCGGATCCTTCATCTCGGCAATGCACAACTCAATACCCGCCGCATGCAAGGTGTCGTCCAGTTCGGCCAGCATGTCGGCAGACGTCACATCGACACTGGTGACCGGCTCTGCGGCGACTACCAGCCAGCGCACGGGCGTGGGCGATGCCGCTACGGCGTCCAGCACTCGGTCGCTGAACAGTTCGGCGTTGGCGAAAAACAAGGGGGCATCCCAGCGAAACAGGACCAGGCCGGGGATCAGGCGTGCGTCGGGGTAGCGTTTGATGTCGTGGTAGCCCTTGACCCCATCGGCGCGGCCCAATACCGCGGAGTACGGGCGCCAGCCGTCCCAGAGGAATTCAATGACGGCAATCACGATGGCCAGGCCTATGCCCTCGATCGCCCCGAACACGGCCACGCCGACGGTACAGACGATCGACAGCCAGCATTCCCAGCGCTGGATGCGATAGATCCGACGCAGGTCGGTGATTTCGATCAGGCCGATGGCCGAGGCGATCACGACTGCCGCCAGTGCGCTGGACGGTAAATGTTGCAGCAGGTCCGGCGCCACCACCAACAGCAAGGCAACCGCCAATGCGCCGACGACGCCGG
Source organism: Pseudomonas sp. GW456-L13 (assembly GCF_017350115.1). Classification (NCBI taxonomy): domain Bacteria; kingdom Pseudomonadati; phylum Pseudomonadota; class Gammaproteobacteria; order Pseudomonadales; family Pseudomonadaceae; genus Pseudomonas; species Pseudomonas sp. GW456-L13. The sequence goes on from NZ_JACNAS010000002.1 coordinate 1,076,294, forward strand.
TCATTTGGGTTTTGGCGCCAGCGGCCTCGGCCACGGGCGTGCGGGACGAGCTGCTGCTGATCGGGAAGCCTTGGAAAAAACCGGCCGCCAGGTTGGCGATGCCGAGGCCCACCATTTCCTGGTTCGGGTTGACGTAGGTTCGGGTCCGCGCCGCATAGACGCGGGAGAGCACGCTGGTGTCGGCGAACGAGACGAGTGCGACGGCGCAACCGCCGATCAACACCGGGACGATGTCGGCGCTGGTGATCCAGGGAATGGCGAAACCGGGCAAGCCCTGGGGGAGCGAACCGAGGACCGACACACCGGCGCGTGTCGCAAGGTCGAGTACGCCCACGGCGACTGTCGCGCCAACCACGGCGATCAGGATGCCCGGCAGTCGCGGCCACCTTTTTAGTAGCAGGATCACCGCCAGGGTGAGCCCGCCCACCGTGAAGGTGGTCCAGTTGACCTTTCCCTCCATCACCGCGGAGGCGATGGCCCCTATGTTGTTCAATGGGCCGTCGGATTCAATCGAAAAACCGAACAGCTTGGGCAACTGGCTGATCAATACGGTCAGTGCGATGCCGTTCATGTAGCCGTAGCGGATCGGTTTGGACAGCAGCTCGGTGATGAAACCCAGGCGCGCGATACCGGCCAGGATACACACCGCTCCCGAGACGATCGCCATCATCCCTGCCAGGGCGACGGCACGCTGCGGGTCGCCGCCGGAGAGTGGAATGATGACGGCAAGGATGACGGCCACCAGGGAGGAATCCGGCCCCATCACCAGAATTCGGCTGGGGCCGAACAAGGCATAGAACAGCAGCGGAACGATGGTCGCGTAGAGGCCATATATGCCGGGCACGCCCGAAGCCACCGCATAGGCGATACCGACGGGCACCAGCATCGTGGTCAGCACCAGGCCGGCCACGATGTCGTAACGCAACCATGCCGGTTGGTATTCGCGCAGCATGCTCAGCCCCGGTACCCAACGGCGCCAGCCGGTCTGTTCATCCCGGCGGGCTATCCGGCCTGGCTCCGGGAGAGGGGGCGAAGCATCTGAATGGCTCATGAACCGCCCTCTTTGATGGACTGTGCAGGCTCGGCGATATCGAAGTGATCTGAGTGTAGCTATTGCTTCGAATGCGCCATCACTGGAAGCTGTTCACCTAAAGGATTTGGAACCCGACATGAAATTCGACCTCGCCTATTGCCTCGGCCTCAACGACAAGTTGTCGATCTACGACGTTCGGGATCTGAATTTCGACGAGACGATGGATTTCGACTCCGCCAAGGAACACTTCCAGTGCCCCAACGATGCCTGTCGTTTGGCGTTCGATGCGACCAATGAGCTGGGCACGTTCAACGCCAAGAATGTGAATTACGTGCGCACGCCGCACTTCAAGAACCTGCCGAGTACGCGGCATGTCGAGGGCTGCCCTTATGTCAGCTTGAAGACGCCTGCGTCGGGTGGGGATGAGACGGAAACGGATGACAGCCGCGAGGAAAATTTCCCGTCGGAATTGTTACTGACTCGGCGTGAATATGTGCGTAAGCCGTCCAGCCCGAAGGTCGCGGCGGACGGGGTGCGGGATGAGTCGCTGACGCCTTCGGTGGCAAGCAATGTCGAGCAACCAGGCAGGGAATCGGCCCCGGACAAGACCAGCGTCTTCGCCCATCCGGTAGAGTGTTTTGTGTCGAACTTCGACGACAAGGATTTGCTCAAGCGTGTGCCGCTGAAGATTGGCGAGCACACCGCGCCTTACGCGTCGTTTTTCAAGAAAATCGAATACCTGCAGGACAACAAGGGGCTGATTTACTGGGGCAAGGTCAAGGAGATCAAGGACTACACCCAGAGCTTTCGCATCGATTTCGAGAAGAAGGTCTGGTTCGAGAAAAAGCCTTACTCGGTCAATGTCTACCTGAGCAAGAAGCTGATCGACAGCTACCGCAAGCGCAAGGCATTCCTGGAGGAGATCAAGCACGCCATCGAGAGCGGGCGGGAGTTGTATTGCTTCTTTTATGGCGTAACGCCCGAGCTGAAGCAGGTGCCGAGCAAAAAGAACCCCGAGCAGACGTTCGGGGTGTTCAGCGCCAACATCGAGAATCTGGATCACTTTATCGTGCGGGAAGCGCCGGAGTTGGCGGGCAAGTAAGCGCAGCACCGTTCGTCTGCCTGAAAAGACAAATCAAAAAATGCGTTTGATCCGGGCTCAAAACAACTGTACAAAAACACAGTATATTTTGAACCAACACTCTCGAGCCCGGAGAACACCATGGCCTCTCAAGCGATGAAAATCACCCTGGAACGTATCGCCCTCTTCCAATTCACCCCGGCCCACTGCGCCCAGGCCAGAGCGATGCTGGGCTGGAGTGTGGAAGAGCTGTCGCGGGAGTCCCGGGTCTCGGTGGATGCCATTCAACGCTTCGAGGCACGCCAGGAGGTGCTGGATGTCACGCGCCTGGCGCTGGCCTATCGGTTCGAATCGGAGGGGTTGGTGTTCTTCCCGGGGTTTGCGCCGGGTCGAGGGATGAATGTGAAGGGGTCGACGCCGAATCCGGTTGGGCGAGCGGATTTTGCGATGGTGGAGTGAGCCAACTTATCGATTGACGATAAATGCCCCCCTGTAGGAGCGAGCTCGCTCGCGATGGACGTTAACGATAACGCGTGCTGTCTGAATGATCGCGTTGTCCAGATGATTTTCGCGAGCAAGCTCGCTCCTACAGAGGTCATCACTCTACGCGTTATGAGCCACCACCCGATCACTCTCCCCTTCCACCGCCAACCACCACGCCCTACCGCGCTGCGGATGCATCAGGTTGAACGCCTCGCCCATCTGCGGCGTGGTGATCGATACGTTGCGTTCCCAGGCCAGGGCCAGGATACGGTCGAAGGGTTCGTACCAGGCGTGCATCGACAGGTCGAACGTACCGTTGTGGATTGGCAGTAGCCAGCGGCCCTTGAGGTCGAGGTGGGCTTGCAGGGTTTGTTCGGGTTGCATGTGCACGTGTGGCCAGTCGACGTTGTAGGCACCGGTTTCCATCAGGGTCAGGTCGAATGGACCGTACTGTTCGCCGATGCGTTTGAAGCCGTCGAAGTAGCCGCTGTCGCCGCTGAAGAAGATGCGTGTGTCGCCGTCGATCATCACCCACGAAGCCCAGAGGGTGCTGTTGCTGTCGAACAGGCCGCGGCCGGAAAAGTGCTGCGACGGGGTCGCGATAAACTGGATGCCATCGACTTCCGTGCCTTGCCACCAATCCAGCTGGCGGACTTTGCTCGCGTCGATGCCCCACTTGATCAGGGTGTCGCCTACGCCCAGCGGGGTAAGGAAGTGTTTGGTCTTGTCCGCTAGCTTGAGCACGGCCTGATGATCCAGGTGATCGTAGTGGTCGTGGGACAGGATCACCGCTTCGATCGGTGGCAATTCTTCCAGGCTGATCGGTGGCTGGTGGAAACGCTTGGGGCCGGCCCATTGCACCGGAGAGGCACGCTCGGCGAAGACCGGGTCGGTGATCCAGAATTTGTCGCGCAGCTTGAGCAACACCGTGGAGTGGCCCAGTCGATAGACGCTGTGGTTGGGCGCTGCGATCAGCGCGGCTTGAGTCAGGGCTTGCACCGGGACGGGCGCGCTCGGGCGGGTGTTTTGCGGTTTGTGGAACAGCACGTTCCAAAGGACGCCCATGGTTTTGCCAAAGCTTAAACGTTGAACCGGCGTGAAGTTTTGGTACTGCCCTTGAGCCTGTCGGGACGCTTCAGGTGTGGAGGCGTTGTCCGCCGGGGAGTTTGAATTGGCCATGACTGAATGACTCCAGAAAAACCGCGCATGACGCGACTTTCCGTTTTGGGACGATAAATGGCCAAAGCACGCACGCATCAGCCGGACTTTCTATTTTTGCTGGGCAGGATTAACAAAACATTACACTGCACAGTGTAGTTTCTAGGTTGCATCAAAGTCGATGACAAGTAAACTGCTGAGTGTAATTCCTCCCTTCTTCCTGCCGAAGCGTACTTATGACAGCTCCACAGCGCCTCACCGACCGAAAACGCCAAGCGATCATTCATGCCGCGATCAACGAATTCCGTGACAACGGTTTCGAGATCACCAGCATGGACAAGATTGCTGCCACTGCCGGTGTGTCGAAGCGCACGGTGTACAACCACTTTCCCAGCAAGGAAGAGTTGTTCGCCGAGATCCTCAATCAATTATGGACCCGGGTGACGGCAGAACAGGAAACGGCCTACCGTCCCGACCTGCCGTTGCGTGAGCAATTGCGCGGATTGCTGATGGCCAAGCTGCAAATGTTGGGCGATGACAATTTTCTCGACCTGGCGCGGGTGGCGATAGCGGCGACGATTCATTCCCCGGAGCGGGCGCAGGATATGGTGGCGCGAATGGGCGAACGTGAAGAAGGGTTGACGGTATGGATTCGTGCCGCTCAGGCCGATGGTCGGTTGAAAGCTATTGCCCCTGATTTTGCCGCACAACAGGTGCAGGGGCTGCTCAAGTCGTTTGCCTTCTGGCCGCAGATTTCCATGGGCAAACCAGGCTTGTCACCCGAAGAACAACACCAGGTGGCAGACTCCGCGCTGGACATGTTTCTGGCCTGCTATCAGTTGCAATAAATGACAAGTTCGACGGCGGCGTCGAAGGATCGATGGCTCTGATTTGAATGACGCGATGTGTTTCAGAATGAAACCGGCACTGAGCCTTTAGTGAGCTTCAGCCAGGAACCTGAACGGTTTCACGGCAGTTTCAGCGCCCGCCCCAACTCATCGAACAAGGTAACCACTGAGCGCAAGGCACGGCAGTCGGGACGGGTCAGCAGCCACAGCGCGGTGTCGTATCCGTGCAGGGGTTCGCTCAGCGGCTGTAATCCGTCGCCGATCAAAAAATCCGGCAACGCCGCTACACCCAGGCCGGCCCTGACCAGCTCGGTCACCGACAGCATGCTGTTGCAGCGATAGCCCGGCGTTACCCCCGGCAAGGCCTGGCGACGCCAGGTAACGGTCGGGTGATCAGGCAGGAAGTCATCCGGGGCTATCCAGGTCAATGAGGCCAGGTCAGGGGTATTGACCGATTGCAGGTATCGCTCGCTGGCACACACGCGATAGGAAATGTCCGCCAGCCGCCGTCCCACCAGATGCTCCGGTGGCGTGCGGGTCAGGCGCAGGGCGATATCGGCATCCCGACGGCTGAGGTTGGCAAAATCATTGGATGTGCTGAGCTCGAGCGTCAGCGCCGGATAGTTCGGCATGAACTGCGCCAGCGCCGGCAACAGCAAACCTTGCAGGACCGAATCGGTACAGGTCAGGCGCACGATGCCGCTGATCACTTCTCCGCCCTGCTCCACACCAATGCGCGCCGCCTCCAGAGCCTGTTCAGCGCGCTCGGCCTGTTCAGCAAGGGACTGCGCCAGGGTGGTGGGCAGGTAACCGGCGCGGCTTTTTTCGAACAGTTGCTGACCCAGTGCACCCTCCAGCCGGCGCACCGCTCGAAACACCGTCGAAACATCCACCTTCAGCAGTTGCGCAGCGCGAGCCAGAGAGCCGCCACGTACCAGCGCGAGGATCAGGGCCAGGTCCGGGTAGTCCAATCGATAGTGCGTCGCTGCATTGATCACTTGGGAAAACGCCAATATTGAGTGCGTGAGCGCCAATCTATAGTGGGCACCAGCAATCAACAAGTGCAGAGGCCCCACATGGAAACCCGCCCGATTCGCATCGCCCTGATCGGCGACTACGACCCGCAAGTCACCGCCCACCAGGCCATTCCCGTCGCCCTCGAAATGGCCGCTGAACACAGTGGTCTGAACGTGCAATGGCAATGGCTGGCCACCGATGACATCCACGCCGAGACACCGCTGCACAGATTCGACGGGGTCTGGTGTGTGCCGGCCAGCCCTTACCGGAGCATGGACGGTGCATTGCTGGCGATTCGCTTTGCCCGCGAACAACGGCGACCTTTCCTCGGCACCTGCGGTGGTTTCCAACACGCGGTGCTGGAATATGCGCGCAACGTGCTGGGCTGGTCAGATGCCGAACACGGCGAGACAAATCCCGATGCCGCGCGGGCGCTGCTGACGCCACTGTCGTGTGCGCTGGTGGAAGCGGTCGATACGATTGATTTGCTTGAGGGTTCGTTGCTCGCCAAGGCCTACGAAAACACCGAGATTCGTGAAGGCTATCGCTGTCGTTTTGGTGTGAATCCGCAGTTCGAAGGGGAGTTGCTCAAGCGCGAACTACATGCCGTCGGCCACGATTCGGAACACGGACTGCGGGCGGTCGAACTCAGCGGTCATCCGTTCTTTGTCGCGACCTTGTTCCAGCCCGAGCGGGCGGCGCTCAAGGGCGTATTGCCGCCGTTGGTTGGCGCCTTTGTCGAAGCCTGTGCGGGGCGCTCGTCATGATCGCCGATACACCAGCTGCGCCTTATTACGCGGTGATCTTCACTTCACTGCGCACCAAGGGTGACCAGGGTTACGCCGAAGCAGCCGAACGGATGCTGGAACTGGCCCGCGAACAGCCGGGGTTTCTTGGTGTGGAGTCGGCACGGGGCGAGGATGGGTTGGGAATAACCGTGTCGTACTGGGCCAGTGAAGCGGCCATTCTGGCGTGGAAGCATCATCCCGAGCACAGTGCGATTCGCGAGTGTGGGCGCTCGACCTGGTATGCGCGGTGTCATACGCGGGTGTGTCGGGTTGAGCGGGCTTACGGATTCAATCAGTGACTGATTTAGAGTTCTTCGGGCCGCCATCGCGAGCAAGCTCGCTCCCACATTTTGATCCCGGTCGGTCACAACATTTGTGCGCGACAAAGATCTACTGTGGGAGCGAGCTTGCTCGCGATGGGGCCCGTCAATTCACCGCAAAAACTCACCCCTGAACCAGACTACGAACCGCCGAAATCTCCGGCACTTCCCGCCGGTTCATGTACACCCGCAACGGCTCGGTGATGTTGATCCGGTCATCGATGTTCTGGTCCAGCAGCAACTGGATCAATTCCCGCTTGAGCGTCATGACCTGCCCGGGCCCCGCGGCCCAGACGAATTCGCTGACAGGGATGATGCCGTCGTCCGCCACGTCCATGCCAAACGAGTCTTCGCTGAAGCGCACAATGTAGTGCCCGGTCTTGCGGTTGAGGCCGACGAAGCCTTTGAGTTGGTCGGCAGCCTGGCAGATGAGCTGGGAAGTGATGCGCATGGTAAACCCCGCAATGGTGATCGTTGGTTTGCACGCAGGGCCTGCGTTTCCCTCTGCCGGGGAAATTGCAGGGCCTCAGCGTACTGCAAACGGGCGCACAAAAGCGCTGACGAAAATCAGCTTTCGACAGGTTTATGTCGGTCTGGTGATAGCGTCTACAACGATGAGTTGTTAAAAGGGACCGCTCACTTATTGCGAAAGGATCTCGACCATGCCCACAACCTTTACTAAAAGCGCCCTGTTACTGAGCCTGTTGCTCGCCCTCGGCCACGCACAGGCCGCCAGCGAACCCGGTCCCGCGGCACTGGCGACCCGCTTGGACATTCCGCGTCCAGCGGTGATCGCCCACCGTGGCGCATCGTTCGATGCGCCGGAATCCACCGCCGCCGCCTACAAGACTGCCCGCGACCTGGGCGCCGACTACCTGGAACTGGATCTGCAGCGCAGCAAGGATGGCGTGCTGTTTGCCCTGCACGACAACAATCTGCAACGCACCACCGACGTCGCCAGCAAATTCCCCGAGCGCAAGGACAGCCCCGCCAATGCGTTCACCATGGCCGAACTGAAAACCCTGGACGCGGGCAGCTGGTTCAATGCCGCGTACCCGGATCGCGCACGTCCCGCCTTCGCGGGCCTGAAGATTCTGACCTTTGATGAAATCATCGACATCGCCGAGGGCAACAGCCTGCACAAGCCCGGCCTGTACATCGAGACCAAGGAGCCCAAACAGTTCCCCGGCATCGAACGCGACCTCAAGGAAAAACTTCAGGACCGGGGCTGGCTGAGCCCGACCGCTTCGAAACTGGCAAAAAACGAGCTGGCGGTCGGCCAGGGCAAAGGCAAGGTGGTCCTGCAGACTTTCGAGAAGAGCAGCCTCGAACTGCTGCAAAAAGAGATGCCGAAGGTGCCGAAGATCCTGCTGTTGTGGGTCGGTGAAGGCAGTATCGAGCCCAAGTCCAAGGTGACATTTGCCGAGTCCGGCGAAAAGGACAAAGCCGCTTACTACGCCAAACAGCAACCGAAGGACAAAGCCGAATTCCAGCACTGGGTCGACTACGCCAAGACCCAGGGTGCCATCGGCACCGGCCCGTCCGCCGCACTGACCCAGGGTGGCGACCAGAGCTACTCGGATCTGGTGCAACCCTGGATGAACCAGTACACCCACGACCAGGGCCTGCTGGTGCACGTCTACACCATCGACGATGCGGTGGACTACCAGAAAGTCATGGACGCCGGTGTCGACGGCATTTTCACCAATCGCGCCAGTGAGTTATTGAAGTTCTATAAACGCCCGGCGGCGAGTGTTGCGCAGGTGCTACAGAACAACGGGTATTGATGCGCTATTGCACAAAAACTTGTGGGAGCGAGCTTGCTCGCGATAGGGCCATCAGCTTCAACATCAACGTTGACTGACACTCCGCCTTCGCGGGCAAGCCACGCTCCCACTGGGATTGATGCAGGACATGTAGAGGGATTTAAGGGTGGATTAAGTTACACAGGCTAACCTGATCTCACTTAAACAGATCACCCAAGGAAAGAAGCCCATGAAGACCCTGACTGCTTTGTTTACCGCTGCAGCCCTGACCCTCACCGCCGGCCTGGCCCAGGCCGATGTGCGAGTCGATCAGATCCCGCAACTGGTCAAGGACGGCAAGATCAAGCCACTGGAAGACTTGAACAAGATCGCGCTGGATCTGCATCCGGGTGCAACGATTACCAAGACCGAGCTGGACAACCACTTCAACGGTTACGAGTACGAAGTTGAACTGCGTGACGCCAAGAACGTCGAGTGGGATGTGGACATCGATGCCTCCAACGGCAAGGTCCTGGAAAACAAACAGGACACGTAATCCCCAAACAGACAAAAGCCGCACGATGGGAACATCGTGCGGCTTTTGCGTTTTCGGGATTCAAGCGCTCAGGCGCGCCGTCACCTCGTTCAACTGCCCCGACAAGCCGTGCAGATTGGTGCTGGCCGCTTCAGTGCGCTGCACGTTGTCCAGGTTGGTGCTGGCGATGCTGGTGATTTCGGTGAGGTTGCGCGAGATGTCTTCGGCCACCGAGGTCTGCTCTTCGGCGGCAGTGGCGATCTGGCGGTTCATGTCGCGGATGGCTTCCACGGCCAGGGTGATGCGTTCGAGCATGGCGCCGGCCTCCGTCACTTGCTGCACGCTTTGTTCGCTGCGCGACTGACCGCTTTCAATCGCCTGGGCCGCTTCGATTGCACCGGTCTGCACGGTCTGGATGATCTGGTTGATCTCGATGATCGACGCCGCCGTGCGCTGGGCCAGGCTCCGCACTTCGTCGGCCACCACAGCGAATCCGCGTCCGGCCTCACCGGCGCGGGCCGCTTCGATGGCCGCGTTGAGTGCCAGCAGGTTGGTCTGTTCGGCGATCCCGCGAATCACCTCCAGAACCTTGCCGATGCGTCCGCTGTCGGTTTCCAGTTGGCGGATGACCGTGGCGGTGTTGGCGATTTCGCCGCGCATCTGGGTAATCGTGTGGATGGTGCCCTGCATGACTTTTTCGCCCTGCTGGGCGGACTGGTCGGCATCGTCGGCGGCCCGCGCCGCTTCGGCGGCATGGCGGGCCACTTCTTGTGCGGTGGCGGACATTTCGTTCATCGCCGTGGCCACCTGATCGGTGCGGTTGAACTGCTCGTTGGTGCCGCCGGCCATCACGGTGGCGATCGAGTTCAACTCACCGCTGGCGCTGTCCAGGTCCGACGCGCTGCGCTGCAAACGGCTGAAGGTTTCGGCGAGGAAATCGCGCAGGGTGTTGGCGGCCATCGCCAGTTTGCCCAACTCGTCCTGACGGGTGCTGGCCACGCGCTCGGCAATACGCCCCTGGCTGAGTTGCGCCACGTATTCGATCAGTTTGCGGATCGGCTCGACCAGGTTGCGGTTCACCAGCCACAGGCTCAGCAGGCCGATCAGTACCCCCGAAAGCAGCATCACGACCAGCCCCAGCAACACCGTGCGCTCGGCACTGGCGCTGATCAGTGTCGATTGCTCGGCGCCCTGCTTGCGCAACTCGCTGACCAGTTCACTCATTTGATCGCTGGTCGCGCGGTCCACGCCCTTGACCGCCGCGTCGCCCGCCGCAGGGTCACCACCGGCGGCCACGAACGCGTCCCGGCCCTTCTGATAGGCCGCGCCCAACTGGCGATGTTCGTCACGCAAGCGCTCGATGCGGCTCTTGAGTTGCGGCTCGATGCCCTTCTGCGCGGCCAGCTCACCGAGGATGTTTTGCACATCGCGCTGACGCTCCTCGAATTGCCCCCAGTACTTGCTCAGGTCCGCCGGTTGCTTGCCGCGCAGCAGAACGTTTTTCCATTCCTGCACCTGCACCTTGAATTGCAGGTTGGCTTCATCGATCAATTGCGAGGTGTGCAGCGGGCCTTCGATCAGATTGGCGTAGTTCTGCACGCCGCTGGACAGGAAGTGAAAGCACGCCAGGGCGATCAACAGCATCGCCAGCAGGCTGCCGCTCAGCAGGGCGAGAATTTGTGCTCTCAGGGACTTTTGCAAAAGCATCGCAGGGTACTCATGACAGGAATGGGGCACGCCCGTTAAGGCGTGAAAAGTGTCCGGACATCCCTGTCTGCGGTCCCGGCCGAGGCCTGCGGCGCGCAACTTAACCCAAGCGTGATCGGCTAGCCAGAGCGGTTCTTGAGAAAATCCCGACCGCCGGTAGAACAATTTTTTGCGTTGTTTTTCTGTCACAAAAACGTCATTCCCGTTTGCGATGATGCCGCTCAAGTGAACCTGTAAAACACGTGACAGGCGCCTCCCCTTGCGAGTCCTCATGAACCACAGCATCGATCAAAGCCATCGCGACACGGATCTGTTCGGCCTGCTTTACGTTTTCAGTTTTCGCCCCGGTGAGGCCGGTCGGGAAATCAATTCCGCCGAGGCCTTGCAGTACCTGCAACAGCCGCAAAGCGATGAGCAATTTCTCTGGCTGCACCTGAACCTGGCCCATGCCGCGTGCGAGCGCTGGATGAAAAGCCATCTGGAGTTGCCCGAAGAGTTTTTCGAAGCGCTGCACGAAGGCTCGCGTTCGACGCGCATCGAGCATGTCGACTCCGCACTGCTGGCAGTGGTCAACGATGTGGTGTTCAACCTCAGCAACATGGTCTCGTCGGATGTCTCGACCCTGTGGGTGTGCGCCCGCAGTCAATTGATCATCAGCGCCCGCCTGCAACCGCTGCACTCGGTGGACAAATTGCGCTCGTCGGTGAAGGCCCGGGAGTGCTTTCGCTCCCCGCTGGAGCTGCTGGTGCATTTGCTGCGCGACCAGGGTGAAGTGCTGACCCAGATCGTGCGCAAGACCAGTCAGAGCGTGGATCAGATCGAAGACCAATTACTGTCCTCGCGGCTGTCGACCAACCGCGCTGAACTGGGCGCCAATCGCCGGGTGCTGGTGCGATTGCAACGGCTGCTGGCGCTGGAGCCAGGCTCATTGCTGCGCCTGCTCAACCGGCCGCCGCAATGGCTGCAAAAGGAAGACGTGAAGGAGCTGCGCAAATCCACCGAGGAGTTCGCGCTGATCATCAATGACCTCACGGCGCTGGGTGAACGGATCAAGCTGTTGCAGGAAGAGATCGCCGCCAACATCAACGAACAGACCAACCGCACGCTGTTCACCCTGACGGTGGTGACGGTGCTGGCGCTGCCGATCAACATCATCGCCGGTTTCTTCGGCATGAACGTCGGCGGCATTCCGCTGGCGGATGACCCGCAGGGTTTCTGGATCCTGGTGGCGCTGGTCGCGACCTTTACCGTGATCGCCGGGCGCTGGGCGTTTCGCAAGCAGCAGGATTATTGAGTCCCCGTCATCACCTGACACACGGATCAACTGTGGCGAGGGGGCTTGCCCCCGCTGGGTGGCGCAGCCGCCCCAGCACTCGGTCATTCAAACCGCACTAGCAGGATTGAGGACTGCTCTGCAGCCGAACGGGGCGGTGCGGCGTTCCGACAGGCCCGCTCCCACAGGGTACAAGTTCGAAGCACATCATCCCGGCGGGTTTTCCCGTCGGGATTTTTTCGTCCAGCGGCACGGCATTTGCTCGCGAACTCAAGGGCTGCGCTTTATTGACGCACAACTCGTCCGGCAGCCCTTCAGTTTGCCAGCGTGGTGCCGACTCATAAGACACTCGATGTATTCAGGAGAGGAACCGTGAATCTGTACATCAATCAGCTGCAACAGAAAGCTGACTTTAAAGAAGCCATTTACGCGGGCGATATTTTCCTGAACACGCAGTTACGCGCCGCCAAAGAACTCTGTGCCTTTGCCCAGGAAAGCATCACGGCGGCCTTCGATGGCGAGACCAACCACCAGGCGCTGCACACACTGATGCCGGTGGAAGAGTTCGTGGTGCTGGTGACTCGGCTCAAGGGCCAGTTCACCAACAGCCTGCGTGCCAAGGAGCTGATCCGCAGCTTCACCGACGAAATCGGTGCCGCTCCCGAGGAGTTCATTTTCGACGTCCCGCGCATCCGTGTCGTACCCAACTACGACTACCTGCACGCTGGCGTCAGCTACGCCTACAAACCCCATCGCGATACCTGGTACGGCGGTGTCGACTGCCAGATCAATACCTGGATGCCGGTCTACACGATCCAGCCTGACCAGACCATGATGATCAACCCGGCCTACTTCGACGTCCCGGTGAAGAACACCTCGGCGCAGTGGAGCCTGTCCGACTGGATCGGCGTGCAACGCCAGCGCGCCAAGGACAACGTCAAGGAAGAGGCGCGCCAGCACCCGGTGCCCACCGAAGCGATCAACAGCGCCTCTGAACTGCGCATCGCCGGCAACACCGCCGAGATGCTGGTGTTCTCGGGTTCGCACCTGCACGGCACCGTTCCCAATTACACGCAACAAACCCGCTTCAGCGTGGACTTTCGCCTGATGCACCTCGACGACCTCAAGCACCAGCGCGGCGCGATTAACGTCGACAGCGCCTGCCCGGATGTCGGCGCCGGCTTCAAAGACTACTTCCACGTCCACGACTTTTCGAATTTCCGAGGAATCCCGCAATGACCAAGCGTCGCATCACGCCCGCCGAGGCCCAGTACAACGAAACCCGTACCAACGTCCTGAAACGGGTCGATGCCGAATACGTGGCCGACGCTCCGTTCGTCTTCGCCAACCGCATTGGCGTGACTGCCGCGTTGTCGCGCATGGAGCTGTTCAAGAAGGTCGCGGAAGTGCCGGGCGCGATCATTGAGTGCGGCGTGTACAAGGGCAACTCGTTGATGCTCTACATGCACTTGTCGATGATTCTCGAACCGTATGCGATCAACCGCTCGATCGTGGGTTTCGACACCTTCGAAGGCTTCCAGAGCATCGACAAGAAAGAAGACCCGGCCGACGTCAACGAAACCATGTTCGCCGACACCGACCAGTCGCTGATCCAGGACATGATCGACGCCAACGACCTGTTGCGCCCGGTCAACCGCATTCCGCGCTGCGAACTGGTCAAGGGCGACATCGTCAAGACCGTACCGGAGTGGGTCAAGACCCGTCCGGACCTGGTCGTGGCCATGCTGATCCTCGACACCGACCTGTACGAGTCGACCAAAGTCGCGCTGGAAACCTTCCTGCCGTACATGCCCAAAGGCGCGATCGTGGTGCTCGACGAAGTCGCCTACCGTAACTTCCCGGGCGAAACCAAGGCCCTGCGTGAAGTGCTCGACCTGAACAAGATCGAACTCAAGCGTCTGCCGTTCGATTCGTGCGTGGGTTACTTCCACGTCTGATCTGGTGCAAAACCTGTGGGAGCGAGCCTGCTCGCGAAAGCGGTCTGACATTCAGCAATGAAGTTGACTGACACGCCGCCGTCGCGAGCAAGCTCGCTCCCACAAAAACCGGTTCAAACACGACTCAGCAAACCTCACGAGTCACCAGCATCCGCTCCCGAACCACGTCATACACCCAGTGGTAGACGTAGGTGTACGGCAGGAAGAACAGCAACACACCGATATCCAGCAAGAACGCCTGCCACAGGCTGACATTCAGCCACCAGGCGATCAGCGGCACGCCGAGGGCGACCAGGCCGCCTTCGAACAACAGCGCATGCACCACGCGGACCCAGGCGTTGTGTGCGATGGCGAGGCGCTTGAGCAGCCGATCGAACATACCGTTGAAGACCACGTTCCAGGCCAGGGCCAGGCCGGCGATGAGGATGGTGACCATGCCCATTTCCAGCATCGGTTTCTTCATGATCCAGGCCAGCAATGGGGTACAGATCAGGATGGCCAGCAGTTCGAAGCCGATGGCTTGAAAAATACGTTCAGTAATGGATTTGTTGGCGCTCATGGCCGAACTCCCTTGGGTGACTGTGGTTGCCATGATCCATCAGCACACCGATACTTCATAACCAATAACCATCGATCAAGGCGATAGTTCATGGCCTCTCACGAAGTGTTACTGGCGTTTGTCGAAGCCGCGACCCAAGGCTCGTTTTCCGCCGCGGCGCGCAAATTGGGCCGCAGTCAGTCGACCATCAGTGCGGCGGTGGCCAGCCTGGAAATCGACCTGAACCTGACGCTGTTCGACCGCAGCAGCCGCAAGCCCGGCTTGACCCCGGCCGGACACGTCATGCTGCAACGGGCCGAAGACATCCTGGCCGCCACCAGTCGCCTGGAAATAGCCGCCAGCCAACTGTCCCAAGGGGTGGAAGCGAAGCTGACGGTGGCGCTGTCCGATACCTATCAGTCGGACCGTTTCGAAGCCGCCCTCAGTGCCTTCGAGCAGCGTTACCCGGACCTGGAGCTCGAGTGTCTGATCGCCGAATGCGATGATCTGATGTCCCTTGTGCAAAGCGGCCGGGCGCAGATTGCCTTCGCCGAAATGCAGGACAGCTACCCGCCGGACCTGGTCAGTTCGACGGTGGACGAGCGCACGGAAATCGCCTTGTTCGTGTCCCCGACGCATCCTTTGGCGACGTTGGACCACATCGACCGGGACGTACTGCAGCAACACCGCGAACTGCGTCTGGCCACCATCATCAATCCCTATGAGAGCCGGGCGAAGGGCCGCGTCTGGTCGGCGCCAAGTTACCTGATGCTGCTGGAAATGGCCCAGGGCGGATTCGGCTGGGCGCCGTTGCCCCGCTGGCTGGTCGAGCGATTCGGGCCTGGTACGTTGCAGGAACTGGTGGTGCGCGGCTGGCCGAAAACGGTGTCGGTGGATGCGTTGTGGTCGCGGCTGAATCCGCCGGGGCCGGCGGGGAGCTGGTTGCTGGGCAAGATGCTGGAGTGAAGGTCCTTCGGCCCTTATCGCGAGCAAGCTCGCTCCCACAGTATCGAGTACACCATCAATCCCTGTGGGAGCTGGTTGCTGGGCAAAACGCTGGAGTGAAGGTCCTTCGGCCCTTATCGCGAGCAAGCTCGCTCCCACAGTATCGAGTACACCATCAATCCCTGTGGGAGCGAGCTTGCTCGCGATGAGGCCAGAACGGCCACATCACTCCAACGCCTTGAGCCGCTCTTCGATAAACCGCCGCTCCGGCTCTTGTCGGGTCAACGCCAGCGCCCGCTCCCACGCGGCCCGCGCCTCCTGCTTGCGACCCAGTTGCCAACAGAATTGCGCCCGCGCCGAATGCACCAGGTGGTAGTCGAGCAGTTCTCCCCGCTCCAGAATGGCGTCGACCAACGTCAGTCCCGCCAGCGGACCATCCCGTTGCGAAATCGCCGCCGCACGATTCAACTCGATCACCGGCGACGGCACAGCCCGCAGCAGGACGTCATACAGACCGACAATCTGCGGCCAATCGGTTTCCCCCGCCGTCGGGGCTTCGGCGTGCACCGCTGCGATCGCCGCTTGCAGGCAATAGGGTCCGAATCGTCCCATGGTCAGCGCCCGCTCGACCAGCGTGCAGCCTTCACTGATCAACCCGGCGTCCACAGCGAACGGTCCTGTTCGTCCAGCACAATCAGCTCGCCGCTCGCCGAGGTCCTGGCCGGGCGGCGCGACTCGTGCAGCAGCATCAACGCCAGCAAGCCCATCACCTCCGGTTCCGGCAGCAGTTCCACCAGCAACCGCCCGAGTCGGATCGCTTCACGGGTCAAATCCTCGCGGATCAGTTCTGCCCCGATGGACGCCGAGTAGCCCTCGTTGAACACCAGGTAAATCACCCGCAATACACTGTCCAGGCGCTCGGGTAGCTCAGCGAGTGTCGGCACTTGATAAGGGATTTTCGCATCGCGGATCTTCGCCTTGGCGCGCACGATGCGCTGGGCGATGGTGGCCGGGGCCGAGAGAAAGGCCCGGGCGATTTCTTCCGTGGTCAGGTCGCAGACTTCCCGCAGCGTCAGTGGCACTTGTGCGTCGGCCGCCAGGGCCGGGTGGCAGCAAGTGAAGATCAGCCGCAGGCGATCGTCTTCCACGTCTTCATCACTCCAGTCGGCCTGCTCCAGTTCCTCCAGTTGCGCGATCAGCAAGGGCTGCGACGCGGCAAAGCGTGCGCGTCGGCGCAAGGCATCGATGGCCTTGAAGCGCCCGGTGGACACCAGCCAGGCCCGCGGATTGTCCGGCACGCCGTCACGCTGCCAGCGTTCGACCGCGATGAAAAACGCCTCGTGCAAGGCCTCTTCGGCGAGGTCGAAATCACCCAGCAAGCGAATCAGGGTCGCAAGAATCCGCCGCGACTCTTCGCGATAAACCCGCTCGACCTGCGCCTGAACCGGCAGCCCCGGCATCTTAAGGATTCAACTGCCGAACGGGGCGCACTTCGACACTGCCGACCCGGGCCGCCGGAATGTTCCCGGCGACCTGGATGGCTTCGTTGAGGTCCTTGGCATCAATCAGATAAAAACCGGCCAACTGCTCCTTGGTTTCAGCGAATGGCCCGTCGGTGATCGACATCTTGCCGTTGCGCATGCGCACCGTGGTGGCGGTCTGCACCGACTCCAGCGCCTCGGCGGCGACCATCCGGCCACTGCCCTGGATCGACTCGGCATAGGCCATGCACTCTTCGTCCTTCGGGCTTTCCGGCAGCGAATGCAGCAACCGCTCATCGCTGTAGACCAGGCATAAATACTTCATCACGCTCTCCTTATCGAACGATCAACTATGGCCGCTGATTGGCATTCTGGCTCGGCTTCCCGACGATCAGGGCTTGAGGTCGAATAGCGTCGCGCCGCTGGTCATGTCGAATGGCGCCGACCAATGTTCGTGGACGATCTGCCACAGCCCGGCTTCTTGCCGATAGCAGGCGGTGACGCGCATCCAGCAGGACTGGGTTTCGCCCTTGTCGTTGGTGCCACCGCAATGTGCCAGCCAGTGAGCGAACGCAATTTCCTGGGACGGCTCGATGGTGATTTCGTCGAATTCGAAGATGTGCGGGCCGGGGCACATTTCCATGCAGGCCTGCCAATGCGCGCGATACGCCGGCTTGCCTTTGAATTGCAGGGCCTTGACCGCGTCGAAGGAGACGATGTCATCGGCGTACAGAGCCATGACTTTTTCAATGTCCTTGGTCATGACCGCCTGACGATAGTTCTCGATGAGGTTCTGGATCTGGGTTTGCGAGTTCATGGTGGTTCTCCGTGGTTTTTATAGTGAAGACACCCTTAGTCGTCTGGCGATCCGGTGAATCGACAGGTGAAATAAAAATAATCCGGGAAAGCAAACTCGCTAGAATCCGAGGCTCATTTGTGATGGAAAAAGGACACTCCCGTGACAGCCCGACTCGTGCCTTATGAAAGCCTGAATGCACTGCAGCGCCAACAGGTCGAGGCCATTGAAGTGCATTCGGAACAGATCAGATTCTCGGGTGACATCCACGGCGCCTTGCACACGCTGTTGTCCAAGCCCGGCCCCGGCGTCAAGGGCTTCGCCCTGCTGGCCGAGGATGTGCCCGTCGCGTTCCTGCTGCTCAAGCGCCCGCCGGTGTTGCCGGCCTGGGCCGATGAGCACAGCGCCACGCTGCATGCGCTGCAAGTCGATCAACGCGTCCAGGGCAAGGGCTACGGCAAGGCCTGCCTGCAAGCGCTGCCCGAGGCGGCGCGCCTGGTCTGGCCGGAAATCAGGGGGCTGGAGCTGTCAGTGGATGCCGACAACGAAGCCGCCATCGCCCTGTACGCCAGGTTTGGCTTTGTCGACAGCGGCGAGGCGTACAAGGGCCGGATCGGCTATGAGCGGCGGATGGGGTTGGTGTTTTGAACACAGCCCCCACCAACACCACAAAACTACTGTGGGAGCGAGCTTGCTCGCGATGGCGGCGTAACATTCAACATCGATGTCGACTGATAGTCCGCTATCGCGAGCAAGCTCGCTCCCACAGGGGATCTATGTCGGATCAGAGTTCCAGCACCATCTCATGCCACGCCATGCCACCATGGTCCGAGGCCGAGGGTTTTACGTAGGCAAAGCCGAATCCGGCATACAACGGAATATGCCGCTCCTTGCACATCAGGTTGATGGTGACCTTGCCCATCCCACGCATGCGTTCGATGAACTCGCCCATCAGGCGCTTGGCCAGGCCTTGGCCCTGATAATCCGGGTGCACCACCACCGACATGATCACCACATGCGGCCCGGCCGGGTCGTGGCCGATCAGTTCCTTGAACGCCTCGTCCGACATTTCCACCTGGAACGCCGCACCGGAGTTGATGAATCCGGCGACTACCCCGTCCACTTCAGCGACGATGAAACCCTCGGGCCAGGTGGCGATGCGGGTGGCGATCTTCTCGCGGGTCGCGGCTTCGTCACCTTCATAGGCAAGGGTTTCGATGGCAAAGCAGCGGTCCAGATCGACGGGGGTGACGTTGCGGATGACGGTGTTCATGGCAGCTCGGGATCAGCATGGGAAAGGCTGGGGATGATAAATCAGCCGCCGTGGGACATCGAGAGACGAATCGGCTGATCCGCCTCTCGCGCAGGTGTCATGCCTTGATCGGCAGCCAGATTTCCAGCTTGCCGGTGTTGAGTTTGGGATTGAAGTCTTCGCTGTAGCGTTCGAACTCCGGAGCCGCCAATAGCTCGTGGCCGGACTGCGGCAGCCACGTGCCATGGATGTACTGAAAGGTTTGCGGCAGGGTGTCCAGCGGTCCTTTGTGTTCGAACACCACGTACTGCTGCGGCTGAACTTCTACCCAGCGGTAGATTTCGGGCAAGTCGTCGAGCTTGCTGATCTCGACCCCGGCGATGTAATCGAAGCCGCCCTTGCCGTCGAAATTGCAGCAGACACCGTAGGTGACTTCGCCTTTTTGGCCCGGAATATGGCCCAGATGCGGGATGAGTTTCTCCCAGAGTTCGGGAATGCCTTGAACGGTTTGTTGGGTAAATGTTCCGCCAAGCCCTGCAATCAGCAGGAAGTGCCCGTGTTCGAAGCGCGGTTGCGTCGGTTCGACGCGTGCTAACTCATCCATGACTCGACTCCTGACGCATAAAAATGGGTTCGGCTGGGAGTATAGAAGCCAAACCCGATTCGCCCAATTACAGGGCGTGCAATTGCTCGACGGCGCCTGAACCGACAAACTCGTTGTAACCCGATAGGATCACGTAGACCGCGAAATAGCAGAAGATCGCTGCCGATGCCATGTAGGAATACCGCAGTAGCTTGTCGCCCAGCAACTTGCCGCCGTGGCTCGCGGCGAAGCACAGCCCGACACACCAGAGAATCCCTGCGCAGAGAAAACCGCCGAGAAACAACGCCGAACTGAGGGCGCCACCGCCGCCGGAACGGGCGATCAGCGTGCCACCCACCGCAGCGAACCAGAGAATCGCGCTGGGCGACGACATGGCCAGGAAGATCCCGCGAAAGAACTCCTTGCGATGGGAGTTGTGCCCCACCTCGGCCGATTGCGCCAGCACCGCTTCGTGGTGAATCGCCGAATAGATCATCTTCGCCGCGAAGTACACCAGCAGCGCCGAGCCACCGATCCACAGCACCCAGCGCACGGTTTCGTATTGCAGCAACACGGTCATGCCGGCCAGTGCCAGTACCGCGTAGATCAGGTCGCCGACACAAGTCCCCAGCCCCAGCGCAAACCCCTGGAAATAGCCGCGCTGCATGGCCAGGGTGATCATCGCGATGTTGGCCACGCCGATATCCAGGCACAGCGAGAGGCTCAGCAAGAAGCCGCTGGTAAATTCCATCGAACCCTATCCTTCGGAAAAATTTGTTTACATTGAGGCTGGACAGTCTGCCACAGCTGCCCTTACATTCCGCCACAGGTCACCGCAGTGACCAGCGTCGCTCGGACGGTTCCGGGCGCTTACGTTATCCGAGGCAACAATGGCCGAACAAGGTTCGCCGCGCCGCTTTGCGCGCATAGATCGACTCCCCCCTTACGTTTTCAACATCACTGCCGAGCTGAAGATGGCCGCCCGTCGTCGTGGCGAAGACATCATCGACTTGAGCATGGGCAACCCCGACGGCGCCACGCCGCCGCACATCGTCGAAAAACTCGTCACGGTGGCCCAGCGCGAAGACACCCACGGCTACTCGACGTCCAAGGGCATTCCGCGCCTGCGCCGGGCGATTTCCAACTGGTACAAGGACCGCTACGAGGTCGACATCGACCCGGAAAGCGAGGCCATTGTCACCATCGGTTCCAAGGAAGGCCTGGCGCATCTGATGCTGGCCACCCTGGATCAGGGCGACACCGTGCTCGTGCCCAACCCGAGCTACCCGATTCACATCTACGGTGCCGTGATTGCCGGCGCCCAGGTGCGGTCGGTGCCGCTGGTGCCGGGCGTGGATTTCTTCGCTGAACTGGAGCGGGCCATTCGCGGTTCGATCCCGAAGCCGAAGATGATGATCCTCGGATTCCCGTCCAACCCGACCGCCCAGTGCGTGGAGCTGGATTTCTTCGAACGAGTGATCGCCCTCGCCAAGCAGTACGACGTGCTTGTAGTACACGACCTGGCCTACGCCGACATCGTCTACGACGGCTGGAAAGCCCCGTCGATCATGCAAGTGCCCGGGGCCAAGGACATTGCGGTGGAGTTTTTCACCCTGTCCAAGAGCTACAACATGGCCGGCTGGCGCATTGGCTTCATGGTCGGCAACCCGGAACTGGTCAATGCCCTGGCGCGGATCAAGAGCTACCACGACTACGGCACCTTCACGCCGCTGCAAGTGGCGGCCATCGCTGCGCTTGAAGGCGATCAGCAATGCGTGCGCGACATCGCCGAGCAGTACCGGCAGCGACGCAACGTGCTGGTCAAAGGTCTGCATGAGCTGGGCTGGATGGTCGAAAACCCGAAAGCGTCGATGTACGTCTGGGCGAAGATTCCCGAGGCCTATGCGCACCTGGGCTCGCTGGAGTTCGCCAAGAAACTGCTGGCCGAAGCCAAGGTGTGCGTCTCGCCGGGCGTCGGGTTTGGCGAGTACGGTGATGATCACGTGCGCTTCGCCCTGATCGAAAACCAGGACCGGATTCGTCAGGCCGTACGCGGGATTCGCGGGATGTTCAGGGCGGATGGGCTGGCACCGAAAACCAACGCCTGACACATATCCCTGTGGCAAGAACATTCCTGTGGCGAGGGGGCTTGCCCCCGTTGGGTTGCGCAGCAATCCCAAAACCAGTCACCGCGGTGCTTCAGGCAAAATGCGTTAACTGGTTTTACGACGGCTTCGCCGCCGAACGGGGGCAAGCCCCCTCGCCACAATGAACAGGTTCACCCTTCGAACACAAAAAAACCGCATCGCTGCGGTTTTTTTGTGCCTGTCGAATCGCTTAGACGAACAGCGACAACAACAGGATAAAGCCCAGGCCAACCACGGAGAGGATGGTTTCCATCGCGGTCCAGGTCTTGAAGGTTTCGGCCACGGTCATGTTGAAGTACTGCTTCACCAACCAGAAACCGGCGTCGTTGACGTGGGACAGGATCAGGGAGCCTGCACCGGTGGCCAGCACCAGCAGCTCACGGTTCACACCCGGAATCATCCCCACCACCGGCACCACGATGCCGGCGCCAGTGATGGTCGCCACGGTCGCTGAACCGGTCGCGATACGAATCACCGCCGCCACCAGCCAGGCCAGCAGGATCGGCGAGATCTGTGCGTTCACCGCCATGTGGCCGATCACGTCACCCACGCCGCTGGTCACCAGCATCTGCTTGAAGCCACCACCGGCACCGATGATCAGGATGATCGCGGCGGTCGGCGCGAGGCTGGCATCCAGCCATTTCATCATTTGGCTGGAACCGATGCCCTGCTTGTAGCCGAAGGTATACAGCGACAGCAGCAATGCCAGCAGCAACGCCGAAATCGGGTGACCGATCAGGTCCATGAAGGCGCGGAAGATGTTGCCATCGGGCAGTACCACGTCGGCAAACGTCTTGAGCAGCATCAGGAACACCGGCAGCAGCACGGTCACCAGCGTGATGCCGAAGCTCGGCAGTTCAGCCGAATCCGTTTCGCGCGACAGTTGATCCACCAGCTCCTGGTTCGGATGACCGGGAATGTGCTTGGCAATGAACGTACCGAAGATCGGGCCAGCGATGATGGCGGTTGGCAACGCAACGATCAGGCCGTACAGAATGGTTTTACCGATGTCGGCACCGAACACGCCGATGGCCAGCAGCGGACCCGGGTGCGGCGGCACCAGGCCGTGTACCGCGGACAGACCGGCCAGCAGCGGGATACCGATCTTGATGATCGACACGCCAGTGCGACGGGCCACGATGAACACCAGCGGAATCAGCAGCACGAAGCCGATTTCGAAGAACAGCGGAATGCCGACCAGGAACGCGGCGAACATCATCGCCCACTGCACCTTGTCCTTGCCGAAGGCGCGGATCAACGTCTGCGCAATCTGATCCGCACCGCCTGATTCGGCCATCATTTTGCCGAGCATGGTGCCCAGCGCCAGGATGATGCCGACGAAACCAAGCACGCCGCCGAAGCCGTCCTGGAACGCCTTGATGATGGTGCCGATCGGCATGCCGGAGGTCAGCCCGAGGAAGGCTGCGGCGATGATCAGTGCGAGGAATGGGTGCAACTTGAACTTGGTGATCAGGACGATAAGCCCGATCACCGTGACCACTGCATCGAGCAGCAGGAACGTCTCGTGGGACATGCCAAACATTAGGGGTGTCTCCTGGTTGTTGTTGTTATTTAAGCGGGTTGATCAGAAGTCGTGAGGACAGCGCTGTCTTTGCGAGCACAGTCATACCGCCTGTTTCAGGCCGTTCGCCTGCCACCAGGCATGAGCCTGCGCCGCCAGTTGCTCGACACTATGGGTCGAAGCATCCAGCGCCAGGGTCAACGGCTCGCCGACGGGCGATTCGAGGGTGGCGAACTGGCTGTCGATCAGGGTCGACGGCATGAAGTGGCCTGGCCGATGGGAGACACGGTCGGCGGCGACTTCGGGGGTCAACTCAAGGAACACAAAGCCCAGGCCCGGCAAGGCACTGCGCAGACGTTCCCGATAGACGTGCTTGAGAGCCGAACAGGTCAGCACCGGGCGCTGGCCCTTGGCGTCGACACGGCGCAATTCATCGCACAGGCTGTCGAGCCAGCCGGCACGGTCTTCATCGTTCAGGGGAATCCCCGCGCTCATCTTTTCGATATTGGCGGCAGGGTGAAAAGAGTCGCCTTCAATGGCAGTGGCGCCGCTCAAATGGCACAAGGCCTCGCTGACGCACGTCTTGCCGCAACCGGCAACGCCCATGATGACCAGGGCGGTGATGGGATGATTCATGTAACACCTCAGCGCGCAGACAGCGCTACCTTTGCCAGTTATGACACCAGATCAAAAGCAGAAGTTGCCGACGCCTTTCTTGTCATTTTATGGGTTGCAGCAGGTTAGGTCCCAACACCAAAAAGCAAGGATCAGGCGAACCCTCGCTCACGCATTTGCAGCTGCATCGAGACAGCGCTACCTTAGTGCCTTGAATTTTGTTTGGCAAGCCGTCGATGAACACAACCAAGAACGATAAAAATACTCGCACCACTGGCCGCCCTACCCTGAACGAAGTTGCCCGACTGGCCGGCGTCAGCCCGATCACCGCCTCCCGCGCCTTGCGTGGCGTCAGCACCGTGGCCACTGAACTTGTGGAAAAGGTGCAGAAAGCGGCGCTGGAACTCAACTATGTGGTCAACCCTGCCGCCCGCGCCCTGGCCTCGGCCCAGAGCCAGTCAGTCGTGGTGCTGGTGCCGTCGCTGTCCAACCTGCTGTTCATCGACACCCTGGAAGCCATTCATCGGGTTTTGCGCCCCAAGGGTTTCGAAGTGCTGATCGGTAACTTCCACTATTCGCGCGATGAAGAAGAAAACCTGCTGCGCAACTACATGGCCTATCAACCGCGCGGCTTATTGCTGACGGGTTTCGACCGCACCGAAAGTTCGCGGCGGATGATCGAAGCCAGCAATATTCCTTGCGTGTACATGATGGAACTGGACAGCGCCGCCGGGCTCAATTGCGTTGGCTTTTCGCAATTGGCGGCCGGCGAAACGGCTGCCGAACACTTGCTGTCCCGCGGCCGCAAGCGCCTGGCCTACATCGGCGCGCAGCTGGACCAGCGCACCTTGTTGCGCGGCGAAGGCTTCCGCAAAGCCCTGCAAAAGGCCGGTCGGTATGACCCGGACCTGGAAGTGCTGACGCCCCGCTCCTCCTCCGTCGGCCTCGGCGGTGAGTTGTTCCTGCAACTGCTGGCCAGTCATCCGGACGTCGATGCGATCTTCTTCGGCAACGACGACCTGGCCCAGGGCGCCCTGCTCGAAGCCATGCGCAACGGGATCAAGATCCCCGAACAGGTGGCGATCCTCGGCTTCAACGACTTGCCCATGTCCGAACACATGGTCCCGCGCCTGAGCAGCATCAATACCCCCCGTGAAGCCATCGGCCGTCGCGCGGCGGAGCAGATGCTGACGCTGATGGCCGGCAACACCGTGGCCAAACCGGTGCAGGACATGGGGTTTGAGTTGAAGGTACGCGAAAGCACGTAAGCACGACACACCCACAGTGAAGTGAGATTTTGTGGCGAGGGGGCTTGCCCCCGTTGCGTTGGGTTGCGAAGCAGCCCCAAAAACAGACGCCGCAGTCTTACAGGTAAAACCCGTGAACTGGATTACGACTGCTCCGCAGCCGAACGGGGGCAAGCCCCCTCGCCACAGGGAAAGCCTCTCGCCCCCGCTCAGTGTTCAATCCTGCGGATCGAGGTTATCCAGCACCCGGTTCACCGCCAGCTCGGCCAGCATGATGATCTGTGCAATCGCCAGCGCCGTGTTGCGATGGCTGCCTTCCAGAAAAGCAGCGAAGTCATTGGTCATGACACTCGCCGAGGCCAGTGATTCACAGGCGTGCGCCAACAGCGTTTCGTTGTTGATGCCAGGCGAGATGGAGAACATGGGGCTGGGATTGCGTGGGGGGTTGGGCGTGGGTTTGAACATGGCAATGCTCCTAGAGTGATGGAGCTGCCACGATTCGCTGCTAGACGAATTAAGGTGGCAGCCGTGCGCGGGCTAGCAGACCAGGACTCTAGAACCCGGTAGACCCGAAGGTCTTCCCACACACAGCCGCCATAACGTGAATCGATCACGAACGGTGGACGCCATGCGTCTAAAGTATCCAGGCTGCTAGACCCGGTCGCTGAATTTGCAGCGACACGGAACAATACGAGTCCGGATACCAGGCGCACAAGTCGGCGGATTCTGGCGTAGTCGTAGGTAATTCCGCAAGAAATCACTGACTGCGGAAATCCTCTGATACCCCTTGCCTACGGACCATTCCTACAGGTTTACGTCTGGTCCTGCGGATCCTGCAGACTTGATGTCAGCCGTCGGCAGGCACACTATGAATTCCCGACGCCATGATTCGCTGACGGAGTAGCAAAATGGAACATGCACTAAAGATTCTCGGCAAAGCCTCGTCCATCAACGTCCGAAAAGTCCTGTGGACTTGCGAGGAGCTGGGTATTGTCTACGAACGCGAGGACTGGGGCAGTGGTTTCGCGTCCACCCACAGCCCCGAGTTCCTGCGCTTCAATCCCAACGCACAGGTGCCGGTGATCATCGATGAAGCCGGCGTGTTGTGGGAGTCCAATACCATCTGCCGCTATCTGGCTGGCAAACACCACCACCATCACAGCGAGTTGCTGCCCATCGAACCGGCCGCCCGCGCTCGGGTGGAGCAGTGGATGGACTGGCAAGCCACCGAGCTCAATCCGTCCTGGAGATACCCGTTCATGGCACTGGTGCGTAAGGACCCGGAATTCCAGGACCCGCATAGCCTTGAAATCGGCATCCGTAGCTGGAACCAGAAAATGGGCATCCTCGAACATCAACTCGCGACCACCAAGGGGTATGTCGCCGGACCACACTTTACCCTGGCCGACGTTGTCATCGGTTTGTCGGTCAATCGCTGGCTGATGACGCCGATCGACCGGCCTGACTACCCCACCGTCGATGAATATTTCCAGCGCCTGGCGCAGCGTCCGGGGTTCCTCAAGCACGGCTGCAACGGCTTGCCTTGAGGAGCCGCAATATGCCGCGCTGTTTTTTTGTAGGAGCGAGCTTGCTCGCGATGGATGCAAGAGCACCGCGTATAACCAGAAAATACGCGTTATCGTTATCGACCATCGCGAGCAAGCTCGCTCCTACAGTGGGTCAACGTTTTTTGTAGGAGCGAGCTCGCTCGCGATGGATGCAAGAGCGCCGCGTTCAGCCAGGAAACACGCGTCATCGTTATCGACCATCGCAGTTACCGCGACTAGTTCAATTGCAATGTCGAGTTGAACTGACTGATCGCATCCACCACATGCCGCGAACCTTGCTGGATTTCCAGAATCACCTCCCCTGCCTCGTTCGCCAGTTCCACGCCGAGGCCGGTTCGACTCAGGCTCGATTGCATGCTCGACACCGCGCTGAGCGACAAATCGTGGTTCTTGCGCACCACCTCGACAATCTCCAGCGTCGCCTGACTGGTGCGCGCCGCGAGACTGCGCACTTCATCGGCTACCACCGCAAACCCGCGCCCGTGCTCTCCGGCACGGGCCGCTTCGATCGCCGCGTTGAGCGCCAGCAGGTTGGTCTGATCGGCAATGCCGCGAATGGTCTGCACGATGGTGCCGATGATGTCGGACTGTTTGCTCACGGCGTCGATGCTCAGAGCCGCCTCGTTCAAGTCCCGGGAAATGTCCTGAATGATCTGCACAGTCTGCTGCACCACCTCGGAGCCCTTGCGCGCGCAGACGTCGTTTTGTACCGAAGTGCTGTGGGCCGATTCTGCGGCGGTTTGCAGGGTGGTCATCTGGTGGGTGATATCGCTGGCGAACTTGACCACCTTGTACAACCGCCCCTTGGCGTCGAACAACGGGTTGTAGGAGGCTTCCAGGAATACCGTCTGACCTTGCTTGTTCCTGCGCTCGAAACGATGGGAGTGAAATTCGCCGCGGTTGAGCGAAGCCCAGAAATTCCGGTAGCCCTGGGACTCGGCTTCGGCACGGTGGCAGAACAGGCTGTGATGCTGCCCCACCACTTCGTTGAGCGAGTACTGCATGGTTTTCAGGAAGTTCTCGTTGGCGGTGATGACCTTGCCTTCGGGCGTGAATTCGATCACGGCCATCGAGCGGCCGATCGCGGAGAGCCTGCTTTCGTTTTCGTGTTCCTTGTTGATCCGTGCGGTGATGTCGGTGGCCACCTTGATCACACTTTTCACCTGCCGGTCGGGGCCCAGCACCGGCATGTAACTGGCTTCGAGCCAGATCTCCCGGCCACTCTTGTGCAAGCGCAAAAAGGTCCCGCTCAGCGGCTCGCCCCGCGCCAGGTCACGCCATAACTTGGCGTACTCATCGCTGCGGTAATACTGTTCCTCACAAAAGACCCGGTGATGTTTGCCACGCACTTCGTCAGCGCTGTAGCCCATGGCATTGCAAAAGTTTTCGTTGGCATCGATGACGATGCCGTCCGGAGTGAATTCAATCATCGCCATCGAATGACTGATCGCCGCCAACTTGGCATTAGCCTCAGTCAGCGCGCAACTGAACCGTTCAATTTCCAGCAGGTCGGCCTTGTGATGTAGGTTGAACATTGTCGTATCACCTTCCGCGCGGTTTTTTGATTGATGAACGTTGCAGGTCTTTCAAATCCACCACTACGCTCCGTGGAACAGGCACACGCCCCCCTCCAAAAAGAAGGACTAGTCAGGTGATAAATGATGTTCAATCGGAGGGTCCTTACAGCGACACGCTCATCAAGACATCCTTCTCTTGATAGCCCGCATTCGGGCCAGCCCTAACAGATTCACAACAAATTCCATTTAGCGGACAGCTCCTTGCCATCAAGTGTTGGTGCCTTCGATTGCGCACTCTGCGACCAGAGATCGACCACCTCATGAGGCTCGATACAGTTAGTTACACCTGATCATAGACAGCAACCTCGGGCTTGCAAGGCCACTAGTCTGCCACTACTGAGGACAAAATCGTTTCAGCAGCTTGTCGAGGGGGGAAATACTCGGAGAACAAGACAGATCAGCGGTCGGTAGTGAGAGCGGCGCTGGCTGCCGAATTGGCTTAAGGCTGTAGACCATTCGCGAGCAAGCCCGCTCCCACAGGGGATCGGCGGTGACCACAGGTTTTGTGGAAATCACAGATTCAATGTGGGAGCGGGCTTGCTCGCGAATGGTTGCAGCTCAAACACTGCAGAACTTTCAGAACAAACTACAAGCTGGCACTCACCTTGGTGGCCACCTCTCCCGGCACCCACCCCTTCCATACCTGCGGCTGCTCACGCAAAAACGCTTCGGCGACTTCCCGGGGTTTCTGCCGTTTTTCACTCATCTGACCCAAGGTCTGGTTCAACAGATCAATCGGCAGGTCGACCTTTTCAAAGAACGTCACCAGGTCCGGGTATTGCGCCTTGAACGGTGCCGATACACCGATGGCCAGGCTGGCCGGCATCGAGCGCGTGCCTTTGGGGTTCGGGTTGTTGGCATCGGCCAGGGTTTTCCAGGCTTCGGCATCGAATGGTGGTTCATCGAGTTTGACCAGTTTGAACCGCCCCAACAGCGGTGTCGGCGACCAGTAGTAGAACAGCACGGGTTTGCCACGGCGGATCGACGACGCCACCTCGGCATCCAGTGCGGCACCAGACCCCGTGCGGAAGTTGACGTAGCTGGCGGTCAGGTCATAGGCCTTGAGTTTCTGGCTGTTGACGATTTCCGAGGTCCAGCCGGTCGGGCTGTTGAGGAAGCGTCCGCGGCTCGGGTCTTCGGGGTCACGGAACACGTCCTTGTACTTCGCCAGGTCGGCAACGGATTTCAGCTCCGGGGCCAAGGGCTTGATGCCGCGCTCCGGATCGCCCTTGATCACGTACTCCGGCACCCACCAGCCTTCGGTGGCGCCCTTGACCGTATCGCCAAGGCCGAACACCTTGCCCTCCGCCGCCGCCTTGACCCAGGCAGGGCTGCGCCCGGCCCACTCTTCACCGATGACCTGGATGTCGTTTTTGGCCAGCGCCGCTTCAAGGCTGACGGTGCTGCCCGGCAGCGTGTCGGTCGGGTAGCCGTAACCTTTTTCGACGATCAGGCGCAGGATTTCGGTGATGAGGCTGCCGCTTTCCCAAGTGATGTCACCAAAGTGAATAGGTGCCGCTTTTTCCGTGGCCGATGCCGGGTGGGACAACAGGCTCAGGGCCAGCAACGAACTGCCGAGCAGGGTTTTGATCGATCTCATGCGGACCTCTTGTTCTGGAGGGGACGGTTCAGGGATTGGTTGGCGCTGTGCCGGTCGCACAGGGCCTGGGAGCGGGTCATGTAGTCGCTGACGGAACGCAGGGAGATGCCCAGCGCAGCGGCAATTTGCGGATAGGTCAGGCCGTCGATCCGTGACAAAAGGAAGGTCGAGCGGACTTTGCCGGGTAGCCGCTGAAGACTGCGATCCACACGGGTCAGGGTCTGGGACACCTGGGCCAGTTCTTCCGGCGATTGGGCGTGGATCGGCTCGGCCTGTTGCAGTTGTTGAAGGTACTGGCGCTCCAGGCCACCTCGACGCCAACGCTGATAGAGCAGGCGCTGGGCGATGGTGGTGAGCAACGCACGGGGTTCACGGATTGCCGTCAGGCCAGGAGCCTGCAGCAGTTGCACGAAGGTTTCGCAGGCAATGTCTTCGACAGCGGCGGCATCGTTCAGGGACTGACGCAGGCGTGTGCAGAGCCAGAGGTAGTGGGCGCGGAACAATCCGTCCACCTGTTTGCGATGAAGAATATCGGCGCCGGACATAGGGGCTCCTGGGTTAGGGGTCGCTGAATGTCCGGTGGTCCGGTGAGGCGAATCCTAGCAAGGAGCCTTATTCATTAATAATACTTAAAACTTATTTTTATATTCTCTAATGGAATTAAAAAGAACACCTGACAGGCCGCTATCGCAAATCCCCATACCCCAGCACCTCGGCCTCACGCTGGTAGTCGAGCACAATCTGATAGTCGCTTTCGTTGGTGGGCAGTACCTCTGGCAAACCGAGGGTTTCGGCAACCTCCGGCAGCTCGCGCAACGCCAGGTTCATCACCCGCAGGAGCTCCTCAGCCTGCTCATCGCTGACCGTCGCGGCAGTAATGAACGGTAAGGCAGGACTGAGCGCACTGCGGGCAATCACCCGCAAACCGGCCACTTCCTCTGCGGCGTGGCGTGCCAGATAGGCAAAGGTCACGCTGTCGATGGCCGCCAGATCGGCAAGGTCTTCGCGTAACCAGCGCAGGCTTTCGCGATGGCTACCGCTGATTCCGACCTTGGCAAAAAACCGCCCGTCACGTTGCAAGGATGCCAACTGGTGGCGCAGCAGATTCATGCCGCTGTTGGAGTCCTGGCCATTGATCACGCCTCGGCTGTCGCGAAACTCCGGCAGGGTTCGCCGTGCATCTTCGATGCGTCCCAGAATCAGGCTGCAATGATTGCCGCCACTGCTGTCCGGCAGTTCATAACGAGGCCGCCCCAGCACCCGGACCTTGCCGCGCAATGCCGTCATCAACGGATAGCCGCAGGTTTGGGTGAGCAACAATTTCGGCGACAACCACAAGTCCAGCAGTGACAGGCCTTTGGCATCCCGGCGGGTGTCGCACAGGTGCTCGAGGATTCGCGTCAGCCAGCGTTCGTTGGCCTGGTGGATGGGTTCGGGGGCGGTGTACATCAGCAGTTCGGCGAAGTGTTGGGTCATCGAAGTTTTCCATGTAACAAAGCCCCCCCCTGTGGGAGCGAGCTTGCTCGCGATAGCGGTGTGACATATTGCCTAGATGTTGACTGACACGACGCCATCGCGAGCAAGCTCGCTCCCACAAGGGAACTCAGTTGGTAGCAACAAATCAGTAAAACGGATGCCTCGGGCTGTCGATGGCTTTGACTCCATGTTCACGCCACAACTGCCCATAACCCCGCACCAGAAACCCGCCGCTACGCGCCAGCCATTGCTCGCGGCGGGCCCTGTAGGCGCGGGGCAAGTCGTACCAGGGCAACCCCGGCAACTCGTGGTGCACCAGATGAAAATTGAGGTTCAGGAACAGCCAGCGCCACGGCCACGCCGCTTCATTGAGCACCGTGCGTTGCTCCGGAGCGGCATGAGGTCGATGTTCATAGTAGGAGCGAATCATGGCGATCGACAGCGCCGGCACACTGATCAAAAACAGGTAATGCCAAACCGGCAACAGGCTGAAGTTCGCGATGAACAGCAGCATCAACCCGGTCATCAAGCCGTGACTCAACCACATCAGCCAAGCCTGGCGCTCGCCTGCCCTGAGGCGTTGCAGCTCTTCACGGGCCAATGCCAGCAAGGCCAGCGGTGCCCCCAGGGAAAAACGACCGAGCACGGTTTTGTTCAGCCAATGCAGGCTGCGCACCAGCGGTGAACTGCCCTGCCACTGCCCGGCGCTCAAGTAACGGCTTTCCGGATCGCGACCGGGGATCGTCAGGTCCTCGTCGCGGTGATGCTGCAAATGGCTGTCGCGATACAGGGTGTACGGATACCAGACGGCAAACGGCGCGTAGCCAAGGATTTTGTTCAGGGTTGGCCAGCGCGTGGGATGACCGTGCAGCAGTTCGTGTTGCACGGATAACCACAGCACCAGCAATGGAGTCAGCAACAGCGTGCTCCACCATAAACCCAATCGATGGCTGTTCAACACGATGCCAAACCAGCCGCCATACACACCGATCAACAGCAACCAGGTCGGCCAATCGGTGCGCGCGGTGAAGCGTCGGCGCAGTGTTTCGATTTCTTCTTGGTGGGCGCTATCAAAGTAATGGGGCATGGCGTTGCTCAGATCGGGGACCAGTCCCCTTCTGTGCAATGGCCTTGGGAAATCTTGCAGATTATTTTCAGGAGGATCGCTCCCATGTTGCATGGGAGCGATCAATCAACGCGGATCAGTGACCGAATACGCCAACTTTTTTGGCCTTCTTGTCCGCGCGCTTTTCAATGGCGGTTTTCACCGGTTTCTTTTTCGTCGATTTCTTTGAATCCATACCTTTGGACATGATGCGTACTCCACTCATGGGGATGTGAGATCAGGTATACACCTATCCCGGCGCGCGCGTTCTTTTATAATCGCCCGCTTTGCATACCGACAGTCCAAAACCATGCCCGAGACCCGATACACCCTGCTCGACGAGCCTTTATGGCCATTGATGAACAAGTTCTACCGCGCTCACCAATCGTCGATGAAAGCCGTGCGCGACGCGCAGTTGTGGGTAGCCCGGCGTGACCAGATAGTTGCCGCGCTGTGTTTGCGTCCGGTGTCCGGCGGGCATTGGCTGACCGGGTTGTTTGTCGATCCGGCCTGTCGCGAACAAGGGCTTGCCGCCGGGTTGATTGCGGCAGCGGTGAAGGATTGCGAACAGCCGGTGTGGTTGTTCTGTCATCCGGATTTGCGGGGGTTTTATGAGCGGCGCGGGTTTACTTTCGATCCGCCGATGCCTTACGCGATGGTTGAACGGTTGAGCCGATACGCGCGCAGCAAGCCGATGATTGCGATGGGGTTGGCGCCAGGCGTTTAACTGACTCAAGCCAGTTGGAGCTCCAATGTGGGAGCGAGCTTGCTCGCGATGAGGTCCGGTCAGTCAACATTGTTGGCGACTGATACACCGCCATCGCGAGCAAGCTCGCTCCCACAGGGGTTTGCAGTGAGTCTATTCGTCCGCGTTGGGATCCAGGTCCGGGAACATCACCTCAGTGAAGCCAAACTTGCTGAAGTCGGTAATACGCGACGGGTACAGGCGGCCGATCAGGTGATCACACTCATGTTGCACCACCCGCGCATGAAACCCCGAGGCAAAACGCACGATGGGCTCACCCTTGGGGTCTACGCCTTCGTAGCGAATCTGCTGGTAACGCTGCACCGCGCCACGCAGGCCAGGCACGGACAAACAGCCTTCGAAGCCCTCTTCCAGGATCGGGCTCAGCGGTGTGATCAACGGGTTGATCAGGATCGTCTGCGGCACAGCCTCGGCATCCGGATAACGCTCGCTGTGCTCGAAACCGAAGATCACCAGTTGCAGGTCGACGCCGATCTGCGGAGCAGCCAGGCCAACGCCCCCCACGCTTTCCATGGTCTGGAACATGTCATCGATCAGCTGCCACAGCTCGGGGCTGTCAAACATTTCGGCCGGCACTGGCGGGGCAATGCGCAGCAGGCGCTCATCGCCCATTTTCAGAATTTCACGAATCATGATCAGGTTTCGTCAATGGTCGGTTTCGGTTGTGAGTGATCGCGGCCCAGCCCCGACACGTGGTGCTTTTCCTCATGGACGGGACCATGCTCGCCAGCCACTTTTTCGCCAGGGTCCTTGCCCTCTCGTGACATGTGCTCGATCACGGCATTCATCTCCGCGCCCAGCAGCAGCACCGCGGCGGAAATGTAGAAGTACAGCAACAGCACGATAATCGCACCGATACTGCCATACATGGCGTTGTAGTTGGCGAACTCCTTGACGTACAAACCGAAGCCCAGGGACGCGATGATCCATACCACCACCGCCAGCACCGAGCCTGGGGTGATGAAGCGGAATTCCTGTTTGACGTCGGGCATGACGTAGTAGATCAACGCCACCGCGACCATCAGCAGAATCACGATCACCGGCCAGCGCGCGATGGTCCAGAGGGTGACGATGAAGTACTCAAGGCCGACTTGCGCAGCGATCCAGCTCATCACCTGCGGTCCGAGCACCATCAGCGCTGCGGCGATCAGCAGCATGCCGGCAATGCCGACGGTGTAGATGATCGACAACGGAAAGCGTTTCCACAGCGGGCGCCCTTCAACCACGTCGTAGGCTGCGTTCATCGCGCTCATCATCAGCCGCACACCGGCGGAGGCGGTATACAGCGCAATCACGATACCCACTGACAGCAGCCCCCCCTTGGACTGCTGAAGCTGGTCGATCACCGGGTTGACCTGCTCCAGCGCCTGGGGCGGCAATACGAGTTCCGATTGCAGGCGCAGCCAGGAGAAAAAGTCGGGCAGATGCAGGAAGCCGATCAGGGCGATCAGAAACAGAATGAACGGAAACAGCGAAAAGAGCATTTGATAGGCCAACGCCGAGGCATAGGTCGACATCTCGTCGGCGATAAACTCGGTGACCGTGCGCATCATCACACGGTGCAGGGGCAAGCCTCTCATGTCCGGAAAAATCATTAGCGTCTCCATTCGCCGCATACGGATTTGGGGTGAAGTCGTGGCGACTCAGGGGCTGTTTTCTTTCATCAAGGTAGCCCAGTTGGCGACTTTGAAACAAATTCGGCGTGCAAGTTCAGGCTGACACAAAAACGGCCATCTGAAGATGGCCGCGTCTTCTTTTCATTAAAGACATTTCAATGCAGGAAAGTCGTTACACAAGGTTGACCGGGGGCTTTTGCAGGGAGTTTCATTTATTTCACCACGACATTTCATCGTTCAGTGCAGGTTGCGCTTTATGTTTGCGGGCCAACCCCTGAGAATGCGCAACACATTCAGGCCTTGGCGCTGAAGATCCAATCCCGTAGGAACGTTATGAAACTCGATAAAAAGCAGGCCATTGCCCGCAGAAACCAGGAACTCGGCGGTGCTGTGCTTGGCGTCAACAACTGCCACTTCACCGAATTGAACCGCAACCGCAATATCTGGTGGTTCGACATCCCGGTATCGCGCCTGGCCGTGGGTCAGTACGAGTGGATTCACCTGCTGATGCACACGCCGGACACCGACGAACTGCTGCACCTGAAAGTGCCGACCGTGTTCCTGCGTGAGAAGCTCGAAGGCCTGGTGGTGCGCAATGAAGGCAAGCGCAAGGCGGCATTGAGCCTGGAACTGAGCGCCGACAAGGACTCATTCCTGCAGGACATGCGCCCGGCAGGCACCAACGTCAACTTCGCACCGTTTCGCTTGTAACACCGATCCCTGTGGCGAGGGGGCTTGCCCCCGTTGGGCTGCGAAGCGGCCCTGAAATCTGCAACTGCAGTCCATCAGACTCACCGAGCCCACAGGATCTGCGACTGCTGCGCAGTCGAACGGGGGCAAGCCCCCTCGCCACAAAGGCACTTCTGATTTCGCTAAAAACAAAAAGCCCCGCATTTGCGGGGCTTTTTGTTGATTACGCGGTGGCTTTCTTCGCGTTGATCTTCTTCAGCTCTTCATCGCGCAATTCACGACGCAGGATCTTGCCGACGTTGGTGGTCGGCAGTGCATCGCGGAACTCCACGGAGCGCGGGACCTTGTAGCCGGTGACATTGGCGCGCATGTGCTCCATCACCTGTTCCTTGGTCAGGGTCACGCCCGGCTTGGCAACGATGAGAATCTTGATCGCCTCGCCCGACTTTTC
Organism: Pseudomonas sp. GW456-L13; assembly: GCF_017350115.1. NCBI lineage: Bacteria > Pseudomonadati > Pseudomonadota > Gammaproteobacteria > Pseudomonadales > Pseudomonadaceae > Pseudomonas > Pseudomonas sp. GW456-L13. The sequence continues at coordinate 1,112,215 of NZ_JACNAS010000002.1, forward strand.
GTCCGGCACACCGATGGCCGCGCATTGCAGCACGCCCGGCAGAGTGGCCAACACGTCTTCGAGCTCGTTCGGGTACACGTTGAAACCGGACACCAGGATCATGTCTTTCTTGCGATCGACAATGCGCATGAAGCCATCGGGCTGGATCAGTGCGATGTCACCGGTCTTCAACCAGCCTTCGCTGTCGAGGATTTCATCCGTGGCTTCCTGGCGCTGCCAGTAGCCTTTCATGACCTGCGGCCCCTTCACGCACAGTTCGCCGATTTCGCCCAGCGGCTGCTCGACACCGGCATCATTGATGATTTTGCACAGGGTCGACGGCACCGGAATGCCAATGGTGCCGACCTGGATGTGCTGGATCGGGTTCACCGTCGCCACCGGGCTGGTTTCGGTCATGCCGTAGCCTTCGCAGATGGCGCAACCGGTCACCGCTTTCCAGCGTTCGGCCGCGGCCAGTTGCAGGGCCATGCCGCCCGACAAGGTGACTTTCAGCGCGGAGAAGTCCAGCTTGCGGAAGCCTTCGTTGTTGCACAGGGCCACGAACAGCGTGTTCAGGCCAACGAAGCCGCTGAACTTCCACTTCGACAGTTCCTTGACCATCGCCGGCAGATCGCGCGGGTTGCTGATCAGGATGTTGTGGTTGCCCGCCAGCATCATTGCCATGCAGTGAAAGGTGAACGCATAGATGTGGTACAGCGGCAGCGGCGTGATCAGGATCTCGCAACCTTCATTGAGGTTGGAGCCCATCAGCGCCTTGCACTGCAGCATGTTCGCCACCAGGTTGCGGTGGGTCAGCATCGCGCCCTTGGCCACGCCGGTGGTGCCACCGGTGTATTGCAGTACCGCGACATCACCACTGGCCGGGTTGGCTTCCGCCACTGGCTGGCCCAGGCCTTTGCTCAGCACGTCGTTGAACTTGACGGCCTTGGGCAAGTGATAGGCCGGCACCATCTTCTTCACGTACTTGATGACGCTGTTGATCAGCAGACGCTTGAGGGGCGGCAGCAGGTCGGCGACTTCGGTGACGATCACGTGCTTGACGCCGGTTTTCGGCACCACGGTTTCCGCCAGGTGCGCCATGTTGGCCAGGCAGACCAGGGCCTTGGCACCGGAGTCGTTGAATTGGTGTTCCATTTCCCGCGCAGTGTAGAGCGGGTTGGTGTTGACCACGATCAGCCCGGCGCGGATTGCACCGAAGACGGCTACCGGGTACTGCAACACGTTGGGCAGTTGCACGGCGATTCGATCGCCGGGTTGCAAATCGGTATGCTGTTGCAGGTAAGCGGCAAACGCACCGGACAATTCGTACAGTTCACCGTAGGTGAGTGTCTTGCCCAGGTTGCTGAATGCCGGCTTGTTGGCGAAGCGTTGGCAGGATTGCTTCAACACTGCCTGAATATTCGGATACTCGTCGGGATTGATGTCGGCAGCAATCCCAGCTGGGTACTTATCCTTCCAAAAGTCTTCGATCATGGAAGCCCACTCCTCAGCAACGCGAATTCAGCACCGCATTTGATGCGATTATTATTGGTGTTTGGTCATTGGTGAATCTGGCTGATAGAAGGCCGAGAAGTCACAAAGCGCGCCGAGAGTAGCAGCTTTGCCAAGGGTCGACTAGAGCCAAAAGCGGCCTCTACGGTCACATTTGTGACTCAAGACTAGCGATTGGTCATTTTAGAGCAAAAATTCTATACGCCTCTGAAAGCCCCGAAATCCGGGGCTTTCGCTTAAACCTGTAGGAGCGAGCTTGCTCGCGAAAAACGTCCGGGCAACGCGATTATTCAAACAGAGCGCGTTATCGTTGACGTCCATCGCGAGCGCGCTCGCTCCTACAGGGATCGGCCATTCACCGATCAGGCGATATCACGCAACTCCCGCCGCAGGATCTTGCCCACCGGCGTCATCGGCAGGGACTCCCGCAGCACGATGTGCTTGGGTACCTTGTACGCCGTGAAGTTCTCCTTGCAGTAAGCCTTCAGCTCTTCAAGGCTGACGCCCGCTTCACGGGCCACCACGAACAGCTTCACCGCCTCCCCCGACCGCTCGTCGGGCACACCGATGACCGCACAGTTGGCGACATTCGGGTGAGCCATCACGACGTCTTCGATTTCGTTCGGGTACACGTTGAAGCCCGAGACAATGATCATGTCCTTCTTGCGGTCAACGATGCGCACGAAGCCATCCGGGTCGATCACCGCAATGTCACCGGACTTGAACCAGCCCTCGGCATCCAGCACCTCGGCCGTGGCATCAGGTTTCTGCCAGTAGCCCTTCATGATTTGCGGGCCCTTGATGCACAACTCGCCGCGTTCGCCCAAAGGTTGTTCGACACCGTCATCATTGATGACTTTCAGCGTGGTACCCGGCACCGGCAGGCCGACCGTGCCGATCCGCGACTGGTCGCCATAGGGGTTGGTGCAGGCCACCGGCGAAGTTTCGGTCAGGCCGTAACCTTCGGTGATGCGGCAACCGGTCAGTTGTTCCCAACGCTCGGCGGTGGCCTTGACCAGCGCAGTGCCGCCGGAGTTGGTGAGCTTGAGGCTGGAAAAGTCCAGGGTCTTGAAGTCCGGATGATCCATCAGCGCAACGAACAATGTGTTCAGCCCCAGCAACGCCGAGAACCGCCAGTTCTTCAGTTCCTTGATGAAGCCGGCGATGTCCCTCGGATTGGTGATCAGCACGTTGTGGTTGCCCGTCACCATCATGCACATGCAGTTCGCTGTGAAGGCATAGATGTGGTACAGCGGCAGCGGCGCGATCATCACCTCCTGCCCTTCGCGCAACAACGGTTGCCCGTCGCTGCCGAACTGTCCCAGGCAGGCCCGTGCCTGTTGCATGTTCGCCACCAGGTTGCCATGGGTCAGCATCGCGCCCTTGGCCAGGCCCGTGGTGCCGCCGGTGTATTGCAGCACGGCGATGTCGTCGAGGCCGACCTTCAGTGGCTTGATACCCAGGCCACGGCCCATGCGCAATGCGCTCTTGAAAGAAACGGCCTGGGGCAAGGAATAGTCCGGGACCATCTTCTTGACCTTGCTCACCACCGTGTTGACCAGCCACCCCTTGGCGGCGGGCATCAGGTCGCCCATCTTCGCTTCGATCAGGTACTGGATATCGGTGTCGGGGAGTACTTCCTGGACTTTCTGGCCGAACATGTTCAGGTACACCAGCGCCCGGGCACCGGAGTCCTTGAACTGATGGCGCATTTCCCGCGCGGTATACAGCGGATTGGTGTTGACCACGATCAACCCGGCGCGCAAGGCACCGAACACGGCGATCGGGTAATGCAGGACGTTGGGCATCTGCACCGCGATGCGGTCCCCCGCCACCAGGTCGGTGTGGGCTTGCAGATAACCGGCGAAGGCCGCGCTCTGGCGCTCCAGCTCGGCGTAGGTCAGGGTCACGCCCATGTTGCTGAACGCCGGGCGGTCAGCAAACTTCTTGCAGGAACGCTCGAACACCTCGATCACCGACTTGTAGGCTCCCAGATCGATATCCAGGGGTACACCGGCCGGGCGTTTGTCATTCCAGAAATCAGGCTGCATTGTTCTTGTCCTCTTTGACCTGAATCTATCCGGGGCCACTTTTCTGTCATTTCTCAAAAAAAATGCAAAAAGCGGAGCTTCACGGACACTAGCAGTTATGACGTAGCAGGCAAATATGCCCACGGCCGTCATTGACCGTATGAATCTTCTTGCCGTGGCGTAGGCTGATCAGACGCCCGGCCAAGGATGCGCTATAAACTGCAACGAGCTGTTTGCGACCAGGCAGCCTCATGCAAAGGAACCGCCATGATCCATGACACTTTCTGGCTGACCACGAGCGACCACAGCCGCCTCTTCGTCAACCAGTGGCTACCCGAGGGCAGCCTCAAGGCAATGATTCTGCTGGCCCACGGCATGGCCGAACACAGCGGTCGCTATGGCCCCCTTGCGCAAAAGCTCTGTGACCAGGGCTATGGCGTGTGCGCGCCGGACCTGCGTGGACATGGCAAAACTGCCGAAAACGGGACACTCGGGCATTTCGCCGATGACGATGGCTGGTGCAAGGTCGTGAGCGACCTGGCCAGCCTCAACCAGCACATCGGCCAGCAGCACCCTGGCGTCCCGATCGTGCTGCTCGGTCACAGCATGGGCAGTTACATCGCCCAGGCCTATCTGCTGCACCACAGTGCCAGCCTGCACGGGGCAATCCTCAGCGGCTCGAACTTCCAGCCTGTGGCGCTTTATCGCGCGGCACGGCAAATCGCCCGTCTCGAACGCCTGCGCCAGGGCCGCACAGGACGCAGCGCATTGATCGAATGGCTGTCGTTCGGCTCGTTCAACAACAAATTCAAACCGGCACGCACACCGTTCGACTGGCTCAGCCGCGATCCGGCGCAAGTCGATCTGTACGTCAACGACCCGCTCTGCGGTTTCCGTTGCACCAATCAACTGTGGATCGACTTGCTCGGCGGCTTGCAGCAAATCAGCAAAGCGTCCAATCTCGCCCAGATCGACCCGGGCCTGCCGCTGCTGGTGATTGGCGGCGAATGTGATCCGGTGAGCGAAGGCAAACGTCTCAAGGATCTGGCCGACGCGCTGCGGGCGGCCGGCAGCCAGCACCTGCAACTGACCGTTTACCCACAGGCGCGGCACGAACTGTTCAACGAGAGCAACCGCGATGAAATCATCGCCGATGTGCTGAACTGGATCGCACAGGCCTTGAGCGCTCCTCGGCCGCACCGGTCCGAATAGATTTTTTTGTGAATTTTTTAATTCGTCACAGGAATTGAGACAGATGACCCAGGTTACCAACACCCCTTACGAAGCCCTCGAAGTCGGGCAGACCGCCAGTTTCAGCAAGACGGTCGAAGAGCGCGACATCCAGCTGTTCGCTGCGATGTCCGGCGACCACAACCCGGTACACCTGGATGCCGAATACGCCGCCAGCACCATGTTCAAGGAGCGCATCGCCCACGGCATGTTCAGCGGCGCGTTGATCAGCGCGGCGGTCGCCTGCGAGTTGCCTGGCCCGGGGACCATCTACATCGGCCAGCAAATGAGCTTTCAGAAACCGGTGAAGATCGGCGACACCCTGACCGTGCGCCTGGAAATCCTGGAAAAACTGCCGAAGTTTCGCGTGCGCATCGCCACTCGCGTGTTCAACCAGCGCGATGAACTGGTGGTGGATGGCGAGGCGGAAATCCTCGCGCCACGCAAGCAACAGAGTGTGACGTTGACGGAGCTGCCGGCGATCAGCATTGGCTGATTGACGGGGCAAAAACTGTGGGAGCGAGCTTGCTCGCGATGAGGGCCTGACATTCAACATTGATGTTGACTGATTTGGCGCTATCGCGAGCAAGCTCGCTCCCACAGTTGTTTCAACCAGTCGTTACGAACGTGCACGCGCCTGGTTACGCAGGGCCTTGACCTGATCGTGGTTACGCTGCACGCCGTGGTACTGGCGCTCAACCAGGTCGCGAATGCCCACCAGGTTGTGCTTGTTGATTTTCTCCATGGCGTCGCGGTAAGCCTTCAACGCATGGTCTTCACCGCGCTCGGCTTCATTGAGCACGGCCTCCTCGCCCTTGCCGGTGAACATCGACTTCACGTCGACCCAGCGACGGTGCAAGTCGCCGCTGACACTGGTGGAAGTTTCCGGATCGCCACCCAGTGAACGCACGGCAGACTGCAACTCCGCAGCGGCCGTACCACAATCGCTCGCACGATTGATGAACAGGGTTTTGAGTTCAGGGTGCTTGATGTCTTCAGCGCATGTCTTGAACCCGGCCTGACCGTCCTTGCTGGTTTCAATCAGGTCGTTGAGTACAGAAATCGCTTCTTTTTTGATGTCGGTCATTTTTCAACTCCTTACGACGGATGAACGGTGTAAGGAACGCTGCACTCTGCGTGCCAGCTCGGAATCGTCTAACTATTCTTTACTTTTCAAATAGTTATCCATTATCAAAAAATCTGTATCCGTTTTATTTGCATGATCTGTCATTTGGCCTGCATGCAGAATGCCTGTATTTTCCAGACTGACTGAATCAAGACGACTGATCGATGAACCCTGAAAAGCTCGAACTGCTGATCACCCGTGAAATGCCCTTCGGCAAATACAAGGGTCGAATCATTGCCGACCTGCCCGGCCCTTACCTGAACTGGTTCGCCCGGGAGGGTTTCCCCCATGGCGAGTTGGGCGGCCTGCTGGCCCTGATGCAGGAGATCGATCACAACGGTTTGTCGGACTTGCTCGAACCGCTGCGCGCCAAACACGGCAAGCCGGCCCCGCGCCACTGAATCACCTACCGAGTACCCCATGCCCGACAACACCCGCCGCGCCCGTGATGAAGCCTTCTGGCGAACCTTTGCCGACCGCTACGATATCGAACCCGGCCCGCTCAACCTGGAGAACGGTTACTTCGCACGCATGTCACGCACGGTGGTCGAGGAATACCAGCGCAACATCGAACTGATCAACCGCAGCAATTCGGTGTATGTGCGCCAGCGTTTCGAACAGGGCGACAGCCTGAAGATCCGCGCGCAACTGGCCAGGTTGATTGGCGTACCCGCCGACAGCATCGCCCTGACCCGTAACGCCTCGGAAGGTTTGCAGTCGCTGATCCGCAACTACAACCGGCTGCAGCCCGGCGACCAGGTACTGGTTTGCGATCTGGAATACGACACGGTCAAAGGCGCCATGCGTTGGCTGGCGCGTAATCGCGGTGTCGAAGTGATCGAGATCGAACACGCACACCCGGCAACCTTCGACAGCTTGCTCAATACCTATCGGGAAGCCTTCGCGCGCTATCCGCGGCTGAAGCTTATGGCCCTGACCCACGTCACCCATCGCACGGGCCTGGTGATGCCGGTGCAGGCGATTGCAGCCGCTGCGAAGGAACAGGGCATCGACGTCATCCTCGACGGCGCCCATGCCCTCGGCCAGTTTGATTTCGACCTGACCGAGCTCGGTATCGCCTTCGCCGGCTTCAATCTGCACAAGTGGATCGGCGCACCGCTGACGCTCGGCTTTATCTACATCGCACCCGAACGCCTGGCCGACATCGACCCGGACATGGGCGAGATGCATTTTCCGCCCACTGACATTCGCGCCCGTACCTCGTACAGCACCCCCAACATCCCGGCGCTGATGACCCTGCCGCTGGTGCTCGAAGAACATTGGGCGATGGGCGGTGCCGCGGCCAAGGGCGCGCGGCTCAATTATCTGCGCAACCGCTGGGTCGCTGCCGCGCGGCAGTTGCCGGGCGTCGAAGTCCTGACCCCGGATGACCCACGCCTGTATTGCGGCATTACCTCGATGCGCTTTACCCGGCATGCCGACCAGCAAACCATGGTCGAGCGCCTGCTCAATGAATACAACCTGTTCACCGTGACCCGCAGTGGCGCGGCATGCGGTCCGTGCATCCGCATTACACCGGGGCTTACCACCACCGCGGCCGACATGGATGTGCTGGTCAGGGCGCTGACCGAACTGGGCTGACCTCAGACGGTGTACTTGTCAAAGTCCTCGGGTTTGATCTGTGTCGACACGGCGAAGGTGTCGATGCCGATGGTCATCTGCCCGAAGTAACCGTCTTCAGCCGAATCCCGCCCCAGGGTGTGCACACTCAAGGTCGATTTTTCACCGCCCATGGTTGAATAAAAATAGTCCTGAGCGTTGGTCAGTGCCGGTACGGTTCGGCCGCTGTACGGTCGGCTACCGAGCACCGAACGAGAGGCCACCTCAGGCAGATAAAGCTGCCCGACCCAGGCGACATGCCGTTCTTGCAGATAGTTGTTGCCGGCCGTGATGCGCACGGCGACGTGAATGTGCAATGCGCGACCGGCGTAAAAACCGGGATAGATCGTGGTGAAGCGCACGATGCCCGACTTGTCGGTGAACTGCCCGCCGCGCAGATAGGTATCGTCATCGGTGCGCGGGACGGCGCCGATGTCACCGGTATCGACCTCGACGTCCGGGTTGATCTTGCTCCAGCCCGAATAGGCACCGCGGGCATTGCAGTGCCAGATATCCACCAGCGCATCGGGGACCGGCTCGCCGGTCATGGCATCGACAATGGTCAGCCGCAGCACCAACGGAACGCCTTCGGCGCCTTCGCTGATGTTTCTGCGGATCAGTTTGGGGTTGCGGAAATACGGGCCGGCAATCTGTTCGGGAGACAGCAGGTAGACCGGTGCCGGGGGTGCAGCTGAGGTGGTAGCGTCCATGACGTTCTCTCTTCCATAAGATGAACGCAGGCTAGCACCGGTCGATTTTCGTTATGCGGTAACTATGTATCGCATGATGTCCTTGTCCCAGTGGGAGTGAGCTTGCTCGAGCTGGCGTCGTGTCAGTCAACATCCATACAATCTGTCACACCGCTATCGCGAGCAAGCTCGCTCCCACAGGGGTACGACAACTTTCTTCAGGCAAAAAAAACGGTGCACCGACCAAGCGCACCGTAAAGCCGTAGAACACACAACGAGGTGTAGGGTGAAGCGATCAGTCCAGCAGCGCCAAAGCCTCGGCGGTGCATTCCTGAATGCGGGCCCAGTCGCCGTTCTTGATCCACTCCGGATCAAGCATCCAGCTACCGCCCACGCACATGACGTTTTTCAATGCCATGTAGCTCTTGATATTGGCAGGTCCCACGCCACCGGTCGGGCAGAATTTCACTTCGCCGAACGGGCCGCCCAGAGCCTTGATGGCCGCGACGCCGCCGCTGACTTCGGCCGGGAATAGCTTGAAGCGGCGATAACCCAGGCCGTAGCCTTCCATGATGCCCGAGGCATTGCTGATGCCTGGCAAGAGTGGAATCGGGCTGGCGACGCTGGCTTCCAGCAGGTCGCGGGTGATACCCGGCGTGACGATGAATTGCGAGCCGGCCGCTTCCGCCGCCGCCAGCATGTGGCGATCCAGCACGGTGCCGGCACCGGTCACCAGCTCCGGACGCTGCTCACGCAGAATCTGGATGGCCTTGAGGCCGAATTGCGAACGCAGGGTCACTTCCAGGGCCGTCAGGCCACCGGCCGCGAGGGCGTCGGCCAACGGCAGAACGTCCTGCTCGCGGGCAATGGTGATCACCGGCAGAATCCGCGCTTTCGCGCAAATACTGTCGATCAGGGCAACTTTGTCCGCCATGGAAACGGTCGGGGATGGGTTTGTCATAGCGGCTGTTCCTTGGCTCATGGGCACCAGTAAATCTCTAACGTGGGTTGCAGAAACGCGCGCACCGGCATTTCGGCGACATCGTCACCGGCCAGCGCGAAACTCAGGGTGGTCAGCTTGGACTGACCGGAGATCGACAGAATTTTATGTTTGGCCGAAGCCAGCAGCGCGCGGCTCATGGTCAGGCGCTGATGCGGCACGGTCGGCGCCAACATCGGCCAGCAGCGACGAACGCCATCGACCTGTAATGCCTCGGCAAGGTTCGGGCTGTTGGGAAACAGCGATGCGGTGTGGCCGTCATCGCCCATGCCGAGGATCAGCACGTCTATCACCGGCAACTCCGACAGCAAGCGGTCGGCCTGCTCGGCCGCCTGTTCCAGGTTGGCACTGGCGCTGTACAGGCTCAGGAACTGCGCCTTGGCCGCTTGGCCTTGCAGCAGGTAACGCTTGATCAGGCCGGCGTTGCTGTCGGCGTGTTCGACCGGCACCCAGCGCTCGTCGGCCAGGCTAACCACCACGTTCGACCAGTCCAGCGTCTGCTTGGCCAGGTGCTGGAAAAACGCCACCGGGCTGCGGCCACCGGACACCACCAGGGTCGCAGTGCCCTGGGCGTCGATCGCGTCGCTCAGTTGTTTCGCCACGTTCAGTGCCAGGCTTTCAGCCAGCAGCACCGGGCTCTTGTATGCATGGGCGCTGACGCCCTGCGGCAGTTTCAAATCAGATATCGCCATACCACGACCTCCCGTCCCGCGTGATCAGTGCAATGGAGCTCATCGGCCCCCAGGACCCGGCCGCGTACGGCTTGGGCGCATCACCGGATTTTTTCCACCCGGCGATCAACTGGTCACACCACTTCCACGCGGCTTCGATTTCATCTTTACGGACAAACAGGTTCTGATTGCCGCGCATCACTTCCAGCAACAACCGCTCGTAGGCATCGGGAATCCGTGCGCTGCTCCAGGTGTCGGAAAAATTCAGCTGCAACGGACCGCTGCGCAGCTGCATGCCCTTGTCCAGGCCTTGATCTTTGGTCATGACACGCAAGGAAATGCCTTCATCCGGTTGCAGGCGGATAATCAGCTTGTTGCTGATTTGCAGGCGCTGCTCGGGAGCGAAGATGTAGTGCGACGGTTCCTTGAAGTGGATGACGATCTGCGACAGCTTCTGCGGCATGCGCTTGCCGGTACGCAGGTAGAACGGCACGCCGGCCCAGCGCCAGTTGCGGATGTCGGCACGCAGGGCGACGAAGGTTTCGGTGTCGCTCTGGGTGTTGGAATTGGGTTCTTCCAGGTACCCCGGTACTGCCTTGCCTTCGCTGTAGCCGGCGATGTACTGGCCGCGCACCACTTGAGTGGTCAGGCCTTCCGGGCTGATCGGCGCCAGGGCCTTGAGCACTTTGACCTTCTCGTCGCGGATGCTGTCGGCGGACAGGTCGGCCGGCGGGTCCATGGCGATCAGGCAGAGCAGTTGCAGCAGGTGGTTCTGGATCATGTCCCGCAGCTGGCCGGCCTTGTCGAAGTAACCCCAGCGGCCTTCGATACCGACCTTCTCGGCCACGGTGATTTCCACGTGGGAAATGTAATTCTGGTTCCACTGGGTTTCGAACAGGCTGTTGGCGAAACGCAGGGCGATCAGGTTCTGGACGGTCTCTTTACCCAGATAGTGGTCGATGCGGTAGGTGCGGTTCTCCGGGAAGAACTGCGCCACGGCGTCGTTGACCTTGCGCGAGGATTCCAGATCCGAACCGATGGGTTTTTCCAGCACCACACGGGTGTTTTGCGCCAGGCCGACCTTGGCCAGGTTCTCGCAAATCGCGCCATACACGGCGGCAGGGGTCGCAAAGTAGGCGATGACACGCTGCGAACTGCCGGCGGATTCGGCCAGGGCCACATAATCATCGGGGTTGAGGAAGTCGACGTGCAGGTAGTTCAGGCGCGCCAGAAAACGCTCGACCACGGCTTCGTCCAGCTCTTTGGCACCGACATAGCGGCGCAGCTCGGAGGTGATGAACGCCAGGTGCTCCTGCTCGCTGCCCGGCTCACGGGCCAGCGCGATAATACGCGTGTCCTCGTGCAGCAGGCCGGCGCCGTCGAGTTGATAGAGGGCAGGAAACAGCTTGCGCAAGGCCAGGTCGCCAAGGGCGCCGAACAAGGCAAAGGTGCACGGTTCAACCGTAATCGAGAGCATGATGTTTGTTCTTTTATCAAGTTAAGCTACAAATACCTTTTTTCAAGGCATCACTCAAGGGAAAATGTAGTAATAACCACAACATTTTCGCAAAATACAGATTCCGAGTGGTGGTCGGTCGGAGCCATCAGTAGGATAGGCCACCGTTACGGGCCTCACCAAAGGCCCTTTTTGCATTAGCCGCGCGCTTGTTGGCGCAGGTGTAAAGGATACTTATATGGACCGCGTGCGAAATTTACTGGAGCAAATCCAGAATCGCCTTGAAGAGCTGAACAAGGCCGAACGCAAAGTCGCCGAGGTGATCCTGCTCAACCCGCAGCAGGCCACCCGCTTCAGCATCGCCGCCCTCGCCCAGGCCGCCTCGGTCAGCGAGCCGACGGTCAACCGTTTCTGCCGTTCGTTCGGCGTCAGCGGCTACCCCGAGCTCAAACTGCAACTGGCCCAGAGTCTGGCCAGTGGCGCCGCCTATGTCAGCCGTGCGGTGGAGGCCGATGACAATCCGGAGGCCTACACCCAGAAGATCTTCGGCAGCGCCATCGCCTCGCTGGACAGCGCCTGCCAGGCACTGGACCCGAACCTGATCAGTCGCGCCGTCGACCTTCTGATCCAGGCCCGGCAGATCCACTTCTTCGGCCTCGGCGCCTCGGCCCCGGTGGCACTGGATGCGCAGCACAAGTTCTTCCGCTTCAACCTCGCCGTCACGGCCCATGCGGATGTGCTGATGCAGCGCATGATTGCCTCGGTGGCCCATACCGGCGAGCTGTTCGTGATCATTTCCTACACCGGTCGCACCCGCGAACTGGTGGAGGTGGCGCGCATCGCCCGGGAAAACGGCGCCTCGGTGCTTGGCCTGACCGCCGAGAACTCGCCACTGGCCAAGGCCAGCACCCTGAGCCTGAACATTCCGCTGCCGGAAGACACCGACATCTACATGCCGATGACGTCGCGGATCATCCAACTGACCGTGCTGGACGTACTCGCCACCGGCATGACCTTGCGCCGTGGCGTGGACTTCCAGCCGCATTTGCGCAAGATCAAGGAAAGCTTGAATGCCAGCCGGTATCCGGTTGGAGATGAGTTCAACTGATCCAACATTTGCGCTGATCGTTCTGACCTCATCGTCGGAACGCCGCCCGGAGCAAGCTCGCTCCCACAGGGGATTGGTGTTGAACACAAAAACTGTGTTCACCGAAGATCCAGTGTGGGAGCGAGCTTGCTCGCGATGGCGGCAGACGCAGCACCGCAAATCCAGAGCTAAGCCCCCACCCGCGCCTGCAAACTCAAATGCGCCCGCTCCCCAGGTGCAAGGCACAGGCTGTCGGTGCCGCCGCTTGCTGCCTCTACACAAACGAATTCGGATATCTCGTTCCAGGTCACGCCGAGCAACGGGCGTGAACCGGGATGCCACACCACTGTGTCTGCCGTATCCCCGGTATCAATGCACAACGCCCGCTGCCAGGCATGGTCGTTCAACTGCAATTCGCCGTCGTGCTGGAACACCCGCTGACACCCGCCATCAACGCGTAACTCGCCTTCCTGCTGACAAACCTGTCGGCTCAACTGATCGTAACCCTGCGCGCCTTCGAGCCCAGACAGCGCTATCTCACTGACATCGCCAATACGCCAGTAAGCGTGCAAAGCCTGGCTCAACTGGCACGGCATGTCGTCCTGATGCTCGGTGCTCAGACGCAGTTCCATGCGCTCACCCAGGTGCGCGTGCAGGTCCACCTGCCAGTCGCACAACTTCAGTTGCCAGTGCAATCGCACGCCATCGTCGTCACTGTTGCTGTCGAGCAGCTTCCAGTCGAGCAACCGCGCCCAGCCATGGGACGGCCAGGCGTTTTCGCTCGGATGCCGGCCATACCACGGCCAACACACCGGCACACCGCCGCGAATGGCGCCGACCTGCGGCCACTTTGCCGCGCACCACAGCCAGGGTTTCTGGCCCTTGGGCTGGAAGTGCAACAACTGCGCGCCCTGACGACTGAACACCGCCTGACACAGCGGATGATCGATCACCAGCACATCGCGCGTCTGATAGCGCTCCCACGCGAACACCGGACGTTCGCGCAAGGATTTGAAGAAGCGTTGTAGCGGATGCTCAAGCATGTGCCACGGTCCTGAAAAACATGGGTGTACTCAACATTCTCACAATCCTGTAGAGCGCTTTTTGTGGCGAGGGGGCTTGCCCCCGTTGGGTCGCGAAGCGGCCCCAAAAAGGGACTGCTGCGCAGTCCAACGGGGGCGAGCCCCCTCGCCACACAAAAAAAAGCGGACAGCCATGGCTGTCCGCAAATATGCGCACATGGAGAGAAGCTTATCGCAGACGCGTTAGAACACCGACTGAATTTTCAGGCCGGCCACCAGCGCGTTGTCGACTTCATCCACACCACCCGGGTGAGTGACGTATTGCAGGTTGGGACGTACGGTCAGCCAGTTGGTCACGTGGAAGCCGTAGTTGATCTCGTAGTTGTATTCGGTTTCACGAATGGGCGAGAACAGCGGATTGTCGTATTCCGAAACACCGTTGGCCGCGTTGGTCAGCTCAGCGTTTTTCTTCACGTCATCGTTGACGTGAATACGGGCGAAACCGATGCCCACGTCATCCTTCGGACGCGCGTCGAACGGGCCCTTGTACACAAACATCAGCGACTGGTAGTTGTCGATGAAGTTGGTGTCTTTGTCGTGGAACGTTGCGTTGGCCGCGATGTTCAGACCACGGGAAGCATCGCCATTGTGGCTGGTCAGTTGCTGTTGCGCGACGAACCAGTAGCCGTGCTTGCTATCGTGGACGCGATAAGGGTTGCCGGTGGTCGCTGCGTTCTGGCCGTTGTCGTCCTTGAGAACGTCGTCGGCATCAGAGGTACTTTTGTAGTAACCGACACGGTATTCGCCCGGCAGGTTGTTGACCTTCGGCGACCAGACCAGCTCGACCGGCAGGACGGTGCCATTGGTGCCACTGCCGCTGAGCTTGAAGCCGTTACCGTGCTCCAGTTGCGACGTGTTCTGGTTGTACGCGCCAATCTGGGCGTAGAGCTCGTCATTGATGTTGTACTTCACACGGATCGCCGCCTGGCTGACCGGCCAGTTGTACCAGATGTTGGTGGCCCAGTTACCCACCTGGGATCCGCAGAACGCCAGGTTCTGGAACTCGCACGGGAAGGTGTTGAAGTCTTCACCTTCACCGAAGTAACCGGCCTTGACGTCCAGCTTGTTGTCGAAGAACTGGTGCTGAATCCACAACTGGGTCAGACGGACCATGTGGCCGCGACCATAGACTTCCTGGGAGGAACTCAAGGTGCCGGCACGCGGATCGCCGATACGGTCGTTGGAGATGTTCTCACCGTTACGGTTGGTGAGCTGGATCTTGGCCTGGGTGTTATCCCAGCCGAACAGCTTCTCCAGGTCCAGCGCCGCGCCCAGGCCAAACTGGTCGGCGTAGCGCGCGGTCTTGTCATCGTTGAAGCCGCCATGCAGGTTAGCGCCGACTTCACCGACGTAATCCATCTTGATGTCGATGCCTTGCTCGATCAGCTTGGTACGCTCGCCACCCCAATCGCCCGTCATCCACCTGGAGTCGGAGCTGAACGCTTCATCGGCCATCGCATTGCCGGCCAGAACCAGTGCTGCCGCTGCTGAAACCTGGCAGATCAACCGGGCCTTGTTCTTCATCTTCATCCCTACTTCCTCGTTTTATTGTTATTAACTTTTCTTTTTTTAACGCGGTTACATCCGGTGCAACGCGCGACAGGCCGCGCATTGCCAATCCCCCCCTGTAGGAGCGAGCTTGCTCGCGAGAAACTTGAGAACACCGCGGGGTGTCAGGTTTCCAGTGTCATCATTGACGTCCATCGCGAGCAGGCTCGCTCCTACAGTCTTGTTCTTCAGCGACCTTTGAATTGGGCCACGTTGTCAGCATGCGCCTCGGCTTTCGGCACGCCGGCAACCCCCAAACGCTCCCCGGTCTTGGCATCGAACAACAGCACTTTCGCCGGATCGAATTGCAGGGTCAGGGTCTCGCCCACCGCCGGCGCCACGTCCGGCGCCAGGCGGCAGCAGACCTTGGTGTCGTTGAGATTGACGAAGACCAGGGTGTCGGGCCCGGTCGGTTCGGTGACCTGGACTTCGGCGCGAATGGTCGGCAACCCGTTTGCTTCGCCGTTGGCCAGAATGATCTGCTCAGGGCGGATGCCGAGGATCACTTCGCGGTCTTCAAGACCGGCGTCCTGCATGCCCAGCGGCAATTCGCAACGGGCCTGGCCGCTGTCGAGCAGCGCCAGCAGACGACCGTCCTTGCGTTGCAAGCGCAGCGGGATGAAGTTCATCGGCGGCGAACCGATGAAGCTCGCCACGAACAGGTTGGCCGGGTTGTTGTAGATGTCCTTCGGCGTACCGAACTGCTGGATGATCCCGTCCTTCATCACCGCCACTTTGTCGCCCAGGGTCATGGCTTCGATCTGGTCGTGGGTCACGTAGACCGTGGTGGTTTTCAGGCGCTGGTGCATCAGTTTCATTTCGGTGCGCATCTCGACCCGCAGCTTGGCGTCGAGGTTGGACAGCGGTTCGTCGAACAGATAAATCTTCGGCCGCCGCGCCAGGGCACGGCCCATCGCCACGCGCTGTTGCTGGCCGCCGGAGAGCTGGCCGGGCTTGCGGCTGAGCAAGTGTTCGATCTGCAACAGCTTGGAAACCCGAGCGACTTCTTCGTCGATTTCGGCAGTCGGCATTTTGCGGATTTTCAGGCCGAAGGCGATGTTGTCGCGCACGCTCATGGTCGGGTACAGCGCGTAGGACTGGAACACCATGGCGATGTCGCGATCCTTGGGGCTCATGCCGCTGATGTCGGCGTCGTCCACCAGGATCGCGCCACCGCTGATGGTTTCAAGGCCCGCGATGCAGTTCATCAAGGTCGACTTGCCGCAGCCCGACGGGCCGACCAGGATCAGGAACTCACCGTCATCGATTTTCAGTTCGATGTTCTTCAGGGTGTCCGGCAAACCGGGGCCGTAGGTCTTGTTGACGTTGCGTAATTCGAGAGTTGCCATGTTCTACCCCTTGACCGCGCCGGACGTCAGCCCGCGCAGGAAATACTTGCCAGCGAATATGTAGACCAGCAGTGTCGGCAGCCCGGCGATCATCGCGGCGGCCATATCAACGTTGTATTCCTTGGCCCCGGTGCTGGTGTTGACCAGGTTGTTCAGGGCCACGGTAATTGGCTGGGCGTCGCCACTGGCGAACACCACGCCGAACAGGAAGTCGTTCCAGATCTGGGTGAACTGCCAGATCAGGCAGACCATCACGATCGGGATCGACATCGGCAGCAGGATCTTCAGGAAGATCGTGAAGAAGCCCGCGCCATCGAGCCGTGCGGCCTTGACCAGCGCATCCGGAATGCTCACGTAGTAGTTGCGGAAGAACAGCGTGGTGAACGCCAGGCCGTAGACCACGTGCACCAGCACCAGGCCGGTGGTGGTGTTGGCCAGGCCGAACTTGCCGAGGGTGAACGAGGCTGGCAGCAGCACGGTCTGGAACGGCAGGAAGCAGCCGAACAGCAACAGGCCGAAGAACAGTTGCGAACCACGGAAGCGCCACATCGACAGCACGTAGCCGTTCATGGCCCCGATGAACGTGGAGATCAGCACCGCCGGCACGGTGATCTTCACCGAGTTCCAGAAGTAGCCGCCGACCACGTCCCAGGCCTTGATCCAGCCGATGCCGTCGATCACGGTCGGCCAGCTCAGCAGGTTGCCGGTACGGATGTCTTCCGGGGATTTGAAGCTGGTCAGCAGCATTACCACCAACGGGATCAAGTACACCGCTGCCGCCAGCAACAGAGTTGCGTAGATCGCGATGCGGCTGAAACTGATACCCGATTTTCCGAGTTGATTAGTCATGGCGTTTGCCTCGCAGCTCGGAGTACAGGTACGGCACGAGGATGGTCAGCACGGCGCCGAGCATCAGCATGGCGCTGGCCGAACCGATGCCCATCTGGCCACGGCTGAAGGTGAAGGAATACATGAACATCGCCGGCAGGTCGGAGGAGTAGCCCGGACCGCCCGCGGTCATCGCCGCGACCAGGTCGAAGCTCTTGATCGCGATGTGCGCCAGGATCATGAAGGCACTGAAGAACACCGGGCGCAGGCTCGGCAGGACGATCTTCAGGTAGATGGTCGGCAAGCTCGCGCCATCGACTTGCGCAGCGCGGATGATCGATTGATCGACACCGCGCAGGCCGGCGAGGAACATCGCCATGACAAACCCGGAGGCTTGCCACACGGCGGCGATCACCAGGCAATAGACCACGCGATCCTGATCCACCAGCCAGTCGAGACGGAAGCCTTCCCAGCCCCAGTCGCGCAGCATCTTGTCCAGGCCCAGGCCTGGGTTGAGCAGCCATTTCCACGCGGTACCGGTGACGATCATCGACAGCGCCATCGGGTACAGGTAGACGGTGCGGATGAAGCCTTCCTTGCGAATGCGCTGATCCAGCAGCACCGCGAGGAACACGCCCAGCACCAGGCTGATGCTGATGAACATGCCGCCGAACAGTGCGAGGTTCTTGCTCGCGACCCACCAGCGGTCGTTGTCCATCAGGCGCATGTATTGCTGCAGGCCGACCCACTTGTAGCTCGGCATGAAGCTGGAGTTGGTGAAGGACAGTATGAATGTCCAGATGATGTAACCGTAGAAGCCAACCAACACGATCAGCATGCTCGGCGCGAGTACCAACTTGGGTAACCAGCGTTGCAGCGCATCGAACGGTGAGGCTTTGCTGAAAACCGCCACAGAGCTCATCGGGATAATCCAGGTGGAGAAGTGAAATCCGGACAGAGTTCCCCCCTGTAGGAGCGAGCCTGCTCGCGATGGAATCAAGAACACCGGGGCCTGTCTGGATTGGCGCGGTGCCTGGTAGTCCATCGCGAGCAAGCTCGCTCCCACAATGGGATGGAGCTCTCTCTGGGGTTTGCCGCAGGATCACCTGCGGCGATTACGAGTTACTGGGCAGCTTTGACAGCCGAGGCCAGTTGGGCGCTGGCCTTGGCCGGGTCAGCGTCCTTGTCGTTCATGAAGTTGGTGACCACGTCGAAGATCGCGCCCTGCACGGCCAGGGAGGTGGCCATGTTGTGCGCCATGCTCGGTTGCAGGCCGCCGGTCTTGTCGTCCGCGATGAAGTCCTTGGCCGACTTCTGGGCACACTCGTCGAAGCCGAGCTTGTCCATTTCGTTCAGCATGTCGTTACGCACCGGGATCGAACCCTTGTTCATGCTGAAGACTTTCTGGAAGTCGGTACCCAACGCGACCTTGGCCAGGTCTTGCTGGGCAGCGATGTCTCCCTTGCGATCGGCCTTGAGCTTGAACACCGCCATCGAGTCGATGTTGTAGGTGAAGGCTTTTTCGGTGCCCGGGAACGCTACGCACTGGTAGTCCTTGCCGGCGATTTTCTTCGCGGCGGTCCACTCGCTTTTCGCCCAGTCGCCCATCATCTGCATGCCGGCCTTGCCACTGATGACGTCGGCGGCGGCGATGTTCCAGTCACGACCGGCACGGTTCGGGTCCATGTAGCCGGTGATTTTTTTCAGCTCGGCGAACGACTTGGTCATCTCCGGGCCGGACAGGGTTTTCTGGTCCAGGTCGACCAGGGCTTTCTTGTAACCGTCGGCGCCCATGACCGAGAGCACCACGTCTTCGAACACGGTGCTGTCCTGCCAAGGCTGACCACCGTGGGCGAGCGCGATGAAGCCGGCGGCCTTGAGCTTGTCGCCGGCGGCATAGAATTCTTCGAGGGTCGTCGGGGCTTTTTCGATCCCGGCTTTCTTGAACACTTCGGGGTTGATCCACAGCCAGTTGACGCGGTGGATGTTCACCGGCACGGCGACGTAGTCACCTTCGTACTTCACAGTGTCGGAGACTTTCTTCGACAGCAGGCCATCCCAGTTTTCCGCCTTGGAAACGTCTTTCAACGCGTCGGTGCTGAGCAGGCCAGTGCTGCCCCACTCCTGGATGTCCGGGCCTTTGATCTGGGCAACGCCCGGAGGGTTGCCGGCTACGGCGCGACTTTTGAGTACGGTCATGGCCGTGGAACCGCCACCACCGGCGACTGCGCCGTCCTTCCAGGTAAAGCCGTCTTTTTCGACTTGAGCCTTCAGGACATCGACCGCTGCTTTTTCACCACCGGAAGTCCACCAGTGAACGACTTCAACGGAACCTTTGGATTCGGCGGCCAGGACACTGAGGGGGAGCGCAGACAGGGAAGCGAGAGAAATGACAGTAGCGAGGCGAGAAATCGCATTCATCTAGGAGCACCTTTCTTGTTGTTATGCATGCAAGTCTGTTGCTTGCGCTGCATAAGATTCTAAACAGGGGATATCCCCTCGCAGGTAACGAAGGGATGCGCGAATGTCACCGCATGGTTACATAGAACCGCTCTGGGACGGCTGCGCCAGCGCCGTGGCCATGCTCGGCGCCAGCGCCAGGCGCGGAATCAGCACGGCTTGCCAGGCGTGGTAAAGATCAGGCTTGCCGGGCCAGATATCGGCACTCGGGCGGTTTTGCGGGTCGAGTTCGTGATGCCAGCTGCCGTCTTCGCGGTCGATGAAATGACTGTCACAGAACTCCCAGAACAGTCGGTACCAGTGTTCGTATTGTTCATCGCCAGTGCGCTTGAGCAAGGCACTGGCGGCGGCACTGGCTTCACAATGGGTCCAGTGCAGGCGATGGCGGACCACCGCTTTGTTGTCCCAGTCCAGGGTGTAGACAATGCCCGGCGCGCCATCGACGTCCCAGCCATGGAAGCAATTGTGCTCGAACAGTTTTTGCGCATCGGTGACCAGCCAGCCCGGCGTGAGCATCCCGGCCTTCACCCGCGAAGCTTCGAGATGCAGCAACAGCCGCGCCCACTCGAAACCATGGCCCGGGGTGGTGCCGTAGGGGCGGAAGCCGTCTGCCGGGTTGTCGCGGTTGTAGTCCCGCAGTGGCTGCCAGGCGCGGTCGAAATGCTCGATCACCAGGTAATCGTTGGCGGCGGCGTGGCCATGAATTACGCGCTCGACAATCCGATGGGCACGGCTGAGCCAACGGTTGTCATCGGTGACATCGGCCAGGGCGAGGAAGGCCTCGGTGGCGTGCATGTTGCTGTTGGCGCCCCGGTACGCCTCCTCTTCGCTCCAGTCGCGATTGAAAGACTCGCGCATCGCGCCTTCTTCTTCGCTCCAGAAATAAGTGTCGATGATATCGATGGCATCATCGAGCAAGGCTTGGGCACCGGGGCGCTGCGCGACCACCGCAGAACTGGCGGCCAGCGCGACGAAGGCATGCAGATAGGCGTTCTTGCCCGTATTGCCGTCACGATGTTCGGCGGTCGCAAACCAGCCGCCATACAGCGTGTCGCGCAACGGCCCGCGCAGTGCGGCAACGCCGTGATCCACCAGTTCGGCAAAGCCCGGTAAACCCTGAATGTGGGCCATAGCGAAGCTGTGGGTCATGCGCGCGGTGTTCATGGTCTGGGCTTGCGCATCAGACGGGAGGCGGCCTTTTTCATCGAGGTTGCCGAAGCCTTCAGGCAGTTTCGAAGCCTTGGCGAAGGTCAGCAGGCGCAAGCCTTCGGTGGCGAGCCATTGCTGATGGGCAGGTGCGTTCAGCCAACTGCTGAAGGCCGGTTGGAAGGTGTCCATGGCGTACCTTTTTTGTTGTTATGACTGTGGGGCAGCATAAACAACGGACGAAGGTCGGCTTGTAACGAAGGGGGTGGGTTATGTCACCAACTTGTGACAATGGACACAGGCATTGAGTGAAATACTTGTGGCGAGGGGGCTTGCCCCCTTCCGGCTGCGCAGCAGTCGTAAAATCAGCGACCTGATTTTTACAGGCAGTCTGTGGGTGATGGTTTTGGGACCGCTTCGCGGTCCAACGGGGGCAAGCCCCCTCGCCACAGGGTGGTGTCAATCCACTGAGCGGGGCAACTGCAACGTTACCCGCAACCCGCCTTCACGCAAATTCTGCAAGCTGACCTCACCACCATGGCTATGGGCAATGTTGCGGGCAATCCCCAGCCCCAAGCCGTAACCCTGCTGCTGCCCGGCCAGGCGGAAGTGCGGTTCGAACACCTGCTCCAGGCGCTGCTCCGGCACGCCCGGCCCTTCGTCATCGACATGCAGGATGAACGCGCTTTCGTCGTCATCGATGTGCAGGTGCGCGTTCTGCCCGTACTTCAGCGCATTGTCGATCAGGTTGCCGATGCAGCGCTTGAGCGCCAGCGGTTTGCCCGGGTACGCCGCCAGCGCCCGCCCCTGCTGGGTCACGCGGCCGTTGCCGTTCGGCGCGAGATAGGGTTCCACCAGACAGTCGAGCACATGGTTGAGGTCCACCGGCTCGATGTTCTCGTGGATGTCGGTGTCTTTCACGCATTGCAGCGCGCCCTTGACCAGCAACTCCAGCTCGTCCAGATCGCGCCCGAACTTGGCTTGCAGTGTTTCGTCTTCGAGCAATTCAACCCGCAGGCGCAAGCGGGTGATCGGCGTGCGCAGGTCGTGGGAAATGGCGCTGAACAACTGGCTGCGTTCGGTCAGGTAACGGCTGATGCGCTCGCGCATGGTGTTGAAGGCGCGCCCGACCTCGACCACTTCGCTGCCACCGCCCTCGGCCACCGGTTCCACGTCGGCACCCAACGACAGGTCCCGCGCCGCCCGCGCCAGGCGCTTGAGCGGACGACTCTGCCAGTGCACCAGCAGGCCGATGAACAACAGCAAAAAGCTGCTGGTCAGGACGATGAACCACACCTGCTGCGCCGGCAGGCCCTGCTCTTCAAGACTGGTGTAGGGCTCGGGCAACAGCGAGGCGATGTACAGCCATTCCCCCGGTGCCATCTGGATCTGCGTGACCAGCACCGGAGGATTCACCGGTTCCAGGGTCAGCGCGTAGTGCGCCCAGGAGCGTGGCAACTCATCGAGCTTCAGGCCGCCATTGAAGATGCGCAGGTCTTCCGGGCTGACGAAGGTCACCGAGATGTCCGTGTCTTGGCCGAGGGACTGGCGCAGCACTTCGTCCACCGCCTTGAGCACCGCCTCTTTGCGCGGGGTGATGGGCAGCACTTCCATGCCCAGGGGTTTGTCGTTGAGCGTCACCACGAACCGGGTACCGCCCATGCTGCGCAATTGATCGAGCACCAGGGGCCGAAACGCCACCGGTAACGAACGGAAATAACTGACGCTGGCGGTCATTGAATGGGCCAGACTGCGGGCACTGGTGACCAGGCCCTCGAGCTGCGTGGCGCGCAGTTGCGACACCCAGATCACACTCGACAATGCCTGGGCGAACAACACCGCCAGCAGGGTCAACAGCAACATCCGCCCGAGCAGCGAACGCGGCATCGGCACCTTGGCGGCGAGCTTGCGCAAAGCCTCAGTGACCATTGCTGGCAACCACGTTGGCCGCCAGTTGGTAGCCGCTGCCACGCACGGTGCGGATCAGCCGTGGCGGTTTTTCCGTGTCGCGCAGACGCTGGCGCAACCGGCTGACCGCCATGTCGACGATGCGATCCAGGGGCATCAGTTCACGGCCGCGGGTGGCGTTGCCGATAGTGTCGCGGTCGAGGATTTCCTGTGGATGATCGAGGAACAGTTTCAGCAGCGCGAAATCGGCGCCCGAAAGAATCACCTCTTCGCCGTCGATGTGAAACAGCCGATGGCTGACCATGTCCAGCCGCCAGTCATCGAAGGCCAGCACCTCACCGCCACTGCGCTCCTGACCGAACTGCGCGCGGCGCAGCAACGCCTTGATCCGTGCCTGCAACTCCCGTGGACTGAAGGGCTTGCCGAGGTAATCGTCGGCGCCCAGTTCCAGGCCGATGACGCGATCGGCTTCGTCGGAACTGGCGGTGAGCATGATGATCGGCACCTGCGCCTGGCGCGGATGCTGGCGAATCCAGCGGCACAGGCTGAAGCCGTCTTCGTCGGGCAACATCACATCAAGGATCACCAGATCACTCGGCGCCTCGTTCAGCGCCTGGCGAAAGCCGGCACCGTCGGGCGTGGTACGTACCTGGAAACCGGCGCGGGTCAGGTAGGTATCCAGCAACTCGCGTATCTCTTGATCGTCATCGACCAACAAAATCGACTTGTTGACTGAGCTCACGGGCGGCGTCCTTGTTGTTTGAATTGGGGCGGATTATGCCTTAAGCACCGATTTTACAAACACCACAAAACCACTGTAGGAGCGAGCCTGCTCGCGATGGACTTGAAGGCACCGCGTACATTCAGAAAGCACGCGTTATCGTTGACGTCCATCGCGAGCAGGCTCGCTCCTACAGGTAATCGGGTTTCAAGCGGGGATTGATTGTTCCAACGCCACACCCGCGCCCATCAACCCGGAATACGGCGCCGTCACCAGCCACACCGGAATCCCCTTGAAGTAGTCGCTCATGCAACCCTTGTCGGCGAAGCAGCGGGCGAAACCGCTTTCGAGGAAGAAATCGGCAAAGCGCGGAATCACCCCGCCCACGATGTACACGCCACCGCGTCCACCGGTGGTCAGCACGTTATTGCCGGCCACGCGACCGAGCCAGCAGCAGAACTGTTCAAGCACTTCCACGGCAATCGGGTCGCCCGCCAGCCCGGCAGCGGTGATGGCTTCCGGTGTGTCGAGCACAGGCGTGTGCCCGTCCACCGCACAGATCGCCCGATAGACACGGGGCAAGCCGCCACCGCTCAAGGCTGTTTCCGCACTGACATGGCCAATTTCGTTGAAGATGTGCTGCCAGAGCTGTGTTTCACGCGGGCTGCTCAATGGCAGATCGACGTGACCGCCCTCCCCCGGCAACGCGGCAAAACGGCCCGCGCCCAAATCGAGCAAGGTGCCGACGCCCAGGCCTGTGCCCGGGCCAATCACCACCGCCGGGCGCAACGGCTCCGGCGTGCCTTCGCAGACCACGCGAAATTCGCCGGGCTGCAGACGGGTCATGCCCAGGGCCATGGCCGAGAAGTCGTTGACCAACAACAGCTGATCCACCTGCAAGGTCTGGCAAAAGCCCTTGCGGCTCAGGCGCCAGTGATTATTGGTGAACTTGAATTCGTCGCCACTCACCGGGCCCGCCACCGACAGGCACACCGAACCGATCGAACCCGGCGCCAGCCCCAGACCATTGAGGTACAGGCTGATAGCTTCTTCCGGGCTGGGAAAATCTGCCGTTGCCAGCACCTGGACCGATTCCAGCTGCTGGTTTTTCCACAACGCGAAACGTGCGTTGGTCCCACCGATGTCACCGACCAAAGCCAGTTTCAATTAAGCGTCTCCAGGGCAGAAGTAAAGGCGCTGGCGCCCTGCTCCGCCGAGCTGAAGGCCATGCGCATGAAACCGAACAGCTCGCGACCGGTGCCGATGTTGTTGCCCAACAGGCCCTTGGCCGGCGTGCGCGCTGCGAATTCTTCGGCGTCCACCTTAAGCTCCAGGGTGCCTTTGACGCCATCGACGCGGATGATATCGCCCTCTTGTACCCGCGCCAAAGCGCCGCCGACATAAGCTTCGGGGCTGACATGAATGGCCGCCGGGATTTTCCCCGACGCACCGGACATGCGCCCGTCGGTCACCAGCGCGACTTTGAAGCCGCGATCCTGCAACACGCCGAGGAACGGCGTCATCTTGTGCAGCTCTGGCATGCCGTTGGAGCGCGGGCCCTGGAAGCGCATCACCGCGACAAAATCCTTCTCCAGCAAACCGGCCTTGAACGCATCGGCCAGGTCCTGTTGATCCTGGAACACCATGGCCGGCGCTTCGACGATCTGGTTTTCCACGGCCACGGCGGAGACTTTCATCACGCCACGACCGAGGTTGCCTTCCATCACCCGCAGGCCACCTTCGGCCGAGAACGCGCGGGCGACCGGACGCAGGATGCTTTCGTCGAGGCTGTCGGTCACGCCTTCACGCCAGACCAGTTGGCCATTGTCGAGGAACGGCTCCTGGGTGTAGCGGCTCAGGCCGTGGCCCATCACGGTGTTGACGTTTTCGTGGAGCAGCCCGGCTTCCAGCAGTTCACGAATCAGGAACGACATGCCGCCCGCAGCCTGGAAGTGGTTGATGTCGGCTTTGCCGTTCGGGTAGACGTGGCTCAGGGTCGGCACGACTTCGGAGAGGTCGGCCATGTCCTGCCAGGTCAATTGAATGCCCGCCGCCATGGCGATGGCTGGCATGTGCAGGGTGTGGTTGGTCGAGCCGCCCGTGGCATGCAACGCGACAATCGAGTTGACCAGCGAACGCTCGTCGACGATTTCGCCGATCGGCATGAAGTCGCCGTTCTGCTTGGTCAGGCGCGTGACCTGGTGCGCGGCTTCGCGGGTCAAGGCATCGCGCAACGGCGTGTTCGGGTTGACGAAGGACGCGCCCGGCAGATGCAGCCCCATGACCTCCATCAGCAACTGGTTGGTGTTGGCGGTGCCGTAGAAGGTGCAGGTGCCAGGGCTGTGGTAGGACTTCATTTCCGATTCCAGCAGCTCTTCGCGAGTCGCCTTGCCTTCGGCGTACTTCTGGCGCACATCGGCTTTCTGCTTGTTGGAAATGCCCGACACCATCGGCCCGCCCGGCACGAAGATCATCGGCAGATGGCCGAAGCGCAGCGCGCCCATCATCAGGCCCGGCACGATCTTGTCGCAGATGCCGAGCAGCAGCGCGCCGTCGAACATGTTGTGGGACAGCGCCACGGCGGTGGACAACGCGATCACTTCGCGGCTCGGCAGGCTAAGTTCCATGCCCGGCTCGCCCTGGGTCACGCCATCGCACATGGCCGGCGTGCCACCGGCGAACTGACCGACGGAGCCGATTTCGCGCAGGGCTTTCTTGATCAGTTCGGGGAAGACTTCGTACGGCTGGTGTGCCGAGAGCATGTCGTTATATGACGAAACTATCGCGATGTTCGCGGAGTTCATCATCCGCAGGCTGTGCTTGTCGTCGCTGCCGCAACCGGCCACGCCATGGGCGAAGTTGGCGCATTGCAGCTTGCCGCGCATCGGACCGTCGCTGGCCGCACCGCGGATCAATGCAAGGTAGGCCTCACGCGTGGCGCGGCTGCGGGCGATAAGCCGTTCAGTGACCTCAAGGACGCGGGGATGCATGTGTAGAACTCCAGGCTAACGGATGTGGCGACCTGATTGTCTATGCTGATCAAAGGCCGGTGTCGATGGGATGACAGACGGTTTGTTTGACCATTCGGACCAGTTGATTCAGGTCACTCGTTGTAGATCGAACAAAATATTGCCATCAAAAAGGCTTGTTTTCTATTTTTTTACGAATAATCTTGTAATTCCAACAACAAAACGACGGTAGCGCCGCACTATGACTCTTCGAATCGCAATCAATGGTTTTGGCCGCATCGGCCGTAATGTCCTGCGCGCACTCTATACCCAGGGCTACCGTCAGGATCTGCAGATTGTCGCCATCAACGACCTGGGCGACAGCGCGATCAACGCTCATCTGCTCAAGTACGACACCGTTCACGGCACATTCGATGCCGATGTCCAGCACGACCAGGAGAGCCTGACGGTCAACGGCGACCGTATTTCGGTCAGTGCCATCCGCAACCCGGCCGACTTGCCTTGGGCCGCGGAAAAGATTGATGTGGTGTTCGAATGCACCGGTCTGTTCACCGACCGGGCCAAGGCCGCTGCGCATATTACGGCGGGCGCGCGCAAAGTGATTATCTCTGCCCCGGCCAAAGGCGCCGACGCCACCGTCGTCTACGGGGTGAACCACGACATTCTGCGCCAATCGCACCAGATCATTTCCAACGCGTCGTGCACCACCAACTGCCTGGCCCCGGTGGCCCAGGTGCTGCACCGCGAGCTGGGCATCGAAAGCGGTCTGATGACCACCATTCACGCCTATACCAACGACCAGCATCTGACCGACGTCTATCACGTCGATCCGTACCGCGCCCGTTCGGCCACCCAGAACATGATCCCGAGCAAGACCGGTGCTGCTGAAGCGGTGGGCCTGGTGCTGCCGGAACTGGCAGGCAAATTGACCGGCATGTCGGTGCGCGTACCGGTCATCAATGTATCGCTGGTGGACCTGACGGTGCAGCTCAAGCGCGAAGCTTCGGCCGCTGAGGTCAATGCGCTGATGAAAGAAGCCAGCCAGCACTCGAAGATCCTTGGATACAACACCCTGCCGCTGGTCTCCAGCGACTTCAACCACAACCCGCTGTCGTCGATCTTCGACGCCAACCACACCAAATCCAGCGGCAAGCTGCTCAAGGTACTGGCGTGGTATGACAACGAGTGGGGCTTCTCCAACCGCATGCTCGATAACTGCCTGGCGCTGTGCAACGCAGAATAAGCAGCACGTCCCTTCCTTCTTGTAGGAGCGAGCTTGCTCGCGATGGTCGTGAACGATAACGCGGGGAACCTGATGCCCCGCGGTGTTCTACAGTCCATCGCGAGCAATCGAGCGTCGACCGGCTGCTCCTACAGGGTACGTGTCATTTCTGGAGCCAGCATCGATGATCGGTATCAGCTTTACGCAAAAGACCATGGCGGCGCGCAAGCGTATCGCCCTGGTTGCCCATGACCACTGCAAGGTGTTCTTGCTGGACTGGGCCGAACGGCAAAAAGACAGGCTGGCCCAGCATGACCTGGTCGCCACCGGCACCACGGGGTTGTTGTTGCAACAACGCCTCGATCTGCCGGTGCAAAGCATGATCAGCGGGCCACTGGGCGGCGATCAGCAGCTCGGTGCGCAAATCGCCGAGCAGCGGGTCGACATGCTGGTGTTCTTCTGGGACCCGTTCGAGCCACAGCCCCACGACCCGGATATCAAGGCGTTGCTGCGGGTCGCGGCAGTGTGGAACATCCCGGTGGCGTGCAACGAATGCAGCGCCGACTACCTGCTCAGCAGCCCGCTGATGGATCAGGCGCACCTCCATCGGATTCCCGATTACGCCACCTATTTGCAGGGTCGCGCGTAAAGCGTCACAAATCAGTGCTTGACCACTCGAGTAGATGATAAGCATTATCATCTACTCGAAATGGATCAGGTTCTCCCGTGAGTCAGTCGCGCTTCAACCACGTTTTCCTCACCCAGCGCACCTCCCTGCTGCGTACGCTGGAGCGGATGGTCAACAATCACAGCACCGCTGAAGACCTCTTGCAGGAAACTTACCTGCGGGTGACCCGGGCCTTGAGCGAACGGGCCATCGATCATCTTGAGCCCTTTGTCTTCCAGACGGCGCGCAACCTGGCGCTGGACCATTTGCGCGCGCGGCGCATCCATTCGCGCACGATGGTCGATGACGTGCCGCAGGAGGTGATGCACAGCATCGCCGCCGCCACCAGCAGCGCCGAAGACGCCGCCCACGCCGAACAATTGCTGGAGCGCTTGAACGTGAGCCTCAGTGAACTCAGCGCCCGCCAACAGCGGATTTTCATCCTCAGCCGCCTGCACGGGCACAGTTACCAGGAAATCGCCGAGGAGTTGAACGTGTCCCTCAGCACCGTGCAGAAAGAACTCAAACTGATCATGTCGATCTGCATCGGGGTTGCCGATCGCTTGAACGCCAACTGAGCGCCAAGCCCCTGCGCTTACCTGGACCGACTGCGCTGATCATCGGGCTTTGCTACCCTTGGCTCACTTTTACGCTTCACTAAAAAAACAGCCGTGCACAGACACTGCCGAGGAAACACCGTGACGGACAACCACCGCTCCCCCGAGCCATCATCGGCGCAGGACCCCGCAAGCGCGATGGACCAGGCCCTGGACTGGCTGATTGTGCTCGGCAGTCCCGACGAGGAGCAGAGCCGCCAATTCCATGCATGGCTCGACGCCGATCCGTTGAATGCCCAGGCGTTCGCCAAGGCCCAGGCGATCTGGGACGGCCCGCAAGTGGCGCAATGCGCGCAAAGCCTGGCCGCCCGTCCGGCGAAAGTCACTGTCCTCGCCCGTCTGCGTCCGCACTGGAAACCACTGGCCACCGCCGCCGTGCTGCTGCTCGGGCTGTTCAGTTTCAGCAGTTTGCCGATGCGCCTGCAGGCCGATCACCTGACTGTGGTCGGCGAGCGCCAGCGCCTGCAACTGGAGGACGGTTCCAGGGTTCTGCTCAATACCAATTCGGCGTTCTCAAGCACCATCAACGACCAGCAACGTGTTGCCCGCCTGTATCAGGGCGAAGCGTTTTTCGAAGTGCAGGCCAATCGCGGCCAACCACTGGAAATCGACGCCGGCCCGGTCACGGCCAGCGTTCGCGATACCGCATTTGCCGTGAGTTACCTGGACGGCGTGGCGCAGGTGCAGGTACAGCGCGGCGACGTCGACTTGCGCGCCACTCGGGATGACGCGCGGGTACGCTTGTCCGCCGGGGAAAGCATTCGCATCGGCCCCAACGGCTTCGACCGCCCGGCCAAGCTGGATGCCGCCACCGACCTGGCGTGGGTCCAGGGACGGCTGGTGTTCGAAAACTGCCCGTTGAACCAGGTACTGGCAGAACTTCGCCGCTATTACCCGGGCTGGATCATCAACAACAACGAACAGTTGGCCGATGTCACCGTGACCGGCAACTACCGTCTCGATCAGCCGCTGGACGTGGTTCGCTCCCTGGCCCACATCACCTCGGCCCGGCTCCAGGAATTCCCGGCGCTGGTCATCCTGAACTGAATGAGAATTATTTTTACTCGATAGCCAAACCCCGTACGTCTCGTTATAGCCAATGCAATTGATTCGCATCTCACCATGCCAATCAGCACCTATAAAGATTCGTGCGACACGGAGCGCTATCGATGTCCCCTCGCCTTACCCGCCAAGCCCCTACACCTTCCCGCGTGCTGTCGCTGCTGACCGCCGCCATCCTGATGGCCGGTACCGCACCGCTCATGGCCGCCACCGCCACCGAGCAGTCGACCCGCAAAATGGGCGACTACTCGTTCGCCATTCCCCAGCAATCACTGGTGTCGGCACTCAATGCCTTTACCACCGTAACGGGCTGGCAGATCGGCGTGTCGTCGGAGCTGGCGCAAGGTGTGGCCTCGCCGGGCGTCCGTGGTTCGCTGTCGCCGGAGAAAGCCCTGGATCGCCTGTTGGTGGGGACCAACCTGGGCTATCGCAAACTGGGCAACAACAGCATCGTTCTGGAAAAGCGCAGTGGTAGCAGCGCCCTGAATCTCGATCAGGTGACCATCAGCGCCACCCGTAACGAACAGTCTGTGAATAGCGTGCCGAGCACGGTCTCTGTCTACACCCGCGAAGATCTGGACCGCAACAACGTCAATACCATCAAGGAGCTGGTGCGCTACGAACCTGGTGTTTCGGTAGGCGGCGCAGGCCAGCGGGCCGGTATCACCGGCTACAACATTCGCGGCATCGATGGCGACCGCGTGCTGACCCAGGTCGATGGCGTGCAGGTACCCGACGGCTTCTTCAATGGCCCCTATGCCCAGACCAACCGCAACTATGTCGACCCGGAAATCGTCAAGCGTGTGGAGATCCTCCGGGGCCCGGCCTCTGTTTTGTACGGCAGCAATGCCATTGGCGGCGCCGTCAGTTACTACACGCTGGACCCGGACGACATCATCAAACCGGGCAAGGATGTCGGCGCGCGCCTGAAAACCGGTTACAGCTCCGCCGACGACAGCTGGCTGACGTCCGGCACCGTCGCCGGCCGTACAGGCGAGCTCGATGGCCTGTTGCATCTCAGTCAACGCAACGGTCATGAAACAGAGTCCTATGGCGAAACCGGCGGCACTGGCCTGAACCGTACTGAAGCCAACCCCCAGGACGCTCGCACCACCAGCGTGCTGGCCAAACTGGGCTGGAATTACGCCGACGACGCGCGCCTGGGCCTGACCTATGAGCATTACAAGGACGACCGCGACACCAATCAATTGAGCGCAGTGGGCGGCCCGTTCAATGCCGGACGCGGTTTCGGCTACTACAAGTCCCGTACCGGTAACGACACGATCACCCGCGAACGCTTTGGCCTGGAACACAGCTTCGGTCTGGACAGCGCCCTGGCCGACAACATCAAGTGGACGCTGAACTACCAGATCGCCAAGACCGACCAGAGCACCGAGGAAATCTACGCGCCGCCGTCACGAACCGTGCTGCGTAACCGCGATACCACCTACAAGGACCGCCAATGGGTATTCGATGCCCAGGCTGACAAGTCGTTTGCCATCGCCGACACCGACCACCTCGTCACCTATGGCACCACCATCAAGCAGGACAAAATCACCGGCCTGCGTACCGGCACCGGCACCTGCCTGACCGTGGCCGGATCCTGCCGGGTCATTGGCGCCCCTAGTGCCACCGACACGCTGACACCCGCCAGTGACTTCCCGGACCCGACCGTCAACAGCTACAGCCTGTTCGCCCAGGATCTGATCAGCTGGGGCAACTGGACCTTTGCGCCAGGTGCTCGCTACGACTACACCGAGCTCAAGCCGCACATCACCGAAGAGTTCCTGGCCACCGCCGACCAGAGCGGCAACGGTACGGTGAGCGACGAGACCAAAACCTGGCATCGCCTGTCGCCGAATTTTGGCACCACCTACAGCTTCAACGACCATTACACCTGGTACGGCAAATACGCTGAAGGCTTCCGCACCCCGACCGCCAAGGCGTTGTACGGTCGTTTCGAAAACATCGCCGGCGGCTATCGGGTAGCGCCTAATCCTGACCTCGAACCGGAAAAAAGCAAAAGCTACGAGACGGGTTTGCGCGGCAACTTCGAGCAGGGCTCGTTTGACGTAGCGGTGTTCTACAACAAATACCGCGACTTCATTAACGAGAACGCCATCACTCCGGGATACACCGAGACCACGTTCCAGAGCAACAACATCAAGCACGCCACCATCAAAGGTGCCGAGGTCAAGGGACGCCTGAACCTCGACGCCTTCGGCGCGCCGCAAGGCCTCTACACCCAGGGCTCGGTGGCCTATGCCTACGGTCGCAACGACGACAACGGCGAGCCGCTCAACAGCGTCAACCCGCTGACCGGCGTATTCGGCCTTGGCTACGACCAGGACACCTACGGCGGCTTGCTCAGCTGGACGCTGGTGAAAAAGAAAGACCGCGTCGACAGCACCAGCTTCAAAACCCCGGACGGCACCAGCACCCAGTTCAAGACGCCCGGTTTCGGCATTCTGGACCTGAGCGCGTTCTACAAGGTGACCGACGACGTGACCGTCAGCGGCGGCGTCTACAACCTCACAGACAAGAAGTACTGGCTGTGGGATGACGTGCGCGGCTACGACAGCGTCGGCGAAGCCTCGGTGACCCAACCGGCCAACCTCGACCGTCTGACCCAGCCGGGTCGCAACTTTGCGGTCAACCTGATCTGGGATATCT
This sequence comes from Pseudomonas sp. GW456-L13, assembly GCF_017350115.1. Taxonomy (NCBI): domain Bacteria; kingdom Pseudomonadati; phylum Pseudomonadota; class Gammaproteobacteria; order Pseudomonadales; family Pseudomonadaceae; genus Pseudomonas; species Pseudomonas sp. GW456-L13. Next base: position 1,144,867 of record NZ_JACNAS010000002.1, read on the forward strand.
GATCCGCTCATCTCGCCTGGCGGTTTCATCAAGCCGCCCGGTGAGGATTTTTTACTGTCAGGCGCCTTCCTGTTCGTCTCGTTACCAAGCGCCTCTCTTTCTCCAAGGAATTGCCATGACTACCCAGGCCACCGAACAACGCCCCAACCTGCGTTCGCAACGTTTGAACCAGATCACCCACGAGCCGCACAGCAAGCTCGATGCCCTGGTCAAGGCTCATGCCCCGTTTGAAACCCCGGCCAATTTCGCCCGTTTCGTGGTGGCGCAGTACCTGTTCCAGTCGGAACTGGTGTCGCTGTACAACGATGCCGAACTGACCGCCATCGTCCCGGACCTGCCGGCCCGCTGTCGTGCCGATGCAGCCAGGGCCGACCTCGCTGACCTGGACACCGACGTGCCGGCACCTGCCGCCGGTGCACTGAAGAACCCGACCAAGGCCGAGGCCCTGGGCTGGATCTTCGTCTCCGAAGGCTCGAAGCTCGGCGCGGCGTTCCTCATCAAGCGTGCCGTGGGCCTTGGCCTGAGCGAAACCTTCGGCGCCCGCCACCTCGGCGAACCGGCCGGCGGCCGCGCTGAAGGCTGGAAGAGCTTCGTCAAAACCCTGGACGGCCTGGCATTCAGCGCCCAGGAAGAAGCCGAAGTGGAAAAAGGCGCAATCGACGCGTTCAACCGTTTTACCGTGTTGCTGGAGCGGGCTTACGCCAGCGCTCCGGAAGTCGCCTGACATACCACATTCCCCTGTGGGAGCGAGCTTGCTCGCGATGACGGTATTCCAGACAGCATTACTGTCGACTGATACCCCCCTATCGCGAGCAAGCTCGCTCCAACAAGGAGCGAAGCAAATCCGTAAGATTTCGATCAGCCTCACATGTTGCCTTGAGCCCATGCCAGCCTCCTCCAGACTCTCCCGCCTCCTCTTCGGCCTGCTGGCCTATGTCAGCCTGGGCATCGGCCTGATCGCCATCGTCATACCCGGCCTGCCAACCACCGAGTTCATCCTGCTGGCCGCCTGGGCTGCGACCCGCAGTTCGCCGCGCCTGAGTGCCTGGCTGGAAAACCACCGGCTGTTCGGCCCCATCCTCCATAACTGGCGCAACGGCAAGATCATCGCGCGTCGGGCAAAAATCAGCGCCACGGTCAGCATGCTGTTGTGTGCCGGTCTGATGCTGGTAATGCTCGATCATGGCTGGCCGATTTACCTGGCGATTGCCGGCATGGGGCTGGGCAATCTGTGGATCTGGTCACGGCCGGAATCACTGCCGCAGGGCACCTGAAACCTCTTCAAACCGCCCTGTGACAGCCGACAACGGCACACTTGAAAGTACCTACTTGTTGTTCGGACTTCTCCTACGTGTTTATCAGGTCATCCATGACCGGGTCATGGCCGTTAAGCACCATGAACCCCCACAATGAGAAGCTGACATGAATGTAAGTGCCGCTGCATCTTTTCAAGTTCCGTATCCGCAAACAGTGAAGGCGAACACGGAAAAATCCCAGCTTGAGAAAGTCGACATTCCGGTAATGGATGACAGGATAAGGTTGACCATCGAGAAACTCCGAGCTCCTCGAAGTGAACCTAGAAATCTCAGCAGCGAAAAACTGAATGAGGTGGAGGATTTCTTGAATACGCTCGAATCACTTAACGGGTTCTATGACCTACCCCCTCAGATAAAAAGCTTTAGATATTCAATGATCAGGCATCATGAATTCCAGGCAAATTTGATGCTCAAAAAAATGGAAGGGATTTACTCCGACTTCAAAAAAGACCTGCAAAACAAATGGTCTGGCCTGGCCCATAACGTAATGGGCTTCACCGTGGCCGAAGACGGTCAGTTGAAAGTCACTTCGCCCCCCGACACCCTGACTGCCAGGGATGAGGAAGTATTGAACACCCTGTTGAACGAGGCCAAAGGCTTGCAACCCCTGACCCTCAAGCACGCCAAGACCGTAATCGAGTTGATTCAGCTGGATAAGCCACAGTTCGAGGGCAAGGTGAAACTGGACCTGAGCAACTTCCACAACATGATTGACTATGGATTATTGCTGAACAAAGGTGCGCTGGACCTGGGAAGTTCAGACTCCTGGCTGGATCAATTGCATAAAAAAGCCGAAAAGGACCCGAGCGAGAGAAAGCAGGGACTGCACATCGAGGCCTGATCGTTTGAAAAAAAGCCCGGCAAAGCGGTGTACATCACCGCATTGCCGGGAATATGCCGGATCTAGTTATGCAACATGTTTTGATAGCATATCTGAGCGAATGAAACGTTCGGCACGTTGTGACCGCCCACCCCCGACGCCTCTTTGTCTTGAACCTGAATCGACCAATATCCCAGGTTGTATTCGACCTCCCACTTATAGCGATACTTGCCACTGCTGGTCCAGAAAGGATCAGACTTCAACTGGCCATAGCACCTGCCCAACTCAAGGGCTTGCGCGGCGCTACCAGTGCTGTCCGTTATAAGGTCGAACCTTTCGTCATCCCCCCCCTTGTTCAATATCAAGGTAGCTTTAGCGCCTTCGAGCGGCTGCCCTGTCGAATCCCTCAATCGGACCGACCAGTTCAGGACTCTGTAGGCCTGCGTGGTCGCCCAGTACAGCGGCAGCTCACCGGCATCGCCCCGGACGCGACTGTCGGCGTAGTAAGGTGCAGAACCAAACTCAAGCGTGTAGATATCACCCGCCACGAACGGGGCGGACGGTTTCTTCGAGATGCGAACCTGAACTTCCTGATTCGGCTGCAAACCAGAAACCGTTAAGGGTGTACCCCAAGGGATTACGGCCCAGTTTCCATCGCGATTGTATTCCAGCGTCAATGGCCCGCCTTTCGTCCCGCTCGCACGGATCCACACATCCTGCCCCCGCACCGCCATGAAGCTGTATTGCTTCACATCCGTTTCGTCAGCCAGACTTTCCTTGAGGGTGTTCAGCTTGTCCGGCAGTACCGTGGCCGCCGAGGGAATTTGAGAGGCAATACCCGAAATAGCTGCCGAGTTCAGAAAAGACATGGCAGGAGCCGCGCCTGCCGCCAACAACATCCCCCAAATCAACAACACCGAGCGCAACCCGGTCCTTTTAAAGCAAGTAATCCACATAGAGTCTTCTCATTATTTTCTGTCAGATGCCGAAAGCCAAAGCTTCCGAAAGTGTTCCACCGAGGTGGCATCTGCATTGAAACGTCCTGCCGGTTATGAGAAGCGGTACATATGTATTTTGTGAATTTCATTCAGGCGCTTCGAGACCGGCGTCCCTGATGCCCCCTGAATTCACCCCGCGCTTTTTCCTCTTTTTATCCCCATTTTCGGCACATTTTTCTGCGCAAACGTTCAACAACTACCGCTCGTCGGGTTGCCCCTCATGTAACCTCTTCGCCACGCCGATGTGCATTGATCGGCGCTAAATGGATTTAGCGAGTGAGCCACAACGGCCCACAGCCAACACTTCATCCATTCGCGAGCTCGCCCTATGTTCGACTCACTGTCCATTCGCCTGAAAATCGTCCTGCTGTCCGGTCTGTGCCTGCTGGGCGTAGTCGCCTTGATAGTGGGTATGAACATCTACCAGACCAATCAGAACGATGATCTGGTCAGCGATTCCAGCAGCAGAATGCTTACCGCCAGTGTGCAGGACCTGCTCCAGGCCAAGGCCGCCGAGCAAGCGGTGCGGGTGCAGAAGACCTTCGGTGAAACCCTGACGGTGGTGACCGCCCTCGCGGACCAGATCCAGGACATGCGCAACCTGGCCGCCAAACGCTCCCTCGAGCCCGGCGTCTTGCGAGAAGAGTTGAACCAGAGCCTGAAAACCGCCTTCGAGCGCAACAGCAAAGTACTGGGCATTTGGCTGGCGTTCGAACCCAATGGGCTGGACGGCAAGGACAGCGAATTCGTCAATGACGCCGCCCGCCAGTCCAACGAGATCGGCCGTTTCGCCACGTACTGGAGCCGCGCCGGGGGTGAGTCGCTGAACACGATCATGGTCGAAGAAGACATGACCAAAACCACCCTGAACCTCAGCGGCACGCCGTACAACGTCTGGTACACCTGCCCGCGTGACAGCAAACGTATCTGCCTGCTCGACCCGTATGCCGATACCGTCGGCAACAAGGAAATGTTGATGACCACCATTTCCGTACCGCTGCTGGTCGATGGCAAGTCCATCGGCGTGGTCGGCATCGACATCGCCCTCGACGCCCTGCAAGCGGCGGCGGTCGACTCCCAGCGCGACCTGTTCAACAGTGCCGGGCACATGCTCATCGTTTCCGGCACTGGCGTGCTGGCCGCCTACAGTGTCGACGCCGGCAAAGTCGGCAAGAACATCGGCGACACCCTGGGGGGCGATGGCAAGGACATCCTGCAGTTGCTCGCTAGTGGCGCGCCGAAGATTCTCCAGCAAGGCGACCTGATCCGCGCGGTGTACCCGGTCAGCCCGATTGCCGATGCCAAGGCCTGGGCCGTGGTGATCGACCTGCCCAAGCAAGTGCTGCTGGCCGACTCAGTGAAACTGCAAGCGGTACTCGACGATGCTCAGCAAAGCGGCACGATCAAGGCACTGTCGGTGGCAGTGATTGCCGGTGTGATCGGTCTGCTGCTGATGTGGCTTACCGCGTCCGGCGTGACCCGCCCGATCAACAGCGTGGCCGACATGCTCAAGGCGATTGCCAGTGGCGACGGCGACCTGACCCAGCGCCTGCACTACAGCAAGAAGGACGAGTTGGGCGAACTGGTGAGCTGGTTCAACCGCTTCCTCGACAAGCTGCAACCGACCATCGCGCAGATCAAGCAAAGCATCACCGATGCCCGTGGCACGGCCGACCAGTCTTCGGAAATCGCCCGCCAGACCAGTGAAGGCATGCAGGTGCAGTTCCGCGAAATCGACCAGGTCGCCACCGCGTCCAACGAAATGAGCGCCACCGCCCACGATGTCGCCAACAGCGCCTCGAACGCGGCCAACGCGGCGAAAGGTGCCGACCAGTCGGCCCGCGACGGCATGCAAATCATCGAGCGCAGCACCCGCGACATCAATCAACTGGCCGAAGAAGTCAGCAAGGCCGTGACCGAAGTCGAAGCCCTCGCGGTCAACAGCGAGCAGATCGGTTCGGTGCTGGAGGTGATTCGCAGCATCGCCGAACAAACCAACCTGCTGGCGCTCAACGCCGCCATCGAAGCCGCCCGTGCCGGTGAAAGCGGTCGTGGTTTTGCGGTGGTCGCCGATGAAGTGCGCAACCTGGCCAAACGCACCCAGGACTCGGTGGAAGAAATTCGCCTGGTGATCGAACGCATCCAGAGCGGCACCCGCGGCGTGGTCGCCACCATGCACTCAAGCCAGACCCAGGCCCACAGCAACGCCGGGCAGATCCAGCAGGCCGTCCAGGCCTTGGGCAAGATCAGCGATGCAGTCACCGTGATCAGCGATATGAACCTGCAAATCGCCAGCGCCGCCGAACAGCAAAGCGCCGTCGCCGAAGAGGTCAACCGCAACGTCTCGGCGATCCGCACCGTCACCGAAACCCTGACCGGCCAGGCCACCGAATCGGCGCAGATCAGCAGCCAGCTCAACTCCCTGACCACCCATCAGATGAAGTTGATGGATCAGTTCCGCGTTTAAAGAACCTACCGAAGATCCCCTGTGGGAGCGAGCTTGCTCGCGATGACGCACTGACATTCAACATTGATGTCGACTGACAGTCCGCTATCGCGAGCAAGCTCGCTCCCACAGGGATTTCATCTGACCTGGATTTTTTTGAACTATGATCGGGCTCTCGCTCCGGAGGGCCTTCGATGACTGATCTGCTCACGTCCATTCAAGCCGCACTCGGTTTGCCTCACACCCCGATTCCATTCACGTCCAGTGGCGCCCTGCCCTCGGCGTTTGCCGTCACTGATCTGGCCTGCGCCAGCATGGCCGTCGCCGGCCAGGCTGCCAGCGAACTGCTGCACCAACAAACCGGGCGCCTGCCCGACCTTGAAGTTGACCGACGCCTGGCGTCATTCTGGTTCGCAACCTCGATTCGCCCGCTTGGCTGGAGCGTTCCGCCGTTGTGGGACCCGATCGCGGGTGACTACGCCACCCGCGATGGCTGGATTCGCCTGCACACCAACGCGCCCCATCACCGCGCCGCTGCCGAAAGCGTGCTCGGTGCCTGTACCGACCGCGCAACGATGGCCGACAAAGTGGCTCGGTGGGCGAAAAGCGATCTGGAGCAGGCTGTGGTCGATGCCGGTGGCTGTGCCGCCGAAATGCGCACCTGGGAACAATGGCAGGTCCATCCTCAAGGCCAGGCAGTAAACGCCGAACCCTTGATTCAATTCGCCAACCACCCAAGCCAGAGCCGCCAACCGTGGACAGGTTCTGTGGCTCGACCACTGGCTGGCATCAAGGTGCTGGACTTGACCCGGGTACTGGCCGGCCCCATCGCCAGTCGCTTTCTGGCAGGCCTGGGCGCCGATGTCCTGCGCATCGATCCGCCGACCTGGAACGAACCTGGAGTGGTGCCGGAAGTCACCTTGGGAAAACGCTGTGCGCGTCTTGATCTGAACGACAAGTCCGACCGCGCCGTATTCGAATGCCTGCTCAAGGACGCCGACATTCTGCTTCATGGTTATCGTGCCGATGCGCTGGAACGACTTGGACTGGGCATGAATGAGCGCCGGCAACTGAACCCGGGCCTGATCGATGTTTGTCTAAACGCCTATGGCTGGAGCGGCCCCTGGCAAAATCGGCGGGGCTTCGACAGCCTGGTGCAGATGAGCAGTGGCATTGCCGAAGCGGGCATGCGCTGGAAGCAGTCGGACAAACCGACGCCATTGCCGGTGCAGGCCCTCGATCACGCCACCGGGTATCTGATGGCGGCCAGTGCGATCCGGTTGCTGGCACAGCGGTTGAGCGATGGTATCGGGGGTTCGGCGCGATTGTCGTTGGCGCGTACGGCGAGGTTGTTGATCGAGCATGGGGCGGGGACGAGTGAAGCGTTACGTGCGGAAGATGAGCAGGATCAGGGGTTGATGGTGGAGCAGACACCCTGGGGACCGGCGCATCGGTTGCAGGCGCCTCTGAAGATCACAGGAACGCCTCTGCAATGGACCTTGCCCGCGACTGAACTGGGTTCACATCCCGCACAGTGGTGGTGACAGTCATATCGCCATCGCGAGCAAGCTCGCTCCCACAGGTGACCGAGACCTTCCGAGGGACCGCGATCACCTGTGGGAGCGAGCTTGCTCGCGATAGCGCCAGAAACAGCAGCACAAATCCCGGATCAGCTCAGTCCGCCCGACTCAAGGAAGTCCACAGCACCTGTGCCGCATACCCTCGATACGGTCGCCACCCTTCAGCCCGCTGCAACAGTTGCCTGGCTGTCACCGGCCCCCCCTCCAGCGCCGCCAACGCATTGATCAGCCCGACATCACCATTGGGAAAGCCATCCATCTCCCGCAACTGTCGCAAGGCAATGTATTGCGCCGTCCAGTCACCAATCCCGTACAACGCCAGCAACCGCGCTACGCCCCCCTCCCGGCCGGGCTCAAACAATCGCGGATCATCGAGCAGTGCCTGAGCCACATCCGACAGGGTCCGGCCTCGGCTTTTCGGCATGCCCAGCGCTGCCAGATCTGCGCCCGCCAAAACGCTGGCCCGGGGAAAAGCATGGGTCAATCCCGGTAGCGCTGAACTCAACGGCGTGCCGTACTGCGCTACCAGTTTCCCCGCCAGGCGGATCGCCGCCGCCACCGTAATCTGCTGCCCCAGTACCGCGCGGATCGCCAGCTCCAGCCCGTCCCACGCCCCGGGTACGCGCAGGCCCGGGCGTTCGGCAATCAACCGCGCCATCAGCGGATCAACCGCCAGGTGCCGGTGAATCGTGGACAGGTCGGCATCCAGGTCGAACATTCGCCGCACTCGCGCAACGATCTCAGGCACGGCAGCAGCCTCCGGAAAGTCCAGAGTCAGCTCAAGTGCATCGGATGTAGCAGGCTGGATCGAAAACGTACCGTGAACGCCATCCAGGTCGATGCTGCGCGAATACACACCCTCGACCACCCTTTCCAGGCCCACGATCGCCCGCGCCGACAAGAACCCCAGGAGCGCCGGCCAGTCATAGGGCGGCTGGTACGCCAGCAGCAACCTCACAGACTGAGCAACCCGCTGTACAACCCGTAGGCTGCCAGCCCCGCACCACCGATGACACAGGTGAAAATACCTTTCTCGACAACCGTGAACAGTGGCTTGCCCTGCTCATTACGAGCCTTGGCGAACAGGATCACACCCGGCGCATACAGCAGCGCCGACAGCAGCAAATACTTCAGGCCGCCGGCATACAGCAACCACACCGCGTAGCCCAGAGCGATGCCACCAATGAGCAGGTCCTTGATCCGCTCGGCGGGTGCCTGTTGATAGGTTTCACCCCGTGCGCACAACAACACCGCATAGGCCGCCGACCACAGGTACGGCACCAGAATCATCGAGGACGCCAGGTAAATCAGGCTGGTGTAGGTGCCGGCGGAGAACAGGGTGATCAGCAGGAACAACTGGATCATCGAGTTGGTCAGCCACATCGCATTGACCGGCACATGGTTGGCGTTTTCCTTGGTCAGGAATGCCGGCATGGTCTTGTCTTTCGCCGTGGCGAACAGGATTTCGGCGCACAGCAACGCCCAGGACAACAAGGCCCCCAACAGCGAGATCGCCAGGCCGACGCTGATCAGCAACGCGCCCCAGGGGCCGACGATATGTTCAAGCACTGCCGCCAGCGAAGGGTTCTGCAGTTTCGCCAGTTGCGGCTGGGTCATGATGCCCAGCGACAGCACGTTCACCAGCACCAGCAGTGCCAATACCCCAATGAACCCGATCACCGTCGCCCGGCCCACGTCGGAACGTTTCTCCGCCCGGGCCGAATAGACACTGGCCCCCTCGATACCGATGAACACGAACACGGTGACCAGCATCATGTGCCGAACCTGATCCATCACGCTGCCGAATTCCGGGTTGTTGCGCCCCCAGATGTCGGCGGTGAAGATATCCGCCTTGAACGCCACGGCGGCGATCACGATGAACATGATCAGCGGCACGATCTTGGCCACGGTGGTCACTTGATTGATGAACGCCGCCTCCTTGATCCCGCGCATCACCACAAAGTGCACGGTCCAGAGCAGCACCGAAGCGCAGGCGATGGCGATCGGCGTGTTGCCTTCGCCAAACACCGGTACGAAATAACCGAGGGTGCTGAACAGCAGCACGAAGTAGCCGACGTTGCCCAGCCAGGCGCTGATCCAGTAGCCCCAGGCCGAAGAAAAACCCATGTAATCGCCGAACCCGGCCTTGGCATAGGCGTACACCCCGGAGTCCAGCTCCGGCTTGCGATTGGCCAGGGTCTGGAACACGAACGCCAGGGTCAACATGCCGACGGCGGTGATTGCCCAACCGATCAGGATCGCCCCGGCATCGGCCCTGGCCGCCATGTTCTGCGGCAGGGAAAAAATCCCGCCGCCGATCATCGACCCCACCACCAGCGCGATCAGCGCGCTCAGGCGAAGCTTGTTCGGTGATTGCGACATCGTTGCATCTCCATTTTTCGTTGGTGGGCGGCAACGGCCACGAGATCGTCACATAACGGGCGTCAACTAAACTGATGAAGAGTAATAACGTTTATTGGAAAACGCCAACCGGCCTCTTTTTAACTTGCACAAAATGGCTATTTTGACACCGATATATTCATTTGTTTTATACGCACTTTTAATATGTCAACTCTGTACAAAAAACCCATGAACAAAACTTGCAGATTCGAAAACCCCAACTAGCGTCATAATTCGAAACAAATACAAAAAGTGCTAAAACAAACTGAAAAAGGCTCTAGAACAGGCATTACAGACACAAACACCGTAAATGATGGCACTCAGCCAACAAACTGTGAACGCTCTCATTTAGTGATCTAAGTCAGCTGATTGAGCAGTCAACGGAATTAGTCTGTTGCCTCTCTTCTCCTGCATTGGAGTCATGCAATGTCTGAAGCTCCCGGAAAACTGAAACTCGGCGCGCTGGTTGCGTTAGTCGTGGGTTCGATGATTGGTGGCGGGATATTTTCCTTGCCACAAAACATGGCGGCCAGCGCGGATGTCGGCGCCATTCTGATCGGTTGGGCGATCACCGCCGTCGGCATGTTGACCCTGGCGTTCGTGTTCCAGACCCTGGCCAACCGCAAACCCGATCTTGATGGCGGGGTTTACGCCTACGCCAAGGCCGGGTTCGGCGACTACATGGGTTTCTCGTCCGCCTGGGGGTACTGGATCAGTGCCTGGCTGGGCAACGTGGGGTACTTCGTACTTTTGTTCAGCACCCTCGGCTACTTCTTTCCGATATTTGGGGAGGGGAATACCCCCGCTGCCGTGATCGGCGCCTCGGTGCTGCTGTGGGCGGTACATTTCCTCGTACTGCGAGGAATAAAGGAAGCAGCGTTCATCAACCTGGTGACCACTGTCGCCAAGATCGTGCCGCTGCTGCTGTTCATGTTGATTGCGTTGTTCGCCTTCAAACTGGACATCTTCACCGCCGACATCTGGGGCCTGAAGAACCCGGACCTGGGCAGCGTGATGGACCAGGTGCGCAAGATGATGCTGGTCACCGTGTGGGTGTTCATCGGCATCGAAGGCGCGAGCATCTTTTCGGCCCGGGCGGAAAAACGCAGCGACGTGGGTAAGGCCACCGTGATCGGCTTCGTCACCGTGCTGCTGTTTTTGGTCCTGGTCAACGTGCTGTCGTTGGGGATCATGACCCAGCCGGAACTGGCCAAACTGCAGAATCCGTCGATGGCCGCCGTGCTGGAGCACGTGGTCGGTCACTGGGGTGCGGTGCTGATCAGCGTCGGTTTGATCATCTCGTTGCTGGGGGCGCTGCTGTCGTGGGTGCTGCTGTGCGCGGAGATCATGTTCGCCGCCGCCAAGGACCACACCATGCCGGAGTTTCTGCGCAAGGAAAACGCCAACCATGTACCGGTCAACGCCCTGTGGCTGACCAACGCCATGGTGCAGGTTTTCCTGATCATCACGTTGTTCTCGGCCAGCACTTACCTGTCGCTGATCTACCTCGCCACCTCGATGATTCTGGTGCCTTACCTGTGGTCGGCAGCCTACGCCTTGCTGCTGGCGGTGCGCGGCGAAAGCTACGAAGGCGCCGCGGGCGAGCGGCAGAAGGATCTCATCATCGGCGCCGTGGCCCTGATCTACGCGGTCTGGCTGTTGTACGCCGGCGGCATCAAGTACCTGCTGCTGTCCGCCCTGCTCTACGCCCCCGGTGTGATCTTGTTCGCCAAGGCCAAGCTGGAAATCAACAAACCGGTTTTCACCAACGTCGAGAAGCTGATTTTCGCTACGGTGGTCGTCGGCGCCATGGTGGCGGCCTACGGTCTCTATGACGGCTTCCTGACTCTGTAAAACCCCTGTTTTTGTCATCTGGAGGATCACTGTAATGACCACGGAAAAAGTTAAGTACGGCGTCCATTCCGAGGCCGGCAAACTGCGCAAAGTCATGGTTTGCTCCCCAGGCCTGGCCCATCAGCGGCTGACCCCGAACAACTGCGATGAACTGCTGTTCGATGATGTGCTGTGGGTGGCCCAGGCCAAGCGCGACCACTTCGACTTCGTTACCAAGATGCGCGAACGCAACATCGATGTGCTGGAAATGCACAACCTGCTGACCGACATCGTCGCTATCCCCGAAGCCCTGGACTGGATTCTGGAGCGTAAGGTCACCGCCAACTCGGTGGGCCTTGGCCTGATCAATGAAACCTCTTCGTGGCTGCGCAGCCTGGAGCCGCGCAAGATCGCCGAGTTCCTGATCGGCGGCGTCTCGGGCGACGATCTGCCCTCCAGTTTCGGTGGCAAGGCCATCGAGATGTTCCGCGACTTCCTCGGCAACTCCAGCTTCATCCTGCCGCCGCTGCCCAACACCCAGTTCACCCGCGACACCACCTGCTGGATTTACGGTGGCGTCACCCTCAACCCGATGTACTGGCCGGCACGTCGTCAGGAAACCCTGCTGACCACCGCCATCTACAAATTCCACCCCGAGTTCACCAAAGCAGATTTCGAGATCTGGTACGGCGACCCGGACCTGGACCACGGTAACTCCACCCTTGAGGGTGGTGATGTGATGCCGATCGGCAACGGCGTGGTCTTGATCGGCATGGGCGAACGCTCGTCGCGCCAGGCCATTGCCCAACTGGCGGTGAACCTGTTCAAAAACAAAGCCGTGGAGAAAGTGATCGTCGCCGGCCTGCCGAAATCCCGCGCGGCGATGCACCTGGACACCGTTTTCAGCTTCTGCGATCGCGACCTCGTCACGATCTTCCCGGAAGTGGTGAACCAGATTGTCGCCTTCACCCTGCGTCCCGATGAAAGCAAGGCTGGCGGCATCGATATCCGCCGCGAAGAAACCAGCTTCCTCGACACCGTGGCCCAGGCCCTGAACCTCAAAGCGTTGCGCGTGGTGGAAACCGGCGGCAACAGCTTCGCCGCCGAACGCGAGCAATGGGACGACGGCAACAACGTAGTGGCCGTGGAGCCAGGCGTGGTCATCGGCTACGACCGCAATACCTACACCAACACCCTGCTGCGCAAGGCCGGTGTGGAAGTGATCACCATCAGCGCCGGCGAACTCGGCCGGGGACGGGGCGGCGGCCATTGCATGACCTGCCCGATCATCCGCGACCCGATTGACTACTAACCTATTGCCTTGGACCGCGCTGCCCTCTACCCAAGGGCATGCGCAGGCCAAGGGGATTACCGACACCTTAGGAGATCCAAAATGGCGTTCAATATCCATAACCGCAATCTGCTGAGCCTGGAACACCACACCCCTCGCGAATTGCGCTACCTGCTCGACCTGTCCCGCGACCTCAAGCGTGCCAAGTACACCGGCACCGAACAGCAGCATCTCAAGGGCAACAACATCGCGCTGATCTTCGAAAAAACCTCGACCCGCACCCGCTGCGCGTTTGAAGTTGCAGCCTATGACCAGGGCGCCAATGTCACCTACATCGACCCGAACTCCTCGCAGATCGGCCACAAGGAAAGCATGAAGGACACCGCCCGCGTGCTCGGGCGCATGTACGACGCCATCGAGTACCGTGGCTTCAAGCAGGAAATCGTCGAGGAACTGGCCAAGTTCGCCGGCGTACCGGTGTTCAACGGCTTGACCGACGAGTATCACCCGACGCAAATGATCGCCGACGTGCTAACTATGCGTGAGCACGCCGACAAGCCGATCCACGAGATCAGCTACGCCTACCTGGGCGATGCACGCAACAACATGGGCAACTCGCTGCTGCTGATCGGCGCCAAGCTCGGCATGGACGTGCGCATCTGTGCGCCAAAAGCCCTGTGGCCGGCGGACGACCTGGTGGCGCGCTGCAAACAGTACGGCGAAGAAAGCGGTGCGCGCATTACTCTCACCGAAGACCCGAAAGCGGCGGTCAAGGGTGTGGACTTCATCCACACCGACGTCTGGGTGTCGATGGGCGAGCCGGTTGAAGCCTGGGCCGAACGCATCCAGCAACTGCTGCCGTACCAGGTCAACGCCGAACTGATGAAAGCCACCGGTAACCCGCGCACCAAGTTCATGCACTGCCTGCCGGCGTTCCACAACTGTGATACCAAAGTCGGCAAGCAGATTGCCGAGCAGTACCCGTACCTGAGCAACGGCATCGAAGTGACCGATGACGTGTTCGAGTCGCCGGCCTGCATCGCCTTCGAGCAAGCGGAAAACCGCATGCACACCATCAAGGCGATTCTGGTGTCAACGCTGGCTGATCTATAACGGCTGACTGGCTCCCACTGACGGAACACGGTCAATGTGGGAGCTGGCTCGCCTGCGATGGCAGCGCCGCGGTGCATCTGACAAACCGAGGCGATCCCATCGCGAGCAAGCTCGCTCCCACAGGATCGGGTTCCATCGACAGACCGAGTCGCCCGTTTACTTCACTTTTAGAAGGACTAGCACCATGCGTATCGTCGTTGCTCTGGGCGGTAATGCCCTGCTCCGCCGGGGCGAACCCATGACCGCTGACAACCAGCGCGCCAACATCCGGATCGCCACCGAACAGATCGCCAAGATCCATCCCGGCAACCAACTGGTCATTGCCCACGGCAATGGCCCTCAAGTCGGCCTGCTGTCATTGCAGGCGGCGGCCTACACCTCGGTTTCGCCTTATCCGCTGGACGTGCTCGGTGCCGAGACCGAAGGCATGATCGGCTACATCATCGAACAGGAACTGGGCAATCTGCTGGACTTCGAAGTGCCCTTCGCGACCTTGCTGACCCAGGTCGAAGTCGATGCCAATGACCCGGCCTTCAAGAACCCGACCAAACCCATCGGCCCTGTCTATACCAAGGAAGAGGCCGAAGCACTCGCCGCCGAGAAAGGCTGGGCCATTGCCCCGGACGGCGACAAATACCGTCGAGTGGTCGCCAGCCCGAAACCGAAACGCATCTTCGAAATCCGTCCGATCAAATGGCTGCTGGAAAAAAGCAGCATCGTGATCTGCGCCGGCGGTGGCGGCATTCCGACCATGTATACCTCGCCCGGCAAACTCGAGGGCGTCGAAGCGGTCATCGACAAGGACCTGTGCTCGGCGCTGCTGGCCGAACAGCTTGAGGCCGATCTGCTGGTGATCGCTACCGACGTCAACGCCGCCTTCATCGACTTTGGCAAACCCACACAGAAAGCCATCGCCCAGGCTCACCCCGACGAAATGGAAAAGCTTGGCTTCGCCGCCGGCTCCATGGGACCGAAGGTGCAGGCAGCCTGCGAATTCGCGCGCCATACTGGGAAAGTCGCAGTGATCGGCTCGCTCTCGGACATCGAAGCGATCGTCCAGGGCAAGGCCGGTACGCGCATCAGTACGGCGACACCGGGCATCAGCTATCAGTAAACGAAACGGCGGGGCAGGCCTGGGGCCGGCCCTGATTCAAGATCTTTTGAAGGAGAGTCAACAATGGCAACGTTCGAGCCGGGTCACCTGCACATCGAGCGACACGCGCTGAACAAGGATGACGTCAGCTACAACATCTGCATCGACTATGAAATCGCCCAGGATCCCAAGGAAGGCAAGGGGATGCAGTTCAAGATGCACGGCAGCATCCAGGGCAAGGACATGAGCGAGACGTTCTTCCTGCCCAAGGACATGGCCTACAACTTCGCCAGCAACGTCACCAAGATTGCCGAGAAGCACGGCATCCCGAAAACCCATAGCAACATCGGTTCGATCCACAAGCATTACGACGCCATGTTCGAGGACGTGCGGGTACAACTGAACATGAAATCGGGCGACCCGGTCAAACCCGAGCACCTGGAATAACCCCGGACTCTGTGAACACCACCGATCCCTGTGGGAGCGAGCTTGCTCGCGATAGCGGCCTGTCATCCATCATTGATGTTGACTGACACACTGCCATCGCGAGCAAGCTCGCTCCCACAGGGGGCGTTCGCTCAATTGAAGTCCGCGCAGGATTTCACCATTAGCCCGCCCCAAGGCATACTTGCCACCCTTCGCACTGCAGAACCCAAGACCGCCCCATGCGTATCCACGTCAGCTTCATCGACCGCGTCGGTATCACCCAGGAAGTCCTGGCCCTGCTCGGCGGGCGCAATCTGAACCTGGATGCGGTGGAAATGGTCCCGCCCAATGTTTATATCGACGCCCCGACGCTGAGCCCGCAAGTCCTCGAGGAACTGCGCGATGCCCTGTTCAGCGTGCGTGGCGTGCAAGCGGTGACGGTGGTCGACATCCTGCCCGGACAGCGCCGACACCTGCAGCTCGACGCCTTGCTCGCAGCCATGACCGACCCGGTACTGGCACTGGACAGTGACGGCAAGGTGCTGCTGGCCAACCCGGCCTTGATCGCCCTGTACGGCCGCGAGCCCGACGGTGAAAGCGTTGCCGACCTGTTTGCCGACCCGGCCTTGCTCGACACCCTGCTCGAACACGGCTTTCGCCTGCCGCTGCGGGAAATCACCGTCAACGGCCAGACCCTGTTGCTCGACGCCACACCGATCACCGACGCCGGCGCCCTGCTGACCCTGTACCAACCGAACCGCATTGGCGAACGCCTTTCCGCGCTGCACCATGACCACGCCGAAGGTTTCGATGCCCTGCTCGGCGAGTCCCCGGTGATCCGCACCCTCAAGGCGCGTGCCCAGCGGGTGGCGGCCCTCGATGCACCGTTGCTGATACAGGGCGAAACCGGCACCGGCAAGGAACTGGTGGCCCGCGCCTGCCACGCCATCAGCGCCCGGCACAGCGCACCGTTTCTGGCGTTGAACTGCGCGGCATTGCCGGAGAACCTCGCCGAAAGTGAACTGTTCGGCTACGCCCCCGGCGCCTTCACCGGCGCACAACGAGGGGGTAAGCCGGGACTGATGGAGTTGGCCAACCAGGGCACGGTGTTTCTCGATGAAATCGGCGAGATGTCGCCGTACTTGCAAGCCAAATTGCTGCGTTTCCTCAACGACGGCAGTTTTCGCCGGGTCGGCGGTGACCGTGAGGTCAAGGTCAACGTACGGATCCTCAGCGCCACCCACCGCGACCTGGAAAAAATGGTCAGCGAAGGCCTGTTCCGCGAGGACCTGTTCTATCGCCTCAACGTCCTCAACGTCGAAGTGCCGCCCCTGCGCGAGCGCGGCCAGGACATCCTGCTGCTGGCCCGCTACTTCATGCAGCAGGCCTGTGCGCAGATCCAGCGACCGGTCTGTCGCCTGGCGCCGGGCACTTACCCGGCGCTGCTGGGCAACCGCTGGCCAGGCAACGTGCGGCAATTGCAGAACGTGATCTTCCGCGCCGCGGCGATCTGCGAAAGCAGTCTGGTGGACATCGGCGACCTCGACATCGCCGGCACCTCGGTAGCCCGCCAGGGCGATCATGACGTCGACAGCCTGGAACAGGCCATGGACGAGTTCGAGAAAACCCTGCTGGAAAAACTCTACGCCAGCTACCCCTCGACCCGGCAACTCGCGACCCGGCTGCAAACCTCCCACACGGCAATTGCCCATCGGTTGCGCAAGTACGGGATTCCGAGCAAGGCCTGAGGCCTGACACCGAACAAACCTGTGGGAGCGAGCTTGCTCGCGATGGCGGTATTACATTCAACGTTTGTGTCGGCTGATACTCCCTCATCGCGAGCAAGCTCGCTCCCACAGGTTTTGTGTCCGGTGCGAAACCGCGCCAAAAACGACCTCCACCTGTACTGAAAGCGCTACAGCGGAACGATATCGCTACACCCCTCTCCGATCACGGCCGTGCAAGGCTTTGATCCACCTCGGCTTTTATCCTTGACATATACCGTATCGATTTCGCTACAACGAGTGAATTTCAGCGTTTGTCGAAACCACCTAAATCATTGATCAATAACAATAAAAACAACGTTGGCCGCGTTCTTGCTAAGTAGTCCTCCATAACCTGGGCATTGCCCAAGCCTTCAATCGCGTCCACCAGACGAGTCTGGCCCCTTAGGAGTTTCCATGAGCGAGTTGCGTTTTACTGAAGATCACGAATGGCTGCGCACCGAAGCTGACGGCAGCGTCACGGTCGGCATCACCGCTTTCGCACAGAACGCCCTGGGCGACGTGGTTTTCGTTCAACTGCCTGAGCTGCAGTCCTACGACAAAGGCGCCGAAGCCGCCACCGTGGAATCGGTAAAGGCTGCAAGCGGCGTGTACATGCCGCTGGACGGCGAAGTGCTGGAAGTGAACCCGGCGCTCGACAGCAGCCCTGAACTGGTCAACGAAGATCCGCTGGGCGAAGGCTGGTTCTTCCGTTTCAAACCAAGCGACGCCGCCGCTGTCGGCCAACTGCTGGATCAGGACGCCTACGACCGCCTGATCAAAGCCCAAGCCGAAGCCTGAGGAGCACTGACATGACCCAGATCAATTTGACTACCGCCAACGAATTCATCGCCCGTCACATCGGCCCACGCGCCGGTGACGAGCAAGCCATGCTCAACAGCCTCGGTTTCGACTCCCTGGAAGCCCTGAGCGCCAGCGTGATTCCCGACAGCATCAAGGGCACCAGTGTCCTCGGCCTGGAGGACGGCTTGAGCGAAGCCGATGCCCTGGCCTTGATCAAGTCCATCGCGACTAAAAACCAGCTGTTCAAGACCTTCATCGGCCAGGGTTACTACGGCACCCACACGCCGTCGCCGATCCTGCGCAACCTGCTGGAAAACCCGGCCTGGTACACCGCCTACACCCCGTACCAGCCAGAAATTTCCCAGGGTCGTCTCGAAGCGCTGCTGAACTTCCAGACCCTGATCAGCGACCTCACCGGCCTGCCGATCGCCAACGCCTCGCTGCTCGACGAAGCCACCGCCGCTGCCGAAGCCATGACCTTCTGCAAACGCCTGAGCAAGAACAAAGGCAGCCACGCCTTCTTCGCTTCCGTGCATTGCCACCCGCAAACCCTCGACGTACTGCGCACCCGTGCCGAGCCTTTGGGCATCGACGTGGTGGTTGGCGACGAGCGCGAACTGACTGACGTAACGCCGTTCTTCGGTGCCCTGCTGCAATACCCGGCGAGCAACGGTGACGTTTTCGATTACCGCGAGCTGACCGAACGCTTCCACGCTGCCAACGCCCTTGTCGCCGTGGCTGCGGACCTACTGGCCCTGACCGTGCTGACCGCGCCGGGCGAATTCGGCGCCGACGTGGCCATCGGCAGCGCACAACGCTTCGGCGTGCCGCTGGGCTTCGGTGGCCCGCACGCGGCGTACTTCTCCACCAAGGACGCATTCAAACGTGACATGCCGGGCCGCCTGGTCGGTGTTTCGGTAGACCGTTTCGGCAACCCGGCCCTGCGCCTGGCCATGCAGACCCGCGAGCAACACATCCGTCGCGAGAAAGCCACCAGCAACATCTGCACCGCGCAAGTACTGCTGGCAAACATCGCCAGCATGTACGCCGTGTACCACGGTCCAAAAGGCCTGACGCAAATCGCCAATCGCGTGCATCACCTGACCGCGATCCTGGCCAAAGGCTTGAGCGCACTGGGCCTGAGCGTCGAGCAGGCGAGCTTCTTCGACACCCTGACGGTGAAGGCCGGCGCGCAAACCGCCGCCCTGCACGACAAGGCACACGCCCAGCGCATCAATCTGCGCGTGGTCGATGGTGAGCGCCTGGGCCTGTCCCTGGACGAAACCACCACTCAGGCCGACGTTGAAACCCTGTGGAGCCTGCTGTCCGACGGCAAGGCCCTGCCGGACTTCGCCGCCCTCGCCGCCTCGGTGCAGAGCGCCATCCCGGCCACGCTGGTGCGTCAGTCGCCGATCCTCAGCCACCCGGTGTTCAACCGCTATCACTCGGAAACCGAGCTGATGCGCTACCTGCGCAAACTGGCGGACAAGGACCTGGCGCTGGACCGCACCATGATCCCACTGGGTTCGTGCACCATGAAACTCAACGCCGCCAGCGAAATGATCCCGGTGACCTGGGCCGAGTTCGGTGCCCTGCACCCGTTCGCCCCGGCCGAGCAAAGCGCTGGCTACCAGCAACTGACCGACGAGCTGGAAGCGATGCTCTGCGCTGCCACCGGTTATGACTCGGTGTCCCTGCAACCGAACGCCGGCTCCCAGGGTGAATACGCAGGTCTGCTGGCGATCCGTGCCTACCACCAGAGCCGTGGCGAAGACCGTCGCGACATCTGCCTGATCCCGTCGTCGGCCCACGGCACCAACCCGGCCACCGCACAAATGGCCGGCATGCGCGTGGTCGTCACCGCGTGCGACGCCCGAGGCAACGTCGACATCGAAGACCTGCGCGCCAAGGCCATCGAGCACCGCGAACACCTCGCCGCGCTGATGATCACCTACCCGTCGACCCACGGCGTGTTCGAAGAAGGGATCCGCGAAATCTGCGGCATCATTCATGACAACGGCGGCCAGGTGTACATCGACGGCGCCAACATGAACGCCATGGTCGGCCTCTGTGCCCCGGGCAAGTTCGGCGGCGACGTTTCGCACCTGAACCTGCACAAGACCTTCTGCATTCCCCACGGTGGTGGCGGCCCGGGCGTCGGCCCGATCGGCGTGAAATCGCACCTGGCGCCATTCCTGCCGGGCCACGCACAGATGGAGCGCAAGGAAGGCGCCGTTTGCGCGGCACCGTTCGGCAGCGCGAGCATCCTGCCGATCACCTGGATGTACATTCGTATGATGGGTGGCGCGGGCCTCAAGCGTGCTTCGCAGCTGGCGATCCTCAATGCCAACTACATCTCCCGTCGCCTGGAAGAGCACTATCCAGTGCTGTACACCGGCAGCAACGGCCTGGTGGCGCACGAGTGCATCCTCGACCTGCGTCCACTGAAAGACAGCAGCGGCATCAGTGTCGATGACGTCGCCAAGCGTCTGATCGACTTTGGCTTCCACGCGCCGACCATGTCGTTCCCGGTGGCAGGCACGCTGATGATCGAGCCGACCGAAAGCGAATCCAAGGAAGAACTGGACCGCTTCTGCGACGCCATGATCCGCATCCGCGAAGAAATCCGCGCAGTGGAAAATGGCACGCTGGACAAGGACGACAACCCGCTGAAAAACGCGCCGCACACCGCCAAGGAACTGGTGGGCGAATGGTCGCACCCGTACAGCCGTGAGCAGGCGGTTTACCCGGTTGCGTCGCTGATCGAAGGCAAGTACTGGCCACCGGTCGGTCGCGTCGACAACGTGTTCGGCGACCGCAACCTGGTCTGCGCCTGCCCGTCGATCGAAAGCTACGCTTAAACGAATGAGGGGGCGGATTGATCCGCCCCCAATTTCCAGAACACCCCACAACCCTGTGGGAGCGAGCTTGCTCGCGATGACGGACTGACAGCCACCATCGATGTCGACTGAACGACCGCTATCGCGAGCAAGCTCGCTCCCACAGGGATCTGTGCCAAGTCTTATGTTCCGTGAATTCCTATAACAAGAAACCGGAGAACCACCATGTCGTTAAGCGTGTTCGACCTGTTCAAGATTGGCATCGGCCCCTCCAGTTCCCACACCGTCGGCCCGATGCGTGCCGCTGCGCGCTTCGCCGAAGGTTTGCGCCGCGAAAACCTGCTTGAAGCCACCGCCTGCGTCAAAGTCGAGCTGTATGGTTCGCTTGGTGCCACCGGCAAAGGCCACGGCAGTGACAAGGCTGTGCTGCTCGGCCTGGAAGGCGAACACCCGGACACCGTGGATACAGAGACCGTCGCCGCGCGCCTGCAAGAGATTCGCGGCAACGGCCGCTTGAACCTGCTCGGCGAACACTGCATTGCGTTCAACGAGAAAGAACACCTGGCGATGATTCGCAAACCGTTGGCCTATCACCCCAACGGCATGATTTTCCGCGCCTTCGACGCCGCGGGCCTGCAGATCCGCAGCCGCGAGTACTACTCGGTCGGCGGCGGTTTTGTGGTCGATGAAGACGCCGCCGGCGCCGACCGCATCGTCGAAGACGCCACACCCCTGACCTTTCCGTTCAAAAGCGCCAAGGATCTTCTCGGTCATTGCGTCAAATACGGGCTGTCCATCAGCCAGGTGATGTTGACCAACGAAAGCGCCTGGCGTCCGGAAGCGGAAACCCGCGCCGGCCTGCTGAAAATCTGGCAAGTGATGCAGGACTGCGTCGCCGCCGGATGCCGCAACGAAGGCATCCTGCCTGGCGGGTTGAAGGTCAAGCGCCGGGCCGCCGCACTGCATCGGCAATTGTGCAAGAACCCGGAATCGTCGTTGCGCGATCCCCTGTCGGTGCTGGACTGGGTCAACCTCTACGCCCTGGCCGTCAACGAGGAGAACGCCAACGGTGGGCGCGTCGTAACGGCACCCACCAATGGTGCAGCGGGGATCATTCCAGCGGTATTGCACTACTACATGCGCTTTATCCCGGGCTCCAATGACGACGGCGTGGTGCGATTCCTGCTGACCGCCGCGGCCATCGGCATTCTGTACAAGGAAAACGCCTCGATCTCCGGCGCCGAAGTCGGCTGTCAGGGTGAAGTCGGCGTCGCCTGCTCGATGGCCGCCGGTGCCTTGTGCGAAGTACTTGGCGGCAGCGTGCAGCAAGTGGAAAACGCCGCGGAAATCGGCATGGAACACAACCTCGGATTGACCTGCGACCCGATTGGCGGGCTGGTGCAAGTGCCTTGCATCGAGCGCAACGCCATGGGCTCGGTCAAGGCCATCAACGCGGTACGCATGGCGTTGCGCGGCGATGGACAACACTTCGTCTCCCTCGACAAGGTCATCCGCACCATGCGCCAGACCGGCGCCGACATGAAAAGCAAATACAAGGAAACCGCCCGTGGCGGTTTGGCGGTCAACATTATCGAGTGCTGATGCGCGCTCATCTGCACCCTTTTTCAGGAGCTGAATATGTCCACCGAACAACTGTTGAAAACTCCGTTGCACGCACTGCACATCGAACTCGGCGCCCGCATGGTGCCCTTCGCCGGCTACGACATGCCCGTGCAGTACCCGCTGGGCGTGATGAAAGAACACCAGCACACCCGCGACCAGGCGGGGTTGTTCGATGTCTCGCACATGGGCCAGATTCGCCTGACCGGCGCCAATGCCGCCAAGGCCCTGGAAACCCTGGTGCCAGTGGACATCATCGACCTGCCAGTGGGCATGCAACGCTACGCGATGTTCACCAATGCGACGGGCGGCATCCTCGATGACCTGATGGTCGCCAACCTGGGTAATGACGAACTGTTCCTGGTGGTCAACGCCGCCTGCAAGGACCAGGACCTGGCACATCTGCGCAAGCACATTGGCGACCAGTGCACGATCGAACCGCTGTTCGAAGAGCGCGCCCTGCTCGCCCTGCAAGGCCCGGCTGCAGTGACCGTGCTTGCACGTCTGGCCCCTGAAGTGGCGAAGATGACTTTCATGCAGTTCGCCCGCGTGAAGCTGCTGGGCGTGGACTGCTTTGTCAGCCGTTCGGGTTACACCGGTGAAGACGGTTTCGAAATTTCCGTACCCGCCACCAACGCCGAAGCCCTGGCTCGCGCCCTGCTCGCTGAAGCCGAAGTGGCCGCCATCGGCCTGGGCGCCCGCGACTCCCTGCGCCTGGAAGCGGGTTTGTGCCTGTACGGCCACGACATGAACACCGACACCACCCCGATCGAAGCGAGCCTGCTGTGGGCGATCTCCAAGCCACGTCGCGCTGATGGCGCACGGGCCGGCGGCTTCCCAGGCGCCGAAACCGTATTCGCCCAGCAACAGGCAGGCGTGAGCCGCAAACGTGTAGGTCTGCTACCACAGGAACGTACACCCGTGCGCGAAGGCGCCGAGATCGTCAACGAAGCCGGTGACATCATCGGCAGCGTCTGCAGCGGTGGTTTCGGGCCAACCCTGGGCGGCCCGCTAGCCATGGGTTACGTCGACAGCGCTTACATCGCACTGGACACACCGGTCTGGGCGATCGTTCGTGGGAAAAAGGTGCCTTTGCTTGTAAGCAAAATGCCATTTGTTCCACAACGCTACTATCGCGGCTGATTGAATGTTCCTATAAGTAACGCGGTTGCGTTAACGGTGCACTAATGTGTAACGCAACCGCCATAAAATAGTGCATTGTTTGGCTATAAGCTTCGATTATGAACTTTGCTTATAACGATCGAAAACAATTGAACAAGGTTAGTGAATAAGGCCCCACTAGTGGACTTACTTTGCCATCAACCTGAGGAAATACGGGGCCTACACGGGGCTTGTTTTTTCTCCCGTAGTTGGCGTAGAGTTTGTTCACTGTGTTTGCATGGGTCGCTTGGAATCGTGACCTGGGCAGTAGCCTACAAGTTAGCTACATCCCGTTCGACGTCTTCTTACTCTCCTGCAACCAGCCCCAGTACTCTTTCATGAGAAGGAGACTGTCATTAATTTTTGCGTCAAAGGAAATAAGAAATGTCCCAACGTCAGAGCGGTACCGTCAAGTGGTTTAACGACGAGAAAGGTTTTGGTTTTATCACTCCTGAAAGCGGTCCGGATCTGTTCGTGCATTTCCGCGCCATCCAGGGCAACGGCTTCAAGAGCCTGAAAGAAGGCCAGAAAGTGACTTTCATCGCCGTGCAGGGCCAGAAAGGCATGCAGGCTGACGAAGTACAAGCAGAAGCCTAATCTTCTGTAACGAAAAAGCCCCTGATGCTGACATCAGGGGCTTTTTTGTGCGCGTAAATCCGTAAAATGGCTTCTTTTTCGCCGAGAGCCTGCCATGTCGAAACACCTGCTTACCCCCCAGGGCGACTTTCCTGCCGCTGGCCTGGGTCGTCGCCTGGCAGCCATGTTCTATGATTTCCTGCTGTGCACCGCCCTGCTGATCGTCACCAGCGGCATCTACAAGATGATCCAGATGGCGATCATCGGCGAAGAAAGGATGCGCACCCTTACCGAAGCCGGGGCGCTGGACGGCGATCCCCTGCTCTCCACGGTCCTGCTGTTCGTACTGTTCGGCTTCTTCGCCAAATTCTGGACCTGGTCCGGTCAGACCCTGGGCATGCAGGTCTGGTGCATCCGCGTACAGAATGCCGATGGCTCGTCCATCAGCCTGTGGCAGGCGCTGCTGCGCTTTGTGGTGTCGATTGCTTCGTTGCTGTGTGTTGGCCTGGGATTCTTCTGGTCGCTGTTCGACAAACAGAAACGCAGCTGGCATGACATCTACTCCAATACCGAACTGGTGCGGATTCCGAAGAAGACCAAATAATTTCCCGACGCAGAAACCACTGTGGGAGCGAGCTTGCTCGCGATGGCGTGGTGTCAGTCAACTTCAATGGTGACTGATACACCGCTATCGCGAGCAAGCTCGCTCCCACAGTTTTTTTGGGCCTGGTTGAAAGATCTCAGGCGTTACCGGCCAGCTTCATCCGCGCCGCCTGGGTGAAATCGAGCATGCGCTTGAGCGGCCGGATCGCCTGTGGGATCAGTGCCGGATCGACAAAGATCTCGTTCGCCCCTTCCTTCAACGCCTTGAGCGTGCGCTCAAGGGTGTTCATGGCCATCCACGGGCAATGTGCACAACTGCGGCACGCCGCGCCGTTACCCGCCGTTGGGGCTTCGATAAAGACCTTGTCCGGGCACAACTGCTGCATCTTGTAGAAAATGCCGCGGTCGGTCGCAACGATCAGCGTCTTGTTCGGCAGGCTCTGTGCCGCCGCGATCAACTGACTGGTGGAGCCCACGGCGTCCGCCAGTTCGATCACCGAGGTCGGCGACTCCGGGTGCACCAGAATCGCCGCATCCGGGTACAGCGCCTTCATGTCTTCAAGCTGCTTGGACTTGAACTCTTCGTGAACGATGCAGGCACCGTCCCACAGCAGCATGTCGGCACCGGTCTGGCGCTGGATGTAGGTCCCCAGGTGCTTGTCCGGGCCCCAGATGATGGTCTCGCCGTTGTCCATCAGGCTTTCGACGATCTCCAGCGCACAGCTTGAAGTCACCACCCAATCCGCTCGGGCCTTTACCGCAGCCGAAGTGTTGGCGTACACCACCACCGTGCGCTCCGGGTGCTGATCGCAGAACGCGGAAAACTCGTCCACAGGGCAACCCAGGTCGAGCGAACAGGTTGCTTCGAGCGTAGGCATCAGCACGCGTTTTTCCGGGTTGAGGATCTTGGCAGTCTCACCCATGAACTTCACGCCGGCGACGACCACGGTCTTGGCCGGATGGGCGTTGCCGAAACGGGCCATTTCCAGCGAGTCGGAAACACAACCGCCCGTCTCTTCGGCCAGCGCCTGAATGACAGGGTCACAATAGAAGTGGGCCACCAGCACCGCGTCCTGAGCCTTGAGCTCGGCAGCGATGGCAGCACGGTAATAAGCCTCTTCATCGGCAGTCAGCGGCTTGGGCTGTTTGGCGTCGAGGTGGGCTTGAACCAGAAGGCGTTCGGAAATTTGCGTCATGTTCGCAAGACCTGCAGGCGCATTCGCGCGAAAGTCGAGTATACACCCGGCTCCGGACCCTACGGGGTACCGCCGGGAAAGTGAGTATTCATCAGGCACGGACAGCGTTGAAGCTGCGCAAGGCTACAGAATATCCGATGGATGCAAAAGGTGATTCTGATCTGCGTCATGGGCAGCAGCCCGCAACGAGGCGGACCTGAATCGCGGGCAAAAAAAAACCCGGAAATCCTCACTTGCGTGGGCCTTCCGGATTTTCTAAACCGCCAAAAATGGTGGGTCGTGTGGGATTCGAACCTACGACCAATTGGTTAAAAGCCAACTGCTCTACCAACTGAGCTAACGACCCGCTGTGTGGTGGCGCGTATAATACTGATTTTTAAGGACTATTCAACACCTATTTTGAAATAAATCAAAAATAAGGGGTTGGATCGCTGATTCCGGCCGCTGCAAAGCCTTCCGCACGCAGTCGGCAGCTGTCGCACTTGCCGCACGCACGGCCTTCATCGTCGGCCTGATAGCAGGAAACGGTCAGCCCGTAGTTCACGCCAAGCTTCACGCCCGCCTGGACGATCTGCGCCTTGCTGAGGTTTTGCAGCGGTGCCTGAATGCGGAAGCCATTGCCTTCAACGCCGGCTTTGGTTGCCAGGTTGGCCATGCGCTCGAACGACTCGATGAACTCGGGACGGCAGTCCGGGTAACCGGAGTAATCCACGGCGTTGACGCCGATGAAGATGTCCCGTGCGCCGAGTACTTCTGCCCAGCCCAGGGCCAGGGACAGGAACACCGTGTTACGCGCAGGCACGTAAGTCAAGGGAATGCCTTCACCGAGCTCCTCTGGAATATCGATGCTGCTGTCGGTCAGGGCCGAGCCGCCCATGCCGTTCAGGTTCAGGCCGATCACCTTGTGCTCGACCACACCCAGGTCCCGCGCCACACGCTCGGCGGCGTACAGTTCAGCGTGAGAGCGCTGGCCGTAGTCGAAGCTCATGGTGTAGCAGCTGTAGCCTTCGGCGCGCGCCATGGCCACGACGGTCGCCGAGTCCAGGCCACCGGACAGCAGGATGACCGCACGTTTTTCAGCAGTATTGAGTTGTTCAGTCATTTCAGCGCCCCGGCTCGTCATTCCATAGATATTTATGCAGCTGCAATTGCAAACGCACTGGCAGGTTGTCCGCCACCACCCAGTCCGCCAGATCCCGGGCATTGAGATCATGGTGACTTGGCGAGAACAGAACCTCACCGGCACGCTGGTCCAGACCGTACTGGATCAGCTTGGAAACGGACCAGTCATAGTCCTCTCGCGAGCAGATGACAAACTTCACCTGATCGTTGGGCGTGAGCAGCTCGATGTTTTCGTAGCGGTTGCGGTGTGCTTCCTTCGAACCCGGGGTTTTCAGGTCGACAACGCGACTGACCCGGGAATCTACTGCCGAGATATCGATGGAGCCACTGGTTTCCAGTGACACTTCGTAAGCGGCGTCACACAAGCGCTTGAGCAAGGGAATGGCGTTGGGCTGTGCCAAGGGCTCGCCGCCCGTGACGCAGACGTAACGCGGGCGAAACCCTGCGACCTGCTCGAGGATGTCGTCGAGCGTGCGAATGGTCCCGCCGGTGAACGCGTAGGCGCTGTCGCAGTATTGGCAACGCAGAGGGCAACCGGTCAGGCGCACAAAAACAGTGGGCAGGCCGGCAGTCCGCGTTTCACCCTGCAACGAGTAGAAAACTTCGGTGATTCTCAATGTGTCTTGCATAGTCGCCACGGGCGTAACAGCTAAACAGGCTGTCCGCCTCCGTCAGGCACTTGAAGGAACCCCGGCAAAGCGCAGGCCCCCAAAAGCGTGTTTCATAAAAAGGGCGTGAATTCTAACGAAAAAACCCGCGACAAGCGCGGGTTTCTTTGAAACGGGTCAAGCAGGCTTACATTTTTTGCAGATCGCGCTGGGCCAACTGAGCGGCGGAAGTGCCCGGATATTGGGAAACCACCTGCTGCAGAATGCCTTTGACTCGGTCGGTATGCCCCAAGCGGCGCTCTACATCAGCGAGCTTGTACAGCGAGTCCGGCACTTTGGCGTGCTTGGGATACAACTGCGAAACCTTGGCAAATGCCTGACCTGCGCCTTGCAGATCGCCTTTGGCCAGGTTCACTTCGCCCAACCAGTATTGGGCGTTGCCCGCGTACTGGCTGTTCGGGTATTTGCGCAGGAATGCGGCAAAAGCCTGACTGGCCTTGTCGAAATCCTTGGCTTTGATCAGGTCGAAGGCAGCATCGTAGTAGAGCTTTTCCTTCGCCGGATCCGCCGGTTCGCTACCTGCGGCCGGTGCCTGGGCGGCAGCTGCCCCTGCACCTGCTGCTGCACCGGGGGCGTTCAAATCGCCACCGGTGGAAGAATTTTCAGGAGTCGCGGCTGGTGCAACGCCGGTTCCTATGCGCCGATCAAGATCCTGATATCGCTCCAGGTTTTCCTGCTTCATGCGCGCCACATCATTTTGCAGAACTTCAATCGCACCTTGCTGGCGCTCGATCTGTTGCTGCATTGATTGCAGTTGGTTGAACAGCTCGCCCTGTGCCGAGACAGGGGCCGAAACCCCTCCCCCGGCATAGGCGCCGTTCGTACCGTAACCTGCAGGCGGATAACTGCTCCCGCTATTGTTATAGCCGGAGTCGTTATCGACCACAGGAACCGCAGCCCACACCGCAAGCGGCGCGAGGCTGAGAGCCAGAACAGTTACAGCACGACGGCACGTTCGCATGACGAATTACTTACGCAGTTCGACGCGACGGTTTTGAGCCCAGGACTGCTCGTCGTTGCCGGTAGCAACTGGACGCTCTTCGCCGTAGGAAACCAGTTCCAGCTGAGCTGGGGAAACACCTTGCAGTACCAGGTAGCGCTGAACGGCTTTCGCACGACGCTCGCCCAGTGCCATGTTGTACTCACGAGTACCACGTTCGTCGGTGTTGCCTTCCAGAACAACGCGAGCGCCGTTTGCTTTCAGGTCTTTGGCGTGAACGTCCAGAGCGCGCATGGCTTCTGGCTTCAGGTCCGAGCTGTCGTATTCGAAGTAGAAAGTGGTGATAGCGCGCAGAGCAGCTTCTTCGCTCAGGGAGCCGTCAACTGCACCAGTGTTTGCGCCGTAACCAGCGTTTGGATCTACCGCGCCTTCACCGGCATTGTCGCCGCCTTTGGACGAGCAACCTACAGCTACAGCCATGGCCAGTGCCAGCGCAGCAAATTTACCAAACTTCAGCATTTCCATCGTGAAACTCCTAATGAACCCCAGTGTGTTAAGTACAACGTATAGCGCCGCGTCAGTTCAGGTAAGGGGACCAGGAAGGTTCTCTGACTTCGCCTTGTGCGGTAGGAAGCGGGAGCCTTACGCGTCCATTGATGGACACGAGCATCAAGACTCCCCGGCCCTGCTGGCGGGTGGCGTAGATTACCATGGTGCCGTTGGGCGCAACAGTGGGCGACTCGTCCAGAGTGCTATCAGTGAGGATTTTTACACTACCGCGCTGCAAATCCTGGGCCGCCACCTTGAAATTGGTGAAGCCATCCTGACGGTGAATCATGACAAGCGTCTTTTCATCAGCCGACAGTTTAGGGTTGGCGTTGTAGTTACCGACGAAAGTCACGCGTTCGGCACCGCCACCACCGGCACTGGTCTTGTAGATCTGCGGTTTGCCGCCACGGTCGGACGTGAAGTAGATGGTCGAGCCATCCTTGCCCCAGAACGGTTCGGTGTTGATGCCAGGACCGTTGGTGACACGGCTGATCTGACGCGAACCCAGGTTCATCACATAGATGTCCGGGTTACCGTCTTTCGACAGTACGAACGCCAGGCGATTGCCATCCGGCGACCAGGCTGGCGCACCGTTCAGGCCTTCGAAGTTGGTGATCTGTTCACGGCGACCGGTGTCGATGTTCTGCATGAAGATGCGTGGACGCTTCTGCTCGAAGGAGACATAAGCGATGCGCTTGCCATCCGGTGCGAAACGCGGCGACAGGATCGGCTCGCGCGACTGCAGCAGGGTCACGGCGCGAGCACCGTCGTAGTCCGAACGTTGCAGGGTGTATCGAGTGTTGTTCTCGGAGAAACGCTCGGCCGTTACGTACAGCAGGCGAGTCGAGAAGGCACCCTTGATACCCGTTAGTTTTTCGAACGACTGGTCGGAGATGTAGTGCGCCATGTCGCGCAACTGATCGACGCCGCCGGACACGCTGCCGGTCAGCACTTGCTGCTCGGTGGCCACGTTGAACAGTGCGTATTGCACCTGCAGGCGACCGCCCGCCGGCACAATGCTGCCGACCATGACGTACTGGGCGCCCAGTGCCTTGAAGTCACGGAAGATGATTTCGCTGGCCTGGCTCGGCTGGCTGATCATGTTCTGCTTTGGAAGCGGCGAGTAGTAACCCGAGTTGCGCAGGTCGTTACCGATGATTTCCGCCATGTCGTCCGGCAGCACGCTACCGCCCTGGAAGCCGAACGGCACGACTGCGATCGGGGTCGCCCGATCGCTGCCGCTGGTAACCAGAATGTTTTTCTCATCTGCCATCGCCATCCCTGCCATGCAGCAGATAACGACCAGCATTCCTCGAAGAAGGTTTCTCACAAGGCTAGATCCTCAGGTGTGAATGTCATCTTGAATGAACGATACGGAGCGAAATCACTCGGCTTCATTCCCTGCATTTCTGTCAAACGTCCAATATTCTTCACCGCTGCAACAGCCGATGCGTCAAACGGACCGTCGCCACTGGACTTGGACACGCTGACCGAAGTCACCGTACCGTCCGGCAACATGCCGATTTGCAACACGACCGTCATGCCTTTGCGTGCCGAAGGTGGACGAGCCCAGCCTTCCGCTGCACGCGCACGAATCAGGTCATCGAAACTGCCGGCGACTTCGTCGCCCTGCTCATCGGCCAAGGCCTGCTGACGCTGCGGCGTGTCTGAAAGCAAATCTGCCAGGGCCTGGGCCTTTTTGTCTTCGGCGGATTTACGCGCCGCGTCCTGCGATTTCTTCTTCGCAGCATCGGCAGCAGCTTTCTTCTTCGCTTCCTCGGCGACTTTCTTCTTCGCCTCTTCAGCTTCAGCTTTCTTCTTGGCGTCTTCCGCGGCTTTCTTCTTCGCGTCTTCGACGATCTTTTTCTTGGCTTCTTCAGCGGCCGCTTTCTTGGCCTCTTCTTCCGCAGCTTTCTTGGCTTCTTCTTCGGCTTTCTTCTTGGCTATATCAGCCAATTGTTTCTCTTCTGCCTTCTTGGCTTCCGCGGTTTTCTTCGCATCGTCGGCTTTCTTGGCTTCATCAGCCTTTTTCGCCTCGTCCGCTTTCTTCGCCTCGTCGGCCTTCTTGGCTTCTTCGGCCTTTTGAGCCGCCTCTTCTTTCTTTTGTTCCGCAGCCTTCACCGCTTCCTGCTCGACCTTTTTCTGTTCCATCTGCTCGACTTCGGTCTGACGCGCAGCAGATTTCTGCGCCTCACCGGCAATCTTCTGATTGGTCTGGGTGGTGGCCCGACTTTTCGATTTCAGCTGGTACAAGGTCGCCTGGACAATCGGCTTGGCCGGCGGCAGTTCCGGGGTAAAGGCAAAGCTGACGAACAGCATGCCGAACACCAGCACGTGCAAGCCAATCGCCCAGACACTAGGCCAGAAGTAGCTTTCCGAGGCGGACGGCTCTCGCTGTTGCTGCATCAGGGCGCCTCGGTAATCAAGCCAACATTACCGACCCCGGCTTTCTGCAACCCGCCCATGGCGCCCATGACGGAGCCGTAATCGACACTCTTGTCGCCGCGAATGAAGACCTGGGTACGCTTGCCGCCTTCGTTACCGACGCGAATGATCTTGGTCACCGCGTCAGTCATCTGCGGCAGGGTCATGGCCCGATCCTGCTGCTTTTCGGTGTCGACTTCGCTACCAAGGTTCCAGTAGTAGGTCTTGTCGGATTTGATGGAAATGGTCAGGACCTGGGTGTTGTTGTCCTGCGGCAAGGCTTCGCTGGAAACCTTGGGCAGATCAACTTTCACGCCCTGATTGAGCATCGGCGCGGTCACCATGAAGATGACCAGCAGTACCAACATCACGTCGATGTAAGGCACCACGTTCATCTCGGCGACCGGCTTGCGCTTTTTGCGAGCTCGAGCGATTAAAGCCATTGGAAATTACCTGCTTATTCTTCGCTGGTGTGCACTTTGCGGTGCAGGATCGCCTGGAACTCGTCGGCGAAGGTGTAGTAGCGGCCCAGCAGGGTTTCACTGCGCGCAGCAAAACGGTTGTAAGCGATAACGGCTGGAATGGCAGCGAACAGACCGATCGCGGTGGCAATCAGTGCTTCGGCGATACCCGGGGCCACAGTGGCCAGGGTCGCTTGCTGGGCGGTCGCCAGACCGCGGAAGGAGTTCATGATCCCCCAGACGGTACCGAACAGACCGATGTACGGGCTGACGGAGCCAACGGTGGCCAGGAAGGGCAGGCTCTGCTCAAGCTTTTCTTCTTCGCGGGAAATGGCAACGCGCATGGCACGCGCCACGCCTTCCATGACCGCTTCCGGGTCAACGCCTGACTGCTGGCGCAGACGGGAGAATTCCTTGAAACCGGCACGGAAGATTTGTTCGACACCCGAATCAGGGTCCGGATTGCTGCCGGCCTGACGGTACAGCTTGGACAGGTCGATACCTGACCAGAAGCGCTCTTCAAAGCTCTCCAGGGCACGTCGACCGGCGCGCAGCAGGTTGCTGCGCTGAAAGATCATGATCCACGAGGTCACCGATGCGGCTACCAGGATCAGCATTACCAGTTGCACCACGATACTGGCATTGCTGACCAGGCTCCACATGGAGGAATGGTCGACGACGTTAGCTTCCACGCTTTATCTCCTGCTTTGAGTGTGTACCCGCGCCGCTCACGTCGGCAAAGGCCGCTCGTAAAGCTTCGGGAATGGCCCGGGGTTTTAAACTTTCAGTGCGCACACAGGCCACCAGAAACTGCCCTTCGCAGAGCAGTGCATTATCCGTTGCTCGCCTGACCTGCTGCTTGAAGCGCAGGCTGGCACGGTTCAATTCGATTACTTCAGCGCTTACCAACAGTTCGTCATCCAGTCGCGCCGGCGCGTGGTAGCGCGCTTCGCTGGAATGCACGACGAACAACAGGTCCTCCCCTGCCAGCTGCGATTGGGCAAAGCCCAGATCTCGTAGCCGCTCGGTTCGAGCCCGTTCCATAAACTTGAGGTAATTAACGTAATACACGATGCCGCCCGCATCGGTGTCCTCGTAATAAACGCGACAACGATGTGCGAAAGGCTCAAGCCCGTTTTGCGCGCGCATACTCTAGTGCTTACTCCTCAGGTTGCCAATCCGGCATGGCAACTGTTTTTCATTGTTCTGCGGCTTTCACGTGAAAGTACGGTCCTGGGACCCTACATTGCCCGAAAAAATCAGCACGCAATGTTAATTAATCGTCAGCGGCTTCAAGAAACTCGTCTACCACGGGCATTTCGCCCAATCGTGACGGAATGTTTAAGCCGAAATGCAGGTAGGCATGCCGCGTCACCACCCGCCCCCGTGGCGTGCGCATGATGTAACCCTGCTGGATCAGGTAAGGCTCCAGCACGTCTTCGATGGTGTGACGCTCTTCACTGATGGCGGCGGCCAGGCTGTCGACCCCGACTGGCCCGCCGTCGAACTTCTCGATCATGGTCAACAACAGACGTCGGTCCTGGTGATCGAAGCCACGTTCGTCGACGTCCAGCAGGTTCAGCGCCAGGTCGGCAATCGGCTTGGTGATATGCCCCTTGGCGCGAACTTCGGCGAAATCACGCACCCGGCGCAGCAGCCTGTTGGCGATCCGTGGCGTGCCACGGGCACGGCGGGCGATTTCGAAGGCGCCTTCCGGGTCCAGCGGCAAACCGAGGATGCTCGCCGAACGACTGACAATCGTCGACAAGTCGGCGTTGTTGTAGAACTCAAGACGCTGAACGATGCCGAAACGGTCACGCAACGGGTTGGTGAGCATCCCCGCCCGCGTCGTTGCGCCGACCAGGGTGAACGGCGGCAGATCCAGCTTGATCGAACGCGCGGCCGGCCCCTCACCAATCATGATGTCGAGCTGGAAATCCTCCATGGCCGGGTACAGCACCTCTTCAACGATGGGCGACAGGCGATGGATTTCGTCGATAAACAGCACATCGTGGGGTTCAAGGTTGGTCAACAGCGCCGCCAGGTCACCGGGGCGCTCCAGCACCGGCCCCGAGGTGCTCTTGATCGATACGCCCATTTCCTGGGCGATGATGTTGGCGAGGGTGGTCTTGCCCAGGCCGGGCGGCCCGAAGATCAGCGTGTGATCCAGGGATTCATTACGACCGCGCGCAGCCTGAATGAACAATTCCATCTGCTCGCGAACGGTCGGTTGGCCAATGTATTCGGCCAGGCTGACCGGGCGAATGGCTCGGTCCTGGACTTCTTCGCGCTCACGCGGACTGTGCGTGGCAGCGATCAGACGATCAGCTTCAATCACTTAGATCATTCCCTTCAAGGCGCGGCGGATCATGTCTTCACTGCTCAAATCTTTCTCCTTGATCGCAGACACTGCCTTGCTCGCTTCCTGGGGCTTGTAGCCCAGGGAAATCAAGGCACTGACGGCGTCAGTCTCGGCAGTGTTCACCGGAGCCGGACCATCCGGCTGGTTCGGCACCAAGGCGAACATGGCCGGTACGGTTTCCCAGGCCTTGAAGCGATCCTTGAGTTCCACCAGCAAACGCTCGGCGGTTTTCTTGCCGACGCCCGGGACCTTGGTCAGCGCCGACGTGTCCTGTGACTGTACACAACGAACCAGTTCGTCGACTTCCAGGCTCGACATCAAGGCCAGGGCCAGTTTCGGCCCGACGCCATTGAGACGGATCAATTCGCGAAAAAAGTCGCGTTCACGCTTGCCGACAAAACCATAGAGTAACTGTGCGTCTTCGCGCACGACCAAATGCGTGTGCAAGGTTAGCGGCTCACCGACCGACGGCAAGCGGTAAAGGGTCGTCATGGGCACTTCAAGTTCATAGCCCAGGCCATTTACATCCAGGATCAGATGGGGAGGCTGCTTCTCAGCCAGGGTGCCGCGCAAACGTCCAATCACGTTACAAATCCTTGAGCGTTGGCCAGCTCATGGCCAGCGACTGATAGAGCGAGGAATACCGCCGACAACACAGGCGGAATGCCCTCACTCCATGAAAATGATTGCTGATGCTATCAGAGACGCAGGCGCCCGCCACGACTGCGTGCAGCTCCCAGACCATGGGGTAACAGACTGGAACGGGTATGAGCGTGGCAGATGGCAATAGCCAGGGCATCCGAAGCATCGATCTGCGGTTTGCTGGTGAGTTTGAGCATGTGCATGACCATCATCTGCACCTGTTCCTTGTTGGCCGCACCGGTACCGACGACCGCCTGCTTGACCTGGGTTGCAGTGTATTCGGCAATTTCCAGGCTTTCCTCGGCTCCCGCCACGATCGCGGCACCACGGGCCTGTCCCAGTTTCAGGGCGGAATCGGCGTTACGGGCCATGAACACCTTTTCGATCCCCATGGTCACCGGGTGGTAAGTCTGGATGATCTCCCGCACCCCGCGGTAGACAATCTGCAGTCGCTCATGCAACTCGCCGGCACCGGTGCGGATACAACCGGAGGCGACGTACTCACAGCCACGGCCGGTATCGCGAACCACACCGTAACCGGTGATGCGCGAACCGGGGTCGATACCAAGAATTAAAGTCATAACGCCTGCGGATAAATTGAAATAACGCGTCGGCCAGAACACCGCACGCTGTAGGAGCGAGCTCGCTCGCGATGGACCATAACGATAACGCAACGTTTGAAATCAGCGTCGCTCTCAGGTTTATCGCGAGCAAGCTCACTCCTACAAAGACGGCGCTCTCAACCGAGCTGCGCGGCCACCGACTCCGGAATCTCCGCGTTGGAATAGACGTTTTGCACGTCATCCAGGTCTTCGAGCATGTCGATCAGCTTGAGGACTTTCTCGGCGCCTTCCAGATCGAGCTCGGCGCTGGTGGTCGGCAACATGACGATTTCAGCGTCGTCACCCTTGAAGCCCGCCGCTTCCAGTGCGTTACGCACGGAATAGAATCCGGCAAACGAGGTGAAAACGTCGATCGAACCGTCTTCGTTGGTCACCACGTCATCGGCGTCGGCTTCCATGGCGGCTTCCATCAGTGCGTCTTCGTCAACGCCGGCAGCGAAGGAGATCTGCCCCTTGCGCTCGAACAGATAGGCCACCGAACCGTCAGTCCCCAGGTTGCCACCGCACTTGCTGAACGCGTGACGAACAGCGGCTGCGGTGCGATTACGGTTGTCGGTCATGCATTCGACCATCACCGCCACGCCGCCCGGACCGTAACCTTCGTAGGTCAGTTCGACCACGTCGTCCGTGTCGGCAGCGCCGGTTCCGCGGGCGACGGCACGATCGATGATGTCGCGGCTCATGTTCGCACCCAGGGCCTTGTCCAGGGCCAGGCGCAGACGCGGATTGGAGCCTGGATCACCACCACCCTGACGGGCAGCGACGGTCAGCTCACGAATCCACTTGGTGAAGATCTTGCCCCTCTTGGCATCCTGACGTTCTTTGCGGTGCTTGATGTTCGCCCACTTGGAATGACCTGCCATAACTCGCTCCGAATTCTCTTTGAAACATTGCCCGCCGCGCTGCATTGCGCCGGCCGGCAAACAAAAATCTTGAACTGCTCTGCCTATAAAGGAAAGGGCGCATCCACAGATGCGCCCTTCAGGTCAGCCTTACTCGGCCTTAGGCGTTTCGCGCAGACGAATGTGCAGTTCGCGCAATGCCTTGGCATCCACCTGGCCCGGCGCCTGAGTCATGACATCCGCCGCGCTCTGGGTTTTCGGGAAGGCGATCACTTCACGGATCGACTGGGCGCCGGTCATCAGCATGACCAGACGGTCCAGACCGAAGGCCAGGCCACCGTGCGGTGGCGCGCCGTATTTCAGGGCATCGAGCAGGAAGCCGAATTTCTCTTCCTGTTCCGCTTCGTTGATGCCCAACAGACGGAACACCGACTGCTGCATCTCTTTACGGTGGATACGGATCGAACCGCCACCCAGTTCGGTACCGTTCAATACCATGTCGTAGGCACGGGACAGAGCGCCAGCCGGGTTGGCCTCCAGCTCTTGCGGGGTGCACTTCGGCGCGGTGAACGGGTGGTGCAAGGCGGTGAAGCTGCCGTCGTCGTTTTCTTCAAACATCGGGAAGTCGACGACCCACATTGGTGCCCACTTGCAGGTCAGCAGGTCCAGGTCGTGGCCGAGCTTGATCCGCAGCGCGCCCAGGGCTTCGCTGACGATCTTCGCCTTGTCGGCGCCGAAGAACACGATATCGCCGTCGACCGCACCGACGCGATCGAGGATCACGTTGAGGTTGTCTTCAGGGATGTTCTTCACGATTGGCGACTGCAGGCCTTCAACGCCCTTGGCACGCTCGTTGACCTTGATGTACGCCAGGCCCTTGGCACCGTAGATGCCGACGAACTTGGTGTAGTCGTCGATCTGCTTGCGCGGCATGCTCGCCCCGCCCGGGACGCGCAAGGCAGCGATACGGCATTTAGGGTCATTGGCGGGGCCGCTGAACACCTTGAAGTCGACTTCCTTGAGCTGATCGGCCACGTCCACCAGTTCCAGCGGGTTACGCAGGTCTGGCTTGTCGGAACCGTAGCGGCGCATGGCTTCTTCGAAGGTCATGTGCGGGAACTCGCCGAATTCCAGGCCCAGCACTTCCTTGAACAGGTTGCGGATCATTTGCTCGGTCAGGCCCATGATCTCTTTTTCATCGAGGAAGCTGGTCTCGATGTCGATCTGGGTGAATTCCGGCTGACGGTCGGCACGCAGGTCTTCGTCACGGAAGCACTTGGCGATCTGGTAGTAACGGTCGAAGCCGGCCACCATCAGCAGTTGCTTGAACAGCTGCGGCGATTGAGGCAAGGCGAAGAACGAACCGGCATGAGTACGGCTCGGCACCAGGTAGTCGCGTGCGCCTTCCGGGGTGGCACGGGTCAGGATCGGCGTCTCGACGTCGAGGAAGCCGTTCTCGTCCAGGAAGCGGCGGATGCTTGTGGTCATGCGCGAGCGCAGACGCAGCTTCTCGGCCATTTCCGGGCGACGCAGGTCGAGGAAGCGATAGCGCAGGCGGGTTTCTTCGCCGACGTCGGAGAACTCGTTCAGCGGGAACGGCGGGGTTTCCGACTCGTTCAGCACTTCCAGCTCGTAGCCCAGGACTTCGATCATGCCCGACGCCATGTTGGCGTTGGTCGCGCCGGCCGGACGCAGGCGAACCTTGCCGGTGATCTTCACGACGTACTCGCTGCGCACGCGATCGGCAGCGGCGAAGGTTTCAGCACGGTCAGGATCGAACACGACCTGGGCCAGACCATCACGATCACGGATATCGAGGAAAATCACCCCACCGTGGTCACGGCGACGGTGGACCCATCCGCAAAGGGTAATTTCCTGGCCGTCCAGGCTTTCGTTCAGTTGGCCGCAATAATGGCTGCGCATCATGGTCGTGGTTTCACTTCTCGTAATTCGAAATTCGGTGGAGATCCTACAGCAGCCCCGCCTTTTAAAAAGTCGTCGGGTGATGCAAGAGCACGCGTGTCGTTCAACTCAGGTTCCAGACCTTAGTCAGCTTTGTCGCCGCCGGCCAGGTTCTTCTTGGAACCGGTCTTGAAATCGGTTTCGTACCAACCCGTGCCGCTGAGGCGGAAGCCCGGCATGGACAGCAACTTTTTAAGCTCTGGCGCCTGACAGGCAGGGCAGTCGACCAGCGGTGCATCGCTGATCTTTTGAATGGCTTCCAACTGATGACCACAGGAAGCACATTGATAATCGTACATCGGCATGGAGGTTGTCTCGGCGATCAGATTGCTACCGTAAACGCAGGGTTTTGCGGCAAAGAGCGGGATTATATCCATTAAATGCGGCCTGTGCAGCCGTAAGACTGCACAGACCGACACTCTGCTGTTTTCGCCGCCCAGACTAGGCCGTGGCGATGCAACCCCCTTCCTTGAGACTGTGCACGACACAGACAACCCGCACCAACCCACTGAAGTTCCTTACCCCGCCGTGACGCAAATGAACTTCGCGATCCACATGAGACAACAGGTTGTTGACCGAGCAACCATTGACCCGGGCCATCCCCCCCAAAATATCCCAATAAACCTGCTCGAGCCGCAAACAGGTGGCGAAGCCATTCAATCGCACGGAGCGGGACAAGGGCTGCGCCAGCCCCATATCGAACTCGCGAACAAACGGATCAACCTTTACATCCTTGTGCGAACCGTATCGCCCCTCTTCCTGCCTTTCATAAACCATAACGCTGACACTCCTTTGCCATCCTGGTTTCTTTAAGCGCAACTGTCTGTCGACTTATAAAAACGCAGATACAAAGGTCTTTTCCAGCCGACTTTATGACCCTCGACGTAGGATAAGCCAACAACGTTTGGCAGACCCCGGAGAGCGTCCTACTCCGGACATTTTCCCACGCAGCGAAGCGATACCCCCTTCAGAAGCACCTAATGGAATGGCGTAGGAAAGAAGAGCGCGAACAACACTTCAAGGTGCCTGACAAAACCCGCCGTTGTGCCGCAGCCCCGGAACTTCGGGCAACCCGTGGCAAATCCCCCCCAAAAAGTGCCGCCGGACGCGCTGATTTGAGTAGCCTGCGGCTTTGCTGTTAAATAGACAGCGTGTCGCCAGCGCCCATTTTTACCGGGCTCGGCGCATAGGCTGATACCGGGTACGTGTCCAACGCCTCTTTATTATCTTGAAGCGAACCGTGCGCCATCAGCTCTTCCTTGTGAGCTGTCTTAACGTGAGTTAATCAAAATGTTGAAAATCGTCCATCTGTTGATAGGCGCAGCGGCCTTGCTGCTGTCCTTCATCCCTAGCCTGCAATCCGAAGCCTTACCTTACCTGCAACAACCCGACGCGCTGTACCTGGCCTTTTTCGGCCTGCTCAACCTCACACTTGCGCCTGTCATCCCTTACTGGAACAAAGGCCCGCGTCACCAACTGCAAAACCTGGTCAGCGCCCTGCTGGTTCTGAGCGTGGTCCTGCAGACCCTGACGCTGATCGCACCGATGCCCGTCATCGCCGGTCAACCCGCTGTATTGTTCAGCCTGGTCGCAGCCCTGATCGCCGTTACCCTGCACCTGGGCATCAGCTTCTACAAGTCGTCACCAGCCGCCACCTCGCCAAGCTACGACATGAGCAACCGCGATACCGGCACCGTCAAGTGGTTCAACACATCCAAAGGCTTCGGCTTTATCTCCCGCGACTCCGGTGACGATATCTTCGTCCACTTCCGGGCCATTCGCGGCGAAGGCCACCGTGTCCTGGTCGAAGGCCAGCGCGTGGAGTTCTCCGTCATGAATCGTGACAAGGGCCTGCAAGCCGAAGATGTGATCGCCGCACTGCCGCGCCGCTGATTCAAGGCTAAAAAAAACCGCGCACAGCTGAGCTGTCCGCGGTTTTTTCATGCCTGCGACGCTCTTAATAGTGCGGCGGCGGCGCCTCTTCTTCGAATGACTCGAACTGCCCGACCATTTCCTCCTGCCGTTTGAGCAGCGCAGCCATTTGCAGCTGCAGGCGCTCGACCACCCGCTGCTGCGCCACCAGCACATCGTTCAACGCCTGGATGGTGTCATCCTGAAACGCCAGACGGCTTTCAAGCTCGGTAACGCGCTCTTCCAGGCTCATGCTTCAGCCCTCCAGAAACGTAAATTCATCGGTCAAAATCAAGCGCAAACGTTCGCGAATCGCGGCGATCTGCTCCGAACTGTAGGGTTTCGCCGGATGCTTACCCCAAACCGGCGCTGGCCAGGCGGCATCTTCGCGCTTGCGCACAATCACATGCATGTGCAACTGACTCACGACATTGCCCAGCGCCGCCACATTCAACTTGTCCGCATCGAACGCGTCCTTGAGCACTTGCGACAGCACTGTTGTTTCCTGCCAAAGCTGTTGTTGCTCTAGGACATCTAACTGAAATATCTCGCTGATAGCCTCGCGACGAGGTACCAGGATGAACCAGGGATAGTTCGAATCGTTGGACAGCAGCAACCGGCAGAGCGGAAAGTCCCCGATCGGTAACGTGTCTTGTTGAAGTCGTGGATCTAAAGTGAACACTGCGCGTACTCCCGCCGGGCCATCATTTTTCAGCTTAGCGCCCATCCAGAGGGACAGCGCACCAAGCGACCGGACGGCAGCATACCTGCGAACGGCGCAGGCTTCACGGCGAACCTTGCATCGAAGCCACGAGCGCCAGTGGAAAGCTGACAGCCGCCCCCGAATGGGACAATTTTCGCTGCCGCGCACCTTTACAGAACCGAACGACAGGCAACAAACGTCGAAATGACTGATCAACAAGGAAAAGTTCGCTACAGGCAAGCGGCCAACAGAGATGAATTCAGTACAGGGCTAAAATTTTTTGCACCAAAACCGCACAGTGGGTCTACGCTGAACGCTTCGACATCCGCCATTTACTCAGTGGTGGGGTGAACCGGTAACATTTTTGGTAGCCAGACTGTCGACCAGAAGGCCGAAACATGATGTCAGGCAAGGCGTCAAGCCCAAACTAAAAGCGCTTGAACCCCCCGGTTTTATGAGGTTTTTACAGCACCTGGCAGTCAATTATAAAATAATCGTGAAAAAACACGATTTTGTGCACGCTTGTTGCATTCATACCCAACATCGCCCGAGTCGCACCCGCTGGAAGCGGAGGCCCTCAGGCAAAAAAAACAGTGGCAAGGTAGCCCGATGGAGATTCAAACGTTTCACCAGGACTCTTTTTACCGACGACAAGGCGCAAAAAACAGCATTAAAGTTGTCCGCCCGGTTGCGTCGGAGCTGGAAATTTGCGACATCTACCACGCTGTTTGCGACAGGGTCGTAAAGAAGGCGAAAGGTTAGATGCGCAAGTATCGCCAACATTGTCGGCGTGATATAAGTTTGCGCCGACACAAAAAGAAAGAGCCGCCCAGATAATAAAACAGGTGGGACGGCAGTACTCTTCTAAAACCAAAGGAGCAAATCACGATGCGCGTGATGAAGTGGAGCATGATCGCACTGGCAGTTGCAGCAGCAGCCAGTACCCAATTGGCTACGGCCGCCCCTTTCGTAAGTGACCAGGCTGAAGCCAAAGGTTTT
This sequence comes from Pseudomonas sp. GW456-L13, assembly GCF_017350115.1. Classification (NCBI taxonomy): domain Bacteria; kingdom Pseudomonadati; phylum Pseudomonadota; class Gammaproteobacteria; order Pseudomonadales; family Pseudomonadaceae; genus Pseudomonas; species Pseudomonas sp. GW456-L13. The sequence goes on from NZ_JACNAS010000002.1 coordinate 1,186,954, forward strand.
GTTGAAGACAGCACGCTGAACTTGCTGGTTCGCAACTACTACTTCAACCGTGATAACAAAGACGGTGGCCGTGACCAGAAAGACTGGACCCAGGGCATCTGGGCTAACTACAGCTCCGGTTACACCCAAGGCCTGATCGGTGTCGGCGTTGATGCGTACGGTTACCTGGCAATCAAGCTGGACGGTGGTGACGGCACTAGCGGTAGCGGCAACATGAGCCGTAGCGACACCGTTAACGCCAACGGTTCTCGCGATGTCAACGACAGCCAGGGTAAAGCCGGTGGCGCCGTTAAATTCCGCGTTTCCAAAACCGAGCTGAAAGTCGGCGACATGCAGCCAAGCACTTCCCCAGTGTTCGCTGTGGGCGGCTCCCGTATCCTGCCGCAAACTGCCAGCGGTATCCAACTGCAGAGCAGCGAGATCAAAGACCTTGACCTCGAGGCCGGTCACTTCTACTCGGGTAGCAGCCAGGACAAAAACGCCCGTGACGGCGACCTGTTTGCAAACTACGCCGGCGTTTCCGCCAACAAGATCGACTACTTCGGCGGCAAGTACGGTTTCACCGAAAACCTGAGCGCATCGCTGTACGGCGCCAAGCTGGAAGACATCTGGAACCAGTACTACGCCAACCTGAACTACACCATCCCGTTCACCGACTCCGAGTCGCTGAACCTGGACGGTAACATCTACAACACCAAAGACACTGGCGATGCCAAAGTCGGCGATATCAGCAACACCACGTTCTCCCTGGCGGCTGCTTTCTCGTTCCTGAAAGCACACACCATTACCCTGGGCTTCCAGAAGGTCAACGGTGACACTCCGTTCGACTACATCGGTATTGGCAAGAACAACCGCGGCGGTGACTCGATCTTCCTCGCCAACTCCATCCAGTACTCTGACTTCAACGCTCCGAACGAGAAGTCTGCCCAGGTTCGTTACGACCTGAAAATGGCCGAGTACGGCGTTCCAGGTCTGAGCTTCATGACCCGTTACGTTAAAGGTTGGGACATCGACGGCACCAACACTCCAGCCAACAGCGCTTACGCTGGTCTGTACGGTGCAGATGGCAAGCACAACGAAACCAACTTCGAAGCCAAGTACGTTGTTCAGACTGGCCCGGCAAAAGACCTGTCCTTCCGTATTCGTCAGGCATGGCACTTCGCTAACGCCGACCAAGGTGAAGGCGACGTGAAAGAGTTCCGTTTCATCGTCGACTACCCGCTGTCGGTTTTGTAATCGCATCCAGTTAGTTTGCGGTAACAAAACAAAAGGCCCATCTTCGGATGGGCCTTTTTGTTGGCTGTCGCTTGACTGCTTTAACGACCTGCCCCTTACAGAACATGCCTGACCAAAGAGTCAGACATTGTTCAAATGACCTGTCACTGCACCGCAGACTCCTGAACCACACGAATAACCCGCTGTGGAAATGGAATATCAATGCCGGCCTCTCTCAGGCGATCACGGGATAGTTCGTTGAACATGAACAACACATCCCAGTAATCGGCAGTCTTTACCCAGACACGAAGCGAAAGCGTGATCGAACTGTCACCCAGGGTAGAAACAACTGCCTGTGGTTCCGGATCTGTCAATACTCGCGGGTCCCTGGCCAATTCCAGTAAAACTTCACGGGCTTTCTGAAGGTCCGCTTCGTAATCAACGCCTACATCAAACACGACTTTACGAGTCGGCTGACGGTTTGTGTTAGTGATGATGCCATTCGACAGATTGCCGTTCGGCACGATGATGGTCTTGTTGTCACCAGTACGCAGTACGGTATGGAAAATCTGGATGCTGTCGACAGTACCGGCGATACCCTGAGCCTCGATCCAGTCGCCGATGCGAAACGGACGGAACAGCAAAATCAGCACGCCACCGGCGAAGTTCGCCAGGCTGCCCTGCAAGGCCAGGCCAATGGCCAGGCCTGCCGCACCAATCGCCGCCACAAACGAAGTGGTTTCCACACCGATCATCGAGGCCACGCTGACGACCAGCAGGATCTTGAGGATGATGTTCGCCAGACTGCTGATAAAGCCTTGCAGCGCCAGGTCGGCATTACGTAATGCAATCAGGCCGCCGAGCTTTTTCGTGACCTTGTTGATCAGCCACCAGCCGATGGCCAGGGTGATGACCGCCAGCAGTACACGGCTGCCGTATTCCATGATCATCGGGATCCAGCTTTGGGATACCTTGACCAGATTGTCTACCTCGGCATTTAAGTCCATCTACATTCTCCTGTTTTCCGGCTACCCGGCATGCGTAAAAAAAGCGGCAGAAAGATCCAACCGCGACGGGCTCAATCGTTTCTGCCGTTGCTGGGGCCTCCGACGTCGCAAACGCCAGGAGGTTCCCGCTTTCAAGATCAGTCGCGGAAGTTGTTGAACTGCAGCGGCATGCCGAATTCCTTGGCCCGCAGCACTGCAATGGCTTCTTGCAGGTCATCACGCTTTTTGCCGGTGATACGAACCTGCTCGCCCTGAATGGCCGCCTGGACCTTGAGCTTGGCGTCTTTGACATGAGCGACGATTTTCTTCGCCAGCTCCTTGTCGATGCCTTCCTTGAGGACGGCGTCCTGCTTCATCAGCTTGCCCGACGCGAACGCGTCCTTGACTTCAAGGCACTGCACGTCGATTTTGCGCTTGACCAGCGCCAGCTTGAGGATCTCAATCATCGCTTCAAGCTGGAAATCCGCTTCGGCGGTCAGGTTGACGGTCAGGTCTTTTTCCTTGAACTCGAAGCTGCCTTTGCCTTTCAGGTCATAACGACGATCGAGTTCCTTGACGGCGTTCTCGACCGCGTTGGTGACTTCGTGTTTGTCCAGTTCGGATACCACGTCGAACGACGGCATGTAATCTCTCCAAATATAAAGGCGCACCGATGGAGCACGCCTGGCTTGCGGTTAAAATCCGCGCTGATTATAACGGGTCTTTCCCATCATTCACTGTGAGCTGCCGATGCACGCCTTAAACAGAGCAAAAAGCTGATGTCCACCACCTGGCATGTATTGGGCGCTGGCAGCCTCGGCACATTATGGACGACACGTCTGGCACGGGCTGGCGTGCCGGTCAGGCTGATCCTGCGGGACACCGCGAGACTGCAGGCCTATGAGACTGCCGGTGGATTGACACTGGTGGAACACGGCGAGGCGCAACACTATGCCGTGCCCGCCGAGACAGCCGACAACCCGCAACCGATCCACCGCCTGCTGGTGGCGTGCAAAGCCTACGATACCGAAAGTGCGGTGGCTCGATTGGCGCCACGCCTGGCCCCAGGCGCCGAACTGATCCTGCTGCAAAATGGCCTGGGCAGTCAGGACGCGGTAGCCGCACAGGTTCCTCAGGCACGCTGCATCTATGCCTCGAGCACAGAAGGTGCCTTCCGCGATGGCGATTGGCGCGTGGTGTTTGCCGGGCACGGCTTCACCTGGCTGGGGGATGCGAGCCATCCGGTGGCGCCGATCTGGCTCGACGACCTGAGCGCTGCCGGTATTCCCCACGAGTGGAGCACGGAGATTCTGACCAGGCTGTGGCGCAAACTCGCCCTCAACTGTGCGATCAATCCGCTGACGGTGCTGCACGATTGCCGCAACGGCGGTTTGCAGCAACATCAATGTGAGGTCGCCACCCTGTGCGGCGAACTGGCGGAGTTGCTTGAGCGTTGTGGTCAGCCGGCAGCCGCCGAAAACCTGCAGCAGGAAGTCGAACGAGTGATTCACGCCACCGCAGCCAACTACTCCTCGATGCATCAGGACGTCACGAGCCAGCGCCGCACGGAAATCAGCTACCTGCTCGGTTACGCCTGCAAAGTGGCCGGGCGTCATCAACTGAACCTGCCTCACCTCAATCAACTTGAGACAAGGTTGATCGCTCGCCTGCAAAGCCTTGGATTGCCCAGCGACTGAGCAGCGGCTACGCTGGCCACTTGTTCCTTGTCTGCGATCAATCCGATGCCATTGCGCCAGCGCCTTGAAAACCTGCCCGTCGGCCAGAAACTGCTGGCCGCCCTGCTGGTACTGATGGTCACCGTCCTGCTGGTTGCCAACCTGACCTTTATCAGTGCCGCCTACTACATCTCCCAGGAAAGCATGGCGCCCCAGGCTCTGCAGACCATCGGCCGCCTGATATCCAACCCGAGCCTGGCCTCCGAAGCGCTGGCGTCACCGCAAAGCGCCGAGCGCCTGCTCAATGAACTCAACAGCTATTCGCCGTTGCGCGCGGCGGCCCTGTATGACGGAAAGGGTGAGCGATTGGCGCAATTGCAGCATGGCGACAACCTGGAACTGCCGAAGCGTTTCCGGCATATAGAAGACTGGCAGGCCACCGAGTTTCGTACCAACCAGGTCATCCCCCTGCCCCGCACCGGTGCGGCACCAGGGCACCTGCTGTTGGTGGCCACGAGCGAACTGCCAGTGGCGTTCTACACCGGGACCCTGACGGCCAGCCTGGGGATTCTGATCTTCAGCGTGCTGCTGTGGCTGATCATTGCCCGCCAGATCAAGCGCTTGATTACCCGGCCGATCCACCAACTCGAGGAGTTGTCCCGGCAGGTAACCCGAGAAGAAAACTATGCACTGCGTGCTTCGCGCGGAAACCACGATGAAATCGGCAGCCTCGCCGAGGCGTTCAATACCATGCTTTCGCGGATCGAGGCCAGGGAGCAGCAACTCAAGCGGGCCAGGGACGACTCCCAGGCAGCCTACGACCAGGCCCAGGGTCTGGCAGAGGAAACCCGCCACACCAACCGCAAACTGGAGCTCGAAGTCCAGGTGCGCAGCAAGATCGAGAAAAAGCTCACCGGTTTCCAGAACTACCTCAACAGCATCATCGACTCCATGCCGTCGGCGCTGATCGCACTCGACGAACAGCTCTACGTGACGCAATGGAACCAGGAGGCCAGTGCCCTGTCCGGCACGCGTCTCGATGAAGCCCTGAACCAGCCTATCTTCCTCGCCTTCGAACCGCTCAAGCCGTTCTTGCCGCAACTCAAGGAAACGGTCGAGCAGCATACGGTGGCCAAGATCGAACGTGTCACCTGGCTCAAGGACGATGAGCCCCGCCACTACGCCCTGACTTTCTACCCGCTGATGGGCGGTGCCGGGCGTGGCGTGGTAATCCGGATCGATGACATCACCCAGCGCCTGTCCCTGGAAGAGATGATGGTGCAGTCGGAGAAAATGCTTTCGGTGGGTGGTCTGGCCGCCGGCATGGCCCACGAGATCAACAACCCGCTGGGCGCGATCCTGCACAACGTGCAAAACATTCGCCGACGCCTGTCACCCGATTTGCCGAAGAACCTCGAAGTGGCTGAACAGGCCGGCATCGAACTGACGACGGTCAACCAGTACCTGCAAGTTCGCGAGGTGCCACAGTTGCTCGACGGCATCCAGCAGGCAGGTGCCCGGGCGGCGAAAATCGTCACCCACATGCTCAGCTTCAGTCGTCGCAGCACCCGCCAGATGGCCCCCTGCGACCTGCCCGCCCTGATCGACCAGGCGGTGGAGATCGCCGGTAACGATTTTGACCTGGCGATCGGCTTCGACTTCAAGGGCCAGGCCATCATTCGTCAGTTCGATCCCGCGCTGGGACCGGTCCCCGGCACCGCCAACGAACTGGAGCAAGTGCTGCTCAACCTGTTGAAAAACGCTGCGCAAGCCATCCACCAGCGCGAAGATGACAGCGAGCCTGGACGGATCATTCTGCGCACCAGGCTCAACCCGCCATGGGCGGAAATTCAGGTCGAGGACAACGGCATCGGCATGAGCGAAAGCGTGCGCAAACGGACCTTCGAACCATTCTTCACCACCAAGGAAATCGGCCAGGGCACCGGGCTTGGCCTGTCGGTGTCGTACTTCATCGTCACCAATAACCACAAAGGGCAGATGGAAGTGCAATCGACGCTTGGCCAAGGCACCTGCTTCACCTTGCGCCTGCCCCTGGCGAGCACGCCGCCTGTCTCGCAACAACTCAATCTGCTATCGAGGTAACCATGGGCTTTCGTTTGTCGAAGATTTACACCCGCACTGGCGACAAAGGCGAGACCGGGCTGGGCGATGGTCGTCGCGTGCCCAAGGATCACCCGCGGATCGAGGCCATTGGCGAAGTCGATACGCTGAACAGTCAGGTGGGCGTGTTGCTGGCCGGGTTGGCAGCGCAAACGGGTCAGTTTCCGGACCTGAACGAAGTGATCGAGGTATTGGCCCCCTGCCAGCACCGGTTATTTGATCTGGGTGGCGAACTGGCGATGCCGGTGTATCAGGCGTTGAATGCAGCGGAAATCGAACGACTGGAAGCGGCGATTGATCTGTGGAATGAAGAGCTGGGGCCGCTGGAAAACTTCATCTTGCCCGGCGGCTCGACGCTGATTGCCCAGGCCCATGTCTGCCGCAGCCTGGCGCGCAGCGCAGAACGGCGATGTCAGCAGCTCAACGCGATTGAACCGTTGGCCGGGGTTGGCCTGGCGTACATCAATCGGTTGTCGGATTTGTTGTTTGTGGTGGCGCGGCTGATTGCCAAGCGTCAGGGAGTGGCGGAGATACTTTGGCAGCCTGCGGCGAAGCCTGAGGTTTAATCGGCGCCTGCCAGGCCCTCATCGCGAGCAAGCTCGCTCCCACAGTGGACTTGTGGCGTTCACAAAACCTGTGGGAGCGAGCTTGCTCGCGATGGCGTCAGAAGCTACAGCACAGAATCAGGCCTCAGGCCAAAACGCCCGAATCCCCGCCACACCCTGCGCACCCGTCGCCCAGGCTTTCTCGACCTCCGACGGACCTACACCACCGAGCAGGAACACCGGCTTGCTGAAGCCCTCGATCAGGCTCGATGCCTGCTCCCAACCCAACGGCTCGGCACCAGGGTGAGTCAGGGTCGGTTGAACCGGCGACAGGGTCACGAAATCCACCCCCATCTGTTCGGCCAGCGCCAACTCTTCAGCGTTATGGCAAGACGCCGCCAGCCAGCGCGATGCCGGTAGCGGTCGGCCAGCCGCTGCGTATTTGCGCAGTTGCGCCGCGGTAATGTGCCAACCGGCGGACGGGAAGTCGCCCAGCCATTCGAACGGCCCCTTGATCATCAATTGCGCCTTGCCGGCACACAACCCCACAGCATCCACTGCCAGGTCGCGGTATTTCGGGTCGTAGCCGTTCGGTGCACGCAACTGGATCAGCTTGACGCCGCCGGCAATGGCCTTCTGAATACCACGCAGCAACGCGGGGGTTTCCAGGTCTTCCGGGGTGATCAAGTACTGCTCGGGTAACCGTGCGGCCGCGACGATCGGCCGGTTGGCTTCAGGGAACTCATAATCCGACAGGTCGCGGGGTGTCACCCAGGCCAGCGGCTGTCCCTCGGCACCGTGGGGCTCGCCGCTAAACGCCGAGACTTCCCAGACATCCAGCAACACCTGCTTGTCCGGGTAATCGTGCCGGACCTTGATCAGCGGGCGCGCCGCGCCGACCACGATGCCCAGTTCCTCATGGAGTTCGCGGGCCAGTGCGGTTTCGACCGACTCGTCGGCCTCGACCTTGCCCCCGGGAAACTCCCACAGGCCACCCTGGTGCTGGGTATCGGCACGGCGGGCGATAAGGATCTTGCCGTTGTTATCACGGATAACGGCGGCAGCTACATGAACTCGTTTCACCGCTCGATTTCCTCCAGTCCGGCCTTCTGCCAGGCCTTGAACGCTGGCCATTGGTAGAGGGTTTCAACATAGGCTTCATCAGCCACGGACAGTTTCACCCGATAGGTGCGCAGGCGCACGGCGATGGGTGCAAAGAACGCGTCGGCCAACGTGATGCGGCCAAACAAGTACGGACCGCTCTCGGTCGCAGCGACACGACACTCGGCCCACAACGCTGACATGCGCTCGATGTCCGCCTGGACATCGGCCGGGACCGGCGACAGCGCTGCGTCATGGCCCAGGTCGAACGGCATGTTGCCGCGCATGGCGAAAAAGCCACTGTGCATCTGCGCGCACGCCGAACGCGCCTGGGCACGGGCGGCAGTGTCTTTGGGCCACAGGTTCGCGTCGGGGAACTGTTCTGCCAGGTATTCAGCAATCGCCAGGGAGTCGGCGATGGTTCCGTGTTCGGTTTTCAGCAGCGGGACCTTGCCGGTCGGAGAATGCTTGAGCAGACGCTCGCGGGTGTCCGGCTGGTTCAGTTTGATCAGTTCTTCGGTGTAGGAGGCGCCAGCCAGATCGAGGGCCAGAGCCCCGCGCAGGGACCAGGAGGAATGCAGTTTGTCGCCGATGATCAGGTGCAGGCTCATGTTCGGGACCTTTGGGATGAGGGAGACAGGCCAGTCTAGCTAGCGACTGACAGATCGCCATCGCGAGCAGGCTCGCTCCCACAGTGGTTCGAGGTGTACACAAATCCAATGTGGGAGCGAGCCTGCTCGCGATAGGGGCGACTCGATCTTACGTACGGTACTCCGCGTTGATCTTCACGTATTCGTGGGACAGGTCGGTAGTCCAGATGGTTTCGCTGCAATCGCCACGACCCAACTCGATACGGATGGTGATTTCTTCCTGCTGCATCACCGCCGCGCCCTGGGCTTCGGTGTAGGTCGCCGCGCGCGCGCCACGGCTGGCGATGCATACGTCGCCGAGGAACACGTCGATCTTGCTCACGTCCAGGTTCGGTACACCGGCACGGCCGACGGCGGCCAGGATGCGGCCCCAGTTCGGGTCCGAAGCGAAGAGCGCGGTCTTGATCAGCGGCGAGTGGGCCACGGTGTAACCGACGTCCAGGCATTCCTGGTGGTTGCCGCCACCATTGACTTCGACAGTGACGAATTTGGTCGCGCCTTCACCGTCACGAACGATGGCCTGGGCTACGTCCATGCACACTTCGAACACCGCTTGCTTGAGCTTGGCAAACAGTTCGCCTTCGGCGCGGGTGATTTCCGGCAGCGCAGCCTGACCGGTGGCGATCAGCATGCAGCAGTCGTTGGTCGAGGTATCACCGTCGATGGTGATGCGGTTGAACGACTTGTTGGCGCCATCGAGCATCAGGTTTTGCAGCACGTCGCGGGAGACTTTGGCGTCGGTGGCGATGTAGCCGAGCATGGTCGCCATGTTCGGGCGAATCATGCCGGCGCCTTTGCTGATGCCGGTAACGGTGATGGTCACGCCGTCGTGCTGGAACTGACGACTGGCGCCCTTTGGCAGGGTGTCGGTGGTCATGATGCCCGTGGCGGCAGCTTCCCAGTTGTGGATCGACAGGTCATCGAGGGCCGCTTGCAGCGCGCCTTCGATTTTCTCGACCGGCAGCGGCTCGCCGATCACACCGGTGGAATACGGCAGCACCTGGCTGGCATCGACACCGGTCAACTCGGCCAGTTTCGCGCAAGTGCGCTCGGCGGCGGCCAGGCCAGGTTCGCCCGTGCCGGCGTTGGCATTGCCGGTGTTGGTCAACAGGTAACGCACAGGGCCTTGTACGCGTTGCTTGGCCAGGATCACCGGTGCGGCGCAAAAGGCGTTCAAGGTGAACACGCCGGCAACCGTGGAGCCCTCAACACAGCGCATGACCACAACATCCTTGCGCCCCGGGCGCTTGATGCCAGCCGAGGCGATACCGAGTTCAAAACCGGCAACCGGGTGCAACGTTGGCAAAGGACCAAGACCAACAGCCATGAATGCGCTCCTTTATAAATGATGTCAGCACCGTTTCAGCAGAACGGTGGTTCGAATGGTAAAACGCCGCGACGGCAGAAGCCGGTCGCGGCGCGGGTATTTCAGCGATTGAAACGGGTTTTACTGAATCTGCCCGTGGCAATGCTTGAACTTCTTGCCCGAACCGCAGTAGCACAACTCGTTGCGACCCAGCTTCTGCTCGTTGCGAACCGGTGCAGCAGCGAGAGCAACGTCAATCTCTTCGCCCAACGCTTCCGGTTGCTCCAGGCCTGGAGCCTCTTCATGCAGGAACTGCATGCGAGCGGCCAATGCCTCGGCTTCCTGACGCAGGCGCTGCTCCTCTTCGATCGGGTCTTCGCGACGAACCTGAACGTGGGACAGCACACGGATCGAATCGCGCTTGATCGAATCCAGCAATTCGGAGAACAGGGTGAAGGACTCGCGCTTGTATTCCTGCTTCGGGTTCTTCTGGGCATAGCCACGCAAGTGGATACCGTGGCGCAGGTGATCCATGGTCGACAGGTGGTCTTTCCACAGGTCGTCCAGTACGCGCAGAACGATTTGCTTCTCGAAGGTGCGCAGCGCTTCGGCGCCCGCCTGGTCTTCTTTCTCGTTGTACGCCGCGATCAGTTCCTGCATCAGTTTCTCGCGCAGGGTTTCTTCGTACAGGTGGTCGTCTTCGTCGAGCCACTGCTGGATCGGCAGAGCCACACCGAAATCGCTCTGCAACGCGGCTTCCAGACCGGCCACGTCCCACTGCTCAGGCAGCGATTGTGGAGGAATGTGCGCGCTGACGGTGGCCTCGAGCACATCCTGACGGAAGTCAGCGATGGTCTCACCGATGTTGTCGGCGGCCAGCAACGTGTTACGCATGTGATAGATCACTTTACGCTGTTCGTTGTTGACGTCGTCGAACTCGAGCAGTTGCTTGCGAATGTCGAAGTTGCGGCCTTCAACCTTGCGCTGGGCCTTTTCGATAGCGTTGGTCACCATGCGGTGCTCGATCGCTTCGCCAGGCTGCATGCCCAGGGCCTTCATGAAGTTCTTCACCCGGTCAGAGGCGAAGATGCGCATCAGGCTGTCTTCCAGCGACAGGTAGAAACGGCTGGAACCGGCGTCGCCCTGACGACCGGCACGACCACGCAGCTGGTTGTCGATACGGCGCGATTCATGGCGCTCGGAGGCAATCACCTGCAAACCGCCCGATTCGAGCACTTGCTGGTGACGTTTCTGCCAGTCGGCCTTGATCTGGGCAATCTGCTCAGGGGTCGGGTTTTCCAGGGAAGCCACTTCCACTTCCCAGTTACCACCCAACAGGATGTCGGTACCACGACCGGCCATGTTGGTGGCGATGGTCAGCGCGCCCGGACGACCGGCCTGGGCAATGATCTCGGCTTCCTTTTCGTGGAACTTGGCGTTCAGGACCTTGTGTTCGATGCCTTCCTTAACGAGCAGGCTGGACATGTGCTCGGAGGTTTCGATGGTGGCGGTACCGACCAGGACCGGACGGCCCGCGGCCATGCTTTCCTTGATGTCGGCCACGATTGCCGCGTATTTCTCGTCGGCGGTCAGGAACACCAGGTCGTTGTAGTCCTTACGGGCCAGCGGCTTGTTCGGTGGAATCACCATGACCTGCAGGCCATAGATCTGGTGGAACTCGAACGCTTCGGTGTCGGCCGTACCGGTCATGCCGGACAGTTTGTTGTACAGACGGAAGTAGTTCTGGAAAGTGGTCGACGCCAGCGTCTGGCTTTCGGCCTGGATGTTCAGGTTTTCCTTGGCTTCGATGGCCTGGTGCAGGCCTTCGGACAAGCGGCGGCCCGGCATGGTACGGCCGGTGTGCTCGTCGACCAGTACGACCTGACCGTCCTGCACGATGTATTCGACGTTGCGATGGAACAGCTTGTGCGCGCGCAGGCCGGCGTAAACGTGAGTCAGCAGGCTCAGGTTGTGGGCCGAGTACAGGCTCTCGCCTTCAGCCAGCAGGCCGATGCGGGTCAGCGTTTCTTCGACGTACTGGTGACCGGCTTCGTTGAGTTCGACCTGACGGGTCTTCTCGTCGACGGTGAAGTGACCGGCCTGGGTCACTTCGCCTTCGACTTCTTCAACGTGCAGCTTGAGCTGCGGGATCAGCTTGTTGACCTCGATGTACAGCTTGGAGCTGTCTTCGGCCTGACCGGAGATGATCAGCGGCGTACGGGCTTCGTCGATGAGGATCGAGTCGACTTCGTCGATCACGGCAAAATTGAGTTCGCGCTGGAATTTTTCTTCCATGCTGAACGCCATGTTGTCGCGCAGGTAATCGAAACCGAATTCGTTGTTGGTGCCGTAGGTGATGTCGGCGGCGTAGGCAGCGCGCTTCTCTTCCGGCGGCTGGAACGGCGTGACAACTCCGACCGTCAGGCCGAGGAACTCATACAGCGGGCGCATCCAGTTGGCGTCACGGCGGGCCAGGTAGTCGTTCACCGTCACAACGTGCACGCCGTTGCCGGACAGCGCGTTGAGGTAAACGCCCAGTGTTGCCACCAGGGTCTTGCCTTCACCGGTACGCATTTCCGCGATCATGCCTTCATGCAAGGTCATGCCGCCGATCAGCTGGACATCGAAGTGGCGCATGCCCATGACACGCTTGCCGGCTTCGCGGGCGACCGCAAAGGCTTCTGGCAGCAGTTTGTCGAGGGATTCCCCTTTGGCGATGCGGGCCTTGAACTCGCTTGTCTTGGCACGCAATTGATCGTCCGAAAGGGCCACCATTTGCTCTTCGAAGGCATTGACGAGTTGCACCGTCTTGAGCATGCGTTTGACTTCACGCTCGTTCTTGCTTCCAAAAAGTTTCTTTAACAAAGGCGCAAACATATCGGCAGGATCTTCCACACTAAAGGGATGGAGGGCGGCCCCGTGAGTCGCCCGTGCAGCCCTCATGGCCGCATGCGAACGAGCATTCTACCCGGAAACGATGGAGAGGAAAGTGGCGATATTCCACGATGCTGGCACAGCGCTTTGACGGGGCTCACTTAAAATAAGGGCGTTTTGCTCAACTTCAAGCCGTTCAAGGCAGAAGTTAGTTGTTGATTTAATGGGTAAAGCGCCCACAAAAGCAATGGGCGGGTGCACTCGGTGCTTTCTGCTACCATGGCGCCTCTGTTACTTCAGGTGTCTGATCATGGCATTTCGCCCACTTACGGCCAAAGTACCTGCCGTTCTACTACGCGAAGCCAAGCCGCTGAAGGCCATTCTCGGCCACGCTCAACGCCTGGGTCATCTGCAACGTTTGCTCGAAAGCCAATTGCAACCCGCCGCTCGCGAGCATTGCCACGTGGCTTCCTGGCGCGAAGGCAGTTTGTTGCTGATTGTCACCGACGGTCATTGGGCAACCCGCCTGCGTTACCAGCAAAAGCGTTTGCAGCGGCAATTGCAGATGTTCGATGAGTTCGCCAATCTGACCCGGATCCTGTTCAAAGTTCAACCGCCGACCGTTCAGCAAGGTGCGGCCGGGCATACCATGGACTTGTCCAACGACGCGGCAGCGACCATCCAGGCCACGGCCGATGGGATCAGCGACCCGAATTTGCGGGCAGCGCTGGAGCGACTGGCGGCGCACGCCAAAACCAAATCCTGACACAGAACCCATGTGGGAGCGGGCTTGCTCGCGAAGGCGGTGTGTCAAACAACATAACGTTGACTGACATGCCCCCTTCGCGAGCAAGCCCGCTCCCACAGTTAGATTGTGTTCGCTCAAGCTAGCGGCGTTTTTTGCTGCCTAGCAACGACCCCATCAACCCGCGCACCAACTGTCGGCCAATCTGGTTCGCCGCCTGTTGCATCGCCGATTTCAGTGCCTTCCCTGCCGCGGTGCCGAGGAACTCTCCCGCCTGTTCGGTGAAGCTCGGTTCTTGTTTACCCTGCTCCGCTTCGGGCTCAGGTGCCAGGCCCTTGCGTCCCATCAGCACCTCATAGGCCGAATCACGGTCAATCGGCTTGTCATAACGCCCCTGCAACGGCGAACCGGCAATCAACGCTGTGCGTTCTGCACCGGTCAAAGGCCCGATCCGCGATTGCGGCGGTGCGACCAGAACCCGCCGGACCATTTCCGGCGTGCCTTTTTCCTGCAGGGTGCCGACTAGCGCCTCCCCGATCCCGAGCTCGGTCAGCACCGACAACGCATCAAACGCCGGGTTCGGCCGGAAACCCTCGGCTACCGCGCGCAGGGACTTCTGTTCCTTGGCGGTGAACGCACGCAGACCGTGCTGGATGCGCAAGCCCAACTGCGCCAGCACATCATCCGGCAGGTCACCCGGCGACTGGGTGACGAAATACACGCCCACGCCTTTCGAACGAATCAGCCTCACGACTTGCTCCAGACGGTCACGCAAGGCCTGGGGCGTACCGTTGAACAACAAGTGGGCCTCGTCGAAGAACAGCGCCAGCAATGGCTTGTCGGCATCGCCACGCTCAGGCAACTGTTCGAACAGCTCTGCCAGCAGCCACAGCAGGAACGTTGCGTAGACTTTCGGCGCTTCATGCACCAGGCGGCTGGCATCCAGCAAATGAATGCGACCGCGCCCGTCCGCCGTGGGCTGGAGGATGTCTTCGAGTTGCAGCGCCGGCTCGCCGAACAAGGCTTCGGCGCCCTGTTGCTCCAGGGTCGCCAGACGTCGCAGCAATGCCTGGCTGGAGCCGGTGGTCATCAATGCCGCATCGTCGCCCAGCAACTGGGGGTTGTCCCGCAGGTGATTGAGCAATGCCTTCAGGTCCTTGAGATCAAGCAACAACAGGCCTTCGCGGTCCGCCACCTTGAACGCGGCGTACAGCGCCGACTGCTGACTGTCAGTCAGCTCCAGCAGACTGCCCAGCAGCAGCGGCCCCATTTCACTCAAGGTTGTGCGTAAAGGATGACCGGACTGACCGTGTATGTCCCACAACGTCACCGGATAAGCCTGAGGCTTGTGGTTGAGCCAGGGCATCCCGGCAATCCGCTCGGCGATCTTGCCCTGGGGATTGCCGGCGGCGCCGAGGCCGCACAGGTCACCCTTGATGTCCGCGGCGAACACCGCCACGCCGGCATCGCTGAAAGCTTCGGCCATTCGTTGCAAAGTGACGGTCTTGCCGGTGCCGGTCGCGCCCGCGATCAATCCGTGGCGGTTCGCCAGGCGCATGGCCTGGGCAGCCGGCTGCCCTTCTGGATCGGCGCCGATAACGAGTTGCAATGAGTCAGGCATTTGGTCACCCATGATTAATCTTTGGTCCTACACGGCCGATAGAGATAACGACAAAGCAGTCAGACACGATCTGGTCGGAAATTTCCCTAAGGAGAGTCGGAAAATTCACTTGCTTTCAACCTTGCCCGTCGTGCGTCCCTTTATAAAAGCACGCGCTGGACATTAAGACCTTAGCGGAACCCCAAGCCATGAACAAAAATCTGCGTTTCAGCCATAAAATCCTGCTTGCTGCCGCCCTCATTGTGATTGCCGCCTTCGCCTCCTTTACGCTGTACAACGACTACTTGCAGCGCAACGCCATCCGCCAAGACCTGGAAAATTATCTGCAGGAAATGGGCGCAGTGACCGCCAACAATATCCAGACCTGGTTGAACGGGCGCAGCCTGCTGATTGAAAACCTGTCACAAACTGTTGCGCTCAACCCCGATGCCGACAACGTTTCCAGCCTGCTTGTACAAAAAGCCGTGACCTCGACCTTCATGGGCGCCTACCTCGGCAGCAAGGATGGTTCTTTCATCATTCGCCCGGACAGCAAGATGCCCGATGGCTACGACCCGCGTGCACGTCCCTGGTACAAGAGCGCGCAAGGCAGCAGCGGTTCGGCATTGACCGAGCCTTATATTGATCTGGCCTCCGGCCAACTGGTGATTTCCATTGTCGACAGCGTTATCAAGGACGGCCAGAACATCGGCGTGGTCGGTGGCGACCTGAGTTTGCAGGTGATCGCCGACAGCCTTGGCAAGCTGGATTTCGACGGCATGGGTTATGCGTTCCTGGTCAGCTCCGACGGCAAGATCCTGGTACATCCCGACAAAGCGCTGGCGATGAAGACGCTCAAGGATGTCTACCCGCAAGACACGCCGGCCATCAGCAGCGCCATGAGCGAAATCCTGGTCGACGGCAAAACCCGCATCGTGACCTTCACCCCGATCAAAGGCTTGTCATCGGTCAACTGGTACATCGGTCTGTCGGTCGATAAGGAAAAAGCCTACTCGATGCTCAGCGAATTCCGCACCTCGGCTGTGGTTGCGACCATCATCGCCGTGGCCATCATCATCGCCCTGCTCGGCATGCTGATTCGCATCCTGACCCAGCCGTTGCACGTCATGACCCGCGCCATGGCCGACATCGCCGACGGCGAAGGCGACCTGACCAAGCGCCTGACCATCCAGAACAATGACGAATTCGGCACTCTGGGCACCGCGTTCAACCGTTTCGTCGAGCGCATTCACGGCTCGATCCGCGAAGTGTCTTCGGCCACCGGGCAAGTCAACGAAGTGGCATTGCGCGTAGTGGCGGCTTCCAATTCGTCGATGTTCAACTCCGACCAGCAAGCCTCGCGCACCAGCAGCGTCGCGGCCGCAATCAACCAGCTCGGCGCCGCCGCCCAGGAAATTGCCCGTAACGCCGCTCAGGCTTCGAGCCAGGCCAGCGATGCCCGCAGCCTGGCCGAAGACGGCCAGCAAGTGGTGGACCGCAGTATCGTGGCGATGAATCAATTGTCGAGCATGCTCAGTGCGTCGAGTTCCAACATCGAATCGCTGAACAGTAAAACGGTGAACATCGGGCAGATTCTCGAAGTGATCACCAGCATTTCCCAGCAAACCAACTTGCTGGCACTCAACGCCGCCATTGAAGCCGCACGCGCCGGTGAAGCCGGTCGTGGATTTGCTGTGGTAGCGGACGAAGTGCGCAACCTGGCACATCGCACGCAAGAATCGGCGCAACAGGTGCAAACCATGATCGAGGAGCTGCAGGTCGGCGCCCGGGAATCGGTCAGCACCATGAGCGACAGTCAGCGCCACAGCCAGGACAGCGTGGAAATCGCCAACCTTGCGGGTGAGCGCCTGAACAGCGTGACGCTGCGTATCGGTGAAATCGACGGCATGAACCAGTCGGTGGCCACCGCGACCGAAGAACAGACCGCCGTAGTGGAGTCGATCAACGTCGACATCACCGAAATCAACACGCTGAACCAGGAAGGTGTGGAAAACCTGCAATCGACATTGCGCGCGTGCTCGGACCTTGAGCAGCAGGCGGCGCGGTTGAAGCAGTTGGTAGGTAGCTTCAGGATCTAAGGCAACCTCACCGCCCTCATCGCGAGCAAGCTCG
Organism: Pseudomonas sp. GW456-L13; assembly: GCF_017350115.1. Lineage (NCBI taxonomy): Bacteria > Pseudomonadati > Pseudomonadota > Gammaproteobacteria > Pseudomonadales > Pseudomonadaceae > Pseudomonas > Pseudomonas sp. GW456-L13. Next base: position 1,203,906 of record NZ_JACNAS010000002.1, read on the forward strand.
CTCCCACAGTAGATCTATAGTGCGACAAAGATTCCTGTGGGAGCGAGCTTGCTCGCGATAGCGGCCTGCCAAACGATACTTCCCCCCCGCCGACATCCCTCCCGCACACCCCCAACCGAACATCTATCCTTCATATAGGTCAACCAAAGGAGTAACAGGACCGGAGGATCGTTCATCGTGCATATCGCGGACATCACCATGTTCTACGCCCCTGCCAGCGGAGGCGTGCGCACTTATCTGGATGCCAAGCACCGTCGCCTGGGCATCAAGCCAGGCATTCGCCACAGTTTGCTGATCCCCGGATCGTCCTTTGGAGAGCAGGATGGCATCTTCACAGTTCCCGCCCCTGCCCTGCCCTTCGGCAAGGGCTATCGCTTTCCTCTGCGTCTGGCGCCCTGGCGCAATGTCCTGCAAGACTTGCAACCCGACCTGATCGAAGTCGGCGACCCCTACCTCACCGCTTGGGCGGCGCTGGATGCGCGGCGCCAACTCGATGTGCCGATCATCGGTTTTTATCACTCGGACCTGCCCCTGCTGGTCAGCAACCGCATGGGCAACTGGGTGACCAACAACGTCGAGGCCTATGTCAGCAAGCTCTACGGCAACTTCGACAGGGTCCTGGCGCCCAGCCGGGTCATGGCCGACAAACTCACCGGGCTTGGGGTCAGGAATGTCTTCGTGCAGCCGCTCGGCGTCGACCTGCAAACCTTCAATCCCGATGCCAGAGACCCCGGGCTGCGGGCCGAACTGGGTCTGGACGAAAACACCCACCTCTTGATCTTTGCCGGGCGCGGTTCCAAGGAAAAAAACCTGCCGGTGCTGCTCGACTGCATGAAACGCCTGGGCCGACGCTATCACCTGCTACTGGTTGGGTCGTCGATGCCCACGGCCGTGCCCTCCAACGTGACGGTGATCGACGAGTTCTGCCCGGCGGCGCAGGTGGCCCGCCTGATGGCCAGCGCCGACGCCTTGCTCCACGCTGGCGATCAGGAAACCTTCGGCCTGGTGATACTCGAAGCCATGGCCAGCGGTATTCCGGTGGTAGCCGTGGCGGCCGGGGCGTTCGAAGAAATCGTCACCGAGGACTGCGGCCTGCTCTGTGCGCCGAACAATCCCGCCGCGATGGCCACCGCTGTTCGAGAACTGTTCGGCTCGGGCAGCGTAGCGCTGGGCCAACAGGCGCGATTACATGTCGAACGACATTATGCCTGGGACACGGTGGTCACCAGTTTGCTGCGTCACTACCACGCCGTGCTCGGCAGCCAATGGCCGCTGACAGCCAATGGTTGAGCCCATGAACAGTCCCGCTTTACTGCTGGTACTGCACGACGTGGCGCCGCCCACCTGGGCCGATTACCAGCCGTTCGTCAAAGCCGTCGACGCTTTGGGTGGCGTACCGATCACCTGGCTGGTGGTGCCGGATTTGCACAAACACAACAACCTGGACGCCCATCCGCAGTTTTGCCGCCAGCTCAGTGCCAGGGTCGCCCGGGGCGACGAACTGGCACTGCATGGCTATTTCCATTACGACGACGGGCCGATGACCATCAATCCCAGCGACTGGTTCATGCGCCGGATCTACACCCACGAAGGCGAGTTCTACCGTTTGTCGCAGGAAGACGCCCTCGCCCGCCTGCGTTCGGGCATCGAGATGTTCCACCGCCATGACTGGCCGCTGGAAGGATTCGTCGCCCCGGCCTGGCTGATGAGCCAAGGCACTCGCCAGGCATTGCGCCAATTGCCGCTGAGTTACACCAGCGACTCGCAACATTTATACCGGCTACCGGATTTCACCGCGCTCGAGGCGCCGGGGCTGGTCTGGAGTGCGCGCAGTGCCTGGCGCCGGGGTGTGTCGAAGCTCGTCAGCGACCGGCGTGAACAGCGCTGGCAGCACGCTCCGGTGATTCGCCTGGGCCTGCACCCGGTGGACATGCGCCATGAGTTCTCGCGCCGATACTGGCTAAAAACCCTTGAGCGCCTGCTCGACAACGGACGGGTGCCAATGACCAAGGCCCACTGGCTGGCGATGCAAAACGGCCGACTGGGCCGTGCCGCATGAGTCGCGCACTGCTGTTGCTCGTCGGTCTGCTCGCGGCAGTGCTGATTCCATTACTGTTGGGCGGCAGCGAAATCTGGTCTCGGCTGACCGCCTTTCCGCTGCCGTGGTTGCTGGTCATGTTCGGCATGATCCTGTTGTGCTGGGGGGTGAACACCCTGCGTTTGCGCCTATTGCTGGGGGATCAATGCGACAAGGTCGGCCGGCTCAGGAGCCTCGGCATGGTGATGGCCGCCGAATTCGCCTACTGCGCCACGCCCGGCGGCAGTGGCGGGCCTCTGACGATCATGGCTTTGCTGGCGCGTCACGGCGTGCGTCCGGCCAGGGGCAGTGCGGTGTTTGCCATGGATCAACTGAGCGACTTGCTGTTTTTTCTCTGTGCCCTGAGCGGGATTCTGATTTACGCCCTGTTCCAGCACCTCAGCCAGCGTATGGAATGGATGCTGATGGTCAGCGCCGTTTCGCTGTTCGGCGGCCTGATCAGTTGCGTCATGGTGGCGCGCTATCACCGATTATTGATTCGCCTGAGTGGTCGTTGGCTCGCCCGACTCAATGTCAAAGCGGCCACTCGAATGCGCTGGGCGCGCAAACTCCTGCAGTTTCTGGCGGCGTTTACCGACACGTTGAAGTTGCCCGTGCAGACCTTGATCAAGGTATTCGCCCTGACCTGTGTGCATTGGGGCCTGCGCTACAGCGTGCTGTACCTGGCGTTGCGTGGGCTCGGCGCGGATTTGCAGTGGGCCTGGAGTTTTCTGATCCAGATGCTGGCACTGAGCGCCGGGCAATTCAGCCTGCTGCCGGGCGGAGCCGGGGCGGCCGAGTTGACGTCCGCCGCGCTGCTGGCGCCCATGGTCGGGAAGTCCACGGCAGCCGCGGCGATTCTGATTTGGCGGGCGGTAACCTATTACTTCTATTTACTGGTCGGTGGGCCGGTGTTTCTGCTGATGCTGGGTCGGCCGCTGCTGAAGAAGTTGATGAAACTCAGGCAGGCTTAGGTTTGTCCTCGGGCTCTTGCTGCAACTGTTCCCACAACTGCGCGGCGTCGGGAAACTCCGTACCGGTTTCAGGCCCCATGTCATCCGGGTCGTAGCGACTCAGGCAACCCTCGCCCAGCGTGGCGGGAGCCTTGGAAGTGGCTTTGTCCAGTGGATCGGCCATGGTCATGTCCTCGGTGCAAAAACGGCGAAGGGCCTGAAGCGATTGAACGCCCAGGCCCTTCGAATTTCAACTGTGACGTACGTCTGTCAGAAGACGACGGTCTTGTTGCCGTGCACCAGCACGCGGTCTTCCAGGTGATAACGCAAGCCACGGGCCAGCACCATTTTCTCGACATCGCGGCCGAAACGCACCATGTCTTCGATGCTGTCGCTGTGGTTGACGCGCACCACGTCCTGCTCGATGATCGGGCCGGCATCCAGCTCTTCGGTCACATAGTGGCAAGTCGCGCCAATCAGCTTCACGCCGCGCAGGGAGGCCTGGTGGTACGGCTTGGCACCGACGAACGACGGCAGGAAGCTGTGGTGAATGTTGATGACCTTGTGCGCGTATTCGCTGCACAACTCAGGCGGCAGGATCTGCATGTAGCGGGCAAGCACCACCACTTCGGCATCGTGTTGCTTGACCAGGCGCGAAACCTCGGTGAAGGCTGGCTGCTTGTCCTGCGGATTGACCGGGACGTGGTAGTACGGAATACCGTGCCACTCCACCATGCTGCGCAAGTCATCATGGTTGGAAATCACACAGGAAATTTCGCAGTCCAGTTCATCGCTGTGCCAGCGGTGCAGCAAGTCGGCCAGGCAGTGCGACTCGCGGCTGGCCATCAGGACCACGCGCTTCTTTTGCTCGGTATCGGTGATGCGCCAGTCCATCGAGAACTCTTCGGCGATCGGGGCAAAGGCTTCACGAAACGCTTCTATACCAAATGGCAGGGAGTCGGCACGGATTTCGTGACGCATGAAGAACCAGCCACTGAGATTGTCCGAGTGATGGCTCGCTTCAGTGATCCAGCCGTTGTGTGATGCCAGAAAGTTACTGACTTTGGCAACGATGCCAACACGGTCCGGGCAAGAAATCACCAGACGAAAAGTGCGCATGAGGGGGGAACTCCAGAACTTCGCAAAGGCCGCCATTCTAGCGATTGCGCAACAAAACTGCAGTATTGTTGACGTTTCGCCCTGCCGGAAGGTCAGTGCGGCAGGGCGGACACCAGCAGTGCCTGCTTGCACAGATGCTCTTGCGGTGCCGGCCAATTGTTAATTTATGTATATCTGACAGACCGGGACCACACTAATAATCGCACTACCAATGCGCGCCAGAACCCCGGCAATTAAATTGAATAAACTTGCCTTAAATGTTTACTTGATGAAACACCGTGACTATTATTGCCGCACTGTCACCTGCCATCCAGCGCACAACATAAGGTAGTCCACATGTCCTTGATCAACGAATATCGCGCCACCGAAGAAGCTATCAAAGAGCTGCAAGCCCGTTTGAAGAACCTGTCCCAAGACGACAAACTGCAAACCGAGCTGGAATTCGAAGGCAAACTGCGCACCCTGATGGGTGAATACTCCAAGTCCCTGCGTGACATCATCGCGCTGCTGGATCCAGAATCCAAAACCAAGGCACCACGCGGCGGTGCAGTGAAAACTACCGGCACCAAGCGTGCTCGCAAAGTTAAACAATACAAAAACCCGCACAACGGTGAAGTCATCGAAACCAAAGGTGGCAACCACAAGACTCTGAAAGAGTGGAAAGCCAAGTGGGGCGGTGACGTGGTGGAAGGCTGGGCTACCCTGCTGGGCTAAGCCTCAGAGCTTGTCGCAGATGGATCCGTGACAAAAAATAACGCCAGCAAATGCTGGCGTTATTTATGCCCGGCGTTTAAGCCCTGGCATGTTCGATTTCAAAGACTCAAACGCTGGCGCAGTCCCTGGACATAATCCTGCCACTCACCGAGCACCCCCTGCTGAAACGCAGTAGCACTAACGCTCAATTGGGCCGCGGCTTCTACAAAACTTTCAAGGGTATTTGGCGCACCCCATTCAGGGTCTGACAAACGTTTCTGACAGAATATTCGCCAGCGCTCTTGCTCTTCGGAATTCAGCGTGTCGGGAAAGTTGCGTGCGCGATATCGAAACAGCAATTCAGGCAAACGTTCGTCATCGAAAGGCCATTGCTCTTGTGCCAATTGCATCGGGTCAACGGCCCTGACTTGTTCACACAATCGTCGATCCCGATCACCGATAAATCCATCGTATAACTGTTGCTCCGGATCCTGGCTCTGGGAAAAGTCTTCGCGGGCATAAATCGCCAGGATTTTATCCAGCCAAACTTTCCGGGAGTCATTGAGCTGCGACACCCTCTGCTGATACAGCGCCATATCCAGCCCCAGACGCTGCTGATCTTCCTGGCGAAGTACCGACAACGGTGCCACCACCGGGCACTTGTTGATGTGAATCAGCTTCAACGGCACCGGCAACTCGCCTTCGGCCAGTTCGTCGCGGCGGGTATACAAGCGCTGGCGCAAACTTTCGGCATCCAGGTCGAGCAGGCCCTGGGGATCCAGGTGCAGATCACAGACAATCAGGGCGTTCTTGTTGCGCGGGTGCCAGGCCAGCGGCAACACCACCCCCACATAGTTGCGAGCGGCCGAAAAACGTCCGGAAACATGCACCAGCGGTTGCAGCAGGCGTATCTGGTCCATGACTTTTTGCTTGCTGCGCAGTTGAAATAGCCAGTCGTACAGCTTTGGCTGTTTTTCCCGTATCAGGCGCGCCAGGGCGATCGTCGCGCGAACGTCCGACAGTGCTTCGTGGGCATTGCCATGATCGATGCCATTGGCAGCGGTCAGGCGTTCGAGCTTGAGCGTGACCCGCCCCTCGTCATCGGTCGGCCAGACCAGGCCATCAGGACGCAAGGCATAGGCGGCGCGCACCACATCAATTAGGTCCCAGCGGCTATTGCCGCCCTGCCACTCCCGCGCATAGGGGTCGAAAAAGTTTCGGTACAGGCTGTAGCGGGTCATCTCGTCATCGAAACGCAAGGTGTTATACCCCGCACCACAGGTACCGGGCGCCGCGAGTTGGGCATGCACCCGGGTCATGAAATCGGCTTCGCTCAAGCCGTGCTCTTGCAGTTGCCCGGGGGTGATTCCCGTGATCGCGCAGGCGGCAGGATGCGGCAGGATGTCGTCACTGGGCTGGCAGTAAAGATTGACCGGCTCGTCGATTTCATTGAGATCGAAGTCGGTGCGCAGGCCGGCCATTTGCAACGGACGGTCACTACGGGGATTGATGCCAGTGGTTTCGTAGTCGTACCAGAAAATGGAGGTCACGGGCGATTCCTGAACTGAAGATCGGCAAAGTCTAGGCGTTCACCGCCCGTCCCGGCCAGTAGTCTTGTCATTCAAGCACCTTGCGCGACTCACCATGCAATGCATAGTTATGTCGTTTCCCCCGCCCCCCGCCCCTCGAATAGGCTGCTAGCATCGAATGGATACACAATCCCGAATAAGGCCACATCATCAGGTTGCCCATGCTCGAGACCACAGCACAGCCACGGAATGCGCCGCTGTCACCTCCGCTGGATACGCGGTACCAGGTCGAAACGCCGGAGGGCGTCGACCTGCCACTGCGCCCGGCCGGGTTGATGGTCCGTGCGCTGGCATTCTCCATTGATCTTGGTTTACGCGGCCTGGTCCTGGGCGTGCTGTTCATTGTGCTGGCGATGCTCGGCAAACTCGGAGCCGGGCTCGGCTCGATCCTGCTGTTCGTGGTGAGCTGGTGGTACATGGTGCTGTTCGAGGTGCTGAATCACGGTCGCTCGCCGGGCAAGCAATGGATGGGCCTGCAGGTGGTGCACGACGATGGCACCCCGGTCGGCTGGTCGGCGTCGCTGTTGCGCAACCTGCTGCGCGTTGTCGACCTGCTGCCGTTCGGTTACTTCCTCGGGGCCATCAGTTGCCTGCAACATCCCCACTTCAAGCGCCTCGGCGATATCGCCGCCGGGACCCTGGTGATCTACCGCGAACGACCGCACACCCGCCCCCAGCTCCCCGAAGCCCGGCCCCGCCGCCCGGCCTTTGTCCTGACACTCACCGAGCAACGGGCCATCCTCGGGTTTGCCGAGCGCCAGGGTGAACTCTCCGAAGCGCGGGTCAATGAACTGGCTTCGATTCTCGCCCACCCCTTGCAAGTCGCCCCCCCGCAGGCAGTGACCGAGCTCAACGGCATCGCCCGCGGGTTGTTGGGGCCGACATGAAGCAAAGCCTTTTTGAAAGCCGGCACAAGGCCGAATGGGACCATTTCGCCCATCTGCTCGAGCAGTTGGAACGGGACGGCAAGGCTACCGACGCCGGCAGTTTCCCGAAGGACTACCGACGCCTCTGCCAACACCTGGCACTGGCACGGGAGCGTGGCTACAGCAGTTTTCTGATCGACTCCTTGCAGCAACAGGTGCTGCGCGGACACCAACAGCTTTACCGTCATCGCAGCCATTTGGGGGCCAATGTGCTGGCGTTCGTCCTGGCCGACTTTCCGCGACTGGTGCGCGAACAGTGGCGTTTTGTCCTCGCCGCCAGCCTGATGTTTTTTGGCAGCCTGGCCGGTTTCGCGCTGCTGGTGTACCTGTACCCGGCGCTGGTCTACAACCTGATCCCCGCCGAGCAGGTCAGCGAGATGCAAAGCATGTACGACCCCGTTGCCGGTCACCTCGGGCGCACGGCGGAACGAGCCGCCAGCGAGGACTGGGCGATGTTCGGCTACTACATCATGCACAACATCGGCATTGCCTTTCAGACCTTCGCCAGTGGTTTGCTGTTCGGTCTGGGCAGCGTGTTTTTCCTGATTTTCAACGGCCTGATGATCGGTGCGGTGGCCGGGCACCTGACCTACGTCGGCTACGGACAAACCTTTTGGTCATTCGTGATCGGCCATGGCGCTTTCGAACTCAGCGCCATCGCCCTGGCCGGTGCCGCCGGTCTGAAGCTGGGCTGGGCCTTGGTCGCCCCGGGGCGCCTGCCACGGGCCGAGGCCTTGCGATTGGCTGCGCGCAAGAGCGTGCTGCTGATCTGCGGGGTCATGCTGTTTCTGTTGATCGCTGCGTTTATCGAAGCCTATTGGTCGTCAATGACCGGCCCTTCGCACCAGACCAAATATCTGGTCGGCGCGGCGCTCTGGCTGTCGGTGGTGGTTTATCTCGTGTTTGCCGGACGTCAGCGCCATGCGCCTGAGTGACGCCACGGTGGTGATTCGCCCGCGCTCGACCTGGGAAGCCATGGACCTGGGGGTGCTGCTGAGCCAACGCCACCGACGTCTGTTGATGACCAGTTGGGCCTTGGTCACCTTGCCGGTTTTCGCGCTGCTCAGTTGGGGGCTCTGGGATTCGCCCGATCTCGCCGTGTTCATTTTCTGGTGGCTGAAGCCGGCGTTCGAACGCCTTCCCCTATACATCCTGTCCAAAGCCATGTTCGGTGAAACGCCCACGCTCAAACAGGCCCTGCGCCAATGGCCACGCCTGCTCAAGCCGCAATTGCTGGCCAGCCTGACCTGGCGACGCCTGAGTTTGCCCCGCAGTTTCGTGATGCCGGTGGTGCAACTCGAAGGACTGGGCGGGCAGCAACGGCAACAACGCCTACAGGTGCTGTTGCAGCGAGACGCCGGCGCCGCACGCTGGCTGACGATCATCGGCGCGCACCTGGAAGGCGCATTGTGGGTCGGCTTGATGGTGTTGTTCTATCTGCTGCTGCCACAACAGGTCGCGCTCGACTGGAGCTGGCAGTCGCTGATCTCGGCGGCCACCCAGGACTGGCGTTGGCTGGAACACCTGACTAATGCCTTTTATGCACTGGTGCTGGTGGTCTGGGAACCGATCTATGTCGCCTGCGGTTTCAGTCTGTACCTGAACCGGCGCACCGTACTGGAGGCCTGGGATATCGAACTGGTGTTTCGCCGGATGCGCCAACGTCTGGTCAGTGCAGGCGCTGTCCTGTTGATGGCCGTGATTATGCTGATGCCAACCACCCACAACGCATGGGCCACAGAACCGGCCCTCTCACCCGACAGCCCGCGCCTGCTGGGCCAGCCCCTGACCAGTCAGGCCTCCAGGGACAGCATCAAGGCGATCCTCGAACAGGCGCCCTTCAAGAACCGGGAATCGGTCACGCGCTACCGCTTTGGCGAAGAGCAACCGAATGCTGAAGCTTTGGACGACGGCAAGACACCACAATGGTTGAAGGCGCTGTTGAAGATGCTCGAGGGGCAACGCTTCGGGGCATTGGCGACACTGATCGAAATCGTACTGTGGGGCATCGTCATTGGCGCCGTCGGCCTGTTGATCTGGCGCTATCGCGACTGGCTGCAGGCGTTCGTCAGCCGACGACCGCCCCTCAATGTCAAAGCCACGCGACCGTTACCGCAGCAGGCGTTCGGCCTGGACCTCAAGCCCGAATCCCTGCCCGCCGACATCGCCGCCCACGCCGAAAGCCTCTGGCAAGCCCACCCACGCGAAGCGCTTGGCTTGCTCTATCGCGCTCTGCTCAGCCGCCTGCTGCACGACTTCAATATCGTGCTCAAGGCCGCCGACACCGAGGGTCAGGTGCTTCGGCGTGTCGAGCTACTGCAGCAGCCGGCCTTGCTGGCCTACAGCCAAAACCTTACCGGGCACTGGCAAAACATGGCCTACGGGCATCGCCTGCCGCCCGCTCAAGTGCAACAAGAACTGTGTAACGGCTGGCGTGTTCTGTTCGGTCCGGAGGCTGTCCGTTGAGTCGGCGCCGGGGTTCGATAGCCGGTGCGTTGATGGCCGTGTTGCTGGCTGCGTTGAGTGTTTATCTGTACCTCAAGGCGACTCCCTACCAGACCGAAATCGATCACGGCCCCTCCCCCGAAGCCAATGCCAATCCTTATCTGGCGGCCGAGTTGTTCCTGCGCAAGCAAGGCCTGAAGGTCGGCCACGCCAACGGCCTCGATATCCTGCCCAGCCTCGACCCGCATCAACACAGCCTGCTGTTGCTCGGGGAACGCTACAACATGACCCCACGGCAGATCGACCAGGTGATGAACTGGACCCGGGCCGGCGGGCGGCTTCTGTTCGTCGCCGAGGCGCTGTGGGATGAAAAACTCGGCCATAGCAATGACCTGCTGCTCGACCGGGTGCAACTGCACCAGTCCTTGAGCAAAGACCTCAAGGACCCACCGCCGGATATCGGTGACGATCCGTACCCGCAACTGACCAAGCTCTACCTGGAAGACGAAGACGCCCCGGCCTATGCCGGTTTCGATACCGCGTTCCATCTCGAAGACCCGAAAAACCTCGCCCTGGCCTGGGCCAACAGCGCCAGGGCCACGCACATGATGCAACTCGACCACGGGCTCGGTTCGATCATCGTGGTCACTGATGCCGACCTGTGGAAAACCCCGGCCATCGACCGGTACGACAACGCCTGGCTGCTCTGGTACCTGACCGCCGACACCCGCGTGACGCTGATCTTCAACACCGATCACGACAGCCTGCTGACGTTGCTGCTGCGTTACTTCCCCCAGGCGCTGGTCGCGTTGCTCGCCTTGATCGGCCTGAGTTTCTGGCACTTTGGCGTGCGCCAGGGACCGCTGCTGGAAGCGGCTCCGAAAGCACGCCGGCAATTGCAGGAGCACCTGCGCGCCAGTGCCGACTTCCTGTTGCGCCGCAACGGTCAGGCCGTCCTGCTGCAAGCCTTGCAGCAAGACATCCTGCGGCGTGTACGGCGTCGTCACCCCGGTTTTGAACAGCTCGGCGTTGCCGAACAATGGCTGGTGCTCGCGCGCCTGACCGGCCAACCCACACGCGCCATCAGCCAGGCCATGAGCCCGCGGCCGAAACAACGGCTTTCCAGCGTTGAATTCAGCCGCCAGGTCGCCCACCTGCAAACCTTGAGGAACGCCTTATGATCTGGCACCTGACAAGTGTTGGATTCCCATTGGATTAGAAGACAGCCCCTTACGAGCTGTTCGAGGCTACCTCCGGCAGTTGCGGGTGCGAGCCACATTTGAGTCGGCCTCTCATCGTCCGCATTTGGTTCAATCCACAGCCGAAAGCGGACGTCCCCGGCACCTACGAAGTTATGGCGATTTAGTCTTGGTCCGTGTGAAATCAGTACTCGCCATTAATCTTTCGTGAACATACTCCTCAAATTGTTCGGCTGGCAGTGGCGGGGAAAACAGGAAGCCCTGATAGGTCTGGCAGCCATGCTTGACCAAAAAGATGCGCTGAGCTTCTGTCTCCACACCTTCTGCAATCACCGAAAGCCCCAATATCTGGCTCAGGCTCACAATCGCGCAGGCGATGGCGGCGTCGTTGGGATCAACCAGCACATCTCTGATGAAGGACTGATCGATCTTGAGTTGATCCAGCGGAAGGCTCTTCAGGTATGACAGTGACGAGTAGCCGGTTCCGAAATCATCCAGCGAAAGGCCTATGCCGATCTCTTTCAACTCGATCATTTTGGCGACAGTACCTTCCATATCCTCTATCAGCAGGCCTTCGGTCAGTTCCAGTTTCAATTTCTTCGGATCGGCCCCCGTGTATCTCAGTACTTGCAGTACCTCCTCGACGAAGTCCGGATGGTGAAACTGGCGGGCGCTGACATTCACAGCCATACCCAGTCGGGCGGTTTCCGAACGCTTTGCCCAGGCAACCAGCTGAGTGCAGGCTGCCTGCAGCGCCCAACGGCCTAACGGCAGAATCAACCCCGTTTCCTCTGCCAATGGAATGAACTCGCCTGGAAACACGACTCCGCGCTCAGGATTCTGCCATCTCATCAGTGCCTCCGCGCCAATGATACGGCCCTCACTATTCACCTGCGGCTGGTAATGAAGAAGGAATTCGTTGTCCTGCAAGCCTTGGCGCAAGTCTACTTCCAGTCTGGCGCGTGCCGTGGCAACCGCCTGCATTTCCGGATCGAAGAAGCGCATGGTATTGCGGCCCGCTGCCTTGGCGCGATACATCGCCAGGTCAGCGCGCTTCAGAATATCGTCCGCTGTACTCAGTTGCCCCTGGAACAGCGCAATGCCGAGGCTGGGGGTGCTGTGGTGCTCATATCCATCCAACTGGTAGGAAATGTTCAGAGAGTTGAGAATCTTTTCGCCAATAGCCTTGGCCTGGATAGCTGCTTCTGGAGGATTCTCATTAAGGCCATCCAGCAGGACGACGAATTCGTCTCCGCCCAGGCGAGCCACGGTGTCGCTCTCGCGTATGCAGCCGCAAAGGCGCAGAGCAACTTGCTGCAGCAACATGTCGCCTCTGTCATGACCCAGCGTGTCGTTCAGTGCCTTGAAGTTATCCAGGTCAATGAGAATTATCCCGTTCGTATGCAGGCTACGGGCGCTGCCCGCCAGCAGATGCTGTAACCGGTCCAACATGAGCCGCCTGTTGGCCAGCCCGGTCAACTGATCGTAGAAGGCCAAACGCTGGACCTCTTGCTCAGCGGTCTTACGGTGGGTGATGTCAGTATTGATCGACAGAACGGATTGCGGCTGGCCATCATCGTCTCGCACCAGGGTTCGATGACTTTCGAGCGTGATGGTGCAGCCATCCCGGCGTCGAAGTGTAACTTCGTCCGCCCAGTCACCCGTTTCTATCAGGCTGTCAGTGGCCGCATTGAAAGCGGCGCTACCCTGGTAGATCAACTCCTGTGCCGATTTGCCGAGCGCCTCTTCCTTTGACAGACCGTAGAGACGCTCGGCACTTTTGTTCCAGTACAGGATGCGGTTATCCATCCCGTGAACGACAATGGCGTCCTGGGCCTTGTCCAGCAGCGATGCTTGCTGGCGGGCCTGCTTCTCGCTTTCGCGCAGCACTGCCAGATAACCTTCCCTTTCGGCTGCTTGCGACTCCATTTCGCGCCTGATCTTGCCCCCGTAGATAACGGCCGCACTGACCATCAGTAGCACGAACACCATGATCGCGTATTCGACCCGGCGCAGTTCTTCGACCGACTCAAGCTCCTCCTCCAGGAGCTTGCTTTGAATCAGGCCAACGCGATCCCGCACGGTACTGAGTGAGGCGAGCAACAGGGCAAACTTCCTGTCCATCGTTGCCATGCGTTTGCCGGCATTGTCCGACTGCCCCTCCCTGAAGTAGGAAAAGATCAGCAAGGCCTCGTTCACCATTTCGACCATCGCGGCATCAACTGCACCCACCTCATCCTTCAATGCAAGGGTAAAGGCCTGTATATCTGCACTGTGTTCAGCCTCATTGGCGATCCGTACTTCCAACTGTTTTTTGGCCATTGCCAAATGCTCGTTGAAGGCGCGCAAGGCTTCATTCATGTTCCGCGATTCGGCTTCAACATTATGTGTATCGAACACATTATTGCCCGGCGCATTGACTGTGGAAGCCAGGCTGCCCAGCGTTGAATAGCTCGACAGCTGTTGGACCCACGACTGGTTTGCCTTGATGGAGCGGTGATAGGTATCGACGATCAGGTGATTCAATAGCACGCTCAGCACAACAACCAGCACGTCGAATCCCGCAAGAAAAAAGTACATGCGGTGCCATTTGGTCGAGCGCGGCTTATTTGAACTGGTGGGTATGGCTTGCTTTGCGGCGGTTTTATTCCTGAAAAAATCCATTTCACAAACTCCAAACATAATCCTTCTAAATTGACCAATAGAAGCAGTATTCGGAAACCAATCAACCTTTTGTGCCGACACCTGAACCTGAGAACACACCGCGCGTAGCATTAGCCAAATTTTTTCTCTGTTCTGGATTCACGCTGGTTTTCGTGAGCGAAGCTCCCGAGTGTCGTTGCGCATTTGCGCCCCTGAACTGGATGCTTCATGCAGGATAGTCGAGTGACACAGGGCACGTTGCGGGTCATTTCCGCGCAGCCTGCCGGACTGCCTGATCAGCTTCGACAACAGACCAAGCATAGCCACTAATTTGCCATTATTCTGTTCGCCGACTGCTCCAGGTCGGTAGCAGCCCTTGACGGTCGGCAGCTTTCGGCTGTGGATTCAACCGGTCGATGCAACACAGCTAAATTCTGTGTAGGCAGAAGGAGTGTTGCAGGCTTGCTCTGTTGTGAAATTGTCACTGGCTGAACCCGTCCCTGCTATCTACGACATGCGCCGTTGCCGCCTGATACCGGTGCGGCAGATACGTTTCAAGCAGCTCCAGCCATGCTTTTCGCTCGCATCACCCTTGGTTCCGGGATGGCCGAATGACTGCCGCGACACGGCAAGGCTTTACTGCACCTTATCGTGCAGACCTGACAGCAGCGTTTGATTCACTCATCGAACCAAATTCTCCCAAGCAAGGCAGGTAATGTCGGCAGTTGACCGTCATAGACTAACCTCCACCTCTGACGAACGCTCAAATGAAGGGTTGCCATGGGTTTGCAATGAGGCAGATTGGCAGTCACTCACTCGTTCCACACGTAAAAAAATACGTGAAAAAAGTTAGATTAGATAAGTGACTGACTTATGGAAGATAAAACAAATGTAACTGTTAACAAGGCTCCGGAAGTCGTGAGTCAACCGATCGAGCCCGACGCACCGAGCCATGCCGCTCAACAGCGTCAGCGTGCCAGCCATCTGGCCCAGGCCGTACGCAAAGAACTGCAAAAAGCGGTGATTGGCCAGGACAGCGTGATCGACGACGTCCTGACGGCACTGATCGCCGGCGGCCACGTGCTGCTCGAAGGCGTGCCGGGTTTGGGCAAGACCCTGTTGGTGCGCGCCCTCGCCCGCTGCTTCGGCGGCGAGTTCGCACGCATCCAGTTCACCCCGGACCTGATGCCCAGCGATGTCACCGGGCATGCCGTGTATGACTTGCAGACTGAACAATTCAAACTGCGCAAAGGGCCATTGTTCACCAACCTGCTACTGGCCGACGAGATCAACCGTGCCCCTGCGAAAACCCAGGCCGCGCTGCTCGAAGCCATGCAGGAACGGCAAGTCACCCTCGAAGGCCGTCCATTGCCGATTGCGCAACCGTTCATGGTGCTTGCCACGCAGAACCCGATCGAACAGGAAGGCACTTACCCCCTGCCGGAGGCTGAACTGGACCGCTTCATGCTCAAGGTCCGCATGGATTACCCCGACGCCGAGCAGGAGCTGGACATGGTGCGTCAGGTCAGCCGCTCGACCCGGGCCGACATGCTTGATGTCCAACCGATGCGCACGTTATTGCAGGCCAGGGATGTACTGGCCCTGCAACGCATCGCTAGCGACCTGGCACTGGACGACCAGGTGCTCGATTACGCCGTGCGCCTGGCCCGTTCCACCCGCAACTGGCCTGGTTTGATCCTCGGCGCCGGCCCACGCGCATCCATCGCGCTGGTGCGATGTGCCCGGGCCCGGGCGCTGCTGCGCGGCGGTGAGTTCGTGATTCCGGATGACATCAAAGGCTGCGCCCTGGCCGTGCTGCGCCATCGTGTGCGCATCGCGCCGGAGCTGGATATCGAGGGTCTGGATGTCGATCAGGTGCTCCAGCAGTTGCTCGACCAAGTGCCGGCGCCGCGCCTGTGAAACCCTCGCGCCTGATGCTCGTCTGGCTGTTGATCCTGCTGGCCTGCACCATTGTGTCGGGCACTTTGCGGGCATTGGAGGTCTCGGTTCCGACGAATCTCATGGCGATCAACTGGGGGTTGCTGCTGGCGCTGCTGGCCCTGGCACTGCTGGATGCGGTGCGCGTGAAGCGCCTGCCGTCGCCCCACCTGAAACGCCAGATACCCGGCAGCCTGGCGCTGGGTCGATGGAGCGAGGTGCAACTGACGGTCGAGCACGACTTTGCGCAACCGCTGAAGGTACAAGTCTTCGACCATGTGCCACCGGGCTTGAGTTTCGAAAACCTGCCGCTGACGGTCGAGCTGCAACCCGGCCAGCACAGCCTGGCCGGTTATCGCCTGCGCCCGCTCAAGCGCGGCCACTTCAGCTTCGAACACTGCGAAATCAACCTGCCAAGCCCCTTGGGACTCTGGTCGCAAAGACGCTTGCTCGACCTGCCCGACGCCACCCGCGTCTACCCCGACTTCGCCCGTCTCTATGAAGGGCAATTACTGGCGGTGGACAACTGGCTCAGCCAGCTTGGCGTCCGCCAGAAACAACGGAGGGGCCTGGGCCTGGAATTCCATCAATTGCGCGAATTTCGCGAGGGCGACAGCCTGCGCCAGATCGACTGGAAAGCCACCGCGCGCCAGCGCACGCCGATTGCCCGGGAATATCAGGACGAACGCGATCAGCAAATCATTTTCATGCTCGACTGCGGCCGGCACATGCGCAGCCAGGATGATGAGCTGTCGCACTTCGATCACGCCCTCAACGCCTGTTTGTTGCTCAGCTACGTCGCTCTACGTCAGGGCGACGCCGTGGGCCTGAGTACTTTTGCCAGCGAACAGCCGCGCTACCTCGCGCCGGTAAAAGGCACCAGCCATCTCAACACCCTGCTCAACACCGTCTATGACTTGAACAGCACCCAACGCAGCGCCGACTATCAAGCCGCGGCCACGCAACTGCTGGCACGGCAAAAACGCCGGGCACTGGTGGTGCTGGTGACCAACCTGCGCGAAGAGGACGACGATGAATTGCTTCCGGCCATCCACCGCCTGAGCCGGCAGCATCAGGTGCTGGTAGCGAGCCTGCGCGAAGACGTGCTCGACACCCTGCGTCAGTCACCGGTGCAGACTTTGCCCGAAGCATTGGCCTATTGCGGGACCGTGGACTACCTGAATGCACGCGCCGAACTCAATGAGCGCTTGAACGCTCATGGCGTATTGGTGATGGATGCGCGGCCCGGTGAGTTGGGGGCAGAGTTGGTGACTCGGTACCTGGGCTGGAAGAGAACCGGACTCTGAGCCTGGGCAATCACTCACAGCCAGGTTCCCATTGATCTCAGGCCGAAGCCGGCAGCGGCAGAAAACTGAAATACTGCTTCAACGCCTCTACCAGTTGCCCATACTCCGGCGGTGCCCGTTGCAGGCTGAACCCGGCGTCGAAATGTTGGGGGGTCGCGTCTTCGTGGCACCACAGGCAACAGGCCTGCAGGTCGATGATTCGCAGACCACCTTCGCTGGCGGGAATTTTCAGGCGCAGGCTGAAGTCCGCGCCGATCATCATCGGCAGCTGGCTGATCAACATCAGCCCGTCTTCGGAGACATTACCCAGGTAGCCGATGGGTTTGCCGGTGATGCCGTTGAACACTTTCAGGAAGTACGGCAGTTGATGCCGCTCGATTCGGCGGTCAGTGAACATGCGCAAATTCGCTATGCAAGGCTCTTAAGCAGAGCCGCACTACTGCTTCGGAACGGGTATGCATAAGTCTTTGCCCGCTCTCCCCGCTTCCGGTGCGCCAGTCCTTGTAGCGCAGAGTCTTGCTTGTACCGGTCACAGGTGTTGCCCCGGTTCATCAGAGACAACGCTCTAAAACCGGTTCCCTGGACTATAGCTCACCACCGCCGGGGAGCCAGCGATCAGAGGGTTACGGCCGTCAGAACTGCGTGGATTTTGTCGCGGCGGCACTGCGCAACGGGTAGTGACCCAGGCTTTGCAGGGTTTCCAGACGAGCTCGGGCGCGGTAGGCGTATTCGCTCTGTGGGTACGACGCGATGATGAACTGATACGTCTGCGCCGCATCGACAAACATCTTCTGCCGTTCCAGGCAAAGGCCGCGCATCATCGATGCTTCCGGCCACACATAAGGTCGCGCCCGGCTTTCGCGCTCGACCTTGGACAGTTCAAGCATGACTTGCTCGCAATTGCCCCGGTCATAGGCTTTGTAGGCATTGTTCAAATGATGGTTCATCGACCAACGGGTGCAGCCCGTGACGCTGAGGGCGCTGATGGCAAGGGCGGCAATGAGTACGCAACGCATGGGAAAATCTCCTGTCATGAACGCTGTATCGACCCATGGTCGGAAATCTTCAGGCTGCCTGATGCAAAGTTGCGCGGTTCTATAAAGAAGGCAATAACCAGGTTCTTCGAAAAAACCAAGCTCTTCACGAAAAGTAGTGCATACGAACAATGACTACACCTTCGGAGCATAGTAGCCTCACTCAGCGCTTGAACTCAGGAGTCTTTGCATGTCCGTCCGTCGTACCAAAATCGTCGCCACCCTTGGCCCGGCCAGTAACTCGCCGGAAGTTCTCGAACAGCTGATTCTGGCTGGCCTGGACGTCGCCCGCCTGAACTTCTCCCACGGCACCCCCGACGAGCACAAGGCTCGCGCGAAGCTGGTGCGTGACCTCGCTGCCAAGCACGGCCGCTTCGTCGCCCTGCTGGGTGACCTGCAAGGCCCGAAAATCCGTATCGCCAAATTCGCCAACAAGAAGATCGAGCTGAAGATCGGTGATCAATTCACCTTCTCCACCAGCCATCCTCTGACCGAAGGCAACCAGCAAGTGGTCGGCATCGACTACCCGGACCTGGTCAAGGACTGCGGTGTGGGCGACGAGCTGCTGCTCGACGACGGTCGCGTGGTGATGCGCGTCGATACCGCCACCGCCACCGAACTGAACTGCACCGTGACCATCGGTGGCCCGCTGTCCGATCACAAAGGCATCAACCGTCGCGGTGGCGGCCTGACCGCTCCGGCCCTGACTGAAAAAGACAAGGCCGACATCAAGCTCGCCGCGGAAATGGAAGTCGACTACCTCGCGGTATCCTTCCCGCGTGACGCCGCCGACATGGAGTACGCCCGTCAACTGCGCGACGAGGCCGGCGGCACTGCCTGGCTGGTGGCGAAGATCGAACGCGCCGAAGCCGTGGCCGACGACGAAACCCTCGACGGCCTGATCAAGGCGTCCGACGCGGTGATGGTTGCCCGTGGTGACCTGGGTGTGGAAATCGGCGACGCCGAGCTGGTGGGCATCCAGAAGAAAATCATTCTGCACGCACGCCGCCACAACAAGGCGGTGATCGTGGCGACCCAGATGATGGAGTCGATGATCCAGAACCCGATGCCGACCCGCGCCGAAGTGTCCGACGTAGCCAACGCCGTGCTCGACTACACCGATGCCGTGATGCTCTCGGCCGAAAGCGCCGCTGGCCTGTACCCGCTGGAAGCCGTTCAGGCCATGGCGCGTATCTGCGTCGGTGCCGAAAAGCACCCGACCAGCAAGACCTCCAGCCACCGCATCGGCAAGGAATTCCAGCGCTGCGACGAAAGCATCGCGCTGGCGACCATGTACACCGCCAACCACTTCCCGGGCGTGAAGGCGATCATCGCCTTGACCGAAAGTGGCTACACCCCGCTGATCATGTCGCGCATCCGCTCCTCGGTGCCGATCTACGCGTTCACCCCGCACCGCGAAGCCCAGGCTCGCGCGGCAATGTTCCGTGGCGTGTACACCATCCCGTTCGACCCGGCTTCGCTGGCGCCGAACGAAGTCAGCCAGAAGGCTATCGACGAGCTGGTCAAGCGCGGCGTGGTACAGAAAGGCGACTGGGTCATCCTGACCAAAGGCGACAGCTACCACACTACCGGTGGCACCAACGGCATGAAGATCCTGCACGTTGGCGATCCGATGGTCTGAGTGACCGGCTGCTGAAAAACAAAAGCCCCGCCATGTGAATGGCGGGGCTTTTTGCATTCTGATCCGATAGTTGTGTTGTTCAGGCTGGCCTCATCGCGAGCAAGCTCGCTCCCACAATGGTTTGGTGTACACAAATCTACTGTGGGAGCGAGCTTGCTCGCGATGGGGCCGGCCCAGTCAGCGAAAGATTCAATGCCGCTTGATGAACCCCGTCAACGCCGCCAACGCCTCCGGCGACCGCAGCCGCTGGGTAAACAACGCACCCTCCTCTTCAATCACCTTGCGCAACAGCTCCCGGTCCGGCGCTTTCATCAATTGCTTGCTGATACGCACTGCTTCCGGCGGCAGCGACTCGAATCGCAACGCCATCTCCCGCGCCCTGGCCAAGGTTTCTTCGCCACTGCCCAAGGCTTCGGACGCAATACCCCACGCGGCAGCCTGCTCCCCATTGAAACCTTCACCGAGCAGCAACAACTCCGCCGCCTTGGCCTGCCCGAGCAGACGCGGCAGGATCAGGCTGGAGCCGAACTCCGGGCAAAGACCAAGGTTGACGAACGGCATGCGCAGCCGGGCGTCGCGGCTGACGTAGACCAGGTCGCAATGCAGCAACATGGTCGTACCAATGCCCACCGCCGCTCCGGCCACGGCGGCGACCACCGGTTTGCGGCATTCGAGCAAGTTGAGCATGAAATGGAACACCGGGCTGTCGAGGCTGTTCGGCGGTTGCTGGATGAAATCGGCGATGTCGTTGCCGGCGGTGAAGCATTCGGCAGAGCCGGTGATCAACACGGCGTTGACATTCGGATCGCTGTCGGCCTGTTTCAGCGCCTCGGCCAAGTGGCTGTACATGGCGCGGGTCAGGGCGTTTTTCTTGTCCGGGCGATTCAGGCGCAGGGTCAACAGGCCGCGTTCGCGTTCAACTTGGATGGCATCGGTCATGGCAGGTCTCGCGTCTGAAAAGTCAGCGCTCAACCACGGGGCAGGAACACATCGGCCAGCAGTTGATTGCGCGGCAATCCCGCCAGGTACAGACGCCGGGCAAAGGCGTCGACACTGTCGGGGCCTCCGCAGAGTAAGGCCAGGGTTTGCCGGGAAACAAGCCGCAGTTGCGCCAAAGCCGCTGGCAACTCGGCCGGGGTCCACAGTTCGACACTCAGGTTCGGACGGCTGGTTGCCATGGCTTGCAGGGGTTTGGCCAGGTAGTGCTCATTGGCATCATGGGCCAGGTGGATGACGCGGATGGTGCCTTGGTGATCCTGGCGCAATGCTTCGCGCAAGACACCAAACAATGGCCCCAATCCGGTGCCGGCCGCCATCAACCACAACGGCCGGGCGTGCCAGTCAGGGTCATAATGCAAGGCACCGCCGCGCAGTTCACCGAGACGGATCGGATCGCCGATGCGCATTTGCCTGGCGGCATCGCTGAATTCCCCGGGCGTGCGGCAATCGAGATGAAACTCCAGAAAACGGTCTTCCTGCGGCAGGCTGGCGAGGGAATACGGCCGCGCCACGCTGCCCGCCCACAACACCAGGTGCTGCCCGGCGCTATAACGCAACGGTCGCTGGGGGATTACCCGCAAGCGCAGCACCGTGGTAGTCAGCCAATCGACCGCCGCGACTTCGGCCGGATGACCATCGGTTTGCGGGTCGAAGGCGTGCACCTGCAAGTCCTCGACCACCTGGCACTGGCACGCCAGCCGCCAGCCTTGTTCACGCTGCTGTGCACTCAAGGCATCGGGGCGGCTGTCGTTCGGCAGGCCCCGCACACACTGCACCAGGCACGCATGACAACTGCCGGCGCGGCAACTGTAAGGCACTGGCACACCGTTCTGATTCAGTGCATCGAGCAGATTGCTGCCCGCCGCCACCGACCAATGGCGCTCGCCGACCCGCAGCTCAGGCATCGACGTTCTCCCACGCTGCCGCGCATCGGTTGCGGCCGTCACGCTTGGCGCGATAGAGCGCCTGATCGGCCTGCTGCAACGCATCATCGAGGTCGTCACCCAATTCCAGCAGGGTCATGCCGGCGGACAGGCTGAGGTTGCGTACATTCAGACCAATCAGCTCGACATCGGTGAACGCGATGCGCAGCCGTTCGCAGCACGAAGTCAGACTGTCGGCATCGCAATCGGGCAGCAGCACCACGAACTCTTCGCCACCGTAGCGAGCCAGTACGTCACCGTCACGCAGGCACGCGCTGGCAACGCCGGCAAAGGCTTGCAGCACCTGATCGCCGGCAGCATGACCGTGCAGGTCGTTGATGCGTTTGAAATGGTCGAGGTCTATCAGCGCCAGGCCATGCACGACACCGGCGTCCATGGCGTTCAGCTCGCGTGACGCCAGGCGCAGGAAATGCCGACGATTGAACAGGCCCGTGAGCTCGTCGGTGGCCACCAGGTCTTCGAGCTGGCGCATCATCCCGCGCAACGTGTCCTGGTGCGCCTGCAAGGCAAAACGCCGCTGGCGCATGCGTTGTCGCGAGGCCTGGACATAGCGGGCATACAGCACCAGCCACACCAGCACGATGAACAGCACACAGACCTGCAACACCGCCATGGCCGGGTCAGGCAGCTGGAAGTGGTAGCCCTCCCACAGCGTGATCGCACTGAAACTCAAAAACACCAGCAGCGCGCATCGTACTAAAGACCGGCGAGACAGATGGAACAGGCCGAACAGCAGGATCAGCACGTAAAACACCAGAAACGCGCCCCGGGCTTCGTCCAGATGGGCAATCAGCCAGGTTTGCCAACCCAGCCCCAGCAACACTTGTGCCTCGGTCAGGCTGGGGTCGGCGAAACGCAGGTTGCAGCCGCTGTAGAACACCGCGAACAGGATGGCCTGACTGATCACTACCAGTGCGCTGCCGATGGCGACACTGGAAAGCGGCGCGTTGTAGTGACCGGTAAAAAACGCCAGCCACAGCAACAGTAATGCCAGGGCATAGGTGCCGGCCGCGAGGGCGAAACGTTTGAGCAACAGGCGCTGGATGGCGTTTTGGGTCAATCGTTGATTCACCAAATGAAAGGAGACTGACAGAGCGTCCTACTCTACAGACCGAATGTCACTTTAGTGGCGTGGCCGATAAATGACCATTCAATTTTCGGGATCGACGGTCCGGGCCTTGCGCGCCCCTGTGGCGAGGGGGCTTGTCGGATCGCCGCATCGCCCCGTTGGACTGCGGAGCAGTCCCGGTAACAGACAGGTCGTTGTGTCAGGCGGATTGTTTTCACCGGTTTTGCGGCTGCTTCGCAACCGAACGGGGGCAAGCCCCCTCGCCACAAAAGCCACGCACTCCTCTTGCAGCTGCTTCTATGCGACCAACGATTGACTGCCGGCGCGTGTGCCTGTCCGCGAGGCGCGGTATACTGCCGCGCCTTTTTAGCGTCGCGCCAGCTTGCCCGGCGTGCCTTGAAAGGTGCTTGCAACCGACCGATGCACCCAAGCTGCAAGCACCTTATTGAATGTTCCCGTCTTTTAGAGGAGCGCGACTCATGACCGTGATCAAGCAAGACGACCTGATTCAGAGCGTTGCCGACGCCCTGCAGTTCATTTCCTACTACCACCCCGTGGATTTCATCCAGGCGATGCACGAGGCCTACCTGCGCGAAGAATCGCCAGCGGCCCGCGACTCGATGGCACAGATCCTGATCAACTCGCGCATGTGCGCCACCGGCCACCGCCCGATCTGCCAGGACACCGGTATCGTCACCGTGTTCGTGCGTGTCGGCATGGACGTGCGCTGGGATGGCGCCACCATGGGCCTGGACGACATGATCAACGAAGGCGTACGTCGCGCCTACAACCTGCCGGAAAACGTCCTGCGTGCTTCGATCCTCGCCGACCCGGCGGGCGCTCGCAAGAACACCAAGGACAACACCCCGGCGGTCATCCACTACTCCATCGTTCCGGGTAACACCGTGGAAGTGGACGTGGCAGCCAAGGGCGGCGGCTCCGAGAACAAGTCGAAGATGGCCATGCTCAACCCGTCCGACTCGATCGTCGACTGGGTGCTCAAGACAGTTCCGGAAATGGGCGCCGGCTGGTGCCCACCGGGCATGCTCGGCATCGGCATCGGCGGCACCGCCGAGAAAGCTGCCGTCATGGCCAAGGAAGTGTTGATGGAATCCATCGACATTCACGAGCTGAAGGCCCGTGGCCCACAGAACCGCATTGAAGAAATGCGCCTGGAGCTGTTCGAGAAGGTCAACCAACTGGGCATCGGCGCCCAGGGCCTGGGTGGCCTGACCACCGTGCTCGACGTGAAGATCATGGACTACCCGACTCACGCCGCTTCGCTGCCGGTGTGCATGATCCCGAACTGCGCCGCCACCCGTCACGCACACTTCGTGCTCGACGGTTCCGGCCCTGCTTCGCTGGAAGCGCCACCGCTGGACGCCTACCCGGAAATCGTCTGGGAAGCAGGTCCGTCGGCCCGTCGTGTCAACCTCGACACCCTGACCCCGGAAGAAGTGCAGAGCTGGAAGCCGGGCGAAACCGTTCTGCTCAACGGCAAGATGCTCACCGGCCGCGACGCTGCGCACAAGCGCATGGTCGAGATGCTGAACAAGGGAGAAACCCTGCCGGTGGACCTCAAGGGTCGCTTCATCTACTACGTCGGCCCGGTCGATCCGGTCGGTGACGAAGTGGTTGGCCCGGCCGGTCCTACCACCGCCACGCGGATGGACAAGTTCACCCGTCAGATCCTCGAGCAAACCGGCCTGCTGGGCATGATCGGCAAATCCGAGCGCGGCCCGACCGCAATCGACGCGATCAAGGACCACAAGGCCGTCTACCTGATGGCAGTCGGCGGCGCGGCTTACCTTGTAGCGCAAGCGATCAAGAAATCCCGCGTAGTGGCTTTCGCCGAACTGGGCATGGAAGCGATCTACGAGTTCGACGTGAAAGACATGCCTGTGACTGTTGCCGTCGACAGCAAAGGTGAGTCGGTACACATCACCGGTCCTGCCATCTGGCAGAAAAAGATCAGTGAAAGCCTGGCGGTAGAAGTGCAGTAAGCGCTTGGACTGCTCCAGAAAAGGCGACAGGGTTATCCCTGTCGCCTTTTTTATTGCCAAACCATCCCCCTGCAGGAGCGAGCCCGCTCGCGAAGGACGCATGGACGACACGGGCTGTCTGGTGCCCCGCGTTATCGTTGACTTCCATCGCGAGCAGGCTCGCTCCTACAAGGGCCAAGTCGCTCATGTTATCGTGCGCCCCCTCCGTATTCCTTGTGTAAGCCCTGCATGTTTGAGTCATCTCGATCCCTGCGTCTGACGCTATACACCGTGCTGATCATTGCCGGCGCCGCCTTCGCCGCCACTCTGGCCATGCGCCACACCGTGCGCCAGTCAATGGTCGAAGACGCGGCTCGCGCCAATCAGCAACTGGCGCTGTACGCCACGTCCCTGCATACCCTGATCGAACGTTACCGCGCCCTGCCCGCGGTGTTGGCGCTGGACCCGGAGCTGCGCTCGGCGCTCAAGGGCAAGGTCAGTTCCGAACAGCAGGACGCATTGAACCGCAAACTGGAAAAAATCAACGGCGCCGCCCAATCATCGACCCTGGAACTGCTCGATCGCACCGGCCTCGCCGTGGCGGCGAGCAACTGGCGTTTGCCCAGCAGTTATGTCGGCCACAACTACGGTTTCCGTCCCTATTTCAACCAGACCCGCACCCAGGGCACCGGGCGCTTTTACGCCGTGGGGGTGACCAGCGGAATTCCCGGCTACTTCCTCTCCAGCGCGGTCAGCGATGACGATGGCCAGTTCCTCGGTGCGATGGTGGTGAAACTGGAGTTCCCCGAACTGGAACGCGAGTGGCGCCAGGGCAGCGACACACTGCTGGTCAGCGACGCACGTGGAATAATCTTCATCGCCAACCAGCCGGGCTGGCGCTATCGCCTGCTCAAGCCGCTGAGCGACAGCGATCATGCCGAACTCAAGACCACCCGCCAGTACGACAAGCAGCCGCTGACGCCGCTTGAGTTTCAATCGTTGCGGCGCTTCGACGACAACAGCGACCTGGCTCGGGTCGATGGCCCCGACGGCAAGGCGGATTACCTGTGGGAATCCCTGCCGCTGAATACCGAGGGCTGGACCCTGCACCTGCTGCGGCGCCCACAAGTCGCCTTCGAAGACAGCCGCAATGCTGCCCTCGCCGCGGCCGGGCTATGGCTGACCCTGGTGTTCCTGCTGCTGTTTCTCAACCAGCGCTGGCGCCTGGCCAAACTGCGTCAGCGCAGTCGCGAAGAACTCGAACAGCTTGTAGAAGAGCGTACCCGCGACCTGCGCACCGCCCAGGAAGGTCTGGTGCAGTCAGCCAAACTCGCGGCGCTGGGGCAGATGTCCGCCGCCCTGGCCCATGAGATCAACCAGCCACTTACCGCCCAGCGCATGCAGCTGGCGACCTTGCGCCTGCTGCTCGACCACGGCCGGGTCGACGACGCCTACAAGGCGCTCAAGCCGGTGGATGAAATGCTCACCCGCATGGCGGCCCTCACCGGCCACCTGAAAACCTTCGCCCGCAAGAGCCCCAGCGGTTTGCGCGAACGCCTGGACCTGGCGGCGGTGGTGGATCAGTCGCTGCAACTGCTCGACACCCGGCTGCGCGACGAACAGGTCAGCACCGTGCTGCATCTGACCCGTCCGGCCTGGGTGCGTGGCGATGCGATTCGCCTGGAACAGGTGCTGATCAATCTGCTGCGCAATGCCCTCGATGCAATGCAGGACAAGCCCTGCAAACGCCTGGAAATCCGCCTCGAAGCCGACGAACAACTATGGCGCCTGAGTGTGATCGACAACGGCGGCGGTATCGCCGAAGAGAACCTGTCCAAGGTCTTCGATCCGTTCTTCACCACCAAACCGGTGGGCGATGGCCTGGGGATCGGTTTGGCCGTATCGTTTGCCATCGTTCACGAATCCGGCGGGCGCTTGAGTGCCGACAATCATGACAAAGGTGCCGTGTTCACCGTGACCTTGCCCATCGACCTGGAGGTGCATGAACCATGCTGAACTCAGTGATCGTGGTCGACGACGAAAGCAGCATCCGCAGTGCCGTCGAGCAATGGTTGAGCCTGTCGGGTTTCGAGGTGCAGTTGTTCAGTCGCGCCGATGAATGCCTGGCGCAATTGCCCAGGCATTTTGCCGGGGTGATTCTCAGCGATGTGCGCATGCCTGGCATGACCGGCCTCGAACTGCTGGCCGAGGTGCAGCGCCGGGATGCTGATTTGCCGGTGATCCTGCTGACCGGTCACGGCGATGTACCGATGGCCGTCGAAGCCATGCGCGACGGTGCCTACGATTTCCTCGAAAAACCCTTCAGCCCGGAAACCCTGCTCGGCAGCCTGCGCCGCGCCCTCGACAAACGCCGGCTGGTGCTGGAAAACCGCGCGCTGCACGAGCAGGCGGACAACCGCGCCAAACTGGATGCCACGCTGCTCGGCGTGTCCCGGGGTCTGCAGACCCTGCGTCGGCAAGTTTTGGACCTGGCAGCACTGCCGGTCAACGTGCTGATTCGCGGCGAAACCGGTAGCGGCAAGGAACTGGTCGCGCGTTGCCTGCACGACTTCGGGCCGCGGGCCGACAAGCCCTTTGTCGCACTCAACTGCGCGGCCATCCCCGAGCAATTGTTCGAGGCCGAGCTGTTCGGTCACGAAAGCGGCGCGTTCACCGGGGCGTCCGGCAAGCGCATCGGCAAGCTCGAATACGCCGACGGCGGCACACTGTTTCTCGATGAAATCGAAAGCATGCCGTTGGCCCAGCAAGTGAAACTGCTGCGGGTGTTGCAGGAGCAAAAACTTGAACGGCTGGGCTCGAACCAGAGCATCCGCGTGGATTTGCGCATCATTGCCGCGACCAAGCCGGACCTGCTCGACGAAGCGCGGGCCGGACGTTTTCGCGAAGACCTGGCCTATCGCTTGAACGTCGCTGAGCTACGCCTGCCGCCCTTGCGCGAACGCCGTGAAGACATACCCCTGCTGTTCGAATCCTTTGCCCAAAACGCCGCCGAACGCCTGGGACGCAAATTTCCACCGTTGAGCGGCGCCCAGTTGAGTCACCTGCTGAGCCACGACTGGCCAGGCAACGTGCGCGAATTGGCGAATGTCGCCGAGCGTCAGGTATTGGGGCTCGGTGAGCCGGAGCCCTTGGGCATCGAGCCCGGCCAGTCACTGGCGGCTCAGCAGGAGGCGTTCGAAGCGCAATGCCTGCGTGCGGCATTGACCCGGCACAAGGGCGATGTGAAAGCGGTGCTCGAAGAACTGCAACTGCCGCGCCGGACCTTCAATGAAAAGATGCAGCGGCATGGGTTGAGCCGGGAGATGTTTTTGCCCGAGGCCTGATTTTTGTGGTGTCTGCCCTGGCCCCATCGCGAGCAAGCTCGCTCCCACAGTGGATCTGTGTACGCCAAACATTGTGGGAGCGAGCTTGCTCGCGATGAGGCCTGTACAGGCAAAGCAACCAACCAAACCGTAAGCAATTTTCCGCCCATCAGCTGCCACGAATAAGCGGATTTCCGCTCACTGAAACACTCTACCCCCTCTAAACCGGCCCTCTCCCCGTTGGCACAGCTCCTGCTATAGCCCTGGCAGGCTGCGTTTCATCGCGCTCCACAAAAACAATTAAATGAAGGATCCTTCAATGGATAACTCCAACTCCCTGCCGCTTGGGTCGGCTGCCGCGCCGGCCAAAGAAAGAACCACTTCCAGCCGCATCAAGTCGATCTTCAGCGGCTCCGTTGGCAACATGGTCGAGTGGTACGACTGGTACGTCTACGCCGCCTTCTCCCTGTACTTCGCCAAGACCTTCTTCCCCAAAGGCGACACCACCGCCCAACTGCTCAACACCGCCGCGATCTTCGCCGTGGGCTTCCTGATGCGTCCGATCGGTGGCTGGCTGATGGGTCTGTATGCCGACAAGGTCGGGCGCAAAAAGGCCCTGATGGCCTCGGTGTACCTGATGTGCTTCGGCTCGCTGCTGATCGCCCTGAGCCCGGGTTATGAAGTCATCGGCATCGGCGCGCCGATCCTGCTGGTGTTCGCGCGCTTGCTGCAAGGCCTGTCGGTGGGTGGCGAATACGGCACCTCCGCCACTTACCTCAGCGAGATGGCGACCAAGGAGCGTCGCGGCTTCTACTCCAGCTTCCAGTACGTGACCCTGATCTCCGGTCAGCTCATCGCTTTGGCGGTGCTGATTGTCCTGCAGAACTTCCTGACCACCGAGGAGCTCTACGCCTGGGGCTGGCGCATCCCGTTCGCCATCGGCGCGCTGTGTGCCGTGGTTGCGCTGTACCTGCGTCGTGGCATGGAAGAAACCGAGTCCTTCACCAAGAAAGAAAAAGCCAAGGAAAGCGCGATGCGCACCTTGATGCGCCACCCCAAGGAACTGATGACCGTGGTCGGCCTGACCATGGGCGGTACGCTGGCGTTCTACACCTACACCACCTACATGCAGAAATACCTGGTGAATACCGTCGGCATGAGCATTTCCGACTCCACCACCATTTCCGCTGCCACGTTGTTCCTGTTCATGTGCCTGCAACCGATCATCGGCGGGCTGTCGGATAAAATCGGTCGTCGGCCGATCCTGATTGCCTTCGGCATCCTGGGCACGCTGTTCACCGTACCGATCCTGACCACCCTGCACACCATTACGACCTGGTGGGGCGCGTTCTTCCTGATCATGGCGGCGCTGATCATCGTCAGCGGCTACACCTCGATCAACGCCGTGGTGAAAGCCGAACTGTTCCCGACCGAAATCCGCGCCCTGGGCGTGGGCCTGCCGTACGCACTGACCGTATCGATCTTCGGCGGCACCGCCGAATACATCGCGCTGTGGTTCAAGAGCATTGGCATGGAGACGGGTTACTACTGGTATGTCACCGCGTGTATTGCCGTGTCGTTGCTGGTGTACATCACCATGAAAGACACCCGCAAGCATTCGCGGATCGTCACTGACTGACAGACGTCAGGCAGTTACCGCAAGGGTGACTGCCAAGGCCCCTTCGCGAGCAGGCTCGCTCCCACAGGTTGACCGCGTACCCCGGGAGGAATGCGGTCCAATGTGGGAGCGAGCCTGCTCGCGATAGGCGCAACTCGGTCTATCAGGACAACAGCGCACCCTCGCGCTTGCCGAACCTGTTCTCCACAGGCTTCATGAAAAATCCGTCACCCAGGTAAAAGAGCCGATTAATCACGCGTTAATGCTCGCCGCCCAACCTTTAACGGCCTGATCGATTCATTGCGATGCGCTCACTCAGTCCTTGAAAGCGAAAAAGCCTGACGGCCTTAACATCCAATTAATCGATAAGTAGCAGGATTTAATTGCGAAAATTAATCGATATATCTGGCGTCTTGGCTTTTTTCCACTAAACGCCAACGAGACGGGAGTCACTACCATGAAGACCAAACTGATCCTTGCCCTGGCCCTTTCCGTACTGGCCGCCAACACGTTCGCCGCCGATGGCTACGACAAAACCGGCTCGGCCTCTTACGGCTCCGGCGCCAGCGCCGCCATCGAACGCAGCCACTCGGGCACCTATGCTTCTGACGGCTTCGATAAAACCGGCACCGCGGACGCTATTGCTGCCGACGGTTTCGACAAAACCGGTAGCGCTGAAGCTATCGGCTGATCCGGCTTCAAAAACTGTAGGAGCGAGCTTGCTCGCGATGGACTCAAGCACGCCGCGTTCAGCCAGGGAACACGCGTAATCGTTAACGACCATCGCGAGCAAGCTCGCTCCTACAGGGGGTGAGGTCGGGCTGGAAATCTGCGGCGCGTGCTTGCACCATGAGCGCCTCCAGCCCGCTCCGGAAATTCTCTCCAATGCCTGACGACATCCACTTCTACGAACCCGCCAACGGCCACGGCCTGCCCCACGATCCGTTCAACGCTATCGTCGGCCCGCGCCCCATTGGCTGGATCTCTTCACAGGATGCCGAGGGCCACCTGAACCTGGCGCCCTACAGTTTCTTCAACGCCTTCAACTACATTCCGCCGATCATTGGGTTTTCCAGCGTCGGGCGCAAAGACAGC
This sequence comes from Pseudomonas sp. GW456-L13, assembly GCF_017350115.1. Lineage (NCBI taxonomy): Bacteria > Pseudomonadati > Pseudomonadota > Gammaproteobacteria > Pseudomonadales > Pseudomonadaceae > Pseudomonas > Pseudomonas sp. GW456-L13. Next base: position 1,234,501 of record NZ_JACNAS010000002.1, read on the forward strand.
CTGAACAACATCGAACAGACCGGCGAATTCGCCTGGAACCTGGCCACGCGGCCGCTGGCCGAGCAGATGAACCAGAGCTGCGCCATGGTCGGGCCTGAGGTCAACGAATTCGAACTGGCCGGGTTGACGACCGCTGCCTCGAAGGTCATTCAGGTGCCACGGGTCGCCGAGAGCCCGGTGTCCTTCGAGTGCAAGGTCACGCAGATCATTCAGTTGCAACGGGCGGACGGCAACGTGGTGCCGAGCTGGCTGATCCTCGGCGAAGTGGTCGCCGTGCATATCGCCAAATGGCTGTTGAAGGACGGGGTATACGACACCGCCGCGGCAGAACCGATTCTGCGCGGCGGCGGGCCGGCGGATTACTTCCAGTTGGGGCCTGAGGCGTTGTTCAAGATGTACCGCCCGGAGGTGGTGAAGTGATCACCAGAGCAGGTCGGTGTCTTCTTTGACGTCCTTGAGGTGGGTCAGCTCTTTGGCCGCTGCCAGGTCGGCGTCATGGGCGGTCTTGAAGATCTGCCCTTCCAGCACCTTGTGAAAACGCGGGGCGCCGGAACCACCCAGCGCTTTGACGGCGATAGCGGCGTGGTAACCACCCTCGCCCGGTACTACAGCGGAAACAGCTTCGAAGTGTTCAAAGGCTTTACGTGCCATGTCGCGAATCCTGGCTGGTTGAGAATGCCGTCATTAAACCCTCAACCGGCCAGTTTGTGTACCGCCACTGCTGACTGCCCCAGGGCCTGCGCCGCCGAGACATCCTTGAAGGTGTGGAAATCCAGACTGTTGACCACCAGCTCCTGCACCAGCTCGGCAAAAATCTCCATCGCCGGCGTGCTGAAGTACGCGGTCATGGCCTGTTGATTGCTCCAGAAACCGGACACCAGCCACAGCTCCGGATCGCATTGCGAATGCTGCAAGGCAAAGCTCAGGCAGCCTGGCGCTGCGCGGGACGGTTCGATCAGGGCGCTGAGGCGCACACCGAGTTCCTCCGAGCGCCCGGCGCGCGCTCGAACGAAGGCCATATGACTGACGGGGATCTGCGTGGACATGTTCAACCCTCCCGGGGAGTCGCGTGGCAGCCGGGGGACGGGCTGCGACAGGATCAAAGGTTAAGGGCCGCGACGCCTGTCTCGTTAGTCGATTCCTGCCGGCGCGTTGCACAATCCTGCGAAACTTCATCGCCAGCCTGTAACAAGCTGTAAAACCCTGTCACGGTTCTGCCATACGAGTTTCAAGCAAGTTCTTGCGGCACAAGGCTCTATTGGCTACACCGCCGGTCGCCCCCAGGCAGAATCAGGCAAGCATCCGGCAGGATGTGTCTACCGCTGTCGCTTGCACAAACTTATGCTCTGCACCACTCCCTTCATGCCTTGCCGAGGATGCCTCGCATGTCGTCGCTCGATCACTTTCAAGCCCCGCTGGACACCGACATGGAAAAGCAGCGCGCGGAACTGGCGGCCATCATCCGCCGCAACACCGCCGAAGATGGCAGTTATGCCACGGCCATCGGCTCGCTGTTCATGTCCCGCCACAGCCAGTCCCACGAGTTCGCCCCGGTGCTCGCGCAACCGGCGCTGTGCATCATGGCCCAGGGGCGCAAGGAAGTTCAGCTGGCCAACGAATACTTCAACTACGACCCGCTGAACTACCTGGTGGTCTCGGTCTCGATGCCGCTCAGTGGACGAGTGGTGGATGTCTCGCCTGAGGAACCGATCCTGGCCTTGCGCCTGGACATCGACCCGACGGAAATCACCGCACTGATCGCTGACGCCGGCCCCCTCGGCGTGCCCACCCGGCCGACCGGGCGCGGGCTGTATGTCGAAAAACTCGACACCGCGATGCTCGACGCCGTGCTGCGCCTGGCACGGTTACTGGACACGCCAAAAGACATCGCCATGCTCGCGCCGCTGATTCGCCGGGAGATCCTCTATCGCCTGTTGCGCAGTAAACAGGGGCATCGGCTGTACGAAATCGCCATCGCCAACAGCCAGAGCCATCGCATCAGCCAGGCGATCAAATGGCTCAACGGCAATTTCGAACAGCCGTTGCGCATTGATGAATTGGCCAAGGAAGTGAACCTGAGCGTGTCGACGCTGCATCACCGCTTCAAGGCGATGACGGCGATGAGTCCGTTGCAGTATCAGAAGCAGTTGCGCCTGCAGGAAGCACGGCGGCTGATGCTCGCCGAAGGGCTGGAGGCTTCGGCGGCGGGGTATCGGGTCGGGTATGAGAGTCCGTCGCAGTTCAGCCGGGAGTACAGCCGGTTGTTCGGGGCGCCGCCGTTGCGGGATCTGGCGCGATTGCGGTAGTCAGTCTGATCCAGAATTTGTGTTGGTTGTGCCGACCCCATCGCGAGCAAGCTCGCTCCCACAGGGTCCGGTGTACACCGATAGTGTGGGAGCGAGCTTGCTCGCGATGAGGCCAGCGAGGCCAACATCAAATCCGGATCAGGCGCCCAGTACCCGGCATGCCTCCACCGGCAAGGTCACCGACACCGGATGACCAACGCTCAGGCCAAAGCCCTGACATGGCGTGCTCAGCGCGGTAAACGACACCCCGGAACACTCCACCGTGGTCTCGATGGTCGCGCCGATATCGCGCACGAACGTCACCTTGCCCAGCAAGCGGTTGCCCGCGGTCGCCTGGGGTGCGGACAGTTGCAGGTCTTCCGGGCGAATCAGCATCTTCACCTTTTCACCGACCACGATGCTGCTGCAGATCGGTACTTGCAGCGCATCGCCGCCCGGCAAACTGACCTTGCCGTTACCCAGCACCGTGGCCGGGAAGATGTTGCCCGAGCCGATGAAGTCCGCGACGAACTCGTTGGCCGGGTGACGATAGATCTCGATCGGCGTGCCCACCTGCTGCACCTTGTGCTCACCCAATACGACCACGATATCGGCCATGGTCATGGCCTCGCGCTGGTCGTGGGTCACCATGATGGTGGTGATGTTCAGGCGTTGTTGCAGTTGGCGGATTTCCACCTGCATCGACTCGCGCAGCTTGGCATCCAGCGCTGACAGAGGTTCGTCGAGCAGGAGGATTTTCGGGTGATTGGCAATCGCCCGGGCAATCGCCACGCGCTGGCGTTGGCCGCCGGACAGCTTGGCCACCGGACGATTGATCATCGCTTGCAGCTGGATCAGTTCCAGCAATTCCACCACCCGCGCCTGCTGGTCAGCCTTGCTGACGCCACGCAGTTTCAGCGGATAGGCGATGTTCTCCCCCACCGTCATGTGCGGGAACAGCGCCAGCGACTGGAACACCATGCCGAAATTACGCAGATGCGCCGGGGTGTGGCCGATGTCCTCACCGTCCAGGCGAATCTCGCCACCGCTCAGGGTTTCCAGCCCGGCAATCATGCGCAGCAAGGTGGTTTTGCCACAGCCCGAAGGACCGAGGAAACACACCAGTTTGCCCTCGGGCAAATGCAGGTTTACATCCTTTACCGCGCAGGCCGAGCCGTAATGTTTCTCGACGTTTTCCAGAATCAGACCAGACATAAGAATCACCTCAAGAAATCAGAACGAAACGCCACCTTCACCAACCAGCTTCTCCAGCGCCCAGATGAGGACGAAGTCGATCAGCACGATCAGCACGGCAAACGAAAATACGGTTGGGTCGAGCGAAGACACAGTGCGGCTGTACATCCAGATCGGCACGGTCATGACGTCGATGGTGTAGAGGAAATAGGTCACGGTGAATTCGTTGAACGAGACGATGAACGCCAGCAGCATGCCCGCCAGGATCCCCGACTTCATCAACGGCACCACCACATCGACAATCGCCCGCAGCGGTGAAGCACCGAGCATTTGCGCGGCCTCTTCGACTTCGCTGCCGATGGAGAGCATCGCCGCCGTGCAGTTCTTCACCACGAATGGCAACGCGAGGATCACGTGGGCAATCACCAGGCGCGAGGTGGTCATGTGGAACGGCAGGCTGTCGAACACCAGCAGCAACGCCAGGCCCAGCACCACCATCGGAAACACCAGCGGCAACGACATCAGTTGCAGCGCCACCGCCTTGCCGCGGAACTCGCAACGGGTCAGCGCGTAGGCCGCCGGCACCGCGATGATCGTGGCGAAAATCATGGTCAGGCACGACACCAGCAGGCTGGTAGACATGGCCTGGCCGAGGCTCAGGACGTCACTGGCGTCCGGCGACACGAAGGTGTGCCAGGCGGCCTTGTACCATTGCAGGCTGTAGCTGCTCGGCGGGAAGTCGAGGTTCGACGCGCCGCTGAAGGACATGACGATCATGGTCAGGATCGGCAGTACCGCCAGCAGCAGGATGAAGCCGGAAAGGATGCCGGCAAACTTGCCGGTCTCGCCGGGCAACAGCCCATAACGCTTTTTGATCAGGGTGCTCATTGGGAAGCCTCCAGCATGCGCCGACGACGGCCAGTGATGTATTCGGACAAGGTCATGATCGCGAGGGTGGTGACGATCAGCACCACACCGGCAGCGGATGCGGCGGGCCAGTTCATCAGCGGGGCGATCTGGTCATGCACCATCACCGCCAGCATGGGCACGCGCCGACCTCCGAGCAGCAAGGGCACCACGAAACTGCTGGCGTTGTAGGCGAACACCAGGGTCGCACCGGTAATGATCCCCGGCAGACTCATCGGCAATACCACCTGGCGGAACACCTGGAAGCGACTGGCGCCCAGGGTGGCGGCAGCTTCTTCGTAGCTGCGGGCGACACCGCGCATGGCGCTGGCAATCGGCAACACGGCCAGCGGGAAGGCGGTTTGCACCAGGCCCATCAACACGCCGTTCTGGTTGTACAACAGCATGATCGGGCGCTTGATCAGGCCCAGGCCCATCAGTGCCTGGTTGAGCATGCCGCCAGGGCCGAGGATCACCAGCCAGCCGTAGCTTTGCAGCAGCAGGTTGACCAGCAATGGCAGCAACACCGCCGCAAGGAAGATCCGTCGCACGAACGGCGAGGTCAGGCGCGACATGGTGTAGGCCACCGGGATCGCCAGAATCACTGCGATCACCGCGCTGATCAGCGCCAGGCGCAGGGTCAGCATCAGCGACTTGAGGTAATAGGGTTCCAGCAACTGGGCGTAACTGGCCAGGCTGAACCCGGACCATTCCGCGCCTTTGGTGCCCACGCTCATGCGCAGTACCAGCAGGCTCGCGGCAATCAAAACGCCGAGAAACAGCATCGACGGCGTGAGGAAAAGCCAGGCGCGCGCGGTCGGCGAAACACCCCGAGCGGCGCGCACGGGGGCGGCACTCAGCGGATGAGTCAGAGGTTGGTGTTCCATAGCAAAGGGTCTCGTCAATGGACAGCAGCTGACAAACACAAGCCTCAAGGTCACTTTGCCCCCTTGTGGGAGCGAGCTTGCTCGCGATGACTGCTTGTCAGTCGCCAATGATGTCGACTGACACTCCGATATCGCGAGCAAGCTCGCTCCCACAGGGGATCTTCAGTGTTTGAAGATCCTGTGTACGTCACTCGATCAGGAAGAAAAGATTTCCGTGTAACGACGAATCCATTGGTCATGCACGCTGGCCAGGAAGGCGTTGTCGTGCATGATCGCCTTCTCGGCAATCTGCTCCGGCGTGAGGATGTACGGGCTCTTGCGTGCTTCGGCGGAAATGATCGCCTTGGCGTTGACCGGGCCGTTGTAGATGTCTTCAGCCATCTTGCCCTGCACCAGCGGGTCCAGAGAGTGGTTGATGAAGGCGTAGGCCATGTCGGTATCGCCCGGACGGTTCTTCGGCATCACCGACAGCATCAGGTCGGTGTAGAAACCTTCCTTCATGCCGAACGTGGCGCCCAGGCCGTAGTTCGGATCGCGGATCTGTTTCGGGAAGAACGCTGGTGCGTACAGACCGCCCATGTCCAGGGAACCGGTGCGGAACAGTTCGGCGATCTGGTTAGGGTTTTCACCCAGGGTCACCACACGATCCTTCAGCTCGGCGAGCTTCTTGAAGCCAGGCTCGATGTTGTGTTCGTCACCACCGGCCAGTTTGGCGGCAATGATGATCAGGTCCATGGCCTCGGTCCAGTTCGGCGGCGGCAGGAAGATGTTCGGCGCCGCGTCGGCATCCCACAGGGAGGCGTAGCTGGTCGGGGCTTCTTTCTGGGTGCGGGTGCTGTAGACCAGGCTGTTGCACCACAGCAGGTAACCGATACCGTGGCCATTGGCGCCGGTGCGGTATTTCTCGGGTACATCGACGAGGTTGGGAATGCGGTTGAGGTCGGGTTTTTCCAGCAGGTTGGCGGCGGCCAGACCTTCGGCGCCAACGCCTGCCAGGGTGATGATGTCGTATTGCGGACGATCACCGCCGGCCTTTAGTTTGGCGACCATTTCCGAGGTACTGCCGGTGCGGTCAGCGATGACCTTGCAGCCGTACTTGTCTTCGAACGTCGCGGCGATGTTGCGCAGTGCGGCCAGGCCGGTGTCATCGGACCAGGTCAGCAGACGAAGGGTCTTGCCGGCAAAGCGTGTGTCGCTGGCATTGGCCTTGATGAACGGCATGCTCATGGCTGCCGCTGCAACCGAGGCTACGCCCACGGTCTTGATGAATTGACGTCTGTTCAGATCATGCTCGCCCATTACGGACTCCCTTTGTTTTTGTAGGTATGAGGCAGGTCGAAACTGTTGCATCCGCGCGACCGGACCAGCGTTATCCCTCGTATTTTCGGGGCTTGACTGAGCCGGCAAGTTCATCCTGAGGTCGCGTAAAACACCTGACTATCGATAAAAACTCATTGAAGCCATGACGCCAGCGCATGCCTCCTTTTCCTTGTGGGAGCGAGCTTGCTCGCGATGGACGTCAACGATAATGCGGGGCATCAGACAGCCCGTGTCGTCCATGCGTCCATCGCGAGCAGGCTCGCTCCTACACAGTGCCAGGCGTCAGACGGCCCGGATCACGTGTTTGATTTCCTGGAAAGCCTGCAAGCCCCATGGCCCCAATTCGCGGCCGATGCTGCTCTGCTTGTAGCCGCCCCAGGCGGTCTGCGGGAAGATCACCTGCGGCGCGTTGATCCACACAAGCCCCGCCTGCAAAGCATTGGCAACGCGGTCGGCGGTCTGTGCATTGCGCGTCACCACACTGGCGACCAGGCCAAACTGACTGTCGTTGGCCAGGGCAATCGCTTCGGCCTCGGAGGCGAAACGGCGCACGCAGATCACCGGGCCGAAAATCTCTTCGTTCCACAGCGCACTGTCGAGGGGCACTTCGGTGAACACCGTCGGCTGCAAAAAATATCCGCGCGGCAGGTCGGCCGGGCGATTACCACCGCAAACCAGCTTGGCACCGGCACTCAAACCGCGATCGATGTGACCGAGCACGCGCTGGTATTGCGCCTGATTGACCAGCGCGCCCATTTCCACGTTCGGGTCGAACGGGTCGGCCACGCGGATGGCTTCGGCACGGGCCTTCACTCGGTTCAGGAATTCATCGGCCAGTTCATCGGCGACCAGCACACGGCTGGTGGCGGAGCACATCTGCCCGGCGTTGAAGAAACCACCGCCACAGGCCACTTCCACCGCCAGTTCGGGATCGGCATCGGCCAGCACCAACAGCGAAGATTTACCGCCCAGTTCCAGGCTCACGCCTTTGACGGTTTCCGCCGCCCGTTGCATGACCTGCACGCCAACGGCATTGCTGCCGGTGAACGACACCTTGGCGATGCGCGGGTCTGCCGACAGCGGAGCGCCAACGGCCAGGCCGGTGCCGCACACAAGGTTAAAGACACCCGCCGGCACACCGGCTTCAGCGATGATCGCGGCCAGCTCCAGTTCCGGCAGCGGCGTCACTTCCGAAGGCTTGAGCACCACGCAGCAACCGGCGGCCAGGGCCGGGGCGAGTTTCCACGCGGTGGTGACCATCGGAAAATTCCACGGCACGATCAGGCCGACCACACCGCACGGCTCGCGGCGCAGGCGAGCGCTGAAGTCGTCGGTCGGCAGCTCTACCGCGCTGTCTTGTTTGGCATCCAGGCCTTCGGCCAGACCGGCGTAATACTCGAACGTGGCGATCACGTCATCGACGTCGATCGCGGCTTCGAACTGCGGCTTGCCGTTGTTGCTCGACTGCAAGTGCATCAGCTTTTCACGATTGGCCTGCACGCCCGTGGCGATTTTGCGCAGGATCGCACCGCGTTCGGCGCCCGAGGTTTTCGACCAGTCGGCGAACGCCTGGGTCGCCGCGCTCACGGCTTGATCAACCGCGCGTTCGTCGCCGCCATTGACGGTGGTCAACAGGGCTTCGGTCGCCGGGTTGATCACGCGCAGGTGTTCGTTGCCGGCCGACCATTGGCCGTTGATGTACAGGCCATCCAGAGTCGTCGGGAAGCTCATTTCGACACCGCCTGCATCCACTGGGTCTGGTCGATTTCAATCAGGGTCGGGCCCTGGCGATCGGTAGCCACCCGCAATGCGCCGCGCAATTGCTCGACACTGCTGACCGCTTCGGCGGCGCAACCCAATGCCTTGGCCACACCGATGAAGTCCGGGGTGTAGATATCCACGCCCACCGGCTCGATGGCGCGGTTGACCATGTATTTCTTGATCTCTTCGTAGCCTTGGTTATTCCACAGCAGCACGATGACCGGGGTGCGCGCTTCAACGGCACTGGCCAGTTCCGGCAAGGTGAACTGCAGGCCACCGTCGCCGATCAGGCACACCACCGGAGGACGCGCGCCACCTTCGATGCGGCCACCCAGCCAGGCGCCAATCGCCGCCGGCAAGGCGTAGCCGAGGGTGCCGTAACCGGTGGACGAGTTGAACCAGCGACGCGGACGCTCCGGGTTGAACGTCAGGTTGCCGGTGTACACCGGCTGGGTCGAATCGCCGACGAAAACCGCATCCGGCAGTTCCTGCAGCACGGTTTCGAGGAAGCGGGTCTGGGCCAAGGTCGGTGCGTCCCAGGTTGCGGCCAGGTCTTCACGCAGACGGGCGGCACGTACTTGTCCCCAATCGTTGCGACGCTCGGCCAGGGATTTGTGCGACAGGGCACTGAGCAACGCCTGGGCGGCGTTACGCGAGTCGGCCACCAGCGCCACATGCGGCGGGTAGTTGCGCACGGTCTGGTCCGGGTCGATATCGACGCGCAGCAACTTGCCAGGAATTTCGAAGCCACCGGCGAAGGTCACGTCGTAGTCGGTCTCGGCCAGTTCAGTGCCGATGGCCAGTACCACGTCGGCCTCGGCGACCAGCGCACGAGTGGCGACCAGGCTCTGGGTCGAGCCGATCAGCAGCGGGTGGCCGGAGGCAAGCATGCCCTTGGCATTGATGGTCAGGGCGACCGGCGCGTCCAGCAGTTCAGCCAGCTCAGTCAGCTCGACGGCCGCGTCGATGGCGCCGCCACCGGCGAGAATCAGCGGACGCTTGGCGCCGGCCAGCAATTCGGCCATGCGCGACACGGCGCTCGGCGAAGCACCGGCGCGGTCGATGTTGACCGGCAGGCTGGCGAGCAAGTCGTCAGCTTCTTCAACCAGAACATCCAGCGGAATTTCAATGTGCACCGGACGCGGACGGCCAGCCTGGAACAGCGCGAAGGCGCGAGCCAGCACGCCCGGCAATTCCGACGCCGACATCAGGGTGTGGGAGAACGCCGCGACACCGGCACACAGTGCGCCCTGGTTCGGCAGCTCATGCAGCTTGCCGCGACCGCCGCCCAACTGGCTGCGCGATTGCACGCTGGAGATCACCAGCATCGGGATCGAATCGGCGTAGGCCTGGCCCATGGCGGTGGTGATGTTGGTCATGCCAGGGCCGGTGATGATGAAGCACACACCCGGTTTGCCGCTGGTGCGGGCGTAGCCGTCGGCCATGAAGCCGGCGCCCTGTTCATGGCGCGGCGTGACGTGGTTGATGCTCGAACGGGCCAGCCCGCGATACAGCTCCACGGTATGCACCCCTGGAATGCCGAACACCTGCTCGACCCCGTAGTTTTCGAGTAACTTGACCAATACTTCGCCGCACGTCGCCATGTCTTTGCCCTTTTTGTTCGTTTGAGACGCCGGGCGTGCGCTGTGTTTATGATGGATTCGCAGGCCCGGGAATGGCCTCATTGGAACGGGCGACAGGTAGCCGCAACAATGGATAAAAAGTCATACTAGCCATGTCCTCACGTCATACCTTGGATCCCAATGAAACGACTGCCTCCCCTGCCGGCGCTGCACACTTTTCTGATTACCGCGCAGTGCTGCAATTTCACCCGGGCCGCCGAACAGCTGCACATCACCCAGGGCGCGGTGAGTCGGCAGATCGCCGGGCTGGAAGATCATCTGGGTTATGAACTGTTCATCCGCCTGGCCCGAGGCCTGGACCTGACAGCCGAGGGACGGGAATGGCTGCCACGGGTCCAGCAGATTTTCGGCCTGATCGACGAGGCCGTTGAACAGATTGGCGAGAAGCGTGAAACCCTGCAACTCAAGGCACCGACCTGCGTCATGCGCTGGTTGCTGCCGCGTCTGTTGCAATGGCAAAGGGAACGCCCGGACGTGCCGGTGGAACTGACCACCACGGTCAAGCACGGGGTGGATTTTCATCGCGAGCAATTCGATGCGGCGGTGATGTACGGCGCACCGCCGGACGATTCATTGATGTCGCAAAAACTCTTCGACGAACAACTCACGCCGGTATGTTCCAGACCGATGCTCGAAGGCCCCATGCCCCTGCAAAATCCGGCCGATCTGCAACAGCACCTGTTGCTGCACCCGACCCGCGATGAACGGGACTGGAAAGCCTGGTTGAAAGCCGCGGATGTGCATTTGACCAATGTCGGCAAGGGCCAGCATTTCGAAACCCTGGACCTGGCGATGTCGATGGCGTCCCAGGGAACGGGTGTGGCGATTGGCGACTGGTCGCTGATCGGCGATGATCTGAACGCCGGGCGGCTGGTCATGCCATTCGATTTGAAGGTGACAACGGGGCTGGCGTATTACCTGGTGTTCCCCGAAAAACCCGGGCCTTCGCCGAAGTTGCGTGAATTGATGGGGTGGTTGGTGGAGCAGGCGCAATCGCGGTAAAACCGCAAAATCCTGGTGCACCACCCTGTGGGAGCGAGCTTGCTCGCGATGAACCTGAGAACGCCGCGGGGTATCAGGTTCCCAGCGTTATCGTTGGCGATAATCGCGAGCGAGCTCGCTCCTACAGGAGATCAGTGAACTCAATAACCGACAGTAAACCGCAGTCGAGAATGCTTCGGCGTTTCCACTTCATCGAGCATCGCAATCGCATAATCGGCAAACGTGATCCAGCTGCGCCCTGCGCTGCTCACCAGCAAATCATCCTGGCCGGTGCGGAATTTCCCGGTGCGCTCGCCCTCGACAAATTCGGCCGATGGCGACAGGAAGGTCCAGTCCAGATCCCGCTCTTCACGCAGGTTTGCGAGGAATTCGGCACCGGCGCTGGCCTCTGCCTTGTAAGCCTCAGGGAAACCTTCGCTATCGATCACTCGAACGCCATCGGGCAATAGCAGCGAACCCGCCCCGCCCACTACCAGCAAACGTTTAACCCCGGTTTTTTTCACCGGGCCAACGACTGCACTGGCAGGCAGGGTCGCGAAATGTGCGGCGCTGATGACTACGTCATGGCCCGCAATTGCAGCTTGCAACGCAGCGGCATCAAGGGCATCGACGGCGTTGCTGACCACACCTTCACGCGCGTCTATTTTCGATGTGTCGCGGGCAATGGCGGTAACGCTGTGACCGCGACGCAGGGCCTCTTCCAGCAGTTGGCTACCGGCACGACCGGTGGCACCGATGATTGCGACTTTGCTCATGACGTTCTCCAGTTGGCTTGAAAGTATCGGTATCAAATTGCGCTGACCTTTGTGGCGAGGGGGCTTGCCCCCGTTCGGCTGCGTAGCAGTCGTAAAACCTGTGCTTAGGGTGTGACTGATGGATTGCAGGGGAGCGCTTCGCACTCCAACGGGGGCAAGCCCCCTCGCCACAGGTAATCAATTTCATCTCAAAACTTGCTTCAGCTTCATGTACTTCCGGTTACCACTTCATCTCGCCCTTCGCGACCTTGGCACTCAGCTCCAGGGAGCTTTCATCGCCCAGGGTCGGGAAGCGTTTTTTCATCGCGGCGATCAGCGCGGCAGCATCCTTGGCCTTGGCGGTTTCTTCGTCGAAGGCCTTGATGTAGGCAGCGGTGAACTGCACGGCCGTCAGTGAGCGATCGCTCTCACCAAGGTAATGACCCGGCACCACGGTCTGCGGTTTCAGGGTTTCAATGGCATGCAGCGTAGTCAGCCAATCGGCATGGGACTGCGGAGTTTGCGTGTCAGCCATCCAGACGTGGATGTTTTGCGCCACCACGACACCACCAACCACGGCCTTGATCGATGGAATCCACACAAAGCTGCGATCCGGCTGCGGGCCCTCAAGACCCACCACCTGCAACTTCTGCCCTTCGAGGATCAGGCTGTCACCCTTGAGCACGTCCGGCACGATGGTTTTAGCCGGCACATCGGCCCCCATTTTCGGGCCCCAGAATGCCAGTTTGCCGTCGACGGTGTGCTTGATGTGGTCGACGGTCGGCTGCGAGGCGAGGACCTTGGCCTTGGGGAATGCGGCCGTCAGGGTATCGAGGCCGAAGTAGTAGTCCGGGTCACCGTGGCTGATGTAGATGGTGGTCAACTGCTTGCCGCTGGCGCGGATTTTTTCCACTACCTGTTCGGCCTGGGATTTACCGAATTGCGCATCCACCAGGATCGCTTCTTTCTCGCCACTGACCAGCACCGAGGTCACCGGGAAGATGGCTTTTTCGCCGGGGTTGTAGACATCCAGCGTCAGGGTCGAGGCGCTGGCGTGGGCGGCAAAACCGAAGGTGGTGGCCAGCAAAACTCGCTTAAGTGAGGTGAAACCGATCATCTGTTGCTCCGTGATCCCGATGCCATGTTTGGCGATGCCTTTTGTAGGAGCGAGCCTGCTCGCGATGGACTTGAAGGCGCCGCGTATAACCGGTATCCCGCGTTATCGTTAACGACCATCGCGAGCAAGCTCGCTCCTACACAGAGGAACAGAGCTTAGTTGCCTGACTCGGTACAAAAAATGCGATGCTTGAACATAGTTTGTTTCTGAAAGCGGGCAAATCATGGATCGTCTTCAAGCAATGCGTGTGTTCGTCACGGTGGTCGACCTCGGCAGCCAGTCGGCCGCCGCCGATCATCTGGAGCTGTCACGGCCGGTGGTGTCGCGGTATCTGGCGGAGCTGGAAGACTGGGTCGGCGCGCGCCTGATGCATCGCACCACACGCAAGTTGAGCCTCACCGCCGCCGGCACCGAGATCCTGCCCCGCTGTCGGCAGATGCTCGATTTATCCACCGACATGCAAGCCGCCGTCAGCGAACCGGATGACGCACCCCGCGGCCTGCTGCGAATCAGCGTCAGCACCTCCTTCGGCCAGGCGCAATTGGCCGACGCCATGGCCGCCTATGTCCGACGCTACCCCGGCGTCAGCATCGACATGCAGATGCTCGACCGCACCGTGAACCTGGTGGATGAGCGCATCGACCTGGCGATCCGTACCAGCAACGACCTGGACCCGAACCTGATCGCCCGCCGCCTGACGGTTTGCCGCTCGGTGATCTGCGCGTCCCCCGCTTACTTGCGCGAGCACCCGGCGCCGCAACGGGTCGAGGACTTGAGCCTGCACAATTGCCTGACCCACTCCTACTTCGGCAAAAGCCTGTGGCATTTCGAACAGGACGGCGAGCAGGTTTCAGTACCGGTGCAAGGCAACATCAGCGCCAACGAAGCCAGCACGCTGCTGCGCGCAACGATTGCCGGCGCCGGGGTGGCGATGCTGCCCACCTACCAGGCCGGCGTACACATCCACAGCGGCGAGTTGATTCGCCTGCTGCCGACGGCCGAACCCCGGCAAATGAACGTGTATGCGGTGTATGCCTCGCGCAAGCACATGCCGGCGGCGTTGCGCAGCTTGCTGGATTTTCTGGTGGTGAGGTTTCCGCAAGAACCGGAATGGGATATCGGGTTGTAAATGGAAGCCCTGTGGGAGCGAGCTTGCTCGCGATGGCTGCCGAACATTCACCCATGATATCGACTGATCCACCGCTATCGCGAGCAAGCTCGCTCCCACAGGGGTGATCAGTGTTCTGAATACCGCGCTATTGCTGGTAACTCACCGGCGCTGACCTATGCTCAAAGTAGTACCGAAAGGTATTCGTTCAGAGGTCAACGCCATGAACATCAGAACAAGAAGATACCTCGCGATTTTCATCACCTGTGCGGTCACGCTCGGGCTTTATGGCGCTGCGGCCTGGCGCGTCGAGCAACTGCGCAACCTGCCCCGTGAAGCCGCGAGCTGCAACTTCGAGCGCTGCATCCCCCACAACGCCACCCTCAACGCCCTCCGGTAACGAAGGGGGTCAGGCTTCGTTGTCCTGATCGGCCTTCAAGCGGTCGCGGAACGCCTTTGGCGAAATCCCCACTCGACGTCGGAACAGGCGTGTGAAGTTGGTCGGATCGGAAAACCCCAACACGTCGGACATTTCATAAATGGTCATGCTGGTGTAGGTCAGCAAACGCTTGGCCTCCAGCAATTGCCGCTCATGCATGATCTGCAACGCCGGTTGCCCCGCCAGCTCACGACAGGTGCCGTTGAGGTGGGACACGGAAATCCCCAGCCGGTGTGCCAGATCCTCGACCTTGACGTGCTGGCGATACGTCTCTTCCACCAGTTGAATAAAGCCGTTGAGGTATTCCCGGGCCCGCTGCGGTCGCGCCATGGCGGTGCGACGCTGGATCACCTGGCGGCTGACCCACACCACGATCACGCTGACCAGCGAATGCATGAGCATTTCCCGCGCCGGTTGATGGCTGGTGTATTCGTTCTGCAAGGCGCTGAACAGGCTGTTGAGGTACTCGGCGTCCTTGCCTGCCGGGTAGCTTTCGGACTGGGCCAGGGCATTGACCGATTGCCCCAACTGCATCTGCAGGTGGGCGATCAGCGGCGCGGCCAGGGTTACGACAAACCCTTCCACGCCCTCGGAAAAACGAAAGCCGTGCACCGACAGCGGTGGCAGGATCTGGATTGCCGGCTCCACCAGTTGCGTTCGCTTGCCTTCGATTTCAAGCTCGGCCTGACCTTTGAATACGAAGAGCAACTGGCACAAGTCAGCGTGGCGGTGAGGTTTGATTTCCCAATGATGTTCGCGACTGCGTTTGGAAATGGTTTCACAGTGCAGCAAGTCCGGGGTCGGCCAATCCAGGCTTTCACCGTAGAGCTTGAACACCGGAATCGAAGGCAGGTCAGGCTTGTTCATCACTTCAATCCAGGCCTCGGGGTTGATCTGGGGCGATAATCGCACCGATTGGCAGAATGTACAGCTATCGGCTCAGTTTTCACCTTCAATTGACAGACTCGCAAGGGAAAAATGCAAGCACTCGATCCATAAAAATCATTCACCGGCCCAGGTCGTGTGGAGCTTGCGAGTCATAAGAACAATGAAAACGCTGAAAACCCAAGTTGCCATTATCGGTGCTGGCCCCTCAGGCTTGCTGCTCGGCCAATTGCTGCACAACGCCGGCATCGACAACATCGTTCTCGAACGTCAAACCCCCGATTATGTACTCGGTCGAATCCGCGCCGGCGTGCTTGAACAAGGCATGGTAGAGCTGTTGCGTCAGGCCGGCGTGAGTCAGCGCATGGACGCCGAGGGACTGGTCCATGGTGGCTTCGAACTGGCCCTCGACGGGCGCCAGGTACACATCGATCTGCAAGCATTGACCGGCGGCAAGACGGTGATGATCTACGGCCAGACCGAGGTCACCCGTGACCTGATGGCCGCTCGTCGGGAGGTGGGCGCGCAGACGATTTACCAGGCCAGCAACGTCGTTCCCCACGGCATGAAAACCGATGAAGCGTTTGTCACTTTTGAGAAGGACGGCGAGCCGTATCGACTTGACTGCGACTACATCGCCGGTTGCGACGGCTTCCACGGTGTGGCGCGACAATCGATTCCCGCCGACAGCCTGAAAGTCTTCGAACGGATCTATCCCTTCGGCTGGCTCGGGATCCTGGCCGACACGCCGCCGGTCCACGAAGAACTGGTCTACGCGCGCCATGAGCGCGGTTTCGCCTTGTGCAGCATGCGCTCGCCGACGCGCACCCGTTATTACCTGCAAGTGCCCGCGGAGGAAAATGTCGAGGATTGGTCCGATCAACGCTTCTGGGACGAACTCAAAAACCGCCTGCCGGTCGATCTTGCGCAAAAACTGGTGACCGGCCCGTCCATCGAGAAAAGCATCGCGCCGCTGCGCAGCTTCGTCGTCGAACCCATGCAGTACGGGCGGATGTTCCTCGTCGGTGATGCTGCGCACATTGTCCCGCCCACCGGGGCCAAGGGCCTGAACTTGGCGGCCAGTGACGTCAGCACGCTGTTCAACATCCTGGTCAAGGTTTACCGCGACGATCGCCTTGATCTGCTGGAGAAATACTCGGAAATCTGCCTGCGCCGGGTGTGGAAAGCCGAGCGTTTTTCCTGGTGGATGACCTCGATGCTGCACCGCTTTGATGATCACGATGCCTTTAGCCAACGCATTGCCGAGTCGGAACTGGACTATTTTGTCGATTCGCAGGCGGGTCGCAAAACCATTGCAGAAAACTACGTCGGGCTTCCTTATGAGGCTATCGAATAGCTTCCTATCGACTTACACTGGCGAGCATCCCCGCTCGCCTTGCCTCTTGCGGGTCAATCACTGCCCGCAGGTTTTCCCGTGACCAATCTCCATCAGCCTGAAACGCCCAAACCGGCCATTCGCAGCGTGCTGATCGCCCTGATGCTGGCGATCTTTCTCGGTGCGTTGGACCAGACCATCGTCGCCGTTTCGATGCCGGCCATTTCCGCGCAATTCAAGGACGTCAGCCTGCTGGCCTGGGTGATTTCCGGCTACATGGTGGCCATGACCGTGGCGGTGCCGATCTACGGCAAACTGGGCGACTTGTACGGGCGGCGCAAGCTGATGCTGTTCGGCATGGGCCTGTTCACCCTGGCGTCGGTGTTCTGCGGCATGGCACAGAGCATGGAACAACTGGTACTGGCGCGAATCTTCCAGGGCATCGGGGCCGGCGGGATGATTTCGGTGAGCCAGGCGATCATCGGTGACATCGTGCCGCCACGGGAGCGCGGCCGGTATCAGGGCTATTTCAGCAGCATGTATGCAGTGGCCAGCGTGGCCGGCCCGGTGCTCGGTGGTTACATGACCGAATACCTGTCCTGGCGCTGGGTGTTCCTGATCAACCTGCCACTGGGCCTGGGCGCCTGGCTGGTCGCCTATCGCACGCTGGTGGGCCTGCCGATTCCGCAACGCAAACCGATCATCGACTACCTGGGCACCGTGTTGATGATCATCGGGCTGACAGCATTGTTGCTGGGCATCACCCAGGTCGGCCAGGGCCATTCGTGGCGCAGTGCCGAGGTGTTGGCGCTGCTCGCTTGTGCGGTGCTGGTGCTGGGGCTGTTCGTCGTCCACGAGCGACGGGCGCGAGAACCGTTGTTGCCCATACATCTGTTCGCCAACCGCAATGCGATCCTGTGCTGGTGCACGATTTTCTTCACCAGTTTCCAGGCCATCTCGCTGATTGTGTTGATGCCGCTGCGCTTTCAGAGCGTCACCGGCGCCGGTGCCGACAGCGCCGCCCTGCACCTGCTGCCCCTGGCCATGGGTTTGCCGATTGGCGCGTATTTCGCAGGCCGCCGCACCTCGGTCACCGGGCGCTACAAACCGATGATCCTTACCGGTGCGGCGCTGATGCCTGTCTCGATTATCGGCATGGCGTTCAGCCCGCCGCAGGCGTTCGTCGTGAGCAGTCTGTTCATGCTGCTCTGCGGGATATCCTCGGGCATGCAGTTCCCGACGTCATTGGTCGGCACGCAGAACTCGGTGGACCAGCGGGACATCGGTGTAGCCACCAGCACCACCAACCTGTTCCGTTCGCTGGGTGGTGCCGTGGGTGTGGCATTGATGTCGGCGCTGCTGTTGGCGTTGTTGCAGGATTCGAGTTTCGCGCACCTGGCCGGTTCGTCGCTGATTGCCGAAGGCAGCTCGGGGAATGTGTTGCTGGACGGTTTGAATGCCGCGCCGGGTGACGCGCAGAACACCCTGCGTGCCGAATTGTCACTGACATTCCGGCACTTGCTGACGGTCAGCGCGGCCGTTTCATTGCTTGGGCTGGCGGCGGCGATTGCCATGCCGAACATGTTGTTGCGCGGGCGCGAGGACAAGGTTCGGTAGATAGACCGGGTCGCCTGCTCGCGATAGCGGTCTGACAGTCACTACCATTCAAGGACTGTAATACCCGACAGCCACCAGAAAATGCCCGACCTTCTTCAGGTAGGCATGCTTGTTCTCGACCTTGCCCGTCACCGGGTTTTTCCAGCGGTATTCGTATTCGCCGTAATCCTGCTGGGCCATCAACGCCAGAATCGGCTCGCCCACCGGTTTGCCTTCCGGGTCCACGATCTTGCTGAAGTCGGTATTGATCAGCCGCAGGTTGGTGCCGTGGGCCACGTAACGCTGGGTATCCAGGTCGACGACAAACACATACAGATCATCCTGCAGGTAGCCGCCCTTGAGGGAATTGATCGCCGTCAGGGTGCCCTTTTCGTCCTTGGCCAGATCGGTTGCCGCTTTGTTCAGCAAGGCCATGGCCTGTTCGGCGGAGGCCCGTGGCAGGTAATAACCGACCGCCAGAATCCGCTGTCCAACGCGCTGGTAGTAGACATGCTTGCGCTCGACCTTGCCGTCATTCCAGTTCTGCCAGCGATATTCCGCCTGCTGAATGCCATTGCCCTCCGGCACCTTCAGGGCGTCCTTGAAAGCTTTCTGCAGATCCGGCCCGAGCACTTGCGACACGTCCCGGCCAATCAGCGCCGACGACGGCCCGCCACTGGCGAGCATCACGCCCTTGGTGTCGAGCACAAAGACATAACGATCCTTGTCGACAAACTCACCCTGTCGACTGAACGCCGCCAACGCCTTGTCGCCATTCTGGTGGTAGTAGGCCAGGGCTTTTTCCAGTAGCGCAATGGCCGCCTTGCTGTCGTCCTTTTCCGTCCCGGCGGCTTGCGCCTGGCCCAGGCACAACAAAAACATGCCGCACAGCAAGGTAAACCTATGCAGAAACCCCATTGCGCATCCCTCGTTCCTGGTGGTGTTTCAAGAGCGTAGACGGCAATGGGATATGTACGAATATTCGCCAGAACAGGGTTATAGGCTTTTGTGGCGAGGGGGCTTGCCCCCGTTCGGCTGCGCAGCAGTCGTAAATCAGGCACCGCGGTTGATCTGGTGAACCGCGGCGAATGGATTTGGGGCGGCTTCGCCACCCATCGGGGGCAAGCCCCCTCGCCACAAGTGTTCGGATTACTGCCGGGCGCGCAGTTGCTGCTGAAGGTTCTGGATCTGCGCCTGAAGGGTATTGATGTTGCGGGTGACCTGGCTGCGGAACGCATCGAACTCGGCGGTATTGGTCGAGCCCTGCGTGACCGCTGGACGGTTGTCCTGCTCGCTCTTGAGCACGATCATGTCTTGCTCGAGACGCTCGATAGCAGCGCTTGGGTTGCCTTGTTTCTTCAGCGCTGTGATATCGGCGCCCAGGCTCTTCAGTTGTGCATCGAGTTTTTCAGCGTCCGACGGGGCACTTTTCAGGGTGGCCAATTCAGCACTCAATGCTTTGACCTGGGTCTGCAACTGGGTATTGGCCGTCTGATGTTCGGTGTTCTGGGCATTCATTTGCGCCAGGCGTTTGTCCAGTTCGGTGGTTTGCGCGGTCATTTGTGCCAGTCGCTTGTCCAGGTCCGAGGCCTGGCCGGCAACACCTTGCTGCTGGGCGTTCTGGTCCTGGAGCTTGCTTTCCAGCTGGCGGATTTGCAGCTTCAAGGCCTCGCTGTCGGTGTTGACACTGGTCTGGCTGGCAACAACCTTTCCGGAAATATCCTGCAGGCGCCCTGCCGCTTCCTCACTGATTCGCGCGAAGCTTTCCTGGGTCGCCACCAGTTGCTGTTCCATCAGGGAGATCTGCTGAAAGCTCCACCAGGCCAGGCCCGCGAACGCAAAGAACAACGCCCCGACCAACGCCCACAAGGCACCGGTACTCGCCGCCTTGACCTTCACCACCGGCGTCGTGCGCGAATGCACGACCGTACGGGCGGTGGGCGCAAAGTCGTCATCGAGAACGTCTGCACGCAGGCTCGGTACATCATCGAAGTCGTCGTTGGCATCGTTTCGCATGGACATTGAATCAACCTTAGTGAATCACATAATGGCTTTATGCCGCGCAGTATAAACCCCACAGCCGCAACCATTGACCCCCAAGCCCGAATCCGGTTCAGTCGGGGGTCGTTGTTCGAGCGTCAGCGAACAGCCTGGGCCTTCCACCAGCCACAGAATTCATCGAGCGCCGTCCAGAGGCTGACTTTGGGATCGTAATCCAGATAATGCCGCGCGCGGCTGATGTCCAGGGTGAAATTTTTGTTCATGACCTGCATGCCCAGACGCGACAGCGTCGGTTCGGGACGCCCCGGCCACAACTTGCACACGCCCTCGTTGAGCGCCGCCACGCTGTAGGCCAGGCCGTAGGAACGGTAGCGGGTGACCTGTGGGACTTCCATGTTGCGCATCACGTAATTGACCACGTCCCACAGGGGAATCGGCGTGCCGTTGCTGATGTTGTAAGCCTTGCCCAGCGCAGAACCGCTGGCCAGCAAACTGCTGAGCAACGCCTCGTTGAGGTTTTGCACGCTGGTGAAATCAACTTTGTTCAGACCGTTGCCGATGATCGCCAGGCGCCCCTTGCGCTGCATGTTCAACAGGCGCGGGAAGATGCTCATGTCGCCGGCCCCGGTGACGAAACGCGGGCGCAGGGCCAGGGTTTCGAGACCGAACTCCTGGGCACCGAAGACTTTTTGCTCGGCCAGGTACTTGGTGGCGGCGAAAGGGTGTTTGAAGCGCTTGGGCACCTGATCTTCGGTCAGACCCAGGTGATCGCGACCATCGAAGTAGATCGACGGCGACGACAAATGCACCAGCCGCCGAACCCGTTGCTTCAAGCAGGCTTCGACCACATTCTCGGTGACCTGGACGTTGCCCTGATGAAAGTCCTGATAACGTCCCCATAATCCAACAGCACCGGCGCAATGCACCACGGCCTCGACGTCCGAGCACAGCTCGCGCGCCAGTTCCGGGTCGCTCAAGTCACCCTGGATGAACTCGGCTCCCCGGCGTACCAGATGCTCCACACTCTCGGCCCGGCGACCGTTGACCCGCACGTCCAGGCCCTGCTCCAGGGCAAAACGCGCAAAGCGCCCGCCGATGAAGCCGCTTGCGCCGGTAACCAGAATCTTCATGAATTGCTCCGAATATTTCGTTTTGCGTATTACGTGAGGTCTTGACGCTGCGCGTCAGTCCAAGGGCACCAGCCATTGCTTCGATGCGCTGACCAATTGATCGGTGAGCAGCCCCAGCAGTTGGCCGCCATTACGCCAATGATGCCAGTACAGCGGCACATCGATCGGCTTATCTGGCAGCAGCTCCTGCAATACACCCCTTTGCAGTTGCTCGCGCACCTGCAGTTCCGGAACCAGCCCCCAGCCCAGACCGGCTTCCGCCAAGCGGATAAAACCTTCGGAGGACGGGCACAAATGGTGTTCGAATCCCCCCTCGACGCCGAGGGACGCAAGGTAGCGATGCTGCAGGAAATCGTCCGGGCCAAATACCAGCGCCGGGGTTCGGGCCAACTGATCGGCGCGTACGCCCTGCGGAAAATGCCGGGCAATAAAGGCGGGGCTGGCCAGCGCACGGTAACGCATGGCCCCCAGCAACACACTGCGCGCCCCCGCCACCGGCCGCTCGCTGGCGCAGACACAAGCCGCCACTTCACCGGCGCGCATGCGCTTGAGACCGACGGTCTGGTCTTCGACCACCAGATCCATCAGCAGATGCTGTTCGGCGCAAAACGCCCCCACGGCCTGCGCCCACCAAGTGGCCAGGCTGTCGGCGTTCAGGGCGATCCGCAGGCGTTCCGGCAGGCCCTCTTCATCCAGCGCCGGCACCAGGCTTTGCAAATCCCGTTCAAGCAATCGCACCTGCTGCACGTGGTTGAGCAGCCGTCGACCGATTTCCGTCGGCGTTGGCGGCGTGGCCCGCACCAGCACCGGTTGGCCAACCCGCGCCTCCAGCAGCTTGATGCGCTGGGAAATCGCCGATTGCGACAAGCCCAGTACCTGAGCCGCCCGTTCAAAACCGGCCTGTTCGACCACGGCGGCCAAGGCAGAAAGCAATTTATAGTCGAACATCAGTTTTCCTAATGAGCGATCAGCAAGATTGGTTTTTCTTATACAGCCTTCACAAGGACAATGACCAGCAAGAACTCTTGAACAAGGATCACCCACATGGCTGGCGAAACTTCATTGGCAACGCTGCTGCGCAGCATGAGCCCGCAACTCAACGCTGGCGAATACGTGTTCTGCACCCTGCGCGACGGTAAATTGCCTACGGATCTGGAGATTGTCG
Organism: Pseudomonas sp. GW456-L13; assembly: GCF_017350115.1. NCBI lineage: Bacteria > Pseudomonadati > Pseudomonadota > Gammaproteobacteria > Pseudomonadales > Pseudomonadaceae > Pseudomonas > Pseudomonas sp. GW456-L13. The sequence goes on from NZ_JACNAS010000002.1 coordinate 1,257,010, forward strand.
GCAGCTTCCGCGAGCAGGAAGGCCTGACCGTGATTCTCGAGCGTTCCCACGCCGAAACAGCCGGATTCAGCTTCGACTACATCGCCGCCTGGATCACCTTGAACGTACATTCGGCCCTCGAAGCGGTCGGCCTGACCGCCGCGTTCGCCACGGCACTGGGCAAGGCCGGAATCAGCTGCAACGTGATTGCCGGCTACTACCACGACCATTTGTTCGTCGGCCAGGCCGACACCGACCGTGCCCTGCAAGTGCTGCGGGATCTGGCAGCCAACGCGGAGTAAAAAATCATGTGGCAAAGTTATGTGAACGGGCTGCTCGTGGCCTTCGGCCTGATCATGGCGATCGGCACCCAGAATGCGTTTGTCCTGGCGCAAAGCCTGCGACGTGAACATCACCTGCCGGTGGCGGCACTCTGCGTGACCTGCGATGCCCTGTTGGTAGCCGCCGGGGTATTCGGCCTGGCGACGGTGCTGGCGCAGAACCCGACGCTGTTGGCCATCGCACGCTGGGGCGGCGCAGCGTTCCTGTTGTGGTACGGCAGCCAGGCGCTGCGCCGGGCCTTCTCGAAGCAGAGCCTTGAGCAGGGCGAAGGCCAGACCGTACGTTCGCTGCGGGCGGTGATGCTCAGCGCGCTGGCGGTGACCTTGCTCAACCCGCACGTCTATCTGGACACCGTTTTGCTGATCGGCTCCCTGGGCGCCCAACAAACCGAGCCGGGCGCTTATGTCGTAGGCGCGGCCAGTGCCTCGCTGCTGTGGTTCTTCACCCTGGCCCTCGGTGCGGCATGGCTGGCACCGTGGCTCGCCCGGCCCGGCACCTGGCGAATTCTCGATCTGTTGGTGGCGGTGATGATGTTTGCCGTAGCGCTGCAGCTGATCGCGGCCATCTGATTGGCGGAACCTCTATTCCACACAGTTGTTGCGTGGTTATGCCGCCCCCCCGGTGCTATGATCCGACTCCCTGCGCCGCAAAGAGTACAAACTCCCCGGCGCTTGTCTGGCCGCCCGTGATCGGCCTTGCGCTCACCGCAACTGACCTGATTAGGAGAATCATCATGGCTTTCGAATTGCCGCCACTGCCGTACGCACACGATGCCCTGCAGCCGCACATCTCCAAGGAAACCCTGGAGTTCCACCACGACAAGCACCACAACACCTACGTCGTGAACCTGAACAACCTGGTGCCAGGCACCGAGTTCGAAGGCAAGACCCTGGAAGAAATCGTCAAGACTTCCTCGGGCGGTATCTTCAACAACGCCGCTCAGGTCTGGAACCACACTTTCTACTGGAACTGCCTGGCGCCAAACGCTGGCGGTCAACCAACCGGCGCACTGGCTGAAGCCATCAACGCGGCCTTCGGTTCGTTCGACAAGTTCAAGGAAGAGTTCAGCAAGACTTCCATCGGCACCTTCGGTTCCGGTTGGGGCTGGCTGGTGAAGAAGGCTGACGGTTCCCTGGCCCTGGCCAGCACCATCGGCGCCGGCAACCCGCTGACCAACGGCGACACCCCGCTGCTGACCTGCGACGTTTGGGAACACGCTTACTACATCGACTACCGCAACCTGCGTCCGAAGTACGTCGAAGCGTTCTGGAACCTGGTCAACTGGAAATTCGTGGCTGAGCAGTTCGAAGGCAAAACCTTCACCGCTTAAGCTCGATGCCAGACAAAAAACCCGGCTTTGTGCCGGGTTTTTTTATGGAAGGAATATGAGCAAAGGGACGGTGGTGATTGTCCCGCCGCCTTCGCGAGCAGGCTCGCTCCCACAGATCACCCCCCGAGCCAGTGGGAGCGAGCCTGCTCGCGAAGAACGATAACGCGGTCAGCCTGCCAACTACTGCGGATCGAGGTTATCCAACGCGCGATTCACCGCCAGCTCCGCCAACATGACAATCTGCGAAATGGCCAGCGCCGTGTTGCGCTGGGGGCCAGCCAGGCAGGTAGCGAAATCACTCGCCATGACATTGGCTGAAGCCAGTGATTCACAAGCGTGGGCAAGCAGGCTTTCAGTGTCCATGTCGGGGACGATCATGAACATGGTGCGAGGGCTGTAGGGTTTGGTGGTGTTGTAGGGGGGATCTGGGATTAATTTGTCCATAAAACCATTCCTCTAGCGCTGGGGCCACCACTTGCCGTTTCTCACGCGGTGAAGAGGTGGCAGCTATGTGCGAGGTGAGAAACCGGTATGGACACCCGGGCCAGACCTAAGTCTGCCCGCACACAGCCGCCATGACGCATTTACAGACAGCGGATTAGCTGGCGGCGATTATGCGTGCACAGGCTCTGGATGACCATAAGTAGCCGGGTTCTCACACCCGATCGCTGAGTTTCAGCGACAGCCAAAGGTTATTCAGCCCGCTTCCGACGGACAACCTGAAAACTGCGTGGGAAACTTCTGGCGCTTTCCTACACCGCGCTAACGCCCAAAACGTAACGCGGAGCGTCCCGGGCCAGTTAAAAACTGTTACCTATGTGCTTGAACTGTTTTGTTACCTATGTGGGTGAGTCATACCTCCCCGGTTTTTAGTCGGTACTTGTGGCCACTGAAGATCCCCGTGGGAGCGAGCTTGCTCGCGAAAAACGTCTGAACAACGCGATCAACCAGTCAGCCCGCGTTATCGTTGACGTCCATCGCGAGCAAGCTCGCTCCCACAGAAGAGCAAAAAGCAGAGCATCCCGCATCACCGCATCGCTTCTCACCACTCAACAGGCCGAGCGTTAGCTCGCCTGCAGCTCTTGATCTTGATCCACCCGCCCCCTCGGCAGGCTGAGTGGAGGCGTTCATCCGGGGATGGGCGCGCAGCGCCGTTCGACGCAGTCGAACCCATCGCATGTAGGTGCCAGCGAAGCCAACCGGAGGGCGATGCCCCCGGATGAATGCCGGAGCGAAGGAACCCCGAGCCCTGGCGAGGGGCCGTACGTTCGGGGCGAGACTTTTTGGTTCCTTTTGTGTCGTTTGACAAAAGGGACTCGCCGTAAGGGCGAAACCGCCAGCTGCCGTTACCGCAGCAATGGATATGCCCCCCCAAAAAAAACCCGGACGAAGCCAATTTCCCAAGATGAAACCAGCCTCCAGCCCCTTGCTCCCCCGCCCACGCCGACTAACATCAAACAAAAGGAAAATATCTCCATCCCGCCCCTCAAGTTGAAGGACTCGACAACCGACACAGTACTAATAGGCTAACTCGCCAGGTCAACTGCAAATCGGCCAAGCAGCAGGCAAAATCCCCCAAGGATGATTGTCCCTTTGACTGCCATCACGGGATTGCCAATACTCATGGCAACTTGATGCTACCCGCACGGAACAAGGAATAACCCTTTGAAGCTGGAACTCAAGAACAGCTTGTCGGTGAAGTTGCTCCGGGTCGTACTCCTGTCGGCATTGATCGTCGGCGTGGTCTTGAGCTGCGCGCAGATTGTGTTCGATGCCTATAAAACACGTCAGGCCGTCGCCAGCGATGCCGAACGCATCCTCGACATGTTTCGCGACCCCTCGACCCAGGCCGTCTATAGCCTGGACCGGGAAATGGGCATGCAGGTGATCGAAGGCCTGTTTCAGGACGCCGCCGTGCGCAAGGCCTCCATCGGCCACCCCAACGAAGCCATGCTCGCGCAAAAAACCCGCGAATTGCAGCACTCCCACAGCCGCTGGCTGACCGACCTGATTCTTGGCAAGGAACGCACCTTTACCACCCAACTGGTCGGTCGCGGGCCCTACAGTGAGTATTACGGGGACCTGAGCATCACCCTCGATACCGCCACCTACGGCCAAGGGTTCATTGTCAGCTCGGTGATCATCTTCATTTCCGGCGTCCTGCGCGCACTCGCCATGGGACTGGTGTTGTACCTGGTCTACCACTGGCTGCTGACCAAGCCGCTGTCGCGGATCATCGAGCACCTCACGGAAATCAATCCGGATCGTCCCAGCGAACACAAGATTCCGCTGCTCAAGGGCCACGAGAACAACGAACTGGGCATCTGGATCAACACCGCCAACCAGTTGCTCGAATCCATCGAACGCAATACCCATCTGCGCCACGAAGCGGAAAACAGCCTGGTGCGCATGTCCCAGTACGATTTCCTGACGGGGCTGCCGAACCGGCAGCAATTGCAGCAGCAACTGGACAAGATCCTTATCGACGCCGGCAAATTGCAGCGCCGGGTCGCGGTGTTGTGTGTTGGCCTCGATGACTTCAAGGGCATCAACGAGCAGTTCAGCTACCAGACCGGCGACCAATTGCTGCTGGCCCTGGCCGATCGCCTGCGCGGTCATAGCGGTCGCCTGGGCGCCCTCGCCCGCCTCGGTGGCGACCAGTTCGCCCTGGTCCAGGCCGATATCGAGCAGCCCTACGAAGCCGCCGAGCTGGCGCAAAGCATTCTCGATGACCTGGAAGCGGCGTTTGCCCTCGATCATCAGGAGATCCGCCTGCGCGCTACCATCGGCATCACCCTGTTCCCCGAGGACGGCAACAGCACCGAGAAGTTGCTGCAAAAGGCCGAGCAGACCATGACGCTGGCCAAGACCCGTTCGCGCAACCGCTATCAGTTCTATATCGCCAGCGTCGATACCGAAATGCGTCGCCGCCGCGAACTGGAAAAAGACCTGCGCGATGCGCTGATCCGCAATCAGTTCTACCTCGTCTACCAGCCGCAGATCAGCTACCGCGACAACCGTGTGGTGGGCGTCGAAGCCCTGATTCGCTGGCAACACCCCGAGCACGGTATGGTGCCGCCGGACCTGTTCATCCCGCTGGCCGAACAGAACGGCACCATCATCGCCATCGGCGAATGGGTGCTGGACCAGGCCTGCAAACAACTACGCGAGTGGCATGACCAGGGCTTCTCCGACCTGCGCATGGCGGTGAACCTGTCTACGGTTCAATTGCACCACGCCGAACTGCCACGAGTGGTCAACAACCTGCTGCAGATGTACCGCCTGCCACCGCGCAGCCTGGAGCTGGAAGTCACCGAAACCGGCCTGATGGAAGACATCAGCACCGCGGCCCAGCACTTGCTCAGCCTGCGCCGCTCCGGCGCGCTGATCGCCATCGACGATTTCGGAACCGGCTATTCGTCCTTGAGCTATCTCAAGAGCCTGCCTCTGGACAAGATCAAGATCGACAAGAGCTTCGTCCAGGACCTGCTCGATGACGACGACGATGCGACCATCGTTCGCGCCATCATCCAGCTGGGCAAAAGCCTGGGCATGCAGGTGATTGCCGAGGGCGTGGAAACCGCCGAGCAAGAGGCCTACATCATTTCCGAAGGCTGCCACGAAGGTCAGGGCTATCACTACAGCAAACCGTTGCCGGCACGGGAACTGGGCGTTTACCTCAAGCAGGCCCAACGCAGCAATGCGGCTATTTTGTAACCCCCCCTGTAGGAGCGAGCTTGCTCGCGATGGTCGTGAACGATGACGCGGGCAGCCTGAAAAAACGCGTCGCCTTGAGGTCCTTCGCGAGCAAGCTCGCTCCTACAAGGCCGTGCGCCACGCCACGTGAATAAGAAATATTTACAGGCACAACCCTTTACACATAATGCGAAAGATTTGCATTATGTCGCAGTTTTGCGTGTGCATAGCACGACTCCACCCCTATCGAAGCAGGATGTTCGCCATGATTCGTATGCCTCTGGCTACCGCCAGTCTGTTGGCCATCGCTATTTCCCTCGCCGGTTGCGGCGAAGGTAAAGACCAAGAAAAAGCTGCCGCGCCTGCCGCCAGCACTGCGGCTGCCCCGGTTGCTCCAGCCACTGCGCCTGCCGCTGCCGGTAAAGTCGACGAAGCTGCCGCCAAAGCCGTTGTCGCCCATTACGCCGACATCGTTTTCGCCGTTTACAGCGATGCCGAATCCACCGCGAAGACCCTGCAAACCGCCGTAGACGCCTTCCTCGCCAAGCCGAACGCCGACACCCTCAAAGCCGCCAAGGCTGCCTGGGTTGCCGCTCGCGTGCCTTACCTGCAGAGCGAAGTGTTCCGTTTCGGCAACACCATCGTTGACGACTGGGAAGGTCAGCTGAACGCCTGGCCGCTGGACGAAGGCCTGATCGACTACGTCGACAAATCCTACGAACACGCCCTGGGCAACCCGGGTGCCACTGCCAACATCATCGCCAACACTCAAGTGCAGATCGGCGAAGACAAGGTTGATGTCAAAGACATCACCCCGGAAAAACTCGCCAGCCTGAACGAACTGGGCGGTTCCGAGGCCAACGTCGCCACCGGCTACCACGCCATCGAATTCCTGCTCTGGGGCCAGGACCTGAACGGCACCGGCCCTGGCGCCGGCAATCGTCCGGCTTCGGACTACCTGGAAGGCAAAGGCGCTACCGGCGGTCACAATGATCGTCGTCGTGCCTACCTGAAGTCCGTGACCCAGCTGCTGGTCAGCGATCTGGAAGAAATGGTCGGTAACTGGAAGCCGAACGTGGCCGACAACTACCGCGCCACCCTGGAAGCAGAACCGGCTGAAACCGGCCTGCGCAAAATGCTGTTCGGCATGGGCAGCCTGTCCCTGGGCGAACTGGCGGGCGAGCGCATGAAGGTTTCCCTGGAAGCCAACTCCCCGGAAGACGAACAGGATTGCTTCAGCGACAACACCCACAACTCGCACTTCTACGATGCCAAGGGCATTCGTAACGTGTACCTGGGTGAATACACTCGCGTCGATGGCACCAAAATGACCGGCGCCAGCCTGTCGTCCCTGGTGGCCAAAGCCGACCCGGCTGCCGACACCGCGCTCAAAGACGACCTGGCCGCCACTGAAGCCAAGCTTCAGGTCATGGTCGACCACGCCAACAAGGGCGAGCACTACGACCAGTTGATCGCTGCCGGCAACACCGCAGGCAACCAGATCGTCCGTGACGCTATCGCGTCCCTGGTCAAGCAGACCGGTTCGATCGAAGCCGCCGCTGGCAAACTGGGTATCGCCGACCTGAACCCGGACAACGCTGATCACGAATTCTGATCAACGCTGGCTGAGTGAAAAAGGCGACCTTCGGGTCGCCTTTTTCTTGTCTGCCCGGATGTGCCCCCCCCTGTAGGAGCGAGCTTGCTCGCGATGAATTTGAAGGCAACGCATTTTTCCAGTCAGCACGCGTCACCGTTCACGTCCATCGCGAGCAAGCTCGCTCCTACACAGGGGATCGTGGTTTGCAGATAGACTCTTGCCTCACATCAAGCAAACGATAATTCCTCTTATTCAAATTCCCATCCCCTGTTAGACTTTGCGCCCTTGTTTTGCTCGTCTTGCAGGATGTCTGATGCCCTCGCTGCCTCTTCGCTTGTCCGCACTGTTTCTGGCCCTGGGCCTGAGTGCCTGCGATGACGCCCCGAAATTCACCCGGGCCGAACCCGGTGAAGCCCGCTCCGGCGGCAGTGCGACGGTGCGCAAGACCGATCAGAACGCGTTTTCCATGCCCTCGGCAAACCTGCCGCCATCACGGCGTGTGGATTTCAGTGTCGGCAACAGCTTCTTCCGCAGCCCTTGGGTGATCGCCCCGTCGACGACGACAGCTCGCGATGGTCTCGGTCCACTGTTCAACACCAATGCCTGCCAGGGCTGCCACATCAAGGACGGCCGCGGCCATCCGCCGACGCCCGACGATGTGAACGCGGTGTCGATGCTGGTACGCCTGTCGATTCCCGACGCCCCGGCGTATGCCAAGGTCATCGAACAGCTCGGCGTGGTGCCGGAGCCCGTCTACGGCGGCCAGTTCCAGGACATGTCCGTACCCGGCGTGGCCCCCGAAGGCAAAGTGCGGGTCGATTACACCCCCGTGCCGGTGCGCTTCAAGGACGGCACCGAAGTCGAGTTACGCAAACCGAGCCTGAACATCACCCAGCTGGGTTACGGCCCGATGCACCCCGACACCCGTTTCTCGGGCCGCGTGGCGCCGCCAATGATTGGCCTGGGCCTGCTCGAAGCGATCCCCGAGGAGGCGATCCTGGCCAACGCCGAGGCACAGGCCAAGGCGAACAACGGCATCAACGGGCGACCGAACCGGGTCTGGGATGACGCTCTGCAAAAGACCGTTCTGGGACGATTTGGCTGGAAAGCCGGACAACCGAACCTCAATCAACAGAATGTCCACGCGTTCTCGGGAGATATGGGGCTCACAACCAGCCTTAGACCCCTTGATGACTGCACGGACGCGCAAACGGCCTGCAAACAGGCACCCAGTGGCAACGGCCCCGATGGCGAGCCGGAAGTCAGCGACAACATCCTGCGCCTGGTGCTGTTCTACAGCCGCAACCTTGCCGTACCGGCCCGCCGTGACGTCAACGCCCCTGAAGTGCTGGCCGGCAAGACCCTGTTTTATCAGGCCGGTTGCCAGTCCTGTCACACATCGAAATACACCACCGCCGCCAATGCCGCCGAACCTGAACTGGCCAATCAAGTGATTCGCCCGTACAGCGATCTGCTGCTGCATGACATGGGCGACGGCCTGGCCGACAACCGTAGCGAATTCCAGGCCAGCGGCCGCCAATGGCGCACCCCGCCGTTATGGGGCATCGGCCTGACACAGGCGGTCAGCGGCCACACCCAGTTCCTGCACGACGGCCGCGCCCGCAACCTGCTCGAAGCCGTGCTCTGGCATGGCGGCGAGGCGACTGCGGCGCAACAACAGGTTTTGTCTTTCAATGCCGAGCAACGCGCTGCGTTGCTGGCGTTCCTGAATTCCCTTTAACACGCATTCCACTCGCGGGAGCCCGACATGTTCCGTCCCAAACTGTTGTTCACCAGCCTTGCCGCCCTCGCCCTGGGCGCCTGCTCGCCCCAGGACCCGCAAGCGGTCACGTCGGCGGCCATTGCCAAGTCGGTGATCCTGCCGACCTACACCCGCTGGGTTGAGGCCGATCGTCAATTGGCGGTCAGCGCCCTCGCCTACTGCGAAGGCAAGGAAACCCTGGAAACAGCCCGTGCCGACTTCCTGCATGCGCAAAAAGCCTGGGCCGAGCTGCAACCGCTGCTGATCGGGCCTTTGGCCGAAGGCAACCGTTCGTGGCAAGTGCAGTTCTGGCCGGACAAGAAAAACCTGGTCGGCCGTCAGGTCGAGCAACTGGTCACCGCCCAGCCGCAAATCGATGCCGCCGCCCTGGCCAAGTCCAGCGTCGTGGTACAGGGGCTCTCGGCCTACGAATACATTCTGTTCGACAGCAAGCCCGACGTGGCCAACGCTGAGCAGAAGAGCAAATACTGCCCGCTGCTGATCGCCATCGGCGAACGCCAGAAGCAATTGGCCGAAGAAATTCTGCAAACCTGGAACAACACCGACGGCATGCTCGCGCAAATGAGCAAGTTCCCGAACCAGCGCTACGCGGACTCCCATGAGGCGATCGCCGATCTGTTGCGCGTGCAAGTCACCGCCATCGACACCCTGAAGAAGAAACTCGGCACGCCGATGGGCCGCCAAAGCAAGGGCGTGCCGCAACCGTTCCAGGCCGATGCATGGCGCAGCCAGGCGTCCCTGACCAGCCTCGAAGCCAGCCTCGCGGCCGCCAGGACCGTCTGGGAAGGTGTGGATAACAAAGGCCTGCGCGGCCTGTTGCCGAGCGAGCAGAAGCCGTTGGCCGACAAGATCGATGCAGCCTATGCCGCCTCGCTGAAGCTGTTCGCCGGCAACCAGCGCTCGCTGACCGACATGCTCAATGACGAGGCCGGCCGCCAGCAACTCAACGAGCTGTATGACAGCCTCAACGTCGTCCATCGCCTGCACGAGGCCGATCTGGCCAAGGCACTGGGCATCCAGCTGGGCTTCAACGCCAACGACGGTGACTGATGAGGGCCGGTTCCATGCTGCGACGCCAGGTTCTGACATTAGGTAGTTTGCTGCTGGGTGCAGTGACGCTGGGCGGCTGGAAGCTGTTCAAGCAAAAGGACAGGAGTCCGTTGTTGCTTTCGGCACGGGACGATACCGACGGCCAGCATTACGCCGTCGGTTACCGGCTCGATGGCACCCAAGTGTTCGCCACCCGGGTCGGCCAGCGTTGCCACGACATCATCAACCACCCGACACAGCCGATTGCGCTGTTCGTCGCTCGCCGTCCGGGCACCGAGAGCTACCTGATCGACCTGCGCGACGGCGCGCTCCTGCAAACCGTGGTGTCACAGCCGAACCGGCACTTCTACGGGCACGCGGTCATTCACCACAGCGGCGACTGGCTGTACGCCACGGAAAACGACACCTCCGATCCGGGGCGCGGCCTGCTCGGCGTGTATAAGTTCGAAGGCGAACGGCTGGTGCACAGTGGTGAGATTTCCACCCACGGCCTCGGTCCGCATCAGGTGTCGTGGATGCCCGATGGCGAAACCCTGGTGGTGGCCAACGGCGGGATTCGCACCGAGGCCGAAAGCCGGGTGGAGATGAACCTCAGCGCCATGGAACCGAGCCTGGTCCTGATGCACCGCGACGGCACCCTGCTGAGCAAGGAAACCCTCGCCCAGCAGATGAACAGCGTGCGTCATCTGGCCATCGCCAGCGACGGCACCATCGTCGCCAGCCAGCAGTTCATGGGTGCGGCCCACGAGTCGTCGGAGTTGCTGGCGATCAAGCGCCCCGGTCAGCCCTTCGTCGCGTTCCCGGTACCCGAGCACCAGTTGCAGGCCATGGGACACTACACCGCCAGCGTCGCAATACACAGCGACTTGCGCCTGGTGGCGTTGACCGCACCGCGGGGCAACCGCTTTTTCATCTGGGACCTGGACAGCGGTGAAGTACGCCTGGACGCGCCACTGCCCGATTGCGCCGGGGTCGGTGCCGTGGCCGATGGTTTTGTCGTGACCTCGGGACAGGGGCGCTGCCGCTACTACGATTGCCGCCAGACAAACCTCGTTGCAAAACCGCTGGAGCTACCCGCAGGGCTCTGGGACAACCATCTGCATCTGATGGCCTGAATCATTGAAAAGATCGCCGGCCTGGGCCGCACCTGCATCGGGATGACGTACACCCCGCAGGCGAGAACCGAGACGGCGAATCTTTTCAGGCTTTCCCCCCTCTAATACCTCACAACCTGTAAAAACGGCAGTTGGATTTACCCTCTACACTCGCGGTAATGTTCCCTGCTGTCTCACCTGATTTTCTCCAAGGAACTGGAATATGCTGCGTCGCCGCATGCTGATCATGTTGGGTGTGGTTCTATTGATTGTGCTGGCCCTGGCTGCGTACAAAGCCTTCTCGATCTATACGATGGTTCAAGGCTTCTCTGTGCCCAGACCGGCCGTCAGCGTTGCCGTGGCCACCGCCACCGAGCGCCCATGGCAAGCCCGCCTGCCTACCGTTGGCACGCTCAAGGCATTGCAGGGGGTGGACCTGAGCCTGGAGACCGATGGCACCGTCATCGATCTCCAGTTCGAGTCGGGGCAGAAGGTCAAGGCCGGCCAACCACTCCTGCGCCTCGACAGCGCCGTTGAAAGTGCCCTGCTGGAAACTGCTCTGGCCGACCTCGGGTTGGCACAGCTTGATTACGGTCGCGGTAGCCAACTGGTCGGCAGCCAGGCCATTTCCAAAGGCGAATTCGACCGACTTTCGGCGGTGCTGAAAAAGAGCAAGGCCACGGTCAATCAACTCAAGGCTGCGCTCGGCAAAAAAAGCATCATCGCGCCGTTCAGCGGCACCATTGGCATTCGTCAGGTGGACGTTGGCGACTACATGGCCAGTGGCACCATGATCGCCACCCTGCAAGACCTCAGTAGCCTGTATGTCGACTTTTTTGTGCCCGAGCAGTCGGTGCCGAAGATTGCGCTCGGCCAGCCAGTGCAGGTCATTGTCGCGGCGTATCCGACCGTGGAGTACCCCGGCACCATCAGTGCAATCAACCCTAAAATCGAGAACAGCACCCGTAACGTGCAGGTCCGCGCCACCCTGGCCAACCCCGACGGCAAGTTGATGCCAGGCATGTTCGCCAGCCTCCAGGTGCTCCTGCCCGACCCGCAACCGCGCATCGTGGTGCCGGAAAGCGCGATTACCTACACGCTCTACGGCAACTCGGTGTATGTGGCCGTACCAAAGAAAGCCGAGGATGGCAGCCTGGTAAAGGACGACAAGGGCCAACCGGTGCTGATCGCCGAACGGCGGTTTGTCGAGACCGGCGAACGCCGCGATGGGCAAGTGATGATCACCAAAGGCGTGCAGAGCGGCGAGAAAGTGGTGACCGCCGGCCAGCTCAAACTGGATAACGGCTCACGCATTGCCATCAGCGACGACAAGACCCTGGCCGGGCAGAACAGCCAGCCACGCGCGGACTGATCAAGGAATTCCCATGGCTTTTACCGACCCGTTCATCCGCCGTCCGGTTCTCGCTACCGTGGTCAGTCTGTTGATTGTACTGCTGGGCTTTCAGGCCTGGAGCAAGCTGCCGCTACGCCAGTACCCGCAAATGGAAAACGCCCTGATCACGGTGACCACCGCCTACCCCGGGGCCAACGCCGAGACCATCCAGGGCTACATCACCCAACCGATGCAGCAAAGCCTGGCCAGCGCCGAGGGCATCGACTACATGACCTCGGTCAGTCGCCAGAATTTCTCGGTGATCTCGATCTACGCGCGCGTCGGCGCCAATAGCGACCGTCTGTTTACCGAACTGCTGGCCAAGGCCAACGAGGTCAAGAACCAGCTGCCCCAGGACGCTGAAGACCCGGTGCTGAGCAAAGAATCGGCCGATGCGTCAGTGCTGATGTACATCAGCTACTTCAGCAAGGAGTTGAGCAACCCGCAGATTACCGATTACCTGTCACGGGTGATCCAGCCCAAGCTGGCGACCTTGCCCGGCATGGCCGAAGCCGAGATCCTCGGTAACCAGGTATTTGCCATGCGCCTGTGGCTGGACCCGATGAAGCTGGCGGGTTTCGGCCTCAGTGCCAGCGATGTGACCAATGCGGTGCGCCAGTACAACTTCCTCTCTGCCGCAGGCGAAGTGAAGGGCGAATACGTGGTCACCAGCATCAACGCCAATACCGAACTCAAGTCCGCCGAAGCCTTCGGGACGATTCCGCTCAAGGTCGATGGCGACAGCCGAGTGTTGCTGCGGGATGTGGCGCGCGTGGAAATGGGTGCGGAGAACTACGACTCCATCAGCTCGTTCGGTGGCACCCCGTCGGTGTACATCGGCATCAAGGCGACGCCCGGCGCCAACCCGCTGGAAGTGATCAAGGAAGTGCGCAAGATCATGCCGGACCTGGAGGCCCAGCTACCGCCGAACCTGAACGGTGAAATCGCCTACGACGCCACTCTGTTCATCCAGGCCTCGATCGACGAAGTGGTGAAGACCCTGTTCGAAGCGGTGCTGATCGTGATTGTGGTGGTGTTCCTGTTCCTCGGTGCCCTGCGCTCGGTGGTGATCCCGGTGGTGACCATCCCGCTGTCGATGATCGGCGTCATGTTCTTCATGCAGATGATGGGGTACTCGATCAACCTGCTCACCCTGCTGGCGATGGTATTGGCCATCGGCCTGGTGGTGGACGATGCCATCGTGGTGGTGGAAAACATTCACCGTCACATCGAGGAAGGCAAGACACCGCTCGAGGCCGCCATTGAAGGCGCCCGGGAAATCGCCATGCCGGTGGTTTCGATGACTATCACCCTGGCGGCGGTGTACGCACCGATCGGTTTCCTGACCGGCCTGACCGGGGCGCTGTTCAAGGAGTTCGCCCTGACCCTGGCCGGCGCGGTGGTGATTTCCGGTATCGTCGCCCTGACCCTGTCGCCGATGATGTGTGCGTTTCTGCTGCGTCACGACGAGAACCCCAGCGGCCTGGCCCATCGCTTGGACATGATTTTCGAACGCCTCAAGCGCCGCTACCAGAGCCTGCTTCATGGCACCCTCAACACCCGGCCGGTGGTGCTGGTGTTCGCCGTGATCGTGTTGTGCCTGATTCCGGTCCTTCTCAACTTCACCAAATCGGAACTGGCGCCGGATGAGGACCAGGGCATCATTTTCATGATTGCCAACGCCCCGCAACCGACCAACCTCGACTACCTGAACACCTACACCGACGAGTTCGTCTCGATCTTCAAGGCGTTTCCCGAGTACTACTCGTCGTTCCAGATCAACGGTTTCAACGGCGTGCAATCGGGCATCGGCGGTTTCCTGCTCAAGCCATGGGACGATCGCAGTCGAACTCAAATGGCGATCCTGCCCGAGGTGCAGGCCAAACTGGAAAAGATCCCGGGGCTGCAGATCTTCGGCTTCAACCTGCCGTCGCTGCCGGGCACCGGCGAAGGCGTGCCGTTCCAGTTCGTCATCAACTCCGCCAACGATTACGAATTGCTGCTGCAGGTGGTCGACCGGGTAAAAAAACGTGCGAAGGAATCCGGCAAGTTTGCGTTTGTCCACGTTGACCTGGCCTTCGACAAGCCGGAAGTGGTGGTGGATATCGACCGTGCCAAGGCTGCGCAGATGGGGGTTTCCATGCAGGACCTGGGGGGGACTCTGGCGACCCTGCTGGGTGAAGGCGAGATCAACCGATTCACCATTGAAGGTCGCAGCTACAAGGTCATTGCCCAGGTCGAGCGGCCGTTCCGTGACAATCCGGACTGGCTGAACAATTACTACGTGAAAAACACCAAGGGTGAACTGTTGGCGTTGTCGACCCTGATCACCGTCACCGACCGTGCCCGACCGAGACAGCTGAACCAGTTCCAGCAACTCAACTCGGCCATCCTGTCCGGCGTGCCGCTGGTGAGCATGGGGGAAGCCATCGACCTCGTGCGCCAGATCGCCCGGGAAGAGGCACCCGCCGGTTTTGCCTTCGACTACGCTGGCGCATCGAGGCAGTACGTTCAGGAAGGCAGTGCCCTGTGGGTCACCTTTGCCCTGGCGCTGGCGATCATTTTCCTGGTGCTGGCGGCCCAGTTCGAAAGCTTCCGCGACCCGCTGGTGATCCTGGTCACCGTGCCCCTGTCTATCTGCGGTGCATTGATTCCGCTGTTCCTGGGCTGGTCGAGCATGAACATCTATACCCAGGTCGGGCTGGTGACCTTGATCGGGCTGATCAGCAAACACGGCATTCTGATCGTCGAGTTCGCCAACCAGTTACGCAAGGACAAGGGCCTGAGCGCACGGGAAGCGGTGGAGGAAGCGGCGGCCATCCGGCTGCGTCCGGTCTTGATGACCACGGCGGCAATGGTGTTCGGCATGGTGCCATTGATCATCGCCAGCGGTGCTGGCGCGGTCAGCCGGTTCGACATCGGCACGGTCATCGCGACCGGTATGTCGATCGGTACGTTGTTCACCCTGTTTGTGTTGCCCTGCGTCTACACCTTGCTGGCCAAGCCGGATAAGCGCTGAAACAGATGTATCTGCAGGCTCGCTCCCACATCGAATTTTGTTGAGTTGAAAGTCAGGGCAATAAAAAAGGCCTCGCATCAGCGAGGCCTTTCATTTTGGCTTCAATCGGTTCAACTCTGCGGCCTCAATCCCTGAGAAAGTCCGAACATGAACAGCAACAAGTCATGATCGGGTCGAGTGGCCACGGATGCCTTGGCAATCCGAGGCAACGGACAATGTTCTTCTGCGTTTATCGAGCTGAGAACCTGGGGGCGTGGTTGCTCCCAGGTTGCCATCGCGATCGATGCAACTGCCAAGGCTCCTACCAGAAACAAACCTCGTGCAATTTCGAGTTTCATCGCTATAAACCCTTGATAGCGCTGCCAAACGCCGTCTCATAAAAGTAGATGAGTTTTTCCCAGTCTGCGTCGCTGAACGACGAGTGGCGACGCAATTGCTTCATGTCATGGACAGCTGCGCGATGGGCCGTCAAACGCTGCCGGCATTTCTCCAGATCGATCAGTGCCACTTCGACCTTGGCCGTCTCGCCCTCACCGGTCACGCGAACGAATACGTGCTTGTCGTAAATACATCCGTGCTGCCAGCGGCCCTTGTGCATGCGAGCCAGGTTTTCAGCCAGGTCCTTGAGCACTCGTTCGTTTATGGCTTCACCATGACGCTCGCGACCGCCACCGGCGTACCAGCGATCGATTTCCTCGAAGCCGTCCAGCGACTTGGTGACCAGCAAGGCACGCCACTTGTGCACAGGATCGCGCTGTGCGCCACAGAAAACGATTTCCGGAACCCGTACGCCAAGCGCGGTCACACCGGTGAGCGCAGCATGCTCACGCATGACCGTCGGCCGCCCGAAAGGGTGCTGCAAGCTACGATGGATATGCCCGGTCTGGCGCTTGACGTAGAGCAGTTGACCATCACTGCCCATCAGGCGTTGAACGCCGCTTTCCCCGCCGCGACGGACGTTGGGTTCTTCTACCCATTCACCGCGCTGATTCCAAAAGTAATCGAAGCGGTCCTGGGGAACGACTTCCGTTTCTGCTGCACACTGCACTGCCATCCTGTTACCTCTTGCGTAATACGTAAACTCGCCACATGGCATAGAGCGGCAAAAAGTCCAGTTGTTCCTGGATTCGGAAACCCGCCTGCTCAAATTCCTTCTCTACGGTAGCGGCCGGTAACACAAACCGGTTTTGGTAACCTTCCTGCCCACGGGTTTTCTCCGAACGCTTGCGTTTCCAGGCCTTGAAGTTGCCATCGACCCACAGCGAAAGGATCACGCTGTCGCGGGAAACCCGCTCGAACTCACGCAAAATAGCCATGCGATGCTTGGCTTCACCGATGTGGTGGAGCAAACGCATGCAAAAAATGCTGTCGACGGCGTTGTCCGGCAAGGCGATGTCGAATACAGATGTGTGCAAGGGTTGTACCCGCTTCACCACATCGGCAGGTTGCGCCTGGGTTGCGACCTTCAGCATGGACGGCGAGTTATCGGCACCGATGATCACTCGGTTGGATTTTTCCGCCAACAAGGGCCAAAAACGCCCTGCACCACAAGGCAAATCGAGGACCAGACCAGGCTCGCCAACCAGGGCCAGTGCCTTGCGCGCCAGTTGTTCGTCACGCCAGTGGGACAATCGACGGCCGAGACCTTCCTGGTGTTTGCGCAAATAGCGTTGCGCGTGTTGATCGTCGTACTTTTCGGAAAAATCGAGCTTGATCGGGCCGTCCATCATCAGGTCTCCTGAACTTCTGATAGCAGCTACCTTAGATTTTGTAGTGTCGGCGTCTGGTCATCCATTTGTGAAAATATCGTTATGGGAAAACCTGAAATATTACAGGGTTTTACGGAGTTGACAGGGTTTGCTGGACGCCTGACTTAACAGATCAAGTTCGGGACAGCTCCACCTGAAAACGGCAGCCACTGGGCTCCATCGTAGTCAGGCTGACGCTCCAGCCCTGGTTTTCACAAATCCGCTGCACCAGTGAAAGCCCCAGGCCCAAGCCTTCCCCGCGTTTTTCAGTGCCCCGAACGAAGGGTTCGAACATCGCCTCGCGTTTTTCTTCGGGAATGCCCACACCGCTGTCTTCGACCAGAAATCCCGTGCCCGTCAGGCTCAGGCGGATGAAGCCCCGTTCTGTGTAGTGCAAGGCGTTGCGCAGCAAGTTACCCATCACCGCGTGCAGGAGCGTCGCATTGTAGCCCTTGGCCTCAGGGTTGCCCGGTTCGAAGATCAGTTTCAACCCTTTGCTTTCAATGGGGCCGCGCCACAGACCGACCAGGCCCTCGGCTACCTGGCCCAGGGGCTGCTGCGGCGACATGCTGTTGTCTTCGCGCTTGGCGCGGGCCAGCATCAGGAAGGTTTGCACCAGCTCACGCATTTCTTCACATGCCCGGGCAATGCGCTCGACCTGAGCGCGACCGCGCTGATCGAGACCTGGGTTTTCCAGCAACAACTCGCAGGAACTGGCCAGGATCATCAGGGGCGTACGCAATTCGTGGCTGACGTCGCTGGTGAACAAACGCTCGCGGGTCAGGGCCTGACGCAAGCGCCCGAGGGTGGCGTCGAAGGCCACGGCCAGCTCGCCCACTTCGTCGGCGGCATAATCCGGAGCCAAGGGAGGAGCCAAACCCAGCAGTTGATCGCGATGGCGCACCTGGCGGGCCAGCCGTACCACCGGCGCCATGACCTTGCGTGCCAGCACCCAGCCGAGAAATACAGCCAGTGCCAGGCTCAGTACGAAACCCACCAGCACCACGGCAAACAGCACCCGCTCGCGCTCTTCAAAATCGCTCTGGTCCTGCAACAGCACGTAACGTCGGCCGTCGACGATTTCGACCATGGCGTGGTACGACAGGTTTTCGCGGAACACTTCGTGGAAACCCGGCTCCAGATGCCGCAAATCCTTGGGCAAATTGAAATCGCCAGGCCCGTTGCTGAAGTAGAACAATTGGTCCGGTTCGGGGCGGTGGCTCCAGTCCGTGACATTGTCCATCAGCAACAGGCGCTGCAAATCGCCGCCCAGACCGGCCGAAATCAGTTTTTCCTCCACCAGGTGCACGGTCGCCACGATGCCCATGGCAAAGGCACCCGCCACCAGTGCGCTCATCAGCGCAAAGGCAATGATGATGCGTTGAGCAAGGCTCTGCTTAAACTCCATCACGGCCCTCGGCCAGGCGATACCCCACACCGTGCACGGTTTGCAGTAATGGTTTGGCGAACGGCTTGTCGATCACCTGGCGCAGTTGGTGGACATGACTGCGCAGGCTGTCGCTGTCCGGGCAGTCGTCGCCCCAGAGCGCTTCTTCAAGAATTTCACGGCGCAACACATGAGGGCTTTTCTGCATCAACACGGCCAGCAACTTCAGGCCGACCGGGTTGAGTTTCAGCAACCGGCCTTCGCGAGTGACTTCCAGTGTGTCGAGGTCGTAGCTCAGGTCGCCGACCTGCAAGGTCCGCCGCCCGCCGCCCTGGGTTCGGCGCATGACCGCTTCGATCCGCGCCGCCAGCTCAGACAGGGCGAACGGTTTAATCAGATAGTCATCGGCGCCGGACTTGAAGCCCTGCAGACGGTCATCCAGTTGATCGCGGGCCGTGAGCATGATCACCGGCGTTTCGCGGCGAGCATCCTCGCGCAGGCGCTTGCACAGGGTGTAGCCATCGATGCCGGGCAACATGATATCGAGCACGATCAAATCGTAGTGCTCGGTGGCCGCCAGATGCAGGCCCGACAGACCATCCTGAGCGCAATCGACGGTATAGCCTTTGAGCCCCAGGTAATCGGCCAGGTTGGCCAGGATATCGCGGTTGTCTTCAACCAATAGAATTCGCATGGGTATCTCTCCGTCCACAGTAACGGCCGTCGTGGCCCGCGCAGCTTAAGGCGAAGTTCCGCTCAGGGCTAGGACTGAGTGAAGCGCAAAAGCGCGGAAATTGACCGATTACAGCCTTAACGAGTTTTTCACCGGCGATTCACACGCTGGCGACAGAATCGGGTTCAAACTCTGCGCGGCTGCGCATTTGAGAACATTTCACTGATCAAGGAACTAGCATGGTTTCGACCCTTGCCCGCCCTGCCCCTCGTCCGCTCAATTTCTGGGTGTGCCTTGGAGTCCCCGCCGTAGCTGCGATCATTCTGGTATTGCTCGAACTGACCAGTCTGGACATGGACCTGGCCAAGCTGTTTTACGACCCGGTCACCGGGGAATTCATCGGACGCCACAGTTACTTCCTCGAGGACATCCTGCACGATCGCGCCAAGCAAGTGGTCATCGCCTTCTCGGTGTTTGCCATCCTCGCCTTCATCGCTTCGTTCTTCATGGCCAGGCTCAAACCGCTCAAGCGGGAACTGGGTTGCCTGGTGCTGTCCCTGGGCCTGGCGACTTCCTTTGTCACGCCCATCAAAGCAGTGACCGCGGTGCAATGCCCATGGAGCCTCGAACAATTCGGCGGTCACGAGACCTACAGCGAACTGTTGAGTCCTCGCCCGCACACCGATAAACCAGGGCGTTGCTGGCCCGGCGGCCATGCGGCCACCGGCTTCACCCTGTTTGCCCTGTTTTTCGTACTGCGCGACCGTCGCCCGCGCATGGCTCGCGCAGCGTTGGTCTTCGCCTTTTCCCTCGGCTCGGTGTTCTCCATCGGGCGGATGATGCAGGGCGCACACTTCTTCTCGCACAACGTGTGGACGGCGGTGTTCTGCTGGCTGATTTGTTTGGGGTCGTATTACTACGTTCTGTATCGACCGGCCTTGAGGGCGGATCGCGTGGCAAGTGCAGAACCTGTCAGCGCCTGACCTGACGCCTTCGCGGGCAAGCCACGCTCCCACAGAGACGATGCAGATCCTGTGGGAGCGTGGCTTGCCCGCGATGGGCGCGACGCAATCTCCAGCCAACCCCAAATTGAAGGCAATAAAAAACCCCGCCTGCTTTCGCAGACGGGGTTTTTTCGTACAGGGGTAAGGCTGGCTTACATCATGCCGCCCATGCCGCCCATACCGCCCATGTCTGGCATACCGCCGCCAGCACCGCCGTCTTTCTTCGGTGCATCAGCAACAGCGGCTTCGGTGGTCAGGATCAGACCGCCGATCGACGATGCAGCTTGCAGCGCGGAACGGGTGACCTTGGTTGGGTCAAGGATGCCCATTTCGATCATGTCGCCGTATTCGCCAGTCGCAGCGTTGTAACCGAAGTTACCTTTGCCGTTCTTGACTTCGTTGACCACAACGCTTGGCTCGTCACCGCTGTTGGCAGCGATCTGACGCAGCGGTGCTTCAACGGCACGACGCAGAACAGCGATACCTACGTCCTGATCAGCGTTGTCGCCTTTCAGATCGTTCAGGGTTTGCAGAGCACGGATCAGTGCAACGCCACCGCCAGGTACGACGCCTTCTTCAACGGCTGCACGGGTAGCGTGCAGGGCGTCTTCAACGCGGGCTTTCTTCTCTTTCATTTCAACTTCGGAACCAGCGCCAACCTTGATCACTGCAACGCCGCCGGACAGCTTGGCCAGACGCTCTTGCAGTTTTTCACGGTCGTAGTCCGAGGAAGTTTCGGCAACCTGAGCACGGATCTGAGTGATGCGTGCTTCGATGTCGCCGTGTACGCCAGCACCGTCAACGATGATGGTGTTTTCCTTGGACAGGGTCACGCGCTTGGCGCTGCCCAGGTTTTCCAGGGTTGCGCTTTCCAGGCTCAGGCCGATCTCTTCGGAGATAACGGTACCGCCGGTCAGAACGGCGATGTCCTGCAGCATGGCCTTGCGGCGATCGCCGAAGCCTGGAGCCTTGACGGCTGCGACTTTAACGATGCCACGCATGTTGTTCACAACCAGAGTCGCCAGGGCTTCGCCTTCAACGTCTTCGGCCACGATCAGCAGTGGACGGCCGGCTTTGGCAACGGCTTCCAGCACTGGCAGCATTTCGCGGATGTTCGAGATCTTCTTGTCGACCAGCAGGATCAGCGGGCCGTCCAGCTCAGCGACCATGGTCTCTGGCTTGTTGACGAAGTACGGGGACAGGTAACCACGGTCGAACTGCATGCCTTCAACAACCGACAGTTCGTTTTCCAGGCCCGAGCCCTCTTCAACGGTGATCACGCCTTCTTTACCGACTTTTTCCATGGCTTCGGCAATGATGTCGCCGATGGAGTTGTCGGAGTTGGCCGAGATGGTGCCGACCTGAGCGATAGCCTTGGTGTCAGCGCATGGCTTGGACAGGTTTTTCAGCTCTTTGACGATGGCGATGGTCGCCTTGTCGATGCCGCGCTTGAGGTCCATCGGGTTCATGCCGGCAGCGACGGCTTTCAGGCCTTCGTTGACGATCGACTGAGCCAGAACGGTAGCGGTGGTAGTACCGTCACCAGCGTCATCGTTGGCACGGGAGGCAACGTCTTTGACCAGCTGCGCACCCATGTTTTCGAAACGGTCTTCGAGTTCGATTTCTTTGGCGACGGAAACGCCGTCCTTGGTGATGGTCGGAGCGCCGAAGCTCTTCTCGATGATCACGTTACGGCCTTTCGGGCCCAGGGTCGCTTTTACTGCGTCAGCCAGGACGTTGACGCCCTTGAGCATTTTTTTACGGGCGGAATCGCCAAACAGAACTTCTTTAGCAGCCATGATCGATATTCCTTAAATACTTTGTAGTAGCGGGAAAATGAACGGGGGTATCAGCCTTCGATAACGGCGAGGATTTCGTTCTCGCTCATTACCAGCAGGTCTTCGCCGTCGACTTTCACAGTGTTGCTGCCGGAGTAAGGACCGAACACAACCTTGTCGCCCACTTTCACGGACAGTGCACGCACTTCACCGTTTTCCAGTACGCGGCCGGTGCCTACAGCGAGGATTTCGCCGCTGTTGGCTTTTTCAGCAGCCGAACCTGGCAGGACGATACCGCCAGCGGTTTTCTTTTCTTCTTCGCTGCGACGGATGACGACGCGGTCATGCAGAGGACGAAGCTTCATTGTCGATCTCTCCTAATTGTGGTTTTCATCGGCCGGTGTAGTCCCGGCGGGTTTAACAAAGGCCGGCGGTGCCGGTTGCGGTTCGTCAAGCGAACCGCGGAAGTCTGTCTGGCTTGTTCGCCAGAAACCTTGCGGTGACCGTTACATAAGGGCGCATAAGCTTATTACAAGGGCGGCGATGAAAAATTTTTCAGGTCGATGCCCCGCAAACGAACACGGCACCCGAAGGTGCCGTGTCGATGTGCGTATTACTTGGTATCGCGGTGTTCGAACTCGCCTTCGATCACGTTGGGCTCGCGGCCCAGCGGCTCGCGAGGCGCCGGGCCGCCACGGGCCTGTAGGTCGTCGGCGAACGCTCGCTGACGCATCGCCTGCTCTTCGGCGCGCTGGCGCATTTTACCCGCCAGCAGGCGACGACTGAACGGCAGCAGCATGAACAGGCCGATCACATCGCTGATGAAGCCCGGAAGAATCAGCAGGCCACCGGCCAATGCCAGCATCAGGCCTTCGAGCATGGTCTGGGCCGGCAGTTCGCCGCGGCTCAGGCTTTCACGGGCACGCAGGGCCGTGGCCAGGCCGGCGATGCGCAGCACAAACACGCCGAACATCGAGCCGAGAATGATCAGCAGCAGGGCCGGGAAAAACCCGATGGACCCTGCCACCTTGACGAATACGAACAGCTCCAACACCGGGAACAGCAGAAAGAGCAACAAAAAAGGGCGCATCAAATGGTTCCTCAACGCAAGAATGCCTTGCCAGTTCACCTTAGATGACGTCGCCGTTTCGTGAATTCAAGCGTCGGCCACTTCATTTTTCGGCCAATGATCGGCGTGGGCCAGAGAAACCAAGGCTTCGCGAACTTGTGTCGGCGTATTACAAGGCGCTTGGAACGGTAACCAGTACAGACTTTGACCGATGCGCAGGTGCATGCCTTCGCAATCGATGCCGACCATTTGCGCCGGCACGTTTTTCGGCAGCCCGGCCAGATCGACGTAATGGGCGATGGCCTTGGCGTGATCGGCGTTCATGTGCTCGACCATGCTCACTTCGGCCTTGCCGGCGAACGGGTTGGCCAGGGTCAGCTCGTTGACCCAATGAATCGCGCCAAAACCGCCGATGTAACGGTGGCGTACAGGCTCAAGCACCCAGAAATCGAAATCGTGGGCCTTGTGATAACCCTTCGACTCCGGGAAGTAGCGGTAGTAACGCTCGGAGGCAGCGTCGATGGCGGCTTCGTCTTCGAGCTGCTGCGCCTCAGCCAGGTAAGTCAGTCGACCAACGGCCTGGACATCTTCGGCACCACGTTCGCCGACAAAGAGCGAGCATTTCCGATCTTTTTGCAGATTATGAGTGTGCTGGGCGATGCGGCTGATCAGGATCAGCGGCCGGCCCTGCTCGTCCAGGCAGTACGGAACCACGGAACCGAACGGAAAACCGGGCATTGATTTGGAGTGCGTCGAGAGCACCCCACGGTATTCCTTGAGAAGCAATTCTCGTGCATGCTTAGCCGCTTCAACGCTCAATTTATGACTCCTTAAATAGAATCCGTCAGAAAAACGGACGAGCTGCTGGCGAAAGTCCCAGCACGCCATCGGGGCAGTTCTCATGTGCAGCCAAGCCAGGTCAGGCGCAGATCGAGAGGCTCTCTAAAGGAAACCACTCAGACCTGCTACCGGGGCATGCGAATGCAACTCACTGACAAAGTAATCATTATCACTGGCGGTTGCCAGGGTTTAGGCCGCTCCATGGCCGAGTATTTCGCAGGCCTGGGCGCGAAACTCGCGCTGGTGGACCTGAACCAGGAAAAACTCGACGACGCCGTCGCGGCCTGCAAGGCCCAAGGTGTCGAGGCCCGCGCCTACCTGTGCAACGTGGCCAACGAAGAGCAAGTGACCCACATGGTTGCCCAGGTCGCTGAAGACTTCGGCGCGATCCATGGCTTGATCAACAACGCCGGGATCCTGCGCGACGGCCTGTTGCTCAAGGTCAAGGATGGCGAAATGATCAAGATGAGCCTGGCCCAGTGGCAGGCCGTCATCGACGTCAACCTGACCGGCGTGTTCCTGTGCACCCGTGAAGTCGCGGCGAAAATGGTCGAGCTGAACAACACTGGCGCGATCATCAATATCTCGTCGATTTCCCGCGCCGGCAACGTCGGTCAGACCAACTACTCCGCCGCCAAGGCCGGTGTTGCTGCGGCGACCGTGACCTGGGCCAAGGAGCTGGCACGCTACGGCATTCGCGTCGCCGGCATTGCACCGGGCTTCATCGAAACCGAAATGACCCTGGGCATGAAGCCTGAAGCGCTGGAGAAGATGACTGCGGGGATCCCGCTCAAGCGCATGGGCAAGCCTGAGGAAATCGCCCATTCGGCGGCTTACATCTTCGAGAACGACTATTACACCGGTCGGATTCTGGAGATGGATGGCGGGTTGCGTCTCTAAATCCACCACAAAACAACTACTGTAGGAGCGAGCTTGCTCGCGATGGTGTGTCAGGCACATTGGTGTAACTGACCCACCATCGCGAGCAAGCTCGCTCCTACAGGGATTCGTATTTCAGCTTATTAGTCGTCGCTGACGCTGATGTTCGGCATCGCCGGCGTCAACGCTTCCTGCAACACGATCCGCGCGCCGACATGGCGGGCCAGTTCCTGGTAAACCATCGCAATCTGGCTATCAGGCTCGGCGATCACTGTTGGCTTGCCGCCATCGGCCTGCTCGCGGATGACCATCGACAGCGGCAGCGAAGCCAGCAGTTCAACGCCATACTGGTTGGCCAGTTTCACACCACCGCCTTCGCCAAACAGATGCTCGGCATGCCCGCAGTTGGAGCAGATGTGCACGGCCATGTTTTCCACCACGCCCAGCACCGGGATGTTGACCTTGCGGAACATTTCCACGCCCTTGCGTGCGTCCAGTAATGCCAGGTCCTGCGGGGTGGTCACGATAACCGCACCGGCCACCGGCACTTTCTGCGCCAGGGTCAACTGGATGTCACCGGTGCCTGGCGGCATGTCGATGACCAGGTAATCGAGGTCACCCCACGCGGTCTGGGTGACCAGTTGCAACAGGGCGCCCGAAACCATCGGCCCGCGCCAGACCATCGGCGTGTTGTCGTCGGTGAGGAAAGCCATGGACATCACTTCGACGCCATGGGACTTGAGCGGAACGAACCATTTCTGATCCTTGACCTCGGGGCGGGTGCGCTCGGGGATGCCGAACATGATGCCCTGGCTCGGGCCGTAGATATCCGCATCGAGAATCCCGACCTTGGCGCCTTCCCGGGCCAGAGCCAGGGCCAGGTTGGCCGCGGTGGTGGATTTGCCCACGCCGCCCTTGCCGGACGCCACGGCCACCACGTTTTTCACGTTCGCCAAGCCCGGAATCTGCGCCTGAGCCTTGTGCGCGGCGATCACGCTGGTGATTTCGACCTTGGCACTTGCCACGCCATCCAGCCCCTGAATGGCCATTTCCAGCATCTGCGCCCAGCCACTCTTGAACAGACCGGCGGCGTAACCCAATTCAAGCTGAACGCTGACGCGGTCGCCCTGAATCTCGATGTTGCGCACGCACCCGGCGCTGACCGGGTCCAGGTTCAGGTAAGGGTCGGTGTATTGGCGAAGGACGGCTTCCACCGCTGCGCGATTGACGGCGCTCATGGGCAACTCCGAAAACAGGACTGGAAAAGATAGTGGCTATCGTACCTGTTCCGAGCGTTCGGCGGGATGTTGAACCTTCACCTGTTACTCATCCAATGAAACAGGCTCACAGGGTGAAAAATATGCGCCGGCGCTTTATAGTGGCCGACCTCCGTTTCATCAAGTAGCCGAGCCCCATGTCCGAGCCACGCAAGATCCTCGTCACCAGCGCCCTGCCCTATGCCAATGGTTCGATTCACCTCGGCCATATGCTGGAATACATCCAGACCGATATGTGGGTGCGCTTCCAGAAGCACCGCGGCAATCAATGCATCTATGTCTGCGCCGACGACGCCCACGGTTCGGCGATCATGCTGCGCGCGGAAAAGGAAGGCATCACCCCGGAACAACTGATCGCCAACGTCCAGGCTGAACACAGCGCCGACTTTGCCGACTTCCTGGTGGACTTCGACAATTTCCACTCCACTCACGCCGAAGAAAACCGTGAGCTGTCGAGCCAGATCTACCTGAAGCTGCGTGACGCCGGGCACATTGCCACGCGGTCGATCACCCAGTACTTCGACCCGGAAAAGAAAATGTTCCTGGCCGACCGCTTCATCAAGGGCACGTGCCCGAAATGCGGCACCGAAGACCAGTACGGCGACAACTGCGAAAAATGCGGTGCGACCTACGCACCGACCGACCTGAAGGATCCGAAGTCGGCGATCTCCGGCGCCACCCCGGTGCTCAAGGATTCCCAGCACTTCTTCTTCAAGCTGCCAGACTTCCAGCAAATGCTGCAAACCTGGACCCGCAGCGGCACCCTGCAGGATGCCGTCGCCAACAAGATCGCCGAATGGCTGGATGCCGGCCTGCAACAGTGGGACATCTCCCGCGATGCACCGTATTTCGGTTTTGAAATCCCCGACGAGCCGGGCAAGTACTTCTACGTGTGGCTGGATGCACCGATCGGTTACATGGCCAGCTTCAAGAACCTGTGCAACCGCACGCCGGAGCTGGACTTCGACGCGTTCTGGGGCAAGGACTCCACCGCCGAGCTGTACCACTTCATCGGCAAGGACATCGTCAACTTCCACGCCCTGTTCTGGCCAGCCATGCTCGAGGGCGCGGGCTACCGCAAGCCGACCGGCATCAACGTGCACGGCTACCTGACTGTCAACGGTCAGAAAATGTCCAAGTCCCGCGGCACCTTCATCAAGGCCCGGACCTACCTGGACCACCTGTCGCCGGAATACCTGCGCTATTACTACGCGGCCAAGCTGGGCCGTGGCGTTGATGACCTCGACCTGAACCTCGAAGACTTCGTGCAGAAGGTCAACTCCGACCTGGTGGGCAAGGTCGTCAACATCGCCAGCCGTTGCGCCGGCTTCATCAACAAGGGCAATGCCGGCGTAATGGTCGACACCAACGCCGCGCCTGAACTGACCGAAGCCTTCCTGGCCGCCGCGCCAGGTATCGCCGACGCCTATGAAGCCCGCGACTTTGCCCGTGCCATGCGCGAGATCATGGGCCTGGCCGA
This sequence comes from Pseudomonas sp. GW456-L13, assembly GCF_017350115.1. Taxonomy (NCBI): domain Bacteria; kingdom Pseudomonadati; phylum Pseudomonadota; class Gammaproteobacteria; order Pseudomonadales; family Pseudomonadaceae; genus Pseudomonas; species Pseudomonas sp. GW456-L13. The sequence goes on from NZ_JACNAS010000002.1 coordinate 1,284,428, forward strand.
CCGCGCCAACGCCTGGATCGCCGACAAGGCGCCGTGGTCGTTGAACAAACAGGAAGGCAAACAGGATGAAGTCCAGGCCATCTGCGCCACAGGCGTCAACCTGTTCCGCCAACTGGTGATCTTCCTCAAGCCGGTGCTGCCGCTGCTGGCCGCCGACGCCGAGGCGTTCCTCAACGTCGCGCCGCTGACCTGGAACGATCACGCGACCTTGCTCAGCAATCACCAGCTGAACGAGTTCAAGCCGCTGATGACCCGCATCGACCCTGTAAAAGTGCAAGCCATGACCGACGCTTCGAAAGAAGACCTGACCGCCAGCCAGACCGACACTGGCGAAGCCGCACCTGCCGGCAATGGCGAACTGGCCAAGGATCCGCTGTCGCCGGAAATCGAGTTCGACACCTTTGCCGCTGTCGACCTGCGTGTCGCGCTGATCGTCAAGGCTGAACACGTGGAAGGTGCCGACAAGCTGTTGCGCCTGACCCTGGATATCGGTGACGAGCAACGCAACGTGTTCTCCGGGATCAAGAGCGCTTACCCGGACCCGTCCAAGCTCGATGGGCGCCTGACCATGATGATCGCCAACCTCAAGCCACGGAAAATGAAGTTTGGTATCTCCGAAGGCATGGTGATGGCGGCAGGCCCTGGCGGAGAAGAAATCTACCTGCTCAGCCCTGACAGCGGCGCCAAGCCTGGCCAGCGCATCAAGTAAGGTCTGCGGCAAATCGATCCCACAGTCGTGCCTGGCGCGGCTGTGGGATTTTCATGTCTGGCCCACCCTCCCGCCTTGCCGGATAATGCCTAAGCTTTTTAGACCATCTCCTGTAGGAGCGAGCTCGTTCGCGATGGTCGTTAACGATTATGCGTGTCCACAGGTTGAACGCAGCGCCCTTGAGTCCATCGCCGGAACGCCGCCCGGACCAAGCTCGCTCCTACAAAAACTACCGTTCTTGTCGGCACGAACAATGACCGAAATCCTGCTTACGCTTATCAGCGCTGCCCTGATCAACAACCTCGTGTTGCAATGGCCATTGGCCGTCGATCCACTGTTGGCCGGTCAGCGTCGTCAGGTACATGCCCTGGGCATTGCGACGACATGCCTGATGCTGGTCGTGAGCATGCTCGGCTACGCGCTCTATCAATGGATGCTGGTGCCACTACAATTGACGCCGCTGCGTCTGTTTGTGTTTCTGCCATTGAGCGTGCTGCTGATCAGCCCGTTGCTGAAGTTGCTGGCGCGGTTGTTTTCGACACTACCATTCGAAGGCCTCTGGCCGTTGCTGCTGGGCAATGCTGGCGTACTCGGCGTGGCCCTGCTCAATGCTCAGGAAGACAAGGGCTTCTTTCACGCCACTGCCTTGAGCCTCGGTGCAGGGTTGGGCTTCTGGCTGGTGTTGAGCCTGTTCACTGATTTGCGTGAACGCACGGCCGACAACGATGTTCCCCTGCCCTTTCGCGGCTTGCCGATCGACCTGATTGGTGCCGGCCTGATCGCAGTGGCTTTTCTCGGATTCAGCGGACTGATCAAAACATGAGTCTGATTCAATGCATCGACGCACTCTTGCCGCAAACCCAATGCGGCAAGTGCGGGCACCCCGGGTGCAAGCCGTATGCCGAAGGCATCGCCAGCGGTGAGCCGATCAACAAGTGCCCTCCCGGAGGCAACGAAACCATCGCGGCCCTGGCTGAACTGCTGAAGGTGCCGGTGCTGGAGTTGGACATCACTCGCGGCTCGGCACCTGCGCAGATCGCCTATATCCGCGAGGCCGAGTGCATTGGTTGCACCAAGTGCATTCAGGCCTGCCCGATCGATGCCATCGTCGGCGCGGCCAAGCTGATGCACACGGTGATCATTGATGAGTGCACCGGTTGCGACCTCTGCGTGGCACCGTGCCCGGTGGACTGCATCGAAATGCGCCCACTGCCGCCGAACACTGTACTGCCTGTTGTCGGGGGCCTGGCCCTCACACCGCAGGCGCGGCAGGCCCGCAACCTCAAGCGCGATCACGCACGGCGCCGCTTCGAACAACGCAATGCCCGCTTGCAGCGTGAGGAGCAACAGAAAATCGCCGAGCGCCAGGCAAGGCAGCGAGCCGCGCAACCTGCCGAGACGACAGCCGACCCGGTGCAGGCGGCCCTCGAGCGCGTCCGCGCACAGAAAACCGCCAATGCCGATGCCGCGCTGAAAAAGGCCAAGATCGAGGTGGCGATGAGTCGGGCGCAGTTGCACAAATCGCTGAAGGCCTTCGGGCATCCGCCGACCTTCGAACAGCAATCGCAGTTGATCGCACTGCAACAACAGTTCGAAGCCGCCGAACAAAACCTGGCGCAACTGGAAAGCGCCGCTCCACCTTCCCCTGCACCGACGGTCGCGGCTGCGTCGTCAAATGATGCCGATCTGAAACGGGCCAAAATCCAGTTGGCCATGCGCCGCGCCGAACTCAAGAAGGCTCAGGCCAACGAAGCACCAGCGGAACAAATCGAAGCCCTGGAACGCGCACTCGGTGAAGCCGAACGCCTGGTGGACGCCCATGCCAGCCCTTGACGCGGTGGATGATCGCCTGCAACAGGCGATGAAACTGGTGCTGTTGGCCACGCTGCCGGGAATCCTGGCGGCGTTCTGGCTGTACGGCTGGGGTGTGTTGATCAATCTGCTTCTGGCGGCCACTGCCGCGTTGGCCGTCGAGGCCGCCGTCGTGCAATGGCGCAAGCAGCCGCCGGGGCCAACTTTGAGTGACGGTAGCGCGCTGGTCAGTGCCACATTGCTGGCTCTGGCACTGCCGCCTTACTGCCCATGGTGGCTGACCCTCAGTGCTGCCGCTTCTGCGATGGTGTTCGGCAAGCACTTGTATGGTGGCGTCGGTTCGAATCCCTTCAACCCGGCGATGCTTGGCTTGGCTCTGGTACTGGTGACCTTTCCCCAACCAATGACCCATTGGCCATTGCCCCATGGCATGGATCTGTTGAGCGGCCTGCAGCACGTGTTTGGCATCGGCCATGTGCCGGATGCGTGGGTGCAGGCCACGGCACTGGACAGTCTGCGGATCAACAAAAGCCTGACCATGGATGAACTGTTTGCCGGCAACCCGGCATTCGGCCACTTTGGTGGCCGGGGGGTGGAATGGGTGAACCTGGCATTTGTGGCGGGTGGAGCGTTTCTCCTGCAACGAAGGGTGATCAGCTGGCATGCACCGGTCGGCATGCTGGCCAGCCTGTTCATCATCAGCCTGTTGTGCTGGAACGGCTCGGGCTCCGACTCCCATGGCTCGCCGTTGTTTCATCTGCTGACCGGCGCGACCATGCTGGGTGCGTTCTTCATCATCACCGAACCGGTGTCCGGCGCCAGAAGCCCTGGCGCGAAACTGTTGTTCGGCGCTGGTGTTGGGCTTCTCACTTATCTGATTCGTACCTGGGGTGGCTACCCGGACGGCATCGCCTTCGCTGTGCTGTTGATGAACCTGTGCGTGCCGGCGCTGGAGCGGTTCGTGGCGGCCAGGCAACAGCCGGAGGCGCCATGAACCGGACATCAAGCATCGCGCTTGTGGTGCTTTTGGCCGCACTGGGCCTTGGCGTGACGTACTTCGTACAACTCGGCAGCGCGCCACGCATTGCAGCCGAACAGCGCCTGATCGACAGCCGTAACCTGCTGGACCTGATCGCGCCGGACAGCTACGACAATCAACCACTCGAACACCCCATAACGATTGAAGCAGCCGCACTGACCAACAGCACCTTGCTGGGTGGTTATCTGGCGACCCGGGCCGATCAACCCGTCGCGGTCTTGCTGCGCAGTCAAACCCTTGGCTACGCCGGTGCCATCGACCTGTTGATCGCAGTCGACGCCAATGGCAGGTTGCTGGGCGTCAAAACCCTCAAACAGTCGGAAACACCAGGACTTGGGGCTCGGATCGCCGACTGGCCCAATGCCTGGCTCCAGGTTTTTTCCGGCAAGTCTCGAACAGAACCCGGTGACAGCGGCTGGGCGCTGAAAAAGGATCAGGGACAGTTCGATCAGATCGCAGGCGCAACCATCACCTCAAGAGCGGTGATCAATGCCGTCCACGATGCCTTGCGCTACTTCGATGAACACCGGCAACAACTGCTCGGAATCCCTGCCCATGGATAACTCATCGACTCTGCGCAACGCCTTGATGCTGACGCCACTGATCGGCGTCACCCACTCGCTGATGGCTGCAGTTGGCCTGTGCCTGATGTTCTTGGTGGTGACTCAGTTGTTCGGTCTGGCCATGGGTGCCCTGCGATCTCGACTGGTCCCGGCGACCCGTATGCTGGCCAGCATCCTGTTGGCAGCCACCCTCACCAGTTGCGCGGAACTCATGGCACAAGCCTGGTCGCTGCAATGGCAGCAGCATCTGGGGATTTATGGAGCCTTGATCGCCTTGCAATGCGTTGTACTGGAACACACCGGGGTCTTTCAGAGCGATTGGCGTCAACGCCTGCGACTCAATAGCCTGTTTGCCACGCTGATGATCACGCTGGGCCTGCTGCGCGAACTCATCGGCAACGGAACACTTGGAAACCATCTATCGTGGCTGTTCGGTGCAACGCAAACTGACTGGCATGGCTGGGTGCTGGTGGCTGACGGCGGACTGCGCCTGACCACACTGGTCCCTGGCGGGTTCATCCTGCTCGGACTCATGATCGCCGCCTGGCAGGCCTGGCACCCCACGCCCACACATTGATTGCCTTCGAGGAAACGCACTGCCCATGAATGCCGCAAAACGTCTGGAAATTTTCCGCCGACTGCACGAGGACAACCCGGAACCAAAGACCGAACTGGCCTATTCCTCCCCCTTCGAATTACTGATTGCCGTGATTCTCTCGGCGCAGTCCACCGATGTCGGCGTCAACAAGGCCACAGCCAGGCTTTTCCCGGTCGCCAATACCCCGGCAGCGATGCATGCCCTGGGTGTCGAAGGGCTGTCGGAGTACATCAAGACCATCGGGCTGTACAACAGCAAAGCGAAAAACGTGATCGAAACCTGCCGTTTGCTGGTCGAGCGTCACGCCGGCGAGGTCCCACAAACCCGCGAAGAGCTGGAAGCACTGCCCGGCGTCGGCCGCAAGACCGCCAACGTGGTACTCAATACGGCATTCCGTCAGCTGACCATGGCCGTCGACACGCATATTTTCAGGGTCAGCAACCGGACTGGCATTGCTCCCGGCAAGAATGTGGTGGAAGTCGAGAAAAAACTGATGAAGTTCGTGCCCAAGGAGTACCTGCTCGACTCCCATCACTGGCTGATCCTTCATGGTCGCTATGTTTGCCTGGCCCGCAAGCCCCGATGCGGAAGCTGCCGGATCGAGGATTTGTGCGAATACAAGCACAAAACCTCCGACGATTGAGGCGCTATTGGGTTTATTGATTTGTCGATTGAAAAAATCTTTTTTACCCGCCGGGAGAATGTCGATATAAGGGGCGCCAAAGGCCTTCTTAGCCTGGAGCAACTAAATGAGTACTGGCAAAGAGCAATTAGACGTAGAAGACGATTTCACCACCGCCGAATCCGATGACGCTGAACCGGTGGTTGAAGTAGCGAAAACTAATCTGAGCAAACGCCGCACCATCGACAACCTGCTGGAGGAGCGCCGACTGCAAAAGCAATTGGCCGATTACGATTTTGATTTATGACACCTGAAAGCCTCCCGAAACGGAGGCTTTTTTTGCTAAGTGCCGTACCCCGATAGGCGCCCCTTGTCGCGCAGTTATGCCATCACACCAGACCATTGCGTTGTGCCAGTTCGATCAGATCGACCAGAGACCGCGCATTCAGCTTGAGCAACAGGCGGGTCTTGTAAGTACTGACTGTTTTATTGCTGAGAAACATCCCATCGGCAATCTCTTTATTGGTCTTTCCTCGGGCCAACTGCTGCAGGACCATCATTTCCCGCCCCGACAATCGATCGACCATATCGGCCTCACTGGCATTCCCCAAACTGCATCGTACGGTATGCAAGGCTTGATTAGGAAAGTAACTGTAGCCTGACAAAACGGCCTTTATTGCACTGAGCAACTCCGTGAGATCTTGTTGTTTGCAGACATAACCGGCTGCACCGGATTGCATGCAACGCATCGAAAAATGTCCCGGCGCCTGGGAAGTCAAAATCAGCACTTTCATCGGCATTGAAGTCGAAGACAAACGCGCGATGACTTCCAACCCGTCCAGCTTCGGAATCCCGATATCCAGAATGACAATGTCCGGCATAAGTTCTCGGGCTAGTTGCAGTGCGTCCACACCATTATCGGTTTCTGCAATAACTTCGTAGCCATGACGCTCCATTAGCATACGTACCGCAAGACGAATGACGGGGTGATCATCCACGATCAGCACTTTATTCATGGGCAAGTCCAATTTTCGCTGTTCGAATTTTTAGAGCCCGCACAATAGCCTAGTCGTTTCACCCATGGCATGTCGCCCCTCCCGGCCACCCACACCAAGAGACATCCCCTACAAACAACACGGATTCCTCCTACAAAAATCCCTCGAACAGAATGAATTTAAAACTGTATCAGCGTCAGTGTGTCGCACTTTCCAGCAGCCACCTGTGTCGATTTACGACCAGTTTTTTTCGAGAGCCAGCTTGATCCGGTCCCGCCCTGACAAACACTAGCCTCTACCTTTCCGCTAAAACGTAACTGATATTTTCGCACTCAACACTCACACCAGAAATATCACACACTTCGCATCCAATTACTCTTACAGCAAATAATATTTTTTGAGCAATCATTAAAACACGCCAAAAACTCAAGAAACCGAAGAGCAATACAACAAACAAATAAAAACCTGTCAAAAACCAGCAGACAATCAAAATCACTACAATAGGCACCACATCGAACCAACTTCATAAACCACTCGAGAACAGACAACCCGGCATGAGTACAGAATATGATAAAAAAACGAATCACCAACCCAATGACAATTATCGCGATATTCGCAGCGCTCTCTGAAACGTCGGCAGCCGTCTCTCTACCCTTCCTTGATCAGGAGGAAAGAGAACTCTACGTCTGGTTCCTGATCAGCTTTCCGTTTTATTTACTTTTGCTTTTTTTCGCGACACTCAACTTCAACTATAAATCACTTTATGCACCCTCCGATTTTGAAAAGGGAAAGCACTTCATGAAGGTCATGGATGATGTTGGGCGCTCGGAAAAAAAAGCGTCCGCAAAACCACCTGAAAACCCCACACTGGAAGCGTCAGCGAATGACTGGCGGTCAGCCCGAACGCCCTGTGGCGCACAGGACCCGCCAACCGGGATTGGTCTGCAAACCACGGTCTCTGTTCAGCATCACCTTCAGTTACCGGAACCGGTAAAAGACCTGTACATCGTTGATGTACGCTGGATGAGCGAAGAGGTCGAGTTTGGAGCGCTGCTGGAAAAAATCCAGAGGCCACGGGAAAAGACGGCGTACGTGATTCTGTTTGTCACTTGTGCCGTTTCGGAGAAATTACTGAAAGCCAGTGCGCTTGGACATACAAAGCAGGCCAGCAAACGCGGTGCCGCCTTTTATGTGGCCTACAATCCGGACTCGCACAGATTGTCGGTCATTGATCACGCCGGGCAACCGGCGAACAGCAACCTGTAGTACAGGTCAGGCCATCGAGAAGGAGAAAAACAGTAAATCATCAGCGGAAACGAAAACACCCGACAACACAGTAACTGGCATCACACCCCGTTTTCAGGTACCTGACCTCGTCGAGGGCGAGGTCAGGTATCCATCACGATGTCAAAGGTCTCAGAACAGCTTCCGGCCTTTGTTCGCCGCAATGCGCATGCGCAGGGCGTTGAGCTTGATGAAGCCCGCGGCATCCGCCTGGTTGTACGCGCCGCCATCTTCTTCGAAGGTAGCGATGTTGGCGTCGAACAGCGAGTCGTCGGACTTGCGGCCAGTGACGATCACATTGCCCTTGTACAGTTTCAGGCGCACAACGCCGTTCACGTTGACCTGGGACGCATCGATCATCTGTTGCAGCATCAGACGCTCAGGGCTCCACCAGTAGCCGGTATAGATCAGGCTGGCGTACTTGGGCATCAGCTCGTCCTTGAGGTGAGCCACTTCGCGGTCCAGGGTGATCGATTCGATCGCACGGTGGGCACGCAGCATGATGGTGCCGCCAGGGGTTTCGTAGCAGCCACGGGACTTCATGCCCACGTAGCGGTTCTCGACGATGTCGAGACGGCCGATACCGTGCTCACCACCGATACGGTTCAGGGTCGCCAGCACGGTGGCAGGAGTCATTTCGACGCCGTCCAGCGCGACGATGTCGCCGTTGCGGTAGGTCAGTTCCAGGTACTGCGGCTTGTCTGGAGCGTTTTCCGGGGAAACGGTCCAGCGCCACATGTCTTCTTCGTGCTCGGTCCAGGTGTCTTCCAGCACGCCGCCTTCATAGGAGATGTGCAGCAGGTTGGCATCCATGGAGTACGGGGACTTCTTCTTGCCGTGGCGCTCGATCGGAATCGCGTGCTTCGCGGCGTAATCCATCAGCTTTTCACGGGACAGCAGGTCCCACTCGCGCCAAGGAGCGATCACTTTCACACCTGGCTTCAAGGCGTACGCACCGAGCTCGAAACGAACCTGGTCGTTACCCTTGCCGGTGGCGCCATGGGAAATGGCGTCTGCACCGGTTTCGTTGGCAATTTCGATCAGGCGCTTGGCGATCAGCGGACGAGCGATGGAAGTACCCAGCAGGTACTCGCCTTCGTAAACGGTGTTGGCGCGGAACATCGGGAAAACGAAATCGCGCACGAACTCTTCGCGCAAGTCGTCGATGTAGATCTCTTTGACGCCCATGGCCTGAGCCTTGGCGCGTGCAGGTTCGACCTCTTCGCCCTGACCCAGGTCAGCGGTGAAGGTCACTACTTCACAGTTATAAGTATCCTGCAGCCACTTGAGGATCACCGAAGTGTCCAGGCCGCCGGAATACGCCAGAACGACCTTGTTTACGTCCGCCATGCCATCACTCCACGGGGTTCTACGGAAAGCCGGGAAGTCTACCGCTCATGCAGAATAATTTACAGTGGCGCGACAGCTTATGACGACGAAGCGACAGATTATGTCGAGGGCGCGACGATTACAGCCGGGTCAGGAAGTGGCCGAAGTGGCCGCTTTCGTCGCTTGCGGGGCAACTTGTTCCGCGGGTGCTCCGCGCTCCAGGCGCACCGCTACTCGACGGTTCTTCGCGCGGTTGGTGTTGTTGGTGTTCGGCGCCACCGGATAACGCTCGCCATGGAAACGCAGAGTGATTTGCGATTCCTGGATGCCGTTGGCCTTGAAGAACTCCATCACTGCCAGGGCTCGTCGCCGCGACAGGTCGCGGTTGGTCAGGCGGTTGCCGCTGTTGTCGGAGTGACCGTCGAGCTCGATGTGATTGACCGTCGGATCGGCCTTCATGTACTCCAGCATTACCTGCAGTTTGGCTTTTGCGGCGCTGTCGAGTTCGATTCCGCCGCCGGGGAAGCCGATTTCCGATTGCTTCACCTGTTCGAAATTCTGTGGCAACAGTTTCGCCACGCAACCCTGGTAGTCGGCAAACGCCTTGGTGAACCTGACCGGCAACAAGCGTACTTCCGACACCCGCCCATCCCCCGAGGAATGTCGAACGACCGGGCTGCGACCGTCCATCAGGCCACTGATCAGACGCCCGGCCTGAACCTGTGAGCTATTGAACAATACGTTGCCACTGCCGATTCTCACCGTGCCCAGGTTGATATCGTCACGGCCCGGCTGCCACGGCGCGGCGGCGGCCAGCAAGGTGGCCGAACCACCGCCGATCATCGGGTTGTAGGCTTTCAGACGAAAAGTCGCCTGCTCGCCGGCACGACGCACGAACTCGCCAGAACCGAAATCGGTAACCGGCTGAGTCAGGCGGCATTCGAACTTGTCGCCCTCGACCGTCCACTCAATGTTCTCCAGACGTGTCTGGAAAGTGAGCGCCATCGCCGGAAGGCTGGCAAACACACTGAGCAAGGCTAAATAACGCTGGCGCACGGGAGGCTCCACTGGCTTCTACAACAAAAAGACCGACACACACATGTTTACGGCATACCTGTTGGATATCGGAAGCTTCCTGCAAAACTTGATAGCGAGTGCCTGCAAGAGTCTTTTCCGGTAGCATTCCCTTGAGTTTGACCCGCCTGGAATCCCCTCATGTCCGACCGCCTGACCCTGCTGCGTCCCGACGACTGGCATATTCATCTTCGCGATGGTGCCGTGCTGACCAATACCGTCGCGGATGTCGCGCGCACCTTTGGCCGCGCCATCATCATGCCCAACCTGGTTCCACCGATACGCAATGCGGCCGAAGCCGACGGCTATCGGCAGCGGATTCTCGCTGCCCGCCCGGCCGGCAGCCTGTTCGAGCCACTGATGGTCCTGTACCTGACCGACCGCACCCAGCCTGAAGAAATTCGCGAGGCCAAGGCCAGCGGATTCATTCACGCCGCCAAGCTGTACCCGGCCGGCGCGACCACCAACTCGGATTCTGGCGTCACCAGCATCGACAAGATCTTCCCTGCACTAGAGGCCATGGCCGAAGTCGGGATGCCGTTGTTGGTCCACGGTGAAGTCACCCGGGGCGATGTCGACGTGTTCGACCGAGAAAAAATCTTCATCGACGAGCACATGCGTCGTGTGGTCGAGCGTTTCCCGACCCTCAAAGTGGTCTTCGAACACATCACCACCGCGGACGCCGTGCAGTTCGTCAACTCGGCTTCGGCCAACGTGGGCGCGACCATTACCGCGCATCACCTGTTGTACAACCGCAACCACATGCTGGTGGGCGGGATTCGGCCGCACTTCTATTGCCTGCCGATCCTCAAGCGCAATACCCACCAGGAAGCCCTGCTCGACGCGGCCACCAGCGGCAGCGACAAGTTCTTCCTCGGCACCGACTCGGCTCCCCACGCCCAGCATGCCAAGGAAGCGGCCTGCGGCTGCGCCGGTTGCTACACCGCCTATGCGGCGATCGAGATGTACGCCGAAGCCTTCGAACAGCGCAATGCGCTGGACAAGCTCGAGGCCTTCGCCAGCCTCAACGGCCCTCGCTTCTATGGTCTGCCGGCCAACACCGATCGCATCACCCTGGTCCGCGAAGAGTGGACCGCCCCGACCAGCCTGCCATTTGGCGAGCTGACCGTTATCCCGCTGCGCGCCGGTGAAAAACTGCGCTGGCGCCTGCTGGAGGAACACGCGTGAGTGAAGACCATTTCGACGACGAACTGGAAGGCAATGGCGGCGGAGGCGGCCCTCGTCATCCAATGGCGGCAAGGTTTCGTGGTTACCTGCCGGTTGTCGTCGACGTAGAGACCGGTGGCTTCAACTCGGCCACCGATGCCCTGCTGGAGATCGCCGCGACCACCATCGCCATGGATGAAAAGGGTTTTGTTTACCCGGATCACACCTACTTTTTCCGTGTCGAGCCGTTCGAAGGCGCGAACATCGAAGCGGCAGCCCTGGAATTCACCGGGATCAAGCTCGATCACCCGCTGCGCATGGCGGTGAGTGAAGAGTCTGCCCTGAACGATATCTTCCGCGGCGTGCGCAAGGCCCTCAAGGCCAACGGTTGCAAACGGGCGATCCTGGTCGGGCATAACAGCAGTTTCGACCTGGGCTTCCTGAATGCGGCGGTTGCGCGGCTGGACATGAAGCGCAATCCGTTCCATCCGTTCTCCAGCTTCGATACCGCAACGCTGGCCGGTCTCGCTTACGGCCAGACCGTGTTGGCCAAGGCGTGCCAGGCAGCGGACATCGACTTCGACGGTCGCGAGGCTCACTCGGCTCGCTACGACACCGAGAAGACGGCAGAGCTGTTCTGCGGCATCGTCAATCGCTGGAAACAGATGGGTGGTTGGGAAGACTTCGGCGACTGAGTGCACTCACGAATCAATGTGGGAGCGAGCTTGCTCGCGATGGTCGTGAACGATAACGCGGGGAGCCTGGTTCCCCGCAGTGTTCATGATTCCATCGTCGGAACGCCGCCCGGAGCAAGCTCGCTCCTACAAGGACTTCAGCACATAAAAAAACCGGCCTCGAAGGCCGGTTTTTTTATACCTGGAACGCCTTACAGAGCGGCAGCGTGCTCGGTCAGGTAAGCGGCAACGCCTTCTGGCGAAGCGTTCATGCCTTTGTCGCCTTTTTTCCAGTTGGCAGGGCAGACTTCGCCGTGCTCTTCGTGGAATTGCAGAGCGTCGACCAGACGGATCAGCTCTTCCATGTTACGGCCCAGCGGCAGGTCGTTGACGATCTGCGAGCGGACAACGCCTTTGTCGTCGATCAGGAACGCGCCACGGAAAGCCACGCCATCAGCGGACTGAACGTCGTAGGCCTTCATGATGTCCTGCTTGATGTCGGCAGCCATGGTGTAGCGAACCTGGCCGATACCGCCATTGTTCACTGGAGTGTTGCGCCATGCGTTGTGGGTGAAGTGCGAGTCGATCGAAACAGCGATCACTTCAACGTTGCGTGCCTTGAAGTCAGACATGCGGTTGTCCAGAGCGATCAGCTCGGACGGGCAAACGAAGGTGAAGTCCAGTGGATAGAAGAACACCAGGCCGTATTTGCCTTTGATCGCCGAGGACAGGGTGAAGCTGTCAACGATCTCGCCATTGCCGAGTACGGCCGGTACGGTGAAGTCAGGGGCTTGTTTGCCTACGAGTACGCTCATTGGATATCTCCTGGTGTAATAGCGTGAGAAACAGGGTTCGCATCAGCCTGCCACCCTGAGGCGACAGCCCTGTGACACGATCCCCGGTCGCAAAAGACCGGCCATCATACACCGCGTGTTTGAGCTGGCTTAGCTGTTTTTTCCCCGTACGATGAAATCCCCGCCGGTTTTGGATCACCGATTTGCCAGGCAGACCGTTCGTCAGCCATACCCGTTTATGACGAAAAGTGCTCTGAAACCACTTTGACAATCATTCTCGTTAACATTAAGATCCATCGCAATTGAGTCACAATCAGCGACGGTCCTTCCCTATGTATGTTTGCCTCTGCACTGGCGTCACCGACGGTCAAATCCGCGATGCGATCTATGAAGGATGCTGCAGCTACAAGGAAGTCCGTGTGGCCACCGGCGTTGCGAGCCAGTGCGGCAAATGTGCCTGCCTCGCCAAGGAAGTGGTCCGCGAGACCCTGACCAAACTGCAAACGGCCCAGGCTGCAATTCCTTATCCAGCAGAATTTACCGCGGCTTAAACATCGAATTTCAAAAAACCGGACATATGTCCGGTTTTTTTATGCCTCAAAATCAACTAGTTATGCTCTAGACGCGGAACACAAACATTCTTATTCCGATTAATTTTCATTTAAGTTTCAATAACTTAGGTTTGACACTATTAAATACGAGGCTCAAACTCTGCTCTATTGACAGCTAATACAGGGCAGGACCCCATCATGAAAGGCGACGTTACAGTCATCCAGCATCTCAACAAGATCCTCGCCAATGAGCTGGTCGCGATCAATCAATACTTCCTGCATGCGCGCATGTATGAAGATTGGGGCCTGAACAAGCTCGGCAAGCACGAGTACCACGAATCCATCGACGAGATGAAGCACGCGGACAAGCTGATCAAGCGCATCCTGTTCCTTGAAGGCCTGCCGAATGTCCAGGACCTGGGCAAGCTGCACATCGGCGAGCACACCAAGGAAATGCTTGAGTGTGACCTGCGTATCGAGAAAACCGGCCATGCCGATCTCAAAGTGGCTATCGCGCATTGCGAAAAAGTTGGCGACTTCGGTAGCCGTGAACTGCTTGAAGATATCCTCGAGTCCGAAGAAGAACATATCGACTGGCTGGAAACCCAGTTGGGCCTGATCGATAAAGTGGGCCTTGAGAACTATCTGCAATCGCAGATGGGCGAAGACGAGTAAGTTCTACGCCATTAATCTCGATGCAATAAAAAGCCCCGCCCTCTTTCGAGTGGCGGGGCTTTTTATTGCCTGCTCTTGTAGGAGCGAGCTTGCTCGCGATGGACGTTAACGATAACGCTGGGAGCCTGACACCCAGCGGCGTTCTTTAGTCCATCGCGAGCGAGCTCGCTCCTACAGGAAGCGAATCAGGCTTCGGTCTTTGGAGCAGCAGCCTTGGCGGCGGCGTCCTTGATCAGGCTCTGCAGCGAACCGTCAGCAGCCATTTCAGTCATGATGTCGCTACCGCCGACCAGCTCACCGGCAACCCACAGCTGTGGGAAGGTTGGCCAGTTAGCGTATTTTGGCAGGTTGGCGCGGATTTCCGGGTTCTGCAGGATGTCCACGTACGCAAACTTTTCGCCACACGCCATCACGGCCTGCGCGGCTTTCGCGGAGAAGCCGCACTGCGGGGCATTCGGCGAGCCTTTCATGTAAAGCAGAATGGTGTTGTTGGCAATCTGCTCTTTAATCGTTTCGATGATATCCATGGAGCACCTCGGCTGAACTTTCCGACTCATGGGTCGGCACGGTGGCGCATTGTAACGGAAAGCCGAGCGCCCTGCTCGGTCTCTCCGTCTGACTGATTCAAGCCGCCACCACGATCACCGGCACACCATTGAGCGCGGCATTTCCCGACAGTTCGTCAATCTGGCGTTCGTCGGTCAGGTCGTTGGCGCTGGAGCCCGGTTGACTGCTGGCAATCGACATTTGCACGCCCGGCCGCGCGTGCCCCCAGCCGTGAGGCAGGCTGACCACGCCTTTCATCATGTCCAGACTGCCAAGCACTTCGACTTCGATCACACCCACCCGCGAACTGACCCGAACACGCTGTCCGTCGCTGAGCCCGCGACTGGCCAGATCGTCCGGATGCATCAGCAACTGGTGACGTGGCTTGCCCTTTACCAACCGATGATAGTTATGCATCCATGAATTGTTGCTGCGTACATGCCGGCGGCCAATCATCAACAACTCGTCGGCGGCCGGCGCCTTCAAGGCTGCAAAGCGCGCCAGGTCAGCGAGAATCGCCGCAGGCGCGGCCTGGATGCGTTGATTGGCAGTCTTCAGGCGTGGCGTCAGGTTAGGCTTGAGCGCGCCCAGATCGACGCCATGGGGATGATCGAACAAAGTCGCCAGCGACAGCTTGTGCTCTGAATTGTCGCCGTACATTCCCATGCGCAAGCCGAGATCGATCATTTGCGCTGGGGCGATGGTGGGCTTCAGTTCTTTGCCGGTCCTGACGGCAAATGCCTTGGCCAGGCCGACGAAAATCTCCCAGTCGTGCAATGCACCCTGGGGTTTGGCGAGGATGGCGCGGTTGAAACGGCTGACGTTGCGCACCGCGAACAGGTTGAACGTGGTGTCGTAATGGTCGTTTTCCAGCGCCGATGTGGACGGCAGGATCAGGTCGGCGTAACGCGTGGTTTCATTGATGTACAGGTCGATACTGACCATGAACTCCAGCCCGTCCAGCGCCTGTTCGAGTTGTCGGCCATTGGGTGTGGACAACACCGGATTGCCCGCCACGGTGATCAGCGCGCGGACTTGCCCTTCCCCTTCAGTGAGCATCTCTTCGGCCAGCGCCGAGACAGGTAGCTCTCCGGCGTACTCCGGGCGCCCGGAAACCCGGCTCTGCCACAGATTGAAATGCCCGCCCGAGGTCGACGCCACCAGATCCACTGCTGGCTCGGTACACAAGGCACCACCCACGCGATCGAGATTGCCGGTGACCAGGTTGATCAACTGCACCACCCAATGGCACAGAGTACCGAAGGCCTGGGTCGAGACGCCCATGCGGCCATAGCAGACTGCACTCGGTGCCGCGGCGAAGTCCCGCGCCAACTGGCGGATCTGTTCGGCCGGTACGGCGCACAACGGACTCATGGCCTCGGCAGTGAACGGTGCGACGGCCTCCCGTACGTCCTCCAGGCCGTCCACCGGCAGATGGCTGTCGCGGGTCAGACCTTCAGCGAACAAGGTATTGAGCAGGCCGAACAACAGCGCTGCATCACCGCCCGGGCGTACGAACAGATGCTGGTCGGCAATCGCCGCCGTTTCACTACGGCGCGGATCGACCACCACCACCTTGCCACCCCGGGCCTGTATCGCCTTCAAGCGTTTCTCCACATCCGGCACGGTCATGATGCTGCCGTTCGAAGCCAGTGGATTGCCGCCCAGGATCAGCATGAAATCGGTGTGGTCGATGTCCGGGATCGGCAGCAGCAGACCGTGGCCGTACATCAAATGACTGGTCAGGTGATGGGGCAATTGATCGACCGAGGTGGCGGAAAAACGGTTGCGGGTTTTCAGCAGGCCGAGGAAGTAATTGCTGTGGGTCATCAGTCCGTAATTGTGCACACTCGGGTTGCCCTGATAGACCGCCACGGCGTTTTGCCCGTGATGCGCCTGAATGGCAGCGAGGCGTTCGGCGACCAGATTGAATGCCGCTTCCCACTCGATGGGCTGCCATTCATTGCCCACCCGCTGCATCGGCTGATGCAGGCGATCCGGATCGTTCTGAATGTCTTGCAACGCCACGGCCTTGGGGCAGATGTGCCCACGACTGAACGTATCCTGGGGGTCGCCCTTGATCGAAGTGATCTGGACGTTACCGCCTTCGCCCCTGGTGGTTTCGATAGTCAGGCCACAGATGGCTTCGCACAAATGGCAAGCACGGTGATGGAGAGTCTTGGTCATGGCCAGTCTCTGTCTTGTTATGGGCGGGCAACGTAGGCCGCGGAAACAAAACTATGGCGCCAGAGCCGCCGACACGCCAGCGACGTTCGTCTTGTGAATCGAGGGTTATCAGGCCAGCCGATGGCCGTCCGCGTTCAGTTCGAAGGCAGCCTGGGCGGCGCCTGCAACTGAAATTCCTGAAGGGTTTCAATCGGTCCGTGGGGTCCATGCGCGCCGGTCTGCTCGCCGATCAGGCGCCAGTGCCCATCAAGCCCGGCGCTGATGAATGACAAGTCAAAAACCGACTGTCAGCGCACCATTGCCGCCGCGCCTGATTGCCAAGCCCAGAGGGGCCGGTGTACAAATGAACCGCCGCTATCAGGAAACAGGCTTCAAAAGCGCTACCTCGGTAAACCCGTAGCACCTCTGAAACTCCCTAAAAACTGTAGCCCTATTGGTAAGACGCGACATTTAATTATAAGATCGCGCCTTCCCCTATTTCGTCGCCCCGTGCGGCTTACGCCGCAGGTCTCGCCCGTTGTTCCGTTAAACAAGGCTTTGAGCATCTGCGGTTTGTAGCAAAAGGTAGTCAATGATGAGCGCAAGGCACTTTCTCTCCCTGATGGATTGCACGCCCGAAGAGCTGGTCAGCGTGATCCGTCGAGGCGTTGAGCTCAAGGACCTGCGTAACCGCGGCGTACTGTTCGAGCCTCTGAAAAACCGCGTCCTGGGAATGATTTTCGAGAAATCCTCGACCCGTACCCGGATCTCCTTCGAGGCCGGCATGATCCAGCTCGGCGGGCAGGCGATCTTCCTGTCGCCACGTGACACCCAACTGGGTCGTGGCGAGCCGATCGGCGACTGCGCCATCGTCATGTCGAGCATGCTCGATGCAGTGATGATCCGTACCTTTGCCCACAGCAATCTGACCGAATTCGCCGCCAACTCCCGCGTACCGGTGATCAACGGCCTGTCCGATGACCTGCACCCGTGCCAGTTGCTGGCCGACATGCAGACCTTCCTCGAACATCGCGGCTCCATCCAGGGCAAGACCGTGGCCTGGATTGGCGACGGCAACAACATGTGCAACAGCTATATAGAAGCGGCGATCCAGTTCGACTTCCAGTTGCGCGTAGCCTGCCCGGAAGGCTATGAACCCAACCCGGTGTTCCTGGCCAAGGCCGGCGATCGGGTCACCATCGTTCGCGATCCGAAGGAAGCCGTGCGTGGTGCACATCTGGTGAGCACCGACGTCTGGACCTCCATGGGCCAGGAAGAGGAAACCGCCAAGCGTCTGCAACTGTTCGCGCCGTATCAGGTCAACCGCGCCCTGCTCGACCTGGCCGCTGAAGACGTGCTGTTCATGCACTGCTTGCCAGCGCACCGCGGCGAGGAAATCAGCATCGACCTGCTCGATGACAAGCGCTCGGTGGCCTGGGATCAAGCCGAAAACCGTCTGCACGCGCAAAAAGCCCTGCTCGAGTTCCTCGTCGAACCGGCGTATCACCACGCATGAGCCAGCCATTACTGCTTAACCTGCGCAACCTCGCCTGCGGCTATCAAGACCAGCGCGTGGTGCAGAACCTCAACCTGCACCTGAACGCAGGCGACATCGGTTGCCTGCTGGGCTCGTCGGGCTGCGGCAAGACCACCACCCTGAGGGCGATTGCCGGTTTCGAACCGGTGCACGAAGGCGAAATCCAGCTGGCTGGCGAGACCATCTCCAGCGCCGGCTTCACCCTTGCGCCGGAGAAACGTCGCATCGGCATGGTGTTCCAGGACTACGCACTGTTTCCGCATTTGAGCGTGGCCGACAACATCGCCTTCGGCATTCGCAAGCATCCGCAAAAAGATCGCGTGACCGAAGAGCTGCTGGAACTGGTCAACCTGAAGAATCTCGGCAAGCGTTTCCCCCACGAGCTTTCAGGAGGTCAGCAGCAACGTGTCGCACTGGCCCGTGCCCTGGCGCCGGAACCGCAACTGCTGTTGCTCGACGAACCCTTCTCCAACCTTGATGGCGAATTGCGCCGCAAGCTCAGCCATGAAGTACGCGACATCCTCAAGGCCCGTGGCACCAGCGCGATTCTGGTGACTCACGACCAGGAAGAAGCCTTCGCGGTCAGCGACCACGTTGGTGTGTTCAAGGAAGGTCGCCTGGAACAGTGGGATACGCCCTACAACCTGTATCACGAACCCCTGACACCTTTTGTCGCGAGCTTCATCGGCCAGGGCTATTTCATTCGCGGTCAGTTGAGCAGCCCCGAATCGGTGCAAACCGAACTGGGTGAGTTGCGCGGCAATCGGGCCTACACCTGGCCGGTAGGCGGCGCCGTGGACGTGTTGTTGCGCCCGGACGATATCGTCTATGCGCCGGACAGCGCACTGAAGGCGCGAATTGCCGGCAAGACGTTCCTGGGTGCATCGACCCTGTATCGCTTGCAACTGCCGACAGGCGCACAGCTGGAGTCGATTTTCCCGAGCCATGTCGATCGTCAGGTTGGGGCGGAGGTGGGTATTCGTGTCGCGGCTGAACACCTGGTGCTGTTCCAGGCGTCCGGCAGCACCGCGGCGCAGATTCCAACTGTTGAATCAGGTGTCCGGCGCTACAGCACGGCCAACTGATACCCCCCCCTACTGTAGGAGCGAGCTTGCTCGCGATGGACGACAACGATAACGCGTGCAACCGGAATGAACGCGTTATCCAGACGTTTTTCGCGAGCAAGCTCGCTCCTACAGTGGGTTTGCGTTATCCCAGCATCAGCGTGCCACTGGCAACCAGGGTCGCATTGCCGCCGATCCTCACCCGATCGCCTTCCAGCTGGCAGAACAATTCCCCACCCCGCGCCGAACGCTGAAAAGCCGTCAGGCTCGACTTGGCCAAACGCTTTGACCAGTACGGAATCAGAAGGCAATGGGTCGATCCGGTCACCGGGTCTTCATTGATACCGATTGCCGGGGCGAAGTAGCGGGAAACGAAATCGTGCTGTTCGCCCCGCGCCGTCACGATGGCGCCCAGCCATGGCAGTTTCGCCAGGGCCACCATGTCCGGCTTGCAGTCGAGCACGGCTTGCTCCGACTCCAGCACCACAAACAGCTCATTTGAAGCCAGTACCTCAACAGCCTTCACGCCCAGTGCACGCTCGATGTCCGAGATCACGTTCACCGGCGATGCAGTGATCGCCGGGAAATCCAGCCACAGCCGCCCACCTTCACGGGTCACACCCAACGGGCCGGATTTGCAGGTGAAGTCCAGTCGCTCGACGGGCTCCTTATAAATCTCGAACAGCACATGAGCGCTAGCCAGCGTCGCGTGACCGCACAATGGCACCTCGGTGGTCGGTGTAAACCAACGGATGTGCCAGCCCTGCCCTTCACGCACGACAAACGCCGTTTCGGCGAGGTTGTGTTCGGCGGCAATCTTTTGCATCAACTCATCGGCGAGCCAGGTGTCGAGCCGATAGACCATCGCCGGATTGCCGCTAAATGGCTGATTGCTGAACGCGTCGACCTGATGAAACTCCAGTTGCATGACCTTCTCCCTTTGTCAGACCACCAAGCATGCCGCGCTGGCTCAGCCGGCACCAGTGACAGAGCAGGCTGATTTTCACCATACAGCGCTGCGCGGACTCCGATGATGTTCACGCACGGCCGATATCGGCAAATCTGGCCTGGGTGTGCTCGGCCAGCACCGCCGGTGCCAGTTCGACTTCCAGCCCACGCCGCCCCGCACTGACAAAAATGCTGGCGAAGGGCTGGGCCGAATTATCAATGAAGGTACGCAAGCGCTTTTTCTGCCCCAGCGGACTGATCCCGCCCAACAGATAGCCGGTAGAGCGCTGCGCTGCCGCCGGGTCGGCCATTTCGACCTTTTTCACGCCCGCGGCGTGGGCCAGTCCTTTCAAGTCCAGGCTGCCGACAACCGGCACCACGGCCACCAGCAACTCGCCCTTTTCGCTGGCCGCCAGCAAGGTCTTGAACACCTGCGCCGGATCGAGCCCGAGTTTTTCCGCCGCTTCCAACCCGTAGGAGGCCGCCTTGGGGTCATGTTCGTAACTGTGTACGCGATGTTCGGCCCGAACCTTTTTCAACAAATCCAATGCGGGGGTCATGACAGCTCCAGACTGGGCGGCAGAAGAAAAATACTGCGCCCGATTCTAGGACATTGATCATTAAAAGGCTCTACGGCGGCGCATTCATGACGCCATTGCCTGGCCACCCCATTCCTCAACAACCCGGTCATTCATACAGCGAATAGTTTCTTTGTGACCAATGGTTCACTTTCGACCTTTGACAGCAGCGTTTCTTGTCTATATTTTTTCGTTTATGAAACTGCACGAAACATCCTACCGCTGCACCCAGCAGTAAACTGCGACCAGGATGGGGATCCTGCCTCGGCGAAAAACGCGCTCCGACCATGATGGAAAAAGCGCCAGACAACAAAAAAAATGAGGTTTCAATGACAACTGATTTACAACAACCGTCGCTCTCGAGCCAATGCATGGCCGAGTTTCTGGGTACGGCGCTGCTGATCTTTTTTGGTACAGGTTGCGTTGCCGCGCTCAAGGTCGCGGGTGCCAGTTTTGGCTTGTGGGAAATCAGCATTATCTGGGGCGTCGGCGTCAGCATGGCGATCTACCTTACCGCTGGGGTTTCCGGGGCTCATCTGAACCCTGCCGTCAGCATTGCCCTGAGCATTTTCGCGGACTTCGAAAAACGTAAATTGCCTTTCTACATATTCGCCCAAGTGGCGGGTGCCTTCTGTGGAGCGCTGTTGGTTTACACGCTCTACAGCAATCTATTCTTCGAATTCGAACAAACGCACCATATGGTTCGCGGCACTCAAGCCAGCCTCGAATTGGCCTCCGTGTTCTCCACCTTCCCGAACCCGGTGCTGACCACCGCCCAGGCATTTCTGGTCGAGGTGATCATCACGGCCATTCTGATGGGCGTGATCATGTCCCTGACCGATGACAACAATGGCCTGCCCAAAGGCCCGCTGGCACCGCTGTTGATCGGCCTGTTGATTGCGGTGATCGGTAGCTCGATGGGACCGCTGACCGGTTTTGCCATGAACCCTGCGCGGGACTTCGGCCCTAAACTGATGACTTTCTTCGCTGGCTGGGGTGAAATTTCCTTCACTGGCGGACGCGATATCCCGTATTTCCTGATTCCTGTTTTTGCACCGATTGTCGGTGCCTGCCTCGGGGCTGCCGCCTATCGCGGGCTGATTGCCCGCCATCTGCCCAGCGCCGTACCTGCTACAAAGGATGCAACAGCTGCCATTGACGGCAAACCCAGAACTTCTTGATACCGTTGGCGCGTGCCCCTGCCCCTTAATCGCGCGCCAGACCTCACTCCCTTATTTCGTCCAAGGCAATCGACATGACCGACACACAGAATAAGAACTACATCATTGCCCTCGATCAGGGTACGACCAGCTCCCGCGCGATCATTTTCGACCGCGACGCGAACGTGGTCTGCACCGCCCAACGGGAGTTCGCACAGCATTACCCCCAAGCCGGCTGGGTCGAACACGATCCGATGGAAATCTTCGCTACCCAAAGCGCCGTGATGGTCGAGGCCCTGGCACAAGCCGGCCTGCACCACGACCAGGTGGCGGCCATCGGCATCACCAACCAGCGCGAAACCACCGTGGTCTGGGACAAGAACACCGGCCGCCCGATCTACAACGCCATCGTCTGGCAGTGCCGACGCAGCACCGAGATCTGCCAGCAGCTCAAGCGCGATGGCCACGAGCAATACATCAGCGACACCACCGGCCTGGTCACCGACCCGTACTTCTCCGGCACCAAGCTCAAGTGGATCCTCGACAACGTCGAAGGCAGCCGCGAGCGCGCGCGCAACGGTGAGCTGTTGTTCGGCACCGTCGACAGCTGGCTGATCTGGAAATTCACCGGTGGCAAGGTGCATGTCACCGACTACACCAACGCGTCGCGCACCATGCTCTTCAACATCCACACCCTGGAGTGGGACGCGAAGATGCTGGAGGTCCTCGACATCCCGCGTGAGATGCTCCCGCAGGTGAAGTCTTCTTCGGAAATCTACGGTCACACCAAAAGCGGTATCGCCATCGGCGGCATCGCTGGCGACCAACAAGCTGCCCTGTTCGGCCAGATGTGCGTCGAGCCAGGCCAGGCGAAAAACACCTACGGCACTGGCTGCTTCCTGTTGATGAACACCGGCGACAAAGCCGTCAAGTCCCAACACGGCATGCTCACCACCATCGCCTGCGGCCCACGTGGCGAAGTGGCCTACGCGCTGGAAGGCGCGGTGTTCAACGGCGGCTCTACCGTGCAATGGCTGCGTGACGAACTGAAGATCATCAACGACGCCCACGACACCGAATACTTCGCCAACAAGGTCAAAGACAGCAACGGTGTGTACCTGGTGCCGGCCTTCACCGGTCTTGGTGCTCCCTACTGGGACCCGTACGCCCGTGGCGCCTTGTTCGGCCTGACCCGCGGCGTACGCGTAGATCACATCATTCGCGCAGCGCTGGAATCGATTGCCTACCAGACTCGCGACGTGCTCGACGCCATGCAACAGGACTCCGGCGAACGCCTCAAGGCCCTGCGCGTGGACGGCGGCGCGGTGGCGAACAATTTCCTGATGCAGTTCCAGGCCGACATCCTCGGCACGCAGGTCGAGCGTCCGCAAATGCGCGAAACCACGGCTCTGGGTGCGGCTTACCTGGCAGGCCTGGCCTGCGGCTTCTGGGGCAGCCTGGAAGAGTTGCGTGGCAAGGCAGTGATCGAACGCAAGTTCGAGCCGACGCTGGATGAAACGGCGAAGGAAAAACTCTACGCGGGGTGGAAAAAAGCGGTCAGCCGTACCCGCGATTGGGCGGCTGAAGACGAGACTGAATAAGCCAAGACGCAGGCTCGTATCTGTATGTAACTGGTCGGGAGCAGATTCCTGCGGCATCATGGGCAAATTTTGCACGGCAGCCCAAAGGACGCCCCATGAATCTGCCTCCCCGTCAGCAGCAAATCCTCGAACTGGTCCGCGAACGCGGCTATGTCAGCATCGAGGAAATGGCCACGCTGTTCGTAGTTACCCCGCAGACCATTCGCCGCGACATCAATCAGCTCGCGGAAGCCAATTTGTTGCGTCGCTACCACGGCGGCGCGGCTTACGACTCCAGCGTTGAAAACACCGCCTACGCCATGCGCGCCGATCAGATGCGCGATGAAAAACAGCGTATCGGCGAAGCCATTGCCGCGCAGATTCCCGACCATGCCTCGTTGTTCATCAACATCGGCACGACCACCGAATCCATTGCCCGGGCACTGCTCAACCACAGTCACCTGAAGATCATCACCAACAACCTGCACGTCGCCTCCATGCTCAGCGCCAAGGACGATTTCGATGTCCTGCTCACTGGCGGCAACGTGCGGCGCGATGGTGGCGTGGTGGGTCAGGCCAGTGTCGACTTCATCAATCAGTTCAAGGTCGATTTCGCCCTGGTCGGCATCAGCGGCATCGATGAAGACGGCAGCCTGCTGGACTTCGACTATCAGGAAGTGCGGGTATCCCAGGCGATCATCGCCAATGCCCGGCAGGTGATCCTCGCGGCCGACTCCAGCAAGTTCGGGCGCAACGCCATGATTCGCCTGGGACCGATCAGCCTGGTCGATTGCCTGGTCACCGATCAGCAACCCTCCCCGGCGCTGGCGCAGTTGTTGAACCAGCACAAGGTTCGGCTGGAAGTCGTTTAACCCCCCTCCTTCCCCTGTGGCGAGGGGGCTTGCCCCCCGTTGGGTCGCGAAGCGGCCCTAAAACCATTCAGCCGAGTTCAGACAGGCACATTCATAGCCCCAACCTGCGACGGCTTCGCCGTCGAACGGGGGCAAGCCCCCTCGCCACAAAAGCAGCCTGCAACCTTTCAATGTTCGTAAATTTTCCTTTAACGGCCCTTCGATGAGTATTTTCAATCGAAGCTGACTGGCTGTGGGCGTCTTTATGGGCTAGTATTTTCGCAAATGAACATTAATGTTCGAATTCAAATACAGAACATCAAAGAATTCCGAGGCCGAGCCGATGCCCACTTCCACCTTGCCTACGCCCCCTCTCGCCGAGGTCTACGATATCGCCGTCATCGGTGGCGGGATCAATGGCGTGGGGATCGCAGCGGACGCCGCCGGACGCGGTCTCTCGGTGTTCCTTTGTGAAAAGGATGACCTGGCCAGCCATACCTCGTCGGCCAGCAGCAAGCTGATTCACGGTGGCCTGCGCTACCTCGAACATTACGAGTTCCGCCTGGTGCGTGAGGCCCTGGCTGAACGCGAAGTGTTGTTGGCCAAGGCGCCGCACATCGTCAAGCAAATGCGATTCGTGTTGCCGCACCGCCCACACCTGCGCCCGGCATGGATGATTCGCGCCGGTCTGTTCCTCTATGACAACCTGGGCAAGCGCGAGCAACTGCAAGGTTCGAAAAGCCTGAAGTTCGGCCCCGACAGCGCGCTCAAAAGCGAAATCACCAAGGGCTTCGAATACTCCGACTGCTGGGTCGACGACGCCCGCCTGGTGGTGTTGAACGCCATGGCCGCCCGGGAAAAAGGCGCCCACGTTCACACCCAGACCCGCTGCGTCAGCGCACGTCGCACCAAGGGCCTGTGGCACCTGCACCTGGAGCGCGCCGATGGCAGCCTGTTTTCGATCCGCGCCAAGGCATTGGTCAATGCGGCCGGGCCTTGGGTCGCCAGGTTCATTCGCGATGACTTGAAGATGGAATCGCCTTACGGCATCCGCCTGATCCAGGGCAGCCACCTGATCGTGCCGAAACTGTACGAAGGCGAACACGCGCACATCCTGCAAAACGAAGATCAGCGCATCGTGTTCACCATTCCGTACCTGAATCACTTCACCCTGATCGGCACCACCGACCGCGAGTACACCGGCGATCCGGCGAAGGTTGCAATTACCGACGGCGAAACCGATTACCTGTTGAACGTGGTCAACGCCCATTTCAAAAAGCAAATCAGCCGCGAGGACATCCTGCACAGCTATTCCGGTGTGCGCCCGCTGTGCAACGACGAATCCGACAACCCGTCGGCCGTGACCCGCGATTACACCCTGGCGCTGTCTGGCACTGGCGAAGAGGCTCCGTTGCTGTCGGTGTTCGGCGGCAAGCTCACGACCTATCGCAAACTGGCCGAGTCGGCGCTGGCGCAACTGGCACCCTACTTCAAGCACATCCAGCCAAGCTGGACCGCAAGCGCCACGCTGCCGGGCGGTGAAGACATGACCACCCCGCAGGCCTTGAGCTCACGTATCCGCGACAAATTCGACTGGGTACCAAGCGATATTGCTCGCCGCTGGGCCACCTCCTACGGCAGCCGTACCTGGCGCATGCTCGAAGGCGTACAGGACCTCAGCGATATGGGCGAGCATATCGGCGGCGGTCTCTACACCCGCGAGGTCGATTACCTGTGCAGTGAAGAATGGGCCACTACCGCACACGACATCCTCTGGCGTCGCAGCAAGCTCGGCTTGTTCACGACGGCGGCCGAACAGGAAAAACTCAAGGATTACCTGAACAAGATCGAGCAAAACCGCAACAAGATCGAAGCGGCCTGACCACGATCCGGATAAACGAAAGCCCCTGAATCTCACGATTCAGGGGCTTTTTCGTATCGATGGATTTCAGTCGCGCAAATCCGATTCATGAATGGGCTGCTCACGGTGAGTCGCCCGCTGATATTGCGCCGGCCACACGGCCTTGTGCCCGCCCAGGTCGTCGTCCGCGTGCAGCGCCCAGTACGGATCGCGCAACAACTCACGGGCCAGGAAGATGATGTCCGCCTGACAGGTGCGCAGGATGTGCTCGGCCTGGGCCGGTTCGGTGATCATGCCGACTGTGCCGGTGGCCATGCCCGACTCCTTGCGCACCCGCTCGGCGAAGCGGGTCTGGTAACCGGGGCCTGTGGGAATTTCGGCATTGACTGCCGTCCCGCCCGACGAGACGTCGATCAGGTCGACCCCCAAGGCTTTGAGGCGGCGGGCCAGCTCCACGGTTTCATCGGGGTTCCAGC
Organism: Pseudomonas sp. GW456-L13; assembly: GCF_017350115.1. Lineage (NCBI taxonomy): Bacteria > Pseudomonadati > Pseudomonadota > Gammaproteobacteria > Pseudomonadales > Pseudomonadaceae > Pseudomonas > Pseudomonas sp. GW456-L13. The sequence goes on from NZ_JACNAS010000002.1 coordinate 1,311,081, forward strand.
CGTCTTCCACCCAGTCGGTGGCCGAGACCCGGACAAACACCGGCAACTCTTCAGGCCACACCGCACGCACCGCTTCGGTGACCTGCAGCACCAGCCGAATACGATTTTCGAACGAACCGCCATATTGATCGCGACGCTGATTGCTCAACGGCGACAGGAATTGATGCAACAGGTAACCATGGGCCGCGTGCACTTCGACCACTTTGAAACCGGCCGTCAGTGAGCGCTTTGCCGCATCGACAAAGGCCTGGATCACCTTGGCGATCTCGTCGTCATCCAGTTGTTTGGGTTGGGTGTGCTGCGGGTCGAACGCAATCGGCGAAGGTCCGACCGGTACCCAGCCGCCCTCGTCGGGTTTGACGCTGCCATGCTTGCCGAGCCACGGCCGGTGGGTGCTGGCCTTGCGCCCGGCATGGGCCAGCTGAATGCCGGCAACGGCGCCCTGGGCGTTGATGAAGCGGGTGATGCGTTGCAGGGGTTCGATCTGTTCATCATTCCACAGACCGAGATCCTCGGCCGTGATACGCCCGTCGGCGGTGACCGCCGTGGCTTCGGTAAACACCAGCCCGGCCCCGCCGACAGCACGGCTGCCGAGGTGGACCAGATGCCAGTCATTGGCCAGGCCATCGGCACTGGAATACTGGCACATCGGCGATACCGCGATGCGGTTGGGCAGAGTCAATTGGCGAAGGGTAAAGGGTTCAAGCAGCAGACTCATGGGGCACCTCTCGAATCAGTGGGCAGGCTCCAGGTTCTGTTTGAATAGTCGACGAGTGACAGGAAAAAGGTACAACACCCGCCCCCGCGGGCAAAAAATTCGACAAGACGTCACAAGGCCAAAATCAAGCAGTGCTTAGAGCCTAGTCGACATCGAGGGATGTTGCCCCCTTGTAGGAGCGAGCTCGCTCGCGATGGGCGTGAACGATAGCGTTGGGGACCTGATACCCCGCGGTGTCCTGTCGTCCATCGCGAGCGAGCTCGCTCCTACAGGGGGTCAACGCGGTTCGATGTGGGCAATCATCAATTGAACCGTCTCGTTCCCGCGAAACTCGTTGAGGTCGAGTTTGTAGGCCAGCTCCACCCATTTGATGGTCGGATTCGGCCAGATTTCGCGATCGATCCCGAAGGCAATGCCGTCGAGTTTCACCGAACCACATTCACTTTTGAGCACGACTTTAAGATGCCGCTCGCCAACGACGCGCTGCTCGACCAACTGGAACACCCCATGAAACAACGGTTCCGGGAAGTGTTGTCCCCAAGGACCGGCATGCCGCAAGGCACGAGCCAGCTCCAGGTGGAACTCTTCCACCGCCAGGGTGCCGTCCGACAACAGGCGACCAGTCAGATCTTCTTCGCGCAGCTGCCGGCGCACTTCAGCGTCAAAGGCTTCGGCGAACAAGGGGAAATTTGCTTCCGGCAGCGTCAGGCCGGCCGCCATCGCGTGGCCACCGTATTTGGTGATCAGATTCGGATGCTGCGCCGCCACCACACTCAAGGCGTCGCGGATGTGAAAGCCCTGGACCGAACGCCCCGAGCCCTTGAGCAAACCATCCCCGGCATCGGCAAAGGCGATGGTCGGGCGGAAATAGCGCTCTTTCATCCGTGACGCGAGGATACCGATGACGCCTTGGTGCCACTCGGGATCGAACAGGCACAAGCCAAACGGCATCGACTCCACCGGCAAATCCTTGAGCTGCGCCAGCGCTTCACGCTGCATGCCCTGCTCGATGGATTTGCGATCCTGGTTCATGCCGTCCAGTTGCGCCGCCATCTCACGGGCCAGACCTGCGTCTTCGGTCAGCAGACATTCGATGCCCAGGCTCATGTCGTCCAGGCGCCCTGCTGCGTTCAGGCGCGGGCCGACAATGAAGCCCAGATCGGTGGAGGTGATACGCGCATGATCGCGCTTGGCCACTTCGAGGATCGCCTTGATTCCCGGCCGGGCACGTCCAGCGCGAATCCGCTCCAGGCCCTGATGCACCAGAATCCGGTTGTTGGCATCCAGCGGCACCACGTCGGCCACGCTGCCAAGAGCCACCAGATCGAGCAGTTCGCCGATATTCGGCTGCGGCCTGCTTGTGTACCAGCCCAGCTCGCGCAACCGCGCACGCAGGGCCATCAACACATAGAAAATCACCCCGACGCCGGCCAGCGCCTTGCTCGGAAACTCGCAACCGGGCTGGTTCGGATTGACGATGGCATCGGCCAACGGCCGCTCGTCACCGGGCAAGTGGTGGTCGGTGACGAGCACCTTGAGCCCGGCCTTTTTCGCCGCTGCCACGCCTTCGACGCTGGAGATGCCGTTGTCGACGGTGATCAGCAAATGCGGCTGACGCTCAAGCGCCACCGCGACGATTTCCGGTGTCAGGCCATAGCCGTAGTCGAATCGGTTGGGCACCAGATAGTCGACATGTGCCGCCCCCAACAGACGCAAACCCAAGGTGCCCACGGTGCTCGCCGTCGCGCCGTCGGCATCAAAGTCGCCGACGATCAGAATGCGCTGACGCTGTTCGAGCGCAGTCACCAGCAGATCCACCGCGGCATCGATGCCCTTGAGTTGCTGGAACGGAATCAACCGCGCCAGGCTCTTGTCCAGTTCCGCCTCGGACAGCACGCCCCGAGCCACGTACAGGCGGGTCAACAGCGGCGGAATATCACCGAGGAATGGCAGGGTGTCGGGCAGCAGGCGAGGTTCGATGCGCATGGGGTGAAAGATGCTTCTCTTCAATACGTAGGATAAAACCGGGTGACGCGGGGCAGTTGCGAAAAATCAGCCGCGCTCACCGGCCAGCCACTGCAACTGGACTTCGTGCTGACCACGGTCGTCGGTGACGAAGATCGTCCCTTCGCTGATCATCACGTCCCACTTGATGACGCGGGGCATGTCTTTGGCCAGGGTTTCCAGGACTTCCTGAGGCACGGCAGCGATGTTGACGTTCTTCAGGTTTTTCACCGCCGGCACCACTTTGCCCTCCCACACGCGCAGGCTGCCGTAGGCCAACAGGCTGGTACGTTCAGTGCGGCGCGAGCACCAGGTCAGGCGCTCGGCATCCGGCTGGCCGACTTCGATCCAGTGCAGGACGCGGTCATCCAGGCTTTTTTCCCACAAGGCCGGTTCATCCACTTCCGACAGACCACGGCCAAAAGACAACTGCTCGTTGTACCAGAGGGCGTAGGCCAGCAGGCGCACGGTCATGCGCTCTTCGGTTTCCGAAGGGTGACGGGCGATGGTCTGCTTCACGCTCTCATAGACGCTGCGGTCGAGGTCGGTGAGGTTCAGTTCAAACTTGTAGGTCGTGGACGGCTGGGCCATGTACGGGCTTCTTGATACGAGGAAAGGCGGCAAGTCTAACCGATGCGACGGGCAATCCACGAATTGAACACAATCAAGCTGGAGCGTCTGACAGTCGGCTATGTTAAAACGCTCTATCCGCTCAACCTTTGCCCCACAGGATCCAGCATGCCGTTCACCGCCAAACCGCTTTCCGGTCTGAAAGTCATCGAATTGGGCACCTTGATTGCCGGCCCGTTTGCCTCGCGTATTTGCGCGGAATTCGGCGCCGACGTAATCAAGATCGAATCCCCGGACGGCGGTGATCCATTGCGCAAATGGCGCAAGTTGTATGAAGGCACTTCGTTGTGGTGGTTCGTCCAGGCCCGCAACAAAAAGTCCCTGACCCTCAACCTCAAGCACCCCGACGGTCAGGCCATCCTGAAACAGCTGCTGGGTGAGGCAGACATACTGATCGAAAACTTTCGTCCCGGCGTCCTGGAAAAACTCGGCCTGGGCTGGGACGTCCTGCACGCATTGAACCCGAAGCTGGTCATGGTGCGGCTGTCGGGTTTCGGCCAGACCGGCCCGATGAAGGATCAGCCCGGATTTGGCGCGGTCGGTGAGTCGATGGGGGGCCTGCGCTACATCACCGGCTTCGAAGACCGCCCACCCGTGCGCACCGGCATTTCCATCGGCGACTCGATTGCCGCGCTCTGGGGCGTGATCGGCGCGCTGATGGCCCTGCGTCATCGCGAAGTCAACGGCGGTCTGGGGCAAGTGGTGGACGTGGCGCTGTACGAAGCCATCTTCGCGATGATGGAAAGCATGGTTCCGGAGTTCGACGTATTCGGTTTCATCCGCGAACGCACGGGAAATATCATGCCCGGCATCACCCCGTCCTCGATCCACACCAGTGCCGATGGCAAGCACGTGCAGATCGGCGCCAATGGCGACGCGATTTTCAAACGCTTCATGCTGATCATTGGCCGGGAAGACTTGGCCAACGACCCCCAGCTTGCCAGCAACGATGGCCGCGATGCCCGACGCGACGAGATTTATGGCGTCATCGATCGTTGGGTCAACTCGTTGCCGCTGGACAGGGTGCTGGCGCAGCTCAATCAGGCCGAGGTGCCGGCCAGCCGGATCTTCAGCGCCGAAGACATGTTCAATGACCCCCAGTACCTGGCGCGGGAAATGTTCCTGCAAGCCAAGCTGCCGGACGGCAAAGACTTCAAGATGCCGGGCATTGTGCCGAAACTCTCAGAGACACCCGGGGAATGTGAATGGGTCGGGCCACAACTGGGTGAGCACAACGCACAGGTACTCCAGGAACTTGGCTATGACGCGACGCAGATTGCACAGTTGCGCAAAGACGGAGCCATCTAGGCTGAGGCACCTGCCCGCATGGCCCGTTCGACACTGCCCGCCACGCGGCGGGCGGCTGCTGTGCATGCTGGCGATCTTGTTCCTGCTCCCTGGACCGATCCCGTCAGCCCTGGCGCAAACCGGGGAACCCCTGATCTGGCTCAAGCGCGACCTGCCGCCGCTGACGATTTTCGACGGGCCGAAAAAGGGTCTGGGCGTTATCGATCAATTGCTTCCACTATTGATTGCCGGCATGCCGCAATACCAGCACAGCGTGATGAGGGTCAATCGCGCGCGTGGACTGCAAATGCTCCACGAACCGTCCCTCGTCTGCGACGCGGCGCTGAACTGGAGCAAGGAACGGGAAAAGTGGATCGCCTTTTCCATTCCGGTCTTCCGCGCCATGAGCAATGGCCTGGCCGTGCGGCGCGTCGACCAGAAAGTGCTGACACCCTTCATCAAGGACGACGAAGTGGACCTGGCAGCGCTGCTCGCCAGCGGTAGCGAAAAACTGGGAATTATTGCCGAGCGCAATTACGGCGAATACCTCGACGGACTGCTCAAGCAAGCGCCAGCTGACGCGCTGGCCCCTCATTACGGTAACGACGCCTTGGGCAGCCTGCTGCAGATGCAGCGCCTGGGACGCTTGCGCCTGCTGTTGGGTTATCGCCCGGAAATACGCTACCAGGCCTCGCTGCAAGGCATTGCCGAGGATGAATTGCAGTTCTATCCGATCCGTGGCACGGGCAAATACCTGTCCGGTTATATCGGTTGCACCGACACGCCAAAGGGCCGGCAGGCCATTGTCGAAATCAATCAGGTGTTGCGCACCCTTCCCCGTGAACGCCTAGATGAGGCCTACGCCGCCTGGCTGGATCCCGAAAGCCGCAGCGACTACCTGAAAGACACCAAGGCGTTTTTCGATAATCTGGCGCACCCCTGACAAATCCCGGGCAAAAGAAACCCCGAGAAGTGGGGAGACGACTCGGGGTCAAACGTGGTCTGCTTGGAGACCAGTAGCAGCAAGCTACAAGCACCGGAGCACAATGCTTGATCCTGCTGTTACAAAGTCTGACTGACCTGGGCGCGGGAAGGTTCCCGCAAAAAACCGTTCAATTGCGGCTGGTCAGCAGCTTGTCCTGCGCCGCATTACGCAATGCCGCGATCACACAAGGCTCAAGACGTCCTTCAGCAATCAGCACGTCGCGATGCAAACCGTCGACCACATCCGTCAGCAGGCGTTTGTCATTCAACTGGGCCTGATTGAACTCGCGCTCGACCACGGTCGCGCCGATAGCATTCTTCAGGGTCACCCGGCATTCGCCACGAATGCCTGACGGGGTCAACGTAACCTGATACGGGCTTAGCGCCTCACCGAGCAACAGACTGATACTTTCCATCCCGATCACCACTCAATAGTCCGAAAACAACGTGCCTGGGGCATGCCTACTACAAATGACCGCTGGCCCGAGAAGAAAGTTCTGGGTACTGACTGCAGGCTAACCTGCAGCCCAGTCAAGAGAGCATGCACGGCGAACATGACAGAGAAAAAACCCAACCATCACGTCTGTCGGGTGCGCCGGGCGATGTCGGCCCATCCCCCCAACAATCCTCGTAGCTGGCCATCCGCCGTATAAAAGGGCACTGTCCACTGGTAGATATCCCTGACACCGTCCTTGAACATCAATTGACGCTCGAAAAAGCGCGTCCTGCGCGTACTCAATTGCGCCATGAACTCGGCATGCAGCAGTTCCGCGGTTTGTCTGGGCATGGCATCGACCTCGATCAACTGCCGCCCCTGCATCCGGTCAAAACGCGTCGACAAGGCGTCCTCATAACTTTTGTTGCACATGATCAAGCGCCCTTGCAGATCACGGACAAACATCGGGTCAGGCATGGCATCCATCAGGGCATGCTGGAAGGCGAGCTGATCGCGCAGACTGCTTTGAGCCTCGACCCGTTGCCTGACCACCACCGCCAACCGCCGATTCCAGAGCAGGGACAACAGACCGAACAGGCTGACCACCAACACGCCCCAGCAAACCCACTGGTCAATCCGCTGCCAGAGGCCAGGCGCCTGTGGCGCGGTAGCGCCGCCGAACCACTTCAGGCGAAGGCCGCGCAACTCCTGTTCAGGAAACGCCTCAAGCGCCTTGTTGAGGATACTCAGCAACTGCGGCTGGCCTTTGCGCACCGCCAGATAATCCGCATCCCATTTTCCCGGCACCACGGCGTCGATCTTTAGCCGGCCCGACGGAATAAGCTGGGCGCCGATTTCGCTTTCGATGGTGGCGTAGGCTTCGCCGCTTTCCACCCAGGCACGGGCTTCGGCGTAGGTTTTAACCGAACGCAACTCGATGGACGGATAATTGCGACGGATCATCGCTTCCAGTGCATGCCGGGTCGGCAGCACCAGTACCCGCTTCGCCAGATCCTCCAGCGACTGCACCGGTGGTGCTCCGGCCTGCCCGAGAAAGACCCATCCTGCACCGCCGAACGCATGACTGAAATCAAGAAACGCCTTGCGTTCGTCATTCATCGCCAGGGTCGTACTCAAATCCGCAGCGCCGCTTTCCAGATGGGCCAGCATCTGATCGGTGGAAAAAGACTCTTGGTAAACGAACTGCAACCCCGTCATGTCACTGATGCGCTTGAGCAGGTCACTGTTCAAGCCCGTCCATTGGCCATGTTCATCCTTGAACAGGTACAACGGGTATTCCAGCGCCGTGACCACGACCCGAGGATGCTTGGCCATCCACTGCAACTCCTGGTCATCCAGCACGACCATTGACCGTGCGGCAGACTTCCCACGCTCCTGAATCGATGCAGGGCTTGCCCCTCCCCATTCGGCGATTCCCAGCATGCCGAATAAAAACAGCCAGCGCGCGACTGGCTTGAACACACTTGTAAACAGCATTCCCACGTCCTTGGTGATCCATTCGCCTGTCCCTTCGCGGCGATAACACGACAAGTGTGCATGCAGAAATGAAAAAGCCCGTCAGGAGACGGGCTTCAAAATGTAACAGTGCTGACCGGTTACAGCGGCTTGCCGCGGTTGCCATGCTGGCTGACAAAGGCCTGCACGGCCTTCAGGTCATTTGGCAATACGGTGCAACGTTCGTCTCGCTCAAACAAATCAGAAAGATGTACCGGCAGTTCGAGCGCTTTTCCTACACCGGCTTTTTCCACGGCGTCCGGGAATTTGACCGGGTGGGCGGTGCCCAGGATCACCATTGGAATATCCAGGCTGCGACGGCATTCCCGGGCAGCTTTCACGCCGATGGCCGTGTGTGGATCCAGCACTTCGCCAGTCTGCTCGTAGACTTCGGCAATGGTTTCACAGGTTTGCGCGTCATCCACGGCCAGCGAGTCGAACAACTTGCGGGCTTCGGTCCAGCGCTCTTGCTCGACGCTGAAACCGCCACCCTGCTTGAACGAATCCATCAGCCCGGCGATGGCCGCACCGTTGCGACCGTGCAGGTCGAACAGCAGGCGTTCGAAGTTCGACGAGACCATGATGTCCATCGACGGCGACAGCGTGGCGTGCAGGGTGTCCTTGACGTACTGATTGCCGCTCATGAAGCGGTGCAGGATGTCGTTGCGGTTGGTGGCGACGATCAACTGATTGATCGGCAGGCCCATGTTGCGCGCCAGGTAACCGGCGAAGATGTCGCCGAAGTTGCCGGTTGGCACCGAGAACGACACCGAACGCGCCGGGCCGCCCAACTGCAGGGATGCGTGGAAGTAGTAAACGATCTGGGCCATGATCCGCGCCCAGTTGATCGAGTTCACCGCGACCAGGCGAGTGCCTTTGAGGAAGCTCTGATCGGCGAAGCTCGCCTTGACCATTTCCTGGCAGTCATCGAAGTTGCCTTCGATGGCAATATTGTGGATGTTCTCACCGAAAATGGTGGTCATCTGCCGACGTTGCACTTCGGATACCCGGTTGTGCGGGTGCAGGATGAAGATGTCGACGTTTTCGCAGTGCTTGCAGCCTTCGATGGCGGCCGAGCCGGTATCACCGGAAGTAGCGCCGACAATCACCACGCGCTCGCCGCGCTTTTCCAGCACGTAGTCGAGCAGGCGACCGAGCAGTTGCAGGGCGAAGTCCTTGAACGCCAGGGTCGGGCCGTGGAACAGCTCCAGCACCCATTCGTTGCCGTTCAGCTGACGCAGCGGCGCAACGGCGCTGTGGGCGAACACGCCGTAGGTTTCTTCAAGAATCTTTTTGAAATCGGCGTCTGGAATGCTGCCGGTGACGAACGGGCGCATGACGCGGAAGGCCAGTTCGTGATACGGCAGGCCGGCCCAGGAGGCGATTTCTTCCTGGGTGAAACGTGGCAGGTTTTCCGGGACGTACAGACCGCCGTCGGTGGCAAGACCAGCCAGCAGGACGTCTTCGAAATTCAGGGCCGGTGCCTGGCCGCGGGTACTGATGTAACGCATGACTGACTCCAATGGACAGTGTTCGTAGTGCCGGGCCCGCAAGCGAGCCCGGTCAACGATATCGGCTTAGTTCAGGTGCTCGACACGGATCCGTACAACTGGACCGACCACACCCGCCAAGGCTTCCAAAGCAGCGATGGCGTCGTTGATGCGCTGTTCCACCACACGGTGGGTCAGCAGGATCATCGGCACCAGGCCGTCGTGCTCCTCGGCTTCCTTCTGCATGATCGACTCGATGTTGATGCCGCGCTCCGAAAGGATGCTCGCGACCTGAGCCAATACGCCCGGATGGTCCTTGGCCTGGATGCGCAGGTAGTAGGCGCTTTCGCAGGCTTCGATCGGCAGGATCGGGTGAGCCGACAGCGAATCCGGCTGGAACGCCAGGTGCGGTACGCGGTTTTCCGGGTCGGAAGTCATGGCGCGGACCACGTCCACCAGGTCGGCGATCACCGACGAAGCGGTCGGCTCCATGCCGGCGCCAGCGCCGTAGAACAGGGTCGAACCGGCAGCATCGCCGTTGACCATCACCGCGTTCATCACGCCGTTGACGTTGGCGATCAGGCGATCGGCCGGGATCAGCGTCGGGTGCACGCGCAGTTCGATACCGGCCGCGGTGCTGCGCGCCACGCCCAGGTGCTTGATGCGGTAGCCCAGCGCTTCGGCGTAGTTCACGTCGGCGGTGGTCAGCTTGGTGATGCCTTCGGTGTAAGCCTTGTCGAACTGCAACGGAATACCGAACGCGATGGATGCCAGGATCGTCAGCTTGTGAGCGGCGTCGATACCCTCGACGTCGAAGGTCGGATCGGCTTCGGCGTAACCCAGGGCCTGGGCTTCGGCCAATACGTCTTCGAAGGTGCGACCCTTCTCGCGCATTTCCGTCAGGATGAAGTTGCCGGTGCCGTTGATGATGCCGGCTACCCAGTTGATGCGGTTGGCGGACAGGCCTTCGCGGATCGCCTTGATCACCGGGATGCCACCGGCCACCGCCGCTTCGAACGCAACGATCACGCCCTTCTCGCGGGCCTTGGCGAAAATTTCATTACCGTGAACGGCGATAAGCGCCTTGTTCGCGGTGACCACATGCTTGCCATTCTCGATGGCCTTGAGTACCAGCTCGCGGGCAACGGTGTAGCCGCCCATCAGCTCTATGACGATGTCGATCTCAGGGTTCGTGGCCACTTCGAAGACATCGTTGGTAATCGCAATACCGGTCGTTTGGAACTGAGGCTTTGGCGTGCGCATGGCAATTTGTGCCACTTCGATTCCACGCCCGGCACGACGAGCAATTTCCTCGGCGTTGCGCTGAAGTACGTTGAAGGTACCGCCACCGACGGTTCCTAACCCACAGATGCCTACTTTGACCGGTTTCACTGTGAACTCCCCATAAAACGGCCGACTCGAGGCCGGCCGTGAAAACAACCGCAGACTCGCGGCTCTCTATTGATGGCCCGGCGAATGTCGCTACCGGACCATGATCGTCAAGGCTTGCCGTGACGATGCGAATTTACTTCGCGCCCAGCGCCAGTTTGGCGACTTGTGGCGCAGGCTGGTAGCCCGGAATGACCTGACCGTCGGCCAAAACGATGGCCGGTGTGCCATTCACGCCGATCGACTGGCCGAGGGCGAACTGTTTGGAGACCGGGTTATCGCACTTGGCGGCCTTGATTTCCTTGCCGTCGACCATTTTGTCCATGGCCGCTTTCTTGTCTTTCGAGCACCACACCGCTTGCAGTTGCTCGTCACCCGGCGAGCCCAGGCCCTGACGCGGGAACGCAACGTAACGCACTTCGATGCCGCGCTTGTTCAGCTCAGGCACTTCGGCGTGCAGCTTGTGGCAGTACGGGCAGGTGGTGTCGGTGAATACAGTGATGTGCGACTTGGTTTCGCCAATGGCCGGGTAGACAACGGTTTCGGCAACCGGGATGGCGTTGATCAGTTTGGAGATGCCCTGGCGCTCGGTCTTCTCGGTCAGGTTGACCGGCTTGCCGTCCTTGAGATCGAACAGGTAGCCCTGAACCACGTACTGGCCGTCGGCGCTGGCGTACAGCACACGGCTGCCCTTGAGCTTGACTTCGTACAGGCCTGGCAACGGGCTGGCGGTGATGGTCTCTACCGGCACTTCGAGCTGGAGGTTTTCCAGGCTTTTACGAATGGCTTTGTCGGCCGCGTCATCGGCGACGGCAAAGGTGCTGACCAACGCAATGGCTGCGGCGGCGAAAATCTGGGTCAGACGCATGAGAACTCCTGAAGACGGACAAATGGGACGATCAGAACGCCCGTGCCGAAACACCGGGTCATAAACGCCCATCGTGCAAACCGGCCCAGCCTATCACATAAGGCCCACATGGCCGAATGCACCTGATGCAAGACATTTGTGGCGACACAATCTCCTGTGGGAGCGGGCTTGCTCGCGAAAGCGTCGTATCAGGCGACATCAATGTTGTATGTGCCGACCTCTTCGCGGGCAAGCCCGCTCCCACAGAAAAGCGAATCTCGGGAAGTTCACCCGCGTGGATGATGCTTAGCATGCAGATCCTGCAAGCGCGCCCGGGCAACATGGGTGTAGATCTGCGTCGTAGACAAATCGCTGTGCCCCAGCAGCATCTGCACCACCCGCAGGTCTGCACCGTGATTGAGCAGATGCGTGGCGAAGGCATGGCGCAAGGTGTGCGGCGACAGCGACTTGCCGATCCCGGCCACCTTGGCCTGGTGCTTGATCCGGTGCCAGAAGGTTTGACGCGTCATCTGCTCGCCACGCTGACTCGGGAACAACACATCGCTGGGACGCCCGCCGAGCAGTTCGCCACGGCCATCGCGCATGTAGCGCTCGACCCAGACAATTGCCTCTTCACCCATCGGCACCAGACGCTCCTTGCTGCCCTTGCCCATCACGCGCAGCACGCCCTGACGTAGATTGACCTGCTCCAGCGTCAGGCTGATCAACTCCGTCACTCGCAGACCGCAGGCGTACAGGACTTCAAGCATGGCCCGGTCACGCTGGCCAATGGCTTCGCTCAGGTCCGGCGCTTTCAACAGCGCCTCCACGTCGGCTTCCGACAAGGATTTCGGCAGCGGCCTACCCAGCTGCGGCATGTCGATGCGAAGGGTCGGATCGACGGCGATGAGTTTTTCCCGCAGCAAGTAGCGATAGAACCCACGCACACCGGAGAGAAATCGCGCAGTGGAACGAGGCTTGTAGTTTTGTTCCAGACGCCAAGCCAGGTGATCAAGGATCAGTTCGCGGCCAGCGTTGATCAGCTCCAGCCCTTTTTCCTGCAACCAGCCGTTGAACAGCGCCAGGTCACTGCGATAGGCATCGCGGGTGTTGTCGGAAAGACCTTTCTCCAACCACAGGGCATCGAGGAATTGGTCTATCAGCGGGTGATCGATGGCAGGCATGGGTACTCGAATCATGCAGCCTTGAGGCTGCACGCAAAATTAAGATTGGACATGAAAACGGCCGCTAGTCTTTCATAGGCCGCCATTTCAAGGAACAGGGAGCAGCAATGAGCGAGCAGCAGATTTTATTGGCATTTGGCGGGATAGGCGCGGCGGCGCTGCTTTGCCAATGGCTGGCCTGGCGCTTGAAATTGCCGGCGATTCTTTTTCTGCTGCTGACCGGCATCCTGGCTGGCCCCGTGCTGCACTTGCTCGACCCGCAAGAAATGTTCGGGCCATTGCTGATGCCGCTGGTGTCCTTGGCGGTGGCGCTGATCCTGTTCGAAGGCAGCCTGACCCTGCATCTGTCCGAGTGGCGCGAAATCGGCAGCGTCGTCCATCGCCTGGTCACCATTGGCGCCCTCTCCACCTGGGTGGTCATTGCTGTCGCCACTCACTGGCTGCTGGGGTTCGACTGGTTGCTGGCCATCCTGTTCGGCAGCCTGACCCTGGTGACAGGGCCGACCGTGATCGTACCGATGCTGCGCGTCGTGCGCCCGAAAGCGTCGATTGCCAATATCCTGCGCTGGGAAGGCATTGTCATCGACCCCATCGGCGCCCTGCTGGCGGTAGTCGTCTATAGCTTCATCATTGCCAGTGCCGAAGGTAACGGCCTCAAGGAAAGCCTGCTGACCTTCGGCGGCGTGATTTTGTGCGGGAGCCTGTTCGGTATTTTTGGTGGCTGGTTGCTCGGCACCCTGATTCGCCGCCAGTGGCTGCCGGAATACCTGCACAACCTGGCGGCGCTCGCGGCAGTCCTGGGTATTTTCATTGCCTCCAACGAGGTCACCCATGAATCCGGGTTGCTGGCCGTGACACTGATGGGCATGTGGCTGGCCAACATGAAAGGCGTGGATGTACGGCACATCCTGCATTTCAAGGAAAACCTCAGCGTGTTGCTGATCTCCGGCCTGTTCATTCTGCTGGCGGCACGGCTGGACCTGAACGCCATGATCGGCCTCGGGCCTCTGGTGCTGATTTTGCTGCTGGTCATTCAGTTCATCGCCCGCCCTTTGAATGTGCTGCTGAGCACGGCGGGCTCCAGCCTGGGCTGGCGCGAACGGGCGCTGCTGGCGTGGATTGCCCCAAGGGGCATCGTGGCAGCGGCGGTGTCGGCAATCTTCGCCATTCGCCTGCATGAGGCCGGTCACCAGGGAGCGTTGCTGCTGGTGCCGCTCACCTTTGCGGTGATCATCGGCACGGTGGTGTTGCAAAGCGCCACGGCACGACCGCTGGCGCGCCTGCTGAAGGTGGCGGAACCGGCACCGAGCGGCTTTCTGATCATCGGCGCCAACGGACCTGCGCGCACGCTGGGCAAGGCCCTGCAGCAACTGGGCAGTCGCGTACTGTTGACAGATTCGAGCTGGGAAAACATTCGCGCAGCCCGGATGGAAGGCTTGCCGACCTATTTTGGCAACCCGGCCTCGCAACATGCCGATGCGCATCTGGATCTGGTCGGCCTCGGGCATTTGCTGGCGTTGTCACCGTCCGGGGAGTTGAACACCCTCGCCGCAATGCGTTTTCGCCATGATTTCGGCCATCAACGGCTGTTCGGACTGGCCAGCGGCCAGGAGAGCCGACGCACCGACAAACATCGCGCCAGCCATGAACATCGCGGGCGTTTGCTAGGCAATGAGGAGTTAACCTACATCAAGCTGGCCAATCAGCTGCATCAGGGGGGTGAGTTGTACAGCACGAACCTGACCGAGGGCTTTGGCTGGGAGGATTATCAGGCGTTGCATGGCGAGCGTGCGACTCTGCTGTTTGCTCGTGATGACAGTGGCTGGGTGCATGTGGTGACGCCGGACAGTGCGGTCAAGCCTTCAGCAGGGTGGACGTTGTTGGCGTTGATTCAGCCTGAAACCAGCGACGCTACGTAAATCGCATCGCGAGCAAGCTCGCTCCCACAGGGGATCTATGGCGTTCACAGGCATTGCGGTCGCAGAAGATCTACTGTGGGAGCGAGCTTGCTCGCGATGGCCGCAACTCGGTCTCGCGTCAGGCCGCGATCCGGAGAATTCGTTAAACCGCAGGCAACAAAAAAGCAGCCCGCAGGCTGCTTTTTTTGCATCGGAAGCTGGACTTAAGCCAGTTTTTCCTTGATGCGAGCTGCTTTGCCCGACAGGTCGCGCAGGTAGTACAGCTTGGCTTTACGTACGTCACCGCGACGCTTGACAGCCATGCTGTCGATTTGCGGGGAGTAGGTCTGGAAAGTACGCTCTACGCCAACACCGTTGGAGATTTTACGAACGGTGAATGCACTGTTTACGCCGCGGTTACGCTTGGCGATAACAACACCTTCGAACGCTTGCAGACGCGAACGGTCGCCTTCCTTCACTTTCACCTGAACGACAATGGTGTCGCCCGGGGCAAAGGTAGGGATCTCTTTGGTCATCTGCTCTGCTTCGAGTGCAAGGATGATTTTGTTAGTCATGCTGTGCTCCTAAGGTAAATCGTCGGATCTACCATCGATACGTTGTTAACTATCGTCCCGCTCGCGGATGTATTCCTCGAGCAGCTTCTTCTCTTCTCCAGAAAGCGAGCGGCTTTCCAGAAGATCGGCGCGTCGTTCAAAGGTCCGACCAAGGGACTGCTGTAAACGCCAACGCCGGATGTGCGCGTGATTGCCACTTAGCAATACGTCGGGAACACGCTGATCCGCATACACCTCCGGTCGGGTGTAGTGCGGGCAATCCAGCAAACCATCCGTAAAGGAATCTTCCTCTGCGGAGTCCGCATGCCCTAAAGCTCCAGGCAGCAGTCGTGTAACCGCATCGATCAGGACCATCGCCGGCAGCTCGCCGCCAGACAGTACATAGTCGCCAATCGACCACTCTTCATCGACATGAGCATCAATAAAACGCTCGTCAATGCCTTCATAGCGGCCGGCAATCAGGATCAATGCATCCAGATTCGCCAACTCGCGTACCGCCGACTGAGTCAGTTGACGGCCTTGGGGGGACAGGTAAATCACCTTCGCCGCCTCCCCGGCTGCTGCCTTGGCCTGAACCAGAGCATCTTCCAGGGGCTTGATCTTCATCACCATGCCCGGACCACCGCCAAACGGGCGATCGTCCACAGTGTGATGTCGATCCGTCGTGTAGTCTCGCGGATTCCAACAGGTGAGCTGCAAGAGCCCCTGTTTCACCGCCCGACTGGTGATGCCGTACTCGCTGATGGCGGAAAACATCTCGGGAAACAGACTGATCACTTCTACGCGCAAGTTAGCCACGCTTAGAAATCCGCGTCCCAATCCACCTTCATCTCGCCCGCGGCCAGGTCGACGGCCAACACGCATTGCTCCGTATAGGGCAACAGGCGTTCGCGATCATCCAGGCTGCCAGCGCAAGGCTTGACCACCATGACATCGTTCGAGCCGGTCTCCAGCAGGTGATCGATTTTTCCGAACAGTTGTCCGTGCGTATCGATGACCTTGAGACCTTCCAGCTGGTACCAGTAGTACTCGCCGTCGGTCAGTTCAGGGAACAGGTTGCGCGGCACGCAGATCTCATAACCGGCCAGAAGACGAGCTTCTTCGCGATCATCGAGACCCTTGAGCTTTGCGACCAGGAACTTGTCATTCCCGCGTCCGCTGACCAGCTCTACCTGCTTTACATTACCGTCACGCTTGAGCGTCCAGGTTTTGTAGTCCAGCAGGTTTTTAATCGGATCAGTAAAGGAGTACACCTTCACTTCGCCGCGAACGCCGTGAACAGAATAAATCTTGCCGATAACGATCAAATCATCAGCAATGGCAGGCGTCGCGTTCATATTGCTCAGGCCGCAGCCTTAGCAGATTCCTTCAACAACTGAGCAACGCGCTCAGAAGGTTGTGCACCAACGCTCAGCCAGTAGGCTACGCGCTCTTGGTTCACGGACAGACGAACTTCCTGACCACGGGCAACAGGGTTGAAGTAGCCAACCTGTTCCTTGTGCGAACCGTCGCGCGGGTTGCGGCTGTCGGTTACGGTCAAGTGGTAAAACGGGCGCTTTTTGGAGCCGCCAAGGGCAAGACGGATTGTTAGCATGTGAACATCGTTCCTGTAGTCGGTGCTGCAAATCTAAAGGCACAGCGGGCATGGGTGCCCGAAAGGCCGCATATTCTAAGGAATATCCGGACTTTTGCAAATGACTTTTTCCGGCGGTCTATCGGCCGCCATGCAGATTTGCTATAGAGCCGTCGTTGAAAACGGCCGGTCAGCTCCCGCCAAGTGCGGGTTTGCTGGAGATCCCGCTTCCTTGCGGGTCTGCGCCGGTGCGATGACCGGCGCGGATTCTTCTGTCCAGTCTCGCCAATAATGCTCATATTTTGGCGAGTGACTGTGGACCTCAGGCAAGGCGCCGCGACGAGTCATAGCTGGCTATGGCGAGGAGCGGCAACGCAGCATGAGGTCCACAGGCGCCGCCAAAATTGAGCAGTATTGGCGTGACTGGACACTAAATCTTTGGCATGCCGCCGCCGGGCAACATTCCGCCCATGCCGCGCATCATCTTGGCCATTCCGCCTTTTGCGGAGAACTTCTTCATCATCTTCTGCATCTGCTTGTGCTGCTTGATCAAGCGGCCGATGTCCTGCACCTGGGTGCCGGAACCCATGGCGATCCGGCGCTTGCGCGAACCACTGATCATCTCAGGGTCACGGCGCTCGGCCGGGGTCATGGAGTTGATGATGGCTTCCATCTGCTTGAATTGCTTCTCTGCCGCACCCTGGGCGTTGCCCATTTGCGCCAGGTTCACGCCACCCATGTTCGGCAGCTTGTCCATGAGCCCGCCGAGGCCGCCCATGTTCTTCATCTGTTGCAGCTGATCGCGGAAGTCTTCGAGGTCGAAGCCCTTGCCCTTCTTCAGCTTCTTGGCCAGTTTGTCGGCCTTGTCCTTGTCGAGGGTCGCTTCTGCCTGCTCGATCAGACTGAGCACGTCGCCCATGCCGAGGATGCGCGAGGCGATACGCTCAGGATGGAACGGATCGAGCGCTTCGCTCTTCTCGCCCATACCGATGAACTTGATCGGCTTGCCGGTGATGGCGCGCACCGACAGTGCGGCACCGCCACGGGCGTCACCGTCGACCTTGGTCAGGATCACACCGGTCAGCGGCAATGCATCGCCGAAGGCCTTGGCCGTGTTGGCGGCGTCCTGGCCGGTCATGGCGTCGACCACGAACAGGGTTTCGACCGGGTTGATCGCGGCGTGCAGGGCCTTGATCTCGCCCATCATCTCTTCATCGATGTGCAGGCGACCGGCGGTATCGACGATGACCACGTCGATGAATTTGAGTTTGGCTTCTTTAATAGCCGCTTGCGCGATCGCGACCGGCTTCTGGCTCAGGTCGGACGGGAAGAAGGTAACGCCGACTTCACCGGCGAGCATTTCCAGCTGTTTGATCGCCGCTGGACGATAAACGTCGGCGGACACGACCATGACCGACTTCTTCTTGCGCTCTTTAAGGAAGCGCGCGAGCTTGCCGGCGGTGGTGGTTTTACCAGCGCCCTGCAAACCTGCCATGAGGATGACCGCTGGCGGCACTGCGCTCAGGTTCAAATCTTCGTTGGCCGCGCCCATCAGGCTTTCGAGTTCGGCCTGGACGATCTTCACGAAGGCCTGGCCCGGCGTCAGGCTGCGTGACACCTCTGTGCCGACGGCGCGTTCCTTGACCGAATTGACGAAGTCCTTGACCACCGGCAGGGCGACGTCGGCTTCGAGCAACGCCATGCGCACTTCGCGCAGGGTGTCTTTGATGTTGTCTTCAGTCAGCTTGGCCTTGCCGGTGACATGGCGCAGCGTCTGCGAGAGACGGTCGGTTAAGTTTTCAAACATTGCGCGATCCTTTCAGGCCCTGTGTAGACCGGGATAATGGCGGCCCGGACCGGACTAAACGTGTGCTCGGCGAGCCTGCGGCGTGGGCAGGTCGCGGATTATAGCGAAGACTGCGGCCGGCGGACACCTCGCCGTCGGGTTGCGCGGTCTTTCGTGTGGCGGGGGTTCTATGCCAAACTCAGCGACTTTCGGGCTTGCCTAACAGGATTTATGCTCCCCTTGTCACCCAGCTTGCTAACTACTCTCGCCGCCGCCTGCTTGTACGCCGCTGCGACCATTTACCAGGGCACTCGCCTGGCGTCCGGCGCCAAGGTCAACAAACGCCTGCTGGTCATGCTCGGCGTGCTCGCCGTATTGGCCCACAGCGTCAGCCTGCTCACCCACCTGCTGACCCCGACCGGCCTGGCCCTGGACTTCTTCAGTGCCGCCAGCCTGATAGCCGTGGCGGTCATCGCACTGACCCTGCTGGCCTGCTCGCGGATTCCGGTGGAGAACCTGCTGGTCCTGCTGCTCCCGCTTGGGGCCTTGACCGTGTTGCTGGCGCATTTTGCCCCCGCCGGCACGGTACAGATCATCAATGAGGAGCCGGGCATCCTCGCCCACATCCTGCTTTCGATTCTGGCCTATGGCATGTTCACCATCGCGGTGTTCCAGTCCTTGCTGCTGCTGATTCAAGACCACCAGCTCAAGCACAAACACCCATCCGGGCTGATCAAGAACTTCCCGCCGCTGCAAACCATGGAAAGCCTGCTGTTCGGTTTCCTATGGGCCGGCTGGACGCTGTTGTCGCTGTCGCTGATTTCCGGCTGGTTGTTCGTCGAGAACCTGTTCGCCCAGCATCTGGTGCACAAAACACTGCTGGCCTGCCTGGCCTGGGTCGTTTTCAGCGTGCTGCTGTGGGGACGCAATCGCCTTGGCTGGCGCGGGCACAAAGCCATTCGCTGGACCCTGGCCGGTTTTTGCCTGCTGATGCTGGCGTATTTCGGCAGCAAGCTGGTTCGTGAATACATCCTGCATATCTGACGGGCGGCATTAATGGACGACTTGCCCATAGGGCCGATGCTCGCGGTAGTGACCCTGCTGGTTTTATGGTCAGGGCTGTTTACCGCCATCGAAGCGGCGCACCAGCATTTGCTGGCCCAGCGCACCGCAACGCGTTCCAGCGACAAACCGGTAGCAAAACTCAGCTTCCCACTGGCCAGCCTGATTTTTTGCAACACCCTCTGCCGTGCACTCGTGGTGGTCATCAGCACCTTGCTGGCCTTGTTCACCTGGGCCGAGAACGGCCCGTGGGTCGCCTGCCTCGGAGCGGGCGCCATGTTGCTGGTGTTTTCCGACTATTTGCCACGCGCCCTCGCCACCCGCTATCCGGATGCGATCCTGGCCCAGGGCAACAACCTGCTGCGGTTGCCGCTGAAAATCATCTATCCCGCGGCATGGCTGCTCAACAGCATCAGTCAGCTGCTGACGCGCCCATTCGCCCGTAAAGCCAAAGTGGTGCAACAAAGCGAGGACGAAACGCTGACGGAGCGGCATGCGCCCTCCGAAACCGCAAGCCGCCCTCACCCGCTGCCAGGCATCCACGCGCTGGACAACATTACCGTCAATGACATCCTGGTACCGCGCAGCGACGTGGACGGCATCAATCTCGATGACTCCATCGAAGAAATCATCGAACAATTGCGCCACAACAAACGCACGCGCCTGCCCGTGTTCCACAGCGATATCAACCAGGTCGAAGCCGTCCTCAACACCCGACACATCCTTCACTTGCTGCCCGATGCGAGCCTGACCAGGGAAGCGTTGCTGGCGGCCAGCCACGAGCCGTACTTCGTGCCGGAAAGTACCCCGTTGCAACTGCAACTGCTCAACTTTCACAAGCAGCAGCGGCGCCTGGGCATGGTGGTCGACGAATACGGCGAAGTGCTGGGCATCGTCACCCTGGAAGACATTCTCGAAGAAATCGTCGGCGAGTTCGAAAGCCAGCAGAGCCTGGACAACCCACACATTCATCCGCAAGCCGACGGACGCCTGGTGATCGACGGTGCCGCGTCCATTCGCGAGCTGAACAAGAGCCTCGGCTGGCACCTGCCCAGCGATGGCCCGAAAACCCTGAACGGTCTGGTCACCGAGGCCCTGGAAACCATTCCCGAAAGCGCGGTGTGCCTGAAGATCGGCCGGTATCGCCTGGAAATTCTCGAGACCGAGGAAAACCGTGTCACGCGAGTGCTGATCTGGCAGACCAGCCCGATGCCTGTCGTTATCTAAAACCCAACACAAATCCTTGTGGCGAGGGGGCTTGCCCCCGTTGCGCTGCGAAGCAGTGCTAAACCATGCAACTACTTTTCATCTGGTACACCGTGGCTGCCGACTTTACGACTGCTTCGCAGCCGAACGGGGCGGTGCGGCGTTCCGACAAGCCCCCTCGCCACAATGTCCTCGCAAGCCCTCTTGTTCGATCGTTAGCCACCTTCCTATAATCGAAACGCTTACCCAAGCCTCGCCGGCCCCGTGCTTACCCCGCACTTCGCAGCATCCGGCCTGTCCACCAGCAAAGTCCGCAACAAACCGACGACTGTTCCTACCTTGAACAGCGACCGTGCCTCCGCCCACATCCCTGGGTTCTCGACCATAATAATTCGCTCCACTGGAGCACATGACTGTCAGGGATAACCGCATGACGACCAGCACGACTTACAGCGACTCCACACCTGCGCAACCGACGAACTCCGCCACCCGCGTGGCCACCGCAAGCTTCATCGGTACCGCCATCGAGTTCTACGACTTCTACGTCTATGCCACCGCCGCCGCGCTAGTGATCGGCCCGGTGTTCTTTCCGCAGACATCCGGCACCGCCCAGATGCTTTCGGCTTTTCTCACGTTCGGCATCGCCTTCCTTGCACGCCCCTTGGGTTCGGCTCTTTTCGGTCACTTCGGCGACCGTATCGGCCGCAAGTCGACCCTGGTCGCCTCGCTGCTGCTGATGGGCGTGTGCACCACGCTGATCGGCGTGCTGCCGGGATACGACAGCATTGGCGCCTGGGCACCGATCCTGCTTTGCGTCCTGCGATTCGGCCAAGGCCTTGGATTGGGCGGCGAATGGGGCGGCGCGGCATTGCTGGCCACGGAGAACGCGCCGAAAGGCAAGCGCGCGTGGTTCGGCATGTTCCCGCAGCTGGGTCCATCCATCGGCTTTCTGGCGGCCAACGGCCTGTTCCTGACCCTGGCCGTGGTGCTGGATGACGAACAGTTCCGCTCATGGGGCTGGCGTATTCCGTTCCTGCTCAGCGCCGCACTGGTGATGGTCGGCCTGTATGTTCGTCTCAAGCTGCATGAGACCCCGGTATTCGCCAACGCCATGGCGCGCCAGGAACGAGTGAAGATCCCGCTGTTCGAGCTGTTCGGCCAATACTGGGTACCCGTCTTGCTGGGAGCCGGCGCGATGGTCGTGTGCTACGCGCTGTTTTACATCTCCACCGTGTTTTCCCTGAGTTACGGCGTGGCAACGCTCGGCTACAGCCGCGAAACCTTCCTCGGCCTGTTGTGCTTCGCGGTGTTGTTCATGGCTGCCGCCACCCCGCTGTCGGCCTGGGCCAGCGACCGTTATGGTCGCAAACCGGTGCTGATCATCGGCGGTGTGCTGGCGATCCTGTCCGGCTTCCTCATGGAACCGCTGTTGACCCAAGGCTCGACCTGGGGCGTGGCGTTGTTCCTGTGCATCGAACTGTTTCTGATGGGTGTGACATTTGCGCCTATGGGGGCGTTGCTGCCGGAGCTGTTCCCCACCCACGTGCGCTACACCGGCGCCTCGGCGGCCTACAACCTGGGCGGTATCGTCGGTGCTTCCGCGGCGCCGTTCTTCGCCCAGAAACTGGTGGCGATGGGCGGGTTGAGTTATGTCGGCGGTTATGTGTCCGCGGCGGCGGTGCTGAGTTTGATCGCGGTGCTGTGCCTGAAGGAAACGCGGCATAACGATTTGAATCAGGTCGCCTGACAGATTGCTTTCGCGGGCAAGCCCGCTCCCACAGTTTTTTTGTCGAACCACTATTTTGTGATCGACACTGATCCTGTGGGAGCGTGGCTTGCCCGCGATGGCGTCATTGCAGACAAAACACTCCCCGAAAAACCACAACTTTTCCCCCACCCATTGTCACCTCGCTCTACGCGCATGGGCTCATCCCCGCTATACTTCCCGGCTTTTCCTGAATAAATGCCAATAGGGTCCCGCCGCGCATGGATAAGACCTACCAGCCGCACGCCATTGAAACTTCCTGGTACAACACCTGGGAGTCAGAGAATTACTTCGCCCCGCAAGGCGCGGGCGAGTCCTACACCATCATGATCCCGCCGCCGAACGTCACCGGCAGCCTGCACATGGGTCACGGCTTCAACAACGCGATCATGGACGCCCTGATCCGTTTCCGCCGCATGCAGGGTCGCAACACCCTGTGGCAGCCGGGCACCGACCACGCCGGTATCGCCACGCAGATGTTGGTGGAGCGTCAGCTCGAAGCCAAGGGCCAGAGCCGCCATGACCTGGGCCGCGAGAAATTCCTCGAGAAAGTCTGGGAGTGGAAAGATGAGTCCGGTGGCAACATCAGCCGTCAGATCCGTCGCCTCGGTTCGTCCGTAGATTGGAGCCGCGAGCGCTTCACCATGGACGACGGCCTCTCGGAGGCCGTTAAAGAGGCTTTCGTCCGCCTGCACGAAGACGGCCTGATCTACCGCGGCAAGCGCCTGGTCAACTGGGACACCAAGCTGCACACGGCGATTTCCGACCTCGAAGTGGAGAACCACGACGAGAAAGGTTTCCTGTGGAACCTGAAATACCCGCTGGCCGACGGCGCCAAGACCGCTGAAGGCAACGACTTCCTGATCGTCGCGACCACTCGCCCGGAAACCATGCTCGGCGACTCCGCCGTGGCCGTTAACCCGAACGATGAACGCTACAAAGCCCTGATCGGCAAATTTGTCGAGCTGCCACTGGTTGGCCGCCGCATCCCGATCATCGCCGACGATTATTGCGACCCTGAATTCGGCACCGGCTGCGTGAAAATCACCCCGGCCCACGACTTCAACGACTATGAAGTCGGCAAGCGTCACAACCTGCCGCTGCTGAACATCTTCGACAAGAACGCATCGGTCCTGCCGGCTTGCCAGGTGTTCAACCTCGACGGCACGCTGAACGAAACCATCGACGGCAAGATCCCGGCCGAATACGCCGGTCTCGACCGCTTCGAAGCACGCAAGCAGATCGTGGCCGCGTTCGACGCCGCCGGCCTGTTGGTCAGCGTTGACGATCACGCCCTGAAGGTACCGAAAGGCGACCGCTCCGGCACCGTCATCGAGCCTTGGCTGACCGACCAGTGGTACGTGTCCACCAAACCTTTGGCCGAGCCTGCGATTGCCGCCGTTGAAGACGGTCGTATCCAGTTCGTGCCGAAGCAGTACGAAAACATGTACTTCTCGTGGATGCGCGACATCCAGGACTGGTGCATCAGCCGCCAGTTGTGGTGGGGCCACCGGATTCCGGCCTGGTACGACGAGTCGGGCAAGGTCTATGTCGGTCGCGACGAAGCCGAAGTGCGGGCCAAGCACAACCTCGGCCCGGACGTTGCGCTACAACAGGACAACGACGTTCTCGACACCTGGTTCAGCTCGGGTCTGTGGACGTTCTCCACCCTCGGCTGGCCGGAAAAAACCGAGTTCCTGAAGAAATTCCACTCCACCGACGTCCTGGTGACTGGCTTCGACATCATTTTCTTCTGGGTTGCCCGGATGATCATGCTCACCATGCATTTGGTGAAAAACGAAGACGGCACTCCGCAGGTTCCGTTCAAGACCGTCTACGTCCACGGCCTGGTGCGCGATGGCCAGGGCCAGAAGATGTCCAAGTCCAAGGGCAACGTCCTGGACCCGTTGGACATCATCGACGGCATCGAACTCGAAGCCCTGGTGCAGAAGCGCACCTCCGGCATGATGCAGCCGAAACTGGCGAAGAAGATCGAGAAGCAGACCCGCGACGAGTTCGCCGAAGGCATCGCCAGCTACGGCACCGACGCCCTGCGCTTCACCTTCTGCTCGCTGGCGTCCACCGGTCGTGACATCAAGTTCGACATGGGCCGCGTCGAAGGTTATCGCAACTTCTGCAACAAGATCTGGAACGCGGCGCGCTACGTACTGGACAAGGGCGAAGACTGCGGCCAGAACGGCGAAGCCTTTGAGCTGTCCCTGGCTGACCGCTGGATCATTTCGCAGCTGCAGCGCACCGAAGCCGAAGTGACCCGCCAGCTTGACCAGTTCCGTTTCGACCTGGCAGCACAAGCCTTGTACGAGTTCATCTGGAACCAGTATTGCGACTGGTACCTGGAACTCTCCAAGCCTGTGCTGTGGGACGAAAACGCACCGGTCGAACGCCAGCGCGGCACCCGTCGCACTCTGGTGCGCGTGCTGGAAGTCGCCCTGCGTCTGGCGCACCCGTTCATGCCGTTCATCACCGAAGAAATCTGGCAGCGCATCGCGCCGCTGGCCGGCATCGAAGGCAAGACGATCATGCTGCAACCTTGGCCAGTGGCCAACGAAACACGCATCGATCAGGCGGCCGAAGATGACATCGAATGGCTCAAGGGCCTGATGCTCGGCACCCGTAACATCCGCGGCGAAATGAACATCGGCCCGGGCAAACCGCTGCCGCTGTTCCTGAAGAACGTCAGCGCCGAGGACCAGCGTCGTCTGACCGAGAATGAAGCCCTGCTGAAGAAACTGGCGCGCCTGGAATCGATCACTGTGCTGGCTGCTGGCGAAGAAGCACCGCTGTCCGCCACCGCACTGGTCGGCGAGATGGAAGTGCTGGTGCCAATGGCCGGCTTGATCGACAAAGGTGCGGAACTGGCGCGTCTGGACAAGGAAATCCAGCGTCTGCAAGGTGAAGTGCAACGAGTCGGCGGCAAGCTGTCCAACGCCGGTTTCGTTGACAAGGCACCGGCTGAAGTCATCGAGAAAGAACGCGCCAAACTGGCCGAGGCCGAACAGGCCCTGGGCAAGCTGGCCGAGCAGCATGCGCGGATTGCCAGCCTGTAACGGCGAGTCGCAATGAAAAAGGGAGGCCAGCAATGGCCTCCCTTTTTTGTGCCTGTTGTCCCATTTTCCCAAACGCCAAAAATCCCCTGTGGGAGCGAGCTTGCTCGCGATGAGGCCATAACATTCAACATCAATATTGACTGACCGACCGCCATCGCGAGCAAGCTCGCTCCCACAAGGGACAGCGGTGTTTGCCACAATTGGGTTCACACGGGCCGGATGTGGGACAATGCCCGCCACTTTTAGCCATACCCGAATCGACCACCGCCATGACCGCCCCCCGCTCCCCCAAGCCTGCGCGCAAAAAGCCTGCCCCGAAGACCCCGGCCACGGCCGTCGCCCCGAAGGAAAAGGCCAGCCTGCACCCGCGCAATCGCCATCAGGGTCGCTACGACTTTCCGGCGCTGATCAAAAGTGCCCCGGAACTGAAGAAATTCGTAATCATCAATCCGTACGGCAAGGAAAGCATCGACTTCGCCAGCCCGGAAGCCGTGCGGGTGTTCAACCGAGCGCTGCTCAAGTCGTTCTATGGCATCGCTCACTGGGACATTCCGGCCGACTACTTGTGCCCACCGGTGCCAGGCCGCGCCGATTACGTGCACTTCCTCGCCGACCTGCTGGCCAGTGGCAATGACGGTGTGATCCCCCGTGGCGCCGCCGTGAAGGTGCTGGACATCGGCATGGGCGCCAACTGCGTGTATCCGCTGATCGGTTACAGCGACTATCGCTGGCAGTTCCTCGGTTCCGATATCGATGCGACCGCCATCGCCGCGGCGAAGGCCATCATTCAATCCAATGGCCTGAACAAAGCGATCCAGGTACGCCAGCAGAGCAACCCCAAGCAGATCCTCACCGGCCTGCTGGAGAGCGCAGAGCGGTTCGACCTGACCATGTGCAACCCGCCATTCCACGCCTCGCTGGACGAGGCCACACGGGGTAGCACACGCAAATGGCGAGCCCTGGGCAAGGCCGATCCGAAACGCAAGCTGCCGGTATTGAACTTTGGCGGCCAAGCGGCGGAATTGTGGTGTGAGGGCGGAGAAGTGCGTTTCGTCACGCAACTGGTCAGCGAGAGTGTGCAGGTGGCGCAACAAGTGCTGTGGTTCAGCACACTGGTGTCGAAGGCGTCGAACCTGCCGGCGATCCAGGCGGCCCTGAACAAGGCTGGCGCGCTGGACAGTCAGGTAGTGGAAATGGGTCAGGGACAGAAGCAGAGCCGCTTCGTGGCGTGGACTTTCCAGACTCCAGTCCAGCAACAGGTTTGGCGCGAACGTTGGGCGCCTAAAAACTAAAACACGTCCACCTGCAGGAGCGAGCCTGCTCGCGAAAAACCTGAGAGCAACGCGTTCATTCAGACTGCCCGCGTTATCGTTTGCGCCCATCGCGAGCAGGCTCGCTCCTACAATCGCAGGCACAAAAAAACCGTGCCCGGATCGCTCCGGTGCACGGTTTTTTTTTAACAAGTCTTACTTGTTAACAGCGTCGGTCAGGCCTTTGGCCACAACCAGCTTGATCACTTTCTTGGCAGCGATTTCGATGGCAG
This sequence comes from Pseudomonas sp. GW456-L13, assembly GCF_017350115.1. NCBI lineage: Bacteria > Pseudomonadati > Pseudomonadota > Gammaproteobacteria > Pseudomonadales > Pseudomonadaceae > Pseudomonas > Pseudomonas sp. GW456-L13. The sequence goes on from NZ_JACNAS010000002.1 coordinate 1,338,041, forward strand.
CGCCAGTCGAAGGGTTACGGCCAGTACGGGCAGGGCGCTCAGTCACTTTCAGCTTGCCGATACCTGGCAGAGTGATTTCGCCGCCGTTTTCCAGCTGATCGGCAACGATTTGGCCCAGTTGGTCCAGAGCGTTACGCGCGGTGGTTTTCGGCGCGTCGATAGCTTCAGCGATGTCGGCGATCAGTTGGTCTTTAGTAAGAGCCATTTAGTGTTCCTTCCCTATCAAATTCATATGGATTGCAGAGTGCAATGTCAGCTATCGAGCCCGATCTTCTGGATCTGGCACCCTCGGCCAAATAACCTCGGGATCGGGGTTATAGATACCGAAATCAGGGTTTGGTTCGACCTGACAAATGCTGACTGCACGCTTAACGCAGTGACTTCGCGCAAGACCGGGCAAAGCTAGCACAGAGACGGGGAAATATCCGCCTCCAGCTACCCATTTGGTCAGCTTTATTGCTCTAAATCGGGAAAAAATCGCATAAGCGCCGCCGGTCGCCCGGGAATTGGCCTTCGCACCGCGCCAAAACCAGTGGTTGCGGTACACTGGGCGCTTTTTCGGGGGAGCGCGCCCTCCTCTCTTCATTCAGCCGAGAAGCCCATGCCGATCCGTCATTGCATCGTCCACCTGATCGACAAAAAACCCGACGGCACACCTGCAGTTCTCCACGCCCGCGACTCTGAACTGGCTGAGTCTGCGGCCATCGAGAACATGCTCGCCGACCTCAACGAAAGCTATAACGCCAAACAGGGTAAAGCCTGGGGCCTGTTCCATCCGGAATCCGGCGCGTTCCCGTTCAGCGGCTGGCTGAAGGAGTACCTCGAGGGCGGTCAGGATTTCACTGCGTTCAGCCGCGTGGCGGTCGAGCATCTGCAGAAACTGATGGAGGAGTCGAACCTGTCGGTCGGCGGCCACGTGCTGTTCGCACACTATCAGCAAGGCATGACCGACTACCTGGCCATCGCCCTGCTGCACCACAGTGAAGGCGTGGCCGTAACCGACGAACTGGACGTGACCCCATCCCGCCACCTCGACCTTGGCCAGTTGCACCTGGCGGCGCGGATCAACGTTTCCGAGTGGCAGAACAACAAACAGTCCAAGCAGTACATTTCGTTCATCAAAGGCAAGAACGGCAAAAAGGTTTCGGAGTATTTCCGCGACTTCATTGGCTGCCAGGAAGGCGTCGACGGTCCGGGTGAAACCCGCACCCTGCTCAAGGCCTTCAGTGATTTCGTTGAAAGCGAAGACCTGCCGGAAGACGACGCCCGCGAGAAGACCAAGACCCTGGTGGATTACGCCAGTAGCCAGGCCAAGCTCGGTGAGCCGATGGGCCTGGAAGAGTTGTCGGGGCTGATCGACGAAGAACGCCCGAAGGCCTTCTACGATCACATCCGCAACAAGGATTACGGCCTCTCGCCGGAAATCCCGGCCGATAAACGCACCCTGAACCAGTTCCGCCGATTCACTGGTCGCGCCGAAGGCCTGTCGATCAGTTTCGAAGCACACCTGCTGGGCTCGAAGATCGAGTACGACGAGGAAGCCGGCACGTTGATCATCAAGGGCCTGCCCACTTCGCTCACCGATCAGCTGAAGCGTCGCAACTGATGCTCGGCGGCGTACTGAAGAAATTCCTGCTGATCCTGCTGGTGGTCGTGGCCTATCAGAACTGGGGCAAGATCGAGCGGGTGTTCAATCCATCGCAAGTGGTGTCGGCGCAGACGCAGGCCAAGGCCAACGTTGTGCTCTACGCCACCGAATGGTGTGGTTACTGCAAGCTGACCCGGCGCTTCCTCGATCAGAAAGGCATTGCGTACAAGGAGTTCGACATCGAGAAGGATGCTGCCGCGCGCGAGGACTATCAGGCGCTGGGCGGTGGGGGCATTCCGATCATCGATGTGAACGGGACGCTGATTCGCGGGTATGACCCGGATGCGATTCTGGCTGCGTTGAAGTAACTGTGGGAGCGAGCTTGCTCGCGATGAGGCCAACACAGCCAACAATTTTGTCGAATGTCAGTCCGCCATCGCGAGCAAGCTCGCTCCCACAAAGTTTTTTCAGCAGGCTTCGATCCGGAAACCAAACCGCGGGAAGTGCACATGCACCACACCGCCGCGTTCGTCCTCTCGCCGTACAATCAGTTCTTCGCGGCCGGCAAACAGTAATTCCCCCGCCACCGGATCAACACCGTAGTCCGTGGCCGCGATGACCACCTGCTGACCCGCCGTGAACCCGTTGGGATCGACGAATTGCTCATCCGGCAAAGCCGCTGGCGTGGACGTGCGCGCCACTGCCAGAGCCTCCTCGGAACTCATCTCGCTGGATGCGCCATGACCGAAGCCCAACACCCGCGCATGCCATGCATTGACTGCCGGATAAGCTTCGACCAGCGGAGCCGTCACCGGCGTGGCCTTGAGGAACCAGAGGCAATGAGCCAGGGCGAAGTCGGCAATCGACGGCTCGCCAAACAGGTAGTCACCCTCCTCGCGCTGCAACTGTTGCTCCAGACGCGACATGATCGTCGGCCACTGGTGCTTCGCCTGTTCGGTAGACAATTTTGTCGCGCTACCACCACTGAACAAACCGGCGCGGTCGGCCAGAAACGCCTTGATCGCTTCCTGCGGTAAATTACCGAAACGCACGGCAATCGATTCCGGCTGGAACACCAGGCTCACCGCATGCTGGAACACCACCGAATCAGCCCAGGCGGCAAAGGACGCGGCGATCATTTCCTGACCTTCCGGGAAGAACGCCGGCAAGGCCTTTTCCTGCTCCAGTCGCCGGGCAATCAATGCCGTGTCGCAATAGATATCGGCACCGACCTGCAACACCGGTGTCTTGCGATAGCCACCGGTCAACGCCGTGAGATCCGGTTTTGGCATCACTGGCGAGATCTTCACCGAGCGCCAGGACAAGCCCTTGAAGCCCAGCAGCAGGCGGGCCTTCTCGGCAAAGGGGGACGTCGGGTAATGATGCAGAATCAACTCGGACATGCTCGGCTCCGCCGCAAGGATCAGGAGTCCGCAGCTTAGCGCGCAATCACCTGGCAGCCTACAGATCTGCCTGATGGGAACCGATCAGTCAGAGTGATAAGCCAGGGGCTGTGCTCGCTGCGCTCGCCACCAGGCATTCCTTGGCGCTCTTCTTGAGTTTCTTGATCAGCCGCTCCTGACGCAACGCATCGCTTTTGTCGCGACAGCGTTCGGTGTAGACCAGGGCCATGGCCGGGCTGGAAAGAAAGAATCGCGCGCCCTTGCCGCTTTGATGCTTGGCGAAGCGACGCACGGGATCATCGCTGATCCCGCAATAGAGCGAACCGTTGGCCGCGCGAACGAGGTAGACGAACCAGGTTTTGCTCGCGGGGATGTCGGCGTCGACAGGGCTTTCGCTGAGGGTGGTCACGTAACGATCAGGGCTTGAAGGAAAACAAGCCGCGATCTTATCAGCGACTGGCCTGGAATGCCTTCAGCCCCTTCAGGGCCTGTGAGCGAACGGCGTTGCGAACAAGTGGCGTCCAGCCCAGCAGCAGACCTTTGAAACCCAGGGCCTGGCGTGACCATGTCCACAGGTCGAAACTGTCGTGATGTTCGCAAATCTTGCCATCGCGAAAGACAAAGCGTGCCTGGATGTCATTGACCACGGTATTGCCAGTCTGGCTGAACAGATAGGTCGCGACCCAATGGGCGCTACCGATACGATCATCGGCACGGACATGATCGAAGGTCAGGGAGAAATCCTTGGCGCGGGTGGTGAGCATGCACCACATATCGCCAGCATCACGACCACGAAGCTCGCCGAACGCCGGGTCACTGAACACCACGTCATCGGTGTAGCAGGCAGCCATCGCCTCGCCGTCGAGACGCTGGAAGGCCTGGTAGAAACGGGTGATCAAGGCGCTGTGGACTTCACTCATGGGCAGACTCCCTGTTGTGCAATGGGTATCGAAAGATTGCCTGCACGATAGTCTGCAAATGGGTCGAACACTATCGGCATTCGCAAGACGAATACCGACAGTGTGCGGGAATCAGACCTTTTCGCTTTCGACCTGCACGAACAACGCACGTCCGGCCCCCAGGCCGGCGAGGATCGCACCTAAGCCGATGACACCGAAGATCCAGCCCACGGCCGTCCAGCCGCCGGTCCAGTCATGCACGATGCCGACCGCGAACGGCCCCATGGACGCCAGGGTGTAACCGAAGCCCTGGGCCATGCTCGACAGGTTCGCCGCAACGTGGGAGTCCCGCGAGCGCAGCACGATCAGAGTCAATGCCAGGCTGAACGTGGCGCCCTGCCCCAGCCCCAGCACAATCGCCCAGCCCCACAGACCTTCAATCGGGGCGTACAGGCAACCGAACAGACCGCCGAGGGTCAGGGCCATCACGATCACAATCGCCAGGCGCTGATCCTTGCCGCGCGTCGCCAGCCATGGCGCGGCGAGGGAGCTGACCAGTTGAACGATCACCGAACCCGACAGCACCAGACCGGCCTGTGTCGGAGTCAGGCCGCGTCCGATCAGGATCGACGGCAACCAGCCGAATACGATGTAGGCCAGGGACGATTGCAGGCCCATGTACAAGGTCACTTGCCAGGCCAGCGGATCGCGCAGCAATCCGCGAACCCGGTAGGCGACGTTGTGCGCGCCGTGTTTCTGGCCGACTTGCGGCAACCAGAACAGCGCGGCCGCTAATGCAGGAATGACCCAGAAGCCGAGGCCCATCGCCCAATTCTTGTCGAAGTGTTCACTCAACGGCACGGTCGCACCCGCCGCCATCGCCGCGCCCAGGCACAGGGCCATGGTGTAGACACCGGTCATGGTCCCGGCCTGTTTCGGGAAGTCGCGCTTGACGATGCCCGGCAGCAACACGCCAATCACGCCGATGCTGGCACCGGCCAGCACACTGCCGGCAAACAGACCGATTTCACCGAACGAACTACGCAGGATGATCCCGCCCGCCAGGGTCAGAAGAATGCCCAGCACCACCCGCTCCGCACCAAATCGCCGCGCCAGCACGGGTGCCAACGGCGCAAACAGGCCAAGGCAAAGCACCGGCAACGTGGTCAGCAACCCCGCCGCGGACGCCGACAAGCCAAGGGACTTCGAGACCTCGCTGAGCATCGGCGCCATGCTCGACAGCGCCGGACGCAGGTTCAGCGCCACCAAAATCAGGCCCAGCAGCAACAGCCAGGGCCGGTGCAGAACCGGGTGAGCTTGCTGGACCTGTTCGTCATCGGCCTCGGCATCGATCAGCAACTCTTCCAGCTCGGCCGAACGTTTGAGGGCTGTGGATAACTCACTGCGGTGCATGGACTTCTCGGTTTCAAGGTTCATTGATCAACTGCCTCGACAGGGCTTTGGCTCGTTCCGGGTCGCGTTGCTCGACGGCATCGAGCAACGCGATGTGCAGGTCGAACACTTCCTGACGGCGCGGGACGATGTTCAGGATCTGGCGCAATTGGGCGCCGACGACGCTGGAGAAATAGCGATACAACTCGCTGAGGGTCGGGTTGTGTGCGGCGTCCACCAACCGGCGGTGAAACACCAGGTCGCAGGCGATGTAGGTGTCGAGATCGCCGTGATAGTGGCTGCCGCTGACACTCAGGGCCTCGCGCAATGCCACCAGGTCTTCATCGGTTCGGCGCACTGCCGCCAGGCCAATGGCCTCGACTTCGAGGATGTGCCGGGTTTCCCGGGCCTGATCAAGAGAACAACGGGACAGCGCCTTCAAAGTATCGAGCGGATCGACCACCGCCCGCAGGTAACTGCCGTCGCCCTGACGGATTTCGATCAACCCGGAAAACGCCAACACGCGCATGGCTTCGCGCACGGTGTTGCGACTGATGCCCAGCTCGGCGGACAACTCAGGCTCGGTGGGCAAGCGCTGACCCACGACCCAGGTGCCCTGGTTGATGCGCAGGCGCAACTGATCCAGGGCCTGATCGACCAGGGATCGTTTCACTAATGGAGAAATTTCTGACATGGAATTCGCCCTGTCATCCAATCATAGGATGAATTTTCTGACATGTTAGTCAACATATCCCAGAACGGCAACAGCCCTCCCCCTGTAGGAGCGAGCTTGCTCGCGATGGTCGTCAACGATAACGCTGGTTGGCAGGCACCCCGCAGCGCTCTCCAGTCCATCGCGAGCAAGCTCGCTCCTACTGGGGTATGAGTTTTCCGCAGACAAAAATAAACCCGGAACTCAGTCCGGGTTTATTTCAGTGCCAGGGGCTGATCAATGCAGGATCTGGCTCAGGAACAGCTTGGTGCGCTCGTTCTGCGGCTTGTCGAAGAAGTCGTTCGGCGCTGCCTGTTCGACGATTTCGCCCTTGTCCATGAAGATCACGCGGTTGGCCACGGTACGCGCGAAGCCCATTTCATGGGTCACGCAGAGCATGGTCATGCCGTCTTCGGCCAGGCCGATCATGGTGTCCAGTACCTCTTTCACCATCTCCGGGTCGAGTGCCGACGTCGGTTCGTCGAACAGCATGATCTTCGGCTTCATGCACAGCGCGCGAGCGATCGCCACACGCTGTTGCTGACCGCCGGACAGTTGCCCCGGGTACTTGTGCGCCTGCTCCGGAATGCGTACGCGTTCCAGGTAGTGCATGGCAATTTCCTCGGCCTTGCGCTTGGGCATCTTGCGCACCCACATCGGCGCCAGGGTGCAGTTCTGCAAGATGGTCAGGTGCGGGAACAGGTTGAAGTGCTGGAACACCATGCCGACTTCACGGCGGATCGCTTCGATCTGCTTGAGGTCGTTGGTCAGCTCCACGCCATCGACCACGATGCGGCCCTGCTGGTGCTCTTCCAGACGGTTGAGGCAGCGGATGGTGGTGGACTTTCCGGAACCCGACGGGCCGCACAGCACGATACGCTCGCCCTGCTTGACGTTGAGGTTGATGTCCTTGAGTACGTGAAACTGACCGTACCACTTGTTCACGCCCTGCATCTGAATAATGCCTTCAGGGCTCACAGGCTGTTTGATTGCTTCGCTCATCACAAAACTTCCTAAATTAGGTAGCGACTTAGCGCTTGTGGCCAGTGTCGAGCTTGCGTTCCAGATGCATGGAATAGCGCGACATACCAAAACAGAAAATCCAGAACACCAGGGCGGCGAACACATAGCCTTCGGTGGCCATGCCCAGCCATTTCGGGTCGGCGGCGGCTTGCTTGACGCTGTTGAGCAGGTCGAACAGGCCGATGATGATCACCAGGCTCGTATCCTTGAACAGCGCAATGAAGGTGTTGACGATGCCGGGGATCACCAGTTTCAGGGCCTGCGGCAGAATCACCAGACCCATGCTGCGCCAGTAACCCAGGCCCATCGCCGCCGCCGCTTCGTACTGTCCCTTGGGAATTGCTTGCAGACCACCGCGCACCACTTCGGCCACGTAGGCCGACTGGAACAGGATCACGCCGATCAGCGCCCGCAGCAGCTTGTCGAAGTTCATGCCTTCCGGCAGGAACAACGGCAGCATCACCGAGGACATGAACAGCACCGTGATCAACGGCACGCCGCGCCAGAACTCGATGAAGGTCACGCAGACCACGCGAATCGCCGGCATGTTCGAACGACGGCCCAGCGCCAGGACGATCCCCAGTGGCAACGCACCGGCGATGCCGACGGTGGCAATCACCAGGGTCAGCATCAGGCCGCCCCACTGGCTGGTCGCCACGGCGTCCAGACCCAATACGCCGCCATGCAGCAGACACCAGGCAATGATCGGGTACAGCACCAGGAAGCTCAGCCCGTACACCGCCTTATGGTGAAAGCGCGAGATGAACAACGGCGCCACGCCGACAATCGCCAGCCACACCGTCAGGTCCACGCGCCAGCGCAGTACCGGCGGGTAGTAGCCGTACATGAACTGGCCGAAGCGCTGTTGGATGAACACCCAGCAGGCGCCCTCCTTCGTGCAATCGGCCTGGCTGGTGCCGACCCAGTTGGCGTCAAGGATCGCCCACTGCAGGATCGGCGGTACCACCAGGTAGATGAGGTAGAACGCAAACAGGGTCAGCAGGGTGTTGAGCCAGCTGGAGAACATGTTCGCGCGCATCCACGCCATCGGGCCGAAGACCTTGGCCGGCGGTGGCATGTCGGGTTTGAAAGTATGAGTACTCATGCGCTTTTCCTTACCGCTCGATCAGCGCAATGCGCTTGTTGTACCAGTTCATCAGCAGGGAAATGCTGATACTGATCGCCAGGTACACGCTCATGGTGATGGCAATCACCTCGATCGCCTGGCCGGTCTGGTTGAGCACGGTCCCGGCAAACAGCGAGACCATTTCCGGATAACCGATACCGGCCGCCAGCGAGGAGTTCTTCGCCAGGTTCAGGTATTGGCTGGTCAGCGGCGGGATGATCACGCGCAGGGCTTGCGGGATGATCACCTTGCGCAGGGTCGGACCGTTGCGCAGGCCGAGGGAGTGCGCCGCTTCGGTCTGGCCGTGGCTGACCGACTTGATGCCCGAACGCACGATCTCGGCGATGAATGCCGCGGTGTACACGGTCAAAGCCAGCGTCAGCGCCAGCAGTTCCGGGATCAACACCCAGCCGCCGACGAAGTTGAAGCCTTGCAGCTTCGGCATTTCCCAGTGCACCGGTGCACCGAAAATCAGCGCGCACAGCGCAGGGATGACCAGGAACATCGCCAGGCCAACCCAGAACTTGTGGAACGGCACACCGGTGGCTTCGAAGCGCTTGGTGGCCCAGCGGCTCATCAGCACGATGGCGACGATGGCGACTACAACACTGGTCATAAACGGCCAGAAGCCGTCCGCCATCAACGCAGCCGGCATGTTCAGGCCACGGCTGCTGACGAAGAAGGTGTCGCCGAAGTTATGACTGTTGCGCGGCCCCGGCATGGTCAGGAACACCGCGAAGTACCAGAACAGGATCTGCAGCAGCGGCGGAATGTTGCGGAAGACTTCCACATACACCGTCGCCAGCTTGGCGATGATCCAGTTCTTCGACAGCCGCGCCACACCCACGATGAAACCCAGGATCGTCGCCAGGATCACGCCGATGAAGGTCACCAGCAAGGTGTTGAGCAGACCAATGACAAACACCCGGGCGTATGTGTCCGCTTCGGTGTAGTCGATCAGGTGTTGAGCGATGCCGAAACCGGCACTGCGCTCCAGAAAGTCGAAACCGGAGGTAATGCCCCGGTGTTGCAGGTTGGTCTGGGTGTTATCGAACAGATACCAGCCCAGCGAGACCACCGCGATAATCGTGATGATCTGGAATACCCAAGCACGCACGCGTGGATCGCTGAGGCTGAGCCTCTGCTTTGGTGCGCCGATTGAATTTTGCATGAAGTGCCCCGGAAATAATGGAACAGAACATCACCCGGTGGTTGGCCCACCGGGTGATAGAACCATCAGCGCACTGGTGGTGCGTATTGAATGCCGCCAGCGTTCCACAGAGCGTTCAGCCCGCGGTCGATTTCCAGCGGAGTGCTCTTGCCGAGGTTTTTCTCGAACACTTCGCCGTAGTTGCCGACTTGCTTGATGATCTGCACGACCCAGTCTTTCTTCACTTTCAGGTCTTTGCCGTATTCACCGTCGGTACCCAGCAGACGGGCAACGTCAGGGTTCTTGGTGCCCTTGGCTTCGGCTTCGACGTTCTTCGAAGTGATGCCGGCCTCTTCAGCGTTGAGCATGGCGTAGCCAGTCCAGCGCACGATGGCCAGCCACTCGTCGTCGCCATTACGTACGACCGGGCCCAGAGGTTCCTTGGAAATGGTTTCCGGCAGAACCACGTAGTCCTTCGGCGAAGCCAGCTTGCTGCGCTGGGCGAACAGCTGGGATTTGTCGGAGGTCAGTACGTCGCAACGACCGGATTCCAGCGACTTGGCGCTTTCGTCGGAGGTGTCGAAGGTGATCGGGGTGTATTTCAGGCCGTTGCCGCGGAAGTAGTCGGAAACGTTCAGCTCGGTAGTGGTACCGGCCTGGATGCAGATGGTTGCACCATCCAGTTCCTTGGCGCTCTTGACGCCCAGCTTGTTGTTTACCAGGAAGCCGATACCGTCGTAGTAGGTAATGAAGCCCGGGAATTTCAGGCCCATGCCCGCGTCACGGGAGCTGGTCATGGTGGTGTTGCGCGACAGAATGTCGATTTCGCCGGACTGCAGCGCGGTGAAGCGCTCCTTGGCGTTCAACTGGCTGAACTTGACCTTGGTCGCGTCGCCGAAGACTGCCGCCGCTACTGCACGGCAGTAGTCAGCATCGATACCCACGATCTTGCCGGTGGAATCCGGAACCGAGAAGCCTGGCAAGCCATCGCTGACGCCACACTGCACGAAACCTTTCTTCATCACTGCATCCAGGGTTGCGCCCGCCTGGGCAAACCCGCTGACACCGAGTACTGCGGCTGCAGTCACGATAGCCAGGGTGGATTTCAACATCTTCATTCAAACCTCCAGTTTTGCTCTTGTTGTGTCGGAGCGTGAGTCCTGTCGCACCCTTTTGAGGCGTAGTCGACCCGTGTTGGCTTGTTTTGGGGGTCAACCGACGTAAGACGTTAGCTATGAGTCTAGTAGGAGAAAATCCACGTCATGGAAAACTCACTCTCACCAGTCGGCCGAACGGGCTGTAGCCCTTTCACGTTCGCGAAGCCCCATATCGGCCTTTGGCGAACATCCATCACCGGATTCTTTTCAATCCCACTAATAACCTTGGCCTGATAGTGTTACCGACAGGCGTGGGATTTTTCATACAGACTTCGCCATAGCAAAGCCCGTACCACACTGCTCTCCGAAGCGGTTCAGCTGCAGGTCAATAGCAAAACTTGTAACCTTGCGACATCTTCGTAACTGATCAACCAGACACGCACTCAGCCTTAGCACTCAATAAGAGCGCACGCACACTTTTGGAGCAGCCATGACCAACCCCTTGATTCTTGAACCCGTCAAGACCGCAGATGCCTGCGTTATCTGGCTGCACGGCCTGGGTGCCGATCGCTACGACTTCCTGCCAGTGGCCGAAGCCCTGCAGGAAACCCTGTTGAGCACCCGCTTTGTTTTGCCCCAGGCGCCGAGCCGCGCCGTCACCATCAATGGCGGATACGAGATGCCGAGTTGGTACGACATATTGGCCATGAGCCCCGCGCGCGCGATCAACCGCGAGCAATTGGAAGAATCTGCCAACTGGATCATCGAACTGATCGAAACGCAGAAGGCCAGCGGAATAGACGCCTCGCGGATTTTCCTGGCAGGTTTTTCACAGGGTGGTGCGGTGGTGCTCCACACCGCGTTTCTGAAATGGCAGGGACCATTGGGTGGCGTACTCGCCCTCTCCACTTATGCACCGACTTTCAGTGACCAACTGGAAATGTCCGCCAGCCAGCAGCGCATTCCAGTGCTGTGCCTGCACGGCCAGTACGACGATGTGGTGCAGAACTCGATGGGGCGCAGCGCCTACGAGCATTTGAAGCTGCGTGGTGTCACCGTGACATGGCAGGAATACCCAATGGGTCACGAAGTGTTACCCGAAGAAATTCGCGACATCGGCGTCTGGCTCGCCGAGCGCTTGCGTTAAGCATTTCTGTTTAAAAGCGCCCTTTGATCCATCCCACTACGCCGCGCCCGATTCTTGCATTACACTGCCCGGCGTACATTCCTTAACCAATTGATGAGATGACCGTGCTCAAAGCACTCAAGAAAATGTTCGGTAAAAGCGAGACTGAGCAACTCGCGCCAGTCCCCAGCGCTCCGTCTCACGCTCCCGGCCACCGCACCGACGGCAATCAGTCTGAACGGACCGCCACCACGACTGCACCCAAGCACGAGCCGAAGACCGTAGAAGACGCCCAGCCTGCGGCGATCACAGCCCCGGAGCAGCCGCGCAGCGACACGCCGAAACCCGCCAAACCGCGCCGCGAACCCAAGCCCAAGGCACCGGTCATCCCATGGAAACTCGAAGACTTCGTCGTCGAACCCCAGGAAGGCAAGACCCGCTTCCACGATTTCAAACTCGCCCCTGAACTGATGCACGCCATCCAGGATCTGGGCTTCCCGTATTGCACGCCGATCCAGGCACAGGTGCTGGGCTTCACCCTCGCGGGCAAAGACGCCATCGGCCGCGCCCAGACCGGTACCGGCAAGACCGCTGCGTTCCTGATCTCGATCATCACCCAGTTGCTGCAGACCCCGCCGCCGAAAGAGCGCTACATGGGTGAGCCACGGGCACTGATCATCGCGCCGACCCGCGAACTGGTGGTGCAGATCGCCAAGGACGCCGCCGACCTGACCAAGTACACCGGCCTCAACGTCATGACGTTCGTCGGTGGCATGGACTTCGACAAGCAGCTCAAGCACCTCGAAGCCCGCCACTGCGACATCCTCGTGGCCACGCCGGGCCGCCTGCTGGACTTCAACCAGCGCGGCGACGTGCATCTGGACATGGTCGAAGTGATGGTGCTGGACGAAGCCGACCGCATGCTCGACATGGGCTTCATCCCGCAAGTGCGCCAGATCATCCGCCAGACGCCGCCGAAGTCCGAGCGCCAGACGCTGCTGTTCTCCGCGACCTTCACCGAAGACGTGATGAACCTGGCCAAGCAATGGACCACCGATCCGTCGATCGTCGAGATCGAGTCGCAGAACGTTGCCAACGAAAACGTCGAGCAGCACATCTACGCGGTGGCCGGTGCCGACAAGTACAAACTGCTCTACAACCTGGTCAACGACAATGGTTGGGAGCGGGTCATTGTCTTCGCCAACCGCAAGGATGAAGTGCGGCGCATCGAAGAACGCCTGGTGCGCGACGGCATCAACGCCGCGCAACTGTCCGGCGACGTGCCGCAGCACAAGCGCATCAAGACCCTCGAAGGCTTCCGCGAAGGCAAGATCCGCGTACTGGTCGCCACCGATGTGGCCGGTCGCGGTATCCACATCGACGGCATCAGCCACGTGATCAACTTCACCCTGCCGGAAGTGCCGGACGACTACGTGCACCGCATCGGTCGTACCGGTCGTGCGGGTGCCGACGGCGTATCCATCAGCTTTGCCGGTGAAGACGACTCCTACCAGCTACCGTCCATCGAGGAAAAGCTGGGGCGCAAGATCAGCTGTGAAACGCCACCGACGCATCTGTTGCGGCCCGTTGAACGCAAGCGTCCTCATTAAGCGACGCTGAAAAGACAAGCGCAGCCGGAAACGGACTGCGCTTTTTTTTCGCCCGGCTTTTTTTCAACAGGAGCTTGCTCGCGATAACTAAAAGTCCATAATAGACAAATTAGTTTATTTCAAACTCCGGAGCCGACCATGTCCAGCACGCCCCAAGTGATCCCCCAAGCCCAGGCTCGCGAGCTACTGGCGCAGGTCGATGTACCGCAGATCCTGCGCAAACTGTTCCGCGAGCTGGCCGCCGGGCAGGCCGTACAACCGGCGCAGCAACTGGTGGAGTTTCCACAGGGCGCGGGCGATTTCATCAACTACCTGGGCGTGTTGGCTGAAGACGGCGTGTACGGGATCAAGACGTCACCGTACATCGTCCGTGAACAGGGGCCATTGGTGACTGCATGGACGCTGCTGATGTCGATGCAGACCGGCCAGCCGCTGTTGTTGTGCGATGCCGGAGAACTGACCACCGCGCGCACGGCGGCCACCACCGCCGTGGCGGTCGACGCCCTCGCGCCACTCACAGCCAATCGCCTGGCCATCATCGGCAGCGGTAAAGTGGCCCAGGCGCACCTGCACTATGTGAAAGGCCTGCGCGACTGGCAGAGCATCTGCCTGTACTCGCCGAGCCTGAGCGAAGATGCCGAAACCGTGAGCCTGCTGAAAAACATCGAGCCACGCCTGAACATCGTCGACAGTCGCGAAGCTGCCGTTCAGGACGCCGACGTGATCATGCTCTGCACCTCGTCCGCCGGTCCGGTGATCGATCCATCGAGCTTGCGCAAACCGGCGTTGATCACCTCCATCAGCACCAATGCGCCGCGTGCCCACGAAGTGCCGCCGCAGAGCCTCAACGACATGCAGGTGTTCTGCGACTATCGCCTGACCACCCCGGGCTCGGCCGGTGAAATGCTGATCGCCGCCGAACGGCACGGCTGGGACAAGGGCGCGATTGTCGGCGACCTGCCCGACCTGCTCAGCGAGAAGGTGCAGCGCCCCGACTACGACCGTCACGTGTTTTTCCGCTCCATCGGCTTGGGCCTGGAAGACATTGCACTGGCCAATGCGATCTATCGCCTATCTCACTGACACCACCACTCATCTGTGGGAGCGAGCTTGCTCGCGATAGCGTCAAGTCAGTCGACATCCATGCTGAATGATTGACCGCAATCGCGAGCAAGCTCGCTCCCACAGAAAATTTCTTCACCATAGGCACTTACGCCCCATCAGGAGACGTTCATGAGCCAGGCAGAGTTCATCATCATCGGCGGCGGAATTGCCGGTGCTTCCACAGGTTTCTGGTTGTCGCAGCACGGCCGCGTGATCGTGCTCGAACGCGAATCCCATCCGGCCTATCACTCCACCGGCCGTTCGGCGGCGCTGTACACCGCGGCCTACGGCACCCCGCAAGTACGGGCGCTGACCCTGGCCAGCCGGGACTTTTTCGACAACCCGCCCAGCGGTTTCTGCGAACACCCGCTGCTGACCCCGCGGGGCGAAATGACCGTGGACTTGACCGGCGACCCGGACGAACTGAACAGGCAATACCAGAGCGCAAAAACCACGGTGCCGGAGATGCAATTGCTCGGCGCCGACGAGGCCTGCGCGCTGGTGCCGATCCTGCGCCGGGAAAAGGTCCACGGCGCCATCTACGACCCGACCGCCAGCGACATCGACACCGACGCCCTGCACCAGGGCTATTTGCGCGGTATCCGCCGCAACCAGGGCGAAGTGCATACCGACAGCGAAGTCGTCGGCCTGAGCCGCGACGGCCAAGGTGTATGGCACGTTCAGACCAACAGCCAGACGTTCAGCGCGCCAATCATCATCAACGCCGCCGGCGCCTGGGCCGACAAGATCGGCAAACTGGCCGGCGCCAAACCGCTGGGCCTGCAACCCAAACGCCGTGCCGCGTTCATCTTCGCCGGCCCCGAAGGCGTGGACATCCACCATTGGCCGATGCTGGTCAGCCTCGACGAGTCCTTCTACATGAAACCCGACGCCGGGATGTTCCTCGGCTCGCCGGCCAACGCCGACCCGGTGGAACCCCACGACGTGCAGCCCGAAGAGCTGGACATCGCCATGGGCATCTACCAGATCGAAGAAGCCACGACCCTGACCATTCGCCGCCCGACCCGCACCTGGGCCGGCCTGCGCAGCTTCGTCAGCGACGGCGACCTGTTGTCCGGCTTCGACCCACAGGTAGCGGGGTTGTTCTGGGTCGCGGCACAAGGCGGTTATGGCATCCAGACTTCGCCGGCCATGGGCCAGGCCAGCGCGGCACTGGTGCGCGGTGCAGCGTTGCCCGAGTCGCTCGGCCGTTTCGGCCTGAATGCCGAAATGCTCTCCCCTGCCCGCCTCGGCTGATCCTGATCCTCAGGTGACGTGTCCACACGATTACGGCACACTTTCAGCGCCCCTTTGATGGGGCGCTGACGCTGCCTGGAGTTCCACTGTATGAACGCCCCCGAAAAAGACTCGGCCCTGGACGACACGTCCCTGGATAACTTCCACGCGATCGCCGACGCCATCGCCACGTTGTTTTTCCCCCACGCCGAAGTGGTGCTGCACGACCTGCGCACGCAAAAGGTCGACTACATCGCCAACAACCTGTCCAAGCGGGAAATCGGCGACGACTCGGCGCTGGAAGACATGCTCAGCGACGATGTCAGCGAACGAAACATCGGGCCGTACGAAAAGCTCAACTGGGATGGTCAGAAGATTCGCAGCCTCAGCACGGTGCTACGGGACAGCGAAAGTCGTCCGCTGGCGGTGCTGTGCATCAACCTGAATATTTCGTTGTTCGAAAATGCCAAGGCCGCTTTGGACCTGTTCCTGTCGCCGACCAAGCTGATCCCGCAACCGGATGCACTGTTCCGCGATGACTGGCAGGAGCGGATCAACACCTTCCTCCACGCCTGGCTGCGTGAGCGCCAGTTGAGCCTGAATCTGCTGACCCGCGACCACAAGCGCGAACTGGTGCTGGCGTTGCACGCCGAAGGCGCATTCAAGGGCAAAAGCGCCTCGAACTACGTGGCCAATGTGCTGAACATGGGCCGGGCGACGGTGTACAAGCATTTGAAGGAATTGAAGGGCTGAACCCTGAGAGATGTACTGGCTGGCAGGGCCTCATCGCGAGCAAGCTCGCTCCCACAGTGTCCGAGTCGTGCGCAAGAGATATGTACACCACTGAACCTGTGGGAGCGAGCTTGCTCGCGATGGCGGTTTGTCAGTCGCCGTAGATATCAGACTTGAAGTACTTCTCGGAAATCTTCTGGTACTCACCACTGGCGCGAATGCCATCAATGGCCGTGTTCAGCTCGCTGACCAACTCGGTGTTGCCCTTGCGCACTGCAATCCCGGCACCCTCGCCTACATATTTCGGATCTTTGAGCTCCGGCCCGACAAAGGCGTAACCCTTGCCACGGGGCATCGACAGGAAGTCATTCAGTGGAATGGTGTCGGCAAAAATCGCGTCGAGGCGACCGGCGGCCAGGTCCATGTAGATTTCTTCGTTGTTGCTGTAGCGCTTGACGTTGATGCCCTTGGGCTCGAACACCTCGGAGGCGTAACGGTCGGTGGTGGTGGCGCGCTGCACACCGACAGTCTTGCCCTTGAGGCTGGCGTACTGGTCATCCACCACCGCGCCGTCCTTCATCACCAGACGCGACGAAGTGAAATAGTACTTGTGGGTGAAGTCCACCGACTTCTTGCGGTCTTCATTGATGGTCATGGACGACAGCGCCATGTCGATTTTCTTCACCTTCAGGGACGGAATCAGACCATCGAACTCGCCTTCGACCCACACACACTTGGCCTTCATCTGTGCGCACAAGGCATTGCCGATGTCATAGTCGAAACCGACGATTTCGCCTTTGTCGGTTTTCGAGGCGAACGGTGGATACGCCGCTTCGATACCGATGCGCAGGGTTTTCTCGGCGGCGAACACAGAGCTGCACGCCAACAGGCTCAGGGCCAGACCGGTGATGAGGGGGAACTTCTTCATGTTCGTTTTCTCGCGGTTGTTGTTGGTTTGGCAAGACAGAAGAAAAAGCTGAAACGGGTGGAAACTTTTTTGTACTTATAATTCCATACTGGACTTTTATGTATGAACCGTCAATGAGGTAAATGCAGCCCGTTCCGGCCGATGGTCGGGTGGTGAATCCGGGAGTGATTGGTTGAATCGAAAGGCCTCATCGCGAGCAAGCTCGCTCCCACAGTGGATCTGGATGAACACTAACTTTGTGTACGACGCAGAACCCTGTGGGAGCGGGCTTGCCCGCGAAGACTGACTAAAGAACGCCGCAGAAACTACTGCTTCCAGCGATCCGCCGCCGCATGATCACTGTCACGCCCCTCGACCCAACGCGGCCCGTCACTGGTGTTTTCTTTCTTCCAGAACGGCGCACGGGTTTTCAGGTAATCCATGACAAAGGCGCAGGCGTCGAATGCCGCCTGACGATGGGCGCTGGCCGCGCCGACGAAGACTATCGGCTCGCCCGGCTCCAGGGCGCCGATGCGGTGCAGCACTTCCAGCTTGAGCAGCGGCCAGCGCTGCTCTGCCTCGATGGCGATCTTGCCTAACGCTTTTTCAGTCATGCCGGGATAGTGTTCGAGGAACATCCCGGCGACGTCGAGGCCGTCATTGAAGTCGCGCACGTAGCCGACAAAACTCACCACTGCACCCACGCCGACATTGGCATCGTGCATGGCGTTGACTTCGGCCCCAGGGTCGAACGCCGTGGACTGCACGCGAATCGCCATGGTTCAGCCTCCGGTCACAGTCGGAAAGAACGCCACTTCATCGCCGTCGCTGACCGGTTCGTCGAGCTGGCACAGGTCTTCGTTGCGGGCGCACATCAGGTTCTGCTCGCTCAACACCTCGGCACCATCACGTTGGGCCAACAGTGCGCGGACGTCGTCGACGGTAGCGAAGTTGCCTTCTACTTTCACCGAATCCAGACCCAACGCTTCACGATAACGGGCGAAAAACTTTACGGTAACGTTCATGACTGCTCCGCCTGGAAATGTCCGCTCTTGCCGCCGACCTTCTCCAGCAGACGCACGCTTTCGATGGTCATGCCACGGTCCACGGCCTTGCACATGTCGTAGATCGTCAGCGCGGCGACACTGGCGGCGGTCAGGGCCTCCATCTCGACACCGGTCTGCCCTGACAGCTTGCAACGCGCCACGATGCGCACCGAATCCTCGCCTTCGGCACTGAGCTCGACCTTGACACCGGTCAGCATCAGCGGATGGCACAGGGGAATCAGATCGCTGGTTTTCTTCGCCGCCTGGATACCGGCAATGCGAGCCACGGCAAACACATCACCCTTGGGGTGGCCGCCGCTGACGATCATCTGCAGGGTTTCGGGCAGCATGCGCACCAGCGCTTGAGCGGTCGCCTCACGGAACGTCACGGCTTTTTCAGTGACGTCGACCATGTTGGCGCGACCTTGGGAATCGAGATGAGTCAGCACGGGATTACTCCTGATCAGGAGCGTCGATTGTAAACCTGCGGGTCAATTTTCCGCACGCACGATTATCGGGTCACCACAAACCAATGTGGGAGCGAGCTTGCTCGCGATAGCAACCTGCCATTCACCTGAAATGTCGACTGACACACCGTCATCGCGAGCAAGCTCGCTCCCACAGGTTTTTCATACGCCCATAAAAAACCGGGCGGCTTTAGGGCCGCCCGGTTCCGGTGGACAGTTACAGATGCGATTCGGCGTATTCGGCCAGGATCGAACGTGGTACCCCTTGCAGGGTGATGTGCACCCCGTTCGGGAAGTCCTTGAAGCGTTCAGTGAGGTAGGTCAGCCCGGAGCTGGTCGCGGACAGGTAAGGGGTGTCGATCTGTGCCAGGTTGCCCAGGCACACCACTTTGGAACCGGCACCGGCACGGGTGATGATGGTTTTCATCTGGTGCGGCGTGAGGTTCTGGCATTCGTCGATCAGAATCAGGCTCTGCTGGAAGCTGCGGCCCCGGATGTAGTTGAGGGATTTGAACTGCAACGGCACTTTGCTGAGGATGTAGTCGACGCTGCCATGGGTGCTTTCGTCATCCATGTGCAAGGCTTCGAGGTTGTCGGTGATGGCGCCCAGCCACGGCTCCATTTTTTCCGCCTCGGTACCGGGCAGGAAGCCGATTTCCTGATCCAGGCCCTGCACGCTACGGGTAGCGATGATGCGGCGATAACGTTTGCTGACCATGGTCTGCTCGATCGCAGCGGCCAGCGCCAGGATGGTTTTACCCGAGCCCGCGGCACCCGACAGGTTGACCAGGTGGATATCCGGATCGAGCAAGGCGTACAACGCCAGGCTCTGATAGATATCACGCGGCTTGAGGCCCCAGGCTTCCTGGTGCAGCAGCGGTTCCTGGTGCAGGTCGAGGATCAGCAAGCGGTCCTCTTCAATCTCCTTGATCCAGCCGACAAAGCCCTGTTCATCAATGATGAATTCGTTGATGTGCACCGCCGGCAGGTTGTCGATCAATTGCACCTGATGCCAGGTGCGGCCGTGGTCCTGACGGGTTTCGACCTTGCTCACGCGGTCCCAGAAAGAGCCGGTCATGTTGTGGTAGCCATTGGGCAGCAAGGACACGTCATCGACCAGTTGGTCGGTGCTGTAGTCCTCGGCCGCGATTCCGCAGGCGCGCGCCTTGAGGCGCATGTTGATGTCTTTGGTGACCAGCACCACGGGCTTCTTCGGATCGCGCGCGTGCAGGTCGATCAGTTGATTGATGATTTTGTTGTCGTTCAGGTGCTCGGGCAGAATCAGGTTCGGCTCGGCATGCTTGCTCATCAAAATTGACAGCAAACCCTTGGGTCCGCTTTTGCCACGCTGGATCGGCACACCCTGCTCGACGTCCTCGGGTGAGGCATCGCCCAGAGTCTTGTCGATCAGGCGGATGGCCTGGCGGCATTCGGCGGCTACGCTGTGATGCCCGCTCTTGAGCTTGTCGAGCTCTTCAAGCACGGTCATCGGGATCGCGACGTGGTGTTCTTCGAAGTTAAGCAGCGCGTTTGGATCGTGAATCAATACGTTGGTATCGAGTACATAAAGGATTGGCTGGTTGGAAGAAGAGCTACGTCCGTGATCATCCATACTCGGTCACCTTTGTGGGAGCCATTCGACGCAATACCTTGACGGTGCTGCGCCTCGAAGTGACTGCCGAATACACCTGCGGGGACTCAAGTGTTCTGCATACATGCGGGGTCTTGGAAGACGCCACCTGTGTTGCAGGTTTCGGCGGTCTGTCTTCGTAATACTCCAAAACGTGTGACAGAAAAAAGTACTTTGACGCTTTTTTGAAGTTTATTTTGCAGATTGACCAATAGCACTTGGCGGACTGCCATCACCCGTTTAAAGTCGGAAGTCCACCTGCAACGAATCCCCTTCCAAAATTGCCAAAAACCCAATGTTTACGGGGTTTTGTCATTTTCAGCGAAACGCATCCTGGCAATCCTCCCAGCCGATCCCGACAGGCGCCGTTTGCGTGACCAGCCACGGCAACGCCGTTTTCACTGCATCCTGTTTCACATTGAAATTGATCACTCCGTGCCGCCACAGCAGCATCAGGGTCAGCACCCGTTGCGCACTCGGGTTGCCCTTGAGTTTGCCGGCACCATCCTGGGCGTCGATGTCCCACAACGCTACCTGCAACCCCTGAGTCTTGAAGAAGCCTTCGGCATCGGAACGGCGCTGACCGTCGGGCGGACGGAACAGGGGCACGTAGTTCTCCGGCAGCTTGCTCTTGACCAGTTCGGCGCTGCGGCGCACCGAGTCCTGCCAGTCCTGCCAGTGGCTGTGGGAACGGAACTCCCAGCCTTGTACGCCGATGCACTGGCTCGAGTAGGTCGCTTGCAGGTTACTCACAGAATGTTCGGCCAAACGGGCCTGGATGTCCTTGCCGAGGACGAAGAACGTCCCGCTCATGTTCGACTTGCGCAGGTACTCGGCGACCCAGGCGGTGTTATCCGGTGCGGCGTTGGCGGCACTGTCGAAGGTCAGCAGAAACAGCCGGTCATGCATCCCGTCGCCGCTGCGCTCATAGTCGCCAAAATGATCGACTTCGCTGCTGGTTTGCGGGAACAAAGCGGCCTTGCGCAGCTGTTCGTCCAGGTACTGGGTGTGGAACACACGGCTCGGCTCGGCCCACTTGATGTAATAGCTGTCTGCGCCGACCTGGAATTTGGCAGCCTGCTCGCGCAAGGTGGGCATGTCTTCGACCAGAAAACAGAAGGAGGCATCCTGGTCGCAACTCTGTTGGGCGAAGTTGTAGTTGGCCAGCAGCCGTTGCCACATGCGCTGACGAACCCGGTCGACCGACTCCAGATTGATCGTGCGCAGGCCCAGGCGTTGGGCCAGGGCGGGTTCATCCAGCGACTCGCTGGCCAACAGGACACTGGAAAACATGAGGATCTCGGCCCTGGACGCCACGTCGAACAGTGTCGGGTTGCCGAGTTTCTCCGGCCAGGTGCTGCGATCGAGCGTCGCCACATCGCCCGGAGCCGCAATGGCGCCGAAGCTCAGTAGCCAGATCGAAATGAGAAAAGCGATACGCAATGGGATGTCTCCATAACAAAACCCGCGCGGCACTATAGCTGATCCACACACACCTCCTGCAGCAACACTGAACCACTGTGGGAGCGAGCTTGCTCGCGATAGCGATCTGACATTCAACAATGATGTCAGCTGACACACCGTCATCGCGAGCAAGCTCGCTCCCACAGGTTTTGTGCTATGCCACCAGTCATCACCTATGGACGCGATAGCTGGAGTCAACGAGGACAACCCCCTAGAATCGCCGCCACGATTAAAGGAGACGACTTCATGCTGATGGTGATTTCACCCGCCAAAACCCTCGACTATGAAACACCGCCGGCGACCCAGCGCTTCACCCAGCCGCAGTACCTCGACCACTCCCAGGAGTTGATCCTGCAGTTGCGCGAGCTGACGCCCGCGCAAATCAGCGAATTGATGCACGTTTCCGACAAGATCGGCGGGCTCAACGCCGCGCGTTTCGGCAGCTGGACGCCCGCGTTCACCCCGGAAAACGCCAAGCAGGCGCTGCTGGCCTTCAAGGGCGATGTGTACACCGGCATGAATGCGCAAACCCTCAGCGAAGCCGATTTCGATTACGCCCAAAAACACCTGCGCATGCTCTCGGGCCTCTATGGCCTGCTGCGCCCGCTGGACCTGATGCAACCCTATCGCCTGGAAATGGGCACCAAACTGGCCAACGCTCGGGGCAAGGATTTGTATGCCTTCTGGGGCACGCGCATCAGCGAGTGGCTGAACGAAGCCCTGGTCGATCAAGGCGATGACGTGCTGCTCAACCTAGCGTCCAACGAGTACTTCTCGGCCGTCAAACGCAACGCCTTGAACGCGCGCATCATCAATACCGAATTCAAGGACCTGAAGAACGGCCAGTACAAGATCATCAGCTTCTACGCGAAAAAGGCCCGTGGCTTGATGAGTCGCTTCGTCATCGAAGAACGCATTAACGACCCGGCCACCCTCAAGCAGTTCGACGTTCAAGGCTATCGCTACAGCGCCGAACAGTCCAAGCCGGACAATCTGGTGTTTCTACGCGATCACGCACCAGAGTGATGCATCCGGTCGGTGCACGACCTCCACAAACCCTCGTGCGCCGACCCTTGATTCACTTCAGACTTCCCTGCCATTTCGCCATTTTTTTGGCGCCATAAAAACACCAGCTGATTTTCTAACTTTAGTTTCACTCGACTTCAATCATTTTTTTGCGTAGTGGCACTGACTTTTTTTAACAGTAGTGGCAAAAAAATATCCCCTCTGTTGAGCCGCCTATATATAAAGGGCGAAACGGCAAGTGCTATCAATTTGAGAGCAGTGCCATCTTTCTCAATATTTCAAGAAATTTCAGATTTCGCGATGAGTGGGCTGGAACTATGTCCAAACGAGCCGCTCATACCACCGGTAACGATTCTCGCCGAGCGTGTACGAGATAACTTACGCAGATAAGCGATTCGTGTAGCGAAGTTGTAATATTAACTTGCGCTGACTAATCACCGATTTGGACAACAGCAATCGGACAGGAGATAACGCGGTATGACTATCCCCTACAAGGCCACGACAGCGCCCCTATAAACGTGCTCACCCGAGCACCCAACCGCTTGATCCACGGGCTTTCGGCCTGACATCAGGCGTGCAAGGCTGTTGCACCTGCATCCTTCCGACAGGAGGATCGGCTGCATAACAGGGCAAATCATAACAACAAGGCCTAGTTGCGCACCCCTTGAGTGCATTTATTTAGACACTCGTAACTTATATGCCAGCACAGGGCATTGTCGTGCCTGTAAGGCACACTTGCGAGTGCACTAAAACACGCTGAATACCATTAACTCCGGCCATTTAATGGCTTGATGTTTACAGGCTTGATAACAGAGAGGTAATTGCGATGCGCATCAGCATTTTTGGTTTGGGTTACGTCGGCGCAGTATGTGCCGGTTGCCTGTCTGCACGGGGCCATGACGTCGTTGGCGTCGATGTGGCCAAAGACAAGATCGATATGATCAATGCCGGCAAATCGCCGATCGTTGAACCAGGCCTGGGTGAACTTCTGGCCCAAGGCATCCAGACAGGTCGTCTGCGTGGCACCACCAACTTCGCCGAGGCGATTCGCGACACCGACCTGTCGATGATCTGCGTAGGCACGCCGAGCAAGAAGAACGGCGATCTGGAACTGAACTACATCGAGGCAGTGTGCCGCGAAATCGGTTTTGTCCTGCGTGACAAGACCACCCGCCACACCATCGTGGTGCGCAGCACCGTACTGCCGGGTACCGTGGCCAATGTGGTCATCCCGATTCTCGAAGACTGCTCCGGCAAGAAGGCCGGTGTTGATTTCGGCGTGGCCGTGAACCCTGAGTTCCTGCGCGAAAGCACCGCCATCGCCGACTACGACCAGCCGCCAATGACCGTCATCGGTGAATTCGACAAGGCGTCCGGCGACGTTCTGCAATCGCTGTACGAAGAGCTCGACGCACCGATCATCCGCAAGGACATCGCGGTCGCCGAGATGATCAAGTACACCTGCAACGTGTGGCACGCCACCAAGGTCACCTTCGCCAACGAAATCGGCAACATCGCCAAGGCGGTCGGCGTCGACGGTCGTGAAGTGATGGACGTGGTCTGCCAGGACAAGACCCTCAACCTGTCCCAGTACTACATGCGCCCAGGCTTCGCCTTCGGCGGCTCGTGCCTGCCAAAAGACGTACGTGCCCTGACCTACCGCGCCGGTTCCCTGGACGTGGAAGCCCCGTTGCTCAACTCGCTGATGCGCAGCAACGAATCCCAGGTGCAGAACGCTTTCGACATCGTTTCCAGCCACGACAAACGCAAAGTCGCCCTGCTGGGCTTGAGCTTCAAGGCCGGCACCGACGACCTGCGCGAAAGTCCGCTGGTCGACCTGGCGGAAATGCTGATCGGCAAGGGCTATGACCTGAGCATCTACGACAGCAACGTCGAGTACGCCCGCGTTCACGGTGCGAACAAGGACTACATCGAGTCGAAGATCCCTCACGTCTCGTCCTTGCTCAACTCCGACTTCGACGCGGTGATCAACAACTCCGACGTGATCATCCTCGGCAACCGCGACGAGAAGTTCCGCGCGCTGGTGCAGGAAGTTCCACACGGCAAGCAAGTGATCGACCTGGTCGGTTTCATGTCCAAGGCCACCAGCGTGACTGGCCGGACTGAAGGTATCTGCTGGTAAAGCAGCCGCAAGCTTCAAGCTCCAAGCCGCAAGTTCAAAGCTCCTCGCTTGGGGCTTGAAGCTTGGGGCTTGCAACTGACTTTAGGATTCCGATTATGCACAGGCTAAAACACGGCCTACTCCAGGCCGCCGGTTGGCTGTTCTACCTGAGTTTACTGATGGGCCTCGCCATGGCGTTGCCCGTGTCCACGTTCGACTCCGAGTCGAAGGACTTTATTTTCCTGATTGGCGCCGTGGGTATCTGGCGCTATTCGATGGGTGCCACCCACTTTGTGCGCGGCATGATTTTTCTGTACATCGTCTACCCGCACCTGCGGCGCAAAGTGCGCAAGCTGGGCAAAGCGGCTGACCCGTCCCACGTGTTCCTGATGGTCACCAGTTTCCGCATCGACGCCCTGACCACCGCGCAGGTCTACAGCTCGGTGATCCGCGAGGCCATCGACTGCGGTCTGCCGACCACCGTGGTCTGCTCCATCGTGGAAATGTCCGATGAGCTGCTGGTCAAAAGCCTGTGGAAACGGATGAACCCGCCGTCCCGGGTCAAGCTCGACTTCGTGCGCATTCCCGGCACCGGCAAACGCGATGGCCTGGCCTACGGCTTCCGCGCCATCTCCCGGCACCTGCCGGATGATCGCGCCGTGGTCGCGGTGATCGATGGCGACACCGTGCTGGCCGAAGGCGTGGTGCTCAAGACCGTGCCGTGGTTCCAGATGTTCGGCAACGTCGGTGGCCTGACCACCAACGAATTCTGCGAAGTGCGCGGCGGCTACATCATGAGCGAATGGCACAAGCTGCGTTTCGCCCAGCGTCACATCAACATGTGCTCCATGGCCTTGTCCAAGCGCGTGCTGACCATGACTGGCCGCATGTCGGTGTTCCGCGCCACCGTGGTCACCAACCCGGACTTCATCGCCGACGTGGAAAGCGACTCGCTGCAACATTGGCGCCTGGGTCGCTTCAAGTTCCTTACCGGCGATGACAAGTCGAGCTGGTTCAGCCTGATGCGCCTGGGCTACGACACGTTCTACGTGCCCGACGCGGCGATCAACACCGTTGAACACCCGCCGGAAAAGAGCTTCATCAAGGCCAGCCGCAAACTGATGTTCCGCTGGTACGGCAACAACCTGCGGCAGAACTCCCGTGCCCTGGGCCTGGGAGTCAAACGCCTCGGCGTGTTCACTTCGGTGGTGCTGTTCGACCAGCGCGTGTCGATGTGGACCTCGCTGCTGGGCCTGACCGTGGCACTGATCGCCAGCTTCAAGTACGGCACCGCGTTCATCCTGGTGTACCTGCTGTGGATCGGCATCACCCGGTTCATCCTGACCTTGTTGCTGTCGTGCTCCGGACACCGGATCGGCCCGGCTTACCCGGCGATTCTCTATTACAACCAGATCGTCGGCGCGCTGGTGAAGATCTACGTGTTCTTCCGCCTCGACCAACAGTCCTGGACCCGCCAACCCACGTCTCTGACCCGTGATCTCGCCAGCTTTCAACGTTGGTTCAACACCTGGTCGTCTCGGACCATGACCTTCTCTGCCGGCAGCATTTTTGTCGCCGTGCTGCTGTTGATGGTCTGACCGCCCCCTTATTGAATTAACCAGGAAATCGCCTTTATGAATACCGCCGTCAACGCCAACGTAGTGCACGAATCCGAAGCCCAGCGCCAACACGCCCGAGTGAAAATCCCGGCCAAGTTGCGTTTCTTCGGCCCTGACCGGACGCCGGTCGAAGCCCGGGTGATCGACCTGTCCGCCGGTGGCCTGGCGTTCAATGCCGGTCAATTGCCGCTGAAGATGGGTGACGTGTACAAGGCCCGCCTGCAATTCGTCATCGACAACCTCGGCCTGGCCATGGACGTCGAGTTGCAGGTCCGCTCTTTCGATCGCGAGACCGGACGCGCCGGCTGCCAGTTCCAGAACCTGGAACCACGGGACATCTCGACCCTGCGCCACCTGATCACTTCGCACCTGGCTGGCGACATCGTCAGCGTGGGTGAAATGCTGGCGACCCTGCAGCGCGACAACTTCACCAAGGCGCGCAAGGTCAAGGACGGCGGCCACGGCATGTCCGCGTTCGGACGCCTGAAAGCCGTGACCTTCAGCCTGGGGATCTTCGTTGTCGGCGTGGCTGCATTCGGCTTTGTCTTCAAATCGGTGTATGGCATGTACTTCGTCAGCCACGCCCAGGCCGGTCTGGTCAGCGTGCCGGGCGTGAACATCACCATGCCCCGCGACGGCACCGTGCAGAGCCTGGTGAAAGCCGACGGCGTGGCCGCCAAGGGCGCACCGCTGGCGACCTTCAGTACCAGCATGCTCGACGTGCTCAAGGGCCATCTGGACGAAGACCAACTGCAACCGGCCAAGGTTGAAGAACTGTTCGGCAAGCAGATGACCGGCACCCTGACCTCGCCTTGCGACTGCACCGTGGCCCAGCAAATGGTCGCCAACGGTCAGTACGCCAGCAAGGGCGACGTGATCTTCCAACTGGTGCCGCGTAACAGCGAAGCCAATGTTGAAGCGCGCTTCTCCTATCGCCAGTTCGGCGACGTGCGCCCGGGTACTTCGGTGCGCTTCCAGATCGCCGGCGAGGACAAGAGCCGCACCGGCAAGATCGTCAGCAGCACCAGCCTGAAAAGCGCCGACCTGTCTTCGGACATCCGCGTGCTGATCCAGCCGGACGAAACCCTGGACAGCTCCCTCGCCGGCCGCCCGGTGGAAGTGAACAGCGACCGTGGCCCGAACCTGAACTGGCTGATCGACAAAGCCATGGCTGTCGGTCTTTAAGTCGAGGACATGCCTGTGACTACTCCAACCCTCAACACGCCGCCGACCCTGTGGGAGCGAGCTTGCTCGCGATGGGATCGACGCGGTCTGTCTGATGCACCGAGCCAGCCGCATCGCGAGCAAGCTCGCTCCCACATGGGATTTGCGTTCTGTTCGCTAGCCTTGGCGGTCAGCCTCAGCGGCTGCGCCGGCCTGCCCGACCAGCGCCTGGCCAACGAAGCGCTCAAACGTGGCGATACCGCCACCGCCGCGCAGAAC
Source organism: Pseudomonas sp. GW456-L13 (assembly GCF_017350115.1). Lineage (NCBI taxonomy): Bacteria > Pseudomonadati > Pseudomonadota > Gammaproteobacteria > Pseudomonadales > Pseudomonadaceae > Pseudomonas > Pseudomonas sp. GW456-L13. The sequence continues at coordinate 1,365,963 of NZ_JACNAS010000002.1, forward strand.
TATCGGCAACTGGCAGACCTGGGCTACAGCGAAGCCCAGGTCGGCCTGGCCGATATCCAGGTCGACAGCCGTGACCCGACGCAGATGAAACAGGCCGAGGCGACTTACCGCGCCGCGGCCAGCGTTTCGCCGCGCGCCCAGGCACGCCTCGGTCGTCTGCTGGTGGCCAAGCCCGGCTCCACCGAAGCGGAACAACACGAAGCCGAAACCCTGTTGAAAAAAGCCGCTGCAGCGGGCGAAGGCAATACGCTGATCCCGTTGGCGATGCTGTACCTGCAATACCCGCACAGCTTCCCCAACGTGAATGCCCAGCAGCAGATCAGCCAATGGCGCGCCGAAGGCAAGCCGGAAGCGGGTCTGGCGCAGGTGCTGCTCTATCGCACCCAGGGCACCTACGACCAGCATCTGGATGACGTGGAAAAAATCTGCAAGGCCGCGCTCAACACCAGCGACATCTGCTACGTCGAACTGGCCACGGTCTATCAGAAACAGGCCAAGCCAGAGCAACAGGCCGAGCTGATCAAGCAGATGCAAGCGGCGCACGCACACGGCACCGTTTCCGCGCAGCGCGTCGACAGCGTTGCCCGCGTGCTCGCCGATGCCTCCCTGGGCAAGACCGACGAGAAAACCGCGCAGTCGCTGCTAGAGCCGATCGCACCGGGCTACCCGGCGTCGTGGGTCTCCCTCGCGCAACTGCTCTACGACTTCCCCGAACTGGGCGACGTCGACCAGATGATGAAGTACCTGGACAACGGCCGCGCCGCCGACCAGCCCCGCGCCGAGCTGTTGCTGGGCAAGCTCTACTTCGAAGGCAAACTGGTGCCGGCCGACGCCAAGGTCGCCGAAGCGCATTTCCAGAAAGCCGTCGGCCGTGAAGTCGCTGCCGATTACTACCTCGGCCAGATTTATCGCCGTGGCTACCTGGGCAAGGTCTATCCGCAGAAGGCCCTCGACCATCTGTTGACCGCTGCGCGCAACGGCCAGAACAGCGCCGACTTCGCCATCGCCCAACTGTTTTCCCAAGGCAAGGGCACCAAGCCGGATCCGCTGAACGCCTATGTCTTCAGCCAACTGGCCCTGGCCCAGAACACTCCGCAAGCCACCGAGCTTGCGCAAACAATCCAAACGCAACTGCCGCCCGACCGGTTGGCCGAGGCCCAACGCCTGTTGAAACAAGAACAGGCCGTGCGCGGTGCCCTGAGCCCGAACACGCCGGAACTGCATGCCCTGCAAGAAGAAGATGGCGAGGAATCCCAATGAAGTTGAATCCATTCATGAAGGCCGGCATCGGCCTGACATTCGCGCTGATCTGGTCTTGCCCGACGCTGGCTGCGATGACTGAAGAAACCAAGAACTTCGGCCTGGACGTAAAAATCACCGGCCAGTCCGAAGACGACCGTGACCTCGGCACCGCCGACGGCGGCGACGTCAACGGCGTCGGTCTCGACCTGCGTCCGTGGGTCTACGGCGAAAGCGGCGCGTGGAGCGCCTACGCCATGGGTCAGGCGGTGACGTCCACCGACATCATCGAGACCGACACCCTGCAACAATCCGATGGCGCTGAGAACACCGACAATGGTGATCGCGAGACCAAGAAAAACTACCTGGCGATGCGTGAGTTCTGGGTCGGCTACAGCGGCTTCACGCCCTACCCCGGCGAGATCCTGAAGTTCGGTCGCCAGCGCCTGCGCAATGACGACGGCCAATGGCGCGACACCAACATCGAAGCCCTTAACTGGACCTTCGACACCACCCTGCTGCGCGCCAACGTCGGTATCGCCGAACGCTTCAGCGAGTACCGCACCGACCTCAAGGAGCTCGCACCAGAGGACAAGGATCGCCTGCACGCTTACGCCGATGCGGCGTACCAGTGGACACCGGGCAACTGGGTGGGCATCCGCGGTCATCACACCCACGACGACGGCAAACTCGACTACGCACAACCGGGCGTGCCGAGCGATTCGCTGGACAAGAAACAGAACGGCGACATCAGCTGGCTCGGCCTCACCGCCGACAGCGACGCCTACAACTGGCGCAATACCAACACAGTCAACTACTGGGGCAGCATCACCGGCATGAGCGGCGACCGCGACACGGTCAATCCGCTGAACGCCGATGGCACCGCTCCCGCACAAGCCAAGCGCAGCGGCGACGTCGATGGCTGGGCCACCGATCTGGGTGTTCGCCTGCGCCTCGATCCGCAATGGCAAGTCGGTGCGGCCTACGCCCGCGCCAGCGAAGACTATGAACAGAACGGTCTGGAAAGTAACCGCTCGAACTACACCGGTACCCGCTCGCGCGTGCACCGTTTCGGCGAAGCCTTCCGTGGCGAAATGAACAACATGCAGAGCGCCACTCTGTTCGGTTCGTGGATGCTCAACGACGAATACGACGCCAGTCTGATCTACCACAAATTCTGGCGCGTCGACGGCAACAAGCCGGTCGGCAGCAACGGCATCGACGCTGTGCAGAACAATACCGATGACGTGACTGGCGCGATCCTCTCCAGTACGTCCCTGCCGCTGAACGATGGCGAGAAAGACCTCGGTCAGGAAATGGACCTGGTGGTGACTAAGTACTTCAAACAAGGCCTGTTGCCGGCTTCGATGAGTCAGGCGATCGATGAGCCTTCGGCCCTGGTGCGCTTGCGTGGCGGCGTGTTCAAGCCAGGCGATGCGTACGGCAAGGAAGTCGATTCGTACATGCACCGCGCGTTCATCGACGTGATCTGGCGCTTCTGATGCACATTGCGAAGGGAGTCTCCCAGATGAATCATCCAGCCCGAAAAGGCTCGATCAGCCTGCTGGCCGGCGCGATGCTGCTGGCCAGTGCGACTGGCTTCGCCAATGTGGAGCCGGCGAAGCCGGCAACCACGGCCAAGGAACTGCAACAGGCCAAGACCTACACCGTCAGCAGCGCACCGACCGCGCCGCTGGAACTGGCCACGCCGAAACTGCCGGACGTTTCCGGCTACACAGCCGAAGCCATCGCCGCGAAGATCGTGCGCAGCAAACCGGGCAAGATCAGCCTGCGCCGGATGATGCAGGAAGACGCCCTGAAGGACTTCATCGGTGGCGACAACAAGATGGCCGAGTGGGTAGTGCGTCAGCACGGCATCCCCCAGGCGATCTTCGTCGACGACGGCTACATGAACCTCAAGGACCTGGCGAAAAAGGTCCCCAAGCAGTACTTCAGCGAAACCTCGCCGGGTGTGTTCCTGGCGAAGTTGCCGATCGTGGTCGGTCGCCACGGCATCCTGGAAATCGACAAGCAGACCCAGGAACTGCGTCTGTCCCAGGAGGCCGGCTCGTTCCTGGTCAACGACGGCCAGCTGTTCGTGCGTGACACAAAAATCACTGGCTGGCGCGAGAAGGACAACGGCCCGGCGACGTTCAATTCGCCCAAGGAATTCCGTCCGTTCCTGCTGTCCTGGGGCGGCACCGAAACCTACATCGCCAACAGCAAGATCGCCAGTTTCGGCTACGCCAACAGTAAATCCTACGGCGTGAGTATTTCCCAGTACACGCCGAACATGGCCAAGGTGCTCAAGCGCCCTGAGCCGACCGGCTGGATCGTCGGATCCGAGTTCTCGGACATGTGGTACGGCTTCTACTGCTATGAAACCCGCGACTTCGTGGTCAAGGGCAACACCTACAAAGACAACATCGTCTACGGCATCGACCCCCACGACCGTTCCCACGGTCTGATCATTGCCGACAACACGGTGTACGGGACCAAGAAGAAGCACGGGATCATTATTTCCCGTGAGGTCAACGACAGCTTCATCTTCAACAACCGCAGCTACGACAACAAGTTGTCGGGCCTGGTGATCGACCGTAACAGCGTGAACAACCTGATCGCCCACAACGAGATCTACCAGAACCACACCGACGGCATCACCCTCTACGAGAGTGCCGACAACCTGCTGTGGGGCAACAAAGTCGTCAGCAACCGTCGCCACGGCATCCGCATTCGTAACAGCGTGAACATTCGCCTGTACGAAAACGTCGCCATGGCCAACGGCCTGACCGGCGTCTATGGCCACATCAAGGACCTGAGCAACACCGACCGTGACATCAAGCTCGACCCGTTCGACGCCCAGGTGTCGCTGATCGTGGTCGGCGGTGAGTTGGCGGCCAATGGTAGCGGGCCGCTGTCCATCGACTCGCCGCTGAGTGTCGAGTTGTATCGCGTGTCCATGCTCGCCCCGACCAAATCCAGCGGCATCAGCTTTTCGGGGATTCTCGGCGAGCGCCAGGATGAAATTCTCGACCTGCTGGTGCGCCAGCAGAAAGCCGTGCTGATCGACCCCGTCGAACGCCAGACCGAAATGCGGGACTGAGGATAATCTTATGCACCCACACTTGATCAAATTACTCAGCCTGTCGGCCTTGACCGCCGGCATTCTCGCCGCCAGCGGTGGTGCTCGCGCCGATGAGGTCAAAGCGCCTAGCTTCACCGCAGAACCGTGCTGCAGCCTGTGCCCGGCCGCCCACGACGCGAAGAACTACACCACCCGTTATCAGCAGAACTTCACCACGCTGGTACAGGCCCAGGGCGACTGGTTGTTCCGTACGCAAGAAGACTTGCGCACCGAATTCGACACCACACCCGCCGGTTACAAACGCATGAAACAACTGCACGATGCGTTCAAGAGCAAAGGTGTCGAACTGGTCGTGGTCTATCAGCCGACCCGTGGCCTGGTGAACCGCAACAAGCTCAATCCGGCAGAGAAAGCCAGCTTCGACTTCGACAAGGCGCTGAGGAACTACAAGTCCATGCTCGGTCGTTTTGCGCAGATGGGCTATGTCGTTCCGGACCTGTCGCCGCTGACCAACGAGCAACTGCCCGACACCCTGCCCGCCCACGATTTCTACTTCCGTGGCGACCAGCACTGGACCCCGTATGGTGCCCAGCGCACGGCGAAAATCGTCGCCGAGAAGGTCAAGCAATTGCCTGAGTTCGCCGACATTCCCAAGCGCGAATTCGAGACCCACAAGTCGGGTCGCATGGGCAAGACCGGAACATTGCACAACATGGCCGGTCAACTCTGTGGCACCAGCTACGCGATCCAGTACATGGATCAGTTCACCACCGAGCCGAAGGGCGAAGCGGGCGATGGCGATCTGTTCGGCGATTCCGGCAATCCGGAAATCACCCTGGTCGGTACCTCCCACAGCGGCAAGAACTACAACTTCGCCGGTTTCCTCGAAGAAGCCATCGGCGCCGACATCCTCAACGTGGCGTTCCCCGGCGGCGGCCTGGAAGGTTCGATGCTGCAGTACCTGGGCAGCGACGAGTTCCAGAAGAACCCGCCGAAGATTCTCATCTGGGAATTCTCGCCGCTGTATCGCCTCGACCAGGAAACCATCTACCGCCAGATGATGGCGCTGCTGGACAACGGTTGCGAAGGCAAGGATGCGCAGATGTCCGGCAGCACCACCCTGAAGCCGGGCAAGAATGAACTGATGGTCAACAGCAAAAACCTGAACCTGCAAAACGGCAGTCACCAGGTCGACATCCGCTTCGCCGACACCTCGGTGAAAACCCTGCAAGCCACCCTCTGGTACATGAACGGACGCCACGAGGACATCAAGATCGAAAAACCGGAAACCTCCGATACCGACGGGCGTTTCGCCTTCGAGTTGCGCACGGACGAAGACTGGGCCACGCAGAATCTGCTGGCCGTCGAAATCCAGGGGCCTGAAAACGCCACCACGCCACAGAAAGTCGAAGCGAAAATCTGCAAACGCAACGTATTCCCGAGCGCCGAACAGCGTACTGCTTCGGTCGGGCAATGAGGTCTGCTATGCGAAATCCGATACTTTCAAAATTGTTGGCACCCACCCTGTTAAGCCTGGCGATGTTCGCCGGTGCAGCGCAGGCTGCGGCGCCACTGCGCCCGCCGCAGGGATACTTCGCGCCGATTGAAAAAATCAAAACCGGCGACAAGAGCGAAGGCTGCGATGCGATGCCGACGCCGTACACCGGCTCGCTGCAATTTCGCAGCAAATACGAAGGTTCGGACAAGGCCCGCGCGACCCTGAACGAGCAGTCGGAAAAAGCCTTCCGCGAAAGCACCGCCGACATCACCAAGATCGAGCGAGGCATCAGTAAGCGCGTGATGCAGTTCATGCGTGACGGCCGCCCGGAACAACTGGAGTGCACGCTGACCTGGTTGACCGCCTGGGCCAAGGCCGATGCGCTGATGTCCAAGGACTTCAACCACACCGGCAAGTCCATGCGCAAATGGGCGTTGGGCAGCATGGCATCGTCGTACATTCGCCTGAAATTCTCCGACTCCCGTCCGCTGGCCAACCATCAGCAAGAGTCGCAGCTGATCGAAGCCTGGTTCAGCAAGATGGCCGACCAGGTGGTCAGCGACTGGGACAACCTGCCGCTCGACCAGACCAACAACCACTCGTACTGGGCCGCCTGGTCGGTGATGGCCACGTCCGTCGCCACCAACCGTCGCGACCTGTTCGACTGGGCAGTGAAGGAATACAAGGTCGGCGCCAACCAGGTCGACGCCGACGGCTACCTGCCCAACGAACTCAAGCGTCAGCAACGGGCCCTGGCCTACCACAACTACGCCCTGCCGCCGCTGGCGATGATCGCCAGTTTCGCCCAGGTCAACGGTGTGGATTTGCGTCAGGAAAACAACGGCGCATTGAAACGCCTGGGTGATCGCGTGCTCGCCGGGGTGAATGACCCGGATGAGTTCGAGGAAAAGAACGGCAAGGAACAGGACATGACCGACTTGAAGGTCGACTCGAAATTCGCCTGGCTCGAACCGTTCTGCTCGCTCTACACCTGCTCGCCCGAGGTGCTGGCGAAGAAGCACAAGATGCAACCGTTCAAGACCTTCCGCCTCGGCGGTGACCTGACCAAGGTCTACGACCCGGCCAATGAAAAGGGCAGCAAGGGTTCTTGAAGACAGACACAAAACCTGTGGGAGCGAGCTTGCTCGCGATAGCGGTCTGACATTCAACATCGATGTCGACTGACACTCCCTCATCGCGAGCAAGCTCGCTCCCACAGGGTCGGTGTCGAAAGTGAGTTTTGTGAGTTAGCCCCCCGGATTTCCGTGGGGGGTTTGGGGGGGCCGTTGGCCCTTGACTGTTGGTTCAAACAAGGAGAGATCGGGATGGTTTTTTCGTCCAACGTGTTCCTGTTTTTATTCTTGCCGATCTTCCTCGGCTTGTACTATCTGAGCGGGCAACGCTATCGCAATTTGCTGCTGCTGATTGCCAGTTACGTGTTCTACGCCTGGTGGCGTGTGGACTTCCTCGCGCTGTTCGCCGGCGTTACGCTGTGGAACTACTGGATCGGCCTGAAAGTCGGTGCCGCCGGGGTCAGGACCAAACCGGCGCAGCGCTGGCTGCTGCTCGGCGTGGCTGTCGACCTGTGCATCCTCGGCTACTTCAAGTACGCCAACTTCGGCGTCGACAGCATCAACGCAATGATGACGTCGGTGGGCCTGGAACCCTTCATCCTGACCCACGTGCTGCTGCCGATCGGGATCTCGTTCTACGTCTTCGAGTCCATCAGCTACATCATCGACGTCTACCGTGGCGACACCCCGGCGACCCGCAACCTGATCGACTTCGCAGCGTTCGTGGCGATCTTCCCGCACTTGATCGCGGGCCCCGTGTTGCGTTTCCGTGACCTGGCCGACCAGTTCAACAACCGCACCCACACCCTCGACAAGTTCTCCGAGGGCTGCACGCGGTTCATGCAGGGTTTCATCAAGAAAGTCTTCATCGCCGACACCCTGGCGGTGGTGGCCGACCACTGCTTTGCCCTGCAAAACCCGAGCACGGGCGATGCCTGGCTCGGCGCCCTGGCGTATACCGCGCAGTTGTATTTCGACTTCTCCGGTTACAGCGACATGGCCATCGGCCTGGGCTTGATGATGGGTTTCCGCTTCATGGAAAACTTCAAGCAGCCGTACATCAGCCAGTCGATCACCGAGTTCTGGCGGCGCTGGCACATCAGCCTGTCGACCTGGCTGCGTGACTACCTGTACATCACCCTCGGCGGTAACCGCAAAGGCACGCTGATGACCTATCGCAACCTGTTCCTGACCATGCTGCTTGGTGGTCTGTGGCACGGCGCGAACATCACCTACATCGTCTGGGGTGCGTGGCACGGCATGTGGCTGGCGATTGAAAAAGCCATCGGCCTGAACACCTCGCCACGCAGTTTCAACCCGATCCGCTGGGCACTGACCTTCCTGCTGGTGGTGATGGGCTGGGTGATCTTCCGCGCGGAAAACCTGCACGTCGCCGGGCGCATGTACGGCGCGATGTTCAGCTTCGGCGACTGGTCGCTGTCGGAACTCAACCAGGCCAGCCTCACCGGTCTGCAAGTGGCGACCCTGATCGTGGCCTACGTGACCCTGGCGTTCTTCGGCCTGCGCGACTTCTACACCAACCAGCCTCCGGTCAAGACCAAGCCTGCCGTGAGCGTCGACACCGACGGCCCGGCCGCTGCGACACCGGGAACGATCAAGGCCGTGCCTGGGGATAACCCGGCGAGCATCCACCAGCCAGGCTACACCGTCGGCGTCGAAGCCCAGGTGCAACCGGCCTACTGGACCGCTGACTGGTCGCGTTACGTGATGCGTGCGCTGGTGCTGCTGCTGTTCATTGCCTCGATTCTCAAACTCTCGGCGCAGAGCTTCTCGCCGTTCCTTTACTTCCAGTTCTGAGGGATCTGACCATGACCCGCTCATTACGCATCTTCTACATCGCGCTGTTCCTGGTGACCTTGCTGGTGCTCGGTCTGTGGTCGGTGCGCAGCTTCTTCGGCTTCAGCACCAACGCCGATGCGACTGTGCTCAACGGCCGCTGGAGCAAAGCCGTGGAAACGCACTACGACGACGAGTTCCCGATCAAACGCCTGGGCACCAACCTCTGGGCCGCGCTGGATTTCAAACTGTTCAACGAAGGTCGTCCGGGCGTGGTGCTCGGTCGCGACCAGTGGTTGTACAGCGATGAAGAATTCCACCCGGTAGTCAACGAAGAGCTGAACCTGCAAGGCAACTACGCGCTGGTCGAAGGCGTACGCCAGACCTTGAAGGAAAAAGGCGTGCAACTGGTGATGGCGGTGGTGCCGGCCAAGGTGCGCCTGTACCCGGAACACCTCGGTGAAGTGAAACCGGCGAGCATCCACGCCAACCTCTACAAGGACTTCCACCAGCGCCTGGCCGCCGACCGTATTCCGGCCCCTGACCTGCTCGGCCCGCTGCAACAGGCCAAGCAGAATGGCCAGCAAGTGTTCCTGCGCACCGACACCCACTGGACGCCGCAAGGTGCCGAGATCGCCGCCAACCGTCTGGCCAGGACCATTGCCGACAAGTACCCGCTAAGCGGCGAGCCCCAGCGTTTCGTCACTGAACCTGCCGAAACCATTACGCACAAGGGCGACCTGCGTCTGTTCCTGCCACTGGACCCGCTGTTCGAAAACCTGATGCCTAAACAGGAGCAATTGCAGAAGCGCAATACGGTCGTGGCTGAAGATCAATCCGCCGGTGACGACGCGCTGTTCGCCAACACCGAAGTGCCGGTGGCCCTGATCGGCACCAGCTACAGCGCCAACCCCAACTGGAACTTCGTCGGTGCGCTCAAGCAAGCGCTGAACAGCGACGTGGTCAATTACGCCGAAGACGGCCACGGCCCGATTCTGCCGATGCTCAGCTACCTCAAGAGCGACGCCTTCAAGAACAGCCCGCCACAGGTGCTGATCTGGGAGTTCCCTGAACGATATCTGCCCGTGAACAACGAAATCGGCGACGCCGACCCGCAGTGGGTCGCAGAGCTTAAACAAGCCGGCGCCCGCCAACAAAACGTAGCTGCAAACACTAAATCCGAGACGCCCGACCGGGCGCAAAACTGAAAGAGAGGTACACCATGACTTTCACTACAACTCCTCGTCGTCTCGCTAAAAGCTTTGCCCTGGTTGCCGGCCTCAGCGTGCTGTCGGTACAGGCTTTCGCCGCAGGCGACGCCGCCCTGTACGGCCCGACCGCACCGAAAGGCTCGACCTTCGTGCGTATCTACAACGCCGGCAACGCCGAAGTCAGCGCCACCGTCGGCAGCACCAACCTGAGCGACGTCGCGCCACTGTCCAGCACTGACTTCAGCTTCATGCCGGGCGGCGACTACAGCGCCAAGGTTGGCAGCCAGACCCTGCCGGTGAAACTGGCCGGCGACCACTATTACACCCTGGTCAACAACGCCAGCGGCGCCCCGCAACTGATCGAAGAGCCGCCGTTCAAGAACAAGCAGAAGTCCCTGGTACGCGTGCAAAACCTCAGTGACAAGGCGCTGACCCTGAAGACCGCCGACGGTAAGACCGACGTGGTCCCGAACGTTGCGCCCAAGGGTCGCGGCGAGCGTGAAATCAACCCGGTCAAGGTCAGCCTGGCCTTGTACGACGGCACCACCAAAGTCGGCGACGTGAAACCGGTCGCCCTGGAACGCGGTGAAGCCGCGGTGCTGTACGTCACCGGCAGCGGCAGCAGCCTGTCGCCGGTCTGGGTGAAACGCCCGGTGTCGACGCGCTAATACATTCGTCTGGCTTGACCCAATCCCTGTGGGAGCGGGCTTGCCCGCGATGAGGCCCTTGAGACCGCCATCGCAGGCAAGCCAGCTCCCACAAGGACCGAGGCGTCAATCCGGACACGGAACAAAAACAAGAGTGAAACGACAGAACGCAGTAGCTCTAACCAATCGATTTTCAAGGAGTAAAAACATGATTCCGGTGATCTTGTCAGGTGGTAGTGGCTCACGTCTTTGGCCGCTTTCCCGTAAGCAATTCCCCAAGCAGTTCCTGGCCCTGACCGGCGAACACACCCTGTTCCAGCAAACCCTGGAACGCCTGGTGTTCGAAGGCATGGATTCGCCAATCGTGGTCTGCAACAAGGACCACCGCTTCATCGTCAACGAGCAGTTGGCCGCGCGCAAGCTGGAAACCCAGCGCATCCTGATGGAACCGTTCGGTCGCAACACCGCGCCGGCCGTGGCCCTGACCGCGTTGATGCTGGTCAATGAAGGTCGCGACGAGCTGATGCTGGTGTTGCCGGCGGACCACGTGCTGGAAGACCAGAAAGCCCTGCAACGCGCCCTGGCCCTGGCCACCGTCGCCGCAGAAAACGGTGAAATGGTGCTGTTCGGCGTGCCGGCCACCAAGCCGGAAACCGGTTATGGCTACATCAAGTCGACCAACGACTCGCTGCTGCCTGAAGGCGTCAGCCGCGTCTCGCACTTCGTCGAAAAGCCCGACGTGAAGCGCGCCACCGAGTTCGTCCAGTCCGGTGGTTATTTCTGGAACAGCGGCATGTTCCTGTTCCGCGCCAGCCGCTTCCTTGAAGAGCTGAAGAAGCACGATCCGGACATCTATGACACCTGCGTGCTGACCCTGGAGCGCAGCCACCAGGATGCCGACACCATCACCTTCGACGAAGCCACCTTCGCGTGCTGCCCAGACAATTCCATCGACTACTCGGTGATGGAAAAAACCCAACGCGCCTGCGTCGTGCCGCTGACCGCGGGCTGGAGCGATGTCGGCTGCTGGTCGTCGCTGTGGGAAGTCAATGCAAAAGACGCCAACGGCAACGTCACCAAAGGCGACGTGGTGATCCAGGACAGCAAAAACTGCATGATCCACGGCAACGGCAAGCTGGTGTCGGTGATCGGCCTGGAAAACATCGTCGTGGTCGAAACCAAGGACGCCATGATGATCGCCCACAAGGACAAGGTCCAAGGCGTGAAGCAGATGGTCAACACCCTCAACGAACAAGGCCGCAGCGAAACCCAGAACCACTGCGAGGTCTACCGTCCGTGGGGCTCCTACGACTCGGTGGACATGGGCGGCCGTTTCCAGGTCAAGCACATCTCGGTCAAACCGGGGGCTTGCCTGTCCCTGCAGATGCACCACCACCGCGCCGAGCACTGGATCGTGGTCAGCGGCACCGCCGAGGTGACCTGTGACGAGAACGTGTTCCTGCTGACCGAGAACCAGTCGACCTACATTCCGATCGCTTCGGTTCACCGTTTGCGCAACCCGGGCAAGATTCCGTTGGAGATCATCGAAGTTCAATCGGGCAGCTACCTGGGCGAAGACGATATCGAGCGGTTTGAAGATATCTACGGGCGCTCGACGCCGGTCGAGCGTGGCGTGTCGGTGAAAACCATCGCGCAGTAACGTTCAGTAAAACAGAAGCCCCCGTCCAGCCTGCTGCGTTCCCTATCCGCAGCAGGCTGGGCGGGGGCTTTTTTGTACTGAGTTTTTGTAGTGCCTTGCCTGGCCCCATCGCGAGCAAGCTCGCTCCCACAGGGTGTTGGGTTGATCACATATTTTGTGCTCGGCTCGGTACACTGTTGGAGCGAGCTTGCTCGCGATGGGGCCAGTCGGCACACCACCGATCGCCCATCGCCAACCCCACCTGCGCTTAGGTAGGATGACCCTCTCTATTCCCGAGATTTCACGTCATGTTCATCGGCGTCCTGCTGGTCATCACCTGGCTGATCCTGTTGCTGCGCTATCCGGCCAAGGCCTTGCCCGTATCCGTGGCTGCCGCCGTGGGGCTGGGCATCGTCGCCACCTGGGTCATCTGGATGGACCACCACGAACTCAAGCAACTGCAACGCCTGGAGTTGCGCATCAGTTACGCTCCGCAGCAGTGTCCCGCCGACCGCCCATTGCAATTGACCCTGAACAACGGCAATGACGTGCCGCTCACTGAGTTGCGCTGGCGGGTCGCGGCTTATGCACCGGGCGATACGGTGAACCTGGCCGACAATCAATACACCGCCCCGCGCTATCGTGGCCCTGGTGAACTGCAGGCCGGTGGCAACTGGGAAGACTGTTTGCCGCTGCCGCCACTGCGCCCTGGCTACCGTCCGGAAACCCTGGAGTTTCGCGCCGAGCGATTGCAGGGTAGTTTTTCCGACTGATCCCTCCCCCCTCTTTTGCACAAGGAATGCGCCATGCCCGTTGCGTTGATTACCGGTTGCTCCAGCGGCATTGGCCGCGCCCTTGCCGACGCATTCAAAGTCGCCGGCTATGAAGTCTGGGCCAGTGCGCGCAAGACCGAAGATGTTGCCATGCTGAGCGCTGCCGGTTTTACCGCCGTGCAACTTGACGTAAACGACGGTGTTGCCCTTGAGCAGTTGAGCGAGCGCATCAACCAGGAGCGCGGTGGTCTCGACGTGCTGATCAACAACGCAGGTTATGGCGCCATGGGACCGCTGCTCGATGGTGGCGTACCAGCCATGCAGCGCCAGTTCGAAACCAATGTGTTCGCCATCGTCGGCGTCACTCGCGCGATGTTTCCCGTGCTGCGCCGGACCAAAGGATTGGTCGTGAATATCGGCAGCGTTTCGGGTGTGTTGGTCACGCCATTCGCCGGGGCCTACTGTGCCTCGAAAGCCGCCGTGCATGCCTTGAGCGATGCCTTGCGCATGGAACTGGCGCCGTTCGGTGTGCGGGTCATGGAAGTCCAGCCGGGAGCCATCGCTTCCAGTTTCGCCAGGAATGCCGGGCACGAAGCCGAGCAACTGATCAGCGAACAGTCGCCATGGTTTCCGCTGCGCGAAGGCATACGTGCCCGGGCCAAAGCCTCTCAGGACAACCCGACCCCGGCCAGTGAATTTGCCGTCGGTTTGCTCAAGGCTGTGCAGCAGGACAAGCCACCGCGACTGATTCGCTTGGGCAATGGCAGCCGCGCGTTGCCGCTGCTGGCGGGTTTGCTGCCCAAGGGTTGGCTCGAGTCCGGGCTGATGAAGCGGTTCGGGCTGCGTGGGCAGCTCTGAGACCACGGTGCCCCTATCGCGAGCAAGCTCGCTCCCACAGGGATTGTGGGTATGAATGCCATCTATGCCACCCAGATGCCCCCTGTGGGAGCGAGCTTGCTCGCGATGGCGCCGGAACAAACACCCCAGAATTCAGGTATCAACATGACCGACTACACCGAATATTTCGACGAAGTGATCCAGGCCCACGTGGCCATCGAACAATGGCTGGCCGAAGAACGTGACGCGTGTGAACTCGAAAAACTGCTGACACGTTTTTCGCCGCAGTTCTCCATGGTCTCGCCGCTCGGCCGGGTGCTGGACTTTGACGCGCTGAACGAATTGTTCTCGCTGGCGGGCGGCAAGAAGCTCGGGTTCCGCATCGAGCTCAGTGAGTTGCGTGGTATTGCGTTGCACGACGGTGGCGCGACCGTGAGTTACCGCGAACAGCAGACCGATGCGACCGGGCTGCACTCGGATCGTCGCTCGACCGTGGTGTTCGAGCAGGTGGATGGCAAGATCCTTTGGCGGCATTTGCAGGAGACGTTTTGCTGATCAACTGTAGGAGCGAGCCTGCTCGCGATGGACGTCAACGATAACGCAGGCATTCAGAAAGCACGCGTCGCTCTCAGGTTTTTCGCGAGCAGGCTCGCTCCTACAGGGGAATGGATTATGCCCCATCACCTTGCTTGACCACCACCGTACAAGTGATCCCCGCCGCCAACAGCACACCCTCCGGCACTTCATCGATGTGAATCCGCACCGGCACCCGCTGCGCCAAACGCACCCAGTTAAACGTCGGGTTCACATCGGCAATCAGCTCTCGACTCTCCGGGTTGTCGCGGTCGTAGATGCCACGCGAGATGCTTTCCACGTGGCCCTTGAGCACTTCGCCGCTCATCAGTTGCATGTCGGCTTTATCACCCACGCGCACGTGGGGCAGCTTGGTTTCTTCGAAGAAGCCGTAGACCCAGAACGAGTTCATGTCGACCACGGCCATTTTCGCCTCGCCAATGCGCGCGTAGTCACCGCGGTGCACGTTGAGGTTGGTCACGTAGCCATCCACCGCCGCGCGCACCTCAGTGCGCTTGAGATTGAGCTCGGCGGCTTCCAGTTGCGCCTGGGCCTGCTGGTAATCGGCCAGGGCCGAGTCGGCGAGGTTACTGGCGTCGTCACGGTTTTCCCGGGAGATCACCAGGTTGTCCATATCGGCGCGACGATGGGCGTTGACCTTGCGCATCTCCCAGGTCGCCTTGCGCGATGCCACCAGACTCTGTGCCTGTTTCACTGCGAGACGGTAGTGCTCGGGGTCGATCTGCATCAGTAAATCGCCCTTCTTCACCAACTGGTTGTCGCGCACCGGCACGTCCACCACTTCGCCGGTGACGTCGGCGGCGACGTTGATGATGTCGGCGCGCACGCGGCCGTCGCGGGTCCATGGCGTGTTCATGTAGTGCTCCCACAAGGAGCGGCCGATCCACAGCGCGAGGGCCAGCACCAGCAAGGTCGCGAGCAGGCTGAAAAACTTTTTCATCGGGGCATTCTCAATGATAGAGAGTCAACGGTAGACAGTCAGCGCCAACGCGCCGAACAGACAGGTAAACAGGCTCAGGCGCAGCAACGCCGGATGCCAGAAAAAACGGTACAGGTCGAACCCGGACAGGAACCGGTCCAGCACCCAGGAAAGCGCCGCGGCGATGAAAAACATCAGGGTCATGGTCGGCATGTACACGCCGTGGAAGGCGATTTCACGAGGCATGTTCAAGTCCTTGGGGCTGGCTGCTTGCGAAGGTGGCGAGCGGTGATTGCGGATCGAGCAGAGAGGTGCGGATGAAGTGCAGGTAGCTCTTCACCCGGCGCAACGCCGAGGTATCGAAGTGCGGGGCGAAGGGTTCGTCGGTGGACTGCACACGGCTGATCGCGTGATCGACGGCAATCAGCGCGCGTTCGAGATTGCTGCTGTTCGGTTGCAGGAATAGCCGCACCAGCGCACGCCCCATCACCCGGATCGCCTGGCGCCACGGCCGGGATTCGGCATAGGCCGGATGCACCGGCAAAATCGCCTGTTCCTTGCGCAACTCGATGATCGCGTGGCCGACTTCCAGCACTACGAACATCCAGCGCAGCAAGTCCCGCTGCACTTGCGGTTGGCCCGCCGCGAAGCCGTAGGCCTGATGCACCAGATCGCGGGTGCGGCTTTCGAAACTCGACGCCAATCCCTTGAGCTTGCCGCTGATGGCGTACACCACCTGGCCGCGCAAATCCTGCTCCAGCCGACGCCACAACCAGCGGCTGTTGGGCGGCAGAATGATCGCCCCGGCCGCTGCACACACCAGCATGCCCAGCACCATGGCGATGTAGTCGTTGATGAAGGTGTAGGGGTTGTAGACCGTGAGGTTGTCCGGCACCGAACCGGTGCTGAAGAAGATCAGCAAACCCAGGCCGACGCCGACGTATTGCGGCCGCGAAGTCAGGAACGAGCCCAGCACGATCACCGGCGCGAGCATCACGCACAGCAACGGGAATCCGTCGATCCACGGGAAAATGAAAAACATCTCGACGAAGCCGATCAGCGCCCCGAGCAATGTCCCGCACGCCATCTGAAAGGCCATGCGTTTCGGGTTCGGGGTGGCGGCGGACAGGCCCACCGTCGCGGCGGCAATCAGGGTCATGGTCGCCCCGCTCGGCCAGGCGGTTGCCACCCAATAGCTGCCCAATACCGCCAGAATGAACGCTGCGCGAATTCCCGATGCTGCCGCTGCCATCCAGTTGGTTTGCGGGGTGAACGGCTCGTCCCAGCGCTCCCGTTCGTGACTGTGGTCGGCCAGGGAGGCGTGGGTCTGTGCATAACCGTGCAAGTCGTCGACGAAACGATAAAGCAGCTCGTACGCGGTGTGGAAATCCAGTTGCTCGGCATCGCTCGGATCGCTCTGCTGGAACGTTGCCCGCAGACAACGCACCCGCGCCGGCAAACCTTCCTTGTAGGCGCTCAGCACCATGACCAGACGCGCCGCATCGGCGCTGGTCAGGGCACGACCGCTGAAGCCGTCGAGCAACTCGGCGAGGTCCTGCAGACCCGGCTTGATGGCCGCCACCACGGTGTCCGCCGCGCTGCTGCGCAAGCGTTCGAGCAACTGGTGCAAGGCATTGAAGCGCGTGGTGATGCCCATGAACTCACTGTTCAGGCGACTGAGCCGGCCATTGCGCCGACGCATGTGCGGGTCTTCAAAAACAGTCACGCTGCGCAAGCCTTCCAGGCCCACGGCTTCGGCGATGAAACGCACGTTGCCGGCCTCGAACGCCTCCCGCTGACTGCGTCCGCGCAAGCCATCGGTGACGAACAGGGCGAACACGCCAAAGCGCTGATACAAGGCATTGCGCATCGCCGCGCTAGCCGATTGCGGCAGGATGGCGGCACTGATCAGGGTCGAACAGAGAATGCCCAATGAGATTTCCAGCACCCGCCAGACCGCCGCCATGAACGCGCCATCTGGATGGGCCAGCGCGGGCAAGCCGACCATCGCCGCGGTGTATCCGGCGAGTACGAAACCGTAGGCGCGGAAGTTGCGGCAGCGGGCGGCGCCAGCCGTGCAGATACCGACCCAGATCGCCAGCGAACCGAGGAACAACTCAGTGTTCTGCGCAAACACGGCGATCAGCGCGACCATCACCGCCGAACCGGCCAGGGTGCCGAGAAAACGATAGAAACTCTTGGCGAACACCTGGCCGCTTTGCGGCTGCATGACAATGAACACGGTGATCATCGCCGTACGCGGTTGCGGCAGCTCCAGGCGCATGGCCAGCCATAACGTCAGGAATGCCGCGAACAGTACCTTGAAAATGTAGACCCAAGTCACGCCGTCGCTGCGTGCCCAGTCGAAGAAACCCCGGCGCCATTCCAGGGAGTACAGCCAGCGCAAGGGTGCGGGCAAGGGAGTCATGAAATCCTGCTCAATAAAAATAAGGTCAGACTCAGGACCTGTGGGTTCGTGTTCAACGCAAAAGGCTCGGGGTTTTCGGCACTTGAGTCTGTTCGGCGTTCGGCACGTCAATACCGGCACCGAGACCACCGCCCAACGCCGTCACCAGTTCGGCATGGGCACTGAGGCGCGCCGCCTGAACCTGCTGCTGCACTTGCTGCTGCTTGAACAACAAGGTCTGGGCATTGAGCACGTTGAGGTAGTCGGTCAGGCCACGCTGGTAGGCGATCATCGCGATGTCGTAGGTCTTCTGCGCAGTGGCCACCGACTCGGCGGCGAACGCCTGCTGTTTGTCCATGGACTCGCGGCGGATCAACTGGTCGGAGATGTTTTTCAGGGCGTTGACCAGGGTCTGGTTGTACTTGGCCACGGCGATGTCATAACCCGCCGAGGCTTCGCCCAACTCCGAGCGCAAGCGCCCGCCATCGAAGATCGGCAACGAAATCGCCGGTCCCACGCTGTAGTTGAGTTTCTTGCCGGTCAAGAACTCCAGGGCTCCACCGCCGGTGGCCATGTAGCCAAGGCTGCCGACCAGATCGACGTTCGGGTAGAAACCGGCATGGGCGACATCGATACCCCGCGCCTGCGCCGCCACTTGCCAGCGGCTGGCGACCACGTCCGGGCGTTGACCGAGCAATTGCGCCGGCAGCGACGACGGCAGTTTCAGCGGCGCACCCAGTGACAGCGTTGGCCGCTGCAACTGCGCGCCCTCCCCCGGGCCCTTGCCGGCGAGGGCGGCGAGCTGGTTGCGGCTCAGGGCGATTTCTTCATCGAGGGCGTCGATCTGACGATGGGTTTCCGGCAACGGTGTTTCAGCTTGGCTGACTTCGAAATGGGTGCCGATGCCACCGTCCAGACGCTTTTGCGCCAGTTCGAGAATCTGCTGTTGCTGCTTCAAGGTCGCTTCAACGATGTTCCGCTGGGCGTAGTGCAACGACAACTCGATGTAGACCCGGACGATGTTGTCCTGCAATTCGAGCTGGGCCTGACGAGCCTCGGCGACGGTCATGTGCGCCATGTCCACGGCGCGCTCGGTGGCATTGCTTTCGCGGCCCCAGAGGTCGAGGGCATAGCTGAAACCCAGCGCTGCGTTATTGTCCCAAGTGGTGCTGTTGGCCAGCTCACCGGGGCCATAGAACTGGTCGGTAGGCCAGTTGTGACGCTTGAGGGTGGACTCGCCATTGATCTGCAGCGATTCGGCCGCTTCGGCCACGCCGGCCATGGACCTGGCCTGACGCACCCGGGCGGCGGCCATGGCCAAGGTCGGGCTGTCTTGCAGGGCGAGGTCGATCCAGCGATTCAGTTGCGGGTCGCCGTAGGCTTGCCACCATTGTGCGGTGGGCCAGTGGGCATCCTGCGCGGCGCTCTGGATCGCTTCGTCGGTAGCCAGTGAATTGGCCTCCAGCGCCTTGCCCTGTGGGGCAATACCTCCGGTTCCGATGCAGCCGCTGATTGCCAGGGTTAAAGCCAAAACACTGAGCGGCTGAAGCGCTCTGCTGATGCGACGCGGCACTGCTGCGATTTCCTGAAATAGGGAGAGGTACACGTTTTTTGGAAACAGCGCCGCATTTGTGGGAGCGAGCTTGCTCGCGATAGCGGAGCCACATTCAACATCTGTGTTGGCTGAACCGCCGCCATCGCGAGCAAGCTCGCTCCCACAGGTTGTGCGGCTGGGGCCGTGCCCCCGGTTTGCCAAGTTGCGCAATTCTATGGGGCGGCCTGAAGGGCGATAAGCTGGGATTCCTGTGAATCTTTGTTACCGTTAACGAGATAATCCGTTGGTAGATCTTTAGTCGCCTGTAAATAAACAGAAACTTCGTGTCACAATTTGTCATTCGACGAGAGAGCACCCCATGGACACTTTGCAAAACATGCGCGCCTTCAGTTACGTGGCCGAAGCCGGCAGCTTCACCGCCGCCGCCATTCAACTGGACACCACCACGGCCAACGTCTCGCGCGCGGTCTCCAACCTGGAAGCCCACCTGCAAACCCGCCTGCTCAACCGAACGACCCGCCGCATCGCCCTGACCGAAGCCGGCAAGCGCTACCTGTTGCGCTGCGAACAGATCCTGGCCTACGTCGAAGAAGCCGAAGCCGAGGCCAGCGACGCCCACGCACGCCCGGCCGGGCAACTGAAAGTGCACACCATGACCGGCATCGGCCAGCACTTCGTGATCGACGCCATCGCCCGCTACCGCAAGACCCACCCGGACGTGACCTTCGACCTGACCATGGCCAACCGCGTGCCGGACCTGCTCGACGAGGGTTACGACGTGTCCATCGTCCTCGCCAGCGAACTGCCGGATTCGGGTTTCGTCTCCCAGCGCCTGGGCATCACCTACAGCATCGTTTGCGCCTCGCCGGCCTACGTCAAAGCCAACGGCTGCGCACAAAAACCCAGCGACCTGCTCAACCACGCCTGCCTGCGCCTGGTCAGCCCGGTGATTCCGCTGGAGAAATGGGCCTTCGACGGCCCTGATGGCCAGGAAATGGTCACCATCAACAGCTCACCCTTCCTGGTGAACTCCGCCGACGCGATGAAAACCGCGATCATCAGCGGCATGGGCGTTGGGGTGCTGCCGCTGTACGCCGCGATAGAAGGCCTGCGCAACGGCACACTGGTGCGCGTGATGCCCAACTACCGCTCGCAGGAACTGAACCTGTACGCCATCTACCCGTCGCGCCAGTACCTGGACGCGAAGATCAAGACCTGGGTCGAGTATTTGCGTGGATCGTTGCCGGAATTGCTGGCGGCGCATCAGGCGGAATTGGCGGCGTATGAATTGAGCGGGAGCCTGGGTGGGGTTCGGGTGGCGAATTGATGGATGCCCGAGCCCGGCTCATATCAGATTGATCCCTTGTGGGAGCGAGCCTGTTCACGATGGCGTACTCACATTCAAATCTCTGTGAGCAGATACACCGCCATCGCGAGCAGGCTCGCCCCCACAGAAGAGCAAAAAGCAGAGCATCCCGCACCACCGCGTCGCTTCTCACCACTCATCAGGCCGAGCGTTAGCTCGCCTGCAGCTCTTGATCTTGATCCACCCGCCCCCTCGGAAGGCTGAGTGGAGGCGTTCATCCGGGGGTGGGCGCGCAGCGCCGTTCGGCGAAGCCGAACACATCGAGAGGAGGTCGAAGCGAAGCCGACCGGAGGCGATGCCCCCGGATGAATGCCGGAGCGAAGGAACGCCGAGCCCCAGCGAGGGGCCGGACGTTGGGGGCGAGCGCTTTTTTTGCTTACTTTTTTTGAGGCGCTTGTTAAAAAAAGTGAGTCGCCGTAAGGGCGAAACCAGAAGTGGCCGTTACCGAAGAAACGGATATGTACACGGTCAACCAAGAACATGGTCGGCCCAAAGGCCGCCAAGTCCCCCCAAACTGACAGCGCCGTCAGTTAGCCGTCACCCTCCTGACCAGCAAACAGGTTTATAAAGGAAACTACCTTACCCACCTACCGACCACCCAGCCCCGGCGCCCCACTCGCATGCGAATCCAGAAAAAATCCGCCCTGCTCGTCGCCCTTCTGATCGTCCTGGCAGCGCTGGGCCTGTGGTACGCCACCAAACCGGCCAAGGCCAAACTCGCCACCCCCACCGCCATCCCGGTGCGCGTGGTCGCCGTCGCCGAAAAAGACGTACCGCGCTACGTCAGCGGCATCGGTTCGGTACTGTCCCTGCACAGCGTCGTGGTCCGCCCGCAAATCGACGGCATCCTCACCAGACTGCTGGTCAAGGAAGGCCAACTGGTGAAAAAAGGTGACCTGCTGGCCACCATCGACGACCGGTCGATCCGCGCCAGCCTCGACCAGGCCCGGGCACAACTGGGCGAAAGCCAGGCGCAACTGCAAGTGGCGCTGGTCAACCTCAAGCGCTACAAGCTGTTGAGTGTCGACGACGGCGTGTCCAAGCAGACTTACGACCAGCAACAAGCCCTGGTCAACCAGCTCAAGGCCACCGCCCAAGGTAACCAGGCCTCGATTGACTCCGCCGAGGTACAGCTTTCCTACACACAAATTCGCTCCCCGGTTAGCGGTCGTGTCGGCATTCGTACCGTCGACGAAGGCAACTTCCTGCGCATGACCGACACCCAAGGCCTGTTCACCGTGACCCAGATCGACCCGATCGCTGTGGAATTCTCCCTGCCACAGCAAATGCTGCCGACCCTGCAAGGCCTGATCAACGACCCACAGCACGCCCGGGTCAAGGCCTACATCGGGGCCGACACCGACGGCGAAACCGGCAACCTGCTCGGCGAAGGTCACCTGACCCTGATCGACAACCAGATCAACGCCAACACCGGCACCATCCGCGCCAAAGCCGAATTCGACAACGACGCACAGAAACTCTGGCCGGGCCTGCTGGTGACGGTAAAGATTCAGACTGCCCTGGATAAAGATGCGCTGGTGGTGCCGCCGACAGTCGTACAACGCGGCCTCGACCAGCACTTCGTGTACCGGGTCAATGGGGACAAGGTCGAAGCCGTGCAGGTGCAGATGGTCTATCAAGGCAGCGGCCAGGACATCATCAAGGGTGTGAAGCCGGGTGATGTACTGGTCAGCGATGGTCAGTCGCGGCTCAAGCCCGGCGCTACTGTGCAAGTGCTGACCGAGCCACCTCAAGTGGTGCGATCGGAGGCGGCGCAATGAAGGGCCATGGTTCGATTTCAGCCTGGTGCATCGACCACCCGGTGGCCACGGTCCTGCTGACGTTCGCCCTGGTGCTGCTGGGTGTCATCGCGTTTCCGCGCCTGCCGGTAGCGCCGTTGCCGGAAGCAGAATTCCCGACCATCCAGGTGGCCGCGCAACTGCCCGGCGCCAGCCCGGAAACCATGGCTTCCTCGGTGGCCACACCCCTTGAAGTGCAATTCAGTGCCATTCCCGGCGTAACCCAGATGACCTCGAGCAGTGCACTGGGCTCGACCAACCTGACCCTGCAATTCACCCTCGACAAGAGCATCGACACCGCCGCCCAGGAAGTGCAGGCGGCGATCAACACCGCCGCGGGCAAACTGCCCAAGGACATGCCGAACCTGCCGACCTGGCGCAAGGTCAACCCGGCCGACAGCCCGGTGCTGATCCTCAGCGTCAACTCCTCGCTGATGCCAGGTCCTGAGCTCAGCGACCTGACGGAAACCCTGTTGTCCCGTCAGCTCAGTCAGGTCGACGGTGTAGGACAGGTCGTCATCACCGGTCAGCAGCGTCCGGCGATCCGTGTCCAGGTGTCCGCCGACAAACTCGCCGCCATCGGCCTGACCCTGGCGGACATTCGCCTGGCGATCCAGCAGACCAGCCTCAACCTGGCCAAAGGGGCGCTGTACGGCGAATCGAGCATTTCAACCCTGTCGACCAACGACCAGTTGTTCCACCCCGACGAATACAGCCAGTTGATCGTTTCCTACAAGGACGGTGCACCGGTTCACCTCAAGGATGTCGCGAAAGTCGTCAACGGTTCGGAAGATGCCTACGTTCAGGCCTGGGCGGGTTCGCAACCGGGCGTGAACCTTGTGATTTTCCGCCAGCCAGGCGCCAACATCGTCGAGACCGTGGATCGCATTCAGGCCGCGCTGCCGGCGCTGCAAGCGATGTTGCCCGCCTCGGTACAGGTCAAGGTGTTGATCGACCGCACCCAGACCATCCGCGCCTCGCTGCACGAGGTGGAAATCACCTTGATGATCGCTGTGATGCTGGTGGTGGCGGTGATGGCGCTGTTCCTGCGCCAACTGTCGGCCACGCTGATCGTGTCGGCAGTGCTCGGTGTGTCGCTGATCGCCAGCTTTGCGCTGATGTACGTCATGGGCTTCAGCCTGAACAACCTCACGCTGGTGGCGATCGTGGTCGCCGTGGGCTTTGTGGTGGACGATGCGATCGTGGTGGTGGAGAACATTCACCGGCATCTGGAAGCCGGCGACGGCATGCGCGAGGCGGCGATCAAGGGCGCCGGCGAGATCGGTTTTACCGTGGTGTCGATCAGTTTCTCGCTGGTGGCGGCGTTCATTCCGCTGCTGTTCATGGGCGGTGTGGTCGGCCGGTTGTTCAAGGAGTTCGCCCTGACCGCCACCTCCACCATCATGATTTCGGTGGTGGTTTCGCTGACGTTGGCACCGACCCTCGCTGCGCTGTTCATGCGCGCGCCCGTGCATCATGCCCACGACAAACCGGGGTTCGGTGAGCGCCTGTTGGCGTGGTACGAAAAAGGCCTGCGCCGTGCCCTCGCCCACCAGAAATTGATGATCGGCGTGTTCGGTTTGTCCCTGGGGTTGGCGGTCGCCGGGTACATCTTTATCCCTAAAGGTTTCTTCCCGATTCAGGACACTGGCTTTGTTCTCGGTACCACCGAAGCAGCTGCGGATATTTCCTACGGCGACATGGTGAAAAAACACCTGGTGATGGCCGAAATCGTCGCCGCTGATCCTGCGGTTCAAGCATTTTCCCACTCGGTCGGCGTCTCGGGCAGCAACCAGACCATCGCTAACGGTCGCTTCTGGATCGCTCTAAAAAAACGCGGCGACCGAGATGTTTCGGCCAGCGAATTCATTGACCGGATTCGCCCGCAACTGATGAAAGTCCCGGGCATCGTCCTGTACCTGCGTGCGGGGCAAGACATCAACCTCAGCTCCGGCCCGAGCCGCGCCCAGTACCAATACGTGCTCAAGAGCAACGACGGTGCGACCCTCAGCACCTGGACCCAACGCTTGACGGAAAAACTGCGCAGCAACCCCGCGTTCCGCGATATTTCCAACGACCTGCAACTGGGCGGCAGCATCACCCACATCAGCATCGACCGTAGCGCCGCTGCACGTTTCGGCCTCACCGCCAGTGACGTCGACGAAGCCCTGTACGATGCTTTCGGCCAGCGTCAGGTCAATGAATTCCAGACCCAGATCAACCAGTACAACGTGATCCTGGAACTGGATACCAAGCAGCGCGGCAAGGCCGAAAGCCTCAACTACTTCTACCTGCGCTCGCCCCTGAGCGGGGAAATGGTGCCGCTGTCGGCCCTGGCCAGGTTCGATGCGCCGACTGTCGGCCCGCTGTCCATCGCCCATGACGGGATGTTCCCCGCCGCCAACCTGTCGTTCAACCTGGCCCCCGGTGTGGCACTGGGTGATGCGGTGATCATGCTCAACCAGGCCAAGGCCGACATCGGCATGCCGACCGCCATCAGCGGTAATTTCCAGGGCGCGGCCCAGGCGTTCCAGAGTTCGCTGGCCAGCCAGCCGTGGTTGATCCTGGCGGCGCTGTTGGCGGTGTACATCATTCTCGGCGTGCTCTACGAGAGCTTCGTGCACCCGCTGACGATCATTTCGACCTTGCCTTCGGCAGGCCTCGGCGCGGTGATCATGCTGTGGATTTGCGGCCAGGACTTTTCGATCATGGCGCTGATCGGGCTGGTGTTGCTGATCGGTATCGTGAAAAAGAACGGCATCCTGATGATCGACTTCGCCCTCGAAGCGCAGCGCAATGGCGGAATGTCGCCTGAGGAAGCGATTTTCAAGGCCTGCATCACACGGTTCAGGCCGATCATCATGACCACCCTCGCCGCCCTGCTCGGCGCTCTGCCGTTGATGCTCGGCTATGGCACCGGTGCCGAGCTGCGCCAGCCCCTGGGGATCGCGGTGGTCGGCGGTTTGCTGGTGAGCCAGGCGCTGACGCTGTTCACCACACCGGTCATATACTTGTGGCTTGAGCGGTTATTCCATCGACCTAAACCTGCGCCAGAACCGGTGCTGGCGACCACAGACTGAGGCGGGGTCATGCGCGTTCTGATTATCGAAGACGAAGAAAAAACCGCAGACTATTTGCATCGCGGCCTGACGGAACAGGGTTTCACCGTGGATCTGGCCCGCGATGGTGTGGAAGGTCTGCACCTGGCGCTGGAGAGCGACTACGCGGTGATCGTCCTCGACGTCATGCTGCCGGGCCTCGACGGCTTCGGTGTGTTGCGCGCCTTGCGTGCGCGCAAGCAAACCCCGGTGATCATGCTCACCGCCCGCGAACGTGTGGAAGACCGCATCAAGGGCTTGCGTGAAGGCGCCGATGACTATCTGGGCAAACCGTTTTCCTTCCTTGAACTGGTGGCACGCCTGCAAGCGCTGACCCGGCGCAGTGGCGGTCATGAACCGGTGCAAGTGAGCATCGCCGACCTGTGGATAGATTTGATCAGCCGCAAGGCCACCCGCGCCGGTACACGCCTGGACCTGACCGCCAAGGAGTTCTCGCTGCTCAGTGTACTGGCCCGGCGCCAGGGTGAAATCCTCTCGAAAACCGCCATTGCCGAGATGGTCTGGGACATCAATTTCGACAGCGACGCCAACGTCGTCGAAGTCGCGATCAAACGCCTGCGGGCCAAGCTCGACGGGCCGTTCGAAGAGAAACTGCTGCACACCATTCGTGGCATGGGTTATGTGCTGGAGAGCCGTGGTGTCCAGTAATTCCATCGCCCTGCGTCTGAGCGCAATGTTCACGCTGGTGGCGCTGCTGGTGTTCCTGCTGATCGGCTGGGCGCTGTACCAGCAGGTCGACAAGGGCCTGGGCCTGCTGCCAGAAGCCGAACTCGATGCGCGCTACAGCGTGCTCGAATCCACGGTCGGCCGTTACGGCACGCCTGAGCACTGGGTGAAGATCAACAACAAGCTCAACCTGCTGAGCGAAGAAGACAAGCGCATCAGTTTCTGGATCATCAGCGGCGATCCACACTACGAATACGGCAACCTGACCTCGCAGATCCGTGCCTTTGCCCAAGGCCCGCTGGGCACGCGCGACATGCATCTGCCGGAGCACCCGTATCCGCTGAAAGTGCTGGTCAGCGAGTTTCCGGCCAAGGACCAGCGCCCAGCGTTGCGCTTCATGATCGCCATCGACACCGAAACGTTTTTCCATACCCAGCATCACCTGCTGGTCGCACTGATCAGCCTGGCGATTGCCGGTGTTCTGCTTGCCTCGGCACTGGGTTATTGGGTGGCGCGGATCGGGCTCAAGCCGCTGATCAAACTGTCCCAGGAAGCCCAGCGCCTGGCCCCGCCGTTGCGCTCGGGGCGCTTGCGATTGTCACCGTTGCCGCCGGAACTCGATCAATTCGTCAGCTCGTTCAACTCGACCCTGGAACGGGTCGAGCAAGCCTACTCGCGCCTTGAGTCATTCAACGCCGATGTCGCCCACGAACTGCGCTCGCCACTGACCAACCTGATCGGCCAGACCCAGGTCGCATTGACCCGCGGGCGCTCCGCCGAGCACTACTTCGAAGTGCTGCAATCGAACCTCGAAGAGCTTGAGCGACTGCGTTCGATCATCAACGACATGCTGTTTCTCGCCAGCGCCGACCAGGGCAGCAAGGCGACCAAGCTCACCTCAACCTCGCTGGCCGATGAGGTGGCCACGACCCTGGAATATCTGGATTTCATTCTCGAAGACGCTCAGGTCCAGGTTGAGGTCAGTGGTGACGCGCAGGTGTGCATCGAGATCGCTCATCTGCGCCGGGCGTTGATCAACTTGCTGAGTAATGCGGTGCAGCACACCGCGCCCGGGCAGGTGATTCAAGTGCGGATCGAAGCCCAGGAGCATCAAGTCAGCATCGGCGTCGCCAACCCGGGTTCGCCGATTGCCAACGAACATCTGCCGCGCCTGTTCGAACGCTTCTACCGGGTCGATGCGTCGCGCAGCAACAGCGGCCACAATCACGGTCTGGGGCTGGCCATCGTCAAGGCAATTGCGCTGATGCATGGCGGCGATGTGTTCGTGCGCAGTGATCATGGGATGAATACGTTCGGCATACACCTTCCCGTCTGACGGGCACAACCCCTGTGGCGAGGGGGCTTGCCCCCGTTGGGCTGCGCAGCGGCCCCAAAATCTGCAACCACGATTTATCTGATACACCTTGCATACCGGATTTACGACGGCTTCGCCGCCGAACGGGGGCAAGCCCCCTCGCCACAGTGAATGTGTGCTCCCTCCTATCGATCTTTGCTTTTGCTGTAACAGTCCTTTCATGAATCCGCTCTTTTTCCCCTCGCCTCATATCCTTATCTTTGCCCGCACCAAACAGCACTTGCCAAGCAAGAAGGTTTTAAAAATGTCCAACAGTATGGGTATTGCCAGCGCTTTCGTTTTGTCCTCTTTGTTCCTGTCGCCATTGGCGATGGCGGAAGAATCGCAGACTTTCGTTGCGCATAACGCCGCACGCGCTGCAACGTTCGAAGAGCATCAGATCGAGATGACGGCCAAGGCTGCTCAAGACTCCCAAGCCCCGCAGGCATCCAGCATCCAGGCCCAGCCACTGGCCGAGAAAGACAGCTGATCCGCACCGATCACTCCCGTTTCCCTCGACACTTTTCATCGGCTCTTCCCTTTGAGAAGTTGTCTTCAAAGCCGCTGCTGTCAGCGGCTTTTTTTATAGTGGCGACTCGGCCTTCATTGCAATTTGCGCAACGAAAGGCACTGACGCCCACACCCAAGATCAATCGTTCGAGCAACGGGAACGATTCACTCGGCTGCTACGTTTATGCAACTACGCTTAGAGCGTCCCTTAAGCGAACGTCAGCCCTATGACCGCAAGCCGCACTGCACATTTTCAAGGCCCGACCGGGCGACCCGAGATCATGGTGATCTTCGGCAGTACCCTGACCGTCATCTCGATCCTGTGCATCGTCACTTTCCTGCTGATCCGCGAACACGCCTACGCCCAGCAGACCGCCACACGCAGCGCGACCACCATCGCGCAACTGATCGATACCGATGTCCTGCGTACGGTCGAGCTCTATGACTTGACCTTGCAGGGCCTGATCGCCGCCGCCCAACGGGACGACCTTAAACAGGTTGCACCGCAGATCCGTCATCTGGTGCTGTTCGACCGCTCCACCACTGCGCGCTACAAGGGCGACATCCTGCTGCTGGACA
The DNA here is from genome assembly GCF_017350115.1 of Pseudomonas sp. GW456-L13. Classification (NCBI taxonomy): domain Bacteria; kingdom Pseudomonadati; phylum Pseudomonadota; class Gammaproteobacteria; order Pseudomonadales; family Pseudomonadaceae; genus Pseudomonas; species Pseudomonas sp. GW456-L13. Next base: position 1,394,630 of record NZ_JACNAS010000002.1, read on the forward strand.
AGCACGGCGACGTGCTGGCCGACTCATCATTAATCGAGCCGAAACCGGGCAACTTCGCTGACCGCGATTATTTCCTGGCCCATGCCTTCAATCACGACACCGGCATGTTTATTAGCCGACCGTTCAAGCCACGCTGCGACTGCGATGACAGCGACGAATGGCGCATCAGTTTCAGCCGGCGCATTTCTTCGCCCACGGGTGAGTTTCTGGGGGTCGCGGTGGCGTCGATGCGCATGAGCTACTTCGACCAACTGTTCAACAGCCTCGACATCGGCAACGGCAGTACGCTGGGCATCATCAACGATGACGGGATCCTCCTGGCGCAGAAACCGTACCGGGAGCAAAACGCCATCGGCAATAGCCTCTCCAGCCGTCCCAACGTCGTACGCATGCTGCGCGAGCGCAGTGGTACCTTTGAAAGCGTATCGAGTGTCGATCATCAACGGCGCCTGTACACCTTTACCCGGGTCGGCAATCTTCCGCTGACCGTCATCGTGGCCCTTTCCATCGACGAAGTGTTCGCCACCTGGAACCGCACGGCCTATGTGATCAGCGGTGCAACAGGGGTCTTGTGCATCGGCCTGTTGTGGCTGACCTGGCTGCTCTGCCGCGAGCTGCGACGGCGCCAAAGTGCCGAGCAGGAATTGGCGCAACTGGCGGCCACCGATGCCTTGACCGGCGTGGCCAACCGTCGATCCCTTGATCAGACCCTGCGCCATGAGTGGTTTCGTGCGCAGCGCAGTGGCAGGCCGTTGTCGTTGCTGATGATCGATGCCGATCACTTCAAGGCCTTCAATGACCGGCACGGACATCAGGCCGGCGACGAAGCCTTGCGGGCGTTGGCCGAGGTCCTGCGCGCCAATGTCCATCGCCCGACGGATCTGGTGGCGCGCTATGGCGGCGAGGAGTTTTCGGTGGTCCTGGCCGAAACTGACAGTGAAGGCGCGAAGCAGATCGCCGAGTACATCCGCGAGGCGGTGCAGAAACTGCCACTGGTGGACGTCGGTGAGCCGCCGATGAGTGTGAGTATCGGTATTGCCACCTGGACGGCGGCCAGCGATATCAACCTGGAGCAATTGCTGTTCAGTGCCGACAAGGCGCTGTATCAGGCCAAGGAAGGGGGGCGTAACCGGGTGGTGTGTGCCGAGTAGGATTTTCATTGGATGGGCGGACGCCATCGCGAGCAAGCTCGCTCCCACAGGGGAATGCAATCCACTGTGGGAGCGAGCTTGCTCGCGATGAGGTCAGCCCAGGCACTACAAACTTCGGACATAAAAAAAGGCCACCCGAAGGTAGCCTTTAAAAAACTAGAGAGGTTTTTTGCTTACACGGCCGCAACCGGACGCATGTAAGAGATCGGTGCGGTGCTGGCGTCTTCGAACGTCACGACTTCCCAGGCATCTGTCTGCTCAATCAACTTGCGCAGCAGCTGGTTGTTCAGTGCGTGGCCGGACTTGAAGCCCTTGAACTCACCAATCAGGCTATTGCCCAGCAGGTAGAGGTCACCAATTGCATCGAGAATCTTGTGCTTCACGAATTCGTCTTCATAGCGAAGGCCGTCTTCGTTCAGTACGCCATCGGCGTCGACCACAATAGCGTTTTCAACGCTGCCGCCGAGTGCGAGGTTGTGCTTGCGCAGGTACTCGATGTCACTCATGAAACCGAAAGTACGGGCGCGGCTGACTTCTTTTACGAACGAAGTGCTGGAAAAATCCACGCTTGCACTTTGGGTGCGGTCCCGGAAAACCGGGTGATCGAAATCGATCTCGAAGCTCACCTTGAACCCTTCGAAAGGGACGAAAGTGGCGCGCTTGTCGCCGTCTTCCACTGTCACTTCACGCAGGATGCGGATGAATTTCTTGGCGGCGTCCTGTTCTTCCAGGCCTGCCGATTGAATCAGGAATACGAAGGGTCCAGCGCTGCCATCCATGATCGGGACTTCGGACGCGGAGAGCTCGACGTAGGCGTTATCGATGCCCAGGCCAGCCATGGCCGAGAGCAAGTGCTCTACCGTGTCCACTTTGACGTCGCCATTGATCAGCGTGGTCGACATAGTGGTTTCACCGACGTTTTCCGCGCGGGCAGGAATTTGCACCACAGGGTCGAGGTCAGCGCGACAAAACACAATGCCAGTGTCGACAGGCGCAGGCTTGAGGGTCAGGTAGACCTTCTCCCCGGAGTGCAGGCCTACACCTGTGGCACGGATAATATTTTTCAGTGTGCGTTGTTTAATCATGGCTTGGGCCGCTTCAGCGCAAATTGCGAACTGGTATCAACAAAGGCTGGCGATGATAGCAGACCACGCCTTTGCTGAACACCAATCACCTTCATAGCCCTGATACATTCCATCAATCGGCCTGACGACGCAGGAAAGCCGGGATGTCCAGGTAGTCCAGATCATCTTGCGGATTCATCTTCGCGGCAGTCGCAGCACCGGCCTGAGCCTGGTTGCGCATGACGGTCGGACGGTCCAGGTCACGGTAGTTCACCGCTGGAGCTTCCTGACGAACAGGGGCCTGTTGTTGTGGCTGTGCAGCCATCGAGGTGTGGACGGTGTTGTCGATGACCTTCACAGGCTTCTCGATTTTAGCGCCCAGACCTGTGGCAACGACAGTCACGTGCAGCTCGTCGCGCATGTCCGGATCGATAACGGTACCGACCTTGACCATCGCGTGCTCGGAGGCGAATGCCTCGATGATGCTACCCACGTCGGAGTATTCACCCAGGGAGAGATCCGGACCGGCGGTAATGTTCACCAGGATGCCGCGAGCGCCTTGCAGGTTCACGTCTTCCAGCAGCGGGTTGCGAATGGCCGCTTCGGTGGCTTCGCGTGCACGGTTCGGACCGCTGGCGCAGCCAGTGCCCATCATCGCCATGCCCATTTCGCTCATCACGGTACGCACGTCGGCGAAGTCGACGTTGATCATGCCCGGACGCTTGATGATGTCGGAGATACCGCGGACGGCACCGGCCAGTACATCGTCTGCCTTGGCGAAAGCCGACAGCAGGCTGGCGTCTTTACCGAGGATGGTCAGCAGCTTCTCGTTGGGAATGGTGATCAACGAGTCGACGCTTTCGGAGAGCATACGGATGCCTTCGTCGGCGATCTGCATACGCTTGCGGCCTTCGAACGGGAACGGACGGGTCACGACCGCAACGGTCAGGATGCCCATTTCCTTGGCCACTTCGGCGATGATCGGCGCAGCACCGGTACCGGTACCGCCGCCCATGCCAGTGGTGATGAACACCATGTTGGTGCCCTGCAGCACTTCGGCAATGCGCTCACGGTCTTCCAGAGCGGCTTGACGGCCGACTTCAGGGTTGGCGCCAGCGCCCAGACCCTTGGTCACACCGGTGCCCAGTTGCAGGATGGTCCGCGCGCCGATGTTTTTCAGCGCTTGAGCATCGGTGTTGGCGCAGATGAACTCGACGCCTTCGATGTTGCTCTTGACCATATGGTTGACAGCGTTGCCGCCGCCACCGCCGACACCGATAACTTTGATTACCGGGCTTGCGGGGATGTTGTCTACGAGTTCGAACATTTTCCCTCTCCTTTACATTCTCTAGTTTTTTCGCCTACTGCGTGCTTCGGTGTAACGGTATTGCGGTAAATCTTCAGAAATTGCCCTGGACCCACTTCTTCAGGCGGTCCAGCAGCGGAGCCTGTGGCTCTTCATTGCTGTAGCTGTCGCGACTGCCGATGCCCGAGAACGAGATGCCGTCGGACTGCTTCTGCAGGCCGTACATCAACAGGCCGACGCCGGTGGAATAGATCGGGTTGCGTACCACGTCATCCAGACCTTTCACGCCGTGAGGCACGCCCAGGCGCACCGGCATGTGGAAGATTTCCTCGGCCAGTTCGGTAGCGCCTTCCATCTTCGAAGTACCGCCGGTCAGCACGATGCCGGCCGGGATCAGGTCTTCGTAGCCGCTGCGGCGCAGTTCGGCCTGGATCAGCGTGAACAGCTCGTCGTAGCGCGGCTCGACCACTTCGGCCAAGGCCTGACGGGACAGTTCGCGCGGCGGACGGTCACCAACGCTTGGCACCTTGATGGTTTCACCGGCACCGGCCAGTTTGGCCAGGGCACAGGCGTAGCGGATCTTGATTTCTTCGGCGTACTGGGTCGGAGTGCGCAACGCCATGGCGATGTCGTTGGTCACCTGGTCACCGGCAATCGGGATTACCGCGGTGTGACGGATCGCGCCTTCGGTGAAGATCGCGATGTCGGTAGTACCGCCACCGATGTCCACCAGGCACACGCCCAGCTCTTTCTCGTCATCGGTCAGTACCGAGTACGCGGAAGCCAGTTGCTCGAGAATGATGTCGTCGATTTCCAGACCGCAGCGGCGCACGCATTTTTCAATGTTCTGTGCGGCGTTGACGGCGCAGGTGACCACGTGGACCTTGGCTTCCAGACGTACGCCGGACATGCCCAGCGGTTCGCGGACGCCTTCCTGGTTATCGATTACGTAATCCTGCGGCAGGGTGTGCAGCACGCGCTGGTCAGCCGGGATCGCCACGGCCTGGGCAGCGTCGAGCACACGCTCAAGGTCCGCCGAGCTGACTTCGCGATCACGAATCGCCACGATGCCGTGGGAGTTCAGGCTGCGGATGTGATTACCGGCCACGCCGACGAACGCCGAGTGAATGCGGCAACCAGCCATCAGCTGCGCTTCTTCGATGGCGCGCTGGATCGATTGCACGGTGGACTCGATGTTCACCACCACGCCTTTTTTCAGGCCACGGGACGGATGGGTGCCGATCCCGACGATTTCCAGCGTGCCGTCGTCCGCGACCTCGCCCACCAGCGCCACCACCTTGGAGGTGCCGATATCGAGACCGACGATCATTTTGCCGCTTTGCACGTTTGCCATGGGTCCTGCCTCTTCTTAATTCTTCGCGACAGCGGGTTGGGCTGCCGTGGGCGCTACAGGTTCCCGCCAGCCAACAGCGAGGCCGTTGGCGTAGCGCAGATCGATGCGCGCAATGTTCGTAATCTGTTCTTTGAGCGTCTTGTCATAGATGGCGATGAAACGGCGCATCTTTTCCACCTGGTTGCCGCGTCCCAGCAGCAGCTCGATCCCGGGACCCGCACTGCCGGGGCCGGTGGTCAGGAACCAGCTGCCGCGATCACGCAGTTCGAGGCGTGCAATCGAGAAGCCCAGCGGCCTGAGCATCTGGCTCAGTACCTGGTATTGCTGCATCACTTGCTGCTGAGCCCGCTGTGGGCCGAACAGCTGTGGCAGGTGTTCATAGTTCGCCAGCTCGCGCGGGGTGAAGGCCTGGCCCTGGTTGTTCAACAGCGACTCGTCGCCCCAACGGGCCACCGGCAGTTGTTCTTCCAGGCGGATCACCACTTGATCCGGCCACACCCTGCGCACTTCGGCGTGGGCAATCCATGGCATCTGTTCCAGCTCGGTGCGCATGCTCGCCAGGTCGATGGTGAAGAAGCTCGACGCCACGTAAGGGGCGATCCGCTGCTGCACCGCTTGCTGGCTGATGTAACTCAGGTCGCCCTGCACGTTGATCTTGGTGATCGGCCTGTCGGCATACGGCAACAACCGTGTCGCGCCTTCGTAAGTACCGAACCCCAAAGCCACCAGCAGTACCGGCCAGAACAACGCTTTGAGAAAACCGAAGTTGGCTTTCGGCAGGCGCGCGGACATCGGCTCTTTGGCCACCATTCGGCTGGCACCCCGCGGTACCGGCTTGCGGCCGGTCGGTGCGGTGGGCTGATGTCTGAGCTGAGCGCCTTGCATGGCCTTAACCTCTCGTCGACTCTTGGTTACCGGCAGTCTTGCCGACAACGCTCTCGGCCAGAATGGCCAGAACCAGTTGCTGGAAATCCAGACCGGCGGCACGGGCCGCCATCGGCACCAGGCTGTGATCGGTCATGCCCGGTGCGGTGTTGACTTCCAGGAACCAGAACTGCCCTTCGGCGTCCTGCATCACGTCTGCCCTGCCCCAACCGGCGATACCCAGCGCTTCACAGGCTTTCGCCGTGAGGTCCATGAGTTCCTTTTCCTTGGCGCTGTCCAGACCGCACGGAATGCGGTACTGGGTATCGTTGGCGATGTACTTGGCGTCGTAGTCGTAGAAGCTGTGCGTGGTACCCAGGGCAATCGGTGGCAACACCTGGTCACGCAGGGTGGCGATGGTGAACTCCGGACCGTGAATCCATTGCTCGACCAACACTTGCGAATCGTAGGTACTGGCCGCTTTCCATGCGTCGATCAATTCGGACGCGGAACTCACTTTGGCCATACCGATACTTGAACCTTCATGGGCCGGTTTGACGATCAAAGGGAAGCCCAGTTCCGTCGCCGCCGAAATACAATCGGCCTCGCTGCTCAGTACCGCGTGACGTGGGGTTGGAATGCCCAGGCTGTGCCAGACCTGCTTGGTGCGCAGTTTGTCCATGGCCAGGGCCGAAGCCAGGATGCCGCTGCCGGTGTACGGAATGCCCAGGCATTCGAGCAAGCCCTGCATGCTGCCGTCTTCACCACCACGGCCGTGGAGGATGATGAAGGCGCGGTCGATTTTTTCGTTGAGCAGACGCTGCAGCAGGTCATCGCCCACGTCGAGGCCGAACGCGTCCACACCGGCGCTTTGCAGTGCGTCCAGAACGGCGTTACCCGACTTCAGGGAGACCTCACGCTCGGCGCTCTTGCCGCCGAACAGCACGGCGACGCGGCCGAAGTCTTTCGGCGCGATCGTGGAGACCAGGTTGGCGTAGGCAACAGTCATTTCAACTTCCCCTTCTCCGGTGCGGCAACGGCACCGGCGAACAACTCACTTTTCAACAGTTTTGGTGCGAGACCGCCGATATCACCGGCGCCCTGGCACAGCAGGATGTCGCCGGCGCGCAGCAGCGGCTTGACCACTGGCGCGAGGTCGACGCCACGCTCGATGTAGATCGGGTCGAGCTGGCCACGCTGACGGATGCTGTTGCACAGCTTGCGGCTGTCGGCGCCTGGAATCGGCTCTTCGCCGGCCGGATAGACTTCCATCAGCAGCAGTACGTTGGCGTCGGCCAGCACATTGACGAAATCGTCGTACAGGTCACGGGTGCGGCTGTAACGGTGCGGCTGGTAGACCATCACCAGGCGGCGCTCCGGCCAGCCACCGCGTACGGCCTTGATCACGGCCGCGACTTCCGTCGGGTGGTGACCGTAGTCATCGACCAGCATCACATTGCCGCCGTCCACCGGCAGTTCGCCGTAGACCTGGAAGCGTCGGCCGACACCCTGGAACCCGGACAGGCCCTGGACGATGGCTTCATCGCTGACGCCTTCGTCGGTGGCGATGCAGATGGTCGCCAGCGAGTTCAGCACGTTGTGGTTGCCCGGCATGTTGACCGAAACATCCAGCGGCTCACGGTCAGGGCGCAGCACGGTGAAGAAGGTCTGCATGCCTTGCTGGCGCACATTGATGGCGCGCACGTCGCAATCTTCGCCAAAGCCATAGGTAACGGTCGGGCGCTTGACCTGCGGGAGGATTTCACGCACCACCGGATCGTCCAGGCACACCACGGCCAGACCATAGAACGGCAGGTTGTGGAGGAACTCGACGAAGGTTTTCTTCAGTTTGTTGAAGTCACCGTCGTAGGTCGCCATATGATCGGCGTCGATGTTGGTGACCACAGCCACCAGCGGCTGCAAGTGCAGGAAGCTGGCGTCGCTTTCGTCGGCTTCGGCGATCAGGTAGCGGCTGGTGCCAAGCTGGGCATTGGTGCCCGCGGCATTCAGGCGGCCACCGATCACGAATGTCGGGTCCAGGCCACCGGCGGCGAACACCGAAGCGATCAGGCTGGTGGTCGTGGTTTTGCCGTGGGTACCGGCAACGGCGATACCGTGGCGATAACGCATCAGCTCAGCCAGCATCTCTGCACGTGGCACCACCGGGATACGGCGTTCCAGCGCGGTAGCGACTTCCGGGTTGGACGTGTTCACGGCGCTCGACACCACCAGCACGTCGGCGGCCGCGGCGTTCTCGGCGCGATGGCCGATGAAGATCTGCGCGCCGAAGGACTCCAGGCGTTCAGTCACCGGCGAAGCCTTCAGGTCAGAGCCGGACACGGCATAACCCAGGTTCAGCAGCACTTCGGCAATCCCGCACATGCCCACACCGCCGATACCGACGAAGTGGATGCGACGGATGCGGCGCATTTCCGGTTGCGGCATGGCTTTCTGACTCTCAACCATGGGCCACCTCCAGGCAGCTATCGACCACGTTACGGGTGGCATCGGGTTTGGCGAGGCGGCGTGCCGCGGTAGCCATTTCGTTGAGTCGTTGTGGTTGCATCAGGACCTCTGTCAGGCGAGCGGCAAGATCCGCTGCGCCAGTCGTTCTTTGTGGCATCAGGAAGGCTGCACCTTCACGGGCCAAATATTCGGCGTTGCGGGTCTGGTGATCGTCGATTGCATGAGGCAAAGGCACCAGCATCGAGGGCAGACCGGCGGCGGCCAGTTCACTGATGGTCAGCGCGCCTGCGCGACATACCACCAGGTCGGCCCAGCTGTAGGCTTGGGCCATGTCTTTGATGAAGGGCTGCACCTGCGCCTCGACGCCAGCCGCGCGATAACGCTCTGCAGTCACTTCATCGTGGTTTTTGCCGGCCTGATGGAACACTTCCGGACGCAAATCGGCAGCGACTTGCGACAGGGCTTCAGGCAGCAACTTGTTCAACGGTTCTGCGCCCAGACTTCCGCCCAGGATCAGCAAACGCGCCTTGCGACCGGCCAGGGCAGGTCGCGATGTCTCGAGGAACAGCTCGGTGCGCACCGGATTACCGGTGGTCCGGCGGCTGTCCGACAGGGTAAAGGTGTCGGGGAACGCTTCACAGACTCGGGCGGCCAACGGCACCAGCAACCGATTGGCGGTACCGGCAACGGCGTTCTGTTCGTGAACGATCACCGGTACACCGGCCAGTTTGGCCGCGACGCCGCCAGGACCGGTCACAAACCCACCAAAGCCAACGACGCAGACCGGCTGCAGACGGCGAATGATCGCCCGCGCCTGCCAGACCGACTTGAACAACATGAACGGTGCCTTTAGCAGGGACAATTTGCCCTTGCCGCGCAGACCGCTGGCATTGATCCGATGCAGTTCGATACCGGCCGCCGGCACCAGATCGTTCTCGATCCCACGCGGGGTGCCGAGCCAGTGCACGGTGTAGCCGCGCGCCTGGAATTCGCGGGCACACGCCAGCGCCGGGAACACGTGGCCACCGGTACCGCCAGCCATGATCATGACGTTAGCGCCCATGGTTCGGCTCCTCGGCGAAGTCGCTCTCATGGAACTCCATCTCTTCGCTGCCCAGGTGGGTTCGACTTTCCCACTCGATGCGCAGCAACAAGCCGAGACAGGCGCAGCAAATCACCAACGAACTACCCCCATAACTGAGGAACGGCAGGGTCAGCCCCTTGGTCGGCAGCAGGCCGACATTCACGCCGATGTTGATCAGGAACTGGCCGATCCACAGGAACGACAGACCGTATGCCACATAAGCTGCGAAAAACTGCTTGGCCTTTTCAGCCCACAAACCGATGTACATGCCACGAATACACACGAAGACAAACAGTGCCACGGTGCACAACGAACCCGCCGCACCCAGCTCTTCGGCCAGGACCGAGAACACGAAGTCAGTGTGGGCTTCCGGCAGGTAGAACTGTTTCTGCACGCTGTTGCCCAGACCCACGCCCAGCCATTCGCCGCGACCGAAGGCGATCAATGCCTGGGACAACTGATAGCCAGCGCCGAACTGGTCGGCCCATGGGTCGGCAAAGTTGGTCAGACGCGCCATTCGATACGGCTGCATTTGAATCAACAGCACCACTGCGCCGACGGCCAGGACCACCATCAGGGAAAAGCGGAACAACCCGACGCCGCCAAGGAACAGCATCGCCGCCGCGGCCCCCATCATCACGACGGTGGCACCGAAGTCCGGCTCCATCAGCAGCAGGCCCGCCATCGGCAGCAGCACGATGAACGGCTTGAAGAAGCCCATCCAGCTTTCACGCACTTCTTTCTGGCGACGCACCAGATAACCGGCGAGGTAGATCACCACGAACACCTTGGCGATCTCGGATGGCTGGACGTTGAAGAAACTGAATCCGATCCAGCGCATCGAACCGTTCACTTCACGGCCGATCCCCGGGATGATCACCATCACCAGCAAGCCGAACGCCCCCAACAGCATCAGCCAGCCCAGGCGTTGCCAGGTGGCAATCGGGATCATCATGGTGACGATGCAGGCACCCAGGCCCAGCACCACGTAAATAAGGTGGCGAATCATGTAATACAGGGCGCTGCCCGACTGCACGGCCGCCACTTCGGTCGATGCCGAGGCGATCATGATCAGCCCCAGGCCGAGCAGCGTCAGGCAGCCGGCGAGCATCGGGAAGTCGAGGTCGATACCGCGCCCGGTGATGAGCGGCGATGGATACGGCTTGATGATGCCTTTGAGGCTCATGCCAGATCCTCCACGGCTTGGACGAACTGGTGACCACGGTCTTCGTAGTTCTTGAACATGTCGAAACTGGCGCAGGCAGGCGACAGCAGCACCACGTCGCCCGGCTGGGCTGCAGCGCGGCATTGCTCGACGGCTTCGACCAGGGAACCGGCGCGGATCAGCGGTACGGCATCGCCGATGGCTTCACCGATCTTGTCGGAGTCACGCCCCATCAGGACCACGGCGCGGCAGTTGGCCGCCACCGGATCGCGCAGGTCCTTGAACTCGGCCCCCTTGCCGTCGCCACCGGCGATCAGCACGATCTTGCCGTCGATGTCCGCGCCGAGGCCTTCGATGGCCGCCAGTGCGGCACCGACGTTGGTGGCCTTGGAATCGTTGTAGTAACCCACGCCGTCGAGGTCGCGGACCCATTGGCAGCGATGCTCGAGACCGGCGAAGGTGCGCAGGCTCGACAGCATGGCATCGAACGGCAGGCCGACCGCATGGCCCAGGGCCAGGGCTGCCAGGGCGTTGGACTGGTTGTGGGCGCCGCGAATCTTCAATTCGCGCACTGGCATCAGGTTCTGGAACTCGAAGCCCAGGTATTTCTCGCCGTCTTCTTCACGAATACCAAAAGCCTTGAAATCGGGTTTGCTCAGGCCGAAGGTCCAGCATGGCTGGCCCTCGCCCATCAGCGGACGGCTCAGGGCGTCCTGGCGATTGACCACGAACTGCCTGGCGCCACGGAAGATCCGGTGCTTGGCCAGGTGATAGGCCGGCAGACCGCTGTAACGGTCCATGTGGTCTTCGCTGATGTTGAGCACGGTCGCCACTTCGGCGTTGAGTTGGTCGGTGGTTTCCAGCTGGAAACTCGACAGCTCCATCACGTACAACTCGATATCGTCGCTGAGCAGGTCCAGCGCCGGCGTGCCAAGGTTGCCACCGACGGCAACACGCTTGCCCGCCGCCGCCGCCATTTCGCCGACCAACGTGGTCACGGTGCTTTTTGCATTGGAGCCGCTGATGGCCACGATCGGCGCCTTCGCGTTACGCGCGAACAGCTCGATGTCACCGGACAATTTCACGCCACGGGCGGCGGCGGCCTGCAGGGCCGGGGTCGCCAGCGCCAGGCCGGGGCTCACGTAGAGCTCGTCGGCGCGGCACAAGAACTCGACATCCAACTCGCCACAACGCACTTCCACGTGCGGATAGTCACGCTTGAGCGCGGCCAGTTCCGGTGGATTTTCCCGCGTATCGGCCACGGCAAACGCCACGCCCCGGTTCGCCAGGAAGCGAACCAGGGACATGCCGCTCTTGCCGAGGCCGACAACGATGCGGAAGTGGTCAGAAGCGATCAGAGACACTTGTTTCTACCTCAGCTTCAGGGTGGCAAGGCCGATCAGCACGAGAATCACGGTGATGATCCAGAAACGGACGATCACGCGCGGCTCGGGCCAGCCCTTGAGTTCAAAGTGATGGTGAATGGGCGCCATGCGGAATACGCGGCGACCGGTCAGTTTAAAAGAGGCGACCTGAATGACGACTGACAGGGTTTCCATCACGAACACGCCGCCCATGATGAACAGGACGATTTCCTGACGGACGATCACCGCGATGGTGCCCAGGGCCGCGCCCAGCGCCAGTGCGCCGACGTCACCCATGAAGACTTGTGCCGGATAGGTGTTGAACCACAGGAAGCCCAGGCCGGCTCCGATCAACGCGCCACAGAACACAATCAACTCGCCTGCGCCCGGTACGTAAGGAATCAGCAGGTATTCGGCGAACTTCACGTTACCCGACAGGTAGCAGAAAATGCCCAGGCCACCACCAACCATCACGGTCGGCATGATCGCCAGGCCGTCGAGGCCGTCGGTCAGGTTGACCGCATTGCTCGAACCGACAATCACGAAATAGGTCAGCACGATGAAGCCGGCGCCCAGCGGAATGCTGTAGTCCTTGAGCATCGGCAGGATCAGCGTGGTCTCCACTGGCGTGGCGGCAGTCATATAAAGGAAGATCGCCGCGCCCAGACCGAACACCGATTGCCAGAAATATTTCCAGCGGCTCGGCAAGCCACGGGAGTTCTTCTCGATGACCTTGCGGTAGTCGTCGACCCAGCCGATGGCGCCGAACAGCAAGGTCACCAGCAGAACGACCCAGACGTAACGGTTGCTCAGGTCAGCCCACAGCAGGGTGCTGACACCGATGGACGACAGAATCAGCGCGCCGCCCATGGTCGGTGTACCCGACTTGGACAGGTGCGACTGCGGGCCGTCGTTGCGAACGGATTGACCGATCTGACGGTTCTGCAACGTGCGGATCATCCACGGGCCATAGCACAGCGACAGGACCAGCGCGGTCAGTACACCGAGAATCCCGCGCAGGGTCAGGTACTGGAAGACCGCGAAGCCTTTGTAGAACTGTTGCAGATACTCCGCTAGCAGCAGCAGCATTAATGTTTCTCCAGACTGGACCCGCACAAGGCGGCGACGACGTTTTCCATCGCAGCGCTGCGCGACCCCTTGATCAAAATGGTGGTGTTTGTGTCTTGCTCGGCGTCCAGGGCCTTGATCAGTTCAGCTTGCGTGCTGAAGTGAAAAGCCTGAGGACCGAATGCGTTCACGGCGTGAGCCATCATTGGCCCGACGGCGTACAGCGCAGAAACCTTGCCACGGGCGTACGCGCCCACGTCGCGGTGCCCCTGCTCCGCCCATTCGCCCAACTCGCCGATATCCCCGAGCACCAGGACGGTGCGACCGGAAAAGCCGGCCAGTATATCAACGGCAGCGCACATGGAGGTGGGGTTGGCGTTGTAAGTGTCATCGATCACGCGCATGCCGTTGCTGGCCAGTTGCGCGACGGTGCGCCCCTTGACCGGTTGCATCGCGCCAAGGCCGGTGGCGATACCGAACAGCGACACACCCAGGGCATGGGCGGCTGCGGCGGCGGCCATGGCATTGGCGACGTTATGGGTGCCGAGCAGGTTCAATTGAACGCGCTCCACGCCTTCAGGGCTGTGCAGGTTGAACGCCGGGCAGCCACGGGCATCGGTAGTCAGGTCACTGGCGTAAAAATCGGCGCTGGCGTTGCTCAACGCAAACGTCAGCACTTTGCGATCACCGGCGCGTGCCTTCCAGATACCGAATGCCTTGTCGTCAAGATTGAGAACGGCGACGCCATCGGCATCCAGCCCTTCGATGATCTCGCCCTTGGCTTCGACGATTTTGTCCGGGCCGCCGAACTCGCCGACGTGGGCGGTCCCGGCATTGTTGAGAATGGCCACGTGCGGCCGGGTCAGGCCGACGGTGTAGGCAATTTCACCCAGGCGCGAAGCGCCCAGTTCGATCACGGCAGCGGTGTGTTCCGGTGCCAGTTCGAGCAAGGTCAGCGGCACGCCGAGGTCGTTGTTCAGGTTGCCACGGGTCGCCAGCACCGGACCACGGGTGCGCAGGATGCTCGCAAGCATCTCCTTGACCGTGGTCTTGCCGCTGGAACCGGTGACGGCCGCGACCGGATGGGTGTAGGCGGCGCGATTGAGCGCGCCCAACTGGCCGAGGGCCTGGCGAGTGTCGCTGACCACTAACTGCGGCAGCGTGCTGCCAGCGACTTCACGCTCGACCAGCGCAGCCACGGCGCCCTTGGCGGCGACTTCATTCAGATAGTCATGACCGTCAAAACGCGGACCGGTCAGGGCAATAAACAGCTGGCCCGGCTTGATTGCACGGCTGTCGATGCTCACGCCGTCGAAGCTGGCATCGGCGGACACCAGGCGAGCACTCAGCGCACCGGTCAGTTCACTCAGTTTCAAGGCCTTAAGCATGGGCCACCTCCCACGCGGTCAAGGCATGATCGGCCTCGACCAGATCGGAAAAGGCATGGCGTTCGCCGTTGATTTCCTGATAGTCCTCGTGACCTTTCCCGGCCAGGACAATCACGTCATCCGCCGAGGCACTGGCGATCAACCGGGCAATCGCCTGACCACGACCGGCAACGAACTCCACTTTATCCACAGCCGTGAAACCGGCGCGGATGTCATCGAAAATCACTGCAGGGTCTTCAGTGCGCGGATTGTCATCGGTCACCAGCACGCCATCGGCCAGGCGCTCAACCACTTCGGCCATCAACGGACGCTTGCCGCGATCGCGGTCGCCGCCACAGCCGAACAGGCACAGCAACCGGCCCTTGGCGTGTGGACGCAGAGCCAGCAGCACTTTTTCCAGGGCATCCGGGGTGTGGGCGTAATCGACCACCACCAGCGGCTGCGAGCCACCGCCCAAGCGCTGCATGCGCCCGGCAGGGCCTTCAAGCTTCGGCAGCACCTTGAGAATTTCGTCCAGGGCGTAATCCAGACCGAGCAACGCACCGACCGCCGCCAGGACATTGCTCAGGTTGAAGCGACCGAGCAAGGTGCTGCGCAAGTGGTGCTCGCCCTGTGGCGTGACCAGCGTGGCGCGCACGCCTTCGTCGTCGAATTGCGCCTGACGGCAATACAGGTAGGCGCTGGAGTCTTCCAGGCTGTAGGTGATCAACCGCGACTCGCGCTTGTCGGCGGCCAGTTGCCGGCCGAACTTGTCGTCGAGGTTGACCACGCGGCATTTCAAGTCATTCCAGTCAAACAGCCTGGCCTTGGCTTCGCCGTAGGCCTGCATGGTGCCGTGATAATCCAGGTGATCGCGGGACAGGTTGGTCATCACTGCCACATCGAACGCCAGGGCAGTCACGCGCCCCTGATCCAGGCCATGGGAAGAAACTTCCATCGCCACGGCCTTGGCCCCGGCCTTTTTCAGGTCCGCCAGGGTCGCTTGCACGGCAATCGGGTTCGGCGTGGTGTGCAGGCCGCTTTCCAGCGCCCCATAGAAACCCGAACCGAGCGTGCCGACCAGGCCGCAGTGCTGGCCGAGCAGGTCCAGCGCCTGGGCGATCAATTGAGTCACGCTGGTCTTGCCGTTGGTACCGGTCACGCCCACCAGGTTCAGGTGGTGGCTCGGCTCGCCATAAAAACGCCCGGCGATGTCCGACAGCTGAGCCGCCAGACCTTTGACCGGAATCAACGGCACTTCAGTGATCGGCAGGACCGTGGCGCCTTCTACTTCATAGGCCACCGCGGCAGCACCACGCTGCAAGGCGTCAACCATATGCGCGCGCCCATCGAATTTCCCGCCCGGCACAGCGAGGAACAGATCACCCGCACGCACATTGCGGCTGTCCAGGGCGAGTTCGCGAATCAGCAGATCGTGGCCGGCGTGAGGGAAAATCTTGTTCAGGCTCAGGGACATCAGCCGCGCCCTCCATTGGCTTTCAGCGGAACGACCGGTGTTGCGTTCGCTTGTTGAGTAGGTGGCAGGTTGTCCGGGGTAATGTTCATCAGGCGCAGGGTCCCCGACATCACACGGCTGAACACCGGCGCGGAAACCAGGCCGCCGAAGTAACCGGCCTTGGTCGGCTCGTCGATGACCACCACGATGGCGTAACGCGGATCGCTCATCGGGCCGAAACCGGCGAACAGCGAACGGTAGGAGTTCACGGCGTAACCCTTGGTGCCGACCGAGGTTTTACGCGCAGTACCCGACTTGCCGCCCACGTGATACGCCGGCACCTGCGCACGGAACACACCGCGCGGGGCTTCGATCACTTGTTGCAGCATGCCTTGCATGGTTTTTGCGACGGCCTCCGGCAGTACCTGGGTGGTTTGCGGCGCCTTGTCGGTCTTGATCAGGGTCAGCGGTGCGAGGCGACCGTTGTTGGCCAGGGCCGAGAAGGCGTGGACCAGCTGGATCGCGGTCACGGAAACACCGTAGCCGTAGGACAGCGTGGCGGTTTCTGCCTTGCGCCATTCGCGGTAGTTCGGCAGATTGCCGACGCGCTCGCCCGGGAAGCCCAGGCCAGTGTCCTGGCCGAGGCCGACTTTCTGCGCCAGACGGAAAATGGTTTCGCCGCCGATATCGAACGCGACCTTGCTCATGCCGACGTTACTGGAATTGATCAGGATGCCGGTCAGGTCGAGCACCGGGCCTTCGGTCTTGGATACGTCCTTGATGGTGTACTTGCCAATCTGCAGGGAGCCCGGATACACCTCGACGGTATCACTCGGTTTCCAGCGGCCGGTTTCGATGGCGGCGCTCATCGAGATCGCTTTCATGGTCGAGCCTGGCTCGAACACGTCGATCATCGCGCGGTTACGCATCATCGCCGGCTGCAGGTTGCGGCGGTTGTTCGGGTTGTAGGTCGGCTGGTTGACCATCGCGAGAATCTCGCCGGTCTTCACGTCCATGATCACCAGGCTGCCGGCCTTGGCGCCGTTCTCGATGATCGCGTTACGCAGTTCGCGGTTGGCCAGGTATTGCAGGCGCAGGTCAATGGACAACGCCAAGGGCTTGCCGGCCTTGGCGTTTTTGGTGACCTGGACATCCTTGATCAACCGGCCGCGCCGGTCCTTGATGACTTGTCGTTTACCCGGCACCCCGGCCAGCCATTCGTCATAGGCCAGCTCGATACCTTCCTTGCCATGGTCATCGATGTCGGTAAAGCCGACCATATGCGCGGTCACTTCACCGGCCGGATAGAAACGGCGGAACTCTTCGATGCCATAGACGCCAGGCACTTTGAGATCGAGCACCGCCTGGCCCTGCTCAGGCGTCAGCCCGCGCACCAGATAAATGAATTCCTTGTTGGCCTGCGCTTCAAGGCGCTCGGCCAGGGCTTTCGGGTCCTGCCCCAGGGCAGCCGCCAGTGCCGGCCACTTCTCTTTGGCCGTTTGCATTTCCTTGGCATTGGCCCAAAGGGTGGTGACCGGAGTGCTCACGGCCAAAGGCTCGCCGTTACGGTCGGTGATCAGTCCACGGTGAGCCGGAATCGGAATATGACGAACACTGCGGGCATCGCCCTGACCTTTAAGGAAGGCACGGTCGACCACTTGCAAATCGATGATGCGCCAGGCAATCGCGGCCACCATGATGCCGAGCAAACCCAGCACCACGCGGAACCGCCAAGGAAAGAGTGCACCTTCGAGTTTCATCATGGCGCCACCATCTTCACGTCAGCGGCACCGGGGATGTGCATTTTCAATTGTTCGGTGGCCAGCACTTCGATACGGCTGTGGGCGGTCCAGGTGCTCTGCTCCAGAATCAACCGGCCCCACTCCGCCTGCGCCTTGTCGCGCACGCTCAGTTCGTTGTACAGCGAATTCAATAGCTGACGGTTCCAGTGCGCGCTGTAAGACACGCCGATGGCCGACACGAGCACGCCGACAAACAGCAGCAGCATGAAGAAGCTTCCGCCGGGCAATGGCTTGGCGAAAAGCTTGCTCACCGCAGCTTCTCCGCCACACGCATGACAGCGCTACGGGAACGTGGGTTGGCTTTGAGTTCGGCGTCGGAGGCCGTCTGCGCTTTGCCATGGACTTTGATTTTCGGTTCGAAGGCGACATGCCGAACCGGCAGGTTGCGCGGCAGGTTGTCGGCTTCGCCTTTCACCAGTTTGCGCATGAACAGTTTGACGATACGGTCTTCCAGCGAATGGAAGCTGATCACCACCAGGCGACCGCCCACTTCCAGGCACTCCAGCGCGGCTTCGAGGCCGGTTTCCAGATCACCCAGTTCGTTGTTGACGTGGATACGCAACCCCTGGAACGCGCGGGTTGCGGGGTTCTTGCCCTTTTCCCAGGCTGGGTTGGCGACTTTCAGGACTTCTGCCAGGTCACCGGTGCGCTCGAATGGCTTGATGTCGCGACGTTCGGCCACAGCACGGGCCATGCGGCCGGAGAAACGCTCTTCGCCGTATTCCTTGAACACCCGGGCGATTTCTTCCACGGGCGCGGTGTTGACGAATTCGGCGGCGCTGATGCCACGGGACGGATCCATGCGCATGTCCAGCGGACCGTCGTTGAGGAAGCTGAAGCCGCGCTCAGGGTCGTCGAGCTGTGGCGAGGACACGCCAAGATCCAGCAACACGCCGCTGACCTTGCCGGCCAGACCGCGTTCGGCGACTTCCGAACCGAGCTCGGCAAAGCTGCGCTGCACAACGACAAAGCGGCCGTCTTCGGCCGCTAGCGTCTGCCCGGTGGCAATCGCTTGTGGATCTTTATCGAATCCGAGCAACCGACCATCGGGACCGAGCTGACTGAGGATCAACCGGCTGTGTCCGCCGCGTCCGAACGTGCCGTCCAGATAGCAGCCATCAGGACGTACGGCGAGAGCCTCGACGGCTTCGTCAAGCAGTACGGTGATGTGGTTAAAGCCGCTATCAATAGTCACAGGATCAAATCACGCAGTTCATCAGGCATCGCGCCCGGTTGTTGAATGGCAGCCAGGTCGGCGGCAGAAACCGCGTTCCAGGCATCCTCGTCCCACAATTGGAACTTGTTCAGTTGGCCTACCAACATCGCGCGCTTATCCAACTTGGCATATTCACGAAGACGCGGCGGAACCAGAAAACGACCACTGCCATCGAGCTCGAGGTCGACGGCATTACCAATCAGTAAACGTTGCAGGCGGCGGTTCTCTTCGCGAAGCGAAGGCAGTGCGCGCAGTTTGGTTTCAATAATTTCCCACTCATCGAGGGGGTAAACACACAAACAAGGATCAACGGCATCAATTGTCACGATCAATTGCCCGGAACTGCGCGAATCGAGCTCGTCACGGTACCGGCTCGGCATTGCGAGACGGCCCTTTGCATCGAGACTGATAGCGTTGGCTCCGCGAAACACGTCTGCGTTTCTCCAAATTCTAGCGTTTTGAGTTCAAAAAACCCACTTCATGCCACTTTCCGCCACTTGCGCACACTATAGGAATGCGCCCACCACACCGTCAAGGCGCGGAGTAAAGGAAAACCCTTACAGAACTGAGATTTAGGAGCATTAACGGAGGGACAACGAGAATCCGGCAGATGAAACTGATCGATAACTTGAATCAGCACAGAAGGCTGCGTTCGAAAGTTAAAGTAATTTATTAAGAGTAAGATTTTTTTGGTATTACAAAAGAGGTTCTGCGGATGAATGTGTAAGGAGGGAAATTGCTATCACCCAACCCCCTGCTCAATGATTCAAGCAGAGGAAAGAAAAAGGTGGAGAGTCGATCTGTAAGCCGGGTTCTGTCTTGAACAGTCATTCGTCTACGATGGCCATCACTGGACATCTTTAGCAACCTACCCGGTCCCAGCGCGGGCCACGCCTTGGGACCCTATTTGGTCTTGCTCCAAGTGGGGTTTACCTAGCCACGAACTGTTGCCAGACGTGCGGTGCGCTCTTACCGCACCTTTTCACCCTTACCGGCGCCGAAGCGCTTAGGCGGTTATTTTCTGTGGCACTTTCCGTAGGCTCACGCCTCCCAGGCATTACCTGGCACTTCGCCCTATGGAGCCCGGACTTTCCTCCCCCCCCTAATTTTCATAGGGGGCAGCGACTGTCCGATCGACTCTCCGCCGCGAAGGTTACCGGCAGAGCGCCCGAAGAACAAGCACCAAGCGCCATTGGGCACGCCTGCGCGTCGGGTTTTACTCGCCCTTCTGCTGATCCAGCGCGATTTGGTACAGCACATTCTTTCGCTCGCCGGTGATTTTCGCCGCCAATGCCGCCGCACGCTTGAGCGGCATTTCTTCAAGCAACAGGTTGAGGATGCGCATCGCCTCGCTGCTGACGGCACCTTCCTCTTCGGGCGCGGACCAGCCCGCCACCAGTACCACGCACTCGCCGCGCTGCTGGTTGCTATCCGACTCGACGAACTCGCGCAGCGCAGCCAGCGGCAGCCCCTTGAGGGTCTCGAACGTCTTGGTCAGCTCGCGGGCAAGCAGCGCCGGGCGCTCTGGACCGAACACCAGTTCCATGTCTTGCAGACATTCGAGGATGCGATGCGGGGCCTCATAGAAGATCAATGTGCGAGGCTCTTCCTTTACCTGCTCGAGACGCGCACGTCGCCCCACAGCCTTTGCAGGCAGAAAACCTTCGAATATGAAGCGGTCGGAAGGCAGCCCTGCTGCCGACAGCGCTGCAATCAACGCGCAGGCACCCGGAACCGGCACTACATTAATGCCCGCTGCCCGGGCCTGCCGCACCAGGTGATAACCCGGATCGGAAATCAGCGGCGTCCCGGCATCCGAGATCAACGCCACGTTGTCACCGGCAAGCAGACGAGTGATAAAGCGACTACCTTCATCCCGCTCGTTGTGTTCATGGCAGGCCGCCAATGGCGTCGCAATGCCGAAGTGCTGCATCAAGCGCTGGGAATGACGGGTGTCTTCCGCGGCGATCAGGGCCACTTCACGGAGAATCTTCAGCGCCCGCGCACTGATGTCATCCAGGTTGCCGATGGGCGTCGCCACCACATAAAGCGAGCCAGCAGCGGAATTCAAAGCACCTGGAGCAGTCAAAGCGCACACCTCATGATCGGTAAAAGTCGCCATTGTAGCGCGTAGCGAGACTCACGATACCCGCAAGCAAACGAGGTATCGGTGACCGTTTGTGCGCTGGCGCAACATTTACACCAGCTAAATTGATTGATTCACGCCAGTAACATCGCACCCCGGCCAGTGCTTGGGTACAATTCCACGCTAATTTGATCGAGTATCAGGAACGCTTACATGATCGCTTGCCTGCGGCTGTTATCTGCCCTCTGCCTCGCTGCCTTGCTGACGGCTTGCGCCAGCTCGCCCTCCTCCAGCCTTGGCGAGCTTCCACGGACACCGGACGCCAGTATCGAGCAACTGCTTGAGAAGGCCTCCCAAAGCAAATCACCGGAAGATGCCGCCCTGCTGCGCCTGAGCGCCGCCGACCTGGCTTATCGCCAGGGCAATGCCGGCCAATCCGCGCAAATCCTGCAACAGGTTCCTGTCGAACAGCTCAAGCCGGGCCCACAGGTTTTCGCCAACACCCTGGCGGCGGAACTGGCCATGACGCGCAATCAGCCCAAGGCCGCGCTGGCCGCCTTGAGCCATCCGAGCCTGCAATACTTGAGCGAACTGCCCGACGAACAACAGGTCCGCACCGGCACCATCCACGCCCGCGCACTTGAAGCCGATGGCCAGACCCTTGCCGCCGCTCGCCAGCGCATTTTCATCGCCCCGATGCTCGAAGGCGAAGCCGCGAGCAAAAACCACGAAGCCATCTGGACCCTGATCGCTTCGCTGCCGACCAATCAGTTGCAGCCAAGTGCCACCGACGATCTCGGCGGCTGGATGGCCCTGGCACTGGCCGTGAAATCCGCCGGCACCCTGGAGCAGCAACAGGCCGCCATCGACAACTGGCGCGCGCAGAATCCGAAGCACCCGGCAGCCATTCAATTGCCGCAGCCACTGACCCAACTCAAGGAACTGGCCAGCCAGCCCCTGAACAAGATCGCCCTGCTGCTGCCTCAGGACGGCCAACTGGCCGCGGTTGGCAAAGCGCTGCGCGACGGCTTCATGGCCGCTCACTACCAGGCCCAACAGGCCGGGCAGAAACCACCCGCCATCGAGTTTTATGACAGCTCGCGCCTGACTTCCATGGACGAGTTCTACCGCAAGGCCCAGGCCGATGGCGTGCAACTGGTCGTCGGCCCGCTGGAGAAGCCGCTGGTCAAACAGCTGAGCACTCGCCCGCAGTTGCCGATCACCACCCTGGCACTGAATTACAGCGAGGGCGATCAAGGCCCGGCGCAGCTGTTCCAGTTCGGCCTTGCCGCTGAAGACGAAGCCCGCGAAGTGTCGCGCCGCGCTCGCGCCGACGGCCTGCATCGCGCAGCCATCATGGTGCCGAAAGGTGAATGGGGCGACCGCGTGCTCAAGGCGTTCAGCCAGGATTGGCAAGCCAATGGCGGCACCATCGTCGCCACCGAACGCGTCGACCAACCGGTCCAGTTGGCCCAGCAAATTGCCGACATGTTCCAGCTGCGTCAGAGCGAAGGTCGCGCCAAGAGCCTGCAAAGCACCGTTGGCTCGCAAGTGGCTGCCCAGCCATCGCGCCGCCAGGACATCGAGTTCATTTTCCTCGCCGCTACACCGCAACAGGCCCAGCAGATCAAACCGACCCTGAACTTCCAGTACGCCGGCGATGTTCCGGTCTACGCCACCTCCCACGTG
Source organism: Pseudomonas sp. GW456-L13 (assembly GCF_017350115.1). NCBI lineage: Bacteria > Pseudomonadati > Pseudomonadota > Gammaproteobacteria > Pseudomonadales > Pseudomonadaceae > Pseudomonas > Pseudomonas sp. GW456-L13. The sequence continues at coordinate 1,417,132 of NZ_JACNAS010000002.1, forward strand.
TTCAGCGCCAACGGTGACGTCAACCAGTACAACGACATGAATGGCATTCGCTTCTGCGAGACGCCATGGTTGCTGGACGCCAATGATCCACTACGCCGCCAGGTCACTGCCCAGTGGCCACAAGCCGCCGGTAGCCTGGGGCGCCTGTATGCCATGGGTGTGGACGCCTATCGTCTGGCGCCACGCCTGGGCCAGCTCAAGTCACTGCCGGACAGCCGCATCGACGGTGAATCGGGCAGCCTTGGCATGTCCCAGAGCCAGCGGGTCGTGCGCCAGTTACCATGGGCCGAGTTCGCCAATGGCCAGATTCAGCGCCTGCCGGACACCGCTCGCTGATGCCTGACAGGTCACGCCAGCAAAGCGGCAAGGATGCCGAGCGCCATGCGCTCGAGCATCTTCAACAACAGGGTCTGCGCCTGCTGGCGCAGAACTGGTTGTGTAAACGCGGCGAGCTTGATCTGGTCATGCTAGACGGCGATACAGTAGTATTCGTTGAAGTCCGCTACAGAAAAAACACTCAATGGGGTGACGCGCTCGATAGCATCGATGAGCGCAAACGGCAAAAACTGATTTTCGCCGCGCAATATTATCTTCAGCGCGAGCCGCGCTGGGCCAATTCCCCTTGCCGCTTCGACGTGATTGCCATCGACAGCCACCTCGATCAGTTGAACTGGCTACAGAATGCCTTCGACGGCTGATCGCCGGCATTGCGAACCGGACACTATCACCCAACATTTTGCTCTTTGCTTTGCGGGCTGCACATTCACGTGCCGAACAGCCGCGCTACTTAAGGTCACACAGATGGACATGCAATCCCGAATTCGCCAGCTTTTTCAGGCCAGTATCGACACCAAGCAACAGGCGATGGAAGTACTTGCACCGCACATCGAGCAAGCCAGCCAGGTCATGGTCAACGCCCTGCTCAACGAAGGCAAAATGCTTTCCTGCGGCAATGGCGGCTCTGCCGGCGATGCCCAGCACTTCTCCTCCGAGCTGCTCAATCGCTTTGAGCGCGAACGCCCAAGCCTGCCGGCCATCGCCCTTACGACCGACAGCTCAACGATCACCTCGATTGCCAACGACTACAGCTACAACGAAATCTTCTCCAAGCAGATCCGTGCGCTTGGCCAACCGGGCGATGTGTTGCTGGCTATCTCCACCAGCGGCAACTCGGCCAACATAATTCAAGCGATTCAGGCCGCACATGATCGCGAAATGATTGTCGTAGCATTGACGGGACGTGATGGCGGCGGCATGGCGTCGCTACTGTTGCCCGAGGACGTCGAGATTCGCGTACCGGCCAACGTCACCGCTCGTATTCAAGAAGTCCACCTGCTGGCGATCCATTGCCTTTGCGACTTGATCGACAGCCAATTGTTCGGGAGTGAAGAATGACCCCTAATCGCCTTGGCCTACTGGCCTTGACCCTGTGCCTCAGCATCAGCGGCTGCACCTCGGTGGTGACTGCCAGCCGTGAAGCACCGATTGAAGATGACCGCGGCACTCGCACACTGGGCAGCAAGATCGACGATTCCCTGATCGACACCAAGGTTGGCGTGAACGTCGCCAAGGCCGACCCGGCCCTGGACAAGGATTCGCATATCGTCGTCACCAGCTTCAACGGTGTCGTACTGCTCGCCGGGCAAACGCCACGCGCAGACCTCAAGGCCAAGGCCGAACAGGCTGCCGCCGCTGTCCAGCGCGTGAAAAAGGTGCACAACGAACTGCAAGTCCTGCCACCCTCTTCGTTGCTGGCACGCCAGAACGACACCTGGCTGACCACCAAGATCAAGACCCAGATGCTCGCCGATGCGAACATCCCTGGCTCGCGCATCAAGGTAGTCACTGAAAACGGCATCGTCTACTTGCTGGGTCTGCTGACCAAGCAGGAAGCCGCGCAGGCGACCAACCTGGTGCAAGGGGTTTCCGGTGTGCAGAAGATCGTGAAATTGTTCGAGTACATCGACTGATCTACATCTTGTAGGAGCGAGCCTGCTCGCGAAAAACGTCCGGTGAATGCACTCATCCAGACAGCCCGCGTCATCGCTCACGCCCATCGCGAGCAGGCTCGCTCCTACATCGTTTGAAGGCGGTGGAATAAAAAAGGGTGACCCTTGCGGATCACCCTTTTTTTTATTTCACCACCTTCAAACTCGGGCGACCGCTTGGACGCGGTGGCTCACTGTCGGGTGGTGGAAGATCGTCATCCGGCTCGATCTCGTCGTCCTCGCCCATGGGCGATTCCAGATCGAACACCATGCCCTGACCATTCTCCCGGGCGTAGATACCCAGGATCGAAGCAATTGGCACGTACAAGGTGTGCGGTACGCCACCAAAGCGCCCCTCGAAACTGACCGCCTCGTTATCCATGTGCAAGTGACGCACGGCTTGTGGCGATACGTTCAGGACGATCTGTCCGTCACTGGCAAACCCCTGAGGCACCTGCACCGACGGGTACTCGGAATTGACCAGCATGTGCGGGGTGCAATCGTTGTCCACAATCCACTCATAGAGCGCGCGGACCAGATAAGGTCGACTGGAGTTCATAACGGCTCCTTAAGCCTTAGCGCATGTCGCGTTCGACACCAGACAGACTCGCCTGGAAAGCCTCACGCGCAAACTGGCGCTCCATATAATCAAGCAGCGGCTTCGCCGGCCGCGGCAGTTCTATACCCAGAATCGGCAATCGCCAGAGTATTGGCAATAGGCAGCAATCCACCAGACTTTGTTCCTCACTGAGGAAAAACGGTTTGTCGGCAAACAGTGGCGACACACCCGTCAGGCTTTCGCGCAACTCTTTTCGAGCCACGGCACGAGCCGCTTCCTTGGTCCGCGAATCCAGAATCAGGTCCACCAGACCACACCAGTCTCGCTGAATGCGGTGCATCAGCAGGCGACTGTTGGCGCGCGCCACGGGATAAACCGGCAGTAGCGGCGGGTGCGGGTAACGCTCATCCAGATATTCCATCACCACAGTCGACTCCCACAACGCCAGGTCGCGATCGACCAGCGTAGGCAAGCTGCCGTAAGGGTTCACCTCAATCAGTTTAGGTGGCTGGCGACCAGCCTCCACGTAAATGATCTCGGCGCTGACACCCTTCTCTGCCAGTACGATGCGCACTCGGTGGGAATAGTGGTCGGCGGGGTCGGAGTAACAGGCCAACCGATTGGTCACGCCCATGGCGATCCTCCTCGCTTGTAGAAATTATCGAAAGCGGAAAAACGAGCGCGCCCAGAGGGCGCCTCCCGTAACGACTGGATCACCAGTTTCGCTACATCTTCAGAGGCGCCCTTGGGCGCGCGCGATTAACAGCAATAGCTTGAAGCTTTATCAGTGCACGTCTTTCCAGTATTCGCGCTTGAGCAGGTAAGCGAAGACGAAGAAGAACGCCAGGTACAACAATACGTATGTACCGATGCGCTGATGTTGCAGCTTAACCGGGTTAGCCGAGTAAGCCAGGAAGGTTACCAGATTCTTGACCTTCTCATCGAACTGCTCTGCAGTCAGGGCACCGCTTTTCGGCACGATGGTCAACTGATCGCACGCTTCATGAGTCAGCGCCGTACCGGTCAGAGGGTCATATTGCTTCTTGCCGTCTTCGACGATCTGAACCTGTTTGCAACCCACCACCTGGCGACCCTGCAGGCCGACCAGGACGTTAGGCATGCCCACGTTCGGGAAGACCTTGTTGTTCACACCCCATGGGCGCGAAGGATCTTCGTAGAACGACTTCAGGTAACCGTAGAGCCAGTCGGTGCCGCGAACACGGGCAACCAGGGTCAGGTCCGGCGGCGCTGCGCCAAACCAGGCCTTGGCGTCCGCTGGCTGCATGCCGATGCTCATGTGATCGCCGATCTTGGCACCAGTGAACACCAGCTTCTCGAGCATCAACTCATGGGGAATGCCCAGGTCGTCGGCAACACGCTCATAGCGCTGGAACTTGGCACTGTGGCAACCCATGCAGTAGTTGGCGAAGGTACGCGCGCCGTCCTGCATGGCCGCTTTATCGGAAACGTCGATGTCGACTTTTTCCAGCTCGGGGCCACCGTGTTCAGCTGCGAAAGCAAACACTGGCAGCGCAGCAAGCATCAATACAGCAAATAGTTTTTTCATCAGCCAGTCACCCTTTCCGGAACCGGTTTGGTCTTCTCGAGCCTGGTGTAGAACGGCATCAGAATGAAGTAGGCGAAGTACAGGAAGGTACACACCTGCGACAACAGCGTACGGCCTGGAGTCGGAGCCAGAACACCCAACACGCCCAGGATCACGAACGAAATGCAGAACACCCAGAGCCAGATCTTGCTCAGCCAGCCTTTGTAGCGCATCGACTTGACCGGACTGCGGTCGAGCCACGGCAGGACGAACAGCACGGCGATGGCCGCGCCCATGGCGATCACACCCAGGAGCTTGTCCGGAACCGCACGCAAGATGGCGTAGAATGGAGTGAAGTACCAGACCGGAGCAATGTGCTCTGGGGTCTTGAAGGCGTTCGCCACTTCAAAGTTCGGCTTTTCGAGGAAGTAGCCGCCCATTTCCGGGAAGAAGAACACGATCGAGCAGAAGATGAACAGGAACACCACCACGCCGACGATATCTTTCACGGTGTAGTACGGGTGGAAGGCAATGCCGTCCAGCGGTATGCCGTTTTCGTCCTTGTGCTTCTTGATGTCCACGCCGTCCGGGTTGTTCGAACCGACTTCGTGCAACGCCAGGATGTGCAGCACTACCAGACCCAGGATAACGATCGGCAGGGCAACCACGTGCAAGGCGAAGAAGCGGTTCAGGGTAATACCGGAAATCAGGTAGTCACCACGAATCCACTGGGTCAGGTCGTTGCCGATGACCGGGATCGCACCGAACAGCGAGATGATCACCTGTGCACCCCAGTAGGACATCTGGCCCCACGGCAGCAGGTAGCCCATAAAGGCTTCGGCCATCAGCGCCAGGTAGATCAGCATGCCGAAGACCCACACCAGTTCACGCGGCTTCTGGTACGAACCGTAGAGCAGGCCACGGAACATGTGCAGATAGACCACGATGAAGAACGCCGAAGCGCCGGTGGAGTGCAGCAGACGCAGGATCGAGCCGTACTCGACGTCGCGCATGATGTATTCGACGGAGGCGAATGCCTCTTCCGCCGACGGGGTGTAGCTCATGGTCAGCCAGACACCGGTAACGATCTGGTTGACCAGAACGAGCAGCGCCAGGGAGCCAAAGAAGTAGAAGAAGTTGAAGTTCTTCGGAGCGTAATACTTGCTGAGATGGTCTTCCCACATCTTGGTGGCGGGAAAGCGCGCATCAACCCAATCCATGAACTTGCTCATCACGCTTTCTCCGTATCGACGCCAATGATAATAATTTCATCGGTCTCATAGGAATGCGGGGGAACTGGCAGGTTCAAAGGCGCAGGCTGCGACTTGTAGACGCGACCAGCCAGATCGTAGTGGGAACCGTGGCAAGGGCAGAAATAGCCGCCTACCCAGTCCTTACCCAGATCCGCAGGTGCCACTTCGGGACGGAAGGTCGGCGAGCAACCCAGGTGCGTGCAGATACCGATCAGCAGCAGGACCTCGGGCTTGATCGAACGGGTTTCCGGATCAACGTAAGTCGGTTGTGTCGAGTTCTTGGAGGCCGGGTCAGCGAGCTGGCCCTCGATCTTCTTAAGATTCCCCAGGATTTCCTGTGTACGGCGGACGATGAACACCGGCTGGCCGCGCCACTCAGCAATCATCTGCTGGCCTGGCTCGATTTTGCTGACATTCACTTTCACCGGTGCACCTGCGGCTTTCGCCTTGGCACTGGGAAACCATGACCCCACGAACGGGACCGCAGCCCCCACCGCTCCTGCAGCACCCACCACGGATGTGGCTGCTACCAAGAAGCGACGCCGGCCTGCATTCACGCCGTCATTGCTCATTCAGTCCTCTCCCATCAGCTTTGTGGCCTGTTAAATCAGGCATCTACTAAGTAAAACTATGTACTTATAAAAATTTTGCCGAATGGTAATGAAAAGCCCCAATTCTGACAAGGTAATTACCGGAACCCATCACCCCCAAGCCTTGTAGTATAGGGTGTCTGCGGATGTGGCAAGTTGTCACAGCGCAATTCTTTGATAAATCGCAGACATAAAAAAACGCCCAGCTCCGTGAGGAAACTGGGCGTTCTTTTTTGAACGTGAAAGCGAATTAACGCTTCGAGTACTGCGGACGCTTACGCGCTTTACGCAGACCGACTTTCTTACGTTCAACTTCACGAGCATCGCGGGTTACGAAGCCGGCTTTACGCAGGGCGCTGCGCAGAGTCTCGTCGTAGTCCATCAGAGCACGAGTGATGCCGTGGCGGATTGCGCCAGCCTGACCACTCACACCACCGCCGATCACGGTGACGTAGATGTCGAACTTCTCGACGGTCTCAGTCAGCTCCAGCGGCTGACGAACTACCATGCGGGCAGTTTCGCGGCCGAAGAAGTTATCCAGCGAACGGTTGTTGATGGAGATGTTACCAGTACCCGGACGCAGGAAAACGCGTGCGGTTGCGGTCTTGCGACGGCCAGTGCCGTAATTTTGAGTCGCCGACATAATGTACTATTCCGTTAAAACTTCAGTTCTTGGGGCTGCTGAGCAGTATGTGGGTGTGCAGCGCCCGCATAGACTTTCAGCTTACGGTACATGTCGCGACCCAGTGGGTTCTTAGGCAGCATGCCTTTAACCGCGGTCTCGATCACGCGCTCAGGGGCCTTGGCGATCAGCTTTTCAAAGTTGATCGACTTGATGCCGCCCGGGAAACCGGAGTGGGAGTAGTACATTTTGTCAGTGGTTTTAGCACCGGTAACACGAATCTGCTCAGCGTTGATTACGACGATGTAGTCGCCGGTGTCAACGTGAGGAGTGTACTCAGGCTTGTGCTTGCCACGCAGACGGCTCGCGATTTCGGTGGCCAGACGACCCAGGGTCTGACCAGCAGCGTCGACGACAAACCAGTCGCGCTTTACTGTTTCCGGTTTAGCAGTAAAAGTTTTCATTCTTTATAGCCTCAGGGGCCGCCCTGTAAATTAGACGGCGGATCTTACTGAATAGTGCGTACTTTGACAAGTCAAAGGCAGCCGGATACAGACGCTTTCGGGGGCTCGGGTCGGCGCGTCCGTTCAACGGCAAGATTCTTCGGCGGCGGCGCATCACTTCCACTGCAGAAAGAGGTGCGCAATTATGCAGATTGCGAAAAATAATTCAACCTGCTTTTATGATTGTTTTGCCCAAGGAGCACCCGATGGACTATCGCCAGCTAGGCCGAACCAATCTGAACGTGAGTGCCCTCTGCCTCGGAACCATGACCTGGGGCGAGCAAAACAGCGAGGCAGACGCCTTCGCCCAGATTGAGCGAGCCAAGAGCGCCGGGATCAACTTCATCGACACCGCCGAGATGTACCCGGTGCCACCCAAGGCCGAAACCTACGCAACCACCGAACGCTACATCGGCAATTATTTCAAAAGCCGCGGCGATCGCGCCGACTGGATCCTGGCCAGCAAGATCGCTGGCCCCGGCAACACCATCGACTACATCCGCGACAAAAACCTGCGCCACAACCGCCAGCACATCACCGAAGCGGTGGATGCCAGCCTCCAGCGCCTGCAGACCGACTACATCGACCTGTACCAATTGCACTGGCCGGAGCGCAGCACCAACTTCTTCGGGCAACTGGGCTACAAGCACAAGATCGAAGCCAACCTGACGCCTCTGGAGGACACCCTCGAAGCGCTGGACGAGCAGGTCCGCGCCGGCAAGATCCGCCACATCGGCCTGTCCAACGAGACGCCATGGGGCACCATGCGCTTCCTGGCCCTGGCCGAAGCCCGTGGCTGGCCGCGCGCCGTGTCGATCCAGAACCCGTACAACCTGCTCAACCGCAGCTTCGAAGTCGGCCTGGCGGAAATCGCCATCCGCGAGCAATGCGGCCTGCTCGCCTATTCGCCGCTGGCGTTCGGCTTCCTGTCAGGCAAGTACGAAGGTGGCGCCCGCCCGCCAAAAGGTCGCCTGAGCCTCTACAGTCGCTTCAGCCGCTATTTCAACCCGCAGTCGGAAGCGGCATGCAGCCGTTACGTGGCCCTGGCTCGCGAGCACGGCCTGGACCCGGCGCAAATGGCCCTGGCGTTCGTGACGCAGCAGCCGTTCGTGACCAGTAACATCATTGGCGCGACGACGATGGAGCAACTGGAGAGCAACATCGCCAGTTTCGACTTGAAGCTGTCGGAGGAAGTACTGGAAGGGATCGAGGCGATTCACAAGGATCACCCGAATCCTGCGCCTTGATTGATCTTTAAAACCAATCGCGGGCAAGCCCGCTCCCACAGGTTCGGTGATACCTGTGGGAGCGGGCTTGCCCGCGATGGCGTCCGCCCGGTCAGCGCAAATCAAAGCGACCGCGCAATAATCTCCTTCATGATCTCGTTCGTCCCGGCATAGATCCGCTGCACCCGTGCATCCGCCCATGCCCGCGCGATCGGGTACTCCCACATGAACCCGTAGCCACCGTGCAACTGCACACACTCGTCGAGCACCTTGCACTGCAGGTCGGTGCCCCAGTACTTGGCCATCGCCGCCGTCGGCACGTCGAGCTTGCCTTGCAGGTGCAGCTCCAGGCAACGGTCGACGAAGACCCGGCCGATCTGGATTTCCGTGGCCATCTCCGCCAGCTTGAACCGGGTATTCTGGAAATCCGCGATCGACTTGCCGAATGCCTTGCGCTCACGGGTGTAGTCCAGCGTCCATTGCAGCGCCGCTTCGGCTGAAGCCAGCCCGCCAATGGCCACCGTGAGGCGCTCCTGGGGCAACTCCTGCATCAGGTAGGCAAAGCCCATCCCGGCCTGGCCCAGCAGGTTTTCCTTGGGCACACGCACGTCCTGGAAGAACAGCTCCGAGGTGTCCTGGGCTTTCATTCCGACCTTCTCCAGGCGCTTGCCCTTGTCGAAGCCCGGCGTATTGGCCTCCACCAGAAACAGACTGGTGCCCTTCGCGCCAGCCTTCGGATCGGTCTTGGCGACGACGATCACCAGATCGGCCAGGTAGCCGTTGGTGATAAAGGTCTTGGAGCCATTGATCACGTACTCATCGCCATCGAGCACGGCCGTGGTTTTCACCCCTTGCAGATCGGAACCGGCGCCCGGTTCAGTCATGGCGATCGCGGTTACCATCTCGCCGGACACCAGTTTCGGCAGGTATTTGTGCTTCAGCGTCTCACTGCCGTAATGCAGGATGTAGGGCGCCACGATGTCCGAGTGCAAGGAAAAACCGATGCCGGTCAGGCCAAGTCGCCCCACTTCTTCGATCACCACCGCACTGTAGAGAAAGTCCGCCCCCAGGCCGCCGTACTCTTCCGGCAAGTGCGAGCAAAGCATCCCCGCCTCCCCTGCCTTGTTCCACAGTTTGCGGTCGATATAGCCTTGTTTTTCCCATTGCCCATGGAACGGCACCGCCTCTTTTTCGAGAAACGTCCGCACGCTGTCGCGGAAAAGCTCGTGCTCGGGACTGAGCAGGGTTCTGGGGATCATGCGGCACCTTTTCTTTGTTTTTAGAAGGAGTTGACCTTCAGAGACTATGCCTCGCTTCCGATACAGGACACTGGACACATCCGACAAAAAATAAGACGATCCAGCCGTCTGGTGACCACTTCCCCCTATAAAAATAAAGTTGAATTATGTCTAACCAAGCCTCCACGCCCCTGCGGCGCGTCAGCATCCTGGCCATCGACCGGGTTTTCGCTTCCACCCTCATGCAAGCCAAGGATTTCTTCCATCTCGCCAGCCTGCGCTACGGCAAACAGCTGGGCCAGGGCCTGACACCGGCGTTCGAAACCCGCCTGGTCAGCCCCGATGGCAAGCCGGTCAACACCTTCAGCGATGTGATGATTCCGGTGGACGGCGGACTGGAAAACGCCGACATCATCGTTCTTCCCGCGTTCTGGGACGATTTCGACAACCTCAGCAAACGTTACCCGCAAATCCTGCCCTGGCTGCGCCAGCAACATGCACGCGGTGCCGTACTGTGCGGCGAGGCCACTGGTGTTTTCTGGCTGGCCGAAGCCGGGCTGCTCAATGGCAAGGAAGCGACCACTTACTGGCGCTTCTTCAATGCCTTCGCCGAACGCTTCCCCAAGGTCCAGCTCAATCAGGACAAACACCTGACCGATGCCGACAACCTGTACTGCGCCGGCGGCACCACCTCGGCATGCGACCTGTACATCTACCTGATCGAGCGCTTCTGCGGCGCCAACGTGTCCCAGGCCGTAGCCCGAGACATCCTCTATGAAGTGCAGCGCAGCTATTCACCAGGACGGATTGGATTCGGCGGGCAGAAACTGCACCAGGACGTGATCATCCTGCAGATCCAGCACTGGCTCGAAGAACACTTCGCCGACAAGTTCCGTTTCGAGGACGTCGCCCGCGAACACGGCATGAGCATCCGCAACTTCATGCGCCGCTTCCAGACCGCCACCGGCGACAAGCCACTGCATTACCTGCAACGCCTGCGCATCGAAACCGCCAAGGGCTTGCTGTCCGGCAGCCGCAAGAGCATCAAGACCATCAGCTACGAGGTTGGTTATGACGATGCGAGCTTCTTCGCCCGGCTGTTCCGCCAGCACACGGAGTTGTCACCGAATCAGTATCGGCAGCAGTTTCAGCAGGCGGCGTAATCACAGGCATACAAATGCCCCCCAGTGGGAGCGAGCTTGCTAGCGATAGCGGCGCATCAGTCACATCAATACTGAATGTGCCGCCGTCATCGCGAGCAAGCTCGCTCCCACACAGACTTTGGTGAGCCCAAAGAGGTTCTTCCGCGCACAAAAAAGGCCTGCATTTGCAGGCCTCTTTCATTTTCCGAACTGTCTTACGGCTTGTGCGCCCTGGACAGGAATTCGTGGGATTGCATTTCCAGCAGTCGGCTGAGGGTACGCTGGAATTCGAAATTCAAGCGCCCGCCGGTGTAGAGATCCTTTAGCTCGACTTCAGCAGAAATGATCAGCTTCACGTTACGGTCGTAGAACTCGTCGACCATGTTGATGAAGCGTCGGGCGATGTCGTCGGTGGTGACGCTCATCTGCTCGACATCGCTGAGCAGCACGGCGTGGAAGATCTTGCCCAGCTCGATGTAATCGTTCTGGCTGCGCGGGCCGTCGCACAGTTCACGGAAGTTGAACCAGGCCACGTCATCACAGGTGCGCAGGGCACGGATTTCGCGGTTTTCGATCATCAGCACGTCATTTTCGACCGCTGCCGTGCATTCCGGTGTCAGTGCACGGAAGCTCTTGCGCAGGCTTTCGTTGGCGGCTTCGTCGAGTGGATAGTGGAACAGCTCGGCCTGTTCGAGGTGACGCAGACGATAGTCGACGCCGCTGTCGACGTTGACGATCTCGGTATTCTGCTTGATCAGCGCAATGGCCGGCAGGAAGCGCGCGCGTTGCAGGCCGTCCTTGTACAGGCCATCCGGCACGATGTTCGAAGTCGCGACCAGGGTTACGCCGTTCTTGAACAGTTCTTCCATCAGGGTGCCGAGGATCATGGCGTCGGTGATGTCGGAAACGAAGAATTCATCGAAGCAGATGACCCGGGCTTCGGTGGCGAAGCGCTTGGCGATGATGGTCAGCGGGTTTTTCTCGCCGCCCAGGGTTTTCATCTCTTCGTGCACGCGCTTCATGAATCGGTGGAAGTGGGTGCGGGACTTTTCCTTGAAGGGCAGCGCTTCGAAGAAGGTGTCCACCAGGTAAGTCTTGCCGCGACCTACGCCGCCCCAGAAATACAGGCCCTTGACCGGGGTCTGATCCTTCTTGCCAAACAACTTGCCCAGCAGGCCCGGCTTGTTTTGCTCGGCCGCGACCAGGTCGTCGTACAGGCGCTGCAAATGACGCACGGCAGTTTCCTGCGCGGCGTCATGGAAGAATTCCGGGCGTTTCAGATCAGCTTGATATCGTTCTAGGGGCGTCATAATTCGTTAGCAAGGCAACAAAAACGGGCCGACACTGTAGCGACGACCCCGAGGAATGGCAATCGGCCCTTGGTCGGGCCGAACCGTTGTTTATTCCTGAACCGGCGTCAGGGCAATGCGCAAGGCTTCGATGGCAGCGTCACGGGCGGCGCTGTCGGCAAACGCCGGGCTGTCGGCAACGCACTCGCCTTCCAGCCAGACACTGAAGCCCAGGTCTTCACTGCGCACGTCCAATGCCTGGCCCGCTTGCAGTTGCTTGGTCACCTGCCCGGCGGTTTTACCGTCGGCGAAGTTGCGCGACAGCAGCAGTTGTTCGCCATCTGCCGCCAGCAGACGGAAGCGGAAACTGCCGTCGTCTTCACGGAAGCTGACAAAACGCGCAGCCTTCACGGCTTTCTTCTTGGTGGTCGCCGCCACTTGAGTCTGGGCAACGAAGGAGCGCAGGCCCACCGCTTCACGCAGTTCGTTGAGGAAGGGTGTCGCTACCGCACGGGCCTTTTTCGCGCCGTGTTGCAGGATGTCCTCCAGATCCGCCGGGCGCTCGATCAGCTGGTTGTAACGCTCGCGGGATTCGCCCAGTTCGTTGTCGAGCAACTGGAACAGACGATTCTTCGCCTCGCCCCAACCCAGGCCCTGCAACAGTTCGCTGCGGAACTCGTCGGCTTGCGCCGGGGTGGCGAACGCCTGGAACAGGGTGAGCAGGTGCGAGTTGTCCGGATCCTTGGCTTCGCCCGGTGCGCGGGAGTCGGTGACGATCCGCGAAATCGCGTCCTTCATCTCTTTGGCACTGCTGAACAGCGGAATGGTGTTGTCGTAGCTCTTCGACATCTTGCGGCCATCCAGGCCCGGCAACGTGGCGACGCTCTCTTCGATCAACGCCTCGGGCATGGTGAAGAACTCTTTGCCCTGGCCAAAAAGATGGTTGAAGCGCTGGCCGATGTCCCGCGCCATTTCCACGTGCTGGATCTGGTCACGACCGACCGGCACCTTGTGCGCATTGAACATCAGGATGTCCGCGGCCATCAGCACCGGGTAGCTGTAAAGGCCCATGGTGATGCCTGCATCCGGGTCCTCGCCGGTCTCGACGTTCTTGTCCACCGAAGCCTTGTAGGCGTGGGCGCGGTTGAGCAGGCCCTTGGCGGCGACGCAGGTCAGCAGCCAGGTCAGTTCGGGGATTTCCGGGATGTCGGACTGGCGGTAGAAGGTCACGCGGTCGACATTCAGGCCACCGGCCAGCCAGGTCGCAGCGATTTCCAGACGCGAGCGCTGGATGCGCAGCGGGTCATCGCACTTGATCAGGGCGTGGTAATCCGCCAAAAAGTAGAACGAGTCGGCATTGCTGTCACGGCTGGCCAGGATCGCCGGGCGGATGGCACCAGCGTAGTTGCCCAGGTGCGGCGTGCCGGTGGTGGTGATGCCGGTGAGGATACGGGTACGAGTCGTCATGGGTAATCGCTTGTCAGACTGCAATCAATTCGAGAGACGCGGCAGGATCAGATCCTTGAGATCGGTCAGCTTGCCATGAAAAAAGTGTCCGCATTCTGCCACTTTCAGCAGCTCATGGGGACGTTCAAGCGTGTCGGACCATTGGTAAACCAACTGCGGATCGATCACTTCGTCGGTTTCCGGCTGGATCAGGGTCAGTTCGCCCTGCTGTGGCAGTGAGTCCTGAGCGCTCAGGCGCATGACCGCCGGTGCGACCATGAATAGATGTTTGAGCGGTTCGCCCTTCGCTTCCAGGCGTCCGCCAAGACTTGCTGCAACAAACCCACCGAAGGAGAAACCGAACAGGGTCAGTGGCAATTGCGGGTGTCTGGCGCGAAACCATTCGGCCACAGCCTGGGCATCATCGACTTCGCCGGTGCCCATATCATGTGTACCTTCACTGGCACCCACCCCGCGGTAGTTGAAACGCAAAGTAATCAAACCGGCATCACGCGCGGTGCGCTGCAGGGTCGAGACCACTTTGTTGAGCATGGTGCCGCCCTGCACCGGGTTCGGATGGCAGATCAGCGCCAGGCCACGCGCCTGCTCGTTGTCCAGGTACAGTGCTTCCAGTTGACCCACCGGGCCATCAATCACTACAGGGGTTTCACGCATAAGCAAGGAAGGAACTCCGTGACCTCGGATCAGGTCGACTCGTCTAGCAAATTGTCTGTGGCTGTCTATTGCGAGTGAATCGCGGTATACAGCGCAGGTTCGAGCCGTTAACGTAAAGCAAAGCCGTTTATAGAGGAAGGACTCGTGGAACACTCGCTCTTAGTTTGGTTGTTACCGACTCTTGCCCTGGTTGTGGGTGTCGCCATTGGGTTCCTGATCGCTCGCGTTGCACCGAACGCCGCGCCCAGCCGCACGCAGCGTCAGCTGGACGATATTCAGGAACGTTTCGACAGTTATCAGAACGAGGTGGTGACCCACTTCAACAGCACCGCGACACTGGTCAAGAAACTGACTCAGAGCTATCAGGAAGTGCAGGACCATCTCGCCGAGGGCGCCAACCGCCTGGCCCTGGACGAACAGACTCGCCAACGCCTGCTGGCTTCCCTGCACGCTGACGCGGCGCAGGCACCCCGTGAACGCCTGACGCCACCGCGCGATCAGGAGCCGCCTCGCGATTACGCACCGAAAGCCCCGAACTCGCCGGGCATGCTCGATGAGCATTATGGCCTGAAGAAGTAATCAGCTTTCGCGCCATACAAAAAGCCCCCGGACTTTCACTGGTCCGGGGGCTTTTTTGTTTCTGTCTGTTCCAGATTTCTGCTGCCTGGTCTGGCCTCTTCGCGGGCAAGCCTGCTCCCACAATGGTCGATGTCGTACACAAAATCTGCATCCAACACATGACCTGTAGGAACGGGCTTGCCCGCGAAGGGGCCGGAACTGACGACAAAAAAAAAGCCCGTCCGATCCGTAGAAGATCGAGCGGGCTTTTCTACGCCTGGGGTTCAATCAGACGATCAAGGGTACTGCTGAACCTGACCTTGCTGCTGACCACCATACTGCTGGCCCGGAATCGCCTTGAGGTTGACCTCTACACGGCGGTTCTGCGCCCGGCCATTGGCGTCGCCGTTGCTGGCAACCGGGCTATCCGGACCGGCGCCACGGGCGCTCAGATTGGCACCGCTGACACCTTGCGAGGTCAGGTAGGTTGCCACGCTCTGGGCGCGACGCTGGGACAGGTCCATGTTGTGCTGGCGGCTGCCGGTGCTGTCGGTATAGCCGACGATCTCGATCTGGTTCTGGTTGAACTCTTTGAGCGAGCCCGCCAGGTTGTTCAGCGGCTGATAGAAGCTTGGGGCAATGTTCGCCGAATCGGTAGCGAACGTGATGTTGCCCGGCATGATCAGCTTGATCTGGTCGCCCTGGCGTTGCACTTCAACACCGGTGTTGGCCATGCTGGCGCGCAGCTTTTTCTCTTGCTGATCGGCGTAGTAACCGTAACCGGCGGCGGAAGCACCGACCACCGCAGCACCGATCAGTGCGCCCTTGCCACGGTTATCGTGGTTGATCGCAGCACCGGCCAGCGCACCGGCCAGAGCGCCGAGGCCACCGTATTTCGCGGTTTTGCTCATGCCTTGGGAGCTGCCATCCGCCTGACCCTGCGGCTGACCGTCATAAGGGTTGGGCGAGGCACAGCCGGACAGTACGGCCACGGCAGTAGCGACAATCATCAAACGACGCATGGTGAACATGTAAAGCTCCTACTTTTTTTGCATTCTGTGGTGCAACGGACCAAGGCATCAGCCTTTGCGGGCGTTGGATCATGTTAACGGGTAAAAATTCCGAATGTTACAAATCAGCCCCGAACAAAGGGGTTTTCGCGCATTTCATCGCCCAGACGGGTGTCCGGACCATGCCCGGTCACCACGGTTGCGTCTTCGTCGAGGGTGTACAACCGCTGCTTGATCGAGCGCACGATGGTCGCCTGGTCGCCACCCCACAAATCCGTGCGTCCGACGCCGCGACGAAACAGGGTATCTCCGGCAATCAGCAGCTTGGCCTCGGAAAACCAGAAGCTCATGGAGCCCGGCGTATGACCTGGCGTGTGCAGCGCCACGCCGCAACCGCAGGCCAGTTCTTCATCATCGGCCAGCCAGCGATCCGGGGACGGCACCGGGGTATAAGGAACGCCGAACATCTGGCACTGCATTTCCAGGTTGTCCCAGAGAAACTGGTCTTCCTTGTGCAGATGCAGCGTCGCGCCGGTTTTCTCCTTGAGTTGACCGGAAGCCAGGAAATGATCGAGGTGGGCGTGGGTGTGAATGATGCTGACCACTTTCAGCCCAAGGGCATCGAGACGCGCCAGGATCAGCTCATGATTGCCACCCGGATCGACGACGATGGCCTTTTTCGTTACCGGATCGCCGATGATCGTGCAGTTGCACTGCAACGGGCCGACGGGGAAGGTTTCGCGAATGAGGGTGGGTTGCTGGGACATCGGCGGGGCCTGCTCGATAAACGGGGGATGAGTGATTTTCTCACAATTGAGTATCCAGCCAATGGCCGCGATGTGTAACGTGAAAAATCCTTAACCCAGTACCCCCAATTCCTTGGCTCGCGCCACCGCCTGCGTACGTCGCTCGACCCCGAGCTTGCTATTGATATGGCTGGCGTGGGTCTTGACCGTGTGCAGGGAAATAAACAGCTGATCGCTGATTTCCTGGTTCGAACAGCCCCGGGCGATCAATCGCAGGACCGCCATTTCCCGGGTGCTGAGTTGCTCCGCGGCTGCACAGGACTCCAGCCCGGGACGGGCAGCCAATGCCGGCAGTTTTTCACTGAGGCTCAGGGAAACGGGGGTTGGCGGACAGCTTTGAAGCTGCCCACGCAGCCAGTCCGGGTGCTCGGCCAACAAGCCCTCGAAGGGTTGCAGCACCCCTCCGCCGGCGGCGTCCAGCGCCTGGGCCAGCGCCTTGCGTGCTTCCGGTTCCCGTCCACTACCCAGCAACAACGCCACTTTCTGGGTCAGCGCCATGGCGCTGAGCATCTGCCGACCGCTTTGCTGGCCATGTTCGAGCAGTGCATTCAAACGCCCTTCGGCCAGCATCGGTTGGCCCTGGATGACGTCGAGCAAGGCTTGTTGCAATTCGATATGCAGCGGCAATTGCGGGTGGAACTCCGGTGGTGCCGCCGCGTTTTCGCCGTTATAGGTCTGTCCCAGACGCGCCAGCCAGGCTTCGGCCAGATCGGTGCGCCCCTGGGCCAGCCAGAGTTCACATTTGACCAGGGTGATCATGGCCAGGTAGTAGATCGGTGGCACATCCCAGATGTGCATGAGCCGTTCGGCTTCGGCAAGTTCGGCAAAGGCCTTGGCGAACTCGCCACTGCTGCCTTCCAGCCTGGCAATCACGCAGTGGCCGATCAGCACGCTGATGTCACGGCAGGCGCGCGCCTCGCTCAAACCGGCCTGCAATCGCACCCGCGCCAATTGCGGCTGCATGCGCAGGGCCAGCAAAAAGCCCTCGTACAAGGTCAGCCGGGCGCGAACTGCATATAGCCGTTGCGCAGGCAAGCTCTGCAGGCGCTGCATTCCCTGACGGACTTCTTCCAGCGCCCGACAGATTTCCCCGCGTGCTTGCAACACCCGGGCGCGGTCGTAGTGCGCCAGTGCTTCGAACAAGGGGTTCCCGACCCGTTGCGCCAACTCCAGCGATTCGCGGTTCAATCCCCGTGCCCGCCACAAATCGCCGTCGGCAATGGCGAGGTTGGACAGGGTCGAAAGGCACATCAGGCGCTGGCCGTAACGCTTGGACGGAAGACTTTCCAACGCTTCGCGGCAGTACCGCAGCGTCAGTTCGCGGTTGCCGCGTCCACGGGCAATGATGCCGCTCAACGCCAGCCATTGCGCGAGCATCGACTTCTGTGCGGTGGCCGACGGAGCAGGCAGGAAACGGCTCAAATGGCTGGCCAGCTCTTCGGCGGCATCCAGTTGGCAAGCCATCCCCAACGCCCAGCTATAAAGCACGATCAGCCGCGGCGTGCTGATCAGCAAGCTGTCAGGCAAGTCCATTTTCCAGCGCAGCAACATGCCGACATTCTGCTCGGCCAGCAGCTGCTCTTCGGAGAGGTTCTGCACCAGGTTCGCCGCGACGTCCAGGTGACCGGCGCGCAAGGCCTGCTCCACGGCCTCATCGAGCAGTCCTTGGGCATTGAACCAGCGGCAGGCACGCAGGTGCAGGCTGGCGGCCGGCACCATCGACTGGGAAGTCGGGCGCGTGCGCAACAGATCGGAAAACAGGTGGTGGTAACGATACCAGTGGCCGTGCTCGTCCAGCGGCACCAGGAACACCTGGTGGGCGAGCAGGAAGCGCAGGATTTCCCCGCTGTCATGGGCGTCGCGAACAGCGTCGCACAGTTCGCTGCAAAAACGTTCCTGGGGCGCCGTGTCGTAGAGGAACGACTGGACCTCGGCGGGCAGGCAATCGATGACCTCTTCGAGCAGGTAATCGCGGATCAGCCCTTCCCCGCCGTGCAAGGATTGCGGCAGCGCGCCGTCGGTACCCGCCTCCGAGGCGGCCAGCAGCCAGAAACGCAACCCCGCGACCCAACCTTCGCTGCGCTGGATCAGGTTTTCCAGCGCTTCACCGCGCAAGGAACTGCTGTGCCGGTCGAGCAGGCTCAAGGCCTCGTCGTGGGTCAGGCGCAGATCCTGTTCATGCAATTCAAGCAGTTGTCGCGACAGCCGCAGCCGCGCCAGATGCCAGTCGGGACGTTGGCGACTGGTGACCATCACTAGCAAGCCATCAGGGAGATGATTGAGGAAAAATTGCAGGCAACGGTCCAGTACCGGCCCCTGGGCCAGATGGTAATCATCCAGCACCAGCAGCAATGGCGTCGCGGTAGACAAGTGCTCGGCCAATTCGTCGAGCAGGCCATCCAGCCATTCTTCGAATGCGAAAGGCTGATGGCGCTGGCGCATTTTCAACAGCCCGAGCGATTGCCTGCCCAGGTGCGGGAAGTAGTCCTGGAGGCCTTCCAGCAGGCGCTCGAGAAAACGTCCCGGGTCACTGTCTCGCGGGCTCAAACCCAGCCAGAGACTTTGCCAGTGCGCCGGCAACCCCTGACAAAACTCCACCGCCAACGAACTCTTGCCGAACCCTGCCGGTGCGCTGACCAGCAATAACCTGCCACCGAGCCCGGCACTCAGGCGCTCGCACAAACGTGGACGCAGCACATGGCCGTCGGGCAACGGCGGGCGGAAGAAGCGCCCGTCGAGTGTCGCGACAGCAACGTTTGCAGAACCTGGGGATGTAGACAAATCAGTCATAGCCGGCTCTTGTTTGAATTGCGGGTGGCGGCGTTGCAGATGTCCGCAGACTAGCCGTAAACGGATAGGGAATGAAGGTAATTGCTACAAATGGCTACAAAAAGTCTACAAGCAAAAAAAACGCCCCGAACCAGTCGGGGCGTTTTCAGAGGGTGCGGCCTCTACTCAGTTCACTTTAGCGAACACCATCCTGACGCAAGGCGGCCGGGGTGAAGTCGCTGGTGGTGGCAGTGAAGCCGAAGTCATAAGCCGACTTCTCTTCGTTCTTCATGCCCAGCGCCAGGTAACGACCCGATTGCAGGTCGTACAGGGTTTCAAGGGCATACCACGGCACTTGCTTGTCGTAGTAGTTCTCGGCATGGGCCTCGGCGACGCGCCACAGTTGACCGCGACCGTCGTAATGGTCGATGACCGCTGCCTGCCAGGTGTCTTCGTCAATGTAGAAGTCACGCTTGGCGTAGATGTGACGCTGACCTTCCTTCAGGGTGGCAACTACATGCCACACACGACGCAATTCGTAACGAGCCAGGTCCTGGTTGATGTGACCGGCCTTGATGATGTCGGTGTACTTGAGCTTCGGATCGTCGAGCTTGTAGGCATCGGAAGCGATGTACATCTCTTTCTTGCCTTCGAGCTTCCAGTCGTAACGATCCGGTGCACCGTTGTACATGTCCAGGTTGTCGGAGGTACGCAGGCCATCGGCTGCGGTACCCGGGCCGTCATAGGACACTTGCGGCGCACGGCGCACACGACGCTGGCCGGCGTTGTAGACCCATGCCGAGCGCGGCTCCTTGACCTGGTCGAGGGTTTCGTGAACCAGCAGTACACCACCGGCCAGACGCGCCGGCGCGGTCACTTTCTGCTTGAAGTAGAACAGGATGTTGCCCGGGTTCGCCGGATCGTAGTCCTTCATCTTGTCGCGGAACACGAACTGGTCCTGGAAGTACACCAGGCTGAACGAGCCGTTCGGCTGTGGCGTGGCCTGGGTTACCAGACGGGTCACGCTGCCCCCGCGATAGCGGGTGATGTGGTTCCAGATGACTTCAACGCCGCTTTTCGGGATCGGGAACGGAATGGCGGTTTCAAAGTTCTCCAGGCCGTTGCCGCCGGACACCAGCTTGGTGTTGGTGGCGTTCTTCTTGATGGAGGCGAACACCTCATCCGGCACGGTGGCACCGCGGTGGGACGGATAGACCGGCATCTTGAAGGTTTCCGGGTAGCGCTTGAACATCGCGTACTGACCCGGGGCAAGCTTTTCCTTGTACTGGTCGACGTTCTGCGCCGTGATGGTGAACAGCGGTTTTTCACCCGGGTACGGATCGGACAGGAAGCCCTTGCTGTCGACCGCTCCGGCGTTCTTCGGCAACGGTTTCCAGGTCGGAATCGAACCGTCGGCGTTACCCGCCATTTCAGCGCCCATCGGGGTCAGGCTCTTGCCCAGTTTGTCGGCTTCGGCCTGGGGAACCGCTGCGATGACGCTGGTCGCCAGCAGTGAAAGCCCCAGAACACCGGCGTGGAACAGACTCTTTGTTATTTTCATATGTTCGTTCGTCCTGAAAATTCAGTGCTTAGAAGTTCACGCCGAGGCTGAGCGCAACGAAGTCGCGGTCATCCACGGTGGTGTACCTGCCGTCGAAGAAGTTGGTGTAGGCCAGGCTCGCGGTGTAGGTGTTCTGGTACTCGGCGTCGACACCCAGGCTCACCGCCTTGCGGCCTTCCTCGAAGTTGCCGCCAGGCCCAGGGGAGTAGCCTTCCACGTCATGAGACCAGGCTACGTTTGGCTTGAGGTTCACACCGGCAAACACGTCGTTGTATTCCCAGATGGCACGACCGCGGTAGCCCCATGAAGTCGCGGTGGTGAAGCCTTCGTCGGTGCAGTTGCGGCTGCGGTTGTTGGTCGGCGTACCCGGGCCGGCACCGCTGATGGTGCTGTTGTTGAGTGTCACGCAGGTATTGAGCGCGCCAGAGGCTGGCAATTCACCCGGACCGTAGACCGGATCGCGGCCATAACGAACGTCGGAAGTGCTTTCCAGGCCGCCAACGTGGGTCACGCCCACTTCGCCCACCAGGGTCAGACGGCTGGCGCCCATGACCTGATCGAAGAAGTGCGTCAGGGTGGTCTGGAACTGGGTGACTTCCTTGCGACGATACCCGTGCAGGTCCTGACCCGGCACGCCGGTAAGCAGCGATGCATTGGTCAACGGGTTGTTCGGGTTGTTATTGCCTATAGGACGAACACCGGAGAACAGGATGTCGGTGGAGTTGAGCTGCACCGGAGCGTTCGGACGGTAGCTGATCTCACCGCTCCACGCCGTACCGGTAGGCAGGGTGGTGGAGAAGCTCAGGCCGTAGAGGCGGATGTCTTCCGGGTATTCGATGAAGTACTGCGAATTACCCGCCACCAGCAATGGCGCCAGTGCGGCGAACGGGCCGCCCTGGAGGGCCGCTGCAGTGTTGTAGACCGACTGCGGCGCACCGGTAGCGCTGAAGATCGGCGCACGGCTGTGGTAATTCATGAAGTAGGCGCCGAACTCTGTGTCCAGCGGATCGAACATGTACTTGAGGGACGCGCCCCACTGGCCGCTGTCGCGGGCATCGCGATCGGGGCCACGACGCACCAGAACACCCTCATTGTTGACGTCGACGCCGTTGGCGGCCAAAGGCCCCAGGGCAATGGCCGGAATTTGCGAGCGCTTGGCCAGTACGCGCAGGTTGTCGTCGCAGCCGTCGGCAACGATGTCTGGCTGGGAGAAGAACGTGCCGCAGTTGTCGACAACGGTCTGGTCCCATTCAATTTGGTAGAACGCTTCGGCCGAGAGGTTTTCGGTCAGGCTCTGGGACACATAGAACATGTTGACCGGGATCAGGCCTTCCTTGATCTCGGCCCCCGGACGGCGGAACGCGGACACGTCGATCGGGTTGATCGAGTTGATGCCGCCACCGATGAATGTACTTTCCCCCCAGCTCACGACCTGCTTGCCCAGACGCACGGAGCCTGGCTGATCGGCAATGGAGTAGTTGTGGTAGACGAAGGCGTCGAGGATCTGGCCGCCAGCAGACTTGGCGCCTTCCTTGCGGTTGTCGTCGCTGATGTCCTTGAACGGACGGCTTTCGTCCTTCAGTTCAAAGTCGTACCAGTATTTGCCACGGACGAAAACACCGGTATCGCCGTATTTCAGTTCAAGGTCATGGATGCCCTTGAAGATCTTCGAGAAAGTTTCCCCGCTCTTGAAGTTCAGGTGACCGTCATCAGAAGTCTGGGACAGACCCTTGCCGCCGTTGTTGACACCGATGAGGTTCTTGTTGGCACTTTCGGTAGACCAACTGGCACCGATCGACAGGGATGAGTCGAACTGACCTTCGATTTCACCGACGTTGAAACTGACGCCGAATGCTGGCCCGGCGAGCGTAGAGGCAAGACTGACAGCCAGGGGCAGTTTCGCCCGGCGCCAGAACTGGTTTGCTGATGTCATCGACGCTACTCCATGTGCATTTTATTTTTATGGCAAGAGCACTTCTAAAAACGCTGTGGATAACCGGGAGCCATGGCATCCCAAAGTCATTCCAAAGTTGCATCGCCCCGGTTCGTGCGGTTGCCCCGTTCTTAAAAATCCTTGAGTGGACTATAGCCAGCAGGTAGTAGCGCTTGATCCCTCTAAAGTGTGATTTGCAGCTGCCAGCCACTCTGGAACAGTCCTTTCGCCAGTCCGACACCCGTCGGCACGGCAAGGATGGCTGAAAATTTCGTTTTGACAAGCCAAGCGCTTGCTTGGTGGGGGCTGGCGTGCCCTTTCGAGCACGCCAGGTGACGCTTAAAGCGTCGAGAGGAAGGTGCTGTTGGTGGCTTGCCATTCGCTGATGTCGACACGAATGCGCTTCTTGTCGAGCTTGCCGACACTGGTCTTGGGAATTTCAGTAACAAGGGCGATCTGGCTCGGAATCGCCCACTTGCTCAAGTGCCCCAGCTCCACAAACGGCTTGAGGTGTTCCTTGAGTTCCCGCGCCCCGATTGCATGCCCCTCACGGAGCACCAGCAGGGCAAACGGCCGCTCGCCCCACTGCGGATCGGGGATCCCCACCACTGCTACTTCACGTACCGCCGCATGACGACTGATCAGGTCTTCCAGGTCCAGGGAGGAGATCCACTCGCCACCGGTCTTGATCACGTCCTTGATCCGGTCACGAATGTCGATCACGCCCATGCTGTCCAGGGTCGCCACGTCACCGGTGTGCAGCCAGCCTCCGGCCCAGAGCTCGGCGCCCTTCTGCGGCTCATTGAAATACCCCTCGGTCAGCCATGGCGCGCGTAACACCAGTTCGCCCTGGGTCTCGCCATCGGCGGGCAGGAAGTTGCCCTCGGAGTCGACGATCGCCGCCTCCACCAGTGGCCCCGGCACGCCGGCCTTGATCCGGTAAGTGGTGCGTTCGTCTTCGGTACCCGCCATCAATTCGTCGTTGAGGTGCGCGCACGAAACCAGTGGCCCGGTTTCCGACATGCCGTAGGCGGCAGTCAGCTGAATGCCTTTGGCCTTGGCCGCCTCGTACAACGTGCGGTTCAGGGCGCTGCCGCCGATGACGATTTTCCAACCGCCGAAGTCGACGGTCTGCGCGGCCTTGGCATTGAGGACCATCTGCAAAATGGTCGGTACGCAATGAGAGAACGTGACCTTTTCCTTGCGCCACAACTCCACCAGGTACTCCGGATCATAGCGGCCGGGATACACCTGCTTGAGCCCGAGCATGGTCGCCACATACGGCAAGCCCCAGGCGTGCACGTGGAACATCGGGGTGATCGGCATGTACACGTCGTTGGTGCCCAGCAGGCGCACGCTATCGATCGCGCCCATGATGGTCGACACGCCCATGGTGTGCAGCACCAGTTGCCGATGGGTGAAGTACACGCCCTTGGGGTTGCCGGTGGTGCCGGTGGTATAGAACGTGGTCGCGACCGAGTTTTCGTCGAAATCCTCGAAGTCGTATTGCGGGCTCGCCGCGGCCAGCAGTTGCTCGTATTCGCCGACGAGATTCGGCAGGTCCGCGGTTTTTTCCGGCAGGTCAGTCAACAGCAGGGTTTTGTCGACCGTGGTCAGTTGCCCCTCGATGGCCTTGTAGAGACCGACGAACTCGCTGTTGACCAGCACAAAGCGGTCCTCGGCGTGGTTCATGGTGTAGAGGATCTGTTCCGGCGACAGGCGCACGTTGATGGTGTGGATCACCGCACCGATCATCGGGATGGCGAACATGCATTCCAGGTAACGATGGCTGTCCCAGTCCATCACACCCACGGCATCCCCGGGCTTGACTCCGGCCGCTGTCAGCACGTTGGCCAGGCGGGCTACCCGTTCGATCAGGGTCGGGTAGCTATAGCGCAACTTGTCGCGGTAGATGATCTCGCGGGTTTTCTCATAACGGGCACCGGACATCAGCAGCCGTTTGATCAACAGCGGGTACTGGTAAGCGCCTTCGGCCGGGGGGATAACGCGAGTCTTCAACATAATAATCCCTTTAATCTGACTGCACGGTCGTGACTGAAAGTACGCACTGTAGTGCCCTTGAACGTCAGCCAAATCAGCCAAAGGAATGATTTGCAGAACCCCATGAATGATAGCGTTGCGCCATCATTTGCAAGGTTTGATCATCTGTAGGAGCAGCCGGTCGACGCTCGATTGCTCGCGATGAACCCGGGATTACCGCGGGGGGGTCAGATATCAAGCGTTATCGTTGACGCGCATCGCGAGCGAGCTCCTACAGGGATAGATATCTGATCAGTGCATCTCGGTAAAAGCGAGCTTCACGCCAATCGCGATCAGCACCGCGCCCATGGTCCGGTCGAACCAGTGGCCCATGCGGGCGAAACCGGCGCGTACGCGCTGCTGGCTGAACAACATCGCCACCAGGCAGAACCAGGTCGCTGTCGCCACCGCCAGGTAAACCCCGTACCCGGCCTGCACGGCCAGCGGCGTGTGCGGGTTGATTACCACAGTGAACAGCGAGAGGAAGAACAGCGTGGCTTTCGGATTGAGACCGTTGGTGACGAAACCCGAAGTGAAGGCACCACGGGCGGTGCGCTCGCCGGCTTCCTTGTGCAGGTCGTCAGCCACAGACTTGGCCGGTTGCGCGCGCAGCGCCTTGTAACCGATGTACAGCAGGTAAGCGGCGGCGGCCCATTTCAAGGCATTGAACAGCACGATCGACTGGGACACGATCAGGCCGATACCCAACAGCGAGTAACCCACGTGCAGGAAAATCGCCGTGCCCACGCCCAGCGCAGTCCAGGTGCCCGCGCGACGACCGTGGGTAACACTCTCGCGCACCACCACGGCAAAGTCCGGGCCAGGGCTGGCCACGGCCAGCAGGTGAATCAGGGCAACGGTCAAGAACTCTGTCCAGTACATTGGGGGCTCCTTCAGGCCAAGCGTAACTATTTATTTCATCTGGTAGGCTCGGCAGATTACGCCTTCAGTTCATTGCACAAAAGGTACAGTTGATGACGAACACTCGCCGCGCCGTATTCCTCGACCACCCGTCCCTGGACCTCGGCGACCTTGACCTCGACCCGCTGCGCAGTTGTTTCGGCGATTTGCAACTGTTCGCCCAGACCTTGCCCGATCAAGTCATCGAACACCTCAAGGGTGCGACCGTCGCAATCAGCAACAAGATCCTGATCGATGCCGCCGCCATGGCCGCCAGCCCTGATCTCAAGCTGATCCTGATCACCGCCACCGGCACCAACAATGTCGACCTCGCCGCCGCCCGCGCCCACGGGATTACCGTGTGCAACTGCCAGGGCTACGGCACACCGTCGGTGGCGCAGCACACGATCATGCTGCTGCTCAACCTGGCCACGCGCCTGGCCGATTATCAAAAAGCCGTCGGCGAAGGCCGCTGGCAGCAAGCCAAACAATTCTGTTTGCTGGATTACCCGATTGTCGAACTCGAAGGCAAAACCCTTGGTCTTTTGGGCCATGGCGAATTGGGCGGCGCGGTCGCACGGCTGGCTGAAGCCTTCGGTATGCGCGTTGTGCTGGGGCAAATTCCAGGGCGCCCTGCACGGCCGGACCGCCTGCCACTAGATGAACTGCTACCGCAAGTCGATGCCCTGACCCTGCACTGCCCGCTCAACGAACACACCCGCCACTTCATCGGCGCCCGCGAACTGGCCGCGATGAAACCCGGCGCGTTCGTGGTCAACACCGCCCGCGGTGGCCTGATCGACGAACAGGCGCTGGCCAACGCCTTGCGCAACGGGCATCTGGGCGGCGCCGCCACTGACGTGCTGAGCGTCGAGCCTCCCGTCAACGGCAATCCGCTGCTGGCCCATGACATCCCGCGCCTGATCGTCACCCCGCACAACGCCTGGGGCAGCCGCGAAGCGCGCCAGCGAATCGTTGGCCAGGTGACCGAAAACGCACTGGGATACTTCAGCGGTAAGGCGCTGCGGGTCGTCAGTTGATAAACTGCGGCACTTTTTTTCACAGGAGCAGTTATGGATCCGCGCAGTGAAGTACTGCTTCGTCAGGCCGAGTTATTCCAGGGCTCGGTGTTGTTGGCCGGCTTGCCCGCCGACGATTTGCTGGGCCGTCTGCCCGAAGCTCATGGCTGGTGCTGGCACGCCGGCGATCAGGCCGCGCTGGACGCCCGCTTCGCCGAGCGCAGCCATTTTGGTGTGAATGCTCCTGAGCGCGAGTTCGATACAGCGGTGGTG
Source organism: Pseudomonas sp. GW456-L13 (assembly GCF_017350115.1). Lineage (NCBI taxonomy): Bacteria > Pseudomonadati > Pseudomonadota > Gammaproteobacteria > Pseudomonadales > Pseudomonadaceae > Pseudomonas > Pseudomonas sp. GW456-L13. The sequence continues at coordinate 1,444,078 of NZ_JACNAS010000002.1, forward strand.
TTTCTGCCCAAGGCCAAGGACCTGACCGACTACATTCTCAACGCCCTCGCCTCGCGGCTGGCTGGCCGTGAGCTGTACCTGGTCGGCGAGAAAAAAAGCGGCATCGAAGGTGCCGCCAAACAACTCAACCCGTTCGGCAAGCCACGCAAACTCGACAGCGCGCGCCACTGCCAGCTCTGGCTGGTCACCGTGGCCAACGCGCCTGAAGCCAAACCGCTGGAAAGCCTGGCGCAGACCTATGAACTGCCGCTGGCCGAAGGCCCGTTGAAGGTCATCAGCCTGCCGGGGGTGTTCAGCCATGGTCGCCTGGATCGCGGCAGCGCGCTGCTGCTGGAACATCTGGACAAACTGCCCAGCGGTCACTTGCTCGATTTCGGTTGCGGCGCAGGGGTCTTGGGCGCGGCAGTGAAACGTCGTTACCCGCATAACCAGGTCACGTTGCTGGATGTGGATGCCTTTGCCGCTGCCAGCAGTCGCCTGACCCTGGCGGCCAATGGTCTGGAAGCCGAGGTGATTACCGGTGACGGCATCGATGCCGCCCCGATGGGTTTGAGTGCGATCCTGAGCAATCCGCCGTTCCATGTCGGCGTGCACACCGACTATTTCGCAACGGAGAACTTGCTGCGAAAAGCGGCCAAACATCTGAAAAACGGTGGCGAACTTCGTCTGGTAGCGAACAGCTTCCTGAAGTATCAACCGTTGATCGAAGAGCATCTTGGTGTGTGCGCGATCAAGGCCGAAGGACAGGGCTTCCGGATCTACCGAGCCAAGCGCGGATAGAACTGCTTTGAAAAAGAAGGCTTGCCGAATGGGCTTTGCAAAGGCAGAATCCGCTCCGTCCTAGGGGAGTAGTCTCCCACGAGCGCCACGCTCGTCCGGCATGCGTCAACATACTTGGTCCTCAGACCATGGCGCATGCGACCCAAGCATCCACATCAGATGGATCGCAGGGTTTGACAAGACCTATGACACGAACACCTTACCCGGGGCGGGGAGGCTGTACGTGTCATAGCCGTGTCGACCCGCCCCTTAGGAAAACCCCTGATGCTGGATTCACTACTCGTACCTACCGCAATCGTTGCCTTGGCCGAAATCGGCGACAAGACGCAACTGCTCGCGCTCATTCTCGCTGCCCGTTTCCGCAAGCCCTGGCCGATCATCGCCGGTATCGTCGCCGCGACCCTGGCCAACCATGCGGCCGCCGGTGCAGTGGGCGCCTGGGTCGGCAGTTTCTTCTCGGATACGATGTTGCACTGGATCCTCGCCGCGAGCTTCGCCGCCACGGCGCTGTGGACCCTGGTCCCGGACAAGATGGATGACGACGAAGCCAGCACCGCCCGCAAGTTCGGGCCGTTCCTGACCACGCTGATCGCGTTCTTCCTGGCGGAAATCGGCGACAAGACGCAGATCGCGACCGTGATGCTGGCTGCGCAGTATCCGGAGCTGTGGCTGGTGATCATCGGCACCACCCTCGGCATGCTGATTGCCAACGTGCCCGTGGTATTGGCCGGTAACTTTGCCGCGGACAAATTGCCGTTGACCCTGATCCGTCGACTGGCGGCGTCGGCGTTCTTCATCCTGGCGATTGTCGCGGTGTACAAGGCGATACAGAGCAGCGGGTGGGTTTGACCCGGGTACTGAGATCAATCTGTGGCGAGGGGGCTTGCCCCCGTTCGGCTGCGCAGCAGTCGTAAATCCTGCAACCGCGGTGTAACTGTTGAATTGTGGCTGCAGGTAATGGGGCCGCTTCGCAGCCCAACGGGGGCGAGCCCCCTCGCCACATTTTCAGCATCTGATAGTCAAGACTTCTTGGCCTGCTCATACAAAGGCATGACCTTCGGAATCGCCGCCTGCAACGCCGCAATACGACTCGACGACGCCGGGTGAGTGCTCATGAACTCCGGTGGTGAACCTTCCGAGGCCTTGCTCATCTTGTTCCACAGGGTGATCGCGGCATTCGGGTTGTAACCGGCGCGGGCGGCCAGTTCCAGGCCGATCAGGTCCGCTTCGTTTTCATTGGCACGGCTGTTGGGCAAGGTCATGCCGTAGTTGGCCACGGTATCGGCCAGGGCCAGACTGTCCTGCCCCAACCCAAGCAAGGTACCCGCGCCCTGCTTCGCCATTTCGATGCCGTAAGCCTTGGACATCGCTTCACGACCGTGCTCACGCAGGGCGTGGGCGATTTCATGGCCCATGATCGCGGCGATTTCATCGTCGGTCAGTTGCAGTTTGTCGATCAACCCGGTGTAGAAAATGATCTTGCCGCCAGGGCCGCAGTTGGCGTTGAGCTCATCGCTCTTGATCAGGTTGACTTCCCACTTCCACTGGGCCGCGTCCGGACGGAAGTTCGGCGCCTGGGCAATCAGCCGGTCGGCAATCGCCTGAACCCGCTGGGCTTCATTGCTGGTCTTGTCCAGCACACCCTTGCTGGACGCCTCGCCCACTGTTTTCTGATAGGACTGGGCGTACATCTGGTCGACCTGTTGCGAGGACAACATGCTGAACATGTACTGCTTGCGCTCAATGCCTACAGCGCCGCCTTTGGTGGTATTGACCGACTGGCAGCCGGTGAGCAGCAGCGCTGCGCTCAGTGCACTGACACCCAAAATCTTGTTCATCAAAAAACTCCCTGAAAACATGCCGAGTATCCTAGGCGTGGAAATGTATCGACGCCAGATACAGTGGACGTAAGACGCACAATTCGGACAAAGCTCTCATCGCCGTAGAAAAAAATTCACATACGACGACAACCCGCTGCCCATCACGCCGCTCATTGATTCAATTACGACATCCGGCACGCAAAAACGGTCCTTTCAACTGCCCACGCTCATGCCCGCCCGTCACCCTGCCGATACACCTGGGCAGACGTCCTTTCGCGTGCGGAGCCCCCATGAAATTCAAGTCGATCCAGTTTTCCGTGGCGGCCCTTGCCGGCGCCATTGTCCTTAGTGTCGTGGCAGCGCTGGTTGTGTACGCACTGTTCTCCGGCGCCCGGACGCAAGACATGGTCCAGGAGCGGACCCAGGCCCAATTCGAGCAAGTCATCGAACAACGCCTGACGTCCCTGGCGCAAACCCAGGTCAGCCAGATCCAGCGCGAACTCGAAGCACCGCTGCTGATTGCCGGCGGACTGGTGCGGGTCAACGCCCTGATCGGCACACCGGGTACCGATGGCCAGCCTTCACTGAGCCTTAGCCGCGAGCAACTGATCGGCCTGATCAAGGAAAACGTGGTCAAGAACCCGAAAATCCTCGGCACCTACATCGGCTGGGAAAAAGACGCGCTGGATCACAACGATGCGGCCTACGTCGGCACCCAGGTGGTCGGCATCGACGCCAGCAACGGGCGCTTCCTGCCCTGGTGGTTCCGCAACGACGACGGCACCCTGGGTCTGGACAAACTGGTGGACGTCGACGACCAGAAAACCCTGTCCACTGGCGTGCGCGCCAGCGAGTACTACCTGTGCTCGAAAGAAACCAAAAAATCCTGCGTGATCGACCCGGCGCCTTATAAGGTGGGCGACAAAATCGTCATGCTCGCCTCCTTTATTGAGCCAATCATGCTCAACGGTGCCTTCCAGGGCATCGTCGGCGCCGACCTGTCGGTGAACTTCATCCAGGAAATGCTCCTGGGCGCCAACCAGAAGCTTTACAGCGGCGCCGGGGAAATGGCCCTGATCGGCGGCAATGGCCGGATCGTTGCCTACACCAAGGATCCGAGCAAATTCGGCGAGAAGGTCAGCGACATCCTCGACAGCAAACAGATCGCCAACATGGCCAATCTCAAGCGCGGCGAAGTCACCTATACCGTCGACAAGGCCCAGGGCCGGATCGAGTTGTACCTGCCGTTCGGCATCGGCCAGACCGACGCCCGCTGGACCCTGATGCTGCAGTTGCCGCTGAATGCGGTCATGGCCGACCTGCAAAAGCTCCAGGCCGACCTGGACGCGCAGCGCAAATCCGACACCTTCGGCATGGCGATGGTTGGCCTGGTGATTGCCGGTATCGGCTTGCTGGTGATCTGGCTGGTGGGCCACGGCATCGCCCGCCCGCTCAAGCAGATGGTGGCCATGCTCGACGATATCGCCCAGGGCGAAGGCGACCTGACCCGACGCCTGACCAGCGATCGCGCCGATGAACTGGGCTCGATCGCCAAAGGCTTCAACACTTTCCTGGCCAAGTTGCAGGCGATGATCACCCAAGTGGTGACTTCGGTGCAGAGCGTCAGCGATTCGTCGGAACACACCGCCGACATCGCCATCCGCACCAACACCGGTGTGCACAAGCAAATGGCCGAGATTGATCAAGTGGCCACCGCCGTACAGGAAATGACCGCCACCGCCCAGGACGTCGCGCGCAATGCGACCCAGGCCGCACAGGCCGCCAGCCATGCCGATCAGGCCGCCAGCCAGGGCATGCAGATCGTGCGCGACACCTCGAACTCCATTGGTGCCCTCGCCGTGGAGATCGGCCGGGCCGTCGGCGTGGTGCAAACCCTGGCCAAGGACAGCGAAAACATCAACGCCATCCTCACCGCCATTCGCGGGATCGCCGAGCAGACCAACCTGCTGGCCCTGAACGCAGCCATCGAAGCCGCCCGTGCCGGTGAACAGGGCCGAGGTTTTGCCGTGGTGGCCGACGAGGTGCGTAACCTGGCGCAGAAGACGCAAAAGGCCACCGAAGAAATCCAGACCATGATCCAGCAACTGCAGCAAGGCACGCGTGATGTGGTGCGAGTCATGGAGGACAGCCAGAACCGCACGGACGAAAGCGTACTGCACGCATCGAAGGCTGCCGAAGCACTGGAAACCATTACTCAGGCCGTGTCGGTGATCAACGACATGAACACCCAGATTGCCAGCGCGGCCGAGGAGCAAAGTGCGGTGGCGGACGACATCAACCGCAACGTGATCAACATCGGCCAGGTGGCCAATGAAGTGGCCGGTGGTGCGGATGAGTCGAGCGCGGCCAGTGCGGACTTGACCAAACTGGCTGAGCAGCAGCGGCGGTTGATCAATCAGTTCCGGGTCTGATCCGAAGCCCCCATCGCGAGCAAGCTCGCTCCCACATTGGATCTGTGGCGCCACAAATTCCCTGTGGGAGCGAGCTTGCTCGCGATGGGGCCGGTTCAGCCACCCAATAGCTCAACCCGGAGTAAGGCACTCCGGTCCATTGAGCTTCGGATCATTCACCATGTTGGCCAGGACCCGTTCGCGCAATGCCGCAGGTTCACTGGCCAGCAATGCTTGCAAAGCATGCAGCGGCGTCTCGGGATCCAGCCACGCGGCCTGCCCCGCCTCATCAAGAATCAACGGCCGCCGCTGGCTCGCTGCCGGCTGGGTAATCACCGCGGTACTCAGCCACACCTGCTCCTGTACCGGATACGCCTCCCAGATCGCCGCAAAAAATAATGACGAGCCCTCCCCTGGTGTCAGCCAATACGGGCGCTTGCGCGTCGTGCCGCGCCATTCGTAGAAACCATTGGCCGGCAACAGGCAGCGGCGCTCACGCAAGGCCTGGCGAAACATTGGCTGTTCGGCAACGGTTTCGGCGCGGGCGTGGGCCGGGGTGCGGGACAGATCGGTCAGCCAGGGTGGCGTCAGGCCCCAGCGGGCGCGGGCCAGCGTGCGCTGACCGTCTGGCTCGGCCCGTAGCATCAACACCGAATCATTGGGGGAAATGTTCCACTGCGCCTGCTGGTCGGCGGGAAAACCGGGCAGCGCCGCGAAGGCGGGGTTCCAGCGAAACAGGGCATAACGTCCACACATGGGGCAGCACGACTCTTGATCAAACGAACGCCAGCCTAACAGACCAGCGTGCCGGGGAAGCTGTCCGGTTCATCGCCAGACAGCGGCAGCGCGGCATTGTACGCGGTGATCAGCTCGCGGGCGTATTCGGCCTGGTCGTTATCCACTGCCAAACCCAGCAAACCGAAAATCGGCAACTCACCGGTGGCTCCCACCAGATCGCGTCCCACCAGATGCGCCTCGATGCCCTCGCTGGCGAGCATGCCTTGCAGCAACTCGCCTTCCATCAGGTTTTCCGGGTCGTAGATGCGCTGCATACACGCTCCTCACTCGTTTTCGCTGAACACTTCGAGATGCCATTCCTCTTCATGAACCTGCAACACGAAGGTTATCGGCCGACAGCACACCTGGCAGTCTTCAATATAGGTCTGATCGCCACCGGACAAATCCAGCGTCGTCTCGACTTCCTCACCACAATACGGACATTCATATTGCGCAGTTTCCAGCATCGCGGTCTCCCAAGTGACTTGTGCGTATAATCGCCGGTCTATTTGCAGGGCTATTTTTGTCTGACTACTTTTTCAGACCGTACCCCGCCGGTTTTCGATCAAAACCTTTACTTACCCTAGCCGTTTCTAACAAGAGAGCATGATGGGCGAATTCGATGCCATCCGACCTTACGACGACAGCGAAGTCCCAGCGGTGCTGGACCGGCTGCTCGGCGACAAGGCGTTTCTAGATATCCTCACCCACTTCCGCTTCCCGCGTTTCGCCGGCGCTTTAGGCTGGGCACTCAAACCTCTTATAGCCCATCGGCTGCGCCGTGAGTTTGCCGGCATTACCTCAGTGGCCACGCTGCAGGACAAAGTCGAGGTTTACGTCGACCACACCATTGAGCGTGCCACCGACGGTGTCACCTATACCGGGGTGGAGCAATTCAAGTCCGGCAGCGCCTATCTGTTCATCGCCAACCACCGCGACATCGTGATGGACCCGGCCTTCGTCAACTATGCCGTGTACCACGCAGGCCTGCCGACGCCACGCATCGCCATTGGCGATAACCTGCTGCAAAAGCCTTTCGTCAGCGACCTGATGCGCCTGAACAAGAGCTTCATCGTGCACCGCTCGATCAGCGGACGTCGGGAAAAAATGGCGGCTTATCAGCTGTTGTCGGCGTACATCAATCATTCGATCCGCAACGATTGCGCCTCGATCTGGATCGCCCAGGCCGAAGGACGAGCCAAGGACGGTGACGACCGTACTGAATCGGCAATCCTCAAGATGTTCCACATGAGCCGCAAGGACGAGCCGTTCGGCGAAGTCATTCAGTCGCTGAACCTGACCCCGGTGTCGATCAGCTACGAGTACGACCCGTGCGATCAGGCCAAGGCCCGCGAGCTTTACATCCGCGCCACCACCGGCAGCTACACCAAGGTGCCGGGCGAGGATGACGTGAGCATCGCCAAGGGCATCACCGGCTACAAGGGCCGGGTGCATGTGAACTTTGCCGCACCGATCACTGAACTGTTCGAAGACACCAAGCAATTGGCGGTCGAGATGGACCGGCAAATCCTCAGCGGATACCGCTTGTTCCCCGTGCACTACCTGGCTTACGCGCAGTGGAAGGACACCGATCCGCAGTTGCAGGTGCCGAAAGCCGCCGAAGTGTTCCCGGCCGAGGAACTGGCCAAGGCCCAGGAAGAATGGCAACGCCGCCTGGACGCCTGCCCTGAAGAGCATCGTCCATTCCTGGTGCTGCAATATGCGACACCGGTGCGCAATCAGTACCGGGTGAAGGCAGGGTTGCCGCTGTAAGCGGTATCGGCCTGACGGCGCTTTTTGTGGCGAGGGGGCTTGCCCCCGTTGGGCTGCGAAGCGGCCCTAAAACCCAAGAAGGTTTTCCCTCTGACACAGCGTCCCTGTCGAGGTGACGACGGCTTCGCCGCCGAACGGGGGCAAGCCCCCTCGCCACAGGGTTTACTTCAGCCTCAGACCTGCGTACTGATCCACGACACCAGCAGTGCCATTCCCATGCAGGCAAAGCCGAAGATGTAGAAAAACCGGTTCTTGCGCAAGGTCGCCCAGTCCAGCGTGGGCTCTACGCTGGGGCTGCTCTGGCGCTGCGCCTGCAGACTGGCCATCGCGCGCAGTTCGCGACGACGGGTGGCGTGCAGCAACCAGCCGCCGGGGAAGGCAAAGAACAAGGCCAGCAGATTGATCAATTTGGCGGGATGGGCGGTAAACAGCGTCATCAAGTGCAGCGACATCACAAACCTCAAGTAACACAGGTGGCAGGTGCCGGACCGGCGACCGCGGCGCGGATTCTACCGAAAGCCTGCGCGCCTGCCCTATGTTTCCGACAAATAACGAAGCGTTTGATCAATAGCTGTCCTGAGTCACGGCTTCGTCATCTGTATCGGCGAACATGCGCGCCTCGAAACCGACACGGATCACGTCATGCTCCACGCCGAAAACCAGGATCGTCTTTACCTCATCACCCCCAGCGAAGAACAACAAGCCCTCGTCGGCAGCCTCGCCTTCAACGTTCAGGACCGCCACTGGCTGGTGTATTGCGCACTCGGCGGCCACCAGCATGCGGATTTGCCGGAGGCGGATTTACTGACGGGCGTGAGCGTGCTGGATTTTTACTCGCAAGCTGCCTGATACCGATCTGTAGGAGCGAGCCTGCTCGCGATGGACTTGAGGACGCCGCGGGGTATCAGATTCCCCGCGTAATCGTTAACGACCATCGCGAGCAGGCTCGCCCCTACAGAGGGCTCGCATTACTCGCCGAGAACCTGCCCCACAGTCGGGTCCTTGAACAGGCGGGTCAACGCATCACTGAGCACATCGCTGACCAGCTTGGTGTTGGTTTCCTGGTTCGGCGCCATACCGAAGCGCTGGTCCAGGGAAGCACCATAACGGCCGCTGTAGCGACGGTTGGCGTTCTGCACATCCGAGCGGAAAGTCGCGCCGATGGTCGCTTCGGTCACGTACATGCCTTCTTTAGGCGACTGATACTTCAGCTCGGCCAGGGTCACGGTGATTTGCGGTGCGTTCGCCGCATTGGCGGTCGGGGTGAAACCCAACAGGCGCACGGCAGCTTCGGCCTGAGCCTGCAGTTTCGGCAGGATCTGCGCGCCTTGTACGGTAATCGCGCTGGTCTCCGGGTACAGGCCACCACGGGTGCCGAGGGTTGGCGACGGACGTCCGTCCACCACACGCACCACAACAGGCTGACCGTGGCCGACGGGCGCCAGTTGAGCCGTCAGCTTGGGTTCCGGGCTCAGTTGTTGCGGGCTGTGGGCGCAGCCAACCAGGGTCAAACTGGTCACAGTGATCAAACCGAACAACAGGCGTTGCAACATGCTCTTCTCTCCAGAATCAGGCACAAACAGGCCGGCAGTATAGCGGTGCGCCACTGCGGGTAACCAGCACCTCACAGTGTTTGATGAAATCTCTGACAAGCCCTTGGCAACGCGGTTCCTGTCATGCAGATGTCACCCCCCATACACTTGCACGTAATGGCCTGCAGGCAATCTTCTCGGCAGACACCCAAACGGTATATCGCCATGCGCCATCTGATCTCTCTGTTCGCGCCACGCCCACTGCATCGCTGCTTCGCCCTGCTCGACCGCAACGGCCGTTGCCAGGCCTTCAAACAGTGCAGCCTCCAGCCCATGGGCGATGGCTGGGTTGAAATCGAAGAGATCCGCCTGAACTGGCTGAATCAGCCGCTGCCTGCCGGTGCCCGCGTTGTTTCGCAGCAGCACCGGCCACGCTCGCGTGCACAGCAAATGATGACGACCTGACCAAACACCTAATAAAAGTCATTAAACACGACCATTTCCCTGCGTTTCTTAGATACAATCTCCCCCCGATTATAAGGACGTCTCCTGATCGGGCCTCGCAGCATCGTCAATGCGCTTGTATTGACACCCCCGCACCGCCCACAGAGAGCCGCCCACACAGATCGAGTGAAGCTGGCGCGCTTGCTGTTTTGTTGAGCAAAACCTCCACTTTTCGCGAATCTGCAGAGCTGTCATTACGCTCGGTCACTGAGCTGTTTGCCCGTTTTGCCTGCCCTGTATCCCATGGCGGCAATCCATCCGGGCACGGTGCCAGGCTGGGACAGCCCTTTTTGAGGTTCACGTCTTCAAAAGAGCGTGAAAAAAACGGGTTTTCACAACTTCACAAGAGTGTGGCGAGCAAATGAATAGTTTTGCGTCTGAACATGCACCATTAGCGTCTACAACAGCCCAACGACACAGGACCGAGTATTTCTCGAACACCGGAGCCTGAAGCCTGTCCGCTACGGATTTGGTTGCACAAACGGATGTATCGACCATAAGTCGAATTGCCTCCCGCGCGCTGAAATGAGTTCATATGGCTCATTAGGCCTGGCAGGTAGCGTCCGTCGAAGTTGCGATAAATTGCGAAGATTCGGACATGGCGATCCTGCCATGGGTACCTGGGGCAACACTGACACGCCCCGTCACTCCTGGCAGCCATGCCGACAATTTGGTGCTGCAGATTTTGGAGACGCGTTAAATGGCGCATAACGAAGCAGTCGACGTAGTACTGGTTGGGGCCGGCATCATGAGTGCCACCCTTGCAGTACTGCTCAAAGAGCTCGACCCCGCGATCAAGCTGGAAGTCGTCGAGCTGATGGATTCCGGTGCCGCGGAGAGTTCCAACCCGTGGAACAACGCCGGTACCGGTCACGCCGGGCTGTGTGAGCTCAACTACACGCCGCAGGCCGCCGATGGCGCCGTCGACATCAAGAAAGCCGTGCACATCAACACCCAGTTCGAGGTGTCGAAGCAATTCTGGTCGTACCTGACCAAAAAAGGCACGTTCGGCTCGTGCAAATCGTTTATCAGCCCGGTGCCACACCTGAGTTTCGTGCAGGGCGACAGCGGCGTGTCCTTCCTCAAGGAACGCTTCAAGGTGCTGAGCAAGCACCACGCCTTCGCCGACATGGAGTACACCGAAGACAAGGCCAAAATGGCCGAGTGGATGCCGCTGATGATGCCTGGTCGCGATCCTGGCGAAACCCTCGCCGCGACCCGCGTGATCAATGGCACCGACGTCAACTTCGGCGCCCTGACCAACCAGTTGCTCAAGCACCTGACCAGCGCACCCGATGCCCAGGTCAAGTACTGCAAGCGCGTGACCGGCCTCAAGCGCAGCAACGGCGGCTGGACTGTCAGCATCAAGGACGTCAACAGCGGCAACACCCGTGAAGTCGACGCCAAGTTCGTTTTCCTCGGCGCGGGCGGTGCGGCATTGCCGCTGCTGCAGGCCTCGGGCATCGAAGAGAGCAAAGGCTTCGGCGGCTTCCCGATCAGCGGCCAATGGCTGCGTTGCGACAACCCGGAAGTGGTCAAGCACCACCAGGCCAAGGTCTACAGCCAGGCTGCCGTGGGTTCGCCACCAATGTCCGTGCCGCACCTGGACACCCGCGTCGTTGAAGGCAAGAAATCCCTGCTGTTCGGACCGTACGCCGGCTTCACCACCAAGTTCCTCAAGCACGGTTCCTTCATGGACCTGCCGATGTCGGTTCGCGCCGGCAACATCGGGCCGATGCTGTCCGTGGCAAAAAACAACATGGACCTGACCAAATACCTGGTCAGCGAAGTGATGCAGTCGATGGAGCAGCGCCTGGAGTCCCTGCGTCGCTTCTACCCTGAGGCGAAAGCTGAAGACTGGCGCCTGGAAGTGGCCGGTCAACGGGTGCAGATCATCAAGAAAGACCCGAAGAAAGGCGGCGTCCTGCAATTCGGTACCGAACTGGTCGCGGCCAAGGACGGTTCCCTGGCGGCACTGCTCGGCGCTTCGCCAGGTGCCTCGGTGACCGTTTCGATCATGCTTGAGCTGATCGAAAAATGCTTCCCGGGCAAAGCCAAGGGCGAATGGGCCACCAAACTGGCCGAAATTTTCCCGGCCCGGGAAAAGGTCCTGGAAACCGACGCTGCGCTGTATCGCAAGATCAACACGCAGAACAACGTTGCCCTGGAACTGGTTGAAGCCAGCAGCGAGACCGAAAGCTACGCTTGATTCGGCCTTATAAAAAACGCCCCGTTCTCACTGAGAGCGGGGCGTTTTTTTTATGGCTGAAATTTACTCAGCCGCGAGCTTTTTCGATCAGCTCAATGTAGTCCGGCGCGTTGCGCTGATCCTTGATCAGGGCGACGAAGTCATTGCCGTGCTCATCCTTGCCATTCACGTCGTAACCCGCTTCGACGAAGAACGTCAGGAAACGCTCGAAATCGTCGATGCGCAGGCCACGGTAGGCCTTGACCAGTTTGTGCAGGGACGGAGAAGTCGCGTCGACCGGTTCGAAATCGAGGAACAACTTGATCTGCTCATCACCGATCTCGTCACCAATCACTTGTTTTTTATCTTTACGCATTGCCGACTCCAGCTCGCAGACATTTCACGGGGCGGGCAGTTTACCCCTGCGCGGGCTCAAGGCTCAACGCGCACGAGTGCTGCCGGTGTGCAGATCAGCCCAGACATGGCCATTGGCGTAGCTGAGAAACTGGCAATACACCGTGTCGTTGCGCAACAAGTCGATCACCACCCGGTATTGAGCGAGCGGGTAAAAGAGGGTCAGGGTTTTGCTCTTATCGTCGTAGACCGGCTTCTTCAGGCTTTTGCTTTCACCATCGAAGTTGACCAGCACCTGACTGATGGTGGCGCCCTTGTTCAGGGATTTGCCCTTGAGCCGAATCATCAGCGGCGAAGTGACCGGAATCGGCTGTTGATTGGATTGACGCTGAGCGCCGACCACCACCGAATAATCGGTGACCTGCATCAGTTGCTGCTGCTCGGGATCGGCATCGCGCAGCGTGAGATCGTCCGGCGGCAGGAATTGGCTGTGCATGAGCGCCGGCGCGGCGGCCAGTGGCAGGCTGAGGGTCAGCAACAGGGCGGCGCAACTGCGGATCAAAGGGCTCATGACAGGTTCCGGAATCGGGGCCGAACACTCTAGCATGAGCAAACGGACGTGGTTCAAATGCACAGAAGCCACTGTGGGAGCGAGCTTGCTCGCGATGACGTCGGCACATCCAGCATCAATGTGTCAGTGACATCGCCATCGCGAGCAAGCTCGCTCCCACAGGGTACCGATCAGTCGAACTGCGCGCGCATCCAGGCCTGATACTCGGCAACACCCGGCTCGCCTTCGCGCGGCGCCCAATGCGCCAGCTCACCCTCGCCGACCGGGCGGTAAGGACCGGCCTTGCATTCGAACATCAGGCTGTCGGCCTCCAGCACCACCAAACCGTGGAACACACCGGTTGGCAGGTCCACGCCAACACAGTCCCCACCGGCCTGCAGCACGGTCTTGCTCAACACCGCACCGGCCTCGTCAAAGATCAACACACCCAGCCGCCCCTTGAGGACCAACAGGGTTTCGGCCTTGTTATCGCCCAAATGCCGATGAGGCGGGATATACGTGGACGGCTGCAGCCCCACCGCCATGCGATGACAGGCGTCTTCCATCTGATGGAAATTGTGGTGCTGGCGCCCACGAGGATTGGCCGCGGCTTTCCCGGCCAGTTCGGCGAACAAGGTCTGATCCAGAAAGCGAGGCGTATCCATGTCTTACATTCCTTTAACGGCGAAAATCCCGTTGGCGTTACGCCAGTAACCTTTGTAGTCCATGCCATAACCGAAGATGTAGCGGTCAATGCACGGCAAACCGACGAAATCGGCCTTGAGGTCCGGGCGGGCCTTGCGGTCGTGGTCTTTGTCGATCAGCACGGCGGTGTGCACTTTGCGGGCACCGGCGTGTTTGCAGAAGTCGATGATCGCGCCCAGGGTGTGACCTTCGTCGAGGATGTCGTCGATGATCAGTACGTCACGGTCGATGAAAGAAACTTCCGGCTTGGCTTTCCAGAACAGGTCGCCGCCGCTGGTTTCGTTGCGATAGCGGGTGGCGTGCAGGTAGGACGCTTCCAGCGGGAAGTGCAGATAGGTCAGCAGCTTGCCGGAGAAAATCAGCCCGCCGTTCATCACGCAGAACACCACTGGGTTGGAATCCGCCAGTTGATCGTTGATTTGTGCACCGACGCGGGCGATGGCCGCCTCGACTTCAGCTTCGGTGTACAGGCAGTCAGCCTCTCGCATGATTTGACGGATATGCTCGAGATCAGCAGACATGGTGCTCTCCAAAGGGGTGGCGGAATCAGGAAAAGCGGGCAAAGGTACGCATCAAGCGAGGCCAGATCAAGCGTTTGTGGACTAACGTACTGTATGTCTATAGGACAACACCCTCGGATAGATTAATCTAGGCCGGTTTTTTTGCCCGCCGCCGGAGCCTTTCCCCATGCCCATCCATGAGATCCGCCACCCGCTGATCCGTCATAAACTTGGCCTTATGCGCCGCGCAGACATCAGCACCAAGAATTTCCGTGAGCTCGCTCAGGAAGTCGGCGCGCTGCTGACCTATGAAGCCACCAAAGACCTGCCGCTGGAATCCTACGATATCGAAGGCTGGTGCGGCACAGTGTCGGTCGAGAAAATCGCCGGCAAGAAGATAACCGTCGTACCGATCCTGCGCGCCGGCATCGGCATGCTTGAGGGCGTGCTCAGCCTGATCCCGGGCGCCAAGGTCAGCGCCGTGGGCGTTGCCCGCAACGAAGAAACCCTGCAGGCCCACACCTATCTGGAAAAACTGGTTCCGGAAATCGACGAACGCCTGGCGATGATCATCGACCCGATGCTCGCCACCGGCAGCTCCATGGTTGCCACCATCGACCTGCTGAAAAAGGCCGGCTGCCGCGACATCCGCGCCATGGTGCTGGTTGCCGCCCCGGAAGGCATCGCCGCTGTAGAAAAAGCTCACCCGGACGTGATCATCTACACCGCTTCCATTGATCAAAAACTGAACGAACACGGCTACATCATCCCAGGGCTGGGCGATGCCGGTGACAAGATCTTCGGCACCAAGCAGAAGGACGCGTGACCATGCAGCAAGAGTTCAACGATCCGCTCTGGCGCACGGTACTGTCGGGTGCACAGATGCTGTTCGTGGCCTTCGGCGCCCTGGTGTTGATGCCGCTGATTACCGGTCTCGACCCGAACGTGGCGCTGTTCACGGCCGGCCTGGGGACGATCCTGTTCCAGATCGTCACCGGGCGTCAGGTGCCGGTGTTCCTGGCATCGAGCTTTGCCTTCATCACCCCGATCATTCTCGCCAAGGGCCAGTTCGGCCTGGCCGCGACCATGGGCGGCGTGATGGCGGCAGGTTTCGTCTACACCTTCCTCGGCCTCGCGGTGAAGATCAAAGGCACCGGCTTCATCGACCGCCTGCTGCCGCCGGTGGTGATCGGGCCGGTGATCATTTCGATCGGCCTGGCCATGGCGCCGATTGCCGCCAACATGGCCATGGGCAAGGCCGGCGACGGCAGTGAGTTGATTCATTACCAGACGGCAATGATGATTTCGATGCCCGCACTGCTGACCACACTGATCGTCGCGGTTTTCGGCAAGGGCATCTTTCGCCTGGTGCCGATCATCTCCGGCGTGCTGGTGGGTTTTGGCATGGCGTTCTACTTCGGTGTGGTCGACACCGCGAAGATTGCGGCGGCACCGTGGTTCGCCATCCCGCACTTCACCGCACCGGAATTCAACTGGCAGGCGATTCTGTTCATCGTTCCGGTGGCCCTGGCCCCGGCCATCGAACACATCGGCGGCGTGATTGCCGTGGGTAGCGTGACCGGTCGCGATTACCTGAAGAAGCCCGGCCTGCACCGCACCCTGCTCGGCGATGGCATCGCCACCACGGCGGCCGGTCTGTTCGGCGGCCCGCCCAACACCACCTACGCCGAAGTGACCGGCGCAGTCATGCTGACCAAGAACTACAACCCGAAAATCATGACCTGGGCGGCGATCTTCGCCATCAGCCTGGCGTTCATCGGTAAATTCGGCGCACTGCTGCAAAGCATTCCGGTGCCGGTGATGGGCGGGATTCTGTGCCTGTTGTTCGGTTCGATTGCGGCGGTGGGGATGAATACGCTGATCCGCCACAAGATCGATCTGGGCGAGGCGCGCAATCTGGTGATTGTTTCGGTGACCCTGGTGTTCGGGATCGGCGGCGTGCTGATCGGCACCGGCACCGGGCCGGACGATTTCGGCCTCAAGGGTATCGCGCTGTGCGCGGTGGTGGCGATCGGCTTGAACCTGATCCTGCCGGGCAATGACAGCTGGAAGCACAAGAAGGCGAATGAGCCGCTGATCTAAAGCCTCAGGCAATACCTTGTGGCGAGGGGGCTTGCCCCCGTTCGGCTGCGAAGCAGTCGTAAATCCAGCGAGCGCGGTCTGTCAGTTGACTCGCGGTTGAAGGATTCAGGGCCGCTCCGCGACCCAACGGGGGCAAGCCCCCTCGCCACAACAGCCCGTCAACCCACAGTTTGTATGCCTACAATGCAATCGGTGCCCTTTCACACAAGGTCGCCAACGCCTTCGCCCAATGCGGGTCATCGTTGAGGCACGGCACCAGCACCAGGTCCTCCCCCCCCGCTGCGCGGAATTGCTCCTTGCCGCGATCACCGATCTCTTCCAGGGTCTCGATGCAATCGGCTACGAACGCCGGGCACATCACCAGAATCTTTTTCACGCCGCTTTTGGCCAACTCATCGAGGCGCGCTTCGGTGTAGGGTTCGATCCATTTGGCGCGCCCCAACCGCGACTGAAACGACACCGACCACTTGCCCTCCGGCAATCCCATGCGCTTGGCGAACTCTGCCGCCGTACGCAGGCACTGGCCGCGATAACAGGTGGCGACCACCTCCGGCGGCGCACCGGCGCAGCAATCACCGCCACCCTCGAAGCTGTGACCGGGGTTGAGCTTCTTCAGATGCCGTTCCGGCAAGCCATGAAAGCTCATCAGCAAGTGATCGAAATCCTGCTGCAAATGCGGCCGGGTCGTGGCCACCAGCGCATCGAGGTATTCCGGTTGGTCGTAGAACGGCTGGAGCACCGACAACTGCACGTCGAGGTTTTTCTCGCGTACCACGCGCCTCGCCTCTTCTATGACCGTAGTCGTGGTGCTGTCGGCGAACTGTGGATAAAGCGGCGCCAGGGTGATTCGCTTGTGCCCCGCCGCGACCAGGCGCACCAGCGTCGATTCGATCGACGGCTCGCCGTAACGCATTGCCAGCTCGACCGGGCCGTGTTGCCACTGACTGGTCATCGCTTGTTGCAGGCGACGGCTGAGCACCACCAGCGGCGAGCCCTCGTCCCACCAGATCGAGGCATAAGCATGGGCCGACTGCTCGGGACGCTTGATCAGGATCAGCGACACCAGCAGCCGTCGAACCGGCCATGGCAGGTCGATCACGTACGGGTCCATCAGAAATTGATTGAGGTAGCTGCGCACATCCGCCACCGAGGTGGAGGCAGGTGAACCCAGGTTGACCAGAAGCAACGCGTGATCGGTCATGCAACGTCCTATTTCAAAGGCGACTGGACAGATCGTCCAAAGCCGCGTGCAAATCCGTGAACTTAAAAGTGAAACCTGCCTGTAACAAACGCACTGGAGTGGCGCGCTGGCCGCCCAGCAACAACGAAGACAATTCGCCCAGGCCCACTTTCAAGGCAAGGGTCGGCATCGGCATGAACGCCGGGCGATGCAGCACGCTACCCAGTGTTTTGGCAAACTCGCGATTACGCACGGGTTCGGGCGCGCACGCATTATAGGGACCGCTGGCCTCGTTGCGATGCAGAAGAAAATCAATCAAGGCGATTTGATCGTCGATATGAATCCACGGCATCCACTGCCGGCCGTTGCCGATCGGCCCTCCCAGGCCCAGTTTGAACGGCAGTAACAGCCGCGACAAAAAGCCGCCCTCTGCCGACAGCACCAAACCGGTTCGAATAAGGATGACGCGAATGCCCAGCACCTCAGCTCGCTGTGCGGTCTCTTCCCAGGCGATGCATAACTGGCTGGCAAAATCATCGATGACCGGTGGCGATTCTTCGGTCAACTCACGTTCGCCACCATCGCCATACCAACCGATTGCAGAACCGGAGATCAGCACCTGCGGTTTCTGTGCGCGGCTTTCAAGCCAGGCCAGGAGGGTTTCGGTGAGCGTGATTCGGCTACTCCACAGCAGGGCTTTGCGTTTGTGCGTCCAGAGTCGGTCGGCGATCGGTGCCCCGGCAAGATTGATAATCGCATCGACAGGTTCTTGCCCCAGATCCTCCAGCCGTGCAACTCCACGCACTTGGACACCACATATTTTCGCGACATTTTCAGGTTGGCGACTCCAGACTGTCAGGCGATGACCTTGGCCCAACCAGTGCTGGCAGAGCTGACGTCCTATCAAACCAGTACCGCCGGTCAGCAATATGTGCATGACTTCTTCCTCGCGTGGCGTTTTACCTTGTCCATTAGTCTATTTTTATAAGCAGGGATCTTTGGTATCGAGCAGGCTCTGTGTTTAACAATAGGCCAACCTGTCAGATCGAGAACGCTAAAAGTTATACCAAAAAACAATATTGTACAGGTTTGAACCCCGGCGTAGTCTGTACAGAAAGGTAAACGAGGCCCCTATGACTGTACCTATCGCAATCATCGGCACCGGCATTGCCGGACTCTCCGCCGCCCAGGCCCTGACGGACCTCGGGCACGTGGTCCAACTGTTCGATAAAAGTCGCGGCAGCGGCGGGCGCATGTCGAGCAAGCGCAGCGATGCGGGTGCTCTGGACATGGGCGCGCAGTATTTCACTGCCCGCGACCGGCGTTTTGTCAACGAAGTCCAGCGCTGGCAAGCCAAGGGCTGGGTCGCCGAGTGGACGCCGCAGTTGTACACCTACCATGGCGGCCAACTCAACCTGTCGCCGGACGAGCAGACCCGCTGGGTCGGCACGCCTCGCATGAGCGCCATCACCCGCGCCCTGCTCGGTGACCTCGAAGTGCATTTCGCCTGCCGGATCACCGAGGTCTATCGCGGTGAAGAACACTGGCACCTGCAGGACGCCGAAGGCTTCACCCACGGACCGTTCAGCCATGTGGTCATCGCCACGCCGGCCCCACAGGCCACGGCTCTGCTGGCATCTGCGCCGAAACTCGCCGGGGCCGCCGCCGGGGTGAAAATGGACCCGACCTGGGCCATCGCCCTGGCCTTCGAAACACCGCTGGAAACGCCCATGGAAGGCTGCTTCGTACAGGACAGCCCCCTCGACTGGCTGGCCCGAAACCGCAGCAAACCCGGACGCGACAACACCCTCGACACCTGGGTCTTGCATGCCACCAGCGCCTGGAGTCGCCAGCACATCGACCTGTCCAAGGAAGCGGTGATCGAACAGTTGCACGGCGCATTTGCCGAACTGCTGCACGATTCAATGCCCGCGCCGAGCTTCAGCCTCGCCCACCGCTGGCTCTACGCCCGCCCCGCCAGCAGTCACGAATGGGGCACCCTGGCCGATGCCGACCTGGGGCTGTACGCCTGTGGCGACTGGTGCCTGTCCGGACGCGTCGAAGGGGCCTGGCTCAGCGGTCAGGAGGCCGCCCGCCGCTTGCATGAGCACCTGCAGTAAAGAGCATCAACCCGAGCAAATCGCTGCTGTCGCCCTGACAGCAGCCCGCCAAAAACCTATACAAAGAATTTGACTTGTAGAACTTCGAATCTATGATGAAGTTATCTTGTACAGACCCGAATGTTTGTACAGGTTTAGATTCGAGGTGCTCCGATGTTCCACTCCCCCGCCAAACCGAAAATCGCCATCAGCGCCTGCCTGATGGGGCTCGACGTACGCTACAACGGCGGACACAAGGAATCGCGGTTGTGCAGCCGCACCCTCACTGACTACTTCGATTTCATCCCGGTATGCCCGGAAGTGGCCATCGGCCTGGGCGTACCCCGCCAACCGATTCGGCTGGTGGGCAGTGCAGATCAACCCGAAGCCCTGGGCACCCTCGATCACAACCTTAACGTGACACAACCGCTGGCCACCTACGGCCAGGAAATGGCAGTGCAGCTGGGGGAAATTTGCGGCTACATCTTCATGCAAAATTCTCCGTCCTGCGGCCTGGAGCGGGTCAAGGTCTACCACGCCAACGGCGCACGGGCGGACAGTGGCGGGCGCGGGATCTACGCCCGGGCTTTCTGCCTGCGGCACCCGGACTTGCCGGTGGAGGAAGACGGCCGGCTCAACGATCCGGTGCTGCGGGAAAACTTCCTCACCCGGGTGTTCGCCTACAACGCCTGGCAGCAGCTACGCCAAGAGGGCATGAGCCGGCGCGGTCTCACGGACTTTCATTCGCGCTACAAATACCTGCTGATGGCCCACAACCCGGTGCAATACAAAACCCTGGGCAACCTGCTGGGCAACATGGGCAAAACCGATCCACAGGAACTGGGCCCCCGATATTTCAGCGAACTGATGGCTGCGCTGAAAAAATGCGCCACACGTCGCACTCACACCAACGTCCTGCAACACCTCAGTGGCTACCTGAAACAGGCCATCAGCGGCGAAGACAAGCGGGAAGTGCAGCACGTGATCAGCCAGTACCGTCTGGGCATCGTGCCGCTGGTGGTGCCGCTGACACTGCTCAAACATCACTTTCGCCAACACCCCGATCCGTACATCGCGCAGCAGGTTTACCTGCAACCGCACCCGGAAAACCTCAGCCTGCGAAACGCCATTTGATGAAAAAAGCACTCGACACCAGCGCCCGCGAAGACCTCGGCGATGACTTTAAAAAGGCGCTGGACGAAGGTTGGCTGCCGATCCGTGAGGTGGCGCGGCAAACCGGAGTCAATGCCGTGACCTTGCGTGCCTGGGAGCGGCGCTACGGTCTGATCGTGCCGCTACGCACGCCCAAGGGCCATCGGTTGTTCTCGGCCGACCACGTACAACGCATCCAGACCATCCTCACCTGGCTCAACCGTGGCGTTGCCGTCAGCCAGGTCAAACCATTGCTAGACACGCCGCAAGCCTTCAGCGAGTCCGTCGACAACGATTGGCACGCCTTGCTGCAAACGTTGCTGCAGGCAGTCAGCCGATTGCAGGAACGCGCCCTGGATGACAGCGTCAATCAGGCCATGGCGCTGTATCCGCCGCGAACCCTGTGCGAGCAATTGCTGATGCCCTTGCTGGCCGCTCTGGAGCAACGCTGGCAAGGCCAGTTCGGGGCGCAGATGGAGCGGGGCTTTTTTTGTGCCTGGCTGCGCAGCAAGTTCGGAGCGCGCATCTACCATAACAATCGTCAGTTGCGCACCGCGCCGCTGCTGCTGGTCAACCACTCGGACCTGCCTGTGGAACCGCACCTGTGGCTCACGGCCTGGCTGATCAGCAGCGCGGATTGCCCGGTGGAGGTCTTCGACTGGCCACTGCCTGTCGGAGAATTGGCATTGGCGGTCGAACTTCTGCAACCCCGAGGGGTTCTGCTGTACTCAAGCAAAGCCCTGAATCCGGCGCAGCTGCCGAAACTTTTCAAAGGCGTCAGTTGCCCAAAAATGATTGCCGGACCAACGGTATGCATCCACCACACCGAGTTGTCCGCAAGTACTGCCGTGATCGCTGATTTGTACCTGGCCGAAGATCCGTTGTCGGCACATCAGGCACTCGTTCAGCGCGGGCTGATTTAAATGGATCGCGTGGATACCAAAATGCAATTGATCTGGCTGCGCAGCGACTTGCGCCTACATGACAACACCGCCCTCTCGGCCGCCGCGGCTCGCGGCCCGTGCGTGGCGGTGTATCTGCTGAGTCCGGAACAATGGCTGGAACACGACGATGCGCCCTGCAAAGTGGACTTCTGGCTGCGCAACCTGCGCGAGTTGAGCCGCGAACTGGGTCAACTGAACATTCCCCTGCTGATCCGCCTGGCCCCTCGCTGGGATGACGCACCCGGCGTATTGCTGAACCTGTGCCGACAGCTGCAGGTCGATGCGTTGCACCTCAACGAGGAATACGGCATCCACGAGTCACGTCGCGATGCAGCGGTCGCCAGGACGCTACAGGCTGAAGGGATCGAAGTTCGCCGCTACCTCGATCAATTGCTGTTCAAGCCCGGGAGCGTACTGACCCGCACCGGCACTTACTTTCAGGTCTTCAGCCAGTTCCGCAAAGTCTGCTACGAACGACTGCACCACTCGCTGCCCAGCCTGGTACGCGCGCCGCACAAACAAGCGCCGCTGAACATTGCCAGCGATGCGATCCCCTTGGGTATCGACGGCTTCGCAACACCCGCTGATAACCTGCGCAACCTGTGGCCGGCGGGCGAAGCCGAAGCCCGGCGTCGCCTCGACAGCTTTAGCGATGTGCAGATCGAGCACTATCAAAGCGCACGGGATTTCCCGGCGAAGCCCGGCACCAGTCAGCTCTCGGCCTATCTCGCCGCCGGGGTGATTTCTACGCGCCAATGCCTGCACGCGGCCTTGAACAGCAATCAAGGTGAATTCGAAAGCGGCAAGACCGGCGCTGTCACCTGGATCAACGAGCTGCTGTGGCGCGAGTTCTACAAACACATCCTGGTAGGCTACCCACGGGTTTCCCGGCACCGCGCGTTCCGTCCGGAAACCGAAGCCCTGGCCTGGCGCAACGCCCCCGAAGAACTGGCCGCCTGGCAACAGGCACGCACCGGCTTGCCGATCATCGACGCCGCCATGCGCCAACTGCTGGCAACCGGCTGGATGCACAACCGCCTGCGCATGGTGGTGGCGATGTTCCTGACCAAAAACCTGCTGATCGACTGGCGCGAAGGCGAACGCTTTTTCATGCGTCACCTGATTGATGGCGACCTGGCGGCGAACAATGGTGGCTGGCAGTGGAGTTCTTCCACCGGCACCGACTCGGCGCCTTACTTCCGGATTTTCAACCCGCTGAGCCAGTCGGAAAAATTCGACCCCGAAGGCGTATTCATCAAGCAGTGGTTGCCAGAACTGGCCGGGTTGAATAAAAAAGACGTGCACAACCCCGCCAATCTCGGCGGCCTTTTCGGTGTTGTGGATTACCCCTCACCGATCGTCGACCTGGGTACTTCCCGTACACGTGCGTTGACGGCATTCAAAAACCTGCCCTCACGGCAATACGCCGCCGTTGGGTCATGAATTACCGCCACCGGGATTACTTCGATGCCGGGGGCTTTGCTTTATGAACATTTACCCGTATTGGGCCGGGCAATCGCCTGGCTGAAAAGGAGATTGGGATGAGTCGGACACTCGCACGACGATACTGGCTGACCGGTGCAAGCAGCGGCATCGGTGCCGCCCTGGCCGAAGAAATCCTGAAAACCGGTGCGCACCTGGCCGTCAGTTCGCGCACCGTGGCCCCCCTGAAAGACTTGTCGCTACGTTATCCGGGGCAAGTGCTGGTGGTCCCCGGAGACCTGACCAACAGCCAGACCGTACGCGAGATCGGCGAGCAGATTGCCCAGGACTGGGGCTCGCTGGACACCGTGATACTGAACGCCGGCACCTGCGAGTACGTGGATGCCAAGCAGTTCGATGCGTCGATTGTCGAGCATGTGGTGCGCACTAACCTGTTGGCCAGCAGCTATTGCATCGACGCCGCCCTGCCATTGCTGCGTGCCGGCACCGCACCGCATATGGTGGCCATGGCCAGTACGGTGACCTACCTGCCGCTGCCCAAGGCAGAAGCCTACGGCACTTCGAAGGCCGGGCTACGTTACCTGTTCGAATCCCTGCGCATCGACCTGGCCCCGGAAGGCATAGAACTCACGGTAATCAGCCCCGGGTTCGTCGATACGCCGCTGACGGCAAAAAACGACTCGCCCATGGCCTTGAGCTGGCCGGTGGAGAAAGCCGCGCGGCACATCTTCGAAAAACTCAAGGACCGCCCGTTGGAAATCGCTTTCCCGGCAGCGTTCATGGCCGCCCTCTGGCCACTCTCCAAGCGGCCGGACCAAGTAAAACTGGAGATCGGCAAACGCATGGTGCGCAGCCAGCCGCCGATCAAGGATCAACCCTGAAAGTCGTCATCAATGGCGGCGGTGTCTCGGGCGCTCCGATATTTGAGCGTCCGTCAGACCTTTCACACAGTACCCGGTGACTGCCTTACACTGCGCGCCATGAAAACCATCCCCCATACGCAAATCGCGGAACCCGCGGTCACCTGCTCGACCTGCGCAGCCTGCTGCTGCCAGCTCGAAGTCATGCTGATCACAGATACGGGCGTGCCTGAACGGTTCATCGATACCGATGACTGGGGCGGGGAAGTGATGTTGCGCCTGGATGACGGTTGGTGTGCCGCGCTGGATCGCAACACGATGATGTGCACGATCTACGAAAAACGCCCGCTGATCTGCCGGGAGTTCGAGATGGGCGCTCCGGAGTGCATCGACGAACGCCAGGGGATTTCGACGGCGTATCGCTGAACTGGAAAACCACGTGTCCCCCCTGTGGGAGCGAGCTTGCTCGCGATAGCGATTTCAGACTCAACATTGATGTTGAATGAAACATCGTCATCGCGAGCAAGCTCGCTCCCACAGAGGGATTTACAACCCGCTGAAACCGTGGTGCTTACAACGGCATCGTGTAATGCAATGCGTAACTTTCTACACCATCGTTCGGAGTGGTGATCCCGGCGTTGGAATAGTGCGTCGCACGAACCCCGACTTCATGTCCGCCGGCAAAGCGCAAACCGAAACCAAAGCGGTCTTCGAACTGAAAGGCGCTGCCCAGATCGTTGCTTTCGACTTCGGTGCTGGCAAACGCCGCCACGCCAATCCCAAACTCGATGTAGGGTTTGACGTTCTGGCCGGCAAATTCATAAACAAGCACGGGTGAGAACGACAGGCTGTGGTTACTGGATTTCTCGTCACCTTCCCAATAGGTATAGGCGCCGTCCCAGTAACCGGTCAGACGACCAACGTCGCTCTGCCACCAGCTCTGGTCCCAATCGAATTGCATCCCCAATCGATAGGTCATGGTCGACTCGCCGGTTTGCCCCACGGCAAATTCCACACCTGCCGCCTGCGCGGTAAAAGTGTGCCCCAAAAGTGCGGTCGCAATCGCGGCCAAGCAGAATAGTCGCTTCACTTGAAACTTCCTTTTCCGAACGATTTCGTATGGTTTTTTTGTTACCAAGCCCTGCAAAACTATAGAAGTCAGCGATTTATCAGAAGTTTACCCCGACTCTTCGTATCCCCCCGGACAGCCATCTACCTGTTGAAGCTTCGCACAACACCAGAGGTATTCCACAGTATCGGCAAGATATTTCTGAAATGAAGCGGATCGGCGCTGGTCCAGAACTGTGCCTCACGGGCAGGCCCCTCGGCGAGCAGCTCGCCTTCGACCAGCAGACGCTGAAGTTGTCGCGCGACGGCGGCGCCGGTGTCGATCAGGCTGATGTCCTCGGGGATCATCTGCCGCAACATCGGCTTGAGAAAGGGGTAATGGGTGCAGCCGAGAATCAGAGTGTCCGCGCCGGCAGCCAGCAGTGGCTCGACATACCCGGCCAACAGCTGGCGCAACTCGGGGCTGCGCAGGTCGCCGTTTTCAATCAGCTCCACAAGCCCTGGACAGGGCTGGGTGATCACTTTCACATCCGTGGCGAAGCGGTCGAGCAACGCGGCGAACTTGGCGCTCTGCAAAGTGCCTGTGGTGGCCAGCACCCCCACCACGCCGGAACGGGTTGCGGCGGCGGCCGGCTTGACTGCCGGCTCCATGCCAACGATGGGCCATTCCGGATAGTCGCGACGCAGGTCGGCGACCCCGGCAACCGTCGCCGTGTTGCACGCCAGCACCAAAGCCTTGGCGCCCTGCTGCCGAAAGAAGTCGGCCATCACGCTGCAACGTTGCTGGATAAATGCCGGGGATTTTTCGCCGTAGGGAACATTTCCGCAGTCGGCGACGTACAACAGAGACTCATTGGGCAGCAAACGCTGGATCTCGGCCAGTACCGAGAGCCCACCGACACCGGAGTCGAACACGCCGATCGGCGCTTCACGCATGTTTCGGCCCACAGACGCTGCAGCCCGGATCGCGCTTGACCCGCAGTTCACGGAAGCGCGTGCCCAAGGCATCGATCAACAACAGGCGCCCCACCAGCGGCTCGCCGAATCCGGCCAGCAACTTCAACGCTTCAAGCGCTTGCAGACTGCCGACCAGCCCCACCAGCGGACCGACCACGCCGGCCTCGCTACAGGTCAATTCGGCTTCGCTGCCGTGCCCGTATAAACAGTGGTAGCACGGACTCTCCGGTCGACGCGGATCGAACACCGACAGCTGCCCTTCGAGGCGAATCGCCGCGCCGCTGACCAGCGGTTTGCCGGCCGCCACGCAAGCGGCGTTGACCGCTTCACGGGTGGAAAAATTGTCAGAACAATCGAGGACCAGATCCACTCTGGCCACTACGGCGGCCAGGGAGTCTTCGTCCAGCGCCGCACGATGGGCGATCAGTTGAATCTCGGGGTTGATCGCCGTCAGGCGCTTGATTGCCGAATCGACCTTGGTCATGCCGACGCTGTCGGTGTCGTGAATGATCTGGCGTTGCAGGTTGGTCAGGTCGACCGTATCGAAGTCCGCCAGGTGCAACTCACCAACGCCGGCGGCCGCCAGATACAGCGCCACTGGCGCGCCAAGGCCGCCAAGACCGACGATCAATACGCGGCTTTCCTTGAGCCGCAACTGGCCGTCGATATCGATGTGTTGCAGCAGAATCTGCCGGCTGTAGCGCAGCAATTCCTGATCATTCAGCACGGCAGGCGCCCCAGACTGATGCGTTGATGACCGCCCAGATCGGTGCGGCTGTGGACTTCTTCAAAACCCCGGGTCAGCAGCAAATCGCGAACCGCCTCGGCCTGATCATAGCCGTGTTCAAGCATCAGCCAACCGCCGGCGTCCAGATGGTCCGGTGCCTGGGCAACGATCAAGCGCAGATCGTCGAGCCCGTCGACACCCGCCACCAGGGCGCTGGCCGGTTCAAAGCGCACGTCGCCCTCGACCAGATGCGGATCGGCCGCTGCGATGTAGGGCGGATTGCTGATGATCAGTTGAAAAAGCTGACCTTCCAGGGCGCTGAACCAATGGCTGCTCAGCACGGTGGCGTTGTCCAGGTGCAGGCGCTGGCGATTGCGTTCGGCCAGGGCCACGGCTTCCAGAACACGATCCACGGCAGTGACGCTCCAGGCCGGACGCTCGCTGGCCAGGGCCAGGGCAATTGCGCCGCTGCCCGTGCCAAGGTCGAGTACCTTGGCCGGTGTGGCCGGCAACAGTTCCAGCGCGGCTTCCACCAGCAGTTCGGTGTCGGGGCGCGGGATCAGCGTGTGCGGTGCCACTTCCAGGTCCAGCTTCCAGAAACCCTGCTGGCCGAGGATATAGGCCACCGGCTCGCCGCTGCGGCGACGCTGCAAATACTCGGCGAACGTCAGCGCCGCTTCGCTCGGCACGATGCGCTCCGGCCAGGTATGCAGGAAACTGCGGGACTTGCCCAAGGCCGCCGCCAGCAGCAGTTCGGCATCCAGACGCGCCGTCGGCGAGTCGGGTAAATCGGCGGCGCGCAACAAACTGGCAATGATCGTCATTTACTCACCTATCGCTGCCAGTTGATCGGCCTGGTACTCGGCCAGCAACGGCTCGATCACCGCCTCGACGCCGCCGGCGAGGATCTCGTCGAGGGAATACAAGGTCAGGTTGACTCGATGATCGGTGACCCGGCCCTGGGCGAAATTATAGGTGCGGATACGCTCTGAGCGGTCGCCGGAACCGACCAGCAACTTGCGCTCGCTGGCGATGGCGTTGGCCGCGGCGGAGGTCTGCTGATCGTTCAGCTTGGCCGACAACCAGGACATCGCCCGGGCGCGGTTCTTGTGCTGTGAACGTTCTTCCTGGCACTCGACCACAATACCGGATGGCAAGTGCGTGATACGGATCGCCGAGTCGGTCTTGTTGACGTGCTGGCCACCGGCGCCGGAGGAGCGATAGGTATCGATGCGCAGATCGGCCGGGTTGATCTCGATGGCTTCCTGTTCGTCCGGCTCGGGCAATACCGCCACGGTGCAGGCCGACGTGTGAATGCGGCCTTGGGATTCGGTCGCCGGAACCCGCTGCACGCGGTGCGCGCCGGATTCGAACTTCAGCTTGCCGTAGACGTTGTCGCCCTCGACCCGGGCAATCACCTCTTTATAGCCGCCGTGTTCACCCTCGTTCTCCGAAAGGATCTCCACCCGCCAGCCACGACGCTCGGCGTAACGCGAATACATGCGGAACAGGTCGCCGGAGAAAATCGCCGCTTCGTCACCACCGGTACCGGCACGGATCTCGAGGAACACGTTGCGGCCGTCGTTCGGGTCCTTGGGCAGCAGCATGCGCTGCAGGTCGGCTTCGAGCGTGACCAGGCGTTCCTTGGCCTCGCGGACTTCTTCCACGGCCATTTCCCGCATGTCCGGGTCGCTGTCCTTGAGCAGTGCCTGGGCGCCTTCGAGGTCGTCCTGCACTTTCAGCAGTTCTTTATAGGCGCCCACGATCGGTTCAACTTCCGCGTACTCCTTGGAATAGGTGCGGAACTTGTTCTGATCGGAAATGACCTCGCCATCGCCCAACAGGGCGGTCAATTCCTCGAAACGGTCCTGGAGGATATCCAGCTTATTGAGCAGTGACGCTTTCATTGCGGTTTTTTATCCGAAAAGCTATCCGATGAGCCCTCACCGAGGGCAAAGAGTTCCTGGGCCATCGCCAGCGCATCCAGGCGACCTTCGGCAGAGAGCTTTTTCAACTGCACGCTCGGTGCGTGCAACAGTTTGTTGGTCAGCCCGCGGGCCAGTTGCACCAGCACCTCTTCGGCACTGGTGCCGTTGGCCAGCATGCGCTGGGCCTTTTGCAATTCTTCGTCGCGCAGGCGTTCGCTCTGTTGACGATAGGCCTTGAGCACGTCCACCGCCGCCAATTCGCGCAGGCGGATCATGAAATCTTCGGCACCGATCGAGACCATCTCTTCGGCGGCCTGGGCTGCGCCCTGGCGGCTCTTGAGGTTCTCGGCAACCACTTCGTGGAGGTCGTCGACGCTATAGAGGTAAACGTCGTCCAGTTCGCCGACTTCTGGCTCGATGTCGCGGGGAACAGCGATATCCACCATGAAGATCGGTTTGTGCTTGCGCAGTTTCAAGGCGCTTTCCACCGCACCCTTGCCCAGAATCGGCAACTGGCTGGCGGTGGAACTGATGACGATATCGCTGCGCACCAGCTCTGCCGGAATATCCGACAGCAGCACCGCATGGGCACCGAACTGTTCGGCCAGGATGCTCGCGCGCTCCAGGGTGCGGTTGGCGACCACGATGCGCTTTACACCCAGGTCATGCAGATGGCGGGCGACCAGGGTGATGGTCTCGCCGGCGCCGATCAACAAGGCCTGGCTGCGTTGCAGGTCGCTGAAAATCTGCTTGGCCAGGCTCACCGCGGCAAACGCTACCGACACCGGGTTCTCGCCGATGGCCGTGTCGGTGCGCACCTGCTTGGCCGCATTGAACGTGGCCTGGAACAGCCTACCGAGCAACGGCCCGATGGTGCCGGCTTCGCGGGCCACGGCATAGGCCGACTTCATCTGGCCGAGAATCTGCGGTTCGCCCAACACCAGCGAGTCGAGCCCGGAAGCCACCCGCATCATGTGACGAACTGCCGCATCATCTTCATGCACATAGGCGCTTTCGCGCAGCTCGTCGTAGCTCAAATGATGATATTCCGCCAGCCAGCGCAGCACGACGTCCGCCGACAGGTGATCCTGTTCTATATAGAGTTCACTGCGATTGCAGGTGGAGAGGATCGCAGCTTCGCGGCTGTCGGTGAGTCGGCAGAGCTGCTGCAAGGCCTCAACCAGCTGCTCAGGGGTAAAAGCCACGCGCTCGCGGACGTCTACTGAAGCAGTCTTGTGGTTAATACCGAGTGCAAGGAAGGCCATTCAAAGTCGCTGATGGTGACGTGAAGCCGGCAATTGTCCTACTTCGACGGAATCAGAACAACTACTCGATATCTATCGCCCCATCAGGCGCCGCCGCGGGTTGCGAGCAGTTCTCGTTTACACAAGCATCAGGGCGACGCGGATCGGGCTGGCAGGTAAATTGCCGGGCCGGTTATGTTTGCTCGAAAGCTTGTGTCATGATGATCCGACCGCAGGTTAGTCGTCCTCTTCCTATATGAATAGATCCTCCGCGTTGCTCCTCGCTCTTGTCTTCCTCAGCGGCTGCCAGGCCTTGGCACCCGTTTCGTCGGACGGTGCGCCGCCGGTTGAAGACAGCACCCCGGCCCCTGAAAAGCCCAAGGTCTACAGCCCATTCAGCGAGGAAACCATCTTCAGCCTGTTGAGCGCCGAACTGGCCGGCCAGCGCAATCGTTTTGACATTGCCCTGGACAACTATGTGACCCAGGCCATCAACACCCAGGATCCGGGCATCTCCGAGCGGGCATTTCGTATCGCCGAATATCTGGGCGCCGACCAGGCAGCCCTGGATACTGCGCTGATCTGGGCCAGGAACGCCCCCGACGACCTCGAAGCGCAACGCGCCGCCGCCGTGCAACTGGCACGCGCCGGGCGTTATGACGACTCCATGGTCTATATGGAGAAAGTCCTGCAAGGCAAAGGCGACACCCATTTCGACTTCCTTGCGCTGTCCGCGGCCGACACCGACCAGGACACCCGCAACGGCTTGATGAAAAGCTTCGATCGTTTGTTGCAGCGTCATCCGGACAACGGCCAGCTGATTTTCGGCAAGGCCTTGCTGATGCAACAGGATGGCGACGCCAAGGGCGCGCTGAAGCTGCTGGAAGACAATCCGCCGGACGACGGCGAAATTGCGCCGATCCTGCTGCGTGCACGCCTGCTGCAAACCTTGAATCGCGGTGACGAAGCCCTGCCGCTGCTGCAGAAAAGCATCAAGAAATACCCGGACGACAAGCGCCTGCGCCTGACTTACGCGAGGATGCTGGTTGAACAGGACCGCATGGACGACGCCAAGGCCGAGTTCTCGAGCCTGGTCCAGCAATACCCGGAAGACGACGAACTGCGTTACTCCCTGGCGCTGGTGTGCCTGGAAGCCAAGGACTGGAATGAGGCCAAGGGTCATCTTGAAGACCTGATCGCCCGGGAAAGCCATGTTGACTCGGCGCACCTGAACCTCGGCCGCATCGCCGAAGAACAAAACGACCCGCAAGGCGCGCTGATCGAATACGCCAAGGTTGGCCCGGGCAACGACTTCCTGCCGGCGCAATTGCGTCAGGCCGACATCCTGATCAACAACGGCAAGACCGCCGAAGCGCAACGTAAGCTGGCGGCAGAACGCGATGAGCAGCCGGATTACGCCATCCAGTTGTACCTGATCGAAGTCGAAACCCTGTCCGCCAACAATCAGGGCGACAAGGCCTGGAATGCTCTGCAACAGGCCTTGCAGAAATACCCGGACGACCTGAACCTGCTCTACACCCGCGCCATGCAGGCGGAAAAACGCAATGACCTGGCGCAGATGGAAAAAGACCTGCGTACGATCATCAAGCGCGACCCGGACAATGCCATGGCGTTGAATGCCCTGGGCTACACCCTGTCCGACCGCACCACGCGTTACGCCGAAGCCAAGGCCCTGATCGAACAGGCACACCAGATCAGTCCGGAAGACCCGGCGGTACTCGACAGCCTTGGCTGGGTGAATTACCGCCTGGGCAATCTCGACGAAGCCGAGCGCCTGCTGCGCCAGGCCCTGGATCGCTTCCCCGATCAGGAAGTCGCCGCTCACCTGGGTGAAGTCCTGTGGGCCAACGGCAAACAGCGTGAAGCGAAACAAGTCTGGGGCAAGTTCCTCAAGGAACAGCCTGACAGCCCGACCCTGCGCGGCACCATCAAACGCCTGACCGGATCAGAGACTCTTTAAGATTATGTTTTTGCGCCATTTCATCGTTTTCAGCTTTATCGCCCTGCTCGCCGGTTGCGCAGGCCTGGGTCCCCGTGAGTCGGTCGAGGGCCATGGCAACGCCGCCCAATGGCGTGAGCACAAACAGCAACTGACCGGCCTCGATGGCTGGCAGATCGACGGCAAGATCGGCATCCGTGCCCCGAAAGACTCGGGCAGCGGCACGCTGTTCTGGTTGCAGCGCCAGGATTACTACGACATTCGCCTGTCGGGACCACTGGGCCGCGGCGCGGCTCGCCTGACCGGACGCCCGGGCAAGGTGTCGCTGGAAGTCGCCAACCAGGGACGTTACGACGCGCCGAATCCGGAAGTGCTGCTCGAAGAACAACTTGGCTGGAAGCTGCCGGTGTCCAACCTGGCCTGGTGGGTGCGCGGGCTCCCGGCTCCCGACAGCAAAAGTCGCCTGACCCTGGACGGCGACAGCCGCCTGGCGAGCCTTGAACAGGATGGCTGGAAGGTCGACTACACCGCCTACACCCAGCAAAACGGTTTCTGGCTACCCGAGCGCATCAAGCTCAGCGGCACCGACCTTGATGTCACGCTGGTGATCAAGATCTGGCAACCGCGCAAACTGGGGTCATGACATGCCAGCCAATCGCCTGACGCTGCCCTCGCCAGCCAAACTCAATTTGATGCTGCACATCCTGGGTCGCCGCGAAGACGGCTACCACGAACTGCAGACAATGTTTCAGTTTCTCGATTACGGCGACGAAATCACCTACGCCCTGCGCGATGACGGTGTCATTCATCTACACACTGAGTTCGAAGGTGTTCCCCACGACAGCAACCTGATCGTCAAGGCCGCCAGAAAACTTCAGGAACAATCCGCTTGCTCGCTAGGCGTCGATATCTGGATCGACAAGATCCTGCCCATGGGCGGCGGCATCGGTGGCGGCAGCTCGAATGCCGCAACAACATTGCTGGGCTTGAATCATCTGTGGCAATTGGGCTGGGATGAAGATCGCCTGGCCGGGCTGGGGTTGACGCTGGGCGCCGACGTCCCGGTTTTCGTACGTGGCCACGCAGCTTTCGCCGAGGGCGTGGGGGAGAAACTGACCCCTGTGGACCCGGAAGAACCGTGGTATCTGGTGCTGGTGCCGCAAGTCTCTGTTAGTACGGCAGAAATTTTTTCAGATCCGTTGTTGACACGTAACACTCCTCCCATTAAAGTGCGCCCCGTTCCCAAGGGAAACAGTCGAAATGACTGCTTGCCGGTGGTAACAAGGCGTTATCCAGAGGTACGTAACGCTTTGAATTTGTTAGGTAAATTTACCGAAGCAAAACTCACCGGAACTGGAAGTTGTGTGTTTGGGGGCTTCCCAAGCAAAGCTGAAGCTGATAAAGTCTCGGCCCTTCTGACAGAGACCCTTACAGGATTTGTAGCAAAAGGAAGCAACGTTTCGATGTTGCATCGCAAGCTGCAAAGTCTGCTCTAAAGGAACCGATTACTGGGTAATCGTTGCAACAGATACAGGGGCGTCGCCAAGCGGTAAGGCAGCAGGTTTTGATCCTGCCATGCGTTGGTTCGAATCCAGCCGCCCCTGCCATTTTCCTATACTCATCCAGGTTACCCTCAGCCTTCAGGTACTGCGCGTGTCCAAGATGATGGTCTTTACGGGGAACGCTAACCCCGATCTGGCTCGGCGTGTCGTACGTCAGCTGCATATCCCTCTCGGTGACATCTCTGTCGGTAAATTCTCCGACGGCGAAATTACAGCCGAGATCAATGAAAACGTTCGCGGTAAAGACGTCTTCATTATTCAGCCGACTTGCGCTCCGACCAACGATAACCTGATGGAACTGGTAGTGATGGCTGATGCCTTCCGCCGCTCCTCGGCTACTCGTATCACTGCTGTTATTCCTTACTTTGGTTATGCCCGTCAGGATCGCCGTCCGCGTTCCGCACGTGTGGCTATCAGCGCGAAAGTCGTGGCTGACATGCTTACCGTAGTCGGCATCGACCGTGTTCTCACGGTTGATCTGCATGCTGACCAAATCCAGGGTTTCTTCGATATTCCGGTAGATAACATCTACGGCTCCCCGGTTCTGGTGGATGACATCGAAGATCAGCGCTTCGAAAACCTGATGATCGTGTCCCCGGACATTGGCGGCGTCGTGCGTGCACGTGCCGTTGCCAAATCCCTGGGCGTGGATCTCGGGATCATCGACAAACGCCGTGAGAAAGCCAATCACTCTGAAGTGATGCATATCATCGGTGATGTCGAAGGGCGTACCTGTATTCTGGTCGATGACATGGTCGATACCGCCGGCACCCTGTGCCACGCGGCCAAGGCCTTGAAAGAGCATGGCGCTGCCAAGGTTTTCGCCTACTGCACGCACCCTGTGCTGTCGGGTCGGGCAATCGAAAACATCGAAAATTCCGTGCTGGACGAGTTGGTGGTGACTAACACCATTCCTCTGTCCGCTGCAGCACAAGCCTGTGCGCGTATCCGCCAACTGGATATCGCACCGGTAGTTGCCGAGGCGGTCCGCCGCATCAGCAATGAAGAATCGATCAGCGCGATGTTCCGCTAAGGGCCCTGCCCTTCTCGAAATGTCTCGTTGACGAAAAGCGCCCCGCCCCGGCATTCCTGTCGGGGCGGGGCTTTTTTGCCCATATCGCCTTTAGCGCTGGTCGCAAACGCTGGGGCGAGTGTGGTTATTTTGGAGATACAACATGAACGATTTTACTCTGAATGCTGAAGTGCGTTCCGACCTGGGGAAAGGTGCGAGCCGCCGCCTGCGTCGTCTCGCAAGCCTGGTTCCAGCTGTAGTTTACGGTGGCGACAAAGCCCCTGAATCCATCAGCATGCTGGCCAAAGAAGTTGCCAAACTGCTCGAAAACGAAGCGGCTTACAGCCACATCATCGAGCTGAACGTTGGTGGCACCAAGCAGAACGTCGTGATCAAAGCCCTGCAGCGTCACCCGGCCAAAGGCCACGTGATGCACGCTGACTTCGTACGCGTAGTAGCCGGCCAGAAACTGACCGCTATCGTTCCAGTGCACTTCATCAACGAAGAAGCACCGACCAAGAAAGGCGGCGAAATCTCGCACGTTGTTGCCGAGATCGAAGTTTCCTGCCTGCCGAAAGATCTGCCTGAGTTCATCGAAGTCGACCTGGCTAACGCTGAAATCGGTTCGATCATTCACCTGTCGGACCTCAAGGCTCCTAAAGGCGTTGAGTTCGTGGCCCTGGCACACGGTGATGACAAGGCTGTTGCCAACGTCCACGCTCCACGTGTTGCTCCAGAAGCTGCAGAAGGCGCTGCAGAGTAATTTTACTCTGTACGCCGGAGTGACCGGAAACATCGCGGACTAGAGCATAGCGAGAAAGCGGGCGAGAACGCGGAGTTTACATCATGGTAAATGAGCAATTTTCGTCCACTTTCGCCGCTATCCCTGATTGCGGCGATGTTATCCACCACTCCAAGGAAGGGCCCCTATCGTGACTGCCATCAAACTGATCGTTGGCCTGGGAAATCCAGGCGCTGAATACGAACAGACCCGGCATAACGCAGGGGCCCTTTTTGTTGAGCGCATCGCGAACGCACAAGGCGTAAACCTTGTGGCGGACCGCAAATATTTCGGCCTGACCGGGCGCTATTCGCATCAGGGTCAGGATGTTCGTCTGCTGATTCCCACCACGTACATGAACCGCAGCGGCCAGGCCGTGGCGGCCCTTGCAGGTTTCTTCCGCATCAAGCCTGAAGAAATCCTCGTGGCACACGACGAACTCGACCTGCCTCCAGGCGTCGCCAAACTCAAAGTGGGCGGTGGCCATGGCGGTCACAACGGGCTACGCGACATCATTGCGCAACTGGGCAATCAGAACACTTTCCACCGCCTGCGGCTTGGCATCGGTCATCCGGGCGTCGCCAGTATGGTTTCAAATTTCGTCCTGGGTCGTGCGCCACGCGCCGAACAGGAAAAACTCGATGCCAGCATCGACTTTGCCCTCGGCGTGCTGCCGGATATCCTCGCCGGGGAATGGAACCGCGCGATGAAAAACCTGCACAGCCAGAAGGCCTGACTCTTATCCGAGGGGAAACACCATGGGATTCAATTGCGGCATCGTCGGCCTGCCTAACGTCGGCAAGTCCACCCTGTTCAACGCCCTGACCAAATCCGGGATCGCGGCCGAGAACTTCCCCTTCTGCACCATCGAGCCTAACAGCGGTATCGTGCCGATGCCGGATCCGCGTCTGGATGCCCTGGCAGCCATCGTCAATCCAAAGCGCATCCTGCCGACCACCATGGAATTCGTCGACATCGCGGGCCTGGTTGCCGGCGCGTCGAAAGGTGAAGGCCTGGGCAACAAGTTCCTGGCCAACATCCGTGAAACCGATGCCATCGCCCACGTGGTCCGCTGCTTCGAAGACGAGAACGTGATTCACGTTTCCAACAGCGTCGACCCGAAACGCGACATCGAAATCATCGACCTGGAACTGATCTTCGCCGACCTCGACAGCTGCGAGAAGCAACTGCAGAAAGTCGCGCGCAACGCCAAGGGCGGTGACAAGGACGCAGTGGTCCAGAAAGGCCTGCTGGAGCAACTGATCGCTCACTTCACCGAAGGCAAGCCGGCGCGCAGCCTGATGAAGAACATGGGCACCGACGAGAAAGCGGTGATCAAGGGCTTCCACCTGCTGACCACCAAGCCGGTCATGTACATCGCCAACGTCGCTGAAGACGGTTTCGAGAACAACCCGCACCTGGACGTTGTACGCGCCATCGCCGAAGAAGAAGGCGCCGTGGTTGTTCCGGTGTGCAACAAGATCGAAGCGGAAATCGCCGAGCTCGATGACGGCGAAGAAAAAGACATGTTCCTCGAAGCCCTGGGCCTCGAAGAGCCTGGCCTGAACCGCGTGATCCGCGCCGGCTACGAAATGCTGCACCTGCAGACCTACTTCACCGCCGGTGTCGAAGAAGTCCGCGCCTGGACCGTCCGCGTCGGTGCCACCGCACCACAAGCCGCTGGCGTGATCCACACCGACTTCGAAAAAGGCTTCATCCGCGCCGAAGTGATCGCCTACAACGACTTCATCCAGTACAAGGGCGAAGCCGGTACCAAGGAAGCCGGTAAATGGCGTCTGGAAGGCAAGGATTACATCGTTAAAGACGGCGACGTGATGCACTTCCGTTTCAACGTCTAAGCCATACGCCCAAGAAAAAGCCGCGTTTGATACGCGGCTTTTTTGTGCCTTGTTTTTGCTTTTCTGTGGGAGCGAGCTTGCTCGCGATAGCGGTGTGTCAGCCAACAAAGATACTGACTGACACTCCGTCATCGCGAGCAGGCTCGCTCCCACAGGGGATTTGTGTTGGATCAGGCCTTTTTGGTTCGCGGCAGGAAGATCGCCAACACCCCGAACAGCGGCAGGAACGAACACAGGTAGTACACGTATTCGATGCCGTGAATATCCGCCAAATGGCCCAGCAACGCCGCGCCAATCCCGCCGAAGCCGAACATCAGGCCGAAGAATATCCCGGCGATCATCCCGACATTGCCCGGCACCAGTTCCTGGGCGTACACCACGATGGCCGAGAACGCCGAGGCGAGAATGAAGCCGATGACCACGCTGAGAATGCTGGTCCAGAACAGGTCGACATGGGGCAGCAGCAAGGTGAACGGCGCAACGCCGAGGATCGAGAACCAGATCACTGCCTTACGCCCGATCCTGTCACCGATCGGCCCGCCAAAGAACGTCCCCGCCGCGACCGCGCCGAGAAACAGGAACAGGTGCAGCTGCGAGCTAGCCACCGACAGGTCGAACTTCTCGATCAGATAAAAGGTGAAGTAGCTGGTGAGGCTCGACATGTAAAAATACTTGGAGAACACCAGTAACCCGAGCACCACCAGCGCACTGGTCACTCGGCCCTTGGACAAACCGTGAGTCGCCGCCTGGCCCTGCTTGAGCTTGAACAGGTTCAAGTGGTTGGCGTACCAGCGGCTGATCCGGTAGAGGACAAACAGCGCAAACACCGCGAACAGGCCGAACCAGGCCACCTGCCCTTGACCGTAGGGAATGATGATCGCCGCCGCCAGCAACGGGCCGAACGCCGAGCCTGCGTTACCGCCGACCTGGAAGGTCGATTGCGCCAGCCCGAAGCGCCCGCCTGAAGCCAGGCGCGCCACGCGGGACGCTTCCGGGTGGAAGGTCGATGAACCGATGCCGATCAGCCCCGCCGCCAACAGGATTAGCGGGAAGCTGCCGACCACCGACATCATCAGAATCCCGACCAGGGTGCAGACCGTACCCGCCGGCAACAACCACGGCTTGGGATGACGATCGGTGTAGTAACCGACCCACGGCTGCAGCAGCGAGGCCGTCAACTGGAACGTCAGGGTGATCAGGCCGACCTGAGTGAAGGTCAGCCCATAGTTGGCCTTGAGCATCGGATAGATCGACGGCAGCACCGACTGGATCAGGTCGTTGATCAAATGCGCCAGCGCTACCGCGCCAATGATGCGCATCACCAGGGGACTGCTTTGGGGCGTAGCGGACGCCGGCACTGAGCCGGTCTGGGCGTTGCTGATAGCCATGGGAATTTCCAGACAACAGGAGGTACGAACGTGCAGGTGCGCCAATGTGCCATTTTTCGGTGCGGCAACGCCATCCCCTTAGCCTGCTAACGACCTCGTTTTTCATCACCACAACCTTGATGGCGCAAAGCCATGGTCTGAATCTTGCCTTCCTTGTCTGCTTGAACGCGGCCTCCTTACAAAGGAGACCGACAATGGGAAGTTTCGCTACAGAGTCAGCCTACAGAGCGGACAAGGGTGAACTTTCGAGGCCTTTTTAGAGGGCACGAGTCGGGGGTGCGACAACCTCCGTCGCACGCCAATAGTGCGTGGTGTCCAGAGGAGTCATGGGGCATGCAGGCTTTTTTATCACCGGGGATCGGGCTGCTGGGGCGTTTTGGCTTCGCACGTAAATTCCAGCTGTTGTTTCTGCTGTTTATCCTGCCGCTGGCCGGCAGCCTGTGGATGATCGGCCAGGACTATCGCGACAAACTCAGCCTGATCTCCGGCGAACGCGCCGGGGTGCGGCAACTGCTTGCGCTCGATGCGCTGGATGACCTGCTCGCCGCCCAGCGTGATCGCGCCGCCAGGTGGCGCGCCACGGAAACCAATCGCCAGCCAACGCCGGCCACCCTCGCCGCGATGGCCGCCTTCGATGGGGTTCAGCCCGCCGTCAGCCAGGCCACTGCCGAATTGGGCAATGCCCTGCAAAAAGAAAGCGCCGAGGGCGAAACCCTGTCGCGTTATCAGGCCCTGCAAACCGCCCTCGATGGCCTCGACTCAAAAAGCCTGAGTGCTGTCGGTTGGTGGCCCGATGGCTACGATCGCTTCACCAACGCCTTGAGCGCCCTGCAAGCCTTGCGCGAGCAGATCGCCATGGACAATCGCCTGACGCTGGCACCGTGGCTGGAAACTTATTTGCTGACGCAGATCTCCACCCAGCACGCACCAGACCTGATCGAACGGGTCGGCCGTCTGGCTGCTGTGGGCCAAGCCTCGGTGGTGTCCGGACAGTTCACCCTGCAAAGCCGCCTGCAACTGCGCGACCTGCGCAGCCGCATCGGCGATGCGCGAGAGCAGCTGGTGAAAACCGCTGGCCTGCTCGAAGCGCGCTTGCCCAGCGCCCTGCAAACCTGGGCCGGGCAATACCACGACAGCCTCAAGCGCCTCGATGCAGGCCTGAAGGTGCTGGATGACGGCGTGTTCGGCGGCAGCATCAACCTCAAGCCGGAGGACTTCGAACGCAGTCTCGATGCCCTGCTCTCTGACCTCGCCTCGTTGCGTCAGCAGTCGCTGGTGTCGCTGGATCAACGACTGGATTACTACCACGACTCGGCGATCCGCCAGTTCGTTGTTGTGGCCGCCGTGTTGGGCTGCCTGCTGTTGGCCGCGCTGTATCTGTTCATCTGTTTGCAGGCCTCGATCCGCCGCAGCGCCAGCGGCATCACGGTACTGGCCGAGGCCCTGCGCGATGGTAATCTGAGCCTGCAAGTGCCGGTTCAAGGCCGGGACGAACTGGCGGTCATCAGCACCGCGCTGAACGTCGCCGTGGTGCAACTGCGCACCAGCCTGCAAGGGGTGGATCACGAAACCCTGCAACTGAGCAACGCGGTGCAAACCCTCAACCATCATTCCAGCGACGCCCTGGGCGAAGTCGAAGCCCAGCAGTTGCAGATCAGCCAGATTGCCGCTGCGGCGACGCAACTGGCCGCCACCTCACAAGGGGTGGCCCACAGTTGCGAACAGGCGTCCGGCAGCGCCCAGCACACCCGGCGCATTGCCGCCGACAGCAGCCGTGACAGCCAGCGCACCACCGCGAGTATCCAGCAGCTCAATCAACGTCTGAACGAGACCGCTGCGGCGCTGGGCCGGGTCAGTGAACAAGGACAGCAGATTCAACTGGTGGTCGACACCATTCGCGGCGTCGCCGAGCAGACCAACCTGTTGGCACTCAACGCCGCCATCGAGGCGGCCCGGGCGGGCGAGCAAGGGCGTGGCTTCGCAGTGGTGGCCGATGAAGTGCGCAGCCTGTCCCAACGCACCCAGTCGTCGACCGCACAGATCGCCGGCACGGTCGACAGCCTGCGCAACACCGTGAATGAGGCCGTCAGCCTGATGCAAGCCGCGTGCAGTCAGGCAGAGAGCGATGCGCAAGCGGTCACCGGCCTCGGTGAACGGCTCGGGGAAATCGCCAGTGCGGTGCAGAGCGTCACCGATACCCTGGCGCAAATCGCCACGGCGGTGGAGGAACAGGCCAGTACCGCCGACGAGGTCAGCGGCAATATCCAGCAGGTCGATCAAGCGGCGGTGCGCTTGCTCGAAGGGGCTCGCGCGGTGAACCAGGCCGCGGACACCCTGAGCCACGGCAGCAAAGCCTTAAGCGACAACACCGGGCGCTTCCGTTTGAGTTGAACCCGCCAGGACTTCTCAGGCGCGGATCACCGCCTCCGGGAAGTCCTGCTCCAGTTCGCTCTTGAGCCAGTCGATAAACCACGCCGCGTCCGCCGAGAGTTCGGCGGACGGCGTCAGCACTCGATAGCTTTCCAGCTTCACTTGCGCGTCCACCACCCGCACCAGCTTGCCGCTATGGAGTTCGTCGCGCACCAGCACTTCGTTGGCCAGTGCGATGCCCTGCCCGCTCTCGGCCACCGACAGCGCGTGGTCGTTGTTGACGTAGAGCATGTCCGAATTGAGGTGCATGTCGAGGTCGTTGGCGGCGAACCACAGGTTCCACCACTCGCCGTCATCCACATGGATCAGGTTGTGTTTCACCAGGTCCGCGGGGCTGTCGATGGGCTCGACGCTGGCCAGATAGTCGGGGGAACAGATCGGAAACACCCGAGGACAAATCAAGCTGGTGCGCGAGTGCGCATATTGGCCGTCCAACCCGTAGACGATGCCCAGGTCAGCGCTTTTGCCATCCACTTCGGTGAAGGTGGAGTTGGGTTCGATGGCGAACTTCAAGCCCGGGCGCAGATGACGCATGGCCTCGATGCGCGGCATCAGCCAGCGCTTGGCAAACCCCGGCACCACCATGATGCGCAGCCAGCGTTCGGCGTGTTTTGGCTGCGCCTCTTTTCCCGCTTCGATGATCAGCTGCAAGGCGGCGGTGATCTTGCGGTGGTACTTCTCCCCCGCCGTCGTCAGGTTGACCCCGCGAGAGGTGCGCTCGAACAGTTGGATGCCCAGCCAGTCTTCCAGCAATTTCACGTGGCGGCCGATGGCCGGCTGGGTCACGTGCAGGGCTTTGGAGGCTTCGACATAGCTGCCCAACCGGGCCGCGGCATCAAAGGCACGCACCGCGTTGAGCGGCGGCAAACGGTGGTCAGGCATGGTTTCCGGGCGCCTTCTGCTGTTAAATTTTTTAACAGCCCCTATGTTAAAATTGAAGTTTCGCCCCCGCAACCCCTCGCTGATAATCGATCCACAGCAGAACAACAAAACAGCTGGTTACAACACCCGAACGCAATCTCGATCCTGCCCAGAAAAATAATATCCATGGCCCGACGACACAGCTGTTTTCAGCACGTGCGCAGGCGATGGGGGAATCGGAGGTAACGCATGAATGCCCTGCATTCGCTGCAAACGCTGGCGGTGTCCATCCGCTCAGTGCGCAAAGTCTACGGTGATCCAAAGACTGGCCCGGTGGCGCTCAAAAGCATCGACCTGGACATTCGCGACAACGAGTTCTTCACCCTTCTCGGCCCTTCGGGCTGCGGCAAAACCACGCTCCTGCGGATGATCGCCGGGTTCGAATTCCCTACCGAAGGCGAAATTCTGCTCTACGGCGAAAACATCGCCGACCGCCCGCCCTTCCAGCGCCCGGTCAACACGGTGTTCCAGCATTACGCGCTGTTCCCGCACATGACCATCGCCGAGAACCTGGCCTTCGGCCTTGAGTCCCACCCGATGGGCAAAGTCCTGCACAAAACGCAATTGGCCGAACGGGTGCGCGAGATGCTCGCCCTGGTGCAGATGGAGCGCTTTGCCAACCGCAAGCCAGCGCAACTGTCTGGCGGTCAGCAACAGCGTGTCGCCCTCGCTCGTGCATTGGCGCCGCATCCCAAGGTCTTGCTGCTCGACGAACCGCTTTCGGCGTTGGACCTCAAGCTGCGCCAGGCCATGCGCGAAGAGCTGAAAACCATTCAGGCGCGCACCGGCATCACCTTCATCTTCGTCACCCACGACCAGGAAGAAGCCCTGACCATGTCCGACCGCATCGCCGTGTTGTCCGAAGGCGAGGTGCAGCAGGTCGGTCGTCCGGAAGACATCTACGAACGCCCGCGCAATCGCTTCGTGGCGGACTTCATCGGTGAAACCAACTTCATCGAAGGTACGGTCACCCGCGTTGAAGACGGCCTGGCCTGGTTCGCCGGTCCGGCCGGTCATCCATTGCCTGCACAGCCATGCAGCGATGTGCGAGTCGGTGCCAACGTCACATTGTCCGTGCGCCCCGAGCGTTTGCATCTGGTGCCAGCCACCACTGAGAACGCTCTGCCGTGCCGGATCGAAGCGCAGATCTACCTCGGCACCGACCTGCAATACCAGGTCAGCCTGAGCGACGGTTCACGCCTCACCGTGCGCACCCCCAACTGCGTCGACCAGAGCAAACGCTTCGCCGTCGGCAGTCAGGCCGGTCTGTTGTTCGACCAGGGCAGCGCCAGCGTCCTGCACGATTGAGCACGAGGAATTGCCATGCACGCTTTACCGATTGCCAACACACTGGAACGTCGGCGGGCCTTCCAGAGCTTTCTCGGTGTCAGCCCCGCGCTGATCGCCATCGGCCTGTTTCTGATCGTGCCGATCCTGATCGTCATCGGTTACTCGCTGATGGAGGCCAACCCCTATGGCGGGGTGAACAAAGTATTCAGCAGTGACGCCTACACCTCCCTGCTGTTCGAGCGGCAACTGGACGACAGCCTGGCCTTCGCCGACTCCTACCTGATCATTGCCCTGCGCTCCATCGGCATCGCCGGGCTGACCACGCTCATCACCCTGTTGATCGGTTTTCCGGTGGCGGTATGGCTGGCCATGCAACCGGCCCATCGCCGTGGCTTGCTGATCTTCCTGATCACCGTGCCGTTCTGGGCCAACCTGTTGATCCGTACCTACGCCTGGATTCTGCTGCTGCGCAACACCGGGGTGATCAACAACAGCCTGATGGGCCTCGGGGTCATCGACCAGCCGCTGCAACTGCTCTACACCGACGGCGCGGTGCTACTGGGGGTGGTTTATACCTATGCGCCCTTCGTCGTGCTGCCGATCTACGCCACCCTGGAAAAAATGG
Organism: Pseudomonas sp. GW456-L13; assembly: GCF_017350115.1. NCBI lineage: Bacteria > Pseudomonadati > Pseudomonadota > Gammaproteobacteria > Pseudomonadales > Pseudomonadaceae > Pseudomonas > Pseudomonas sp. GW456-L13. Next base: position 1,487,505 of record NZ_JACNAS010000002.1, read on the forward strand.
ACATCCGCCTGCTCGAAGCCGCTCAAGACCTCTACGCCGGACGCGTTCGAACCTTGCGCAAGGTGGTGTTGCCGATTGCCAAACCGGGAATTCTCGCCGGCGCCATCCTCACTTTCGTGCCTTGCCTGGGCGCGATGATCGCTCCGGAACTGCTCGGTGGCGGCACGCGAATGATGCTCGGCAACCTGATCTTCCGCCAGTTCAGCGATGCGCGTAACTGGCCTTTCGGTGCGGCTCTGTCGCTGGTGCTGATGGCGGCGGTGATGTTGGTACTGACGGTTTATGCCTTGCGTGCCGAACGCCAGCGCATCGCCAAAGGAGGTGCGTGATGATCGGCCTGTTCAAACGCAACACGCTGGGGGTGCAGGACTTCCCCGGCTTCGGCGGATTCAGTTTCCTGTTCTACCTGTACCTCTACGCGCCGATCGTGGTGCTGGTGGTGTTTTCGTTCAACGCCAACCAGTCGGCCACGGTGTGGACCGGTTTCAGCTTCGACTGGTATCGCGCGGCCTTCGCCAACCAGGCCCTGCGCCAGGCGGCCGGCAACAGCCTGTTGATCGCGGTCTGCGCCAGCATGGTCGCCACGGCCATCGCCACCCTCGCCGCTCTCGGCACTTCACGGGGTGCGAAGTTCAAAGGCCTGCAATTGTCCATGGGCGCGATCATGTTGCCCCTGGTGCTGCCGGAAATCGTGGTCGGCGTCGCCACCCTCGCGCTGTTCTCCACCATCGGTCTGTCCCTGGGCTACGGCAATCTGATCATCGCGCACACGGTGTTCTGTATCCCGTTCGCCTTTCTGCCAATACGGGCACGCCTGAACGACATGGACCTGTCCCTGGAACAGGCCTCGGCCGACCTCTATGCCGGCCCGTGGCGGACCTTTCGCAAGGTCACGTTGCCGCTGCTGATGCCAGGGATTTTCTCCGGGCTGATGCTGGCCTTCATCGTGTCGCTGGATAACTTCGTGATCTCGATGATGGTCTCCCAGGCCGGCACCACCACCTTGCCGATCTTCATCTTCGGCCTGTTGCGCATGGGTGTGACACCGGACGTCAACGCTGTCTCGACCCTGATCCTGGGCGTCTCGGTGCTGTTCGTCACGCTCTCTTATCTGCTGGGCAAAAAGAAAACCTGAACCTTCTACGCACTGTGGGGAAATAGCATGAGCAAGTGGATTAAAAGCATCGGCACTTCGTTGTTCCTGACTTTACCGCTGACCATGGTCGGCAGCGTTCAGGCCGCGGAAAAACTCAACGTGGTGAGCTGGAGCGGCTACTTTTCGCCGGAGATTCTCGCCAAGTTCCAGAAGCAGACCGGCATCGAAGTTACAGTCGACTCCTACGATTCCAACGAAACCCTGCTGGCCAAATTGAAACAGGGCGGTGCCGGTTATGACGTGGCGATCCCGTCGCACCAGTTCGTGCCGATCCTGATCAAGGAAAAACTGCTGGAGCGCTTCGACCCGGTCAACGAGCCTTACTACGCCAGCGTCGTCGACAACCTGAAAAAACCCACCTGGGACCCGGAAGGTGCCTATTCCGTGCCGTTCATCTGGGGCACCACCAGCGTGGTACTCAACACCGAGCGCTACAAGGGGCCTGCCGATAGCCTCAAGGTGCTTTACGAGCCACCGGCCGAGCTGCAAGGACGAATCAACATGTTCGACTCGGTCAGCGACGTGGTGGACATGGCCAGCCTGTATCTGAACATTCCACTGTGCAGCGAAGACCCGAAGCAGATGCAGCAGATTCTGACCCTGCTCAAGGCGCAGAAACCCTTCGTCAAAACCTACAGTTCCAAGGCCGGTTCGATCCGCGAAAACCTCGCCTCCGGCGAAATCGACATGTCGACCTTCTGGGGTGGCTCGTCGATGCGCGCCCGGGAGATGAAACCGAGCCTGAAATACCTGTACCCGAAAGAAGGTGTGCTGGCCTGGGTCGACAACATGGTCATCCCGACCGGCAGCAAGAACCCGGCAAACGCCAAGGCCTTCATCGCGTTCCTCAGCCAGCCTGAAAACGCGGCGATGACCCAGAATTTCCTCAAGCACCAGAGCCCGATCAAGGGTGTGGAGCCGTTCCTCGACGCGGGCCTCAAAGACGCCCCGGAACTGCACATTCCCGAAGGCACCCAGGTGGTATTCAGCAAGACCTGCGGCGAAGGCGCGATCCGCCTGGCCGACCGTCTCTGGACCAACCTGATGCGTTGACCTCTACCGCCCCGACGCAATGGCGGGGCGTTTTTCCAGCCGTCTGAAAGGCCGCTTGCAATGAACTCTAATAACATCAGCGAACTGGTCCTGTTGCAGGCCCACGAGCTCGCCGAACGCATCCGCCTGCGCCAGGTTTCCTGCCGGGAAGTGATGCAGACTTATCTTGCCCATATCGAACGTTTCAATCCGAAGATCAATGCACTGGTGAGCCTGCAAGCGCCGCAAGACCTGCTGGCCCAGGCCGATATCCGCGACGCCGAACTGGCGAAAGGCCAATACCGTGGCTGGATGCACGGCCTGCCCCACGCCATCAAGGACTTGTCCCTGACCCGTGGCATCCGCACCACGCTGGGTTCGCCGCTGTACAAGGACTTCATCCCCGAGCGCGACGGCATCATGGTCGAGCGAATCAAAGCGGCGGGCGCGATCATCATCGGCAAGAGCAATACCCCGGAATTCGGCCTCGGTTCGCAAAGCTATAACCCGCTGTTCGGCGCGACCGGTTGCGCCTACGACCCGAGCAAGACCGCTGGCGGCAGCAGCGGCGGTGCAGCGGCGGCGCTGGCGATGCACCTGGTGCCGGTGGCCGACGGCAGCGACATGATGGGCTCGCTGCGCAACCCGGCGGCTTTCAACAACATCTTCGGTTTCCGTCCGTCCCAGGGCCGCGTGCCTTTCGATGACAGTGCCGACCTGTTCATCGACCAACTCGGCTACGAAGGCCCCATGGCTCGCAGCGTGCGCGATGCAGCGTTGCTGCTATCGGTACAGGCCGGGGCCGATGCACGGGCGCCGCTGTCGATTGCCGAGTCCGGCAGCGCCTTTGCGGCACCGCTGGATCGGGACTTCAAAGGCACACGTCTGGGCTGGCTCGGCGACTTCAACGGCTACCTGCCGATGGAAAAAGGCATCCTCTCGCTGTGCGAAAAGGCCTTTGCCGATTTCGAAAGCCTGGGTTGCCGCATCGAGCCCGTCCAGTGCGAATTCGCGCCAGAGAAGCTGTGGAGCAGTTGGCGGACATTGCGCCACTGGATGGTCGCCGGCTCGTTGGGCGCGACCTATGCCGACCCGCAAAAACGTGCGCTGTTGAAACCGGAAGCCTGCTGGGAAGTGGAAAACGGCCTGAAACTCTCGGCCACCGATGTGTTTGCCGCCTCGGTGACGCGCAGCGACTGGTATCGGGCGATCTCCAGGTTGTTCGAAAAATACGACTACCTGCTGCTACCCAGCGCCCAGGTGTTCCCCTTCGATAAAACCCAACCGTGGCCCACCACCATCGAAGGCGTGACCATGGACACCTATCACCGCTGGATGGAGGTGGTGATTCCCGGCACCTTGTCCGGCTGCCCGGTAGCCAACGTACAGGTCGGCTTCAGCGCCAGCGGCCTGCCCATGGGCCTGCAAATCATCGGCAAACACCAGGCCGACTTCGCTGTCCTGCAACTGGCCCACACCTACGAACAGGCCAGCCGCTGGTTCCAGCGCTGCCCTTCACCGCTGCTCAGAGGATAGATTTTGATAAACGGTTGAAAGCGCAGAGAAATATTTTAGATTTATGCTTGACGCATCCCCGTTACCGGTGAATAATGCGCGCCACTTGGCTACATAGCTCAGTTGGTTAGAGCATAGCATTCATAATGCTGGGGTCCGGGGTTCAAGTCCCTGTGTAGCCACCAAGTACTAAAAACGGCTTACCGCAAGGTAAGCCGTTTTTTTATGCCTTGAAAAAATACGCTGCGGTTGCAGGAAATCCTGAACCGCATGCGCGCATCGATCAGACGCCAATGGTCGGCAATGCCGACAAAGCCCGTTCCCAGATCTGCCACGTGCGCAACCAGACCATCGCCTGCCAGTCGCTGTCGGCCGGATAGAACTGCTCCAGCAGATTCAGCTTGATCTCGCGTCCTGCTGCGTCACTCGGATTGCCGTGCAGATGCAGCCAGTGATCATCGCGCAGATGCCGGTGAACGTCCGGCCCCGGGTAAGTCCCACACTCAATGACAAACGGCATCAGCCGTACCTGCGGCAGCGCATCGATCAATGCCTGCGAGGTATAGCCGGTGGCCGTTGCCGCCACGCCGGTTTCGCTCAGGGTATCGGCACCGGTCTGCAGGCTGTAGAGCCACGGGCCATAAATCGCCTGCGCATCCGCCAGCGCCGGATAGGCGGACTCGGTGATGGTCAACAACATCGGATGACCGTATTCGCCAGCGCCCGTGTGCAAGTCGAAACACATGGCGACCTCGGCATGGGCTACGTGCATTTGCACGATCTTGTGCAACGTGCGGTTCGACCAGCTCGGCGCCAGCCCGCCGAAAAACAGACCGTCGGGGTGAGCATGCTGACCGCCCTCGACAATCGACATGACTGCCGGCCAGCCGTGCAGGCGAATCTGTTCGTCGAGCAAGGCATCGGCACGATCACGCTCCGGACCTTGCAACTGTGGGCAGGCATAGATTTCATGCAGGGCGTCATAGGCCTGGTTGTCCGGCAGCGGTCGCTGGAAATCCAGGTGATTGCGGTTCAGGTCGATGTTGTCTTCGTTGACCCGGCGCAACCACGCCATGCCCCAAGGGTTGATAGCATGGATCATGACCACGGCGACATCCGCTGGCAGAGAACGCTTGCCCAACTCCTGCAGCCATTTGATCTGGCAACCCGAGCCGTAGAAGCCTTCGACTCCGTGGGTGCCGCTCAGCGCGATCAACAGGCGCTTGGCGCCCGGATCACCCAATACCGCCACATCCGTGCTCAGGGACTCACCAAACGGCCCCTTGAGCGGGTGTGGATACTCCGTCAGCATTGCGCCTGCCGTTGTCGCGGCGGCCAGGAACTGTTCACGCTGGGTGCGATAGCTGGACTGGGTGGGGAACTCGGTTTGCATGTCTGCCTCTTGTTGATTTTCCGGCCTGCCTGTTGGCAACGACCCTACAGAAAATCCCGCTTTTGATGAAGGACAAAAAGGGTCAATGCCGTGGGACCTGGTTTGCGTCCCTCCCGGTCGGCCGATAAAGTCCACTGATCGTAGATCCAACGGACGGAGTGCCCCCACGTGTTCTCAAACTTTCCATTGCGCCGCTATCGCCTGCCAACCCTGGTTCTGCTCGCCAGTGCCTTGACCCTGGCCGCGTGCCACAACGCTTCGGTGCCGACGCTGCCGCTCGCTCCGGAAAGCGCTTCCGGGTTCCGCACCGACCTGAAAACTCAACATGCCGACAAATACATGGCAGCGGCGGCCAATCCGCTGGCGGCCGAAGCCGGGCGGGAGATGCTGCGCCGGGGCGGCTCGGCCATCGACGCGGCGATTGCGATGCAAGCCGTGTTGACGCTAGTCGAGCCACAGTCTTCGGGCATCGGCGGCGGCGCATTGATCGTCCTCTGGGATGGCAAGGCCGTGCGCACCTACGACGGACGTGAAACCGCCCCGGCCGGCGCCACCGAAAAGCTTTTCCTGCAAGCCAACGGACAACCGATGGGGTTCACCCAGGCGCAGATTGGCGGTCGTTCGGTGGGCACACCCGGCGTGCTGCGCGCCCTGGAACTGGCCCATCAAAAACACGGACGCCTGCCCTGGGCGCAGCTGTTTGAACCGGCCATCCAGCTCGCCGAACAAGGCTTCGCCATTTCGCCACGCCTGCACCGGTTGATCGCCGCGGATTCGTCCATGCCTCGCTCGCCGGAAATGATGGCTTACTTTCGCAATGCCGATGGCAGCCCAAAAGCCGTCGGCACAAACTTGAAGAACCCGGCACTGGCCGCCGTGTTCAAGCGCATTGCCCATGAAGGCCCGGATGCCCTGTACAAAGGCCCGGTCGCCGAGGAAATCGCGGCCAAGGTGCAGGGGCACGACAACCCCGGCAGCCTGTCCCTGACCGATCTCGCCAACTACCAGGCCAAGGAGCGCGCGCCACTGTGCACCGACTACAAGCGCTGGCAGGTCTGCGGCATGCCACCGCCGTCGTCGGGCGGGATCGCCGTGGCGCAGATCCTCGGCACGCTGCAAGCCCTGGAGACCCGCGATAAACGCCTGGCGCTGGCACCGCTGCAACCGGTCAAGACCACGGCCCCGGCCGGCATCGAACCCGACCCGCAAGCCGTGCACCTGATCTCTGAGGCCGAACGCCTGGCCTACGCCGACCGCGCTCAATACTTAGCCGATACAGACTTCGTCCCCGTGCCGGTCAAGGGCCTGGTCGACCCGGCCTACCTCGCCAGCCGCGCCGCCCTGATTGGTGAACGCAGCATGGGCACGGCCAAACACGGCACTCCGCCGGGCATCCGTGTGGCCTATGCGCCGGACCGTTCGCCGCTGCGGATTTCCACCTCGCAAGTGGTGGCCGTCGATGACGCGGGTGGCGCCGTGTCGATGACCACCACCATCGAGTCGGCGTTCGGCTCGCACATCATGGTTCAGGGTTTCATGCTCAACAACGAGATGACCGACTTCTCGTTCATCCCCGAGGAAAACGGGCAAAAAGTCGCCAACCGCGTCGAGCCCGGCAAACGCCCGCGTTCGTCCATGGCCCCAACCCTGATCTTCGACCGCCAGAGCGGCGAATTCCTCGCCACCGTCGGTTCCCCCGGCGGCTCGCAAATCATCGAATACGTAGCCAAATCCACCATCGGCCTGCTCGACTGGAACCTCGATGCACAAGCCGCCATCAACCTGCCCAACTTCGGCAGCCGCAACGGCCCGACCGAACTGGAACAGGGGCAGTTCAGCCCGACGCTGATTCAGGCGCTGAAAGACAAAGGGCACAGCGTGAGCGAGATCGACATGACCAGCGGGACCCAGGCGATTGTTCGGGTCAAGGACGCCCAAGGCAAAGCGTCGCTGACAGGCGGAGCCGATCCGCGACGTGAAGGGCAAGCGCTGGGGGATTGAGTCGTACGCGGGGATGAGAAAGGGCTTACCGGTGGGTAGGCCCTTTGTTTATGAGCAAGTCGCTATCGACTGATCTTCAACCCCTGCCGAACCTGGTGCTTTTCCAGCGCCAGCTCGATCAGTCGCGTCACCAGCTCGCTGTAGGTCATGCCGGTGGCCTGCCACAGTTTCGGGTACATGCTGATGCGGGTGAAGCCGGGCAGCGAGTTGATTTCGTTGATCAGCACTTCGCCGCTGTCGGTCAGGAACACGTCGACGCGGGCCAGGCCGGAGCAGCCCAGTATCTGGAACGCTTCGACGGCCAGGGCGCGAATGCGCTCGCTGGCCTCGACGCTGATATTGGCCGGCACCACCACTTCAGCCGCCTTGTCGTCGATGTACTTGCTGTCGTAGGAATAGAACCCGCTGCGAACCACGATCTCGCCGCAGCCACTGGCGATGGCGTCTTCATTGCCGAGCACTGCGCATTCAATCTCGCGGCCGCTGACGGCAGATTCGATCAACACCTTGGTATCGAAACTCAAGGCCAGCTCCACCGCTGCGCTGTACTCAGCCTCGTCGGTGACCTTACTCACGCCCACGGAAGAGCCCTGATTCGCCGGTTTGACGAACAGCGGCAAACCCAACTTGCCCCGCACCTCGGCAAAACCGGTGCGCGCCGCCGTGGCGCGGGTCAATGTCACGAACGGTGTCACGTACAGGCCGGCATCGCGCAGCAGGCGCTTGCTGATGTCCTTGTCCATGCACACGGCCGAGCCGAGCACATCGGAGCCGACAAACGGCAGATCGGCCATGCGCAGCAAGCCTTGCAGGCAACCATCCTCACCGAGGGTGCCGTGGACAATCGGGAAGATCACATCGACGTGGCCGAGCATCTCCTGGCTGGAAGTTTCCACCAGTTGCTGACTGGCCTTACCCGGCACCACGGCCAGTTCGCGGTTGGACTGGTTGAGGGCGATCAGCGCCGGATTTTCCTGATTCAGCAAAAAATTCGAAGGATCGTTGAGGTGCCAGTGGCCTTGTTTGTCGATGCCGATCAGCACCGGCTCGAAGCGTGAACGGTCCAGCGCATCGACGATGTTTTTCGCCGATTGCAGCGACACCTCATGCTCAGCCGAACGGCCCCCGAAAATGATCCCCACGCGCAGCTTGCTCATGACCTGGCCTCACCTGACGAATAGAAAAAACGACCTGCAGAGAATGCGCCACACAGTGCAGTATTTGCCCTTGGTTTTCTAGCGTACCTGTCGCCTTGCGATCAGAAGACAGGGAGTCGCTGACTGGGTTACCGTGTTGCGCATCGAGCTCAAGACAATCATCACCATGGCCAAGTACCTGCCTCGCAATGACTGGTTCCATCGCGCGCCCGATGTCGGCGGGCTACAGCGTTTCGAGGCGTTTTTCGCCGGCCATGGCTACGATCTTCACCGCCACGACACCTATGCCATCGGCCACACCCTGGCCGGGGTGCAGAGCTTTCAGTATCGCGGTGGCTGGCGTCACAGCCAGCCAGGCGCAACGATCGTGCTGCACCCGGACGAAGCCCACGATGGCGAGGCCGGCACCGAGTCCGGTTTCCAGTACCGGATGATGTACATCGAACCGGCGCTGATCCAGCAGATGCTCGGCGGCCAACCGCTGCCGTTCATCAAGACCGGACTGTCGGACGACCCCCGCCTGTTTGCTGCCACGGGAGCCTTGCTGCGCAGCCTTGATTGCCCGCTCGATCCACTGGAAGAACAGGATGCGCTGTTCGATCTGGCGCAGGCCTTGAGCACCGTTTCCGGTGTGACAGCCAAACGCTCGGGTTTCGATTACGTGGCCGCGCAGCGCGCGCGGGAATACATCCACAGCGCCCTCGATCGCACCGTGACACTCGATGAGCTGGCGCAACACAGTGGCCGGGATCGCTGGAGCCTGTCCCGGGATTTTCGCCTGTTGTTCGGTACCAGTCCCTATCGCTACCTGACCATGCGACGCCTGGACATGGTTCGCGCGCTGCTGACTCAGGGGCAGACACTGGTCAGCGCCGCGCTGATCGCCGGCTTCACCGACCAGAGCCACATGACTCGGCAATTCAGCAAAACCTACGGCTTGCCACCGGCCCGCTGGCTGAACCTGCAGCGGCGCTGAGCCACGCACAATCGTTCAAGAATCGCGCCGGATTGCTGGCTATCGTGGCCCAGGATCAACCACGAGAGCCCCATGATGAACGCCTACGAAAGCCTGAACTTCGCGGAAAAACTCGCCCGGATCGATTCGCACTGGTCGCCCCGGGTCATCGCCGAAATGAACGACTACCAGTTCAAGGTGGTGAAGCTGCTGGGGGATTTCATCTGGCACGACCACTTCGATACCGACGAAACCTTCATCGTTCTGGAGGGCCAGTTACGTATCGACTTTCGCGATGGCCATGTGCTGGTGAACGCCGGGGAGATGTATGTGGTGCCCAAAGGCGTCGAGCACAAACCCAGCGCTGGGCAGGAGGTAAAACTCCTGCTGATCGAACCCAAGGGCGTGCTCAATACCGGCCGCGAAGGTGGCGAGCGCACGGCCGAGAATGATGTCTGGATTTGAGCGCTGGCCGCCTCACGCCTGCAAGGTCTTGCCGTCCACCGGATCACCAATGGTCAAGAAGTGCCCGCCCGCCACGTGGTGCAAGGTGCGCAAGGCGTCTTGCCCTTCGAAGTGCCAGCGGCCTTCGCTGAACACGCGCTCGTCAGCCTGGGCGGCAATCACTTCAGCCAGGAACAGATCGTACTGCTGGTGGTTGTTTGGCTCCGGCAACAGGCGACATTCCAGCCAGGCCACGCAGCCTTCGAGCATCGGCGCATCAACCGACTGGCCGGTGAACGTCTGTAAATCGTAGGTCTCAAACTTGTCGCGCCCCTGGCCCTGGGTCAACTCCAGGCCGGAGGTCGAACCGACGGTCTGCACAATGTCGGCCTGTGCAGCGCACGGAACGTTCAACACAAACGTGCCCGAGGCTTCCAGCAACTGGCGAGTCCAGGTGGACTTGTCCAGCACCACGGCAATTTTCGGTGGTTCGAAATCCAGCGGCATGGCCCAGGCTGCCGCCATGATATTGCGCTGGCCATCGTGGGCTGCGCTGACCAGCACGGTCGGGCCATGATTGAGCAGACGATAGGCCTTGGACAAGGGAACCGAACGGCGGTGGGGAACGCTCATGGAAGTCTGCTCCTGGGGGAAAAGAGCCGATTGTAGCGCCCACGTAACCCTGTGGGAGCGGGCTTGCTCGCGAAGGCGTCAATTCAGTCACCGCTGGATTGAATGACACACCGCTTTCGTCGGAACGCCGCCCGGAGCAAGCCCGCTCCCACCAAGAGCTGATCTCAGGTCAGTTGGTGAGTTGATTGGCAAACTGCCCCACCGCGTTGACCACTTTCTGCGCGCCGTCCTGGATCTCGACAATCACCGTACCCGCTTCCGCCGCCAGTGCCAGGCCCTGCTCGGCCTGAAGCTTGCCGTCGGACATCAGCGCTACGGCGTTGCGCGCCATGTCCTGGTTCTGCCGCACCACGAGGACGATTTCGTCGGTGGCCTGGCTGGTGCGCGAAGCCAGTTGCCGGACCTCATCAGCCACCACGGCGAACCCCCGCCCCTGCTCGCCCGCACGGGCCGCTTCGATGGCCGCGTTGAGCGCCAGCAGGTTGGTCTGCTCGGCAATGCCGCTGATGGTTTTGACAATGGTACCGATCACCAGCGACTGCTCGTTCAGCGCTTCGATGCCATCGCCGGCGGTTTGCATATGCCTGGCCAGGTCGCGCATCACGTCCACGGCCTGGGTCACCACGGCGTTGCCGCGCTGAGCGCTTTGGTCGGTTTGCTGCGAGGTGCTGTAGGCGATGTTGGCCGCCTCGGCGACGGCTTGCTCCTGATTGACCTGATCGGTAATCACCGTGGCGAACTTCACCACCTTGTAGAGATTATTGTTGGCATCGGCCACCGGGTTGTAGGACGCCTCAAGCCAGACCGCACGACCATGGCTGTCGACACGTTTGAAACGGTCGGCCACGTACTCGCCCGCATTCAGGCGACGCCAGAAGTTATGGTATGCGTCACTGTTGTATTCTTCCGGCAGGCAGAAGGTGCGGTGATGCTTGCCCTTGATCTGCGCCAGGCTGTAACCCATACCGCTGAGGAAGCGGTCGTTGGCGGTCAGCACGTTGCCGTTGAGGTCGAATTCGATCACCGCCGTGGAGCGCACCAGCGCGCCGATCAGGTTCTCGTGTTCGCGGGAAGCCTCGATGGTGCGGGTCAGGTCGCTGGAAAAGATCGAAAAACACTTGATCCGCCCGTCCGCCGAGCGCACCGGTTGCAGGATCGAACGCAACCACGCTTCCTGGCCGGTACCGCGCAACAGACGCACTGCGCCGGCGAAGTGCTCGCCACGGGTCAACGCGTTCTTGAAGCGCAGCTGGAATTCATCGGATTTCACTTGATCCGGGACCAGATCGTCGATGTGTCGGCCAATCAGGTCGCCGCTCTTGTAATGCATTTCGCCAAGGAAGTTCTGGTTGACCGACTGAACCCGCCCGTTGCTGTCGAGGGTCAGCACCAGCATTTCGCTTTCCAGACTTTCCTTCACTTGCTGGAGGCTGGAGAGTTCTTCACGAAGAGCCGACAGCTCCTGCTTCAAGCGTTTATTGAACATGGGAAAGCACCGATGGACAGGGGTAGAAAGCGATATGCAGCCTAACCATCGGCCTTGGAAACATTTTCTTAAGCGTGCTTCAGGCTTGTCCTACAAAAAATAGTTACGACATGTCCGATCAATGCGCGCCAGCCGCAGGACAGCCTGAGATTCTCGGCATCCGCGCACCGAAGTACGCCGCACTGCCCATGCCCACCGCGCCCATCACCGCACTGAACATCACGCAGATCCATGGGCTCCATGGCATCAGACCGATCAACAACAGCGGTGTGACACTCGCCCATGCGGCATAGGCAATGTTGTAGGTGAACGAGATCCCCGAAACGCGAATCCGCGCCGGGAACAGGCTGACCATCACCGATGGCACCGCGCCAACTACCCCGCAGGACAGCCCGGCCACCGCGTAGGCCAGGCCGCTCCAGTCGCCGCCCATGATCAGGCAGGCATACAGCACGCCGATGCCCAGCGGCAGCAGCAGGCTATAGAGCATCACCGTGCGCCAGGCGCCGATGCGATCGACCAGCAGCCCGGCGAGCACGCAGCCGATGTTCAGGAACACGATGCCCAGCGCGCTCAAGGCGAAGGTACGACTGGCGGTCATACCAAAGGTTTTCTGCATCATGGTCGGGGTGATGACCACGAACACCACCACGGCCGAGGTCAGCACACAAGTGAGAATCATCGCCGGCAAAATGGCCAGGCGATGCTCGCGCAAGACCGTACGCAGCGGCAGTTCGCCAGCCGCCTCGCGCTGCGCCTGCATGGCCGTGAACACTGGGGTTTCGCTGAGCCAGCGACGCAGCCACACGCCAATCACCCCAAACACGCCGCCCAACAGGAAGGGATAACGCCAGGCGTAATCGAGGATTTCCGCCGCAGTGAACGCCTGCGCCAGGAAGGTCGCGGTCAATGCCCCGATCAAATAGCCGAAGGTCAGCCCCGCCTGCAAGAAGCCCAAGGCATAGCCGCGGTGGGCAATGGGTGCGTGCTCGGCGACGAATACCCAGGCACTGGGTACCTCACCGCCCACCGCCGCGCCCTGGAGGATGCGCAGGGCCAACAGCAGCAAGGGTGCGAAATAGCCGATTTGCGCGTAGGTCGGCATGATCCCGATCAGCAGACAGGGCAACGCCATCATCAGGATGCTCAGGCTGAAGACTTTCTTTCGCCCCAGACGGTCGGCGAAGTGCGCCATCAGGATGCCCCCCAACGGTCGCGCCAGGTAACCGGTGACGAAGATCCCGAAGCTTTGCAGTAATCGAAGCCACTCGGGCATTTCCGGCGGGAAGAACAACTGGCTGAGGGTCAGGGCGAAAAACACGAAGATGATGAAGTCGTAGATTTCCAGCGCCCCGCCGAGAGCGGCGAGCCCCAGGGTCTTGTAGTCCGAGCGGCTGAACGGCTTCGGGAGCGAATCGGTGTTAGTCATGAAAAGAACTCTGGCACAGGCAAAAACCAAGGCGCCCATGGTCTACGCAAATGCACCGGCGGACAACCCGTTAGACCAAAGTCCCATAGCCACGAAACAGCCCCGCAAAAGTCCTCGGCTTGAATTAATGTTGGCGCCTGTCCAGACGGGCGGTTACTGCCCCGAAGACCACTACAAACATAATAAATCCGAGGTACCCCCCCGTGGCCGCTGATATCGAAGATAGCCGCTCCGCCCGCTTTGCCCTGCGCTGTTCAAGTTTTGCCGAACGCTGGTTTCCCGACTCTTGGGTGTTTGCTGCCCTGGCGGTGATTATCGTGGCCCTGGCCACCATGGCGATGGGTGCCAAGCCCACCGATGCCGCGGTGGCGTTCGGTGACGGCTTCTGGAGCCTGATCCCGTTCACCATGCAGATGGCGTTCGTAGTAATCGGTGGTTACGTGGTCGCCAGTTCGCCACCGGCGGTGAAGCTGATCGACCGCCTGGCGAAAATCCCGAAAAACGGCCGCTCCGCCGTGGCCTGGGTGGCGCTGATTTCCATGGTTGCTTCGCTGCTGAACTGGGGTCTGTCGCTGGTGTTCGGCGGTTTGCTGGTGCGCGCTCTGGCCCGCAGAACCGATCTGAAGATGGACTATCGCGCCGCCGGTGCAGCTGTCTACCTGGGTCTCGGCGCGGTTTGGGCCCTGGGCCTGTCATCGTCCGCTGCGCAATTGCAGGCCAACCCGGCCAGCCTGCCGCCGTCGATCCTGTCGATCACCGGGGTGATCCCTTTCACCCAGACGATCTTTCTTTGGCAGTCCGGTGTGATGTTGCTGGCTCTGATCATCGTTTCACTGATCGTTGCCTACGCCACCGCCCCCGGCCCGAACTCCGCGCGAGACGCCAACGCCTGCGGGATCGACCCAAGCTTCAACCTGCCACCGCTGCAACCACGCACCCGCCCCGGCGAATGGCTGGAACATAGCCCGCTGCTGACGATTCTGCTGGTGCTGCTGGCAGCCGGATGGCTGTTCCATGAGTTCTCGACCAAACCGGCCATCAGCGCGATTTCCGGGCTGAACACCTACAACTTCCTGTTCATCATGCTGGGTGCGCTGCTGCACTGGCGTCCGCGCAGCTTTCTGGATGCCGTGTCCCGTGCGGTACCGACCACCACCGGTGTGTTGATCCAGTTCCCGCTGTACGGCTCGATCGCCGCGCTGATGACTACGGTCAAGGGTGCCGATGCGCAGACCCTGGCGCACCACATCTCGACCTTTTTCGTCAGCATTGCCTCCCACGACACCTATGCCCTGCTGATGGGTGTGTACTCGGCGATCCTCGGCTTCTTCATTCCGTCCGGCGGCGGCAAGTGGATCATCGAAGCGCCGTACGTGATGCAGGTGGCCAATGACCTGAACTATCACCTGGGCTGGGCCGTACAGATCTACAACGCCGCCGAAGCCTTGCCGAACCTGATCAATCCGTTCTACATGCTGCCGTTGCTGGGCGTACTGGGGTTGAAGGCGCGGGACCTGATCGGTTTCTCGTTCGTGCAGTTGCTGGTGCACACGCCACTGGTGCTGTTTTTGCTGTGGGCACTGGGCACGACGCTGACGTATACGCCGCCGGTGATGCCGTGACCCAAATGGTGGTGATGACATAGAACCCTGTGGGAGCGAGCTTGCTCGCGATGACAATGTCACTGACATATTGATACTGAATGTGCCGACGCCATCGCGAGCAAACCCGCTCCCACTGTGGTTTCTCCCACATTGAGAGTGCACGTTGCCTGACAGCTTTTTACCTCCCCCCTCTAGACCAACCGCCGCCTGCGGTTTCAGTATGTAGCACCCACGCCAACGGGAAACCACGCTGAAAAGGATCTGAGCATGCTAAAACTTGCAGGACTGACTCTCGCGGCCCTCACCCTGAGCGCCGCTGCCCACGCCGATGTCGCCCTGAAACTGGGCAGTACCGAACGCGTTACCCGTCTCTTCGCCTATCCCAACAACTGCAACGTGATCTGCTTTCGCAACTGGACACTTGAACAGACCGTCGAGCATTACCTGACCCAAAGCGTGCAGCGTGATGGCTACACCGGAGCGAAGGTTCTGATCAAGACCGATAACAATCAGCTTTATGCCGAAATCAGCGGCGTACCCAACGGCTATGAAAAGCCTCTGGCCGCGCTGCTCGACGCCGGTGACCTGGCCTACAACGGCGCCAGCAAACTGAATGCCGATGGCAAGTGGGCGTATAGCTGGTACCTGTTCCTGCCGTTGGGTATGGCCCTGGAAAATCGCAAAAGCGTCGAACTGCTGCACTTCCCGCCAGACTATTCGCTGACCCAGGCCCAGGATTACCTGAGGTCCGCCACTACGGATCGCTGGGCCACGCTGCTGACTGCCAACGGCATCCCGGCCGGGCAGACACCGGGCTACCAGACAATCATCGACATCGCCCCGATTGCCGCGCCGTCCAACGCGGGCAAAGACCTCGAAGGCGTCTACGGCTACTTCAAGGATTACCAGACCACCATGGTCAAGGAAGTCAGCCTGAACGCCAGCGGCGCAGCCCTGCCGATGGTCGCCTTCGGCGCACCGGTGCGTAACTGGATCAAAGAGCAATACGGGCAGACGGTGAACGTGTTGGGCCTGGTCCAGATCACCCCGGACAACGGCGTGAAAGTCCCCGTGCTGGGCTCCAACCATCCGAGCTACATTTGGTATGCCGCCGATCCGGCAAGCTACACCGGCAGTGACGCCCAGGCCAAGGCCGATGCGGCAGGCCTGAAAGTCATGGGTCAGGATTTGAGTGCTGCGTGCTGGCAGGCCGCCATGGGCCGCCAACCGGACAGCAATCCGGACGTTGAGCTCAATACCTGCAGGCAAACCTGGCAAGTGGCCCAGAAAGAAAAAACCTGCGAGCTGTTCTACACCTCGATCCGCAACCTGTCGCCCCAACAGGCTGTGGGCAAATGCGCGACAGCTTCGATCGTGTCCCAGCTCAAGCAGCTCAAGGCTCCGGCGCCAGCCACGGCGAAACCTGCTCCGCCGCTGTAACCCGATGAACGGCGAAAAATCTGTCACTTATGACAGTAGACCGCCCGTGGTATCTGCGAGAGGCTTGGGCTGAACCCATGTGCTGCTGTGCTGACAGGACCGTCGGTGCAAGGAAGTCGCAGCACCCAGCAGACAGGGATTGTTATGAAAGCTCACGCCCCTCAACGAAAGCGCCCACAACCGCCGCAAGGTGTTTACCCCTTTTCGGAGCTGCCCGTTCGCCTGGGATTTCCTTCCCTGGCCGACTTCGAAATCATTGAAAACGCCAAGGGCGAAGCCACGGGTATTGCCGCACGGCGCGAATTCCCGCGAATCACCCGTATCTGCCGGGCGTCGGGGCATTTGCTGCCCTACCGCTGCCGGCATACCCGCCAGCTCGCCCCGGGCATACACGTCTACGACCCGCGCTTCTGCGGACTGTTGCGACACTCCTGCGACCCCAATGTCTTTCTGGACTTGAGCGAGTTGTGGTTATGGGCGCTGAAGGACATCAGCAAGGGGGACTGGCTGACCATGGACTTCGCCGCCACCGAAGACAAACTGCAACGCCAATTTGCCTGCCAGTGCGGCTCATACGAGTGCCGTGGCTGGATTACCGGCTACGACGAGTCGCCAAACGCCGACGGCCAGGCGTTTCTGCAACGCTGGCGTCGGCAACGTCATTATTGACGGTATTACTGAGGGTCGACCGGACGCAGGCGGTACTGCGGCGGCAGTTGCTCGAAGCCGCTGATGGTGGTGTTCAGGCTTTTCCAGCGACCGTCCTTGATGCCGTAGATGCAACCGTGGACCGACAGGCTCTGCCCGCGGTGCCAGGCATTTTGCACAATGCTGGTATGGGCGACGTTGGCCACTTGCTGAATCACGTTGAGTTCGCAGAGGCGGTCGACCTGTTCCTCTTCGGTGGCCAGTTTGGCCAGCTCTTCGCGCTTCTCGTAGTAGAGATCGCGAATCGAACGCAGCCAGCCGTCGATCAGGCCGAACTGGCGATCCTGCATCGAAGCGCGCACACCGCCGCAACCATAGTGGCCGGTGACAAGGATGTGTTTGACCTTCAGTACATCGACCGCGTACTGAATCACCGACAGGCAGTTGAGGTCGGTGTGCAGCACGACGTTGGCCACATTACGGTGTACGAACAGATCGCCCGGCAGCATGCCGACGATCTCGTTGGCCGGCACCCGGGCGTCGGAACAACCGATCCACAGGAACTCTGGGGTCTGTTGGCGAGCCAGCTTGGCGAAGAAGTCAGGATCTTCCTCCTTGATCGCAGCGGCCCAACGCTCGTTGTTATCAATCAGATCTTGTAATTCGTTCATGCTTTGAAGCCTCAAGAATGATGCGCAGCTTTGACTGACAACCGTCCGTCGGGGTCACGCGCGAAAATGCAGATGCTCTCCTGATCCGGAACACGGGGCTCCATGCCGGTGGAATTCTCGGTAGCCACGGGGGTCAACCGTAGTAGGGACTACAGTATGAGGAATTGCCATGAATGATTCACGACGTCCGTACGATGCGGTGCAACCGGAACCCGTCGATGACAACGAAGACCGCATGGGCTCGGTGCGTGAGCTGGATTTCGACGCTGAAGAACCCAGCACCAGAATCGGTGACGAACTGCCGGAAAAGGAGCGCGAGCGACTGCTGTCGCGCAAGCGCGGAAGTGAAGCGGGCCTGACCGCTGCCTCGACCGGTGACCATCAACCTACCGATGACGACTTGAGCCCGGAAACCCTGATCCGTGAGGACGGCGCCCGGGATGCCCATGAGGCGGGCAATGATAGCCGTGCGGATTGGGACCTGAGCATCGTCGACGAGGACGATATCGGCGGTGGCAATGGCCTGGATGAGGCTGAACTGGCTCAGCGCGATCCGATGGACGGCAAGCGCTGATCTTCAGTGTCTGAAAGATCGCCATCGCGAGCAGGCTCGCTCCCACAGGTTTTATGTACGACACAAATCTCTGTGGGAGCGAGCCTGCTCGCGAAGCTTTTGAAGCTCAATCCACCAAAGTGCAGGCCATGACCACCGCATCTTCGCGCCCGCCCACCGCCGGGTAGTAATCCCGTCGCCGGCCGATCTCGTTGAAACCATATCGCTCATACAGCTTGAACGCCGCGGTATTGCTGTCGCGCACTTCCAGGAAACACTCCCGGGCGTCTGCCTTGTAGGCGATCGACATCAAATGCTCAAGCAATGTCAGTCCCAGGCCCCGGCCCTGGTTTTCCGGCTTGACCGTAATGTTCAGCAGGTGCGCCTCGTCGAGGATGATCTGCACCACACCGTGGCCGACCTGTTGCTGACCTTCGAACATCAGCCAGATCTGATACTTGCCCAGGCCATCGAGGAAAATCCCGCGGGTCCAGGGATGGCTATAGGCCGCATATTCGATTTTCAGTACAGCTTCCAGGTCCGCCTCGGTCATCGGGCGAAACGATACAGCGTCACTCATTCGATTCTTTCCAGCGCGCCATCAGCCGACGCATGGCTTGCCAGACATCAGCCTTACGCTGTGGCTCTTCCATTAATAATTCCAGGCCCGGCACCGCCCAGGCCGAGCCCAGGCCTTCGATCTGCAATTCGCGATTGAACGCCTCGGCATCCGCTTCGCCGGCAAATCGCACCGCAGGCAAGCCGATCAGCCACAAGCAGGCGCAGGGCGTTTCTTCCATGCGCACCGAGAGAAAACCTTGCACGAAGTCGCGGGCCGCTTCCGGGCCCTGATCCATCGTGCCACGCACCAACAACGGCCAACGCACCGGCTCACCGACGATCTGCGGACTGTCCGGCAGACCGGCGGCGCGCAGCATGTCCTTGAGCAGCAGGTAGGCAGGATCGCGAGTCTGGAAGGATTCACCTGTGGGTAACTCCACCAGCAGCAGGCAACGCCCGGCCCGCAATAATTGCAGGGCGAAACGCGGGGGCGGCACGATGGGTGCCTTGACCACGGCTGGCGTCTCTTCGGCCTCTTCCACCGGTTTCGCGCCGGTGCGGGTGCTGGCCAGCGATGGCCGTGGCACCTCGATCTTCACCCGCTCGGCCGGCTTGGCCACAGGCGCCACGGGCGTATCGGCCACAACAGCGGGCACGACAGGCGCGACCACAACCGGCTCGGGAATCTCGAGCAGCTCGGGCCGCGACGGCGCGGCAAAGGGCAATTCGGTGCGCGGCAGCCAGTTGACCACCTGCATGGCGGCCAGATAAGCGCGACGACGGGACTCGATAAGCAAAGGTCGGCCACTTGTGGATAACTAAAGTGCGCTGATTCTACCGCCGTTCGCTGAAGATCGCCCGCAGTTGATCGATGCACCTTACCGAAAAGAAGGCGACAGTCCGTCCCGAGAGTGAATCGCATTGCCCCCGATGCAGTACAATCGCGGCTTTTAATCGCCAACCAGCCGGCCATTCCGATGATCGAACCCAAGCGCGTCTTGCGCGCCCTCGCTGAACACTGGGCACTTCTGGAGCCACTGTGCGAGCACTTCGACCAAGGCACACTGAGCCTGAACGAACTGCGCACGCAACTGGCCGCCCAGCAACTCGACAGTACGCCGCAGGACATCACCAGCCTGCTGGATGTGTGGATTCGCCTCGACATACTGGTTCCCGTGGCCAAAAGCCCGAACCGTTTCGAGCTCAATGCGCAGATTCACGACTTTCTCGCCTATCTGCGCCGTGAACACCGTCTGGGCCTGTGCCTGGAGATCGAAGCCTACCTGCGCCACCTCGAGCGTCTGGCCGGTTACATCCAGGACGCATTCGATATCCGCGACGGCAACGACCTCGCCCGCCAATTGCGCCTGCTCGACATGCGCGTGCGTGACGTGCTGAAAAAACTCGATAACGACGAACAGGCACTGGTGGCCGTCGCCGAACGGGCGAAAACCAGCGACCGGCAGATTCCGTTGCGCCAGCGTTACGCCGAAGTGCTGGCGACCTGGGACGAATACGTCGAGCCGATGATTGATCTGGTGAACGCCGACGGCGCCTTCGAACAAGGCGTGCGCAAGGTCGAAACCGTCCTGCTGAAGATGCTCAGCGAACAGCAGCGCCTCGGCCACCTGGTCGACGACGACATGTTGCTGCGCACCCACGCGCGCATCCTCGAAATGCAGACCAGCGCCCAGCTGACCCTGCGTCACGCCCGCGAGCTGCTGCTGCCGCTGCGCGAAGAAGCGCGCCGGCACAACGCCGTGACCCGTGGCGCCGCATTGGCCCTGTCGATGATCCGCCGCAAAGGCATCGACGCCGTGCCGCAAGCGGCGATGCCGATGTTCACTCGCCCACAGAGCACCTTCCTCGGCAGTGCCAGCCAGGTCGAAGCCTACGTGTATGCCCTGGCCCGCTTCGAACCGAAACCGGCGCGCTTCCCCAAGGCTCACAAGACCCAGAAAGGCGAAGCGCCACGGGCGCCACGCACCGTTCGGGAAATGCTCGAACGCTGCGAAGACGCCCTGCCGATGCCGGACCTGATGACCTGGCTGCTGGAGCAGGAACCGGACGGTGCCACCGACGAACTGTTGTACTGGTTCTCGCGCCTGTCGCGGGAAAAACGCTTCAAGCGCGAGCGCCTGGAACGTCGCGAATACCATACTCACGAGCACCAGGTCAGCCTGCGCTCCTTCGCCCTGCTCTCGGTCAGCGACACCGCCGCCGAGGATTCTGCGAGCACTCCCTATGCATCTTGATCTATCCGAACTGTCCCAGCTGGCGCCGATCTTTCGCGAGCTGTTCAAGGGTTATCACGTCAGCCGCCGCGATCCGGAGCTGTACGCACAGTTGTCGAACTTCCAGGACCAGTACCGCACGCTGTTCAAGGCCCTGGGCTTTGAACTGGTCTGCGACACCCGTGGCTTCTACTACTTCGTGCCGGACCTCGCGGCGGCGGCGGTGAACAAGACTGCCCAGCGTCTGGCGTTGTTCACCTTTATCCTCGTCGAGCACCTGGCCGATCAGGGCCGCGACCCGATCGCCGTGCTCGACGGCGGCAGCCTCGGTCGCGATGAATTGCCGTCGCTGCTGGAAAAGTACCGCGACCTGTTCATCCAGGCCGAAGTGCAGACCCAGGACGAGCTCGAAGAAAAGATCATGCGCCGCATGACCCAGCTCGGTTTCGCCAGCGAAGAGAACGGCGTCTACCGTTTCCTGCCACCGATGCACCGTTTCCTCGATGTGTGCCTGTCGGTGCAGCAGGACCGCGACCTGGCCGCCAGCCTGCACAGTGTCCTGCCGTTGCCGGTGCCGGTGCTGATCGACGAAGACAGCGACGAAAAGCTGTTGCAGACCGATGACCCGCTCGACCTCGCGGGTTTTGAAGACGAAAGCGAAGAAGACGCGATGGCCCGCGCCATCGCCGAAGAACAGGAGCTCGACGCATGAGCAAGGAACGTTACGGCATCCGCCGCTTTGCCCTTTTAAACACCGCCGGCTACAGCCTCGGCCTGTTCCCGCTGGAAGAGCCGCTATCGGTATACGGCGCCAACAACCTGGGTAAATCCGCCTCGATCAACGCCCTGCAGTTCCCGATCCTGGCGCGCATGTCGGACATGAGCTTCGGCAAGTACAGCCTGGAGCAGTCCCGGCGCTTCTACTTCGCCTCGGACACCAGCTACATCCTGGTAGAGGTGAACCTGCCCCACGGCCCCCACGTGATCGGTGTGGTCGGCCGCGGCCCGGGCGGCGGCTTCGGTCACCAGTTCTTTGCCTATGCCGGCAAACTGGACCTGGCCCACTACCAGAAAAACGACACCTGCCTGCGCCAGAAAGAACTGTTCACCAACCTTGAGCGTGAAGGCCTGAAAGCCTACGAACTCAAGCCGGATGAACTGCGCCGTTTGCTGGTCGGTGGCCACACCTCGATCCCGCTGGACCTGACGCTGATCCCGCTGCGTTCCACCAGCGAGCAAAGCCTGAAGACCTTCCGTGCGCTGTTCATCAACCTGCTGCACATGCGCGAAATCACCGCGGCCAAGCTCAAGCAACTGTTCCTCGACGCCTTCGAGCACAGCCTGCGTTCCGGCAGCGTCGATTACATTGCCGCGTGCGAAGAAGCGTTCCGCGATGTACGACGCATGGAGCAGGACTACAACTCGCTGGTCGCCGCCGGCCCCTTGGTCGAAGCCCTGGCCAACGGCGTGAAGCAACGCGACATCCTGCGCGGCAAACTGCACCGGATCTCGCCGCTGCTCGACTCGCTGCTGGGCACCTGGTCGGATTACGCCAGTGCGCGCAAGGAAGAGCTGACCATTCAGGCCGAGCACTACCGCAACGAGCAGGATGCCCTGCAAAACGACCAGCGCGGTGGCACCCAGGAACTGATGCGTCTGGAACGGGAAATCACCGGCATCCAGCGCTGGCTCGGCGAATTGTCGGTGCTCAAGCATCGCTTTGCCCTGGTCGATGACGTCAAGGTGCTGGAGCAGCAGCTGCTGGCCGCCAAGGACGCTCACGATGAACTGGCCGGTGCGCTGGCACAGTCCCGCCAGTTCAGCGCGGAAGACCTGGACGAGCGCCTGCGCGACCTGGAAAAACGCCTGAAGTCGGTCAAGCAGCAGCTCGATCACGCCGACAACAACAGCTACGCCCGTCTGCGTGAAGAATTCTCGCAGCAAGACGTCGAACGCCTGATGCGCCTGTTCAACAGCGCACTGTTCAGCCTGCCGCTGGGTGAACACGGGATCACCCTCGACGACGACGGCGAGTGGGTCAAATCCGTGGAGCTGATCCTCGACGGTTTCAAAGGCGAACGCTTCGAAGTGCCGGGCCTGTCCATCGACATCTCGCACATCGAACCACCGGCGCTGCAGGCCCTGGCTGACCGCGCAGCCCTGCGCGACCAGAAGGAGCGCCTGGACAAAGAACTCAAGCAACTGAAGACCCAGCAGGCCGTGGCGGCCGACCGCGCCGCGAGCAAGACCCAGACTGAAGTGCTGTACCAGCAAGTGCTGGATGCTCAGAAAGCCCTGGAAGATTTCCGTCGCGCGCAAACCCTGAGCGCCGAGGAAGGCGACAAGCTGGAACAGATGGCACAGATGGAAGCCGCACAGGACGAATTGAAGCGTTCCAGCGATGCCTTCACCGAGCGCGTCCAGCAACTGTCGGCCAAGCTGCAACTGGTCGGCCGGCAGATCGGCGACATGGAAGCCAAGCAACGCACCCTCGACGACGCCCTGCGCCGTCGCCAGTTGTTGCCGGCGGACCTGCCGTTCGGCACACCGTTCATGGACCCGATCGACGATTCCATGGACAACCTGCTGCCACTGCTCAACGACTATCAGGACAGCTGGCAAGGCCTGCTGCGGGCCGACGGCCAGATCGAAGCGCTGTACGCCCAGGTACGCCTCAAGGGCGTGGCCAAGTTCGACAGCGAAGACGATATGGAGCGTCGCCTGCAACTGCTGATCAACGCCTATGCGCACCGTACCGACGAAGCCCTGACCCTGGGCAAGGCTCGCCGTGCCGCCGTGACAGACATCGCCCGGACCCTGCGCAACATCCGCAGCGACTATGACAGCCTCGAACACCAACTGGCACTGTTCAACCGCGAGATCAACAAACGCCAGGTCTCCAACCTGCAAAGCTTCCGCATCGTGCTCGCACCGAACAAGGAAGCGCTCAAGCACATCGACCAGATCATTCACAGCGCAGGTCAGTACGAAGAAGGCGAAACCCTGTCGGTCTTCGATCTGAGCCAAAGTGCCGAGCAGGACAACAAGAACGAAGAGGCCAAGGAATACCTGGCGCGGCTGGTGGCGGCCAACCACAACCAGCTCGGCCTCAAGGACTTGTTCGAACTGGCGTTCGAGATCACCAAGGTCAACGGCCAACCGGTGATCCACACCGACATCGACGGCGCGGCGTCCAACGGCACCACCATGACCATCAAGGCGCTGACCAACATGTACTTGTTGCTGCACTTGATGGACCGTGACCAGGCAGGTCGCGTGCGCCTGCCGTACTACCTCGACGAGGCGGCGGACATCGATGAGAAGAACCAGGCCGCATTGCTGGAAACCAGCCTGCAACTGGGCTTCGTGCCGATCCTGGCGAGCGTGAAGCCGCAGGTCTGCGCCAGTGTCGCCATCGACCTGGAAGGTGGCAGCGGCCCGGCCGGTATCTACATCGATGAGGCGGACTGGAAGTACATCCGTCGTCACGATCAGGTAAGGGCGACGATCAACGAACAAGCGGATGAACCGGAGCTGGATGCGGTCTGAGGCTTGAATCGAAGGCAATAAAAAGGCCGCGGTCCAATGGATCGCGGCCTTTTTCATAGGTGTGTCATTTAGCTTTGCAGTGAACTTCAGAGCCTCTTCGCGGGCAAGCCCGCTCCTACATTTGATCGCATATCTTCAGGAACAACCCAGCCCCCCCTGTGGGAGCGGGTTTGCCCGCGAAGGCGTCATCACAGACGCCAGAAAACTACTTACCGAGTGAAATCTTCGGCGCCCAGCCCAGCCACTCCTCTTCGAACTTGTCGAACAGCGCGAACGTCTGCTCCGGTCGCGCCGGGCTACCCATGCGCTCGCCATCCGGCGTGGCAAAGGCGACACCGCCCTGAATCATCGTCTCCAGTGATTCAGTACGCACCGTTGCACCTTTGAACAGGCCGACATCGAAGTCGAAACCGCTGGTGTTCCAGAATCGTGTACCGCTGCGTACCAATGGCGCGTACTTCGGCTCGATCAGGATATGGATCAGCACGCGATCAGCGGTCTGGCCCAGTTCATAACCGGTCACCTTGCCCACGGTGATTTCGCGATACGTCACCGGCACGCCGGCCTTCAGCGAACCGCGACGTGCCGCGCTCAGCACCAGACTCAATCCCGCTTCCTGCTTGGCAGTTTCGGGCGCGGCGGCCAAAACGACAAAGTTCTTCTGCGGTCCCAGGTTCTTCGGCGCCGGTTGTACCTCGATGTATTGCCCGGTCACCAGGGTTTCGAGGTTGGACGTCTTGATCAGGCCCAGTTCAGGCTTGACCACCCAGAACTGACTGCCGACCCGGGCAATGCGCTCTGGCACTTCGGTAATCCGCGCGGTCAACAGCACCGATTGCAGGTCCTCGCTGAGATCAACATCCTCCACCTTGCCGACATCCAGCCCCTTGAAACGAATCGGAGTGCCGGTACGCAGGCCATCAGCGCGATCGAGCTTGAGCGTGATGACTTCGCCCTTCTGCGTAGCGTCTTCATGGTTCGCGAACAGACGGAAACGTGGAATACGCTTCTGCAACGGGGCGTTGTCCTGCGGGGTCTCGAAGGCAATGCCGCCGGCCATCAAGCTTTGCAATGACTCGCTTTTAACCTGGACCCCGCCGGTCAGTCCGCCCGTGAGGGTGATGCCACTGGCGTTCCAGAAGCGCGTCGAGGCGTTGACCAGGCCTTCATATTCCTTCTCGATGTGCACGCCAATGATCAGTTGTTTCTTTTTGCGGGAGAACTGATAGCTCTGTACGGAGCCGACTTTGACCTGCTTGTAGAGAACCGGGCTGCCGACTTCCAGCGAACCGAGGTTTTCCGTGAACAAAACAAGGTGCAGGCCCGGTGCACGCAGATCCAGCGGCGGTGCCTTGGCCCGGGCTACAAACTCCCGCTGTGGCGCCGAACCCTTGTCGCCAGGCCGCACAGCGATGTAGTTGCCTTTGACCAACGCTTCGAGGCCGGTAATCCCCGCCAGGGAAATCGACGGCTTGACCACCCAGAACTGGGTGCCTTCGACCAGGTAATCCTCGGCCAATGGGTCCATCGTCAACTCGGCGGTTGCGCCAGACAGATCCGCATCGACCTTCAGCGTTTTCAGGCTGCCCACCTGAATACCCTTGTACATCACCGGTGTGCGACCGGCCTGCAAGCCGTCGAAATCACTGAGCTTGACCTTCACCCGGATACCGGCGGCGGCGGCGTCAAAGTCTTCATAGAGTCTGAACGGCAGGCTCGGATCGGTAGGCGGACTGTCCTTTCGGTTTTCGGGTGTGGCGAACGCAATACCACCGGCGACGATGCTGGCCAGGGACTCACTGCGGACCTTCACACCCGACAGATTGGCGTCGATGCTGATGCCGCTGGCATTCCAGAAACGTGTGTGTTTGCGCACCAGTTTGGCGTAAGTCGGCTCAATGAAGACCTTGAGCTCGACAGTGTTCTGGTCCTCGGACAATACATAGCTTTTGATCTGGCCCACTTTGATCTGTTTGTAAAACACCGGACTGCCACGGTTCAGCGAGCCCAGGCGGTCGGCCTTGATAGTCAAGTGCAGACCGGGCTGGGCATCGGAGAGCGGCGGTTCCTGGGCCAGGGCCTTGAACTTGCGGACCGGCTCGCCTTCCCCCGGGCTGATGGCGACATAGTTACCTGAAACCAGCGTCTCGAGACCGGTAATCCCTGCCAGCGTCACGCTCGGCTTGACCAGCCAGAAACGCGTGCTGGTTCGCAGGTATGGCTCTACGTCCTTGTTCATTTCGATGCTGGCGATCACGCCTTTGGAACTGCCTTCGTCGTCGAGCTTGAGACTTTTGACCTTACCGACCGACATGCCTTTATAGACAACTTCGGTCTTGTTGGCCTGAATGCCCTCGCCGCTCTCAAAACGCACCTGAATCTCGATACCGGTCTCGTTATAGGCACGCCAGCCGAGCCAGCCGCCGATGATCAAGGCGATCAGGGGCAACACCCAAATGGCAGACCAGTTCGAAGCCGGTCGGGTTTTCGCTACAGGCAAATCAGTCATGGTCGTCGTCCGACTCCGTGTTATCCCAAATCAGTCGGGGATCAAAAGTTACCGCGGCAAGCATCGTCAGAATCACCACCGTGGCGAAAGCGATGGCGCCAAGATTGGCTTCAATGCTGGCAAGCCGGCCAAAATTCACGACCGCCACGAGGATGGCAATCACAAAGATATCGAGCATCGACCAGCGGCCGATGAATTCAATGAAACGGTACATCCATATACGCTGGCGAGCCGAAAGGGGCTGACGGCGCTGCACGGAAAACAGCAGCAGAGCGATGCCCACCAGCTTGAACGTGGGCACCACGATACTGGCGATAAACACCACGGCCGCAATGGGGAACATTCCGTAGTGCATCAGTTCGATCACACCTGCCATGATCGTGCTCGGCGCACCTTTGCCCAAGGAGTTCACGGTCATGATCGGCAGCAAATTGGCCGGTATGTAAAGAATGGCGGCGGTAATCAGTAATGCCCAGGTGCGCACCAGGCTATTCGGGCTGCGGGCGTGTACCAGCGCCCCGCAGCGCGTACAGACTTGCTCATCGGTATCAGCTTCCTGCCTGTTCAATTCATGACATTCCTTGCAAATCAGAATGCCCGCATCAATCGCCCGCATGGGCATCCTCTCCTGATAACGCCTGCCAGATCTGGTGTGGAGACATTACGACCTCCAGCCAGACTTGAATCAGCAACAAACCAATGAAGCACACCAAGCCGAGGCCTACGGTGATGGCTGCCATATCTGCCAGTTTTACGATCGCCACCAGTACGCCCATGAAGTAAACCTCGAGCATCCCCCATTCGCGTATATGGTGATAAATGCGATAGAGCAGCAAGCCGTAGCTGCGTCCGACATCAAAACGGATACTCAACAATACGGTCAGTTGGCACAGCAGCTTGAGCAGCGGGATCCCCATGCTGCACAGGAATACAATCACTGAAACGCTTTGCATACCCGTGTCAAAAAGGGCAACAACGCCGCTCCAGACAGTGTCTTGCGAAGACTGCCCGAGTAGATTGAGCTGCATGATGGGTAAAAAGTTCGCCGGAATAAACAACAACAAAGCGGCTATGACAAGGGCGAGACTGCGCTGTACGACGTTGTACCGATTGGCATAAAGCTCGTAGCCACAGCGCGGGCACATGGCTTTTTCGCCATGGGCGAGTTCGGGTTTACGCATGAGCAAGTCGCACTCATGGCAGGCAACCAGATTTTCCAGTGGTATTTCTGACAGCTCTTTGGCGTCAACCGAATCCGGCATAAGCGCTCTGACTCTGAAAAAGTTGGACCTATTCTAGTGTCCCGGGACAAAAATAACTGCGCCAATTTGTGCTTGATTGATCGTGCTTTTTCTACGACAAAAACAAAACCCCTACCTGCATACGCAGATAGGGGTTTCGGAATTTAATCTTGACGATGACCTACTCTCACATGGGGAAACCCCACACTACCATCGGCGATGCATCGTTTCACTGCTGAGTTCGGGATGGGATCAGGTGGTTCCAACGCTCTATGGTCGTCAAGAAATTCGGGTACTGAGTCGTGGCCGGCTGGCCTCGCTTCAGCAAATTGGGTATGTGATAAAAATCGGTGTTTTGTGAGCGTCGAACTTTCGGTTCTTTCGTCTTCACACACCGCAATCTGATGCTTCTTTCGAAGTAAGCAAATTGCTTGGGTGTTATATGGTCAAGCCTCACGGGCAATTAGTATTGGTTAGCTCAACGCCTCACAGCGCTTACACACCCAACCTATCAACGTCGTAGTCTTCGACGGCCCTTCAGGGGACTCAAGGTCCCAGTGAGATCTCATCTTGAGGCAAGTTTCCCGCTTAGATGCTTTCAGCGGTTATCTTTTCCGAACATAGCTACCCGGCAATGCCACTGGCGTGACAACCGGAACACCAGAGGTTCGTCCACTCCGGTCCTCTCGTACTAGGAGCAGCCCCTCTCAAATCTCAAACGTCCACGGCAGATAGGGACCGAACTGTCTCACGACGTTCTAAACCCAGCTCGCGTACCACTTTAAATGGCGAACAGCCATACCCTTGGGACCGGCTTCAGCCCCAGGATGTGATGAGCCGACATCGAGGTGCCAAACACCGCCGTCGATATGAACTCTTGGGCGGTATCAGCCTGTTATCCCCGGAGTACCTTTTATCCGTTGAGCGATGGCCCTTCCATACAGAACCACCGGATCACTAAGACCTACTTTCGTACCTGCTCGACGTGTCTGTCTCGCAGTCAAGCGCGCTTTTGCCTTTATACTCTACGACCGATTTCCGACCGGTCTGAGCGCACCTTCGTACTCCTCCGTTACTCTTTAGGAGGAGACCGCCCCAGTCAAACTACCCACCATACACTGTCCTCGATCCGGATAACGGACCTGAGTTAGAACCTCAAAGTTGCCAGGGTGGTATTTCAAGGATGGCTCCACGCGAACTGGCGTCCACGCTTCAAAGCCTCCCACCTATCCTACACAAGCAAATTCAAAGTCCAGTGCAAAGCTATAGTAAAGGTTCACGGGGTCTTTCCGTCTAGCCGCGGATACACTGCATCTTCACAGCGATTTCAATTTCACTGAGTCTCGGGTGGAGACAGCGCCGCCATCGTTACGCCATTCGTGCAGGTCGGAACTTACCCGACAAGGAATTTCGCTACCTTAGGACCGTTATAGTTACGGCCGCCGTTTACCGGGGCTTCGATCAAGAGCTTCGCGTTAGCTAACCCCATCAATTAACCTTCCGGCACCGGGCAGGCGTCACACCCTATACGTCCACTTTCGTGTTTGCAGAGTGCTGTGTTTTTAATAAACAGTCGCAGCGGCCTGGTATCTTCGACCGGCGTGGGCTTACGGAGCAAGTCCTTCACCCTCACCGGCGCACCTTCTCCCGAAGTTACGGTGCCATTTTGCCTAGTTCCTTCACCCGAGTTCTCTCAAGCGCCTTGGTATTCTCTACCCAACCACCTGTGTCGGTTTGGGGTACGGTTCCTGGTTACCTGAAGCTTAGAAGCTTTTCTTGGAAGCA